>JALOAI010000002.1 GCA_023228945.1 Pigmentiphaga sp. | reverse complement strand
GCCTACTTCGACCGGCTTGGACTCCCCCGGCTCTCCTGACCTCAACTTCTCGAACCGCCCGGTGCGGACCCGCATGCCGGGTGGTGTGGCAGGGGCGCAGTCTACAAAGACTGCCCCCTATGCCGATCGTGGTGCACGGTTGTATTCATACTCGCCATACACCCTATGGCCGCTATCTATTAGACCCCTACAAGCGCCGAACCTATCATGAGTCTCCAGGCTCGGGGAGCGCGAATACCGGCCAAATACCGAAAAAGCACGGAGACCATCGATCATGAAACCCTATCGTCGCTTCCTCCTGGGCGTTGCCAGCCTGCTGCTCTGCGGCTTTGCGCAAAGCCAAGGATGGCCCCAGCAGCCGGTCAAGATTGTGGTTCCGTTCGCCCCGGGCGGATCGGTGGACACGCTGTCGCGATTCCTGGCCGAGAGCCTGCAGCATGACCTCGGACAGCCCTTCATCGTCGAAAACCGCCCGGGAGCGGGCGGCAATATCGGCACGGAGGCAGTGGTGCGCGCCGCGCCCGACGGCTACACCCTGCTGGTGGCCGGCCTGCCCACCCATGCCCTGAATCCCTATTTGTACCAGCTCGACTACGATCCGCTGACAGACCTCACCGCGATCGGTCTGCTCGGCGCCGCGCCCAATCTGCTGGTCGTCAATCCCGAGCTTGGCGTCGAGACGCTACAAGACTTGGTCGCTCTGGCACGGCAGAAGCCCGGCGAACTGACATTCTCGTCGGCCGGTCCCGGCACCACGGGTCACTTAGCTGGCGAGATCCTGAAGCGCCAGGCCAATCTGGACATTCGTCACATTCCCTACAAAGGCCAGGCCGACGCCACACTCGCCGTGATGCGCGGTGACGTCGCCTTTGCCTTCGTGACAATCCCGGGCACGCTGGCACGCGTTGAGGCCGGCCAGCTCAAGGCCCTCGGCATCACCAGCGCCGAGCGCAGTTCGCTCGCGCCCGACATTCCCACTTTCGTCGAAGCCGGCTTTCCCGATTTCGTGATTCTTGCCTGGTACAACCTGTCGGCTCCCGCCGGACTGCCACAGGCCATCCAGGCCACCCTGACGGCGGCGCTCGACACCTTCATGACCGCGCCGGCAACCCTGGAGCTGTTTGCCCGCCTGGGCATGGAACCGGTCTATCTTAAAGGCGCCCCCTACCGCGCCTATCTGCAAAAGGAATCAGACCATTGGGGCGCCGTGGTCAAAACTGCCGGCATTCGCAGAGATTGAACCATGGCTCGCTATCACAGCCATCAGCTCTACACCTACCGCCTGCCATACCATAAGCCGGTGCGCTGGAGCGACATCGTCGAAAACGAAGCCGAGTTTGTCGCCCTGGCAATCACCCTCGATTCGGGCCATACAGGCTGGGCCGAGATTACCGTCAAACCCACCTGGAACGGCGCCACCGTCCGCCTGCTGCAGGCCGGTCTCGAAGAAATCCTGATTCCCCGCCTGCACCATCTCGAGTTTTCCACGCCAGGCGAAATCCATGCGGCGCTGGCTTCCATCCCCGAGAACCAGGCGGCGAAGGCATTGCTCGATAATGCGCTGTGGGACGCTCATGCCCAAGGCAAAGGGCTGCCCCTGTGGGTGCTCTGGGGCGGCCGCGATCACGTCGAACTGTCCTGGACGGTCACACGGCAAGCGCCGCTGGACATGGCGCGCGAAGCGGCCTCGGCCATCGGCCAGCACGGCTTTCGCACCCTCAAGATCAAAGGGGGGCAAGGCCTGCCCACCGACGTGGCGGTGATGCGCGAAGTCCGTGCCGCCGTGGGCGAGCAAATCAGGCTTTACGTAGATGCCAATGGCGCCTATGCCATGGCCGATGCGGCGGAATATGTGGCCATGATGGGCGAAGCAGGTTGCATGGTGGTGGAAGATCCGGCGCGGCTGGCTCCCGATCGGGCCTTCCAAGCGCTGCAGCGGCAAAGTCCGGTGCCCATCCTGGTGGACTTCGACCTCACATCGCGCCGCGACCTGGAGCTCTTCCTCGAACGTGGCGCCCAGGCCCTCAGTCTGAAGCCTGGCCGTTTCGGTCTGAGCTTCACCCGTTGGATGGCGCAACAAGCCGACGCCGCCGGCCTCCTGGCCACGATCGGTCTGTTTGGCGAAAGCAGCCTGGGCACCTTGAGCGCACTCCAGTTGGCGTCGACGCTACCGGCCCACGCCTTGCCGGCGGAAGTCACCTGGTATCTAAGCATGGCCGAGCAACTGCTGGCCGAGCCCTTGGTCATCCGGGACGGCCGGGTGACGCTGTCCGCTGCGGTGGCCAACCCTGCCCAGATCGACCGGAGCCGGCTCACACCATTGCGCTGACCACGCGCCTCACGAGAATGGCCGCAGTGGTACGCTGGCGGTAGCCGTTGCCGCCGTCTCGCTTCGCGCCCGGTGGTGGCGCGGGCCGGCTCGCCGGGCCGGCCCGATCCGTTGTGTCTACCGGAGAGAACACCGTGAGTGCCCTGCCCCTGTTTCCGTTGCAACATGCCCTGTTTCCCGACGGCAGCCTGCAGCTTCAGGTTTTTGAAGTCCGTTACCTGCATCTCGTCCGGCGCTGCCTCGAGGCCGGGATGCCCTTTGGCGTGGTGGGGCTCCTCTCCGGCCACGAGGTTCGCTCTCCCGAGGGTACCGAGGTGCTGACGGAAGCGGGCACCCTGGCGCATATCCAATCCTCGGAAACCGTGATGCCCGGCCTGATGCGCATCCAATGCCGGGGCGGCGAGCGTTTTCGGCTGCTCCACGCCGAGATAGGGCAATACGGGCTATGGATGGGCCAGGCCGAGCCCCTGCCACAGGATCCCGTGGTTCCCGTGCCCGAAGCCTTGCGCTCCACGGTGCAGGTGCTCGAGCGCCTGATTCGGCTCGACCAGGCGCGTGGCGCCCCATGGCTCGGCAACGCCGACACCGCCCGCCTGGACGAGGCGGGTTGGGTCGCGAACCGGCTTGCCGAAGCCTTGCCGCTCGACATGTCGCAAAAAGAGGGCTTGATGCTGATGAACGACGCCCTGGAACGCTTGACCTGGATCCACGGCTGGCTTGAAACCAGCGGTAAGTAAGGGCTACAGCAGATAGCCGCCGCCATCGCACAGCCACATCTGGCCGGTCACGAGTTCGGCGTCGTCGCTGGCCAAATAGGCCACCAAACCGGCCAGGTGGCGAGGCTCGCCCCGCTTGCGGATCGCCTGGTTCTGCATCACGCGATCAAAGGCCGCTTCGTCGGAGTACTCGCGCGTGCCCGGCGTGGCGATCATCCCCGGCGCCACCGCGTTGACCGTGATGTTTTCCGGGCCCATCTCTTTGGCCAGCACCCGGGTCATGCCCATCACCGCGCCCTTGCTGGCCACGTAGGCCAGCTGCCCCGGATTGGCCAGGAAATAGGTGCGCGAGGCTACGTTGATGACGCGGCCGGCCCTGCTCTGGCGCAGCAGGGGATAGAAGGCTTGCGTGGTGAGGAAGTAGCCCATGAAGTTGACCTGCAGGAAGCGCTCGACCTCGGCCCTGGCCAGTTCGTGCCAGGGCTTGCGTTCCGACAGGATGCCGGCGTTGTTCACGAGGATATCGATGCGGCCCTGGTGCCGCTCGCCCACGGCGGCGGCCGCCGCCGCCAGCGCCGCTTCGTCGGTGGTGTCCGCCAGCACCGAATCCGCCTGCCCGCCCGCCGCGCGAATCGCGGCCAACACTGTGTCGGCCGGCTGGCGGTCGAGAATTTCGACCTGGGCGCCTTCCGCCGCCAGGCGGCGGGCGATGCCTTCGCCCATGCCGCTGGCACCGCCGGTTACGACGGCCACCCGGCCGCTCAAACGTTGTTGCATGATTCAGTCTCCTGAAGCCTCGGGGGGAGTAAGAGCCGGCACCGGGCCTTGCCCGTAGCGATGTTGATCGATGACGCGCCGCAGGGCGGCGCGATCGCGGCCGGCCAGGGCCTGGATGATCAGGGCGTGCTCCTCGACCATGCGCTGGATGTATTCCGGCCGCGTCATCTTGGCGGAAAACACGGGATCGAGCCGCGCCCACAGGCGCTCGACCTCCTGGTGCACCAGAGAATGCGGCGACAGGCGATATAAAGCGAGGTGGAAATTGCGGTTGCTGTCGCTCACGCGCTGCAGATCATTGCCGCGCACCGCCACTTCGACCTCTTGGTTGAGCGTCCGCAACTGTTCCAAGGGCTCGGCCTCGGGCCAATCGATCGTCGCGATAAGTTCGTTCTCCAGCAGATAAAGCATGCGCCGGATCTGGGCCACGCTGCCAGCCGGACGCCGGGCCACGAAGTACCCCGAATTGCGATGGTGCACGAGCAAACCCTGATCGGCGAGGATATTCATCGCCTCCCGCAGCGGAACACGACTGACGCCAAGAGCATCGGCCATGTCTTGTTGCCGGATCTGCTCGCCTGGCGAGAGCTCGCCCAAGACGATCATGGCCCGAAGCCTGTCGAGCGCGCCATGCATGGCGCCGGCGCGGCGGCCGAATTCGGAGACCTTTCCCATACCTCCATTCCTTTGAAATCCGGCAAGAGCCGAATGCATGAGCTAGACAGGCCTGGGCGCCGACGCCCAGGCATCGCCTGCGGTTTGCTATATTGCCAGAGTTTGGAATCGCTTTCCGCAGGATCAAGACCATCAACCCGCCAGCCCCAGCCGCCCCGAAGCGGCGCACCGGTTCCGCCAACGAGATTCGCGCAACCCTGCAACATGAGATCGAAACCGGCCGTATCGCTCCCGGCGCGGCGCTCGACGAGCGCGCCCTCGCCGAGCGTTTCGGCGTGTCCCGTACCCCCGTGCGCGAAGCCCTGCAACAGTTGGCGGCGCTCGACCTCGTTCGCATCGCTCCCAGGCACGGCGTGTTCGCATCCCGCCTGTCCATTCCCCAATTGCGTGCCCAGCTCGAATTATTATGCGAACTGGAAGCCATCGCCGCCAAGCTGGCGGCGCGCCGCATGAGTCCGCAAGCGCGCGCGGCCCTGCAACGGGCGTCGGAAGAATGCATAGCGGCGCAGGCCGCCGGCGATGCCAAGGCTTTTTTGCGAGCCAATACCGAGTTCCACGAGCTGATCTACCACGGCAGCCACAACCAGCAACTGGCCGACACCATCATCGGCATCCGCCGGCTGGTCCAGCGCTACCGCCCCCGGATCTTCGATACGCCCGCCAGGCGCGACCGCACGCTGGCCGAACACAAGGCGGTCTACGAAGCCATCGCGTCGGGCGACGAAAACCGGGCCCATGCCGCCATGCTGGCGCACGCGCCCTCCGGTAGTACGGGCTTCGCCGAGTTTCTGTCCACCTTGCCGCTTGAGCTTTTCGAGGGCGAACCCCAGCCCTAGCGGGTTCGCCGGCCCCTGGATGCGCGCCGGCGGCGCGCATCCAGGGGCCGGCGCGAAACTCATTCCGGCCGGATCCCGGCGCGCTCGACCAGCCTGGCGAACTCGCGCGAGTCCTGCTCCATTCTTTGGTCGAACTCCCGGGGCGACATCACCAGCGGCTGGAGCTGCATGGCGGCCAGCCGCTGTCGCACATCGGGCTCGGCCAGCACCGCCGCCAGGGCCTGCGAGAGCACGTCGACCACCGCATCGGGCGTCGCGCTGGGCGCCAAGAGGCCATACCACATGCCGAAGCTGAATTCGGGCAAGCCAGCTTCGGCAAATGTCGGCACCTCGGGGATCTCCGGCAAGCGCTTGTCGCCCGAAACCGCGAGCCCCCTCACCCGTCCGGCCTGGATCTGCGGCACGAACGACCCCACGACGTCCATGGCGTAATCGATGTCGCCGCCGGATACGGCAGTGAGCAACGGCGCGGTGCCCTGGTAGGGCACCGGCGACAGCTTGACCCCCGCCTTGTCCTCGAACTGCACCACCGCCATCCGGCCCATGCCATTGACTCCCACCATGCCCCAGTTGAAAGAGGTGGGATCCCCCTTCATTTGTTCCAGCACCTCCTTGAGGCTGCCCTTGGCTGTCCTGGGATTGGCCAGCAGGGCGAAATCCGTCCAGACCACCGGCCCCACGCCGCGGAAATCCCGTAAAGGGCTGTACGACAGATTGGCCATCGTCTTGTCAATCAGCACGTGGCTGCTGACCACCAGCATCAAGGTGTAGCCGTCGGCGGGCTGGCGCAGCACCGCCCCCGCCGCCACCACGCCGCTGGCGCCTGGGCGATTCTCGACCACCACCGGCTGCCCCAGCCGCGCGCCCAGGCGTTCGCCCACCAGGCGGGCAACCGAATCGGTGGAGCCGCCGGGCGGGTATGGCACGACCACGCTGATGGGTTTGCTGGGATAACTCTGCGCCACCGCCGCGCCTGCCGCGGCCATCGCGAATGAAGCCGCCAAGGCCATACAGAACGCCGGATTCCATCGTAAAGACATGTTTTATCTCCTTTTTTCCACCGTGAAGCGCCCCGGCAAGCACCACCACCGCGGGCGATAAAGAACCTACAAAAGCCCGCGCCACTGCGCCTCGCCCTCGAACACGGTGGCGCGCGGGCGAATCTCCGCATAATCGATATGTTCGTGGCGCGCCAGGGCCGGAGTCTGTTCGGCCATGAACTCGCGCAGGGTTCTGAGCAAGGTGCGCCGCACGGCAATCACGGCGCCATCGCCCGCGCCCAGGAACTCCCGGGAGCGATCCACGATCGGACCCATGCTGGTGATGACCGCAAAATCCTCGGTGCCCAGCGCCTGGGGAAAGCCGGTGAAGTGGCCGCGCGCCATCACGTCGCGATCCTGGCCCCAGTTGTCTTCGGCGGTGCCGGGGACTCCCGGCGGCCAGTCGTCGGCGTCGCGGTACAGCAGCCGCGGCTCGCTGGGGTCGAGCGGCGCGTCGATCCGGTAGGCGATATGCCAGTACCAGGTGTTCTCGTCGTCGATCGGCACCGAGAAGAACACATTGCCGCCCTGGTCCGTCGAGTAACGCGGCGAGATGACGCCGTACCAGGGCAGCACGAAGGAGTTGGTACGGACATAGGCCCGCCCGTCTTGCAGGGTGCGCACCGATGCGTAGCGGAAGCCATAGGGCTTGTCGGCCAGGTGGTACACCGGCGCCTGGTTGGCGGCGGTAAGCTCGATATCGCCCACGCCCGCCGTGGCGCTCTGGTGCAGCACGCCGAGGTGCGCCGAATCCATCGTGGTTTCCACGCCCTGCAGCCAATTGCACGCCACCTTCTGGCGAAAGGCCACCACGTGCCTCGCCGGCAGCGCGGTGAACTCGAACTCCTGGAACTTTCCTTTGCCGTCGCCTTCGCCCAGCCATACCCAGACCACGCCGGCCACCTCGCGCGCCGGATAGTGCCGCAACGGCACGCGCTCGCAGAACGCCTTTTCGTTCTGGGGCTGGGTGGGCACCGCCACCGTCACGCCATCCACCCGGAACTGCCAACCGTGATAGATGCAGGTGAGCGCGTTGTCTTCGTTGCGCGCCAGCGCCAGCGACGCCCCCCGATGCGGACAGGCTTCGTCGAAGAAGCCCAGCCGGCCATCGGTGGCGCGAAACAGCACGTAGTTCTCGCCGAACAGCCGCACCCGCAAGGGCGCGCCATCCGCCACGAGTTTGTGCGACAAGGCGGCCGGAATCCAGAAATGATTACGCATCATCCGGCCCATCGGCGCCTCGCCGGACACCCGCGTCAGCAGTTCGTTCTCGTCCTTCGTCAACATCGTCCTCTCCTCATCTCGCCGGCCCGCGGCGCGGCACATCGCCCTTCTCGTCCACGCAGCCCTCGGCATCTCGGTCCGGCGCCGCTTCGCCCAGATCCGACGGCCTGGGCGGCGCCCGCGTGCTCAAGCCTCGTCAGGCCGAAAACGACCATACAAACGCCGGCAATTGCACTCGAAGATGTTGCGGCGATCCTCTTGCGACAAGAACGCGATGTTCTCGATCACCGGCTTGAGATCGTCGAGATCGCGCCCGCTGACGGGATCCCTGGCACTGCCGGTGCCTGGCTTCTCCGTAGCAAACAATACGCGGTCGGCACCCACGGTCTTGAACAGCAACTCGAGGGCATTCTGGTCGTAGGTCGTGGTATCGAAGTGCAGGCGCTTGAGCTTGTCGTCGAAGTATTCGCCGCCCTTGCGCAAAGTCCAGGCCCGGAACCGCCCCATGTGATAAGGAATCGCGCCACCGCCATGCGGGATGATCAGCTTGAGGTCCGGAAAGTCGTCGAAGACCCGCGAGTCCAGCAACGAGGTAATGGCAATGCTTTCCTCGTTGATGAACTTGAGCGTGTAGGACTCGCGCGGACTGCAGCTACCCGCGGAGTGCACCAAGGCGGGTACGTCGAGTTCGCACAAGGTCTCGTACAGCGGGTACCAGAACTCGTCGCCCAGCCCGGGGGGTGGTTCGCCGTCGCCCTCGGTCGGATCGGGGTTGAGCAAACAGCCGATGAAACCCTGCTCCTTGACCCGGAACTCGAGCTCCGGGATGCAATTTGCCGGCGACGTATCGCGATACTGGGGCAGCCCGGCCACGGCGCGAAAGCGCTTGGGAAATAGCGCCACCGTACGCTGCACCAAGTCGTTCATATGGCGCGTCCAGGCCTGCGTCACCCGGGCCGGCTTGACCGAGTGCATTTGCAAATAGGGGCGCGGCGACAAGAACTGGATATCGGTGCCGACGCGATCCATGATGTCGATGATCGACTGCCCCGCGGCACGAACGTCGTCGTCGGCCAGCCTGGGCAACAACGAGGGATTGCCCCGGTTGCCGACCAACTCGGCCATATAGCGATAGCTGGCCGGTGGAATCACGACGTGGGCATGGGAATCAATGACCAAAGACATACGCAAATCTCCAGAGTGAATGTGAACGCGGGGCCGCCGCCATCGAGGTGGAATCCATTTGGCTCATGGCGCCCGCCAGGCACAGAAAGCCACGCCAACCCCGGTGCCGGCCGGCGTCCGGTACAAAGGCTGGTACTCGCACCAGGCCATGGGCAGCGGCGCCACGGCGCCGGCGACCAGAATCCAGTTCAGGATCTCGGACGACCCCGACTGCAGGGCTTGCGGCGGTACGCTGCGCAGGAAGTCGACGTCGTGCTCCGCCAGGGCCCGCAGCACGCGCCGGTCAAGCGCGGCGTCCACCACGAAATGGCTCAGCCCGCCCGACGCCACCACGGCCACCCGGGTGTCGTCAGGCATGGCGTCGAGGGTCCGGCGCAGTGCCGCGCCGATGTCGTAGCATCGCGCGGAGGTTGGGACATTTGGCGGATAGTAGGTATTGAGCATGATCGGCACCACCGGCATCCGGCGTTCGCGGAACAAGCGCTTGATGACGAATCCATAGGCATGGCCAAAGCCCGCCTGGCGCGGGTCCGCCACGTGGGCGACGCTGGAGACATCGACATGCTCGCGCATCAGCCCCTCGATAAGCCGTCGCCCGAATGCCGCGTCGGCAGGCGCCTGGTGCGACCGCTCCATGAGATAGCCTTCGCCCACCTGGCGCATCCAGGCCGGCGCATCGGCTGTCGCGTACTTGCCTTCGAAGGTGTCGAGCTGGCCACCATGGAAGATGGCGAGGGTGGGCTGGTTATGCGGGCCAAACAGTTCGCTTTGGTCGTCACCGACGATGACCACGACATCGGGCGCGGCGCCTGCCAACTCGTCGGCCAGGCGATCGAGGGCTTGCTGGCAGGCTTTTTCCTTGTCCGCCAGTACGGCCGCCGAGATCTCGGCCTCGTAAAGCGGTCCTACCTCGGCCAGCAATTGCGCATAGTCCAGGCGCCGGCCACAGGACAGATTGAGCTCGGGATTGCCGCGATCGACCTCGGCCCGGTGCACCCATTGCGAGCTGCTCAACGCCAGTAAAGGGGAATGCGAGGTGCCGATGCCCAATACGAGTTGCGCCATCCCACTGCCCTCCCGACCACGCCGTATCCGGCCCGCCTGCCCGCTTCACCCGATTGGCGAAACTTCTGAATTGAATTCTAAATTGAATTCTATTTGAAAGAATAAGGAATTCCACCAATTGACCACGGTCTCAAGGGCGAGCCGGCCCGACGCGAGGACCGGACAGCGACGCGAGGCGCTTCCGCTCCCGCCGCCGCCACGCCGCTCGGCATTTGCGATTCACTTTGTTTCCGGACACGACAATCCGCATAGAATGTCGCCACGAGACACTTCCTGCGAGCGCCCCATGCCGACCCTGCCGATCTCCTCCTTCCGTCCGCTAGCCGCGGCCGCCGTGCTGGCCGTGCTGGCCGGTTGCGCCACCATGTCGGCCGAAGAATGCCGCACCGCCGATTGGTACGAGATAGGCATGCGCGACGGCCAGAACGGCAAATCGCGCTCGTATTTCGACGAGCACGTAACGTCTTGCAAAGACGCCGGCGTACGCCCCGACCTGGCGCGCTATACGGCGGGCCGTGATATCGGCATTCGCCGCTTCTGCACGCCCGACAATGGTTTCGAGATGGGCCGCCAGGGCAACTACTACGGCAACGCCTGCCCCGCCGATCTGGAATACGCCTTTCTGCAGCGCTACCGCGCCGGCAAGGTGATCCATGACGCCCAGCGCCGCGTCGACGACCTCGATACCCGCTTGCGTGAACGCGAACGCAAGCTGGATCGCTCGAAAGACGATAAAGAACGCGAGCAATTGCGACGCGAGATCCGCGACCTCGATCGCGATCTGCGCCGGGCGCGCGACGACCTCTGGGACGCCGAACGCCGGGCGCGGCGGTAAAACTGACGGGACATGCCCCCTGGAGGCGGCGCGGCTTGCCGCTTCCGGTCTGCGCCATCGTCGCCCGGCGCTTGCCGCGGCTTGCGCCATCTTTTTAAGCAGACAGCGCAAGCCGCTGTTTTTATGACATTTTTTACATTCATACAAAGTTGTCCGTAGGCTTATCCACATAAGCCGGGGACAACTCCGTGGTCAGGCAGTGGCCATCTCGCGCTCCCGCCAGGCCAGCCAGGCCAGCATCGCCAACACCACCGCCAGCAAGGGGAACATCAATTGATTGATGATCTCCCAGCCCGCGGTATTGAGGAGATGGCCGGCGCCGAACGACGCCACGGCCACCGAGCCATACACCAGGAAATCGTTGAACGACTGCACTCGCGTACGTTCTTCCGGCCGATAACAATCGGTGATCAAGGCCGTGGCGCCGATAAAGCCGAAGTTCCAACCCAATCCCAGGAGGATCAGCGAACCCCAGAAATGGGTCAGTTCCAGGCCTCCCAGCGCCAGCGCGCCGGAAGCGCCGATGAGGGCCAGGCCCGCGCCGGTAATCGTGATCTTGCCGAAGCGCTGGATCAGCTGGCCGGTGAAGAGGCTGGGCGCGAACATCGCCAGCACGTGCCATTGGATGCCGAGCGCGGCTTCGCCGACGGTGAAGCCGCACCCCACCATGGCCATGGGCGCGGCGGTCATGATGAAGGCCATGAGACCATAAGAGACGACCCCGGCGCTGACCGCCACCACGAACCGCGGTTGACTCACGATCTGGCGCAAGGGCCGGCCGCCCTCGCTCACCGTGGGCTCGGCGGCGGCGGGGAGCGGGCGCAGCAGCCATAACACCGGCACCGCCAGAACGGCGAGCAGGGCCTGGCCGACGAAGCTGCCGGTAAATGGCGCGGCCACCCAGAGGTCGCGCGTCCAGATCACCACCTGGGGGCCGATCACCGCCGCCGCCAACCCCCCGATCAAGACGCGCGAGATCGCCACCGGGCGCCAATCCGGGGGCGCGCCGTCGGTGGCGGCAAAGCGATAGCTCTGCACGCAGGCGCCATAGAAGCCCGCCATTGCCGTGCCCAGGCAGAACAACCAGAAGTCGCCCAACACGATCGCCCACGCGGCCAACAAACCCGAGAGCAAGCCAAGCACGGCGCCCAGCAGATAGGCCTGGCGGCGGCCGATCCGGCGCATGAACCAGGCGGCCGGCAGGGTGGAAAGCGCCAGGCCGGTGTTATAGAGGCTCACTGGCAACGTGGCCAGGGCCGGCGTGGTACTCAGCATCTGGCCGACCAGGCCACCCAGCGAAATGATGATCGGCGCCGAAGCGCCGCCCAAGGCCTGGGCGGCGACCAGGACACGGGAGTTGTGGCGAACGGCGGGGTCGAGCGTAACCGACGGCATAACGGGATCTCGAAAGTGCGGCAAGCGCATGACGAATCTGGCGCCGCGTGGAAGGCAGCGGGCGGAGCCGCTGCGACACGCGACGCCGCTCAGGCAAGTTCGGGCGCCAGGCGCAAGGGGATCTTGAGATAGCGGCCGCCGTTGGCTTCGGCGTGCGGCAACCGGCCAGCGCGGATATTGACCTGGATCGAGGGCAGTAGCAAGGTGGGCGCGGCCAGTGTGGCGTCGCGTTCATTGCGCATGGCGACGAACTCGGCCTCGGAGACTCCCCGATGGACGTGCACGTTGTGCTCGAGCTGTTCGGCGACCGTGGTTTCCCATGCGTATTCGCTGCGTCCGGGCGCCTTGTAATCGTGGCACAAATAAAGCCGGGTTTGCGGCGGCAGGCTGAGGAGACGATGGATGGAACGATAGAGCACCGCCGCGTCGCCGCCCGGGAAATCCGCACGCGCCGTACCGTAATCCGGCATGAACAGCGTGTCGCCCACGAAAACCCGATCCTGGCCGATGCGATATGAAACGCAGGCCGGCGTATGGCCCGGCGTATGCAGCACCTCGACCGGCAGCTTGCCGATGGTGAAGGTTTCGCCATCGCGAAAGAGACGATCGAACTCGCTGCCGTCTCCCGAGACGTCGTCGAGGTTGAACACGGGACGGAAGATCGTCTGTACCTCGCGGATGTGTTCGCCGATACCGACTTGCGCTCCGGTTTGCCGCTTGAGCCAGGGTGCCGCGCTGAGATGATCGGCGTGGGCATGGGTTTCGAGGATCCATGCCACGGTGGCCGACTGCTGGCGCGCGGCCTCGAGGATACGGCCCGCGGACTCCGCCGACGCCCGGCCCGAACGGTGATCGTAGTCGAGAACGGGGTCGATGATCGCCGCCTCGCGGGTGGCGGGATCGATCACGAGATAACTGACGGTATTGGTGGGCTCATCGAAAAAAGCCTGGATCTGCACATTCATCGCGATCTCCTTGGGCGAAGGATGTCGGCCTTTCGGCCCGGGTTGCTCCGCCGCGCTTCAGGGGAGCCTGCGGCTCGGGTATATTTGATCTCATTTTAATTAGAGTTAACTAATTTAGCAAATTCTAATTATAAAATTACGCACCCAAGCGCAAGCCTCGTCGTCCACGGCGGGGTCAGCGAGTCCAAATCTGCTGGAACCGAAGGCTCCCCTGAAGCGTGGCGGAGAAGCTCCGGCCGAAAGGCCGGAGTTCTTTAGCTTCACGGCACTATCCGCATTCAACCAACGGTTTCGCAAGTGACAAAGCCAGAAAATCTCACGAAAATTGACTTTTTGTTGCAATATCGTCACGAGGATCGTATCCTAGGAAGGTTTTTTTGTCCCTGTTACCACCCGGGTGGCGCTATTCTTGGTGCCGCCATCCTACCCCTCCGCACTTTTAGCACCTTGCTCAATCGCGCTGCGCCGCCGACGTCATCGCCCTCAGCCGTCGCGGGTTCCAACCTCGTTTCGTCCCCTGAAGCCATCCAGCCCCATGGCGCCGTGGTCGTCTTCGATACGGCGCTCGAACGCGTCTTGCAATGCAGTGCAAACCTGGGATTATTGCTTCCGTTCACGGCGCGGCAAGCTTTGCAGACGACCCCGGCAAAGCTTCTGGGCAGCAAATTGCTGGCTGGATTATGGCGTGAGCTCAGGCAACCCCACGGCCCGATCGGTATCGAGGTTATGCGACGCAATGTCCACGGCCACAGCGCGCGCCTGCAAGCCTGCGCCTATCGCAGCGGGGCACGCATCATCGTCGAGCTCGACCCCGTCCTGTCGTCCGACGGCAAGCGACTATTGTCCAACCTCAATGCCTGGCTGGGTAGGCTCGCCAGCGCGGTGGACGAAGCCACCTTGCTCCAGTTGCTCACCCGCGGGGTTCGCAGCCTGATCGGCTACGATCGCGCCCTCGTCTATGAATTCGGCGATGACGGCAGCGGTACGGTTATCGCCGAAGACGCCGCGACCGGCGTCCGGCGTTTGCTGGGCCACCGGTTCTCGGCTCGCGACCTGCCCACCCGGCTGGCCAGCAAACAGCTCCGTGATACGACTTACGCGGTTCCCGACGTCGGCGCGCCCGCCGTCCCGCTGCTACCGCCAACGCCCGCCGGGCAACGCCCAACCGACCTTTCCCATAGTCCGTTGCGCGCGGTCTCGCCAACTTACGCGCGCTATCTGGGCGACCTCGGAGCCAGGGCCTCCCTCTCGGTGGCGCTGCGCGACGAATACGGCATCCGGGCGCTGCTGGCCTGCCATGCGCGAGCGCCCGGCCCGCTGCCGCACGCCTGGCGCGAAGCCGTGCGGGCGCTAACCGAGATGGCCGCGCAACGCTGGTTCCTGTTGCGCGCCCGGGCCGACGCCCAGTATCTCCAGCGCGTGCAGGACAGCCGCGATCTGTTGTCCCACGGACGCGGCGAATTGCGCGAGCCCGAGGCGATCGTTCGGCATCACGGCGACGACTGGCTTGCGCTATTTCGCGCCGATGGCCTGGCCCTGGTCGACGGCTCCAGTCTGGTCACGGCGGGCCGTACGCCGCCCGCCGCCATCTTGGCCAACATCGCGGGCTGGCTGCACGAGCATGCGCCTGCGCAGGGCTTCTGGGCCGGCAACTCCCGCAACCAGGGCCCACTGGCCGCCGAGACCGAGGTGGAGGGGTGCGCCGGGCTTCTCGCCGCCGCCCTGCCCATCGATCCACAGGCGCCGGGCTGGCTGCTGATGTTCCGCCAGGAGCTCAGGCCTTCCATTCGGCGAGGCGGCCCCGCCGCCACCGCCGGCCAACCGGCCGCCATCTGGTACGAGCAACCTTTCGGCCAGTCCGAGCCCTGGCTGCCGATCGAGCAACGCGCGGCCCGCGGTCTCGCCGAAGACCTCGCCGTGGCCGCCGCGGCGCACCGGATCAGCGTACTCAATGTTTATCTCGCCGAAGAGCGGCAGCGGCTGGCCGAACTCAACCGGCGGCTGGAACGGCAAGCGCATACCGATCCGCTCACCGGTGTCTGGAACCGCTATCGCATCGAGCAGGCCCTGGACGCCGAGGTAGCCGCCGGCGAGCGTTATGGCCGGCCGTGTACCGTCCTGATTTTCGACGTCGACCACTTCAAGCGGATCAACGATACCTATGGTCACTCCATCGGCGACGGCGTGCTCGCCGGCCTTGCCGCCATCCTGCGCGAAACGTTGCGGCCATCCGATTATTTCGGGCGCTGGGGGGGTGAGGAGTTCATCGCCGTCCTGAGCCACACCTCGCTGGCCGACGGCTTGGGGGTGGCCGAACGTCTGCGCGCCCGGCTGGCCGGGATCCTTTTCATCCATGGCGAACACGTGACCACCAGCATCGGCGCCGCCACCTGGCGGCCTGGCGACGATCGCCGCTCGCTGCTGGACCGCGCCGACCGCGCGCTTTATCGGGCCAAGCGCGGCGGACGCAATCGAGTGTGTCCGGAAGGCAACAACATTCCGCGCTTTCCCGAGGATCTGTAACTTCCCGCCTTTACCTCCATGCCATAATCCGCTTAAGTTTTTACCTATTTTTCTTACGCCTCCCGGAGCGCCGCCGCGCTTCGGGCCTGCCAGCGCCCTCGATGTCTTTTTCTCCTTGGCCCCACCGCTCCGACCACACCGATTCGCGCCCAGCGCGGGCGAACGGCGAATCCGACGCCATCCGGGGCCCGGCGGGCCCCTGGCACGAAGCGGCGATCCGGGGCGCAAGCGCCCTGGGCGACACCCTGCACGCCGGTAACCACACCCGCGATTTTTCCCTCGCCCGCACCGAGTATCTGCGCAATCGCATCCTGGTGTGCGGCGTGATCTTCGCCCTGCTCACTCCGCTCTGGCTGATCGTCGACACCCTCTTGCTCCCGGCCTCGACGCTGGCATTCATCATGCCCGGCCGTTTTTTTCTTCTGGGTGGTCTGATCGCCACGCTTTTTCTGGCCTATCACGCCAAGGGCCGCCCACTCCGCGCCCGGCTCGCCGCGGGGCTGCTCATCGCCCTGCCAGCGGCGTTCTACGGGCTGATGCTGCTGAGCCTGCCTCCCGGCCAGGTGCACCTGCTGGTGGGCTATAGTTTCATTCCCTACCTGCTCGTGGCCGTGCTCAGCATCTTCCCGTTCACACTGAGCGAATCCCTGTTCGCGGGTCTGGTGATGCTCACGCTCGAATGGCTGGCCCAAGAGCGGGCCGGCATCTGGCTCACGCCGGCCGGTTGGCAGGGGCTCTGGCTGCTGGGCGTGCTCTTGGCCATTTCCCTCACCGCCAATCACTTCCATCTCAGCCTCCTGCTGCGGCTCTATCGGCAAGCCACGCACGATCCACTCACCGGACTGTTCAACCGGCGCGCCTTGCACCAGGCCCTGCGCCAGTCGCGCGAGCGCCACCCCGAGCGGATCCTGGGCTTGATGATGGTCGACATCGATCATTTCAAGCGGCTCAACGACGAGCACGGCCATGCCTTCGGCGATCACGTACTGTGGCGTGTCGCGCGCCAGTTGGAAGACTCGGTGCGCAAGGCCGGGGGCGTGGCAGCCCGTTATGGCGGCGAAGAGTTCCTGCTGGTGTTGCCCGGCGCCCAGCCGGATGCCCTGGCACGCCACGCCGAAAGCCTGAGGCGCCAGGTCGAACACATGCGTCTGCTCGACTACGACGGCCAACCGGTGAGCATTACCATCAGCGTGGGCCTGGCGGCGTTGCGGCCCGACGAAACGGCCGAGCAGGCCCTGCGGCAGGCCG
Organism: Pigmentiphaga sp.; assembly: GCA_023228945.1. Classification (GTDB taxonomy): domain Bacteria; phylum Pseudomonadota; class Gammaproteobacteria; order Burkholderiales; family Burkholderiaceae_B; genus Verticiella. The sequence goes on along the minus strand of JALOAI010000002.1, from coordinate 259,016 downwards.
ATGCCCGCCTCTACCGCGCCAAGGCCGCCGGCCGTAATCAGGTCATGACAGCCTGACTCCACCTTGAATGAACCCCGGCAGGGCCTCGGGCGGCAGCGGCCGGCTATACCAGTAGCCCTGGATTTCATCGCATCCCAGGCGGCGCAGGATCTCCGCCTGTTCAGCGCTCTCCACGCCTTCGGCGATCGTGCGCAAGCCCAGGTTGTGCGCCATGCCGATCACCGCCTCGGTGATCGATAGCGCCCCGCCGTCGCTCGCCAGGTCGTTGACAAAAGATTTATCGATCTTCAGCCGCTGCAGCCACATGCGCTTGAGATGGCTCAACGACGAATATCCCGTACCGAAATCATCCAAAGCCAGTTGCACGCCGCGCTGGTGCAGGCGCGCCGTTATGGCCAGAAAGCCTTCGGGGTCGCTCATCGCCATGCTTTCGGTGAGCTCGAGCTCCAGCCACCGGGGGGCCAGCCCGCTTCGCGCCAGGGCATCGTCGAGCGTGGCGAGCAACTCGTCTTCCTGGAGCTGTCCCGGCGAAAGATTGACCGCCATGGTGAAAGGCGGCAAGCCTTCGTCCTGCCAACGACGGGCTTGCGATAAGGCCTCGCGCAGCACCCAGCCGCCGATCGGCACGATCAGGCCGTTGGCCTCGGCCAGCGGAATGAACTCGGCGGGGCTCACCGCACCAAACTCGGGATGCTGCCAGCGCACCAGCGCCTCGACGCCGCCGAGCTTGCCCTCGGCCAGGCAGTACTGCGGCTGATACACCAGGCTCAGCTGGCCTAGTCCCAAGGCATCGTGCAAGGCATTGCTCAGTTGCAACTGCCGGCTGGATCGCTCCTGCAGTTCCGCCGAGAAAAAATGATGGCTCTCGGGGCCCAGCAGCTTGGCCTGGCCCAGCGCGGCCATTGCCCGTTGCAAAAGCTCGTGCAAGGCCCGCCCGTCGTCGGGATACAGGCCGACACCGATGGACGCCGTCAGCACCATGCTTTGTCCGCCCACCAGGCAAGGCTGCCGCACTTCATGCTGGATGCGTTCGATCCAGCGCGCGATTTGCTTGAGTGACTCCAAAGACAATACGCATATGAACTCGTCTCCCGAGCCACGTGCCACCAGGTGCTCGATGCCGGTGGCCGATACCAGCCGGCGCGCGACTTCGATCAGCACGTCATCGCCCACGGGCTGGCCGAAGGTTTCGTTGATCCGCTTGAATTGATCCAGCCCCAGGCAGAGCACCACCAGAGATCGGTTGTGCCGCCTAGATATCTGCAGTATTTCGTCGAAGCGCTCGGCCAGCAAGTCGCGATTGGGCAGGCCGGTGAGGCTATCGAACAGCGCCAGTTCGCGGAGCCGCTCCTGGTCGCGGCGCTGGGCGGTGATGTCTTCCTTGATCGCCAGGTAGCTGGTGAACCGTCCCGCGTCGTCCACCACCGGCGAAATCAGCACGGCCTCCAGGTACTCGGAGCCGTCTTTGCGTCGATTGATGAACTCGCCGCGCCAAGGCTGGCCCGAGGCCAGGGTCAGCCATAGATCCTGGTAGGTCGTTGGCGGCGTTTTACCGGAATGCAGCAGCCTGGAACTGGTGCCGAGCGCCTCCTCCAGCGTGTAGCCGGAGGTGCGGGTAAAGGCCGGATTGGCGTAGATCAGACGTGATTCCAGGTCGGTGATCATGATGGTGGAAGGGCTTTGTTCCACGGCCGTCTGGAGGCGGCGCATCACCTCGAGATCCCGGACTCTGCCGGAGACATCGCGGGCCAGCATCAGGAAGATCTGCCCGTCGTTCGATGCCTGCCGCCGCGTCACCGCCAGTTCGTAATGACGCACGGTGCCGTTCACACCCACCGCCACGTCGTCGATATGGGCATAACCTTCGAGCGCCGCCTGCTGCAACAGGTTTTCGATAGCGGCGCCGGCCTCCGCCGAAATCAATTCGGGCAGCCGCCGGCCCAGTACCTCCGCCCGCTTGAGTCGCATATCGGCGGGTTCGCCGACGTGGACGTCGAGCACGCGACCCTCCCGGTCGAGATCGAACAAAAGGTCGGGGATCGCCTTCAACACCGACTGGATCCGGGCGTTGGCGGCCTGCAGCTTGCGGTAGGGCTCGTCGATCGCATCGATGAGCGCGGCACGATACAGGCAGAGATAGCCCATCACCTCGAATCCGTGGCCCACGAGATGCAAAATCGGCCATTCGCGCGCTTGATAGATCCAGATACAGGCTTCCGCCGCCAGCAGGGCCAGCAGGCCCGCCGCCAGCCATGGCGAGGCCAGCCAGCGGCGTACCCCGCGCCTGCGCCACCAATACACCAGCGCCGACACGTAGAGGGCGCTCACGCCCAGTTGGGTCCAGAACCGGATCGCCGATCTCACGGCCGGTCCCGGACCATCGGTCGGCAACCATTCGGGCACGACGAATACCGCCAATGGCAAGCCCACGGCCGCCAGCGTGGCGATCGCCAGCCCGGTTCGCCAGAACACGGGCAGGCCAAGACGCTGGCGACCCGGCTTCGATACCAACAATACGACGTACAGGAGTACCAGCCCCGAAACACACCTCGATGCCAGCCAGAAACCGGTAGACTGCGCTCCAGGATGCGATACGGCGACGTTCGGACTGCCTTGGTAACTCAGCAAATGTGCCAAATCGAACAAACCGACCGCGAGAAAACCGCAGGCCACCCATATGTAGGTATGGCGTCCGGGTCGCAACAGGCTCGACCACGCAACCGAGAAGATGAGCAGCGCCAGCACCACCGAGACGATGTCCAGCACATGGTGCGCGAGAAAATAGCCCTCGACCGGCAGGTCGTCCCAAGCCCCGCCGGCGCCCAGGGCGGCGATGAAGCCGAATGCGATCACCGCTGGTATGACGAGCGGCCAGGAGAATCGGCGCAGCGATTCCGACATGATTGGATGCAGCAAAGCACGACCCGATACGATGGGTGGTAACTTTCGCATCATAACGTGCGACGGCGCACGCTCCTCGCCGGAGCGTTCAAACGCCATCTCGGCCCCGGCTTGTACGGTCTAGGAATTCCCGCGGCGGTTCTCGGCTTCCTGCAATTCGTGCCAAAGAATCTTGCCCACCGGCGACTTCGGCAGCGCGTCGACGAACTCGACCACGCGGGGATACTTGTAGGCCGCCATGCGTTCCCGCGCCCAGGCGATGATGTCGTCGGCCGATACCTGGCCGCGCCGTTCGGCGCGCAAGGCCACGACCGCCTTAACGGTTTCGCCACGATAGGGATCGCGGGTACCGATCACGCAAGCCTCCTGCACGTCGGGATGGCCGTACAGCAGGGTTTCCACTTCCGCCGGCCAAACCTTGAAGCCCGAGGCATTGATCATGCGCTTGAGTCTGTCGGTCATGAAAAAATAGCCTTCATCGTCGACATGGCCAATGTCGCCGCTGCGGAAATAGCGGACGCCCTCCAGCTCGATGAAGGCTTCGGCGGTGGCTTCCGGCTGCCGCCAATAACCCTGGAACAATTGCGGGCCGGCCATGACCAGCTCGCCCGCTTCGCCGGGCGCGCAGGGCTGCAGGGTTTCGGGATGGACGACGCGGGCCAGGGTATCGAAAAACGCAATGCCCAGACATTGGCGTTTGGGCCTGTGCACCGGGTTGATATGCGTGGTGGCGGCGGTTTCGGTAAGGCCGTAGGCCTCGATGTACGACAGGCCGAGTTTGTCTTGCACACGCCGCCAGACGGCATCCGGCATGGTGGAACCTCCGGCGCTGATACGGCGCAGGCTGGAGAGATCATAGCGTTCGAGTTCGGGATCACTGACCAGGTCGCCCACCGCGGTGGGCGCCATGCCGGCAAAATGCACGCGATAGCGTTCGATCAGCTGCGCCGCCAGCCGGCGATCCCAGCGGGGCATCGGCACGACGGTTCCGCCGAGATATACCGCGCTGAGCACGCCATGCATCAGGCCGGATACCTGGTACATCGGCCCCACGCCCAGAAACACCGTGCCCGGCGGATGGCCATGCCAAGTGCAAAGCCCCACGGTCGTGTGCAGAAAACTGCGGTGCGTGTGCACACAACCCTTGGGCCGGCCGGTGGAGCCGGAGGTATAGTTGATCGACAGGATGTCGTCGGGCCGGGCGGCAAAGGCCGGTGGCGGCTGGCCACCCGCCATGACGTCGCGCCAGGCCACATGGCCCGTCGGCACCGCCTGCTGGGCCACCAGCCAGGCGGGCAGTTCGAATATCGCCTCAGCCGGCAGATAGTCGGCATAGCAAGCCGACACGCGGTGCCGCACCGCGGTACCTTCCAGGGCGGCATCGACCACCGGTGCCAGTTCCCGCGCGCAAATCACCACTTCCGCCCCGCTATCGGCCAGAATCTTGCGCAGCTCGTCGGCCCGGTTCATGGGGTTCACGGGCACCACTACCGCATTGGCCCGCACCACCCCGTAATAGGCCATCAGCCACTGCGGGCAATTCTGCATGAAGAGGGCCACGCGCGCGCCCGGCGCCAGGCCCGCATCGTGATGCAGCCAGGCGGCGAGGCGTTCGGTGGCGGCAAACAGCTCCTGATAGGAGATATCCCTTCCGAAAAAGCCGATGGCCGTGCGCCGACCGTGGCGCTGGCGGCTGATCTCGAGATTGGCGTAGACCGTGGTGTCGGGTGTGACGAGATGTCGCGGCAGGTATTCCGGCCAGAAGGGCGATCGGCTCATGCTATTTCGACGGTAAGAGGATCATAGGGATACAGCCAGGTGTTGCGCGAGTGGGCCACGTTGCGGTCTTTGAAAGCCTGGCGCATGTCGTCGGCGTTGTCGATGTGGTAGAGCTCGCCCATTTCGTTGGATTCCTCCACCACGCGCGCTGTGCGCGGAGCCCGATGGGCGGTGTAGCGCTGCAGGGCCTCGGCCAGCGGAACCGGCAGTTCCAGGGCGCGGGCCAGCACCGCTGCGTCTTCGATGGCCATCGCGGCGCCTTGCGCCATGTAGGGCAGCGTAGGATGCACGGCATCGCCCAGCAGCGTCACGCGCGCGGTGCTCCAGTGCATGACCGGCTTGCGGTTGTTGAGCGCCCAGCGATAGCACTCGTCGCGGTCGACGTTCTCGATCACCGCCCGCACCATGGGATGCCAGCCGGCGTAATCCTGGTCGAGCTCTTCCCAGGGCCGCTTCATGGTCCAGGATTCTTCTTCCCAGGGCCTTTCCACGCAGCCCACGAAATTGAGCACTTCGCCGGAGCGCATGTAGTAGGTTACCGCGTGGTTGCGCGGGCCGCACCAGATGGTGGACACGATGTCGGTGCGCAGCTCGGGCGGGATGCGCTCGGTGGGCACCGCCAGCCGCCAGGCCACCTGGCCGGTAAAGGTGGGCGGCTCCTGGTCGACCACGTGCTGGCGCACCACCGATTTAATGCCGTCGGCGCCGATCAGCAACTCGGCTTCGTAGCGGCGGCCATCGGACAACACCGCCACGACGCGATCGCCGGTTTCTTCGATGGCGGTCACGCGCGCATGCAGGATAATGGCATCGGGATCCAGAGATTCCACCAGCTCGCACAATCTGGCGTGCAGGTCGACCCGGTGGATCTGGTAGTAGGGGGCGCCATGCTTGATTCTGTGCGCCTCACCCAGCTCGATGCGGTGCAAGAGCTCGCCGCTATCGAAACGCCGGAACTCGAAGGCCTTGGGCTTGACCGACACCGCTTCCAGCGTGTCGTGCAGACCGAGGTCGTAGAGCACCTTTACCGCGTTGGCGCTCATCTGCACCGCGGCGCCAACCTCGCCGATGTGCTCGGCCTGTTCCAGCACCCGCACGCGATGGCCCCGCCGCAGCAGGCTCGCCGCCGCAACCAATCCACCAATGCCCGCGCCTATGATCAGGATATCCATGAAAAATCTACCTTCGCTAGGTTGAAAATTATTGTTAATATACTAACAATATTTCAGCCTCGATTCCATTGTCAAGTCCCCCGTCCGTCTTTCATCGCTCCATGTCCCTCGACACTCCCTACGCCATGTCTTCGACCGAACCCCTGGAGTCGCTCTACCAGCGCCCCGGCTTTCTGCTGCGCCGCGCCCATCAGCTGTCCGTCGGCATCTTCGAAGAACAATGCCGGGAATTGCGGCTGACTCCCTTGCAGTACGGCGCGTTGTTCGTGCTGGCCCGCGCGCCCGAACTGGACCAATCCGCGCTGGCGCGCGCCCTGGGCATCGATCGCGTCAATGCCTCGCACCTGCTGCGCGGCCTGGAGCAGCGCGGCCTGCTGGAACGCGGCCTGGATCCCACCGATGGCCGCAAGCGGCAATTGCGGCTGACCCCGGCGGGCGACGACGTACTGGAGGCCGCCCACGCCCCCTCCAGCAGCGCTTACGAACGTCTGCTCGCGCCGCTCAGCCGCTACGAGCAGGCTACACTCATCGCCCTGCTCGGCAAACTGTGCACCGCCCTGGAGCCCGAAGCCCGCACGCCGATGGTGCCGCCCACCATCCGCTGACGCCGGGCAAGCGCCGAGCGTCGATACGATGGCTTTGGGCGACCGCCGGGCGAGCGTCCCTGCCGCGACCGGCCTCTGCCACGCGAGTCGCCGGAACGCCCGCCTACTCGTATGACTTCAGCAATTGGCGCGCAATCACCAGTTGCATGATCTGGCTGGTGCCTTCGTAAATGCGCGCCACGCGGGCATCGCGAAAAATGCGCTCCAGGGGATAGTCCGCGATATAGCCGGCTCCCCCCAGCACTTGCAAGCAGCGGTCGGCCACCCGCCCGAGGGCCTCCGACGCAAAATACTTGGCACAGGCCGCCAAGCGCTGAACCTCGGCGCCGGTGTCGTAAGCGCGCCCCGCGTCGTAGACCAGGCTGCGCGCCGCCGCCCAGTCGGTTTCGGAATCCGCCAGCAGCGCCTGCACCAGCTGGAAATCCGCCACCGCCTGGCCGAACTGCCGCCGCTGCAGTGCGTAACGCGCCGCCTCGTCGATTGCCCGCCGCATTTGCCCCAGACAATTCGCAGCCACCGAAAGACGCCCGCTGTCGAGGGTGCGCATGGCGGTGGCGAACCCCTTGCCCTCCACTCCGCCCAGCAGCGCATCGGCCGGCACCCAGGCGCCGTCGAACGTGACGTCGCACACATTGCCGCCGCGATGGCCCAGCTTGCGTTCGGGCTTGCCCACTCGCACGCCGGGGGTCTCGCGTGGCACCAGAAAAGCGGAAATACCACGCGCGCCGGGCGCGCCACCAGAGCGCGCCATGACGGTAAACAGCCCCGCGACGTCGGCATTGGTGATGAACCTCTTGGTGCCGGTCAGGCGATAGCCGTCGTCGCCGTCGGGCCCGGGGCCGCGCTCCGCGCGCGTGATCAGGCTGGCGGCGTCGGAGCCGGCCTCGGGCTCCGTCAGGCAAAACGAGGCCACCAGTTCGCCAGAGGCCAAGCGCGGCAGGTAACGCGCTTTCTGCGCCTCGGTGCCGTCGAGGGCCAGGCCGCGCGAGCCTATGCCAACGTTGGAACCATAGACATAACGGAAGCCCTGCGCCGCCTCCGACAGCACCTCATGCAGCGCGAGTTCCTGCGACAGCGACAGGCCCAGCCCGCCGTAGTCGGGGTGGATGGACAAGCCGCATAGCCCCAGTTCGCGCATGCTGGCCGCCACCGCGGCGGGAATGACCCCGGTTTCTTCGAGCTCGCGCTCGCGGGGAATCAAGACTTCGTCGACGAAACGCCGCACCGTGCCGAGGAAGTCCTGGAACGATTCGGCGTCGACATGGGGGACAGGGACGGGTTGCAAGCGGGTCTCCTCGATGGGGATTCTGGCGGCGGTTGAGTTTCATGATTTCCGTCCACCCTATGCTAACAAGGAAGCGGCGCCGCACCGTGCTTCCCATTCCGCCGTTCCCGCCAGGCGATTCCATAAGTCCTCCTTATACGAGTCATTCGGCATCCCGTATTGATCCTTCAAATCCGGCGGCCGATACTCGATGCGAAGAGTCGGGTCGACCGCCCCCCTGCCGGTCATGCCGACCCACCGCGCTGGCCATCCCGCACGGGCGACCAAGGAGATAGCGTCATGAATCCGCAGTACGAGGATTGCCGGGCCGGATACGCTGGCGTGTTCGATCAGCTCGGCGGCTATGGGGTGGCCCCCGCCGTGGTCACGGTGGATGCGGTCAACGCTTACACCGATCCGCAGTACCCCTTCTACTGCCAAATGTCCGACCAGGTGGTAAACGCCATCGTCGAAGTTCTTCGGAAGGCGCGCAGCCGCGGCGTGCCGGTTTGCCACGTGCGCAGCTTCTGTTCCGCCGACGGCCAGGATGGCGCCATGCTCTTGAAGAAGGCCCCCAGCCTGAAACAATTCCGTGAAGAGGCGCCGCTGGCCCAACTCGATGCCCGGCTCGAGGTCAGGCGGAACGAGCCCGTGCTGGTCAAGCGCGGCGCGGCCAGCGCGTTCTTTGGCACGAACCTGGCAGCCCTGCTCACCGCCCAACGGCGCGACACGGTGATCCTCCTCGGCTTCTCCACCAGTGGATGCATCCGGGCCTCCGCCGTCGACGCCGTACAACATGGCTTCCACACGATCGTGCCGCGCGCCGGCGTGGGCGACCGGCACCCTGCTCCCCACGAGGCCAATTTATTCGACATCCACGCCAAGTACGGCGACGTCGTGGAGCTGGCGCCGCTGCTGTCGTATTTGCATGAGCCGCGGGAGTCGCCAGAGCATCTTACCCCCCATAACACGAAATAGGAGACCGCCATGAAGACTTGGCAACACTGGACGAGCCGTTTGTTGCTCGCGCTTGCCCTACCCGGCCTGGCAGCAGCGGCAGCAGCAGCCCCCGAAGGTTTATCCCAGAGAACGATGACCATCGTCGTGCCCTATCCGCCAGGCGCCACCACCGACCTCACCGCCCGCCTGGTGGCCGAGAAGCTGCAGAATCGCTTCGGACAACCCGTGATCGTGGAGAACCGGCCCGGAGCCAGCGGCAATATCGGCGCCGACTATGTCGCCAGGTCCGCCCCCGATGGCCACACGCTGCTGATGGCCACCGATGCCACGCATGCCGGCAATTACCATCTGTTCAAAAATCCGCCCTTGCACCCCTTGCGCGACGCTACCCCGATCACGCTGGCGGCGCGCAACGTCATCGTCCTGGTCGCTCGGGCCGACCTGCCCGCCAACGACATCCCCGGGCTTGTCGAGTATGCCAAGCGCAACCCGGGAAAACTCAGCTTCGGTAGCTCCGGCATCGGTTCGCCTCATCACTTGTCGGGTGAATTGTTCAATCAAATCGCCGGTACCGATTTGCTGCATGTGCCATACAAAGGCGGAGCGGCGGCGGTCACCGATCTGCTGGGCGGCAACGTGGCGCTGGTCTTCTCCAGTGTGGCGGAAAGCCTGCCCTACATCCAGGAAGGCCGGCTCAAGGTGCTGGGCGTGACACAGGCCGGACGCTATCCCAACCTGCCGGATGTGCCCGCCATCGGTGAAGCCCTTCCAGGATTCGATGTCTCGTCGTGGCTGGCCTTCTTCGGGCCCGCCGGCATCCCCGACGAGGTGGTGGCCAAGCTGAATCAGGCCATTGTCGACGCGCTCCGGTCACCCGACGTCGCGAGCCGGCTCGATTCCGTTGGCTTGCTGGTGGAGGCCGGCAGCGCCGAAGACCTCGCCACCCAGCAACGCACCGCCTTCGACTTGCGGGGCAAACTGGTCAAGGCCATCGGCCTCACGCCCGAATGAGCCACCGCCCCGGCTCCGGTCTCGTGCGCGATGACGCTAAATGGGAGCCGTTCGGTTCGGCGCCGCGGGCGCCCTCCATCGCGGCGGGGAAGCGCCCGCCGGTACCCCGGAGTACCTGATGCCCGAAATACCAGACACCTGGATGCAATATATCGTAGGCACCGAGAAGCTCGAAGCCATGCAGGCCGACTTCGCCGCCGATCTCGAGCACGCCGCCACCAGGGCGAGGCAATGGCAGCAACGACTGCGAGAGGCTGAGCCCTTGCCGGCCAGCCTGCCACCCTGGGCGCCGGGCCCGGACACCCAGCCATGAAAACCGCGCTGCATCAATGGGGGGTCGCGGAAGCGCTCTCGCAGCTACACGCCCGTACGGTATCGGCCGAAGAGCTGGCGCAAGCGCTGCTCGACCGCGCCGAACGGATCGACGGGCAGGTACACGCCTATCTGTGGCGGGATCCGGCCCAGGTGCTGCGCGATGCCCGCGCCGCCGACCAGCGGCGCCGGCGGGGGGACGCCGATGATCTGCCGCCACTGCTCGGCGTACCCCTGGCCATCAAAGACGTCATGCCCGTGCGCGGCATGCCCACGTCGTATCATTCCCGTTGGGCCAGCCCCGAATCAGCCCCGGAGGATGCCGCCTGCGTGGCGCGCCTGCGCGCGACCGGAGCGATCTTGCTCGGCAAGCTCTCGACCCACGAGTTCGCCATCGGCGGACCCACCCAGGATCTTCCGTATCCCGCGGCACGCAACCCCTGGAAGCTTACCCATCATCCGGGCGGTTCATCCTCGGGAGCCGCCGCCGGGCTGGCGGCCGCCTTGTTCCCGGCGGCGATAGGCACCGATACCGGAGGTTCGGTCCGGGGGCCGGCCGACGCCTGCGGCGTTCTGGGCCTCAAGCCCACCCATGGCGACATCCCGATGCGCGGCATCCGGCCGCTCACCTATACGCTCGACCAGGTAGGCCCGATGACGCGGACGGCGCGCGATCTGCCGCTGATTCTGGCAGCCCTGTCCGGCCGCCCCATGGCGATCTCCTGGCGAGAAGATCTGCGCGGCCTGCGCGTGGGGTACCTCCGCCATTTTCATACCGAAGACGTTGCCGCCGATCCCGAAATCGCGGCGGCGCTCGATACCGCCGCCCAGGATCTGCGCTCGCTGGGCGCGGATGTCCGCGAGGTGCGCTTGCCAGCGCTGCCCTACTGCATGGCGATTACCGGCGTCGTCGCATCGGTGGAAGCCTGGCTGGCCCATCGCGACGGCCTGCGCGACGCCCCCCGGAAATACACCGGTCGCAGCCGCCGGCGCCTCGCCATAGGAGCGTTCCTGAGCGGCGCCGACTATCTCGACGCGCAGCGGCGGCGCCAAGCCCTGAAAGCAGACGTCGACGCCTTGCTGGCGGATTGCGACCTGCTGCTGGCGGCCAGTTCATTGCGGCCGGCCTGCCGCATCGACGACGATGCCGCGATCGACGCCTCCTACCCATTCGAGGCTCGCAGCCCCTTTAGCGCAACCGGCCATCCCGCCTTGAATCTGCCCATCGGTTTCACCGCCTCCGGCCTGCCGATCGGGGCGCAGTTTATCGGCCGCTACCGCGGCGAGGCTGGCCTCATTGCCTCGGCCGAAACCTATCTGCAGGCGCGCTGGCAAAGCCGCTACCCGCTCTTTCCCGCGGATACTTGACCACGCATCCAAGCGCCAACCGGGAGGCCCTAAGCCCTCTCCTCGCCGCCAGCCGAACCGCCGTCGCGCCGCCAATACACATCGGCTCTGCCGGCTTCGCGATTGAGGCAGCGCGCCACGACGAACAGCCAATCGGACAGCCGGTTGAGGTACCAGCGCGGCGCGTCGCGCAGCGCTTCTTCCTGGTGCAGGGCCAGCAAGGCGCGCTCGGCGCGGCGGCACTGGGCGCGCGCCAGGTGGGCCAAGGCCGCCGGCCGGCAACCGCCCGGCAGGATGAACTCCCGCAGCGGCGGCAGCGTGGCGTTGTCGGCGGCCAGCCATGCATCGAGCGCGGCCACCTCCGCCGGGCCCAGTATGGCGTGTCCCGGCACCGCCAGCTCGCCGCCCACCGAAAACAAATCATGCTGCACCTGGGCCAAGCGGTGGTCGAAAGCCTGAGGCAAGGGCTCGGTGCGCAACACACCCAGGGTACTGTTGAGTTCGTCGACCTCGCCCAGCGCCACGATGCGCGGGCTGTGCTTGGCGATCCGGCTGCCATCGCCCAGACCGGTGCTGCCATCGTCGCCGGTACGCGTGGCGATGCGGGTAAGACGTGGCGGGGGTGCGGAGGAAGATGTCATAGGATACCGAACATGGAAAAAATGGCAGGCGCCCTCGTGGCCACCTCGTGCGGCGAGATGACGACACGGGCGCCGAGAGCGGGTTCGCGGGCGGCGGCTTGGCGGCCAAACGGAGAAGGCCGTTCAGGGCGTGGGTACGGCCTGATATCCCAGGCGGCCGGAGAGCTCGCGAGCCTGCCCGGCAAGATAGGGACCCAGCGTATCGACCTTTGCCTTGGGCAGGCGGACGGCCGGGCCGAAGATGCCCAGGGAGCCCGCCACCTGCCCGCTCCGATCGAAAAACGGCGCGGCCAGGGCCACCGCGCCCTCGATCAGTTCATGATAACTGACGCCATAACCGCGCTGGCGGGTGAGCGCCAGCTCCTTGGCCAGCGCGTTGGAATCCAGCACCGCGCCGGCGCCGTGCCGGGCCACCGCTTCGTCGATGGGCATCAGCCAGGCCAGGATGGCCCGGCCACTCGCGCCACGCGCGATCTGTTCGGTATAGCCCACGCCCCGCTTGAACTTGAGCGGTTGCGGACTGGGCAGCTCGGCGACGCAAAGACGCAGCCCTTCCTGCGGCACGAAGAGCGCCACGGTTTCACGGGTATCGTCCCAGACCTGCTGCAGCACCGGTTGCGCCAGCGCGACGAGATCCAGCCCCGACGACCAGGCGTGTGACAAGCGGGCCACCGAAGGCCCCAGGCGATAGCGCTGGGGATCGCCCTCGGCCTGGACGAAGCCCCATTCTTCAAGCGTATACAGCAGGCGATACAGCGTGGCGCGATTGAGATCGACCCGCTTGAGCAACTGCGCCACGGTCAGTTCGCCATCCTGCGGCGTAAACGCCAGGAGGATCTCGAGCGCACGGCCCACGGCCCGGACGCCTTCCACCGATTTACCGGACTCTGTCACGCGGCGCTCCCGAAAGCGAAATCATCAGCCCGGATTGTAACGGTGCCGCCTCGTCTTCGGCCCCGAGCGATTACATCGCGGACAGGCCGCCATCCACCATCAACTGCGTGCCGGTGATGAACGAGGCTTCGTCCGACGCCAGCCACAGGATGGGGTGGGCGATCTCGTCGGGCTCGGCCCAGCGGCCCAGCAAGGAGGTGGTTTGTCGCTCCTGCCGCAGCATGGCTTCGGGCTTGCCCGCCGCCCGCGCCCGCTCCTTGTGGAAATCGGTGAAGGTCGACCCCGGGCAGACCGCATTGACGCGTACGCCGTGCTCCGCTTCCTCGAACGCCAGGGTGCGGGTCATGGCGAGCTGGCCCGCCTTGGTGGCATCATAGAGCCCCATGTTCCGCCGCCCGGTGGCGGCATAGCACGACGACACGTTGACGATGGCGCCACGCCCCGACGCGCGCAAGGCCGGCAGGGCCGCCCGGCAATAGTTGGCGACCCCGGCGAGGTTGACGGCGGCAATGTCCTGCCAATCCTGCGGCGTCGTTTGGTCCATCGTTTTGTAGCGCCGCAGGGCGGCGTTATTGACGAGGACGTCGAGGCCGCCGAATTGCCCCACGGCCTCGGCCACGGCCTCGGCGGCTTCAGCGGCCATGGCCACGTCGGCCACCTTGCCGGCGGCGCGGCGGCCCTCGGCCCGCAACGCCGCCAGCGTTCGCGCCAGCGCCTCGCCATCGGCGTCCACCAGCATGACCGCCGCCCCTTCGCGGCAAAACAGGCGTGCCGTTGCCGCACCGATGCCGGCGCCGCCACCGGTGATGAGCGCGGCCTTTCCGTTCAAGCGCATCCGTCATACTCCCCTAATGATTATGGCGGTTACCGCCACCCTTGATGAAAGACCCCGCTCGCTCACGTGAAAACTCAGTCCACTCGCGCGCCGGTGGCCTCGATCACCTGGCCCCAGCGCGGAATCTCCTGGGCGATCCACTCGGCGAACTCGCCCGAACTGGTGGCAACGACATCGAACTCGATATCTTCCAGCCGCTGGCGCACCTCGGGCATGTGCAACACGCGAACCACCGCCTGGTTATAGCGCTCGATGATCTCGGGCGGCGTGCCACCGGGAGCCAGCAGGCCGATCCAGGATACGGCGTTGAAGTCCGGGAAGCCCGACTCGGCCACCGTGGGCACATCGGGCGTGCTGGCAAAGCGCTTGAGTCCGGAGGAGGCGATGGCGCGCAAGCGGCCGTCGGCCATATAGGGCTGGACATTGCCCGGCACCATGAAGGCGACATCGACGTTGCCGGCCACGAGGTCGACCAGCGCCGGCGCCGCACCTTTGTACGGCACATGCACGATGTCGATGCCGGCCGCCAGCTTCAGCATCTCCATCGTCAGGTGCGAAGCGCTGCCCACCGCCACCGAGCCATACGAGAGTTCGCCGGGGTGTTCTTTGGCATAGCGGACGAGTTCGTCGACCGACGACACCGGCAGATCGGAGCGCACGACCAGGTATTGCGGCGACATGACCGCCAGGGAGATGGGCGCGAGATCCTTCTGCGGGTCGTAGGGCAGGCGCGAGAACAGCGACTTGTTGATCGCTATCGGCCCGTTGTAGCCGATCAGCAAGGTATGGCCGTCGGGGGTGGCACGCGCCACGTAATCGGCGCCGATGTTGCCTCCCGCTCCCGGACGGTTCTCGACGATGAAGGGCTGGCCCATGATCTGTTCGAGATGCGGCGCCATCAATCGTGCCAGCAGATCGTTCGTGCTGCCCGTGATCGGCACGATAATGTGCACCGGCTGGCTGGGCGCCCATTCGGCGGCTTGCAGCGGCGCGCCGCAGAGCGCGCCGGCCGCGGCAATGCCGGCGAGCCAGGGGCGTATGTTCATTCGGATCATGACGTTGTCTCCTTGTGTTTGAGGCGCCCTTTGCGGACGCTTTGGTATTCGCCGGCCAGACCGGAAGCCTCGTTCCGTCCCGCCGGCCCTGAACGGCTTTGGCCTTCCGGCGGTCAAGCCGGGAGTCCCCGCTCGGCCTCGTCCCGAAGGACGAGACTCGTTGCTTGGTCAGCGCCCGGGTTTAGAGCGAGTGCACGGGAGCATCCAGCCCGTCGGCCAGATGCGCGCGTGCCCAGGCCATCGGGTCCGCGTCCCGCGGCAGCAGCACGCCGGCCGCGCGCACGCGCTGCGCGGCCGTGTCGAGCGCCGGCGGGGCTTTGTCTTGCTGAAGGTCGAGCGCCGCCTGGTACAGCATGCGCCGCGCCATGACGATGGCCCGGTCGGTTGGCAGCAGCCGCTCGGCCTGGTGATTCTGGATCGGCCCCATGCTTTCCTGCAGCGAGGCATCCTGCATGGCGAAACCCATGACGCCGCTATAGCTGCGCCCCTCTTTCTGGGCGACTCGATCGAGCAGATAGTCGTTGTCGCGGTTGGCCTTGGGCCGGAAGCTGTCCGGCGCTTCGTATTCGACGTGGATGCCCTTGCCGTCGGCCATCGCCTGCCGCTCTTCGTCCGACAGCGGCTTGTCGGGATGAAAATTGATGCTCCAGGCCCAGCAATGGTGGTCATCGATCGGCACCCAGACATGGCCCGCCAGCGAATGCTCGCCAAAAGGCGGTATCAGCGTGAACCACGGAAACAGCCATTGCGTGACGCGCCAGTAATAGGAATCCGGCTCGCCGTTGCGGCGGCCGAACAGCGTCAGGCCAAAATCGGTTTGCTCGATCTCGAACACCACGTTGCCGTCGGCCTTGATGTAATCAAGAGCCTTGCAGCCCTGGTGCATCGGGTCGGTATCCACCTCGTAGCGATGTACAAAGGACACATGGCTGGTGTCGATGCCGCCCTCCATGGCCTGCAGATAGTTGCACTCCTGCAGCCGCCGCGACACGAACACGTGCTCTGGCGGCAATAAACACCATTCCAGCTCGGGTGCCGGCGGTTGCTCGCTGGCGGGCCCCAGGTATGCCCATACCACCCCGCCGCGCTCGACACAGGGATAGCCTTTGATGTGCATGTGGGCACAGGCCTGCGGCGACGACGGTACGTCGACGCAGCGTCCCAGGCGGTCGAACTTGACGCCATGGTAGGCGCAGCGGATGCCGCCCTCTTCGTTGCGGCCGAAGTAAAGCGACACGCCCCGGTGCGAACAGAACTCGTCGATCAAGCCAGGCTGGCCTTCGGTGTCCCGGAACGCCAACAGCTTTTCGCCCAACACCTGCACCCGCAGCTGCGGCCCATCGGGTTCCGCAATTTCCTTTGACAACACCACCGGCACCCAGTAGCGCCGCATCAGTTCGCCCATGGGCGTACCCGGACCGGTGCGCACCAGGATTTCCGCCATTTCCGCATTCATCTCGATCGTCCCCACTCGCCGTCAGCCGGCTGTTCGCTACATGACATTCAAGTTCATTATACGAACTTAAGCCCATGGTGCAAACACCCGCCTCGCCACTCAGACAAACCCGGGACTCGCCGCAATCCATAGAAAGGCGCCACGCCCGCCGCGATGTCGGTGGCACTTTCCCGTCTTTATCCCGAGAGCGAGCCGACACAAATCCACGCAAAAAAAGGCCCCCACGCTTGCCGCTAACGCGGCGGCGCTGCCCCCCAATGGGGCTTTTTGCCTTGGGGGCGGCCCGGCGGCAAAAAAAAAAGCCGACAACACGGCAGTGTGTTTGTCGGCCTTGGTCTTGCGCCTGGGGAGGCTGGCGCAAATTTTCAGTGAGGGATTCTGGTGTTAGTTCGCCGGCAAGCCGGCCCCAGCATTATTCCTTACCACGTGAAATCATCCGGAATCTTGTAGTCGGCATAGGGATCGTCCTCGGCGGGCTGTACCTCCGACTTTTTCACGCGAATCACGATCGATGGGTCACGTTCGGCGATTTTGTCGGCCACCACCCTGGGCACCAATTCGGTGGCCTCGCCGAGGCGGACGATGACCAGCTGCCCCGCCGCCAGCTGCGATTGCACCGCGGCGGAGACATGAATGCGTTGGATTTTGTTGCCAAAGACAAAGTTGTAGGCGATGTCGCCACCGCCGCGGCCCTGGCGGCTTTGTTGCACCATCTGCACGATCTGCGCCTGAATGGCTTTTTTTCGGGCCTCGGCGTCGCGTTTCGCATTGAGTTCGCGGACGGCCTCGCGCTTCTGTTGCTGCACTTCGAGTGCGGCCAGGCGTGCCTCGTCCACGCTTTGCGTGCCCGTGCGACGCTCGATCTTCTTTTGCTGGCTTTTGGCCTGGTTGACCCGCTTGACCTTCTTCTGGTCGGTCAGCCCCGCCTTTAACAGTTGTTCCTGCAACGACACCATGGCAATTGTCCCGCCCTCTGAGATGCTTGAATGAAAGCTGCCGAAGCTCGCCGCCTGCCGGCACAAAAATCCAACTTGCCATGATACCCAAGGTGGCCGCCAAGAACGCACGCAAAAAAGCCGACAACACGTAATGGTGGTTGTCGGCTTTGTTGGCACGATTGCCGCGAGGCAACCGGGATCGACCAAATGAATGGTCGGGGCGAGAGGATTCGAACCTCCGACTCCTGCGTCCCGAACGCAGTACTCTACCAGGCTGAGCTACGCCCCGATGGGCTTGCGCCACTTCGGCTCTGCATTGCTGCAAAGAGCGCGAGTATAGCAGCTCAAAAAAAAGTTCACAAGGTTCTTGCCAAGGGGAGTTTGCTTCCCGCGATGGCGCGTTCGAGCATGACGCCCCGCCGGAAGCGGAACAGCTTGGCGGGCCGCCCCGCTGCGCCGGCCTGCTGCCGGCCGGTATCTTCCACGAGCTCCTGCTGCTCGATCAAACGGCGGAAGTTCTGCTTGTGCAGGCTGCGCCCCGCCAGCGCCTCCACCGTCTGCTGCAATTGGAGCAGGGTGAACTCGGGCGGCATCAGTTCGAACACCACCGGCCGGTACTTGATCTTGGCCCGCAGCCGGGCCATCCCGGTGGCCAGGATGCGGCGGTAATCCTGGCACATGGGCTGCCCCTCCGGCAAGCCGCCGGGCGGCGGCAGACGGCGATGGCGCCAGGCCTCTTGCACCAGGCCGGTTTCGAATAGCAGTTCGTAGCGTTGCAGCACGAGATCTTCATTCCAGGCCGAATCGGCCAGCCCGAAGGTGAGCGACACCCGCTGCTCGCGCAGCCAGCGCTGCTCTTCGTCGCGGGCCTCGGCCACCCAGGCCCGCAAGCCCGGCGCGATCTGCGTTTCGATCATGGGCGGAGGGCCGGCGCGCCAGTCTTCCCATGGAAAGTAGCGGTACCAGGGCTGCCATTCGGTCGCCACGTCGGGCGCGCTGGCCGCTTCGCGACTCAGGGCCAAATAGCTGATCGACATCACCTGGCTGGCCTCGCCACGGGGATCGACCCGGTCGCGATCGGCAAAGGTATAAAGCTGCTCGACGTAGCCCAGGGGGTGATGCGTATGCCGTTCCACCCAGGCGCGCAGGCCCGACTGCAGTGAGCGGTGTCCCTGCTCGAAGGGGCCGGCGGGCAAGGCTTCGCCCTCTTGCGGAGTGACGAACTCCGGCCTCCCGGCCGGAGCTTCTCCGCCACCACTCGGGGGAGCCTTCGGCTCCAGGGAACGACTGCCTCGCTTCACCCCGTCCTCAAGGCCGGGGCTTACGCTTTGGCCCGTGGTCAAAGAGTCGGCAACGGAGTGCATGGTCAGCACCCGCGGGTCGCCCGCGGTGACGGCCACCACCACCGCCACCAGATCCACGGATAGCGTACGGGCGGCGGGCGCGCCGGACGAGTCCATCGGCGTCATCCGCGCTCGCGCCGCCGCTGCGGCCAGTTGACGAACGTGATGCCAAGGACGATCAGTGCCGCGCCAATCGCAAACCCTGGCGTGAACGGCTCATCGAGCAGCCAGACGCCAAGCCCGATGCCAAACACCGGAGTCAGGAAAGTGAACACCGAAACGCGCGAGGCCAGGTAATGGCGCAACAGCCAGAACCACAGCATCAGGCTGGCGAAACCCACCACCAGCACCTGGAAGATGAGGCTGCTCCAGACCAGCGGCGTCATCGGCCCGACGTGATGGATGTCCGTCAGCACGGCGAAGGCCAGCAAAATGATCGTGGCCATGGCCAATTGGTAAATCAGCGTTTTGGTGGGCGGCGCTTCGGAGAGCGCCGAGGCACGGATCACGACCGTCGTGAGCCCCCAGAGCAGGCCGGCCATCACTCCCAGAAAATCGCCCAGCCACATCAAGGGATACTGGTCGGCCGAGGTGGCGAACAACCCCTCGGCGAACGCGGCCAGCACCCCGCCAAACGCGATCACGACGCCCAGCCACTGGCGCAACGACAGTTTTTCGCCAGCCACCCGGAAGTGCAGGCCCAGCGCGGTGAAGATCGGCGCGGTATAGATGAACACCGCCATGTGCGAGGCGCTGGTGTAACCCAGGCCGATCGCAATCAGCAGAAACTCCAGGCCGAACAAGGCGCCGGAGAGCAGGCCCGGCCACCAAGTGCCATCGCGCCGGAACAACGGAATGCCGCGCCACACCATGAAGGCCAGCACCATGGCTCCTGCGATTGCCGAACGCAAGCCGATCTGCATGACGGGTGAAATGACCGGCGCCGCGACCTTGATGGCCACCTGCTGCAAACCCCAGCAGAAACACAGAATAATGATGATGCTCGTAGCCAGCCCGTCGAGGGGCTTGCGGGCGACGCTCATGTCCGGCCTCCGGAGCGCCGCAGCAACCTCCGGAAACGGGGACGACTGCGGCCTGACTTTATTGGGATATTTTCAACGCCCACGCGGCTGCACGCTCATCGCCGGCCGCCTCGCGGCCGGCCAAGGTTTTAGTGCGCGCGGTCGACCGCGAAAGCGCAGAAGTCGAGCATAGCCGATTTGAAAACGGAGCCCGGAAAGCCGGCGATCGCCGCAGCCGCCGCCGCCGCCTCACGCTGGGCGGCCAGACGCGTATGCTCGAGGGCATCTGTGCCGTGGATGGCCGCGGCCACCGCGTCGAAATCGCCATCGCCCGCGATGATCGCGTCGCGGATCAATTGCCGCTGCGCCGGGGAGCCGACCTCCATGACACGGATCAAGGGCAACGTGGCCTTGCCCTCCCGCAGATCGTCGCCCACATTCTTGCCCAGCGCTTCGGCGTCGCCGCTGTAGTCGAGCACGTCGTCGATCAATTGAAAGGCCGTGCCGACCCGCCGACCGTACTCGGCGGCCAGCTCGACCACCGGCGCTTCACAGGAAGCCAAGAGCGCGCCGACCTGGGCCGCCGCCTCGAACAAACGGGCGGTTTTATAGCGCACGACATGCATGTAACGCTCTTCGGTCACGTCGGGATCGTGCACGTTGAGCAGTTGCAGCACTTCCCCCTCGGCAATCACGTTGGTGGCGTCGGCCAGGACGCTCATGATCTCGAGGCTGCCGGACTCGACCATCATCTGGAAGGTACGGGAGTAGAGGAAGTCGCCCACCAGGACGCTGGCGGCGTTGCCGAATACCGCGTTGGCGGTTTGGCGGCCGCGCCGCATGTCGGACTCGTCGACGACGTCGTCGTGCAACAGCGTGGCCGTGTGAATGAACTCGACCACCGCCGCCAGCAGATGATGCTGGGTACCCTGATAACCCAGCGCCCGCGCCATCATCAGCAACAGGGCCGGACGCATGCGCTTGCCCCCGGCCTTTACGATGTAATCGCCGATAGTGCGGATCAGGACGACTTCGGAGTTGAGCCGTTCGCGGATGATCTTATCCACGGCTTGCATGTCTTGCGCGACAGGCTCGATAAGGACGGGGAGGCTCAAGGACTTTCCTGGGAAGGCGAGCGGAGGCTGCCGAACCCGCCGGACAGATGCGGGCCTCCGATCCAAACGAATCTTGCATTATATCGGGTTTGAGCCGGCGGAAGTCACATACCGACACATCATGGAGAGTCTCAAAAAGCCCCCGACCTCCCGCCTTCATGGCGCAAGCGACGCTTCTTGCTTGACTCCTGCCGCCCCAAGGTGCTAGCATCACTGGTTCTCGATCGGCATTTGCGCCTTTTATGTTGATGGGCGCCATGGCGCTACTCGACCCTTGCCAAGCCCTGGCCCAGCCTATTCGGCGCGGAGGGTTCGCGTTGCGGCCGATCCTTGATTTTGTACCCCGAAAGGAAACCTCCCATGTACGCGGTCATAAAAACCGGCGGCAAGCAGTATCGCGTTGCCGCTGGCGAAAAACTCAAGATCGAACAGATACCGGCAGACATTGGGCAAGAAATCGCCATTGACCAGATCCTGGCAGTGGGCGAGGGCGACCAGCTCCAGGTTGGCACCCCGCTCGTGTCCGGCGCCACGGTCAAGGCCACGGTTCTTGCGCATGGCCGCCACGACAAAGTTCGTATTTTCAAGATGCGCCGGCGCAAGCACTACCAAAAACGCCAGGGTCATCGTCAAAACTACACCGAGATCCGCATCGAAGCGATCACGGCGTAATCCGTTGGCGCCGGCGGCCACGCCGCCGGCGCCAACGTGTTCCATATGGAGTAAAACATGGCACAGAAAAAAGGCGGCGGCTCTACTCGCAACGGCCGCGACTCACAAGCTAAGCGCCTGGGCGTCAAGGCCTACGGCGGCCAGCTGATCCCGGCCGGTTCGATCATCGTGCGCCAGCGCGGCACGCGCTTTCATGCCGGCACCAACGTCGGCATGGGCCGCGATCACACGCTGTACGCCCTGGCCGACGGCAAGGTCGAATTCGGCTTCCGCGGTGCACTGAACAAGCACACCGTTTCGATCGTCAAGGCCTGATACACCCCCAGCCGTGGCCTTCGTACCGAGGGCCGCGGCTGACGGGATGGCCGCTTGCGGCCGTCTCCCGCGGTGATACCCTGCTCCAAGGCAGGGTTTTTGCGTTGGCGGCCTGGTATTCTGCCGCAACACCTACAAGGCATTCCCATGAAATTCGTCGACGAAGCCACCATCGAGGTCTTTGCCGGTAAAGGCGGCAACGGCGTGGCGAGCTTTCGCCGCGAAAAATTCATTCCCAGGGGCGGCCCCGACGGCGGCGACGGCGGCCGGGGCGGCAGCGTCCTGGCCGTGGCCGACCGCAATATCAATACCCTCATCGATTTTCGCTACGCCCGCCTGCATCGGGCGCGCAACGGCGAGAACGGCCGGGGCAAAGACCAATACGGCGCCGGCGCGCCCGACGTCACCCTGCGCGTGCCGGTGGGCACCATGGTCCACGACGCGGACACCGGCGAATTGCTGTTCGACCTCACCCGCCATGGCCAGCAGGCCACACTGGCCCAAGGCGGCCGGGGCGGCCTGGGCAACCTGCATTTCAAATCCAGCGTCAATCGCACGCCGCGTCAGTACACCCTGGGCGAGCCCGGCGAGCAACGCCGCCTGCGGCTGGAGCTCAAGGTGCTGGCCGACGTGGGCCTGCTGGGCATGCCCAATGCGGGCAAGTCCACGCTCATCACCAAACTCTCCAACGCCCGGCCCAAGATCGCCGACTATCCCTTCACCACGCTGCATCCCAACCTCGGCGTCGTGCGCACCGACGCCGGGCGCAGCTTCGTCCTCGCCGACATTCCGGGCCTGATCGAAGGCGCCGCCGACGGCGCCGGCCTGGGCCATCAGTTTCTGCGCCACCTCGCCCGCACCCGGGTGCTGCTGCACCTGATCGACGTCGCACCGCCCGATCCCGGCGACGACCCGATCGACACCACGGTCCGGCAGGCGCGCGCCATCGTGGAAGAGTTGCGGCGCTACGATCCCGAGCTCTACGCCAAGCCGCGCTGGCTGGTGCTCAACAAGATCGATATGCTCGACGATCCGGCCGGCTACCAAGAACGCTTTTGCGCCGAGTTCGGCTGGAACGGGCCGGTCTTTGCGATCTCGGCGCTTACCGGCGCGGGCACGCAGGCCCTGGCCTGGGCCTTGCAAGACGCAGTGGATGAAGCCAGGGCCGCCGACCCCGAGCCCGAAGACGATCAGACCGACCTCCCGGCTGCGCCGGTCGACGAGCCATCCGCCCCCGCCAACACCGATCCGGACGACCCCCGCTTTCGCTCCCTGGACTAAACCCGCTTCCTCCGCCTGCCGCGCCGCCGCATCATGAGTTCCCCTTCCGTTCTCGCCAGCGCCGACCGTATCGTGGTCAAAGTCGGCTCATCCCTCGTCACCAATGAAGGACGAGGACTGGACCGCAACGCCGTGGCCGCCTGGGCGCGGCAGATCGCCGACCTTCGCCGCCTCGGGCGTGAAGTGGTGCTGGTCTCCAGCGGCGCCGTGGCCGAAGGCATGGCGCGGCTTGGCTGGCAACGCCGGCCAACCGACATGCACGAGTTGCAGGCGGCCGCCGCGGTGGGGCAGATGGGCCTGGCGCAGGCCTATGAGTCCGCTTTTGGCGAACATGGGCTCGCCACCGCGCAGATCCTGCTCACGCACGAGGATCTCAGCGACCGGCAACGCTACCTCAATGCCCGCACCAC
The DNA here is from genome assembly GCA_023228945.1 of Pigmentiphaga sp. Lineage (GTDB taxonomy): Bacteria > Pseudomonadota > Gammaproteobacteria > Burkholderiales > Burkholderiaceae_B > Verticiella. Next base: position 235,688 of record JALOAI010000002.1, on the reverse strand, counting down.
GCTGCTGACGCTGCTGGAGCTCGGCGTGGTGCCCATCGTCAACGAGAACGACACGGTTTCCACCGATGAGATCCGCTTCGGCGACAATGACACCCTGGGCGCCCTGGTCACGAATCTGATCGAAGCCGACGTCCTGGTCATCCTCACCGACCAGCGCGGGCTCTATGCCGCCGACCCACGCCGCAACCCCGGCGCCGAATTCATCAGCGACGCAACCGCCGGCGATCCCGCTCTCGAAGCCATGGCGGGAGGCGCGGGCAGCGAAGTCGGTACCGGCGGCATGCTGACCAAAATCATTGCCGCCAAGCGTGCCGCCGGCCGTGGCGCCCACACCATCATCGCTTCCGGCCGCGAGCCCGACTTGCTGCTGCGCATGGCGCGCGGCGAGGCCGTCGGCACCACGCTGCACGCGCAACTGGCAACGTGGTCGGCCCGCAAGCAGTGGCTGGTCGATCATCTCCGCCTGCGCGGCTACCTCGAGCTCGACGCCGGCGCCGTGCGCGCCATCACCCAGGCCGGCAAAAGCCTGCTGCCCGTCGGCGTGGTGGCCGTGCATGGCGATTTCGAACGCGGCGACGTGGTTGCCTGCCGCGACGCCGAGGGCCGCGAGTGGGCCCGCGGCCTGATCAATTATTCGTCCAGCGACACGCGGCGCATCATGCGCCAGCCCTCCAGCCGCATCGCGGAAATCCTGGGCACGCCCAACGAGCCCGAGCTCATGCACCGCGACAACCTGGCGGTGCTGCGAGGGCGCTGAGCTCATCTCACGCACCGCGCAGATTCAGCTGAGAGAAGCTGGCGACTTATCTCCTCTTTGCATAACCCCCCTCTCGTGATCGATGTCACACTGAATCCACTATAGAAGCCAGACCGGCTGCAGCAGGCAAACGGTCGCTCTTTAAGGAAACAGTGAAATGGCAACGCGTCGTTCTTTTTTGACTTCCGCAGCCGCCTTACTGGCGGCCTCGCACGCTTTACCTGCATCGGCTTTCGGCGCGCTAAAAGAGGAGATGGCCCGCACGCTCTCCATCGTGGTCGGTTTTCCACCAGGTGGCTCAGGCGACACGATGGCGCGCCTCATCGGCCATGAGGCCCAGGGAAAAATTGCATCAAGCGTGCTGGTGGAGAACCGCCCCGGAGCGGGCGGGCGCATTGCTGTTGCTTACGTAAAAGATGCTTCGCCGGATGGTCGCACGCTTTTACAGGCTCCGGCTTCGAGCTTGGTCATCTACCCGCATATCTATCGCAACCTGGCTTACCAGCCTCTCAAGGATTTCAGCCCGGTTGCACGTATTGCCTCTTTTGAATTCGCGCTATGCGTGGGTCCCCAGGTTCCCGAATCGATAACATCGTTTCAAGACTTCGAAGCCTGGAGCAGGACCAGATCCGAGCCCGTGACTTATGCCTCTCCCGCCGAAGGCAGCACGGGGCATTTTGCTGGCCTCATGATTGCCGACAGGCGAGGTATCCCCATGGTTCACGTTCCCTATAAGGGTTCCGCTCCAGCCATTCAGGACACCATAGGCGGACATATCGCAGCCTGCTGCAACGTGGTCAGTGAGGTACTGCCCCACATAAAAGACGGCCGTCTTCGGATACTTGCCACGACTGGGGCAAGGCGCTCGGAGTTTCTGCCCGAGGTGCCAACATTACAAGAGCTAGGAATGGAGGGCGTCGTCGCGCAAGAGTATTTTGCCTTATTTGCTCCCGCCAACACTCCCGAGAATGTCATCGAAGAAATCAGCCAGGTAGTGCAAAAAGCCGTGGCTTCACCGGCTGTCAGCGAGCGCTTGCGCACGATGGGTTTCATTCCCGACCCCAGCGGGCCAGCCGCCCTGAAGAGTGCACTAGAAGAAGACTATCAACGCTGGGGCACAGTCATCTCCGCCTCGGGCTTCAAGATGATCGAGTGACGGACGCGCGTTGAGCGCTATCCGGCGAGACCTGTCTCACCCAATGCAATGTCAGATCTTCTTGTCGAGCGATATTGTCAGGCAACGCACTTTTCACGGCAGTCAGCAGCGTCTGGATCTCCTTGATTCGGGAGGCGTCGCTCCGATACACAGCACCCATACGAATGCACGAATGCAGCAGTGGTTCAATGCTCAATTCACGACTCTGGGCAGCGGCGCCCGGCACCGCGGAGCAATGCAGAATGGAATAACCCAGACCCGAGCGAATGAGGTCCAAGGTGGTTTCACTGGGAGTGACTGTAGTGATCTCCTTGGGCGTCAGTTGTTCGCGTTGCAAAACGCTCATGATAAATGTAACGAGGTGGGGCTCCTGAGACGGCAAAAAGAAACGATACTGTCCGAGCTGCTGGCGCGTACACTCGGGCGGCATCACCAGCAGCAGACTCTCTTCCCAGAGAGCGTCGGTGCGAAGTATCAGATCATCAAAAGGGTTGCCGATAATGGCCAGATCCAGCTCGGCACGGCGCACCAGCTCGATCAGAACATCCGCGGCACTCTCGAAAAGACTTTGAATCGAGGCACGAGGCGGAGTACTCGCTCCGACGCCCCCCATGTGATTCTGTCCATCGAACAAAATCGAAAACATGACCCGCTTGGAGCCCGAAACCAGCCCCAGGCTCAGGGCGTCGGCGGCCGTGCCAAAGGCCCGGGGCTTGGGAGCCAAGGGATGAGCGAAATGTCCGGCGAGGTACTTCGCTTGCGACGCAAGCCGCTGTCCATCCTGGGTCAGTTCGACGCCGGTTGGCCGGCGAGTGAAAAGCGTGGTTCCCGTCGCTCGTTCAAGCAACGCCATGCGGCGACTGAGGGCGGACTGTGAAATATGCAGGCGCTCAGCCGCTTTATTGATGCTTCCGGTAGAGGCCACTTCCAAAAAGTACCGCAATTGCCTTTGATCGACACTCATCAGGCATTGCCCCTTTTCATTTTAATGGAGACACAGCAATGGCAGTAAAGACACATACTATATCGCCTTTCACTGCGGCCGCAGTGCAGGCCGCACCTGTCTGGTTCGACCTCGAGGCCACCATCGACAAGAGCATTCGCTTGATGGAGCAGGCCGCTGACGAAGGTGCTCAGCTTCTTGCCTTCCCGGAAACCTGGCTGCCGGGGTATCCCGTTTTCATCTGGATGAAGGATCTCGCATGGCAGGAACCCCATCGGCGCATTTACCACGAGGCCAGCCTGGAACTGGGCTCCGAGCAGCATCGGAGGCTGGAAGATGCGGTGCGACGCACCGGTGTCATATGCTTGCTGGGCTTCAGCGAACGCCAGGCAAACCGGGTCTACATGGCCCAGATGCTTATCGATCCTCGTGATGGCACGATCATGACTCGCCGGAAGATCAAGCCCAGTGGATTGGAGGGCACATTTTTTTCAACGGGAGATGCCGAGAACCTGAAAGTAGTCGCTACACGCGTGGGCAACATTGGCGCCCTCAACTGCTCCGAGCATCGCCGGCCCTTGCTTCGACATACCATGTTCAACCAGAACGAGCAGTTGCACGTGGCCTCCTGGCCAAGCTTCGGCCTGAATGCGGACGCGGCCACGGTGCGAGGGTTATGGAATGGTCTGGAACGCCGCCCCGTCTATGGAGTTCGTCCGGATGTGATCTCGATGAAGTCGGATGCCTGCATGACGACAACTCGAGCTTACGCTCGCGAAGGCGGCCTCTATGTCGTCGCGCCAACCATCGTAATCGACGATGCCCTGATGTCCGGATGGGCACGGAAGCATGAGGTAACCGAGCAACTGCTGCCGGGTCACGGGGCGACCCGCATCTTCAATCCCATGGGAGAAGATACGGTAGCGCCTTTGGCTCACGACGAAGAAGGACTGTTGATCGGAAGAATCGACTACAGCCTGTTGCGCGATGTGCACGACGCAGATCCGCTCTTCGAGAAGGTCTCGGCGGCCGATTACCACCGCATTTTCTTTCCTTGAGTCAAGAAGACGCAGCGCGCGGCGAGCCAGAAAGGACAAATCCCTACGGAGCGTAATCGGCTCCATAGGGATTAGGGTAGAACATCTCATTAACCCAGCCAGCCCGAGCCCCGGCACTCGAGCGGCTAGACTGGGACGCGCCGCGCCGAGTCATTGCATTGCTTGCCGCACTTCACTCAGTTCGTGGTCGCCTCCGAAGACGGATCGACCTCGTGACGCTTCAGCACACCCTGGAGGGCATCCCTGCCCTCGATGCCCTGGAGCGGCACGCCGGAGACATAAATGGCCCTACCGAGCAGATGGCCGGCGAGCGGAACGGTGATGACCAGGAACAGGATCGTGACGGCGGCAACGATCATGGTCAGCCCATCGCCATGGGCCAGTGCCGCACCCGCGACGGACAAACCCGCCCCAACCGTGCCGGCCTTGGTCGCGGCGTGCATGCGCTGCAAGGGATCCTTGAAACGAAGCAGGCCCAGCGCGGCGGAAAACAGGAAGACAAATCCCGCGATCTTCAGCAGCAGGGCTGCGACAGCGAGCACGAGGCTCATGGCCGCCCCCTCTCTTTGCGCTCCAGGAACGCCGACAATGCGCAGGTTCCCAGGAAACCGAACAGCGCCAGGCCCAGACCGACGTCCATGTACTCCCTCCTGCCCGTCGCCGCCGCGGTGAGCGCGGCGATCGAGACGGCCACGCCGGTGAGCATGTCGAGCGCCACGAAGCGATCGGCGTAGCTCGGACCCGCCAGCATGCGAACGAGGGTCATTCCCAAGGGTACCGCCATGAGCACCAGCAACACGTATGAGGCGGTGGTGAGGAAATGATCGACCTGCCGGAGGCTCTCCATCATTGTTCCATCTCCTTGATCGTATCTTCGAACGTTTCGCGGATGCCGGCAATCACGTCATCGGTCGCTCCGGCATCCAGGCAATGCACGTAGAGCAGCGAACGGTCCTGGCTCACGTGCAGCGACGTGGTGCCAGGCGTCAGGGACACGAGGTTGGCCAGCGTCATGATTCCCATGTCGGTGCGCAACTGTAGCGGTACGGCAATGATCGCAGGCGACAGCCGGGAGTCGCGCGCGAATGCGGCGGCGGCCACCGACCATGACGAGAGCGCGAGTTCGCGGATGAAGATTGCGCACAGCTCAGCGCCCGACCACAAGCGCCTGAAGAACGGAGGAATCATGGCGCGCCTCCCGCTGGAGCGGTGATGCTTGCCTCGTCAAGCGTCGTTGCGATGTAGCTTCGTGGCTCCACCAGCGAGGCCGCCGCGGCGTCGGAATATCGCATCAACATTTCCGGCCGTATGCCGATCCAGACGGTGATCAAGGCCAAGGCGCCGATGCCCAGCACCATGGGAAGCGGCACGGCGCGCGAGCGGGCGCGCTCCACCGGCTGGCGCTTCCAGAACGCCTCGATCCAGATCTTGCTCATCGAGAAGATGGTGAGCAGGCCGACGAAGAGCCCCACGGCGGCCAGCCACGCGGCATCGGCCTTGAACGAGGCGTCAATGACCAGAAACTTGGCCCAGAAGCCGGACAGCGGAGGGATGCCCGCGAGCGACAATGCCGGAACGGCGAACAGCAGGGCAAGCAGCGGATGGCTCCGCATCAGGCCGCCGCAGCGGCGAAGATCGTAGGTTCCGCTGACACGATGCATGGCGCCCGCGATCAGGAAAAGATTGGCTTTGACGATGATGTGATGGATGATGTAGAAGATGGCGCCGGCAAACGCGGCCGCCGTGCCCAGCGCCAGGCCCAGCAGGATGTAGCCGATCTGGCTGATGATATGGAAGGAGAGGATCCGGCGCACGTCCCATTGCACCGCCGCGCCGAACACCCCGAAGACCATCGTGCCGGCCGCCATGAAGGCAATGGCTTCGCGCAGCGCTTCTCCACCCGCGAACATCAGCGTGAAAACACGAAAACAGGCGTAGACGCCGACTTTCGTCAGCAGGCCCGCAAACAGCGCCAGGGTGGCGATCGACATCGTGTGATACGACGCCGGAAGCCAGAAGAACATCGGGAAGTAGCCTGCCTTGATGCCAAAGCCAACCAGGAAAAGAGCCGAGGCCACGGTCAGGGCGGTGCTGTCGCCGATGTCCGGCACGACACGCGCCAGGTCGGCCATGTTCAATGTCCCAGCCGCGCCATAGAGAATCGCAATGGCGAGCAGGAACACCAAAGTGCTCAACAGATTGAGAATGGCGTACTTCATGGCGCCATCCAGTTGCGCCCGGCTCTTGTCGATGACCAGCAGCCCCAGGGCGGTGATCAGCATGATCTCGAACCAGACATAGAGGTTGAAGATGTCGCCGGTCAGAAAGGCGCCATTGACCGCGGCCAGCATGCCCAGGAACAACGGATAGACGCCGTTGCGGACCTGCCGCCGGTGCGTGGACGCCAGGCCGTAGACGCCGACGGCCAGGGCCAGCGCGGCCGTGACCGCAACCATGGCCGCGCTCAGGCGATCGGCCACGAAACTGATGCCGAACGGCGGTCCCCAGCCGCCAAACGTCAGCGCCACCACGCCGTGGCGACCGATGGTCTGGAGCAGCAGCAGCGACGCCGCCAGCATCAAGGCCAGCGCCGCCAGATGGACGGCGCGCTGCCATCGCGGCGCCCTCCACAACATCATGCACAGGGCGGAAGCCGCGATCGGAACGAGCACGGGCCACAGCACCGCGGCATTGCTGAATCCGGCCATCACGAGTCACGCTCCTCGTCGCTCCGCGCCTTGCCGGGCCGGGGCGGCTCGAAAGGGCTACCCAGGGCTTCGGCGTCGTTCAACGCGCGGCTATCCAGCGTGCCCAGGCGGCGATAGGTCTTGAGCGCCAAAGCCACGACGAACGACACCAGCGAGAACCCGATCACGATGGCGGTCAGCACCAGCGCCTGCGGGAGCGGGTTGGCCGAGCCGTCGGCCAGCATGGTTTCGCCGAGCATCATCACGGGCGGCGGGTTCGGGCCGATGCGTCCAGCCAGAAAAATCACGAGGTTGACAGAAGCCGAGATGAGCATCACGCCGTAGATCATGCGAATGATATGGCGCGAGAGTAGAAGGTACAGGCCAATGGCCATGATGGCCGAGAAGCCCGCGGCGTAGATCAGGTTCATGGTGCGTCCTCTTCATCCTCGTACAGGCGGAACACCAGGCACAGCATGCCTCCCATCACCGCGCAGTACACCCCGACGTCGAAAAGCAGCGTCGTACCCAGCTTGAACCCGTTTTGGAAAACCAGCCATTGATGGGACAAAAATCCCTGGACAACGGCCAGACCGGGCAGGCCGCTGAGCACCGCGAACATCACCCCCATGCCCAGTAGCACGACCGGGTGCAGGCGCAGCCTGCGCCGCGCCTCGGGAACGCCTTCGGACAAGGCTACGACGCTGAATGCCATGGCAGCGACCAGCCCGCCGACGAAACCGCCACCCGGCTGGTTGTGGCCTCGCCAAAGAATGACCAGGGATACGCCCAGCATCAGCCAGAACAACACACGGCTCGCCGTCGAGAAAATCAGGGAGTTCATGCCTTGCCCTCCCCGGCTTTGCCGGCGGGGGGCTTCAGCCCCGTACCTGCCCGGCGACGGCGCAACAGGCACCACACGCCCAGCGTGGCAAAAGCCACGACGGCGATCTCGCCCAGGGTATCCAGGGCGCGGTAATCGACAATGACCACGTTGACCACGTTCATGCCATGCGCTTCGAGGTAGCTGGTCTGGGCGAAGAAATCCGATACCCGACCATCGAACGGCAGCGCCAGCATGCTGACCAGGGCGGCGAACACGAGCAGGCCGAAGGCCGCGGCAATGCCGGCGTCGACACGCCGTTCACGGCGGCTGCGGGTGTGGCCGGCGATACCGGGAAGACGCCCCAGAACGGCCATCAGAACGATCAGCACCAGAGTCTCCACGGCAAACTGCGTCAGTGCCAGGTCCGGCGCGCCGTGCAGCAGGAATAACAGCGCGGATCCGTAGCCGACGACGCCGACACCGATCAGACCAGTCACCAATGAGCGAGTGCGGGCGGCCACGACGGAGCCGAGCAGACCGAACGCCAGCAGGATGGCCGGCAAAGGCAGCAATTCGCCGGCAAGCGTCAACTCCATGACGCTCCGCGAGCGTGCCATCGACCAAGCTCCCGTGGCGACGAGCGCGATGCTGGTGATCAGGACATAGCGGCGGCTATCGCCGTTCTGCAGTTGCCGCGTCCACCACCGCGCCGTTCCCAGGATACGGTCGACGACTCCCTGGTAAATGCGGTTGGCGTCGATGCGTGTCAGAAGCGGCATACGATTGAGAGCGCGATGGAAAGAGTTCCACCTCCAGGCCAGCAATCCACCCAGCGTCACCGCCAGGCCGCTGAGCGCCAGCATCGGCGTCAGGCCGTGCCACAGGGAGAATGACACGGCGATAGGCGCGCCGAGTATCGCGGCCGCCGCCGGCCCGATCAGATAGTCGGAGAAGAAGCCGGGCATCAACCCCACCCCCAGCAACCCGAGCACCAGCGGCCCGATCAGCAAACCGGGGGTTTCGCCATGCTCGACATGCCGGATCTTGCCGCGCTTGAGGAAAAAGGGCTGGAGCGAAACGACCGCCGCCGTCGCAACCATGACGCCATTGACGATCACCGCCACCAGGACGGGGAATGCATTCCAGGAACTCGCCAACTGCGCCTCGAACAAATACTCCTTGGCGATGAAGCCGACAAAGGGCGGCAATCCCGCCATCGACAAGCTGGCCAGGACGATCGCCGTTGCCGTCGCCGGCAGGAACCGTGCCAGGCCGCCCAGCTTGCGCAGTTCATGTATGTGAGTCGCATGAATGGCGGTGCCCGCGCAGAAGAACAAGGCCGCCTTGTAGAACGCGTGTGCGACGATGAACCCGCAGACGGCTACCGCCGAAACCGGCCCGTCGAGACCGATCAACATCACGAGAATACCGAGGGATGCCACTGTCGATTGCGCCAGCACCGCCTTGTAGCCCGTGGCTCGAATGGCGCCGGCCGCGGCAATGAGCATCGTTGCGGAACCGAACACCACCAGCGTATCGCCGAACCACGGGACATCGCGAAACACGAGTTCGAAACGCGCCAGCAGGTAGACGCCCAGCTTCACCATGGTGGCGGAATGCAGGTAGGCCGAGGCCGGGGTCGGCGCGGCCATCGCCTGCGGTAGCCAGAAGTGGAAGGGAAACTGCGCCGATTTGGTAAATGTTCCGATGAGAAGCAGGACAATGATCGGAGCCAGCCATGGGCTCCCGAGCAGTTCGTCCGAGCGTCGCGCGACTTCGGAGAGCAGGAAGGTATTCAGCTCCATGCCGATCAGCAGGATGCTCCCGAACAACGCCAGGCCCCCGCCAGCCGTAATCAGCAGGGACTGCAAGGCGGCCTTGCGCGCCTCGGGCTTCTGCATCTCGAAGCCGATCAGCATGAACGACAGCAGGCTGGTCGCTTCCCAGAACACGTACATCACGACGAGGTTGTCGGACAATACCGTACCCAGCATCGCCGCCATGAATGCCAGGATCAGGAAGACGAATCGCGCACGCTCCCGCACGGGCTGGTTCGAGAGATAGGCCGTGGCATAGATCGTCACCAGCGTTCCGATGCCTGTGATCAGGACCACGAACAATAATGAAAAGCCATCGAGGCGCAGCGCCAGATTCACCCCGACCGAAGGCGCCCAATTCAGAACGTCGATGATGTCCCGGCCTCGAGCCACGGCGGGGGCGTACCCGATGAAGGCGGCGCACAGGCCGGCAGGCAGCAGCGTGGGAGCGTACCTCAGCAGCGCGCCTTGGAGAAAGGCCAGTCGCCACCCCACCACGCTGCCGAACCAGGCACAGGCCAGAAGGGTCGTCAAACTCATTGGATGGCTCCGCTCGCACGCACGCGCGCCAGGATCGGCATGCGCAACGGACCGCTTTGCGAACCATGGGCGGGCGATGCCCGCGGAACGGCGTGCGGGAGGCGGCGGCTCACGGCGAAGCCGCGAGCGTGGCACTTGACAGGGGGGAGGTTCCGGAACGCCGTACGCACCAAGGCGCGGATGAGGGGAAGCCAAAACGGTAAGAGAGGCGGCGCCCAGCGCCGGGTCGGGTAAAGGTTCATGGAACTTGCAAGCCCGCATTGGCGGCCCGACCAATGCATTGAACCTCCCGACCTCGACATGAGACCGGAACCCGAAAACATTCTAACAAAGGATCGGCAAGTTCTTCAGCCAGACTGCTGCATCATTACAACAGAGTTCCGGGACTGAAAGGTACCGCCAAACGGATTCAGACAGGCATCCAGGGCCCGTCCCCGAAAAGGACGGGCCATTGCTCAACTCGCGCTTTCTTCGACCGACAACAGCCGATCCCGGCGGCGCTTACGCACGTTGGAGACCGCCAGCAACAGGATCAGGCCGACTCCGACCGCGACGAAGCCCGCACTGATCGGACGCGTGAGGAACACCGACATGTCGCCACGCGACAACAGCAGGGCGCGCCGGAAGTTCTCTTCCATCATGGGTCCGAGCACGAAGCCCAGCAGCAATGGGGCCGCCTCGAACCGCAAACGCAGAAAGATGTAGCCGACAATCCCGAAGACCAGCACGACCCAGACGTCGAACAGATTGTTGTTGGTACTGTAGACCCCGACGCAGAGAAAGAACAGCGCGGCGGGATACAAGTACTTGTAACGTACCGACAGCAGCCGCACCCACATGCCGATGAGCGGCAGGTTGAGGATCAGCAGGATGACGTTGCCTACCCAGAAACTGGCGATCAGACCCCAGAAAATGTCGGCGTGCTCGGTAATGAGCTGCGGACCCGGCTGGATGCCGTGAATGATCAAGGCGCCCAGCATCAGCGCCATCACGGGATCGCCCGGGATGCCCAGCGTCATGGTGGGAATGAATGCTGTCTGCGCGGCCGAGTTGCAGGCCGACTCCGGCGCCGCCAGACCCTCGATGGCGCCACGCCCGAAGCGGCTGGGGTCCTTAGCCACGCGCTTCTCGGTAGCGTAAGAGATGAACGACGCGATGCCTGAACCAGTGCCGGGCAGGATGCCGAAAAAGGCCCCAATGGCGGTACCGCGAGTAATTGCCCCACGCGTGTTCTTGATGTCGCCAGGCTGCGGCCGCAATGCGCTCATCGATATCTTGCCATCCCCGGATCGCGAGATATCGTGCATACGGTTGACGTTACGCATGATGTCCGCGATGCCAAAGAATCCCATCGCGATTGCGACGAGCGACAAGCCGTCGGACAGTTCAGGAACGCCGAAGGTGAAGCGCATCATGCCCGAGTTGACATCGGTACCTACCACGCCGAGGATCAGGCCGAGCACGACCATGGCCACCCCTTTGATGGCCGAGCCTTTTGCCAAGGTCGCACCCGCCAGCAAGCCGACCGTCATCATGGAGAAGTACTCAGCGGGACCGAACTTGAATGCCACTTCGGTCAGCACGGGCGAGAACAGCATCATCGTCAAGATACCCACCGTGGCCCCGCAGAACGACGAGAACATCAGCATGAACAGCGCCGAGCCGGCCTTGCCTTGCCGAGCCAGCGGATTGCCATCAAGACAGGCCACGGCATGCGACGCGGTACCCGGCATATTCAGCATGATCGACGTGATCCCACCGCCATACTGCGAGCCGTAGTAGATCCCCGCCAGCATCATCAGCGCCGCCGTGGGCGTCATGGTGTAGGTGAGCGGCAGCAGGATGGAAATCGACGCCAACACGCCCATGCCGGGCAGCACACCAATGAGGTTGCCCATGAATACGCCAAAGGCCGACCACATCAGGTTGTAGGGCTCCAGCGCTACGCCGAAGCCCATGATCATGTTATTGAGCAATTCCATGGCTTACCACCCCCATCGGAAGAGGGGAAACTGCAACTCGAGGAAATAGCGGAAAATAATCGCCCCGACAACAGTGGTGCCACTCGCCAGCAGCGCAGCCGAAGTCAGAGTGTGCTCTTTATCCCCCAGGGCCGCGATGAACACCAAACCAAATGTAGCGGGTGCCAAGCCCGCCAGCCCGCCTAGCACAATGAACGCTACGATGCCCGCGATGATGCAGCCCCAGCCCCTCCACTCGTTGGAGAAGTTTTCTTCTTTGAGAGCCTCGGCCTCTTCTTTCTTGGTATCGCCGGTCAGCGCAACCAGGACGCCCAGCAGAATCAGAATGGCACCGAGCGCCACCGGAAAGTAACCCGGCCCCATCCGGGCCAGCGTCCCGGTGCTATAGCGCATCCCTTCCCAGATGGTGAAGGCGCCGATGGCAATCAGCACTCCGGCTCCCAGCCATTCGATCCGCCCTCTGTCACTCAACCAGCTCATGGTCACCTCGGTTCATGAATACAGCGAAATAAAACATCATGGTGAACGGCCGGAACTCCGGCCGGATTCTTCGTCGCCGCTTTCAAGGAGTTCGTGACGACAGCACACACGGCGTCGCCGAACGACCTTGACCGTGCAAGACAGACAGGCTTGGCGCACGTCTGGCATGGCGACGGGAAGGCGAAGGTTATAACCATATACTTTCATTACGCTTTCATTAACCGAAAAATTCATGATTTATCGGGTAATCCCTAGTTCTTGAGGTCAGGAATCGCTCTTTTAAAGATAACTCCTTGTAAAATCAAGGAAATTTACGTATTCACAAAAACCTGTCCCTCAAAAACTGTCCGAAACTTAATAAAACATTAAAGATATAAACATCAAAACAGCTGGATTTTCACGGATTTTCTGTCGGCCACACTCTATGCCGCCCTACGAACAACATATTTCAAAACAATCCAAGCATAAATCAATATAATTTAATCTTTCAAATAACTTTCAATATAAAGAGAATTTTTGGCGTAGCGGCACCCTCCCCCGCTCCGGAGGTCGGGGCCGGCTTGCCAAGAAGTGAAGAATTCCGGCCTGAGCGTCTCCGCCACGATGCGGGGACTCTTCGGCTCCGGTAGGTTTGGCCCTGCCAACCTCACCGTGAATGGATGAGCCCCGGCAGGGGCGGCTCGTCCGCCGCGCCTTATCGGGTTTGACGGGCCGGGGCGGCTCGTTGCAGCGTAATCGTGATCAAGAGGCCGCTCTTGCCGTTGCCGTGCGGCAGGCCGTCGCCCACCTCGATGCGGCCCCGGTTGGCATGCACCAGCCGGCGCGCGATATCCAGGCCCAGCCCGCTTCGGCCTTGTGACGCCGGAGTTCCGGAGCGCTGTTGAGCGAAGCGCGCAAACACCCGCCGCCGCTCGCTGGGAGGGAGGCCGGGCCCCTGGTCGGCCACGCGAAACCGGCATTCTTGAGAGATGCCGCTCTCGACCGACACATCCACGCGCCCTCCCGGAGGGGTATGGCGGATGGCGTTGTCGAGCAGATTCGCCAGCGCTTCATGGATCTCGTCGACCTGGCCATGGACCGGCATGGCTGCCATGGAAGCTTCGCCCACCCAGCCGAGGTCCACGCCGCGGGCTCTGGCCTGGCCGGCAAACTCGTACACGAGGGAGCGGGCGCATTCGACGGCATCGAAGACCGGCAGGTCCGCCGTCGGTTGGCGTCTATCGAGCTTTTCCAGCTGATGCAGAAAACGCCCCAATTGCAGCAGCCGGTGTTCGAGCGCCTGGGCGGTATCGCGCTGCTCATCCAATGATTGCGCACGCCCGATCATGGCCGCCTGGGTTGCCAGCGTTCCCACGGCATTGCGCAGCTGGTGCATGGCGTCGGCCAGAAAGCGCTCCCGGCGGCGCAAGCGGGCGCGTTCGCGCCGCCGGCGGCGGATGCGGCCAAGCCGCCAGTCAGGCCTTGCGGCCCGGGACATCGCGTTCAAGCATGTAGCCCAGCCCTCGCACCGTGGAGATGCGCACGCCCGCCCCCACCAGCTTTTTGCGCAGCCGATGCACGACAACCTCGATGGCATCGGGCCCGGCGTCGCTTTCCAGGTTGAAGACCTTTTGCGCCAACGCCGACTTGAGCAACGGTTGGCCCCGGCGCAGTATCAGGGCCGACAAGGCCGCTCGTTCACGGGGCGTCAGGTTGAGCATGCTGCCACCCAGCATGAACGTGCGCGTATCGCTATCGAAAGTGAGCGCACCGAATTCGATGACCGCATCCCTTGTGGTGCGAGCCCGCCGGCCCAGCGCCGTGAGCCGGGCTTCGAGCTCGGCCAGGGCAAAGGGCTTGGTGAGATAGTCGTCGGCGCCGATGCTGAGGCCGCGCACGCGGTCTTCCAGGGCGCCTTGCGCGGTCAGGATGAGAACCGGCGTACTGTTACCCTCAGCCCGGAGGTCGCGCAGCCAGATCAGGCCATGGGTGTCGGGCAACCCCAGATCCAACACCACCGCATCGTAGCTGCTGGTGCTGGTGAGCACGCGCGCGGCGCGGGCGTCGGCGGCGTGATCGAGCACGAAACCGCTTTGCGACAGGGCTCGCTTGAGCCAGTCGGCAAGATCGGTTTCGTCTTCAACGAGCAGCAGTCGCATGGCGAGGATCCGGCTTCAGCCTTGCTCCTCGGGCGCCACGGCCAGCACCGGTTCGGGCGCGTTGGACACCACCGCCGGCGGGGGCGGCGGCAAGTCGCCCGCGTGCCTGGGCTGGCGCATGCCGTTGCCACGCGTGCTCGCCTGCAGATGCTGGCGAAGAAAGCGGGTTTCGCTTTGCCGACGAAACAGGATGGCGGCGAGCTCGTTGAGCGCATCGGTGTAGACCTCGCGTTTGAACTCGATCACGGCATCCAGCGGCACCCAGTAGTCGCTCCAGCGCCAGGCGTCGAACTCCGGATGCTTGGTCGCGCGCAGCGAGACATCGGAATCCCGGCCTACCATACGCAGCAGGAACCAGATTTGTTTTTGTCCTTTATAGTGGCCACGCCACTCGCGCCGAACGAAACGCTCGGGCACGGTGTAACGTAGCCAGTTACGTGTGCGCCCCAAGATACGGACATGTTCGGGCTTGAGCCCGACTTCTTCGTGCAGCTCGCGATACATGGCCTGGGCAGGACTCTCGCCGTGCTTGATGCCGCCCTGCGGAAACTGCCAGGCATGTTCGCGAATTCGTTTACCCCAGAAGACCTCGTTTTTTTGATTGACGAGGATGATGCCGACGTTGGGACGGTAGCCTTCCCGATCCAGCATGGCCACCTCCAGCAATTTCTATACAATTGCCAACGATTATATCGATCAAACCGTTCCATGCGCGCCTCTCACTACCATATCAACACCCTCAAAGAGGCGCCGGCCGATGCCGAAGTCGCCAGCCATCGCCTGATGACCCGCGCCGGCATGATCCGGCGCCTGGCGGGGGGCATCTACACCTATATGCCGCTGGGCCTGCGAGTCATCCGCAAGGTCGAGGCCATCATCCGCCAAGAGATGGACGCCGCGGGCGCCCTGGAGCTGCTCATGCCGGTGGTACAGCCGGCCGAGCTCTGGCAGGAGTCGGGCCGCTGGGAGCAGTACGGCCCCGAGCTGCTGCGCATCAAGGATCGCCACCAGCGCGATTTCGTGCTGCAGCCCACGTCGGAAGAAGTGATCACCGACATCGCGCGCAACGAGATCCATAGCTGGCGCCAGTTGCCGCGCAACTTCTATCACATCCAGACCAAATTCCGCGACGAGCGCCGGCCGCGTTTCGGCCTGATGCGGGGCCGCGAGTTCACCATGAAGGACGCCTATTCCTTCGATCGCACCGAGGCGGATGCGCAAGCCAGCTACGACCGCATGTACGACGCCTACCAGCGCATCTTCCAGCGGCTGGGGCTGGAGTTTCGCGCCGTTGCCGCCGATACCGGCTCGATCGGCGGTTCACGCAGCCATGAGTTCCAGGTGATCGCCGATACCGGCGAAGATCTCATCGCCTATAGCCCGGCCTCGGGCTATGCCGCCAACGTCGAACTGGCCGAGGCCCTGCCCCTGCTCGCCGAGCGCGCCGCACCCGGCCAGCCCCTCGAACAGGTAGCCACGCCGGGCCAGGTGCGCTGCGACGCCGTGGCGGATTTTCTCGGCCTGCCGATCGAGCGCACCGTCAAGGCGGTGGTGGTGGTCACCGAAGGCGAGGCGCCGCGGATGGTCATGCTGCTGCTGCGCGGCGACCACGAACTGAACGAGATCAAGGCCGCCAAGGTGCCCGAGTTGGCGCAGGGCTTCCGCCTGGCGGCGGCCGCCGAGATCGAGGCCCACTTCGGCACCGAGCCCGGCTACCTGGGCCCTGTCGGCGTGCCCGAAGGCACCCTGGTGGTGGCCGACCGCACGGTCGCCAACATGAGCGACTTCGTGTGCGGCGCCAACGCCGCGGGCTTCCACTACACTGGCGCCAACTGGGTGCGCGACCTGCCGCCGCCAGCGTACACGCTCGACCTGCGCAACGTCGTGGCCGGCGACCCGGCTGCCGACGGCAGCGGTCCGCTGGTACTGCAGCGCGGCATCGAAGTCGGCCACGTATTCTTCCTGGGCACCAAGTATTCCGAGGCGCTGAACGCCACCTTCCTGGACGAAAACGGCAAGCCCGCCGTCATGCAGATGGGTTGCTACGGCATCGGCGTGACACGCATCGTGGGCGCCGCGATCGAGCAAAACCACGATGATCGCGGCATCCTCTGGCCCGCGGCCTTGAGCCCCTTCGATGTTGTGATCTGCCCGGTGAGCTGGAGCAAGAGCGAGGCGGTGCGGAATACGGCAACCGAGCTGTACGAAGCCCTGCGCGCTCAAGGTGTCGATGCCATTCTCGACGATCGCGATCTGCGGCCGGGCAGCATGTTTGCCGACTGGGAGCTGATCGGCATCCCGTTGCGCGTGACGGTGGGCGAACGCGGCTTGAAAGACGGCGTGGTGGAGATCCAGGGCCGCCGCGACGCCGAAGCCACGCGCGTGGCCGCCGCCGAGGCGCTGGCCGGCGTGCAGGCCGGACTTCAGGCGTTACGCGTGGATTAACGACACACGCCGGTTGCCTCGCGCATAGCATGTAGCCCGAGGTACCGCGGCGCCTCGGGCGTTACGCATCGGCGAGTAGGCCACTAGCCCGCCGGCCTTATCGGTGGAGCGAGGCGCATCAGCCGCCCATCGGGCCCGCGCCACAGCCACCCCCCAAGCTCCAGTTGCAGCAGCTGCCCATGCAGTAACGGCGCAGCCAGCCCGGTGCGGGCGAGCAAGGTATCGAAATCCAGCGGATCGTAGCCCAGCGCGGCCAGCACCGCCGCGGCCTCAGGCTCGCCCGGATCCGGCGGGGCCGGCGGCTGGCGTGAAAGGTCGGCTTTGCCGCTGGTGGGCCGATATGCCCCGCCCTCCAGTTCTTCCAGGATGTCTTCAAGGGAAGCCGCCAGGCGCGCACCGTCGCGGATCAGGGCATGGCAGCCGCGCGACAGCGGTGCATGGACAGACCCCGGCACAGCGAAGACGTCGCGCCCGAGATCGTTGGCCAGCCGCGCGGTGATGAGCGAGCCGCTGCGTTCGGCCGCCTCAACGACCAGCACGCCACGCACCAGGCCGGCCACCAGCCGATTGCGCCGCGGAAACTGAAACGGCGCACTCGGGGTGCCCAGCGGCAGTTCGGTGATCACCGCGCCCCGCATTGCGATGCGCTGGGCCAGGCCCTGGTGGCGGGCGGGATAGACGCGATCGATGCCGGTGGCCATGACGGCCAGCGTGCCCGCGCCTTCCGGCCCCGCCGCCAAGGCTCCTTCGTGGGCGGCGCCATCGATCCCGAGTGCCAGCCCGCTGACCACGCTCCAACCGCTCGCCGCCAATTGCAGCGACAAGTTGCGGGCCAAGGCCTTGCCCCCGGGCGTAGCATGGCGCGCACCCACCACTGCCACACTGGGTCGCGCGAGCTGCGCCGCATCGCCTCTGACATACAGCACCAGCGGTGGATCGTGCAGCTGGCGCAGGGATGCCGGGTAGTCGGCATCGGCCAAGACCATCAGGCGACGGCCCTCCGCGGCTCGCTCCCAGGCCAGGCAGGCCTCGATGGCGGCGGTCATACCGGCGGTGGGCGGCCGCAGGAGTTCCGCCGCCGGTTGCGGCCCCACGACGCCGGCAACGTCGGGCGGAGCCAGCGCCGACACCGCCAGCGCATCGCCGCCGGCCAGATCGAGTAGCCGGCGCGCCGCGACCAGCCCCAGGCCCGGCTGCAGCGACAAGCGCAGCCACGCGGCTAGCGCGGCGTCGCGCGCGGCTGGCTCTGGTGCCAATCGCGCCTCCGGCTCCGGCCCGGCGGGACGCGGCCCGGACGACGATGAAAATGCCATAAAATCCCTTGCCTTTATCGTCCTGCCATCATGCCTGTGGGGCAGCGTATCCGCCGCCGATCGGATACTCCAGGACACACCCGCCAAGCCTCGTTGAAAAAACGGCGCGGCGCCCCCATCTACTGGCTACACCATACCCACTCCTCTATAGTGGAGAGTTGGGCAAATCTTTTTCGTACGGGTGCCTACCATGGCCTTGCTACCCATTCTGCATTTTCCGGATCCCCGCCTGCACAAGGTGGCCAAGCCGGTTGAAGTCGTCGACGACCGCATCCGCACCCTGGTGCGCGACATGGCCGAAACCATGTACGCCGCGCCGGGCGTGGGCCTGGCCGCCACGCAGGTCGATGTCCACGAGCGCGTGATCGTCATCGACGTCTCCGAACAGCACAACGAACTGCGCGCCCTGATCAACCCCGAGATCATCTGGCGCAGCGACGACCGCATCGTCTACGAAGAAGGCTGCCTCTCGGTGCCCGGCATCTACGATAAGGTCGAGCGCGCCGAGCGCGTGCGCGTGCGGGCGCTCGACCCCGATGGCAATGCCTTCGAGTTCGACGCCGATGGCCTGCTGGCCATTTGCGTGCAGCACGAGATCGATCACCTCGACGGCAAGGTATTCGTCGAATACCTCTCGCCACTCAAGCAATCGCGCATCAAAACCAAACTGCGCAAACAGGAGCGCCAGGCCCAGGCCGTGGCGTAATTTTCATGCGTCTGGTTTTTGCGGGAACCCCCGATTTCGCCCGCGTGGCCTATGAGCGCCTGCTGGCGACGGGCCACGACATACCCCTGGTTCTCACCCAGCCCGACCGCCCGGCGGGGCGCGGCCTGAAACTGCAGCCCAGCCCGGTCAAGCAGGCGGCGCTGGCACATGGCGCCCAGGTCTTGCAGCCGCGCAGCCTGCGCCTCGACGGCCGCTACCCCGACGACGCCTCCGCGGCGCGCGACGCCTTGCTCGCGGCCCGGCCCGAAGCCATGGTGGTGGCCGCCTACGGCCTGATCCTGCCGGCCTGGACGCTGCAACTACCCAGCCATGGCTGCCTCAACATCCACGCCAGCCTGCTGCCGCGCTGGCGCGGCGCGGCGCCCATCCAGCGTGCCATCGAGGCCGGCGATGCCAGCTCGGGCGTGACCATCATGCAGATGGACGAAGGCCTGGATACCGGCGCCATGCGCCTATGGCGCGAGCTGCCTATCGGCGACGCCACCGCGGGGCAGCTCCACGACGTCCTGGCGACGCTGGGTGGCGAACTGATCGTCGAAGCCCTCGATCTCCTCGCGGCGGGCCAGCTGCCCAGTACGGCGCAACCCGGCGCCGGCGCGACCTACGCCACCAAGCTCGATAAAGCCGAGGCCAGGCTGGATCTTTCCCGCCCAGCCACCGAACTCGCCCGGCGGGTGCGCGCCTTCAATCCCGTACCCGGCGCTACCGTGATGCTGCCGGGCCTGAACGAGCCGGTCAAAGTTTGGCAAGCCCAGGCCCTGCCCGCCGGCCCGGCCCCATACGCCACCCCGGGCACGGTGGTGGCGATTTCGACCGACGGTATCGACCTCGCCACCGGCGAGGGCCTGCTGCGCCTCACCGAGGTCCAGAAGGCCGGCGGCAAGCGCCAGCCGGCCGACGTTTTCCGCCGCGGCTGGAGCCCGGCGTGATGCCCGGCCGCAGCCCCAAACCCACCCCGCGAGGCCAGGCCCGGCAGAGCCGGCCCGCTCCCGCCCGCCAGGCCGGCCCAACGGCTGGCGGCCCGATGGTCGGTGGCCCAAGGACCAGCGGCACGGCCGCGAGCAGGCCGACGGTCAGTGGCCCGGCGGCCGCGCCAGCCCCGGAATCCAACGGGCCGGCCTCCGCCCCGCTTGCTCGCATTCTGGTCAGCGCCGCCCTTGCCCTCGAAGCCGTGCTCGAACACGGCCGGTCCCTCACCCAGGTGCTTGACGAGATTCCGCCAGCCATGCGCGCGGCCACGCAAGACCTCACATTCCACGCTTTGCGCCAGTGGGGGCACGTGCGCACGCTGCAGAGCCTCTTGCTCGACCGCCCGCCGCCCGAACCCGGCATCCACTTCTTGCTGGGCGTCGCGCTTGCCTTGCTGCACGGCTCGGCGCAAGCGCCCTGGGCGCCGCACTATACCGAGTTCACCATCGTCGATCAGGCCGTGCGTGCCGCGCAACGGCAACCTCGTTGGCAACGCTACAAAAACCTGATCAACGCCTGCCTGCGCCGCTACCAGCGCGAGCGCGATCACCTCGACGCCCGCGCCCGGCACGATCCCGAGGCCTGCTGGAACCATCCTCTCTGGTGGATCGAGCAGTTGCAGCGCGACCATCCCGACCAGTGGCGCCGCATCCTCGAATCGGCCCATGCGCCCGCGCCCATGACGCTGCGGGTCAACCCGCGCCGTACGACTCGCGATCGCGTAGTGCTGGCCTTGGCCGACGCCGGCGTGGACGCCGAGCCTGTGCTGCAGCATGGCCTGGTGCTCACCCAGCCCCGCCCTGTGCATCAATTGCCCGGTTTTGCCGAAGGCTGGTGGTCGGTCCAGGACGCAGGGGCACAGCTGGCGGCCTCCTTGCTACCGTTGCGCGACGGCATGCGCGTCCTCGACGCCTGCGCCGCGCCGGGCGGCAAAACCGCCCATCTCCTGGAGCTGGCCAACCTCGAGCTCACCGCGCTCGACAACGACGCCGCTCGCCTCGCGCGCGTGGCGGCCAATCTCGATCGCCTTGGCCTGCAAGCGGGCTTGAGCCGGGCCGACGCCAGCACGCTCGATTGGTGGGACGGCCGGCCCTTCGACGCCGTGCTGGCCGACGTACCCTGCACGGCATCGGGCATCGTGCGCCGCCATCCCGATATCCGCTGGCTGCGCCGTGCCGACGATATCTCGCGGATTGCGGCCCTGCAACAACAGATCGCCGACACGCTGTGGCAGGTGGTCGCCCCGGGTGGTACATTGCTTTACGTCACCTGCTCGGTATTTCACGCAGAAGGCGCGCAGCAGGCCAAGGCCTTCGAGCTGCGCCATGCCGATGCCTTGCGCCAGGCCGCCCCCGGCCAGCTCTTGCCCGCCTTGTCGGGCGCCGCGCCCGCCGATCAGCACGACGGTTTCTTTTATGCGTGTTTCACCAAGGCCTGATACCTCGCATGCTGCGACTGCTCGCCATTTTCCTGTGGCTCGTCTCGTTCGTCCCCATCGCCGCCGCCAATGAGGGTACGCGGGTCGAGCGCATGCAAATCAGCCACCAAGCCGATGGCTGGTACCTCGATGCCGATATCCGCGTCGAGCTCAACTCGCAACTGCGCGGCGTGGCCGAACGAGGCCTGTCGCTGTACTTTACGGCCGATCTCGTGGTGTCGGAGCCGCGTTGGTGGTGGTTCGACCGCACGGTGGTCGAGGCCGAGCGGCTCTGGAGCATTTCGTACAACGCCCTGATTCGCCAATGGCGCGTCAGCACCGGCGGCCTGGCGCTGCCGGTGGCTTCGCTCGACGAAGCGCTCGAGATCGTACGCCACATCCGTGGCTGGCGCTTCGCCAACGCCGATGCGCTCGATCCCGCCGATCGCTACGAAGGCCGCCTGCGCCTGCGGCTCGACGTCTCCCAGCTCTCGCGTCCCTTTCAGGTCAACGCCATGAATAGCAGTGCCTGGGCACTGGCCACGCCCTGGGCCCCTTTCCGGATCCGCCCCGATCTGCTGGAGACGTGGCAGCCGTGAACCGGCTCATGCGCATCCTGTTGGTGGCCGGTGCGGTGAGCGCACTGCTGCTGCTCGGCCTGCTTGCGTGGTCCACCAACAACGCCTCGCGCATCGAACGCTACTACACCCTCCTGCTTGGCCTCAACATCGTCGTGGCGCTGGCGTTGGGCGCCTGGGTAGTCACGCTCACCACCCGGCTGATCCGGCAATTGCGGCGCAACGTCTTCGGCGCCCGCCTCACCGCCCGGCTGGCGCTGGCCTTTGCGCTCGTCGGCGTGGTGCCGGGGGCCATCATCTATACTTTATCCGTACAATTTCTCTCGCGTTCTATCGAATCCTGGTTCAATGTGCGTGTCAACGCCGCGCTCGACGCCGGACTCAACCTCGGCCGGGCCGCACTCGATACCCGCCTCAGCGATCTGCATGCCAAGGCACGCATGCTGGCTATCGAACTGAGCGACCTTGGCCCTCACGATCCCTCGCTTGCGCTGGCGCTCACCCGGCTGCGCGAGCGCCAAGACGTCGCCGATGCGATGATCTTCACCACCAGCGGCAACGTCATCGCATTTTCCAATAGCAGCTTCAACAGCCTGGCGCCGGCCTTGCCGCCGGCCAACGTCCTGCAGCAGATCCGTTCCGGCCGTTCCTATGCGGCGGTCGAGGCCGTCCCCACCCTTGAAGCCACGGCGGACGAAGACGTCGACAACGTCGATCTCACCTTGCGGGTGATCGTGCCGCTGCTCACCCTCGGCCCGCTGGGCGATTTCAATTCGCTTTTGCGGGCCGAAACCCGCTATCTGCAGCTGACCCAGCCGGTACCCGACAACATCACCGAGAACGCCAACCAGGTGCAACGCGGTTATCGCGACTATCAAGAACTGGCACTGTCGCGTCTGGGCCTGCGCAAACTCTATGGCATCACCCTTACCCTTGCCCTGCTGCTGGCGGCCTTTACCGCCATCGCCGCCGCCTTCGCGCTCTCGGCTCGGCTGGTGCGGCCGTTGCTGCGGCTGGCCGGGGGCACGCAGGCGGTCAGCGTCGGCAAGTTCCGCCAGTTGCCCGAGCCCTCGTCGCGCGACGAAGTGGGCCAGCTCACACGCTCTTTCAATGCCATGACCCGCGAGCTGGCCGAGGCTCGCCGCATGGTCGAGAACAATCGGCAGCAGCTCGAACGCTCCAACGCCTATCTCGAGAACGTCCTGGCCACCCTATCGTCCGGGGTGATGGTCTTCGACTCCGCCTTCCGGCTCGCCACCTTCAACCAGGGTGCCCAGCGAATCCTGCACACCGATCTGCGGCAGATGCCCGGACGCCCGCTTGAGACCCTGATCGACCTCACCGGCTTCGCACAGGCCCTGCGCCAGGGCTTCGCCGAGCATGCCGCCGCCGATACCGGCAGCTCGTATTGGCAGCGGCAAATCGAAATCACCGTCACCAGCCCCATGCCGGCGGGCGCCGCCGCGCCCCCCGATCCCGATCCCCACACCGGCGCCAACCCGCCGCCGCCCGAGCCTTTTGCCGACCAGGACCGCAGCCGTTCCACCATCACGCTGCTGATGCGAGGATCTCTGCTCACCGTCGATGGCAACCGCGGCTACGTGGTGGTGTTCGACGACATCACCGACGTCATCTCGGCCAACCGCATCGTCGCCTGGGGCGAGGTGGCCCGCCGTCTGGCGCACGAGATCAAGAACCCGCTCACCCCCATCCAGCTGTCGGCGGAAAGGCTGCAGATCAAACTCGAAGACAAGCTCGACGACACCGACTCCGCCCTGTTGCGGCGGGCTACCACGACCATCGTCAATCAAGTGGCATCGATGCAGGCCATGGTGGATGAGTTCCGCGAGTATGCCCGCAAACCATCGCTCAATCTGCAGGAAACCGACCTCAATGCCCTGATCGGCGACGTGCTCGCCTTATATGGCTGGGATCCGCTGCATTCGCCGCACGGCAGCCTCGAGCGCATCCGGCTGGACATTTCGCTGGCCGGTGATCTACCTCATATTCTGTGCGATGCCACGCAGATCCGGCAGATCGTGCACAACCTGGTGGCCAACGCGAGCGACGCCGTGAGCCATGCAGCCGACATCGAGGCGCCCTGCATCCGCCTGAGCACGCGACGCGCCAATGCCCGGCTGGCCGACGGCACCTCGCTCGCGGCGGTGCAGATCACCGTGTCCGACAACGGGCCCGGCTTTGCCGAAAGCGTCCTGCAACGCGCCTTCGAACCGTACGTCACCACCAAGGCGCGCGGTACCGGACTGGGCTTGGCGATCGTGCGCAAGATCGTCGAAGAGCACGGTGGTAGTATCGAGATCGCCAATCGCGGCGAAGGCGGGGCGAGAGTCTCTATACTATTAACCCGATTGATCGGGGGAGACGGTACGGCTCCTGCCGCCCGCACTCCCCAGAGACCCACAGAAAGGTAACGCATGGCCAAAATTCTGGTCGTCGATGACGAAATCGGTATTCGCGAGCTGCTCTCCGAGATCCTCTACGATGAAGGGCACACGGTCGAAGTCGCCGAGAACGCCGCGCAAGCGCGCACGGCACGAAACGCCGGCCGTCCCGACCTGGTTCTGCTCGACATCTGGATGCCCGACATCGACGGCGTCAGTCTGCTCAAGGAATGGTCCTCGCAAGGGCTGCTCACCATGCCGGTCATCATGATGAGCGGCCACGCCACCATCGATACCGCCGTCGAGGCTACCCGGATCGGTGCCATCAATTTCCTCGAGAAGCCCATTACCATGCAGCGCCTGCTCAAGGCGGTGCAGGCCGGCCTGCAAGCGGGCGAGCGCCTGCTGCGCGGCGAAGCTCCGGCGCCGCTGCCCTCCGGCCGGCCAATATCGCCCGGTGTACGCCCGGCGGCCCCCGCGCCCGCGACGGCCACCCCGGCCCAGGAGCCCGCGCCGGCACCGGCTCCCGCCGCTCCCGGCGTGCCGCCGAACCAGGTGGCGCTGGCGCCCACCGTCACCCAGCCCGAGTGGCCCATGGTCGCGCTCAACCAGCCCTTGCGCGAGGCCCGGGATGCCTTCGAACGCATTTATTTCGAGCACCACCTGGCCGCCGAAAACGGCAGTATGACCCGCGTCGCGGATAAAACCGGGCTGGAGCGCACCCACCTGTATCGCAAGCTCAAGCAACTCGGCATCGACGTCAATAAGCGCAGCCGGCTCGCCGCCCGGAGCTGATCTTGAAGATCATCATACTGGGCGCCGGCCGCGTGGGTTCCAGCGTGGCCGAGACCCTGGTGTCCGAACGCAACGACATCACCGTCGTCGACACCAACGGCGCGCCCTTGATGCAATTGCAGGAGCGGCTCGACCTGCGCGTGGTCGTTGGCAGCGGCACCCACCTGTCGGTGCTCGAGGCCGCCGGCGCGCGCGACGCCGACATGCTCATCGCCTGTACCACCAGCGATGAAGTCAATCTCGTCGCCTGCAAGATCGCACGGCAGATATTCAACGTGCCGCAGCGCATCGCCCGCATCCGCTCCAACGAATACGTGGATCAGCCCGAGCTGATCGGCCCGGAAGGCTTCTGCATCGACCATCTCATCAGCCCTGAACGCTCCGTCACCCGCTATCTCGAACGGCTGATCGAGTTTCCCGAGGCATTGCAGGTGGTTGATTTCGCCCAGGGGCAAGTCACCATGGCGCTGGTCAGCGTCAGTCCCGGCAGTCTCATGACCGGCCTGAGCCTGGCCGAGCTCGCCGCCAGGATCCCCGACGCCAATCTGCAGATCCTCGCCGTGTTCCGCAAGAACCGGCCCATCGCCATCGAGCCACACACCCAGCTCCAGCTCGACGACGAGGTCGTGGTGCTGGTGGAAACCCGGCACGCCCACCGCGCCATGCGGGCACTGCGCCGCACCGAAAAAACGGCGCATCGCATCATGATCACCGGCGGCGGCAACATCGGCGCCCGCCTGGCGCGCGAGCTCGTCCAGCAGGGCTACGCCGTCAAGCTGATCGAACTCAGCGCCGCGCGCTGTGAGGAACTCTCCACCACGCTGCCCGAGAAAGTCATCGTCCTGCACGGCGACGCCACCGACGAGATCCTGCTCGAGGATGAAAACATCGAGGGCGCCGACGTTTTCCTGGCCATTACCAACGATGACGAAAACAACATCATGGCCGCCCTGTTGGCCAAGCGCATGGGCGCCCGGCGCGTCATGTCGCTCATCAGCCGCCGCAGCTACGGCGAGCTGATGGAAGGCAGCCGTATCGACGTCGCCGTGGCCCCCGATCAAACCACCATCGGCGAGCTGCTGCGCTACGTACGGCGCGGCGACGTGGTTGCCGTTCATCGGCTGCGCCGCGGCGCCACCGAAGCCCTCGAAGCCATCGCCCATGGCGATGCGTCGTCGTCCCGCGTGGTCGGCCGCCGCCTCAGCCAGTTGCCGCTGCCGCCAGGCGCCAGCATCGGCGCCCTGGTGCGCGGTGAAACCATCCTCATGCCACACGACGATCCGGTCGTCGAATCCGAAGATCACGCCATCGTCCTGGTCACCGGCCGGCGCCTGATCCCCAAGGTCGAACGCCTGTTCCAGGTCTCCGCCTCGTTCTTCTGAGCCTGGTCGCGCCTCGCCATGAAACGCCTGCGTATTCTGCTCAACATCATGGGCTTCGCCATGATGCTGTTCGCGGTGACCATGCTCGTGCCGGTCGGTGTGGCCGCCTACGTCGACGACGGCACGCTCAACGCTTTTCTCGAAGCCATGCTGGTGGCCCTGGTGGCCGGCGCCATACCGTTCTTTCTCACACGCTCGCACCAACATGAGCTCCAGGCCCGTGATGGCTTTCTCCTGGTAACGCTGGTCTGGACCCTATTGCCGTTATTGGGCTGCGTTCCCTTCCTGCTCTACTTTGCCAAGGTTGGCGAGCCGATCTCCTTCGCCTTCGCCTACTTCGAGGCGATGTCGGGCCTTACCACCACCGGCGCCACGGTGCTCCAGGGGCTGGACTCCCTGCCACCCGCCATCAACGTCTGGCGCGCCACGCTGATGTGGATCGGCGGCATGGGCATTCTGGTGCTGGCCGTGGCCATCCTGCCCTTGCTGGGCGTCGGCGGCAGCCAGGTCGTACGGGCCGAAACCCCCGGGCCCATGAAAGACGAAAAACTGACTCCCCGCATCGCCAGCACCGCCAAAGGCCTTTATGCGGTCTATCTGGGCATTTCGCTGGCTTGCTGGGGAGCCTACGTCAGCGCCGGCATGGGCCTGGTGGACGCCTACGTCCACATGGCCGCCACCGTCAGCCTGGGCGGCTTCTCCAGCCACGACGCCAGTTTCGGAGCCTTCAACTCGCCGCTGCTCGAGAGCATCGCGATCGTGTTCATGACGATCTGCGCCGTCAGTTTCGCCACCCACTTCAAGGCGATCCGGCAGCGCTCGGCCAAGGCCTACTGGCAGTGCCCGGAAGCCCGCTATGTGGTGGCCATTCTGCTGCTGGCGGGGCTGGCCATCAGCGCTTTCCTGTGGTTTCGAGGCACCTACGCCACTCCCTTTGAAGCCCTGCGCTACGGGATGTTCAACACGGTTTCGGTTGCCACCACCACCGGCTTCGCCAATACCGACTATGCGGCCTGGCCGGTGTTCGCGCCGCTGGTCATGTTGCTGCTGTCGTGCTTCACCGCTTCCAGCGGCTCCACGGGCAGCGGCATCAAGCTCGTCCGTTTTCTTTTGATTCTCAAGCAGACGCGGCTCGAGTTGCGGCGCGTCCTGCATCCTCGTCTGATCGCACCCATCCGGCTCTCGCAGCGGGTCGTGGACAATCGGGTTCTGCTCGCCCTGCTGGCCTTCCTGATGCTCTATGTGACGTCGATCACGGTGATTGCGCTGTTGCTCATTCTTACCGGCCTGGATCCCGCCACGGCCCTGAGCGCCGCGCTGGCCAGCGTGAACAACCTGGGCCCCGGCCTGGCCGGGGTGGGCCCGGCATCGACCTTTGCGGTGCTCGACGACTTCCAGATTTCGTTATGCACTTTCGGCATGTTGCTCGGCCGGCTGGAGCTCGTCACCGTTCTCGTGTTGTTTACTCCCACTTTCTGGCGCCACTGAACGTCTGCGCCCCGAGCCCATCCAGCCGCTTCACAAACTGTAGGTAAAGTCCCACAGCATGACCGTGATTTGTGAGGCAAAATAGACCCATCCAGCTCGAAGGAGATCGTCATGACCATCTCGCGTTTACTGGCCGTCACGGCCTCTGCCATTACCCTGGTCGCCGCGGCCGGGTGCTCCACCTGGGACAACATGGATAGCCGGCAGCGCGCTACCGTCACCGGCGCCGGCCTGGGCGGCGTGGCGGGCGCCGTGATCAGCGACGGCGGCGTGCTTGGCACCGTGGGCGGCGCCGCCATCGGTGGCGTGATCGGTGATCAGGTCGGCAAACGCCGCGACTGATTTCTTCCCCGTGCGGGGATGGCTGGCAGCGTTTTCGCTGGCGCAGCCTGAACAACGGCGCCCTGTGTGCCGTTGTTCCATTTCGGCTCGCATCCAGTCCCGCAGGTTTCACGTGCGGCAGGCCGCCGCTTGGCGGTGGGCCTTGATGGTGCCGACCGCTTATCGCTGCATTGTGCGTGCAACAGCGCTGCGCGCCTGGTGTGCGATGCTCGATGCATCGATGCCAAAAAAACGGCGCAAGGCGACGCGGGTATCGCTGCGCCCGAAGCCATCCGTTCCCAACGTCGTATAGGCTCTCTCCCTCGGTATGTACGCGCGTATGCTCTCGGGCACGGCGCGTACATAGTCGCTGGCGGCGATAATGGGACCAGCACTACGGGCCAGTTGGCGGGTGATGAAAGGTGTCGCGCCGAGCTCCGCTTCGGGCGAATCGCGGTGGCAGGCAAGGCCTTCCCGCGCCAATTCGCTCCAGCTCGTGACGCTATAGACTTCCACGGCGTAGCCCTCACCGGTCAGCATCTCCGCGGCCTTCACCACTTCGGTGAGTATCGCGCCGGAGCCCATCAAGGCCACCGAACGGCCCTCGGACGGCGGCGAGTCGCCAAGCGCGGTTTTCCAACCGTCGTAGCGCCAGCACCCTGCCAGTACGTCGTTCGTGACATTGTCGGGCAGGCTGGGTTGGGCATAGTTTTCGTTCATGAGGGTGATGTAATAAAACACATCCCGCTGCTCCACCATCATCTCGCGTATGCCCGCGTCCACGATGACCGCCATTTCTCCCGCGAAAGCCGGGTCGTAGGCTTTGCAGTTCGGGATCGTCGCAGCAACAACGTGGCTAGTGCCGTCTTGATGTTGCAAGCCTTCGCCGCCCAGGGTTGTACGTCCGGATGTCGCTCCCAGCAAAAAGCCGCGCACGCGCTGGTCGGCGGCTGCCCAGATGGCGTCGCCCACGCGTTGGAAGCCGAACATCGAGTAATAGATATAAAAGGGCAGCATGGCCAGCCCATGCACGCTGTAACTGGTACCTGCGGCCGTCCAACTCGCGAGGGCACCCGCTTCGCTGATGCCTTCTTCGAGAATCTGTCCATCGATCACTTCTCGATAACTCAAGAGGGTGCCTATGTCCTCCGGGTCGTAATGTTGTCCGACGCTGGAGTAGATCCCGACCTGCCTGAACAGATGAGCCATGCCGAAGGTACGAGCCTCGTCCGCCACGATGGGCACAATGCGCGGTCCCAGCGTCGGGTCTTTGAGCAAGTTGCCAAGAAGCCGTACCCAGGCCATCGTGGTGCTCATGGCTTTACCTTCCGCCTCAATGGCAAACCTGGCATATTGCTGGAGCTCGGGCTTGGCCACCGGATCGCAGAGGGTCTCGCGTTTGGGCAACGGCCCTCCCAGCGCAGCGCGGCGCTGCCGCAAATAGCGCATGATGTCGCTATCGTCGGCGGGCTTGAAGAACTCCAGGCTGGTGGCCTGCTCATCGGTAAGGGGTAGGTTGAAACGATCTCGAAACTCGAGCAAGGCCGCGTCGTCGAGTTTTTTTTGCGAGTGAGTCGTCATCTTCCCTTGCCCCGCACTGCCCATGCCGTAACCTTTTTTAGTATGGGCGAGAATGACGGTCGGACTGCCGCGATGGGCCGCGGCCGCCGCGTAGGCGGCGTGGATCTTGACCAAATCGTGCCCGCCCCTTTTCAGGCGATCGATCTGCTCGTCGCTGATGCCCTGAACCAGCCGAGCGAGATCGCGATTCTGGCCAAAGAAGTTTTCGCGGTTGAATCTTCCATCCTTCGCCGCGAAAGTCTGCATTTGTCCATCCACGGTTTCGCCCAGCGTGCGGGCGAGCACGCCCGTGACGTCGCGCGCAAATAAGCCGTCCCAGTCGCTGCCCCAGATCAGCTTGATCACGTTCCAGCCGGCGCCAGCGAACAATTGCTCCAGTTCATCGATGATGCGCCCGTTACCTCGCACCGGCCCGTCCAGGCGTTGCAAATTGCAATTGACGACCCACACGAGATTGTCGAGCCCCTCCCGGGCGGCGAGCGTCAGCCCGCTCGTCGAGTCGGGCTCGTCCATCTCCCCGTCGCCGAACACCCCCCACACTTTGCGACTGCCGCAATCCACCAGGCCGCGATGGGTGAGATAGCGCATGAAGCGGGCGTGGTAAATCGAGCTGATGGGGCCGATACCCATCGAGCCCGTGGGGAACTGCCAAAAATCCGGCATCAGATACGGATGAGGATAGCTGGATAGCCCCCGCGCGCCGCTGCCTTCGGTAAAGGCGGGCGCGCTCAGTTCGCGACGAAAATGGTTCAGGTCGTCATCGGTGAGCCGGCCTTCCAGAAAGGCGCGGGCGTAGACCCCTGGCGCGCTGTGCGGCTGGAAAAAAACCAGGTCACCGCCATGCTCATCCGTCCGTGCCCGGAAAAAATGGTTGAAGCCGACTTCGAACAGATCCGCGGCGCTGGCGTAGCTGGCAATATGGCCGCCCAGCTCGCCATAGGCCAGGTTCGCGCGAGCCACCATGGCCAGCGCATTCCAGCGCATCAGGGATGCCAGGCGTTCTTCGATAGCCAGGTCGCCCGGGAACTCCGGCTGGCAGTCAACGCTGATTGTATTGACATAAGGCGTGATCAGGCTTGGTTTCCAGCCCAGCTTCAGATCGTGTGCGATGCCGGCGAGACGGTGCAGCATCCAGCGCGCCCTCTCGGCGCCATGAACCTGCGCCATCACTTGGAAGGCTTCGATCCATTCGGCGGTTTCATCGGGATCAACGTCTTTATAGGGGGGGTTTTGCATGGCAGGATTTGATGATTCAGGCTATCACTCCACCACCGATTCTACGGAAGGGGTCTCCGAATAGGCTGCTGAATCAACCTTGATCCACCTCTCCATGCAGCATAATATGCCGCCAAATATGATAATCGCCACATACCATGCTTCTGGATACGCTGGATTTGCGCATCCTCGACGAGCTTCAGAAGATGGCTCGTCCAATGCCGAACTGGCCAGACGCGTCCACCGCTTCCCTCTCGTATTGCCTGGCGCGCGTGAAGGTGCTGGAATCGTCATGAGCGATCGCGACGCGATCAACTAGCCACCGTGCCGCAGCCGGTACTCGCTCGGGCTAAGGCCTGTATGCGCGCGAAAGGCTGCCGTAAATCGACCATGGCACTCCCATCCGGCCTCGCTGGCCACGCCTTGGATGCCCAGGTGCGTCTCGCGCAACAGGCGCGCGGCGATCTCCAGCCTTTCCGTCATGACCAGCCGGTAGACCGAGGTGCCCGAGGCGCTTCGTACCAGCTGTTGCAGCCGTGCGCTGCTCACGCCCACACGTTGCGCCAGATCGGCAACCGTCCAGGCTCGTGCGGGCTGGGCGGCCACCAGGGCGCGTATGCGCACGGCGGCCAGCTGGGCTGCGGGAGCGTCGTCTTCGACACCGGAACGCCGACGCTGCAACAGGCGCTCGATGTCCAGTAGTACACAGGTCAAGAGCTCCATGGAACGGGCCTGGAACAGCGGCACGAAGGCCGGGTCGCCGACCGGCTCGTCGCGGATGCGCTCCAGGCAACTGCGCACGCGCGGCGTGAGCGCCGCGTTGCACAACACGTGGCCATCGTCTCTGGCTGTGAGTTCATCCAGTTGACGCCATGGCAAGCGCACGCCCAGCGACCGCAACCAAAGCGGCAGCAGCTCGCGGCGCAGGCGAAACTGCACGAAATGGTTGCGGCAACCGCCGGGAATCCGGATCAGGTAGCCGCCAGCGGCGTTGGGGGTGCGCAGCAGGGCGCGATCGACGCGAAACTCCAGCGACGCACCATCCTCGCTGCCAACCTGGCCCTGCACCTTGCCTCCGAGGCAGAAGGTCAGCAACAGTTCGCGGCTGGGATTGATTTGCACTCGCAGATCGTCGTTGAGCCGAAAGTCGAAATACAAGGCCTGGGCGCCCTCCCAGGTGGAGGTTCGCACGCGTGTAATGCGGCCGCCGTCGGAGGGCCAGCACACGCCCCGGCTGGCTTCATCGTAACGCCCCATGAACTGCGGGTGCCGCGGCGACGACCGAAATAGCGTGGCGTTGAAATCGTCTTCGCGCCAGACCAAGTTGTGCCGGGAAGGCGCGACCGAAGGGATGCGCACAGTTTGCTGTCGGTTTGGCATAAACGACGCGTGTCTCCCGCGCTAGAGTGATTCCATCTTTTTCAGCCGGAGTGTAGTGATGAAGCTTTCTCTCGTCTACCGGAGCGTCGCCTCGCTGCTGGGCCTGGCCGCGCTGCTGATTCACGGACCGGCCCAGGCCCAGGCCCCCGGCTGGCCGGAGCGGCCGATACGCCTGATCGTACCTTTCGTGGCCGGCGGCGGTGCCGACGTGACCGCTCGGCTGATAGCGTCCAAATTACAGGATCAGTTGGGCCAGCAGATCATTGTGCTCAATCGGCCGGGCGGCAACACCCTGATCGGCGCACAAGAGCTGCAGCGCGCGCCCGCCGACGGCTACACGCTGATGTGGTCCATGGATCAGACCTTCGTGCTCAATCCCTCGCTATACAGCCGGCTGCCCTATGATCCCCAGAAGGACTTCACGCCGATCGCGCTGGCCATCAGCAGCCCCATCGCGGTGATCGCGGGCACGGGGCCGGACAGCATCGGCAGCGTGCAGGAGCTCGTCTCGCGCGCCAAGGCCGATCCCGGCCAGTTGAACATCGGCTCGGCCGCCATCCTGGCGCAGATCGCGCACGAGGAGGTCAACCGAGGCGCCGGCATCGAGACTACGCGCGTACCCTACAAAGGCAGCGCCGAAGTGGCGCAAGCTACGGTGGCGGGCGACGTCGACGTCGCCTTCGACGGCATGGCGCCGTACGTGCCTTTCATCGAGACGGGCCGGGCCAAGCTCCTGGCCGTGACCTCGGCGCGCCGCTTTTCGGGCCTACCCGACGTGCCCACGCTGGCGGAGTCCGGTTTCGACGGCTTCGACTTCACGGTGTGGTTCGGCGTGGTCGGCCCCGCCGGGCTGCCCGATGAGGTCGTGCAGCGTACCGCCGAAGCGGTGAAATGGGCCGTGCATCAGCCCGACGTGGTAGAGAAGCTGCTGACGTTCGGCTTCGAGCCGGCGGCCGACACAACGCCGCAAGCCCTGGCGAAGCGGATCGAGGACGACTCGGCCCGCTACGCGCCGGTGATCAAACGCCTCGGTTTCAAGCTCGACTGATGGCCTCGCGCTCATCCACCATGGTAACCGCCGGCCTGATCGGTGGCCTGGCCTGGCCCTCCACGCTGCTCTACTACCGCCTGCTCAACGAGCACGTCCAGGCTACCCTGGGCGGCCTGCACTCGGCCCGCTGCCTGATCAACAGCCTGGATTTCGCGCCGCTCTATGCCGAGATGGCCGCTGGCGAACAGGTTTCGGTTACGCGCCGCCTGGAAGACGCCGCGCGCGAACTGCGCGACGGCGGCGCGGGCCTGGTGGCCATCCTGTCCAACACCGGGCACTTCGCGGCCGACGAGGTGGCCGCGGCCGCCGGCCTGCCGCTGGTGCATCTGGTGAGCGAGACCGCCGCGAGCATCCGCGCCGCCCACCCGGGCATGCGCCGCCTGGGCCTGCTGGCCACCAGCTTCTCGGTGCAGGCGCCGTTCTTCGGGCGCTGGCTCACCGAGCAGGCGGGCTTCGAGCTGCTGCTCCCCGAGGCCGATCGCCAGCGCGACCTGGACGCCATCATCTTCGGGCCCCTGGTACACGGCGAGTCCACGCCCGAAGCCACGGCCGCGATCGCCGAGTTCTGCGCCTCGCTGCGCGACCAGGGCGCCGAGGGCCTGCTGCTGGGCTGCACGGAACTCAGCCCGCTCGCCGCCCAACTGGATCCCGGCATACCCGTGTTCGACAGTACGGACCTGCATGCGCGCGCCATCGTCCGCGCCATGACCACGCCGCGCTAACTCTTCCCTACTCTTCTTCGGAGTTCGAGCTTATGCAAACCGCCGCCTTTCCCCTCCCGTTTTCCAACGCGCCCTACAGCCGGGCGATGTTCGACCAGGACTGGGTGTTCGTCTCGGGCACCATCGGCATGGACTACCCCAACCAGCGCCTGGCCCCCACGGCGGCGGAACAGACGCGCCTGATGGTGGCCAACATCTCGGAGTATCTCGCCGCCTGCGGCGCGCGGCTGGAGCAGATCGTCAATTACACGCTCATCATCTCGGCCCACGAACACCTCCCCGCGGTGCTCGACGCCCTGGCCGAGGTTCTTCCCTGCAAACCCACCGGTACCGCGATGATCGCGGGCATCGCCCTGCCCGACGCCTACGTGGAAATGCAGGTGATCGCGCGCAAGACCATCGAGGTACAGGCATGAAGCTCGGTCTGAACGGCTGGCGCGCCGACCCGCGGCGGCGCCGCCCGCGCCGCCCGCGCCGCGCTTAGCGGCCGCTGGACGCCTGCTGAGTGGCCAGTTGCAGATCGGGCTGCTGCGACAGCCACTGGGCGATGTTTTCGGTGGCGGCATCCACCGCGCCGCGCAGCGCCCGGGCGCCACCCGTGGCATCGTCGCTGCTGGCCGGCACACGCAACGCCAGGCGCAGCTGATCGATGACATCGCCATTCCGGGTAAGCACCGCCCGCATGGCGAAATCGCCCACGCTGGACGCTCCACCGGTACTGGCGGCCTGCGGATCGAACACCTGCTCGAAACGCTCCAGCGACACCTGAAGCTCGGGCATGCTGCCCGTGGTATTGGTGTTGAGCACCGGACCTTCCACCGAGAGGCGATCACGCAAACGCTGGCCGAACAGGGCGGCGGGCGGTGAAGCCCACTGGAAAGACGCGTAGGCATTGGGCTCGAGCGTTCCGGTTTCGCGCCAGATCACGCTATTGCTTCGCAGCAGCGGCGCTGCCTCGACCGGCATGACCACCAGCGGCGCCCGCGGCGGCAGGGGCTGTCGCGGCAGCTCGACCAAGCCCACATCGAGCACCTGGGGTGCGGGAGGAACCTGATTCAGGCCAGCGCACCCCGCCAGCAAAACCGTGGCCAACCCCAGGACGAGCCAACGCGATCCGGCTCGCAGGCGCCCGAAAAGGGAGGGCTGGCGCTGGAACGCGCAATCATCGATGAGGCTGACGCTGGGGCTTGTGGTCATGGACGGCATATCCTTGCGGTGGCCGGAACCTTGCGGGAAAGCTCCGGCGAATAACCTTGCTTATTGACGTTGACGGAATCCGCTGAAACCCGGCTCGCCGGGGCCGGGCCGAGGCTTGGGCGCGCCGAACAGCAGCGATTGCGGGGCCCGCTCGAAAGTTTCAAGTGTACGACGGGCGGACTGCACCGTGGCTCCGGCATCTTCGGTCAGCTCGCTCAATTGCGGCGCCATGCCGCCGAACGACGCCACGGCTCGCTGGAGCTGCTCGAGGCTGCGGCCGGCCTCGGCCATGATACCGTTCGGGCTCATCAGCTGCCGCAGCGTCTGGCGCGCATCGCCGGCGAGATCGGCGATCTGGCCGGCCGCCCGTCCGGCTTCGCTGGCGGCCGCCCCCAATTGCCGCATGGCCGGTTCGGCTTCCCGCGCAATCGGCTCGAGCGCCGCCAGAACCTGCCGCATTTCCTCGCTTGCGGCCGCGGCGTTGGCCAGGATGGTGTTGATCGCGGCGCGGTTCTCGGGCCCCAGCATCTGCTGCAATTCGGAGCCCACGCGCTCTAGCGAATCGATGAGCTGTTTGCCGCGGGTCATCAGGCGTTCGGCCAGGCCGGGCTGCATTTGAATGCGCGCCACCTTTTCGTCGCTCGATGCCAGCGGCCGGCCCGGCTTGCCGTCGTCGTCGAGATCGATATAGGCAATGCCGGTGATGCCCTGCATCTCGACGGTGGCCGTGAGGTTGTCGGTCATGGGCGTGTTGGGCCTCACGCCGATGCGGATCAGCATGGCGCCGCTGCCATCGGGAGCGAAGCCGATGCTATCGACCTTGCCCACCGGCAAACCGCGATAGCGGACGGCGGCCTGCGGCGAGAGCCCCTGTACCGAGTCGTAGGTAACCAGATCGTAGGGTACGAGATCGGTCTGGTCGCGCTGCAGCCAGAAGACGGTGGCGATGGCGCCCAACAGCAGCAGCAGGGTGAATATCCCCGCGGCAAGGGCATGGCTACGGTTTTCCATGGACGGCGGATCCTGCGGTGGCCTCTGCCTCGAGCGCGCGCCGGCCCCGCTCGCCAAGGAAGAAGGTCTGGATGAAGGGATGATCGAACTCGAGGACTTCCTGCGGCGTGGCGCACACGATCACATGCCGCTCGGCCAGCACCGCCACGCGGTCGGACAAGGCGAACAGCGTATCGAGATCGTGGGTCACCAGCACCACGGTGAAGCCGTTTTGCTGGTGCAGGCGGCGGATCAGCTCGACGAACTCGTCGGACCGGGTGGGATCGAGGCCGGCGGTGGGCTCATCGAGAAAGACCAGTTCGGGATCGAGCGCCAGCGCGCGCGCCAGCGCCACGCGCTTGACCATGCCGCCCGAGAGGTCGGACGGCCGCTTGTTGCCGTCGTCGGCGGTAAGCCCCACCCAGGCCAAACGGGTGAGCACGACGTCGCGTATCAGATCGGCCGGCAAGGTCCGCAATTCGCGCAGCGGCAGGGCGATGTTGTCGAACACCGACAGGGCCGAGAACAAGGCGCCGCTCTGGAACAAGACGCCCCAGCGCTGGCGCAGTTGTTCGAGATCCTGGCGCGAACCCTGGGTGACCGAGGCGCCGAAGACCTTGATCGAGCCGGCGGCGGGCCGCGACAGGCCCAGGATCTGCCGCAACAATACCGTTTTGCCGGTGCCCGACCCGCCCACGATGGTGAGGATTTCGCCTTTGCGCACCTGCAACGACAGGTTGTCGTGTACGACGTGACTGCCGAAAGCCGTGCGCAGGCCGCGGATGTCGATGATCCAGGGAGCTTCGGCCATCGCTACCACCCCAGCTCGCTGAATACCACCGCGCATACCGCGTCGGCCAGGATCACCGAGGTGATCGACGCCACCACCGACGCCGTGGTGCCACGGCCCAGGCTTTCGGTGTTGGGCTCGATACGCATGCCATGATGGCAGGCCACCAGGCCGATCAGCAGCCCGAACAGGGCGCCCTTGCCAAACCCGATCCAGAAGTTGGTGATCGACACCGCATCGCGCAGGGCGTTGATGAACCAGGCCGGCGAGAGCTGCAGATCGACCGCCGACACCAGCATGCCGCCGGCCAGCGCCAGCGCGTCGGTCCAGAGCACCAGCAGAGGCATGGCGATCATCAATGCCACCACCCGTGGCAGCACCAGGCGTTGGGCGTGCGAGATGCCCATCACGCTGAGCGCGTCGAGCTCCTGCGTGACCCGCATGACGCCAAGCTGCGCGGTAATGGCCGATCCCGAACGGCCCGCCACCAGGATGGCCGCCAGGACGGGGCCGAGTTCGCGGACGATGGCGACGCCGAGCAGATTGACGATATAGACCGACGCGCCGAACAGTTGCAGCTGCTGCGCCGACAGATACGACAGCACCACGCCGATCAGAAAGCCCACCAGCGCGGTGATGCCCAAGGCTTGGGCGCCCACGCGATAGACCTGGGCGGAGATCTCGCGCCAGGGGCCGCGGTGCGGGCGCAGCAGCAGCCCCAGCAACTCGAGGAGAAGCAGGCCGAACCAGACCAGGAGGTCGCGAATGTGGTCGAAGATGCCGAACACCGCATCGCCAACGCGGCGCACCGCCGCCCATGATTCGCGCGCCGGAGGCGGCGGAGGTTGCAGGGCATTTTCGGCCAATAGGGCGAACATATCGCGGGCCGTGGGCGAAAGCGTGATGCGCTCGGGCAGGCGGCGGCCCCAGCTTTGCCAGAGCAATTGGGCCCCCACGGAATCGAGGCGCTCGATGGTAGTGAGATCCCAGGCCGCATCGGCGCGCGCTTGGGCCAGGGCCTGCCGGCGCTGGCGCGCCTCGCCGCGGGGCGCCAGCGCCGGCAAGGTCCAGGCCCCGGCAAGCCGCACGGTCGCGGCCTGGCCGGAGCGATCGAGAATCACGGTCTGGGCGTCGCTCTGCATGCTCCGCGGATGATTGGTGAGAAGGAAGCGTCGGCATCGCGCCGCAAGTGGCACTATAGCCGACGCGGCATGACAATGTGGCCATTCCCCTCCCGCATGGCAAACTTGCCATCCTGGCGCCACACAGGCACCGCGCCGGCACACCGGCCAGCCACGCCGCATCACCACCGTCGACCGCTTTTTCTCCTGACACGCATGACTGGAACCCTAGACTCCGCGCCCGCCGCGGCCCCGCCCTCGGCCCTTTCCTCCGCCCACCAGGAGGCCGCCCTGAGGCGGCGCCTGCCGCACTGGCCCTCGGTGGCCTGGGTCGAGCAAAGCGGTTCCACCAATGCCGACCTTCTGGCGGCACTGCGGGCGGGCCATCCCACACCCGCGCTCCTGGGAGCTCATTGGCAATCGGGCGGCCGGGGCCGCGCGGGCCGCTCCTTCCTCACGCCGCCCGGCACCGCGCTCACCTTTTCCTGCGCCTTCCAGACACCGCTGCCGCCGGCGGCCATGCCCACCTTGTCCATCTGGCTGGGGTTGGCCGCCTGGACGGCACTGGCCGAACTGCTGCCGCCGGGCCATGCCTTGCGCCTGAAATGGCCCAACGATTTGCAATGGGGCGAGGCCAAGCTGGCCGGCATCCTGATGGAGTCGACCGGCCATCGCGCCAATCAACCCGGCGGCCTGGTAATCGGCATCGGAATCAACCTCGCGCGGGGCGACGCCTTGAGCGCCACGCTGCAGCGGCCGGTCGCGGGCTGGGCCGACACGGAGCATGACGCCACACCCGCCGACCTGGCGCAGGCGATCGCCAACCAATGGCAGGCCGCACTGGAGATTGCCCAGCGCGCCTGGCGGCCGGCGCTGGGGCTGCCCTTTCTGCCGGCGGCCTTTGCCGAAGCCGACGTCCTGGCCGGCCGGGCCATCCGCCTGCTCGACCAAGGCCGCGAACAGGCCGCCGGTACCGCCTGCGGCATCGACACCTTTGGCCGCCTGGGGCTCGCCAAGGGCGAGGCACCGCCACAATGGCTCAGCGTCGGCGACGTTTCCGTCAGGCCAGCGCCATGAAGCTGCTCATCGACGTCGGCAACACCCGCATCAAGGCCGGCTGGCTGGCGCCAGACGGCGGCCGCGAGCCCGCGCCGCTCGTCATGGCGCCAGACGAACTGCCCGCCGCCCTGCCGGCCTGGCTGGCCGCCCTGCCGCCGCTGCGGGGCGCCCTGGGGTCGGTCGTGGCGGCTCCGGGGCTGCAGGCGCGCCTCCAGCAACTGGTGCGCGCTCACAGCGGGATCGATATTGCGTGGCAAGTGGCGCGCCCCGCGGCGCTCGGGCTGATCAACGGCTATCGGGAGCCTCACCGCCTGGGTGCCGACCGCTGGCTGTCGCTGGTCGGACTCTGGGCTCATCCTCGCCATGCCGCCGCCCGGCGGCGAGGCTGCGTCCAGGTGCTGGCCACCTTCGGCACGGCCACCACCATCGACACGATCACACCCGACGGTCGCTTTCCGGGCGGTCTGATCCTGCCCGGTGTGGCGTTGATGCGCTCGTCGCTGGCCAGCGGCACGGCGCGCCTGCCCGGCGCCCGTGGCGATCTCATGGACTATCCCGACCATACGCTGGCGGCGATCCAGACCGGCATCCTCGCCGCCCAGTGGGGAGCCGTCACGCATCAGCTGCGGCTCGCGGGCTGGCATCATCCCTCGGTACCGTTACGGCTGGTGGTGGGCGGCGGCGCCTGGCCCGAGCTGGCCGCCGTGGCGCGCGATGCGGTCGCCGCGATGCCCGGCCTGGATCTCGAAATCGTGGATAATCCGGTACTGGACGGTTTAGCGGCGCTGGCGGCCCACGCCCAGAATGATTCCGCCTGATTTCATTCGCGGGGCCGGGATCAGCGCCGCTCCAGCAAACGCGCCACCCGCCCTTCGCGGGGCCGGCGTATCGCCGCCTCAACCTCGGACGCCCTCATGCGCACGCTGTTTTTGC
This sequence comes from Pigmentiphaga sp., assembly GCA_023228945.1. GTDB lineage: Bacteria > Pseudomonadota > Gammaproteobacteria > Burkholderiales > Burkholderiaceae_B > Verticiella. Next base: position 195,428 of record JALOAI010000002.1, on the reverse strand, counting down.
TCGCCCTGCTGGCCAATTTCGCCCTGTACGCCTACGGCACGGGAGCCTTCGGCATCCCGCCCCAAGAGCGCGGTCGCGAACCCGAACGCCTCACGCGACAAACCGCCCCTGAAACCCTGCAAGTCACTCTGAGCCTGCCGCGCCGGAGCGAATCCGCCGCACCAGCTTCGTCGTCGAGCGCTGGTGCTCGAACGGAATAGCCACCGCCCGGCCGCCCCACTGCGCCACGAGGCGGGTTTCGGGCAGACTGGCCATGTCGTAGTCGCCGCCCTTGACGATCCAATCGGGGCGCAAGGCCGCGATCAGGTTTTCAGGGGTATCTTCATCGAACCACGTCACCACGCTCACGCTGGCCAGCGCCGCCAGGAGCGCGGCACGATCCTGCTCGCCATTAAGTGGCCGGTCGGGCCCCTTGCCCAGGCGGCGTACCGAGGCGTCGGTATTGACCGCCACCACCAGCGTGGCGCCCAGCTGCGCGGCCTGGTCGAGATAGGTCACGTGGCCCCGATGCAGGATATCGAACACACCGTTGGTAAAGACCAGCGGACGGGGCCAGCGCCCCGCCGCCACCTGCGCCGTCAACTCGGCGCGAGGCAGCATTTTGAGTTCGAATCGCGGCGCCGCCGGCCCGTCATCGCTCCCTGGACTTTCCTCCGGTCGCTGCGCGACTTCCTCCCCAAGGGAGGATTCGCGCTTGGGGCGGCCCGGCGCACTCATGCCGGCACCAGCCCCGACCCCGTGCCCAGGGCGTCGCCGGGGCCGCGCAACACGCGCGTCACGGCCTTGCGATAACGGCTGAGGTCTTGCACCGATGCGAAGGTTTCGCCCAGCAGGAGCGACAGGTTGTGCAGGATGCGGCCGCTGACCTTCTGCTCCCACGCGTCATCGAAGCGAATCTGATGGTCGAGCCAATGCTCCAGCCAATCCGGCTCGGGCAGGCGCGATTGCACCGTATCGTTGGGGAACATCGACTTATTGACGTGGATGTTGGTGGGGTGCAAAGCCCCACCCTTGCGTTGCACCGAGGCCATGAGGACGCCCATCTTGGCGAAGGCGGCCCGCGCCTGCAGGCCGCCTTGCTCGCCCCCTCCCAGTGCGCGCCGCATGTAGCGCAGGTAGGCGCCGGCATGCCGCGCCTCATCTTGCGAAATCGTGCGGTAGATGGCTTTGATCACGGGTTCGGTGTGCCAGTCGGCGGCGCAGCGGTACCAGTGATTGAGCCGGATCTCGCCGCAGAAGTGCAGCATCAGCGTTTCGAGGGCGGGCGCCGGATCGAATTCGAAGCGGATCCGGTGCAGTTCTTCCTCGGTAGGCACCAGTTCGGGCCGGAAACGCCGCAGATACTCCATCAGCACCAGCGAATGCTTTTGCTCTTCGAAAAACCAGACCGAGATGAAGGCGCTGAAATCGCTATCGTGCCGGTTATCGCGCAGGAACATCTCGGTGGCCGGCAGCGCCGACCATTCCGTGATGGCATTCATCTTGATAGTATTGGCCTGGTCGTCCGACAGTTTGCTCGCGTCAAAGTCGTCCCAGGGGATATCGGCGGCCATATTCCAGCGCACCGCCTCGAGCGATTTGAAGAGTTCGGGATAGATCATAAACATTGCCGTAAAAGTAAGGCCAGCGCGCGATTGTAGACGCGCACCATGACAACCTATGTTGATCGAAAGCGCAGGCGTGCCACATTCATCCGAAAACCTTCCCACCGGCGTGATCCGGGTCAGGGTGGTTTTCGGGGCGGCGCAGCGCTTGGAAGGGGCGTGTGCGGTGCTCGCACACCTGGCCCGTCAACGCCATTGGGTGGCGGTGTATTGTCCCGATGCGGAACAGTTCGACCGCCTCGATCGGCTGCTATGGGAGTATGACAGCTCCAACTTCGTTCCGCATGTCGACGCCGACGACCCCCTTCTCGCCTGCACGCCCATCGGCCTGTATCGCCAGCCTCCGCCTCCCGATACGCCGTGTGTACTCAATCTTGCCGATGCGGCCCTGCCGCTGCCCCTGGCCTATCCCGACGTTCTGGAAATCGTTTCCGCCGACCCCGCCGACCGGGCTCGAGGCCGGGCGCATTGGCGATACTATCAGGCGGCAGCCTGCGAACTCCAGGCGTTCGATCTCAACCGCAACCAGCTCCCCTGAGGATCGCCATGGCCCAATTGCCTCCTTTTCGTACGCGGCGCAGCGAGCCCGCCTTCCTGACCGATCCCGAAGACGATTCCCCCATCTCCGAGCGTACGGAACTCGACGACGACGTTCCGGTGCTCACGCATGTCATCGAGCCGCCGCCAGTGATGACGCCGCCACCGTCACCGGCGAAGGCGGCTCCTGTCCCCCCACCCGACCTCGATATCCTGGCGCAACAAGTCGCCGATGCGCTACAGCCCGAACTGCGGCGCCTGGTACGCGAAGCGCTTGAACACGCGCTGCAGGCCCCCGCTTCGCGCTGACGCCGGTCCTCGCCCACAGAGGTCAGGAACCACCTGCGGCCAGTCGCGCGGGAGAGGTTGGCTACCATGGCTTAAAATGGAAGGTTTGCCGCCTCCGTAAGATCCCGGGACCATCATGACCTCATCTTCCTCCGCTGCCGCTCCTCAGGAACTCTCCAAGAGCTTCGAGCCTCAGGCCATCGAGGCACGCTGGTATCCAGAATGGGAGCAACGCGGCTATTTTCGCGCCGGCCGCCATGTCGAGAATGTGCCGGATGCGCCCGAGACCTTCGCCATCCAGCTGCCGCCACCCAACGTCACCGGCACGCTGCACATGGGGCATGGCTTCAACCAGACCATCATGGATGGCCTGACGCGCTACTTCCGCATGCGGGGCGCCGACACCGCCTGGATTCCGGGCACCGACCACGCCGGCATCGCCACCCAGATCGTGGTCGAACGCCAGCTGGATGCGCAAAAGCTCTCGCGCCACGATCTCGGCCGCGAAAAATTCATCGAAAAAATCTGGGACTGGAAGCAGTACTCGGGCGGCACCATCACCACGCAGATGCGCCGCCTCGGCGCCTCGGCCGACTGGGATCGCGAATATTTCACGATGGACGACGCGCTTTCGCGCGGCGTCGTTGAAACCTTCGTGCGCTTGCATGAGCAGGGCCTGATCTACCGCGGCAAGCGCCTGGTCAACTGGGATCCGCAGTTGCTCACCGCGGTATCCGACCTGGAAGTCGTCACCGAAGAAACCGACGGCTTTCTCTGGCACATCGAATACCCCTTCGTCGACGGCCCGCAAACCATCACCGAGGCCGACGGCGGCAAGCGCGTCCTGCGCGGCATGACGGTGGCCACCACCCGGCCCGAGACCCTGCTGGGCGATGCCGCCGTGGCCGTGCACCCCGAAGACGAGCGCTATCGGCATTTGGTGGGCAGGCAGCTGCGGTTGCCGCTGTGCGACCGCACCATCCCCATCATTGCCGACGACTTCGTCGATCCGGCCTTCGGCACGGGTTGCGTCAAGATCACCGGCGCCCATGACTTCAACGACTACGCCTGCGCCCAGCGCCATGGCCTGCCGTTGATCGTGATCCTCACGCTCGACGCCAAAATCAACGACAACGCGCCCGAGGCCTTCCGCGGCCTCGACCGCTTCGCCGCCCGCGACGCCGTGGTCGAGCGCCTGCAGGCCGAGGGCCTGCTGATCAAGACCGAACCGCACAAGCTGATGCAGCCCAAGGGCGACCGCACCGGCGCGGTGATCGAACCCATGCTCACCGACCAATGGTTCGTCGCCATGGGCCAGCCGGCGCCTGAAGGCACCCGCTTTCCGGGGCGCTCGATCGCCCAGGTGGCGCTCGACGTGGTGGCCGATGGCCGGGTGCGCTTTCATCCCGAGAACTGGACCACCACCTACAACCAGTGGCTGGAGAATATCCAGGACTGGTGCATCTCGCGCCAACTCTGGTGGGGCCATCGCATTCCCGCCTGGTATGCCGAAGACGGCCAGGTGTTCGTCGCCCGCGACGAGGCCGAGGCCGAAGCCAAGGCCCGCGCCGCCGGCGTGATCGGGCCGCTGCGCCGCGATGACGACGTGCTCGACACCTGGTTCTCGTCGGCCCTCGTGCCCTTCACCACCCTGGGCTGGCCCGAGTCCACTCCCGATCTCGCGCGCTACCTGCCCTCCAGCGTGCTGGTCACCGGCTTCGATATCATTTTCTTCTGGGTGGCCCGCATGGTCATGATGACCATGCACTTCACCGGCCAGGTGCCCTTCCACGACGTCTATGTGCACGGTCTGGTGCGCGACGCCCAGGGCCAGAAGATGAGCAAATCCAAGGGCAACACGCTCGACCCCGTCGACCTGATCGACGGCATCGGCCTCGACGCCCTGCTGGCCAAGCGCACCAGCGGCCTGATGAACCCCAAGCAGGCCGACGTCATCGCCAGGCAGACCCGCAAGGATTACCCCGACGGCATCCCCGCCTTCGGCGCCGACGCACTGCGCTTCACCATGGCGGCCTACGCCACCTTGGGCCGCAACATCAACTTCGATCTCAAGCGCTGCGAGGGCTATCGCAACTTCTGCAACAAGCTCTGGAACGCCACGCGCTTCGTGCTGATGAACACCGAGGGGCAGCCGCTGCAAGGCGAGGCCGAGCTCTCGTTCGCCGACCAGTGGATCCTCGGCGAGTTCGAACGCACCGTGGCCGAGGTGGAACGCGGCTTTGCCGGCTACCGCTTTGATCTCATCGCCAACGCCATCTATCGCTTCGTGTGGGACGAATACTGCGATTGGTATGTCGAACTGGCCAAGGTCCGGATCCAGCAGGGCACGCCGGCCCAGCAACTGGGTACGCGGCAAACCCTCATCCGTGTGCTCGAGGCCGTGCTGCGCCTGGCCCACCCCATCATTCCCTTCATCACCGAAGAGCTCTGGCAGAAGGTTTCAGTCGTGGCGGGCACCCGCGCCGCCGCTGATGCCACGTCGATCAGCATCCAGGCCTATCCCCGCCCCGGCGAACGCAAGATCGACGCCGATGCCGACCAGGCCGTCGCCGAGCTCAAGGCCCGCATCGAAGCCATCCGCGCGCTGCGCGGCGAAATGAACCTTGCCCCCTCGCAGCGCGTGCCCCTGCTAGCCACCGGCAATCGCGCCACGCTCGAGCGCGACGCGCCTTACCTCGCCGCGCTGGCCCGGCTCTCGGAAGTGGAATTGGTCGACGAGCTCCCCGACCTGGGCGCTCCGGTGCAAGTGGTGGCCGAATCGCGCCTCATGCTGCGCATCGAGATCGACGCCGACGCCGAGCGCGCCCGCCTCGACAAAGAAATCGCCCGCCTCGAAGGCGAAATCGGCAAGGCGCGGGCCAAGCTCGACAATCCCCGTTTCGTCGAACGAGCACCGGCCGCCGTGGTGGAACAGGAGCAGGCGCGGATTGCGCAGTTTGGTACCACGCTCGAGCAGGTGCGGGCGCAGCGGGCGCGGTTCTAGTCCGGAAACGCTGGGGCCCGAGAGGGCTTCGACCCACCCAGGAGGCGGATACCGAGGCCTTGCAAGGCTGGGCGCCGAGCCTGTTGCGGGCCGGGCGCCCAGCTACAAGACTTGCCGCGGCGCCGCCGCCACGGCCAGGATGCCGGCCTGCTCGCGCGCCAGTTGCAGCCGGGCAAAGCGGCCGTGGCGCAGCTCGCGCAACGCCTGTTGCAGATCGCCCAGCGTGAGCGGCTGGGTGCGGTCTTGCCAGACCAGCGCCAACACCTCGCGCGCCGGCAGCGATAGCTGGCCGGCCAAGGTTTGCAGCGCGCCGGGCGCTACCGTGGTGGCCCGTTCGCGCCGTACCCCCTGCTGCCAGGCCCATCGCAACAGCGAGATCGCCAACAGCGCCAGGAGAATCACCACCACCCACCACAAATACGGGTTGGCGCGCTGCAACACCGCCACCAGCGGCGAATCCGGCGGAGCCAGGCGGGCGTAATCCACATGGCGTCCGAAGGCGAGCACCGATTCGGCCACCATCCAGAAGACCCAGAGCCCCACCAGTACGACCCCGCCCCGCAGCAACCAATGCGGCCAGCCCAGCCGGACGACCTCGGCCTGCAGCGCCCGGCGGTCGTCGCGCAGAACGGTGCCGTCGGTGGGGGCGAGAGGTGAGGTTTCCTGCGTCATGCTGACTCCTTCAGGCAAGAGGGGACTGGCCGGCGGCTTGCCGGCGACGGGGTCGATTTTGCCATCAAGATCCCAGCCCGACCAACGCAGGGGCCTGGTCGCGGCATCCGGCGTGGGCTCGACGCCACGCCTGGGCTCAGAGCGCACCGTAGGAATGCAAGCCGGACAGGAACATATTCACGCCGAGAAAGGCAAAGCCGGTGATCAGCAGCCCGATCAGCGCCCAATAGGCGGCATAAGTACCCCGCAGGCCCTTCATCAGCCGCATGTGCAGCCACGCCGCGTAGTTGAGCCAGACGATGAGGGCCCAGGTTTCCTTGGGATCCCATTGCCAGTAGGCGCCCCAGGCCTCCGCCGCCCATAGCGCGCCGAGGATGGTGGCCACCGTGAAAAAGGCGAAGCCGACGGCGATCGCCCGGTACATGATGTCGTCGAGCACTTCGAGCGAGGGCAGGCGCTGGGCCAGGGGCCGGCGCGCCAACAGGATGAGGCCGACCACGATGGCGCCAAGGCCGAAATACAGCATCCAGTATGACGACAAGCCTTCGGTACGGAATACCATGGGCTCGGCCGCCAGCAGCACGCCGAGCACGAATAGCGGCGCCAGCTTCCACCACGAGCGGGTCTCGCCATGCTGCTTGACCAAATAGGCGAAGCCGACCATGGCGGCCAGCGAAAACGTGCCATAGCCGATGAAGTTGGCCGGCACGTGCAGCTTCATCCACCAGCTTTTGAGGGCTGGCACCAATGGCTGGATCACATAGCCGTCGCGGGCGAAGGTGTACCAGATGAGGAAGGCGATCGCCGCCGTGATGATAAGCATGACGAAGGCGCCCAGCGCGCGCGTGCCGTAGCGTTGTTCGTAGTACAGGTAGAACAGCGCGATGACGAGGGCGAACTGGATGACGACCTCGTACAGATTGCTGACCGGGATGTAGCCGATATCGGCCCCAAGCAGATGGCTTTCGTACCAGCGCACCAGCAGGCCCAGGATCCCGGCGAACACCGCCCCCCAGGTGAAGACCGTGCCCAACCACGACGCGGTGTCGCTGCGCGCCGCGAGACCGATCCAATAGCACACGGTGGCCAGCCCGAACAAGGCGCACATCCACATGATGGCCGATTGCGACGACAGCATATAGCGCAGCCAGAACGAAGCCTCGGATTGCGCCAAATCGCCGCCATAGAGCGCCAGCGCCAAGCCGCCGCCCACCGCCAGCGCCACCGCCAGCACCCGCAACGGGCGCCACAACCAGCCCAGCCAGGCCGCCACCGGCACCGCGCCGATGAGAATGGCGCGATCGTAGCCGTCCATCAGGCCGCCGGCACGCTCCAGGGCGAACCAGGCCCCTGCGGCGAGCAACAGCAAGAACAGCAGGTCGGTCCAGTCGGGCCTGCCCCGCATCACCGGGCCGTCGTCCTCCAGCCAGGGCTCGTCACGTGAAGGTGTCGCTTGCATCACTCAGTATCCTTGTTGGGAAACAACCGGCCGAACTCCCGCCGCAACCGATCGAACTCGCGGTGGAAATCGAGATTGCGCCGCTGCGAGGTCATGGCTAGCAACGCATGGCTACCCTGGCCCTCGGGGCGGATCCATACCCAGAGTCGCCGTTCACGCACGTAGAACATGGCGAACACGCCCAGCACCAGCAACACGCAACCCAGATATACCGCCATTTTGCCCGGCGTGCGGCTGAGCTGGAAGACGCTGGCCTCGACGTGGTCGAAGTCGGCCAACGTGAGGAACACCGGCGCCGGATATAGCGAGAGATCGGACAGCGCCGCGAGCGCCTGCCGGGTCCAGATCTCCTCGCGCACCAAGGCATCGTTGTCGAGATCCCGCAAAGGCGGAAGATCCGCCTGCTCGCGCGCGACCTCGCGCAGCATCGACATCGCGCCCGTCAGCAACCTTACCACCACTTCGGCGGCGCGCGGCTGCTCGGCGGCTGGCACGTTGTCTTCCAGGAAGCGAGTGACACTGCGCAGCCCGCCGTCGGCGAATACGTCGAGTGCGCGCTGCGCCGAATCGGCCACCGCCTGGCTGGCGCCAGGGCCGGCATCCACCGGCAGGCTGACGTCGGCAAAGCGCGTCGCGGCCTCGCGCCGCGCGAGCGGATCGGCCAGCGCGTGCTGCAATGCCAGGAACTCGCCCATCCCGTCTTGGGCGTCGGCGGGAATACGCAGATAATGGTAGACGTCCGCGGGGCTGTTACGGGCGCCCAGCAGATACACCCGGCTGCCGTCGAGCTCCACCGGCAGCATGTAGTTGTGAAACTGCGTACTTTGGCCGGCGCTATCGGTGAGCTGGTACTCAAGGCTCGGCCCGACGTTCTGGAACCGGGCGCTGAGGTCGCGCGCCGCGCTGCCGCTGACGGCGGCCACGTGCTCGCCCAGCGCCCGCGGCTGCGCGGCGCCCGCGTCGGCGAGATTCTCGACGTTGATCGGGCGCAGGGCCGTGAACATCACCGAGCCCTCGCCGCCCGCCGCCGCGGCCAGGTTCAACTCATCGCCAACCCGCCCTTCCAGTTCGAAGGGTTCGGCCAGGGTCCCGTCAACGGCATGACCCAGCACCCGCACCCGGCTTCCGCCGTCGTCGAAACTGGCCTGGTACACCGTGACGCCGCGATAGGCCAAAGGCTCGTTGACCCGGATCACCGTATCGAAACTTTCGCCGGTGTCGTCGTCGAACACCGTGACGTGGCTGGCGAAGTCGCTGGGCATCCCGGTGGAGTAATAATCCACCACGAAGTCATTCAGCCGCAGGCTGAACGGCAAGGGCTGCACCAGCGCGCCATCGCCCACCATCACCACCGCGTGCCGCGTTTGCACGCCCTCGGGCACCAGGGCCGACGCGCGGTAGGACGGATTGTTCATGCTCAACCGGCCGCTGGGCGGCACATCGGCGATTCGCATATTGTCGAACACCGGCGCCTTGCCGCCCAGCCACACTTGCAGGCGGATCGGCAGCTCGCTATCGAACAGGCCGCCCACGCAAATAACGACAATGGCGACATGGGCAAAAATATAGCCCAGGCGATTGCCGGCGCCGGCCTTGGCGGCCACCAGCCGGGATTCGCCGTTGGCGCGCACGCGCACCGCGAAGCCCCGCCGCCGCAGCCATTGCGTCGTACGCTCGGCCGCCGCCTCGGGCGGGAGCTCGGCCCCCCCCTCGGCCCGCTGGGGAAAGGATCGCCAACTGCCTTCGCGGACTTTATCGCGAAACGATAAGGAGTCGCGCAGCATGGAGGGCGCGTTGCGCATGACGCACAAGGAGGTGGAAATCACCAAAAACGCCATGATGAGCAGAAACCACCAGGCGTTATACACATTGAATAGCGATAGGCGCTCGAAGAACTCGGCCCAGAACGGACCGAATTGATCGATGTAGGTATTGAGCGGCCGGTTTTGCTGTAATACGGTACCCGCCACGCTGGCCACGCAAATGATGACCAGGAGGCTGATGGCGAAACGCATGGATCCCACGAGCTCGGAGAAATCCTGCCAGGTAGTGGCCGTGCGCGTGCGAGATTCGGGTTGGCTCATAAACAAACAAAGGGGGCGCCCAGCCGGACACCCCCCGAAAGAAAGACAGTTTCGCCCACTTTCAGGGGCTTCCGGCGCTTCCTTGGGAGTCGGCGCCGGCGAAAAGGTTCATCGTTCCTAGCGCAGGCCCGCGGCGTAGTCGGACACCGCCTTGATCTCGGCATCGCTCAGCCGGGCCGCGATATCGGCCATGACGCCTCCGGTGTCGCGGTCGCCGGCACGATCGCCGCTGCGGAAGGCGTGCAGCTGGCTTTCGAGGTAGGAGGCGAACTGGCCACCGAGGTAGGGGTATTGGGCGGGGATGCCGGTGCCGCTGGCGCCATGGCAGGCCGAGCAGGCGGGCACGCCCTTGGCCATGATGCCGCCCCGCCAGATCTTCTGGCCGGCTTCGACCAAGGCGGGATTGGTGGCCGTGGCGGGATTGTCCAGCGTTTTTTGCGACAGGTAGTACGAGATATCCGCAATATCCTGGTCGGTGAGGTTGGCCGCCATCGGGTTCATGACGGGCGAGATCCGGGACGGCGCCTCGGCGTCGGGCAGCTGGCGCAGATCGATCAATTGGCCATGCAGGTAGCCGGCATGCTGCCCGGCAAGCTTGGGATTGGCCTCGATCGTGCTGTCGCCCCCAGGGCCATGACAGCTTGCACAGGAAATGATGCCACGCGAGGCGTCACCCTGCTCGTAGAGCGTACCGCCACGGGCGGCATCGGGAGCGGCCAGCCCTTCCTGGGCGGCGAAAGAGGGTGCGACCGCCGATGCGCCCAGCATCAGACCGCCAGTCATAACCATCCAAGACAGCACACGCTTCATGGGAACCTCAATGTTACCGACGACGAGGAATCGGCACTTTCTCGGAAAGCGCTGTAAAGCTAGCGATTCTAATCGAAAATTACGCGATTAAGGCAACCGCGGGGAGGTTTTCGCGGCCCGCGCGAATCCTGGCGACATGTAACTCCGCCTCGGGCAGGTTGTAACGGAAAAAATGCCCCGCGGCCTCGCGCTTGGCGGCGAGAAAATCAGCGGCCTCCCGGGCCTCCCCCGAGGCCGCGCGATCGAGGCGCAGCCAGGCATGCGCCATGAAGGTGAGCGCCGCCAAACGCAGGAAGTCGTCTGCCACCCGGAAGGGGTACTCGGCATCGTCCGCCGCCGAGGCGCAGATCTCGCCCGTGACGCCGCGCACGGTGTCGACCAGCGCGGCCAGCGCCGGGCCATGCGCCGACGCTCCCGCCTCGCGGGCGTCGGCGGCCACGACGTCGAGCAGGGCGCCGAAACGCCGGCCGCCATCGGATACGATCTTGCGCACCAGCAGATCGATGGCCTGGATCTCGTTGGTGCCTTCGTAGATCAGGGCGATGCGGCTGTCGCGCAAGGTTTGTTCGACTTCGTACTCGTGCACATAGCCGTATCCGCCGAATACCTGCAAGGCCTGGCTGGCCACCTGGAAGCCCGCGTCGGTGAGATAGGCCTTCAGGATGGGCGTGAGCAGGGCCAGGTGATTCTCGGCCTGTTCGCGATCCCCGGCATCGGGCGCGCCCTCGGCGGTATCCAGCAAATGAGCGCCCCAATAGGCGAGCACCCGGCCGCCTTCGACCACACATCGCTGATCGAGCAGGGTGCGCCGCATGGCCGGGTGCGCCGTGAGGGGGTCGGCCGGCCGTTCGGCTTGCTCGCGCACCGGCGCGCGCGACTGCTGCCGCTCCAGGGCATAGCGCAGCGCGCGGCCATGGGCGGCGTCGGCGTGGGCCAACCCCTGCAGAGCCACCTGGATGCGGGCGGCATTCATCATCACGAACATCGCTTGCAGACCACGGTTGGCCTCGCCCACCAGCCAACCCTGGGCATCCTCGAAACGCATGGCGCAGGTGGCGCTGCCCTTGATCCCCATTTTCTTTTCGATGCCGTCGCAATACGCCGCATTGCGGCCGCCGCCGAGTTCCTCGGGCAGCAGCTTGGGCACCAGGAACAGCGAGATCCCGCGCGTGCCGGCGGGTGCATCCGGCAGCCGCGCCAGGACGAGATGCACGATGTTGTCGGTGAGGTCGTGCTCGCCGCCCGAGATGAAGATTTTATTGCCCGAGATCGCATAGCTGCCGTCGCCGCGCGGCTCGGCGCGGCTGCGCAGCAGGCCGAGATCGGAGCCGGCCTGGGGCTCGGTCAGGCACATGGTGCCGGCCCATTCGCCGCTCACCACCTTGCCCAGGTAACGCTCCTTGAGCTCGGGCGACGCAAAGGCATGCAGGCAGGCATAGGCGCCGTGCAGCAAACCGGCGTACATGCTCCAGGCATGATTGGCGGCGGCCGTCATTTCGAGCAGGACGGCGTTGAGCGCATTGGGCAGCCCCTGGCCGCCCGCCTCGGGGTCGCAGGCCAGCGCGGGCCAGCCGCCCTCGACGTAGGCTCGATACGCCTCTTTGTAGCCCTGCGGCGTCGTGACCTCGCCGTTGGTGAAATGACAGCCTTCGAGATCGCCCGGCGAATTGGTGGGCGCCAGGATATCGGTCGTGAAGCGCCCCGCCTCTTCCAGCACCTGGCGTGCGATATCGGCGTCGATGTCGGCAAAGGCGGGCATCCGCGCCCAGGCACGAGGCAAATGCAAGACCTGGTCGATCACAAACCACATATCACGCAGGGGAGGAACGTAAGAGGTCATGGAGGGCGCCTGATAGCTGATAGACTCGAAGGGAAACACCATAGAATACCGGCGATTACAGCGGCCGCAAAACGCCACTTTCGTTTCCCGGCACCTGTCGTGCCCCCTGTCCAGGATTTCCTTCGCCGTGTCCCTGCTGCATCGTGCCCGCTTCCATACCTCGGCCGCCAAACTCGAGCAACTGCCGCCGCCGGGTCCCGCCGAGGTCGCCTTCGTCGGGCGCTCCAACTCGGGCAAATCCTCAGCCATCAATGTGCTCGCCGGCCAACGCCGGCTGGCGTTTTCCAGCCGCACGCCGGGCCGCACACGCTTGATCAATCTCTTCGGCCTGCCCGATCCGCTCGAGCCCGAATCCGACATCGGCTATCTGGTCGATCTCCCCGGTTATGGCTATGCCGCCGTGCCGCAATCCGCCCGGCTCGATTGGGCCGACGTTCTAGGCCGCTATCTGCGCGAGCGCACGTCGCTGGCGGGCCTGGTGCTGCTGCTCGATATCCGCCGCGGCCTGACCGAGCACGACCAACGGCTGGTCGACTGGGTCGCGCCCGCCGAACGGCCGGTGCTGGTGCTGCTCACCAAGGCCGACAAACTTCCCTACGGCCAGCGCGTCAAGGCCGTGGCCGCCATCCGGCGCCAGCTTGCCGAACTCGGTACCCTGGAAGTCATCCCGTTCTCGGCCACTCAACGCATCGGCCTCGACGAAGCCGCCAACCACATCGAACGCTGGATCCTTCCCCAGGTCGCTCCCTGAAATCCCCAGCCCCCTCCGGAGACCCGACATGCCTCCCGCCACCGTGCACGCCCACTTTCCGTTCAACCGGCCACGCCGCTTGCGCGTCGACGACGCCACCCGCCGCCTGGTACGCGAGCACCGGCTGAGCCCCGATGATTTGATCTATCCGGTGTTCGTCACCGAAGGCCAGGGCGTGCGCCAGGCCGTCCCCTCCATGCCGGGCGTCGAACGCTATTCCCTCGATACGCTGCTGCCGGTGGCGCGAGAATGCGTGGAACTCGGCATCCCGGTGCTCGCTCTCTTTCCCCACATTGATCCCATCCTGAAAACGCCCGACGGCACCGAAGCCCACAACCCGCAAGGTCTCATCCCCCGCGTCGTGGCCGCGCTCAAGCAGGAGTTCCCCGAGCTGGCGATCATGACGGATGTGGCGCTCGATCCCTACACCAGCCATGGGCAGGATGGCGTGGTCGACGACCAAGGCTATATCCTCAACGACGCCACCACCGAGATCCTCGTGCAACAGGCCCTGGTGCAGGCCAACGCCGGCGTCGACTTCGTCGCGCCCAGCGACATGATGGACGGCCGCATCGGCGCCATCCGCCGCGCGCTCGAGGCGGCCGACCTGATCCATACCCGCATCATGGCCTACTCCGCCAAGTACGCCAGCGCCTTCTACGGCCCCTTCCGCGACGCCGTGGGTTCGGCCGCCAACCTGGGCAAGTCCACCAAAGATACCTACCAGATGGATCCGGGCAACACCGACGAAGCCCTGCGCGAGGTCGCCCTCGATCTGCATGAAGGCGCCGACATGGTGATGGTCAAGCCCGGCATGCCCTACCTCGACGTAGTCCGCCGCGTGAAGGACACCTTCCATGTCCCCACCTTTGTCTACCAGGTGAGCGGCGAGTACGCCATGCTCAAGGCCGCGGCCGCCAACGGCTGGCTCGACCATGATCGAGTCATGATGGAATCGCTGCTGGCCTTCAAGCGCGCCGGCGCCGACGGCATCCTCACTTACTTCGCGCGCGATGCGGCGCGGCTGCTGAGGGCGTGAGCGCGCCGAGTCGTCTCAAGGGCGAACCCTCCCTCGGGGAGGAAGTCGCGAAGCGACCGGAGGGCCGTCCATCCGGCGCGCCGAGCCGTCTCAAGCGCGAACCCTCCCCCGGGGAGGAAGTCGCGAAGCGACCGGAGGGCCGTCCATCCGGCGCGCCGAGCCGTCTCAAGCGCGAACCCTCCCTCGGGGAGGAAGTCGCGAAGCGACTGGAGGGCCGTCCATTCGGCGCGCCGAGCTGCTTGACTACCAGCCGCCGCACGCCAGCCACTCGTCGATCAGCTCGAGTTTGTCTACCCCAAAAAAAGGCTCGCCGTCGATGATCACGAACGGCGAGCCGAACACTCCTCGCGCCACGGCTTGGTCCATCTCGTCGCGCAAGGCTTCGCGGGCCAGCGCACCGTCGCTGGCCCGCGCCAGCAACGCGGCGGGAATCCCCGCCGCCACGCCGATCGTTTGCAGATCGGCGGCCCCGTGGATCTGTCGTCCGTCGCGCCAATAGGCCCGCAGCACCGCGCGGGCAAACGGTTTTGCCTGTGCCGGCTCCAGCCGCAGCAAGGCGGCCATGAGTCGGGCGGGCGGCAGCGGCGCCATCGGCGGCAGGAACAAATCGCGTCCGATCGACTGGCCATGACGACGCTGGTAGCGCAACAGTTCGCGCACGGCATAATCGCCCTTGAGCGGCGTCTCGGGAATGGGCTTGAGGCCCATGATCTGCAACACCGTCACGCCCAGCAGCAGCGGATGCCAGCGCACCTCGCGGCCATGACGGGCGGCAAGCTCGTCGATGCGCAGGCTGGCGAGATAGCCGAACGGCGAAATGAAGTCGAACCAGAAATCGACCGGTTCAGGCGGCATGGTCGCTGCCCTTGTTTGTCACAACGGCGGCGCCGGCGTCCCGATCGATCGTGTCCGCGCCCGCGGCGCCCTTTCGGTTCGCCGTGTCGCCCGCGATGTGGTAGCTCAGCGAAAACCGGCGCATCAGTTGCCGCAGCCTATCGTGCAGCGCCTCGCCTTCTCCCGCCGTCGGCACCAGGCGCACCGCGAGCCCGCGCCCCTGGTCCCGGCACTCCACCGTTACCTTCCCCTCCAGGCCCGCCGCCCGAACCCGATCGGCCAGCACCCACAGGATGGCACGGCGACGCAGCTCGGGCTTGTAGACCTTGCCCACGGCCGTTTGTGGCAAGGCCTCGACGATCTCGATCCGCTTGGGCCAGGCCGGCCGCTCCGGCACCGTGGCGCGGGCATGGGCCAGCAGCGCCTCCACGTCGAGCGCGGCGCGCGGCCGCGGCACGACGTACACCATGGGCAGCTCGCCCGCGTACTCGTCGGGCTGGCCGA
This sequence comes from Pigmentiphaga sp., assembly GCA_023228945.1. Taxonomy (GTDB): domain Bacteria; phylum Pseudomonadota; class Gammaproteobacteria; order Burkholderiales; family Burkholderiaceae_B; genus Verticiella. The sequence goes on along the minus strand of JALOAI010000002.1, from coordinate 180,002 downwards.
CGGCGGCGGCCATCTGGACACCCGGATGAGCCAGCATCGCTTCCTCGATCTGCTGGGGATCGAGATTGTGGCTATTGCGAATGATCACATCCTTGGTGCGGCCCATGACATACACCCGGCCCTCCTCGTCCTGGCGGGCGAGGTCGCCGCTCAAGAGCCAACCGTCCTGGAAGGTGCCGGGATTCCGGCCGGCCTCGGTATAGCCCGGACTGATATGCGGACCGCGGGCGCGCAGCATGCCGATCTCCCCGGTTGGCACCGGCAGCAGGGTTTCAGGATCGACGATTTCCACCTCGGTGTGAGGCAGCGGCCAGCCGCAGGAGCCACGGCGGCGCGGCGCAGCCACCGGCTCGATGCCGATCACACCCGCCGATTCCGTCATCCCGAGCGTGTTGCGTACCGGGATGCCCAGGCGTTGCTCGCATTCGTCCGCCAGGGCGTCGGGCAGCGGCGCGCCGCCGGTGAGCATGGCTCGTACCGAATGCAATTGTTCCGGCGTATGCGGCATCGCCAGCAAGGTGGCGATGCCGGTGGGCACCGCGGTGGCCAGCGTGATGCGATGGCGGCCGACGAACTCCCAGTAACGCCGCATAAAGCCGGTGTTGCGAAAGCCCAGCAGCGTGGGCAGATAGAGATGGCCGCCGGTCATCAGGGTGGACAGCCCATAGACCAGCGAGCCGGCCACGTGGAACAACGGGAAACCGTTGATGATGCTGTCGTCGGCCGTCATGCCGTAGTGCCATGCCGCGCCTCGGGCCGCGTGCAGCTGGTTGCGGTGTAAATGACGGGCCAATTTGGGGGTGCCCGTGGTGCCGCCGGTGTGGAACACCGCGGCCAGATCGTCGGCGACGGGTGGCCGCCATTCGCGGGGCATGCCGGCAGGCTGGCCGGCCAGGCCCTCGGCGAACGCCAGCACCGGTACTTGCCGCGGCGCCGCCCCTTCCGGTGATCTCGACCCCGGTATTTGTCCAGATATTTTTGCCGCTGCCGGCAGCGGCTCACCGCCGGCGGCCTGGCCGGCAGAGGCTTGGTCCACCGCGACCCGCACCACGGCCTTCAGGCTTGCACAACGCGCCACGATCGGCGCCGCCAGCTCCCAGATCGCCAGGTCGTCGCAGGGACCAAGGGCCACCAGGATGTTGCAATCGGCGGCCGTCACGAGCTCCGCCAGGTGCCGGGCACCCAGCAGGTAGTTCATCGGGCAGGCGACACCCACCGCTTCGGCGCCCCACAAGGTGAGATAGGCGTCGGGAATCGCCGGCAGCAGCATGGCGACGCGGGGGCGTTCGCCACCCGCCAACGTCTGGAACCATCGTGCGGTGCGCTGGATATCGGCGAACAGACTCCGGTGCGTCCAGGTCCGCCCCGGCTCTGCGGGGTCGGGCGAGGACCAGAAAGTGAGCGCCGGCCGCTCGCCGAAACAGCGCGCCGACGCCTCCAGCGCCTGGTAGGTGGAAGTGAAGGGCATGTACTGCGTGTAGGGCAGTGCATTGACCCGCTTCACGTCGTCGTGGCTGCGCAGAAGACCGAGATCGGGCAGCGCCGGTTCGGCCAGGAGCGCCGGGCTGGCGATGAAAGGCGTGGCCATGGGGGGTTCCTGACAAGAAAAGAAGCGATGCCGCGGTGCATCCGGAAGCCGGATGCGCCGGCCGGGCTGGCGGCTGCCACCGCCCGCCGGGCCCGGCGCGGCATAAGGCCTATTCGACGTACTTCCAGTCGCCGTTCTCGATCGTGACGAGCACCTGGCTGGTTTCGTCCACACCGTTGTGGTCCTGCGGGGTCATGTTATAGACCCCTTCGGTGCCCACGAACCCCTGCATGCCTTCCATGGCGTCGCGCAGCGCCTTGCGGAACTCCGGGGTACCCGGCTTGGTGGTTTTGAGCGCTTCGCGGCTGGCGGCTTCGGTCAGCAGCATGGCATCCCAGGCGGTGGCGCCGAACAGCGAACGGGTTTCGGCGCCGTAGCGGGCGTCCCACTTGGCCAGATACTCCAGCCCCGCCTTTTTGGTGGGGTTGTCGTCGGGCAGTTGGTCGGCCACCAGCACCGGCGCCACCGTCATGAAGCTGCCCTCGAGGCTTTTGCCGCCCACCCGCAGGAAGTCGTTGTTGGCCACGCCCTGGGTTTGATACACCAGCCCCTTGAAGCCGCGTTCGGCCAACTCGATCTGGGGCAGCGCGCCCGGCGTGCCCGAACTGAGAATGAACACCGCGTCGGGCTTGGACGCCAGCACCTTGAGCACCTGGGCGGTCACGCTTTGGTCGGTGGCGTTGTACTTCTCGGCGGCCACCAGCTCGATGCCCTTCTCGGGCGCGATCTCGCGCACCACCTCGAGGAAACCCTCGCCGTAGCTGTTGGCCAGCCCGATGGTGGCCATGCGCTTCTTGCCCTGCTTGAGCATGTGGTCCATCACGCGCCGGGTGGAGATCGCCTCGGTGGGTGAGAGCTTGAACGCCCAGGTACGCGGCCCCTCTTGCGGCATCACGGTGGCCTTGCCGCCCGACAGCGTAATCACCGGGACCCCCTGGCGGCCGGCTTCTTCGACCACGGGAATCGAGTTGGGCGTGGTCGAGGAGCCGATGATGATGTCGACCTTATCCTCGTTGATCAGCTTGGACGTGTTGCGCGCCGCCATATTGCTGTCGGTACCGTCGTTGAGAATGATCATGGTCATCTTCTGGCCCGCCAGCGTATCGGGCCAAAGCTTGAACGACTGTTCCGCCGGGATGCCCAGCGATGCGCCCGGCCCGGTGGTGGATACGATGACGCCCACGTTGATCTGCGCCTGCGCCGCGCCGGCCGCGCAGGCCAGGGATACCGCCATGGCGACGCCGCCAAGGCGCAGCCATTGGGACACGATTTGCATGATGAGTCTCCTCTGTCAATAATGAAGTTGTGTTTGTCAATACCGGAGTTGGATACGGCTCCGGCCACCGTCGATTCTAGAGATTTCGCTGCGTTCACCCTAGCCGGGTTTGCCAGCATGCCACCCCCGATACCGATGTTTCGCATACCTTCTTTTTTCTGTTTTTGACGCCGCGCGCCCCGGTCGCGGGGCTCGGCGTTTTACCCAACCCAGATGGAGAACCCCATGACCACCCGGCGTGAGCACGACACCTTCGGCCCGATCGACGTCCCCGCGGATCATCTGTGGGGCGCGCAAACCCAGCGCTCCCTGCATTTTTTTGCCATTTCCCAAGAGCAGATGCCGATGGCATTGATTCAGGCCCTGGCCCGTGTCAAGCGCGCCGCGGCCGAAACCAACGCGGCCCTGGGCCAGCTCGAGCCCCGCCTGGCCGACGCCATCGTGCAGGCCGCCAACGAAGTGATCGACGGCCGCTGGCCGGATGAGTTTCCGCTGTCGGTATGGCAAACGGGCTCGGGCACGCAAACCAATATGAACATGAACGAGGTGCTGGCCAACCGCGCCTCCGAACTGCTGGGCGGCGAGCGCGGGCAACAGCGGCTGGTCCACCCCAATGACCACGTCAACCGCGGCCAATCGTCCAACGACGTTTTTCCCACCGCGATGCACGTGGCCGCCGCCGTGCAAGTGGCGGAACACCTGCTGCCCGCGCTGCAGGGCCTGCGCGCCACCTTGCAAGAAAAAAGCCGGGCCTTCGATGACATCGTCAAGATCGGCCGCACCCATCTGCAGGATGCCACGCCGCTCACGCTTGGCCAGGAGATATCCGGCTGGGTGGCCCAGCTCGATCATTGCGAGGCCCAACTGCGGCACGCCCAGACCGAGCTGCTGCCGCTGGCCATCGGCGGCACCGCCGTGGGCACGGGCCTGAATGCCCATCCCGAGTTCGGCGACGGCGTGGCCAGCCGGCTGGCGGCGCAAACCGGCCTGGCGTTTGCCAGCGCGGCCAACCGCTTCCAGGCCCTGGCCAGCCACGAGAACCTGCTGTTTGCCCATGGCTGCCTCAAAACGCTCGCGGCGGCGCTGATGAAAATCGCCAACGACGTGCGCTGGCTGGCCAGCGGCCCGCGCTCGGGCCTGGGCGAACTGCAGATTCCCGAGAACGAACCCGGCAGCTCGATCATGCCCGGCAAGGTCAATCCCACTCAATGCGAAGCGCTGACCATGCTTGCCGCCCAAGTGCTGGGCAACGACGTCGCCCTCAACATCGGCGGCTCGATGGGCAACTTCGAACTCAACGTCTTCAAGCCGCTGGTGATCCATAATTTCCTGCAATCGGTGCGTCTGCTGGCCGACGGCATGGGCAGCTTCGATCAGCATTGCGCCCAGGGGATAGAACCCAACCGCGAGCGTATCGCCGAGCTCGTCCAGCGCTCGCTGATGCTGGTCACGGCGCTCAATCCCCATATCGGCTACGACAAGGCCGCCGCCATCGCCAAGAAGGCCCACCGCGAGAACCTCTCGCTGGAAGAGTCGGCAATCGCCCTCGGCCATGTCAGCGCCGAGGACTTCGCGCGTTGGGTAGTGCCGGGCGATATGGTGGGCCGCCGCCCCTAGCCGAAGTGGCGACGGGGGCCCGCCCCCGCCGCTGGCGTCACACGGCCCGCCGGTTCAACGCCAATGTCCGCAATGGCTGGCCGCCAGCTAGCGCACGGCGCGCCAGGCGCCATCCTGTACCTGCAGCACGAAGCGCCCACGCGCATCGAAGCCATAGGGGTCGTCCGCGGTGTAGTTCAGTACCCCCTGCGGCACCGCCACCTCACCCACGGATCGCAGGGCGTCGCGCAGCGCGGTGCGAAACTCCGGCGTGCCGGGCTTCGCCTGCTGCAGCGCCACCGGGATGGCCTCCTGCAGCACCAGCAGCCCGCCCTGGATATTGGCGGCGAACTGGTTATAGCTCCCCTGGCCGTTGGCCCGCTCATATTCCGCGACGTAGTCGAGGGCCACCTGGCGCGACGGGTGATCGGCAGGCAACTGGTCCGGCGCGACTGCCGGGCCCGATAGCCCATAAGTGCCTTCCGCCGCCTTGCCCGCCAGACGAATCAGGTCCGGGGCCACGGCACCGAAGGTCTGGTAGATCGGGCCGTCGTAACCACGCTCCTGGACCGTCAGTTGCGGCATGGCCGAGCCACTGCCGGAAGCTACGATCACCACTGCATCGGGCTTGGTGCTCAACAGGCGCAGGGCCTGGGCGGTAACCGAGGTATCGGCGCGGCCAAAGCGCTCGGCCGTGGTCAGGCTGATCCCTTCGCGGTCGGCGTTCTTTTTCAGCTCCTGCAGCCAGCTTTCGCCGTAGGCGTCGGAGTAGCCCAGAAAGCCGAAGGTCTTGATGCCTTGCTGCTTCATGTGCTCGATCGTGCCTTCGGCCATCAACGCCACCGACTGGGGCAGGCGGAAGGTCCATCCCTCCTTATCGGGAGCAAGCTCCACCGGCGAGGCGGCCAGCTGCGGCGTGCCGGTTTCGATGGCCACTTCGGAGATCGCCAGCGCGCCGGGGGTGACGGTCGAGCCGATGATCACGTCCGCCTTGTCTTCTTGCGTGAGTTTGCGGGCGTGGCGTGTAGCCTGGCTGGGGTCGGAGGCGTCGTCGTACACCAGGATGCGCACCGGCTCGCCGCCGATTTCTTTGGGCCAGAGTGCCATGGCGTTGCGCGGGCCGATGCCCAAGGCGGCGGCCGGGCCGGTCACGGAATAAATGGCGCCGATGGTGATCTCGGCCTGTGCCGGCGCGGCCATCGCCGCGAACGCCGCGGCCACCGAAATAGATACCAACAAACCATGAGAATGCTTGCTGTCAATCATGAAGTTGTCTCCGTTTTATAAAAAAACTACAGCGCGACAACCGGCCGCGGCGAAACGTTCGCTTCCCGCCTGAAACCGGTGGCGCCGAAACCGATCCATACCGCGCTCGCGCGGCCTGGGCTCCAAAGCCTGGCGCGCGAGCTCTTTGTCTCCAACGCCATACTCCCCGCCTTGGCGCGTTGGCGCCTCCTCAGGCGCTGAGCCGCTGCGCCGCCGGTTCGTCCTGCCGCTCCGCCTTCCAGAACTTTTGTACCAACCAGCGAAACTGCTGCAAGGCGGCGTCGGCATTGATGGGCAGCATGGGCTCGGCAGGCGTGCTGCGGATCAGGCGCGCCTGCGCCTCGATCATCAGGCGGTCTTCTTCAAAGGCCGTGCACAGGCTCTGGTAGATGGACTCGGTGATGGTCGCATCGTCGAGCGCAAAGTTGTGCGCCTGCATAAAGAAATAATGCGTGCTGTGCTCGGTTTCGGGCGTCAGCGCCTGCGTGCTGTTGAACAGCAGCGCACCTTCCAGGTCGTCGTCGGCCTTGCCGGCATCCTTGACGCCGGCATCCATGAGCAGGATGCCGGGCAGCACGTAGTCGTAGTGAAACCACCGATCGACGCGGCCCGCGAACTTGCCCAGGCGCTGGTGATACGGGGCCGGCACCGTATCGGGCACCTTGCGCGTGACCCGGATGCCGCGCTCCATGCGCCTTACCTCGGGACGGGCCTCGGCGATGTTGGGCGATCCACCCAGCGTGCGTTCGTGGATGTACGACAGGTGGGAGAAGTCCAGCAGGTTATCGGAGATCAGCAGATAATCGGCGGCGAAATTCTTGTAGCCCGGCTTCATGCGCCAACCGGGATCGGTTTGCGCCGGCGTGTCGGGGATCTCGGCCGGGTCGGCCAGGGCCGGATCGCCCATCCAGATCCAGACCCAGCGATGGCGTTGCGCCACCGGATAGGTGCGGACACAGGTGCCGGGCGGGATGTTGGCCTGGCCCGGGATCTCCGTACATCGGCCGTCGGGCGCGAACCTCAGCCCGTGATACATGCAGCGCAGCGCATCGCCTTCCTTACGCCCCATCGACAGCGGCGCATGGCGATGTGGACATTTATTGTTCATCGCCACCGGCTGGCCATCTTGCTTGCGATACAGCACCAGCGATTGGCCCAGAATCGTCCGTTCGAGCAGCGTGTCGCCCAGGATCTCGTGATCCCAGGCGGCTACATACCAACAGTTTCGTAATAGGGGCAGCGTCATGGTGTCTCCTTGCCGAAGCGCTCTTCTTGTGAATCATTATGGGAAGAGGCAGCACATTGCTCAATAAAGCCTGCTAGATTCTTGCTATCTGCCAAAACGATAATAGAGACATGACTTTCGATTTGAATTTGCTGCGCATCCTCACGACGCTGAACGAGCATCGCAGCGTCAGCCGTGCCGCCGAACAGCTCGGCATGAGCCAGCCGGGCTTCAGTACCGCGCTGGCACGGTTGCGCCGGCATATCGGCGATCCCCTGTTCGTTCGCACCTCCGAGGGCATGCAGCCCACGCCGCGCGCCATGCGCATGATCGACAGCGCCACGCAGCTGCTGCAATCAGTCGAGCACGACATCCTCGAGGCGCCGCCCTTCCAGCCCGAAACCCTGGTCACCCGCTATCGCGTAGCGCTGGCCGACGTTGCCGTCCAGGCGTTCGTGCCCCATCTCATGCGGCGGATCTGGCAAGTGGCGCCGCAGGTGTCGATCGATACCCCCATGCTGCCACCGGGCGAACTCGAGCGCGCACTCGAGGCGGGGGAGATCGACCTGGCGATCGGTTATTTTCCCGATCTCAATAAGGACAGCCTGCTGCGCCAGCGCCTGTTCACCCATACCTTCGCCTGTTTGATGAACGGCGACCGGCCCCTGGCCGGAGATCAGCTCAGCCGCGAAGCGTTCTCGAGCATCGGCCATGCCGTCGCCGATGCCCCGCTGCGCAGCGAAAAGGTCTACGACGCTTTTTTGGCGCGGCAGCGTATCGAGCGCCGCGTGGTGATCACCACGCCGCACTTCCTGAGCTTGCCGCATCTGGTGGCGGATCTGGACGTGCTGGCCACGGTACCGATTTCGCTGGCCATGGTCTATCGCGACCACCCCCGAATCCGGGTGGTGCGGCCGCCCTTCGTACCGCCTACATTCGTCGTGTCGCAGCACTGGCACCGGCGGTATCACCAGGACCCGCGCAACCGCTGGCTGCGCGAGCACTTCGCCCAACTGTTCGGCCAGGGCGAGGTTTGGCTGCCCTATGCCCGCGAACTCTACGGCGAGCTCCCCCCTCCTGTCGACCCCTGACCAGTAGCATGGCCCCGCCAAAGAATCAATACCAAATCTCTGGAATAGTTCTACAGCTAGAAGCCACCCTATAGTAAGCTCGGGAAAAACCTTGATGCCAACAGTCACCGGGCCTGAGGAGGCTCGCCGGAGGAAACATGACACGCGGTAAGATACTTGCCTGGAGCCTTGCCTCCACGGCATTGCTGGGCCTCGCGGCCTGCGGCAGCGACGACTCGGACTCGCCCATCGATCCGCCCGAGGTTCGCGCGCCGAACATTCTGCTCGTGATCATGGACGACGTCGGCATCGATCAAATGACGTCCTTTGGCTATGGCGGCGCAACGCCGCCGCTCGTGCCCAACATGGACGCCGTCGCCGAGGCCGGCTTGCGTTTCCACAATACCTGGGCCATGCCGGTCTGCTCGCCCGCCCGCGCCGCCATGTTCGCCGGGCGCTACCCCTTCCGCACGGGTCTCTCCCAGCCGATCGGCCCCGACGACCTCGCCAATTCCCAGTTGTCGCCCTACGAAGTCACCATTCCTCAGGTGCTCAAGGCCGCGGGCTACGAAAGCGCGATGTTCGGCAAGTTCCACCTTGCCGGTCCCGACCATAACCAGGCCGGCAATGGTACGCCCGCCGCCCTGGGCTGGGATTACTTCCATGGCTGGATCGGCCTGCCCGAGGCCATCGACACCACGGCGGGCGGCCTCGCCGACAAAGGCACCTACAGTTGCGGCTTCGTGCCCGGCTACGCACAGGGCGGCTCCGAGCTGGGCGCCTGCTACTACGCCGACAATACCTGCCAGCCGATGCAACGCACCTCGCCGGAGCAAGACGCTCCCGGCCTGCAATGCGTGGAGTCCGGCGGCCTCTTCGTACCCGATCAAAGCTGCAGCGCGCCGCGCCCGACCTCGCTCAACTTCACCATCGACAACGCGTACTACGTGTCTCCGCTGGTCATCATCGAAGATGGCCAGGTGGAAGCCGTGCCGCTCGACGATCCTCGCGCCCGCGGCTACCGCACCCGGATCGAGGCCGACGCCGCGATCGAATGGATCAACGCGCGCAAAGGTTCCGACACGCCCTGGATGGCTTCGCTTACCTTTACCTCGGCTCACACACCTCTGCAAACGCCACCGAGCAGCCTGCTCAGCGGCGTCGGCCACGGCCACACCGACGAGCTCGACTGCTCCAACATCGTCCAGGGCCGCGTTCTGCAAAACCGCATGACCGAAGCCATGGACACCGAGTTTGGCCGCGTTCTGGTCGAAACCGGCTTGGCCACGCGCAACGACGACGGCACGCTCAACTACCATCCCGAGGCCAGCAACACCGTGATCGTGGTCATCACCGACAATGGCACCCTCGCCTACTCGGTCAAACAGCCGTTCGACGCCGACCGCGCCAAGGGCACCGCTTACCAAACCGGTGTCTGGGTGCCGCTGATCATCGCGGGGCCGCAGGTCGAACAACCCGGCCGCAGCGTCCCGCACATGGTGAACCAGGTCGACTTGTTCCAATTCTTCGGCGAGCTGGCCGGCATCGACGTGCACCAAGTCGTCCCACGCCGCGTAGACTCGGCGCCCTTGCTGCCCTACCTCACCAATCCCGAACAGGCCAGCCTGCGCAGCATCAACTTCACGATGAACGGCCTCGGTATCCAGGCCAATGGCGCAGCCTACGGACCATGCATCATGGCCGAAACCACCTGCTCCCAGATCCCAACGTCCAAGAGTGTCTGCGAGGATAACCAAGGCGTCTGGTGGGGGCCCGGCTATGATCACAGCACCGTGGTGGATAACGGCGGAGTCGGCTACTTCAGCTGCGGCGAGGTGAACCAGGCCTTGTATCTGGATAAGCAACCGATGGTCGAAATCCAGGCCGAGAAGTCGCTGGCCATCCGCGACGTCGATTACAAGATCGTCCGCAATACGGCGCAGCATTACGATCCGGAAACCAATACCATCGGCCTGATCGAGACCGAGGAGTTCTACCGGATCAACCAAGACGTGCCCAATCCACTGCTCGACAGTGCGGGACTGGAACTGACCCCACCTTTTGCCCCCGACGCCCAGCGCGCCTACGACAACCTGCTGGCCAAGCTCGACACCTTGCTGTCCTCCGAGCCCGAATGCCCGGGCGACGGCAACCGCGACGGCGTGGTCGACGCCCAGGATCTGGCCAACTGGAGCCGCATCGCCCAAGACTGGGGTAAGTCCAGCGTGTACGACTTCCCGGTCAACGGCATCTACGACGGTCTGACCAACCACGTGGATGGCGCGATCATCCAGCAGAACATGGGCCTGCGCTGCCCGCCGGGTCCGCGCGTGTACTGAAAAGCCGCGCCTCCCTGGGCTTCGGCCCAGCGCAAGACAGCCCCGCCGGGGCTGTCTTTTCATTTGACGGCTCATGAGGAGCGGCGCATCAGCCCCGCAAAGCTTGGGCGAGTGACGACAAACGCCGGCGGGCCGGCCGAAGCCGCCTGCCCGTCGGTCGCTAAAGCCTTATCGCCTCCACGACACCTGGTCCCGGCCGACTTGGCCGCCCATGGCGAGTCCTCCCCCAGGGGCCCTGTCAGTCCCCGTCTTGGCTCGCGCCCCGCCGCCTGGCGCCGCGCCCCGACACCTCGTCGCCGGCCTGCGGATCGAGCTGGCTGAAGAACAGCGCCGACGCCGCCACTATCAGGCCGGTTACCACGAAACCCACGGCGACATCGATCGCCGCCAGTTGCGAGGCGCCGCGCCACGCCATACTGAGATTGAGGCTGACCGCCGCCACCGCCACCCCCAGGCTGATGCCGACCTGCTGCGCCATCGAAGCGAAAGCGCTGGCGCGAGCCATCGCCTCCTGGGGCACGTCGGCATAGGTCAGCGTGTTGACCGAAGTGAGCTGCAAGGACCGGAAGAAACCTCCCAGCAGCAGCACGGCCAGCATGACCCAGATCGGGGTGGACGGGGTGAACCATGCGCAGACAGCGGTAAAAGCCCCGGTGGTGATGGCGTTGATCATCAAGGAGCGGCGAAACCCGAGCCAGCGCAAGAGAGGCACCGCCACCAGCTTGAGCAACAAGGCGCCGACCGCGCCGACGAAGGTGATCATGCCGGCGGCCAGCGCCGTCATGCCGAAGACTTCCTGCAGGAGCATGACGAGCAGAAAGGGCAGCGCACCGATGGAGAAGCGCGATAAATTGCCGCCCAGATTGGCGATGTGGAAGGTGGGAATGCGCAGCAGGCGGAGATCGATGATGGCCTGAGATCGATCGCGCGCATAGCGCCAGTAGCCCCAGGCCAGGCCGATGCCGCCCGCCAGGATCGCCAGGCTCACCAAAGGATGGAGTAGCCCGTGGCCCAGCGCCTCGACGGAAAACACCACCGCGACGAGGCTGCCGCTGGTCAGCAGAAAGCCTCGCCAGTCGAGCGGCTTGCCCTTCGAACGCTCTTCCAGGCGCGGAATGTAGCGCTGGACCAGCCAGATCCCCAAGGCCCCGATCGGCAGGTTGATCAGGAATATCCAATGCCACGACGCATAGGTGACCAGCAAGCCGCCCAGCGGCGGCCCCACCATGGGCCCCAGCAGCGCCGGGATCGACAGAAAGGACATGGCCTGCACCAGTTCCGCCTTGGGCACGGCCCGCAGCAGGATCACCCGCCCCACCGGTACCATCATGGCGCCGGCCACGCCCTGCAGCAAACGGCCCAACACCAGGTGCGTGAGCGAGCCGGCCACGGCGCAGAAGGCCGACGACGCGGTGAACAGCAGGATGGCGGCCATGAACACGCGCCGCGCGCCGAAGCGATCGGCCGCCCAGCCGCAGAGCGGCACGAACATAGCGACGGCCAGCAGATAGGTGGTGATGACGACGTTCATGCGCACCGGCGAGGTGTCGAGCGCGTGCGCCATGGCGGGCAGCGCCGTGGCCACCACCGTGGAATCCAGCATCTGCATGAACAGCGCGCACCCGACGATGCCGGGCACGATGTACTGGTTGCGTACGTTCACGGTTGCGTGAGCAGATGGGCGAAGGAGTGTCGCAACTTGGCCACTTTGGGAGCGATGATGAACTGGCAATACCCCTGGGAGGGGTTTTGGTTGAAGTAGTCGTGATGATAGCCTTCGGCAGGCCAGAAGCGGGCGGCGTCGTACAGCTTGGTGACGATGGGCGCGCCGAACACATCCTGGCGCTCCAGCTCGGCCATGATGTCGCGGGCGGTTTCGCATTGTGCGTCGGACTGGCAGAAGATGGCCGACTGGTACTGCGGGCCGACATCATTGCCCTGGCGATCGGGCGTGGTGGGATCATGCGTGGCGAAGAATACCCGCAGCAACTGCGCGAACGAGATCCGCGCCGGGTCGAAGGTAACTTCGATCACCTCCACATGCCCGGAACGCCCGCTGCAAACCTGCTCGTAGCTGGGATTGGCACCCGGCCCGCCGGCATAGCCGGGCCGCACAGACACGACGCCCTGCAAACGCTGGAACACCGCCTCGGTGCACCAGAAACAGCCACCGCCCAGAATGGCGGTTTCGTACTGCGTGTTCATATTCAGTTTCTCCACACGGCAACCCCGCCCTCGCGGGGATTCGTAGCCAGAGTCGGTCGCGGCTTATTCGCCCATGTTCAATATCCATTCCGCCAGCGCGCGGGCATCCGCATCACTGACCCTGGGCTGGGCCGGCATGGGAATCGCGCCCCAACGCCCTCGCCCGCCGTTCTGGATGGTACCGGCCAGATACTCGATCGTGGCGGCGGGATCGCCGGCGCCCGCATAGCGCTTGCCGATCTCGCGAAACGGCGGCCCCACGCGGCGCGCGTCGATCTGGTGGCAGGCCAGGCAGGCATTGCTGCGCGCCAGCTTGGCGCCGTGGGTGTCCGCGGCGCTTACCGGCGCGGTGCCTGCCATGGCCATGCCGCCGGCCAATACAAGAAGAATAGGCCCCCACGCTTGCCGCTGACGCGGCGGCGCTGCCCCCCGAGGGGGCTGTCCCGCCTTGGGGCGGCCCGGCGACGGGACGGGCCCCCACGCTTGCCGCTGGCGCAGCGACAACAAAACAGCCAACCAAACCGCCATCCGCTCAGCCCTCGAAAGCATCGGTGACCGCGCCCCGGCTGGCGGTGCTGGCGAGCCGGCCGAACTTGGCCAGCACGCCGCGGGTGTAGCGCGGCGCCCGGGGCTGCCACGCGGTGCGGCGACGGGTGAGCTCGTCGTCGGCAACGTTGAGCTGCAACAGACGCTGGTGGGCGTCGATGGTGATCGAGTCGCCCTCCTGGATGAGCGCGATCGGGCCGCCGACGAAAGCTTCGGGCGCGACGTGGCCCACCACCATGCCCCAGGTACCACCCGAAAACCGGCCGTCGGTGATCAGGCCCACGGTTTCGCCCAGGCCCTGGCCGATGAGCGCCGAGGTGGGCGCGAGCATCTCGCGCATGCCGGGCCCGCCCTTGGGGCCTTCGTAGCGGATCACGACGACGTCGCCGTGGGTGATCTGCTGCGCCATGATCGCCGTCATGGCGTCGTCTTCGGAATCGAATACCCGCGCCGGCCCGGTGATCACGGGATTCTTGAGCCCGGTGATTTTAGCCACGCAGCCTTCGGGCGACAGGTTGCCCTTGAGGATGGCCAGGTGACCCTGGGCGTACAGCGCCTGGTCGATCGGCCTGATCACGTTTTGGCCGGCGCGCGGTTGATCGGGCACGTCGGCCAGCACTTCGGCGATGGTCTGGCCGGTGATGGTCAGGCAATCGCCATGCAACAGCCCGGCGTTGAACAGGATCTTCATCACCTGCGGAATTCCGCCGGCCTGGTGCAGGTCGGTCGCCACGTACTGGCCCGAGGGCTTGAGGTCGCAGATCACCGGCACGCGCTGGCGGATGCGTTCGAAGTCGTCGATCGTCCATTCCACCTCGGCGGCGTGGGCGATTGCCAGGAAGTGCAGCACCGCATTGGTGGAGCCGCCGGTGGCCATGATGACCGACACCGCGTTCTCGATCGACTCGCGGGTGATGATGTCGCGCGGCTTGATGCCTTTTTTGACGGCCTCGACCAGCACGCGCGCGGCTTCGCCGGTTCTATCGACGATTTCGTCGTCGATATTGGACATGGTGCTGGAGTACGGCAGGCTCATGCCCATGGCCTCGAAGGCTGAACTCATGGTGTTGGCGGTATACATGCCGCCACAGGAACCGTTGCCGGGGATGGCGCATTGCTCAATGGCCTTGAACTCGGCTGCGTCCATGCGCTTCATGGTGTACTCGCCCACCGCCTCGAACACCGACACGATGGTGAGATCCTTGCCCTGGTAGCGCCCCGGCTTGATGGTGCCGCCATACACGTAGATGCCCGGCACATTGGTGCGGGCCAACGCGATCATGCCGCCCGGCATGTTTTTATCGCAGCCGCCGATCACCACCACGCCGTCCATCCATTGGCCCTGCACGCAGGTTTCGATGCAGTCGGCGATGACCTCGCGCGACACCAGGGAGTACTTCATACCCTCGGTGCCCATCGACATGCCGTCGGAAATGGTGGGCGTGCCGAACACTTGCGGGTTGCCGCCGGCCTGGCGTATCGACTCGATCGCGCGATCGGCCAGGCGCTGCAGGCCGGCGTTGCAAGGCGTGATCGTGGAATGGCCATTGGCCACGCCGATCATGGGATTGTCGAAGTCGGCTTCGGTGTATCCCAGCGCGTAGTACATGGCGCGATTGGGCGCGCGGGCCACGCCCTGGGTGACGTGCTTGGAGCGATCGTTGTGCGGCATTTCGGCGACTCGATGGATAATGAATGAAGCGGATGGCGAATTGACGCCAGCGGTTATTATCGAACAGTTTTTGCCTCGCGGATCCGACCATGCTCGTCCACCCCCAATTCGATCCGGTTGCCCTGCAACTGGGGCCCGTGGCCATCCATTGGTATGGCCTGATGTATCTGCTGGCCTTCGTGCTGGCCTGGCTGGTGGGGCGGCGGCTGATCGCGCGCGGCGTAACCCGGCTGACCCGGCGCGACCTGGAAGACGTGCTGTTCTACGGCATCCTGGGCGTGGTGCTGGGCGGCCGGCTGGGCTATGTGCTGTTCTACAAGCCCGCCTACTACCTGGGCCATCCGCTGGAGATCTTCGCCGTCTGGGAAGGCGGCATGTCGTTCCATGGCGGCCTGATCGGAGTCATTGTAGTCCTCCTGCTCTTTGCCTGGCGGCGTGGCTACCACGCCTTCGAAGTCGGCGATTTCGTGGTGCCCATGGTGCCCCTGGGGCTCGCGGCGGGCCGCATGGGCAACTTCATCAATGGCGAGCTTTGGGGCCGGGTCACCGACGTGCCCTGGGGCATGGTGTTTCCGGCGGCGCGCGACGGCCTGGCGCGCCATCCGTCGCAGCTGTACCAGTTCGCCCTGGAAGGGCTGCTGCTGTTCGCCATCGTCTGGTGGGTGGCCCGTCGGCCACGCCGCCTGGGCACGGTCAGCGGCACCTTCCTGGTGGGCTACGGGGTTTTGCGCTTCGTGGCGGAATTCACCCGCGAACCCGACAGCTTCCTGGGCCTGCTGGCCGGCGGCCTGAGCATGGGCCAGTGGCTGTCGGTGCCGATGATCATTGCCGGCGCGCTGGTGCTGGGCTGGGCCGCAAGGCAACCTCGCCCTGTACCGACAGCGATACCGTAGTTTCGCCCGGCTCCAGGCGGGGCGGCGCGGCATCGGCGGTGGCCGCCGCCGCCCGCATCATCATCAGGCCTTCGGCCTTGGGCATCACCATCAGGCCATCACCGCTCAGATTGAGGCTGCGGATGCGATAGCCCTCGAAGCCGAAGGCCTTGGCGGCGTCGGCGGCGCGCTGACGGAAGGCATCGGCGGCTTCGTGCAGCAGGCGCTGCTCCTCGGCGGCGCGGGCCTCGGGCGACAGATCGAAACTTACCGAAGCAATCGCCATCATCGGCGCCAGGCGACCCGCCAGCGCGGCGGCGGCGGCGATGTCGCGCGACTCCAGTACCACCTCGGCCCGTCCGCGCCAGGCGGTGATGCGGCCGTCGCGATCGGTGCTGGGCCAGACTCGCCAGGCGCCGTTGCGCACGCGGATGCCGTCCGGCTTGCCGGCTTGCTCCAGCGTCTTGTTCAGTTGCTCGGTGAGGCGGGACGCCGCCTCCGCCTGGTCGGCGGCTTCGAGTTCGGTGGCGAGCGTGATGACCACGCTATCCTGCATCACCTCGGAGCTGGCCGCCGCCTGCAAGGTCAGCGTGGCGGGACGCTCGCGATGTTCGCCGCGCGGACGTTCGTGGGCGGCGGCGGGAGCCGTCGTTAGCAATAGGGCCGCCATGGCGGCGGCAAGACCAGTGATCCGGAATACCCGCATAAAGCCTCCTGGGCGCTGAGCGTGGCCGGCGGCAATGCCGCCGGGATCGCGCCAGCAGGGGCCTGGGAGGCGAACGGCTGGCCGGCGATCAGATCACCAGTGTACCGACACTCGCGCCGCCGCACACATACAGCACCTGACCGGTGACGAAGGTGTTGGCCGGATCGGAGAAGAACGCCACCGCGCGGGCGACGTCGTCGGCGCGGCCGACACGGCCCACCGGGATGCCGGCGGCGATGCGCGCCTCGCGCTCGCTGCCATCGGGTACCACCTCATGGAACATATCGGTCTTGATCGGCCCCGGCGCCACCACGTTGACCGTGATGCCTTCAGGTGCCAGCTCCAGCGCCCAGGTGCGGGCCATGCCGATCATGCCGGCCTTGGTGGCGGAATAGGCGGTGCGCGTTTGCAGGCCGAGCGCGCCGCGCGACGATAGCAGAACGATGCGGCCGAACTGGCGCTCGCGCATGCCGGGCAGCACGGCCTGGGCCAGCGTGATGCAGGCGCCCAGGTGCAGTTGGGTGAGCCCATGCAGCTCTTCGAGCTTGACGTCGGCCAGCAGATTGGGCCAGATCACCCCGGCGTTGTGGATCAGGTGGGTAACCTCGAAGCGGCGCGCGGCTTCGGCCGCGGCGGCCGCGGTGGCCTCGGGATCGAGCAGATCGGCCTGGATCGAATGCAGGCGGGGATGCTGCCAGTCGGGATCCCGGCGGGCCATCGACACGACTTCGTAGCCCGACTCCAGCAAATTGCGGCAGATTTCGGCGCCGATGCCGGTGCTGCCACCGGTAACGATGGCGACGTTGCGTGATTCCATAAAGACTCCTTCGGTAGGACGGTGAAGAACGCCGGTCTGTCGGCCGAAGCCTCTCCGCCGCCAATCGGAGGTTCTTCGGCACGGTTCGCACCACGCCCGGCTTGGCCCCCCGGGCGGCGGAGCCTACGCATGTACAGCGTCGAAACGGCGTGCGGGCGTCGGGTCAGGCGGCTCGCGGCACCAGGGCCAGCACGCGCAGCGGGCTTCCCGAACCGCTGCGGATCTTGAGCGGCGCGGAGAAGATCACCGCCCCTTGCGGCGGTAGCTGATCCAGGTTGGTGAGGCACTGCAAGCCGTAGCGGTTATTGCCGTGCATGAAGTAATGGCAGGGGTACGGCGGATCCAGATGCTGCGCCTGGCCCGCATCGGTGCCCACCGACTCGGTGCCAAAGCCGTGCACGTTGCGTTCGCGGATCAGCCAGGGCACCACGGCGCCGTCGGGCCCCGGCGAGTGGGCGCCGTCGTCCTGCATGTTGAGATAATCGCGCGGCTTCTCGCGCTTGGACCAATCGGTGCGCATCAGCACCCACGAGCGCGGCGGGATGCGGCCGTGCCGGGCTTCCCACTGTTCGACGAAGTCGATGGTAAGCAGGAAGTCGGGATTATCGCGGCTCTCGGCCGAGCAATCGATCACGCAGGCGCTGGCGATGAAGGCCTCGATCGGGATGGTATCCACGGTATTGTCGGGCTGGTCGCGGCCGCTGATCCAGTGCACCGGGGCATCGAAGTGCGTACCGGTGTGCTCGGAGCAGGAAAAGTTGTTCCAGTACCAAGCCGGCCCGCGCTCGTCGTAGCGCGAGATCTCCTCGATGCGGAACGGCCAGGCCTGGCCGAACTCCGGCGGCAGGACGATGGTGGGAAACTCCGGCGTGAGGGTTTCGGTGAGGTCGACCAGGCGGATGCGGCCAGACAGCAATTCGGTCATGAACTGCGCCAGCACCGCGTTGGTGGCGCCGGCGGGCGCCGCGACGTCTTCCAGGGTAGTAGTCATTTACGACACTCCAAGTTCGCGTTCGAGGGCTTTGGGGTTGTCGGCCAGGCGCTCGCGCAGCTCCTTGGCCACATCGCCCACGTCAATATCTTCCAGGCCATCGCGCAGGGCCTGCACCACGGCCTTGGCCACGGCGGCCGGCGCCACTCTGGGCGGCGGCGTGCGCTGCTCCCACTCGTGGTCGAGCGGGCCATGGAACACATGCACCACGCGCAGGCCGGCGGGGCGGAACTCGCTGCGCAGGCTCTGACTCATCGACAGTGCCCCGGCGTGCGCCGCCGACCAGACACCGCGCGCCGGCAGATTGGCCTGGGCATGAATGGAGAACAGATTGACCCAGGCCACGGCGCTGTTCACGCCATCGGCGGCGCGGCCGCACATGGCGCCGCCGAACACCTGCGCCAGGCGCATCAGGCCCAGGCACTTGACGTCGAACATATCGCGCGCCACGTTGACGTCGCGGAACTGCATCAGGCCTCCGTCGCGTTCGTGGTCGGCGGTGTTGACGAGGATGTCGACCTTGCCGCCGATGGCGCCGGCCACCTTGAGGATGGAATCGCCATCGGTGACGTCGAGATCGAAGGCCTTGACCCGCGAATCGGCCAACAGCGCCTCGAAGGCCGCTGATCGCCGCCAGGGTTGCGGGTCGCCGATGAACACCTGGGTGGCGCCAGCGGCCAACAGCGCCGGCACCATCGCCAGGCCGGTGGCGCATTTGCCATCGGTGACGAGCACGCGGCGGAACTTCGGATCACTGGACATCTCGCGAATCACCTTGTCGTCCTGCATGTGTTCGGAGGGCTTGGGAGGCAGCGCCACCATCACGGCCTGGCCGGCGCGATCCAGCTTCAGCGCCATGCGCACGGCTTCGCCATCGGCGCACTCGCCATGGATGTGCGCCACCACCATGGGGCCGGCGTCGAGCTGCACGGTACCGGTACGCCAGGGCAGGCGTTCGCGAAAATAGGGGTCATTGCTGTGATGCAGCGTGGTGCTGACCAACAGCCGGCCCTTGGGTGAAATATCGCGCCAATGCAAATGTTCTGACAAACAATTGACGCAGACCTCGCGCGGCGGATATTGCACGGTGTCGCAGCGAGCGCAGCGCTGCAGGGCGAAGCGGCCCTCGGCGGCGGCCGCCGCCAGGCCCATGGCCGTGCGGCTGCGCAGGCCCGGCGGCAGGGTGGGCTGTCGGGTGCGATCGACCGGGTTCTTGCGCGGCGGGCGCTGCAGGGCCGGTGTCGTTGGCGGAATGGCACCCTCGCGGCTCGTAGCGCTTCCGGGATCGGAGGCGGCTCGGCCCGAGCCCATGGCGGCTTGCGGTAGGCCGGCTGCCTGGCTTGTCTGGGGAGCCCGCCTGGCGCGAGCGGCTTGTCCGCGGTTCGAGGCGGCCTGCGGCACGGAGGCGGCGCCGTCCGGCTTGGACTCGCCCGCGCGAACGCGGCCGGTTTTCTGGCGGGTACTCATGCGTCGCTCCGGGCCAGCACCGCGGCGCCGGTGCACAGCCCGCGGTCGTAGTTGATCATGCCGAAGCCGCTAACGGCGCCAAAGCGCGCGTCCGCGACCTGGGTGTTGCCCGCGGTGCCGGTGAGCTGGCGCAGGGCCTCGACCATGCCGAGGTAGCCGCCGGCCGCGCCGGCCTGGCCCACCGACAGTTGCCCTCCGTTGGTATTGAAGGGCAGATCGCCCTCGATGGTGAAGCTGTGGCCGCGCACGAAATCCGGGGCCTCGCCCTTGGCGCAAAAACCGAGATCTTCGAGTTGCATCATATTGATGACGGGATAGTCGTCGTAAGCCTGCAGAAACGCCATGTCGGACGGCCCCACCCCGGCCTGGGCGTAGAGATCGTCCACGTCCATCGCCCAGCCGCCGCGGTACTGGATGGGATCATCGGGAAAAGCGTTGTGGCGCTCGATGGTGCCGAGCACGCGCGCCCAGGGCTGGCCCAGCTTGCGCGCGCGGTCTTCGGTCATGACCAGGAAGGCGTCGGCGCCGGCACAGGGCATCACGCAATCGAACAGATGGATGGGGTCGGTGATCACCCTGGCATCGAGGTATTGCTGCAGCGTGAGCGGCTTTTTCATCAGCGCATACGGAAAACGCAGCGCGTTATCGCGCTGCGCCACGCACAGCTTGCCAAAATCCTCGCGGGTCGCGCCCGTGGTGTTCATGTACTGCCGGGTGAGCAGGGCGAAGCTGGCGTTGGGGCCGCCCGCGCCATAGGGATACACGCCGTCCTGGGCGAAGCGCGAGAACTGGCTCAGGGTGTTGCGGAAGGAATCGACGTGATTGGTGTCGCCCGCCAGGCAGGCCACGATCTCGGCATCGCCGGCCTGCACCGCGCGCGCGGCGCGGCGCAGCGCCACCACGCCGCTGGCGCCGCCCATGGGAATATGGTCGAGCCAGCGCGGCGACATGCCCAGGTGCTGGGTCAGGCCTACGGCGGTGTCGGGCGCCAGCGTAAAGCTGGAGACGCACATGCCGTCGATCTCGGCCTTGGCCACGCCCGACTCGGCGATCAACTGGCCCAAGGCGCGGCCCAGCCACCAATGGGCGGCCTTGGGCGAATAGCGCGCGTAGGGGATGGTTACCGGAGCGACCACCGCGATGC
Organism: Pigmentiphaga sp.; assembly: GCA_023228945.1. GTDB lineage: Bacteria > Pseudomonadota > Gammaproteobacteria > Burkholderiales > Burkholderiaceae_B > Verticiella. Next base: position 159,222 of record JALOAI010000002.1, on the reverse strand, counting down.
CTTCGTAGCCGGCGCGCGGCCGGCGTGCAGTACCGGCCACGGCCGCAGCCCTGGCGGCGGTCGTAATTTCAGGAGTCGCGGCAGCTTGGGCAGTGGCGGCGGTTTTGCGCGAACGGGTACGGGTCGCGCTCACTGAGGATCTCCCTGGCGCTTCTTCAAGGATCGCGTGTCGATGCACTGGTCTTCGTCCAGCAGCTTCTGGGCCAGGGTCTTGAGTTCGCCGCGCTGGATCTTGTTGGTGGCCGTGAGCGGCAGCGCGTCGAGGTAAGACACATAGCCCGGCACCTTGTAGTAGGCCAGTTGGCCCAGCGCCCACTGCACGAGCTCTTGCGCCGCCGCCTCACGGGCGGTGCCATTGACCGGCATGCTGATCGGCACGATGCAAGCCAGGACTTCGTCGCCCCGCACCGGGTCGGGCACGGCGGCCACGGCCACCGATTTGACCTGCGGATGATGCTGCAACGCGCTTTCCACCTCCACCGCGGCGATGTTCTCGCCGCTGCGCCGGATCACGTTTTTCTTGCGATCGACGAAGCGCAGGGCGCCGTCGGCATCGCGGCGCACGATGTCGCCGGTATGGAACCAGCCGCCCGCCCAGGCCTCGGCGGTGGCGCCTTCATCTTTCAGGTAGCCATTGAAGAAGCCATAGCGCGGATTGTCGCCGGCGCGCCGCACCAGCAATTCTCCCGGTTCTCCCGCCCCGGCCTCCTGGCCGTCGTCCTTGACGATGCGCACCTGCACTTCGGGCTCTTCGATGCCGAAGCAGTTGCTGCCGACATGGCGCGGCTCGCGGTTGGCGATGACCACGGCGCCGGACCCGGTTTCGGTCATGGCCCAGGCTTCGAGCAGCGGGAAACCGAAGCGGTCTTCGAATACCTGGTGCAGGGTACGGTCGACACCGGCGCCAAAACCAAAGCGCACCTGGTGTTGATCGTCGTCGGGCGACACCGGCGCCTGCAACAGGATGGCGGGCATCACGCCGAGGTAATGCACGATCGTGGCTCGCGACTCGCGCACGCTTTGCCACCACGAACGGGGATGGAAGCGATCGAGCGGAATCAGGCAGCCGCCGGTGACGACCATCGCCATGGTCGAGCAAGCCATGGCATTCATGTGCACCAGGGGGAGCGGCGTGAGCATGCGTTCGGCACCGGGGATGAGCGATGCCAGGCCCCCGATATTGGCGTACCAGTGGCCGCAGTGCAGATAGTATTGGTTGGGCAGGATGCAGCCCTTGGGACGCCCCGTGGTGCCGGAAGTATAGAGCAGGCCGCATTCGGTCATTTCGCCTGGCTCGGTATCGGCCAGCGGCGGCGCGAAGGGCGCTTGCGATGGTGCGTCATCGGGGCCGCAGATGCGTACCTCGCGACCGGTGGTGGCGGCGGCCTCGGCCAGGTCGGCGTGGCGGCGCGGCAAGGCGACGATCAGAGCCACCTCGGAGTGGCCGATCAGGTATTGCAGCTCGGAGGCGCGAAGATCGCCATTGATGGGCACCACCGACACGCCCAGCGCATTGAGGGCAAACCAGTGCAAGAAAAACGCCGGACGGTTTTCAAGCAATAGACCGACCCGGTGGCCATGGCCATAGCCCGCCGCGGCATAGGCACCACGCAGTGCTTCGATGCGAGCGTCAGCCTCGGCGTAGGTTAGCTCTCCCGGCTCGACGCCATAGACTTGGGCGGTTTCGGGGAGGATGCACAAAAACGGGTGTTGGGGCCATTTCGCGGCGGTGGCGCGAAACGCCTGGTGAACGGTGGCAGCCAAGCGAACTCCTGGAATCGGCGACGCCCCGATGCCGGCGCGGGCCTTGCGGCAACACCGGCATCGGGACGCCAAAAAACGATGAATTACGGGAACAACTGGATATTGGCAAACGCCGCATCGCAGTTGACGAGATCGACACGCTTGAGGCGGATGCGCAGACGATCCTGCCACACTAGATGATGGGTAGCCCAGCCAGCATACAGCGTTTGGTCGTCGCCACGGGTCTCGACGTAATGAAACGAGGTGCGCACGATGTGGCGACCGGCGGCCGGGTCGGACTCGGGGTGCTCCCGATCGATCCACGGTCGCTGCAACAGGCGATGCCCGCGGCTGTGTGGCTGCTGCGAGTAGGTGCGTTGACCCAGCAGCCGCTCGACCCGCACGCGCAGCAGCAGTTTGTCTTCATAGAGCAGCGAGGCATGCAGGAGCGGATCTTCCTGGCCGGGTGCCAAGGGCATCCAGTAATAGGCATCCTCGGCGTAGAGATCCAGCCACTCTTCGTAACGGCGCTCATCGAGCATGCGCGCTTCGTGGTAGACGAAGTCGATCAGGTCGTTGTCGTTTGGCGCGCTCATTGGACTGCCCTCCTGTCGCTTTGCGACTCCCTCCCGGAGGGAGAACTCGCGCCCGAGGCGGCCAAGGGCGTTTCCGCCTCGCCTTCCTCCAGCGTCATGTAGCGAGCCCAGGCGCGATATTCGCTGCGCATCAGGCCCTCGCTGGTACCGTTGGTGACGTAGTTCCTGCGTTCTTCTTCGCCGGGCTCGTAGAGCCGCGCGACGTTGACCCAGTCGCGGTAGCGTGTATTGAGGCCGGCCTGCCCACGCTCATAGACTTCGAGGTCGTCGTGGCCGACCACCGAAGTGGGCGCGTTGATCAGGCGGTTGTACATGATGGTTCGCTCGAGCAGCTTGTCGGGCGCGCCAACCAGGCGGAAGGTCCACGACTCCACCAGCGTGCGGTCGGCCGCGAGCGGCTTGAAGATGCGCAGGGTCTGGACCGGCCCCTTGACCATGATGTTGGGGTAGTAGCAGGTATTGTGGCGCACGTCGTTCAGGATCTGGTGCGCGCGCTCTTTGCCATAGGCCTCTTCCATTTGCTCCACGTAGCCCTCGATACCCGAATAGGCGGCGTGGATGGAGTTGGTCACGCCGGTGTGGCCATGGCCGTTCTGCCACACCCGGATCCCCATGTTCTCGTAGAAATCATAGGGCGACATGAAGGGCGCGAAGAGCTCGACCGCCATCGGCTTGGGCGTGCCCTCGGGCGCCTCCTCCCACACTTTGACGGCGGTGCCGGCGGAGGATTCGTGCGCCACCATCGGGTGACAGGTATCGGTTTGATTGTCGACCAGCATCTTCCAGTTGCAGCGGTGGATGTAGCGGTAGACGCCGCCGGCCACCTCCAGCCTGCCCTCGGGAGAGCGGTCGACCATGTTGTCGAGCGTGGACAGCGATTCACCGAAGAACTCTTCGAAACTCTCGCCTTCCGGGGCCAGCCGACAGAACACGAAGCCGCGATGGTTGTGCACGGCCTTGACTTCAGGCATGCCCAGCTTGGCTTCGGTGTCGTCGAAACCGGTGTTCTCGTAGCCCTTGCGCAACGGCACGCCAAGCAGGCTGCCGTCGGTCTTGAACGTCCAGGCATGGTAGGGGCAGCGGAAGAAGCGGCCCGTGTTGCCCTGAGGCTCGGTCACCAGTTGCACGCCCTTGTGCGCGCAGCGATTGATCAGCACGCGTACCGATTGATCGGTATGGCGCACCATGACCACGGCCTGGTCGCCCACCGTGGTGGTGAAAAAATCGCCCGGTTTGGGTATCTGGCTATCGTGGCCCACATAGATCCAGGTGCGCGTGAACAAGCGCTCCATCTCGAGCTGGAAGAGCTCGGGATCGATGAAGATATCTTTATGGACTTCGGTATCCCGCACCAAAGCCCTGATGGCAGCGGGATCACTGCGGTAACGCTGGCTGTGTGACATGTGTGCTCCTTGCAGGAAGGCGCGTTGGTACATTACTGTACCGCCGAATGCCGTGGCAATAAACATGAAATTTCATGCATAACTCACGTTAGCATGTCAGGGCCGCCTCTGAAAAGCAGGGGTTTACCCTAGATCCTTTGCACCACCCACACCGCTCCCCCTCATCCCGCAGCGGATCGGGAGCGACTCAGCGAAACGATGCGGGGAATCCCTCGTATCACTTAGCGTTGCAGCCCATGAACCAAAACCATCCCGCGTTCCCGCCCACTCTGCCTCGTGCCGCCCGCCGCTTCGCGGCGGAGGCGGCGGGCCAGGGCCGCTTCGTCGATCATTACCTGGCGTTCCTGCTGGCGCAGGCCAGCTACCGGATTTCGGAAGAGTTCCATGCCCAGGTGCGCGCCGCCGGCCTTACCGTCACCGAGTGGCGAGTGCTCAGCAGCCTGCTGGGCAGCGAGGGCGAGACCATCGGCCGCCTGGCCTATCTCACCATCACCAAGCAGCCTACCCTCAGCAAACTGGTGCACCGCCTGGAGCGCGACGGCCTGGTCCAGCGCACCCGCGAGGAAGACGACCGGCGCCAAACCCGGGTCCGGCTTACCGAACATGGCACGACACTGGCCCAGCGCCTGTGCGACCTGGCGCTGCGCCACCAGGAAAGCGTGCTGGCGCCCCTCACGCACGAACAGGCGACGGCGCTACTCGATACGCTGCAGGTGCTGATGGGTACGCCGGATATTCCCACCGATGTGTCCTGGGATGACGGCGAGCCAGCCGAAGGCTGAGGTTCGAATATCCAAAGCCAAGCGCCAGATCCCGTTAAGGATCTGGCGCTTGGTTGGTAAGATTCCCCGCCTGTGCCGTCAGGCCGGCATCCTGAACCGAAAGGTTCAAGTGGTCGCAGTCACTTGCGCATCGGGTTCGCCCACGAAGGGCGATCACACCAGCGCAAGAATTTTTCCGCAACCTTTGCCATGATATTGGAACAGGATCTATGGCCAGTCACGAACACCGCAGGGAAAAGGGTCGGGATTGTGCCGTGGTGCGGCGGCACAACCCCCGGATTCGGAGCCGGCACGCGGAGCGCGCCGGCCACCGCCGCATCAGGTGGGAAGAAGCGGCGCTTGTTCGGGCTGCTTGCCCTCGGGCGCCGTATCGGCTTCGGCTTGCGCCAGGTTGCCGTAGCGCTGTAATGCGCCATCCACCATCTGCTGCAGTACCTCGATTTTACGCTTGTAGTCGCCCAATGCAAAATCGCCTTCGTTACCCTGGCCCACAGGGGTGGCCAGCAGCTCGGCGGCCAGTTGCACGGCAGCCATGATGGCGATGCGCTCGGCGCTCGTGCCTGTCTTGTTCTGCTCGCGCAGCTTGCGCATCGTGCGATCGACGTGCTGAGCCGCCGCCAGGAGGGCTTCCCGCCCTTCGGGCGCGCAAGCGAACGAGTACTCGCGTTCGAGAATGGTGACGTCAAGCCGTTCCATGGCCAGCCTCCGCAGCGGTTTGGGATGGAGGGGGAGCGTCGGGGTCGGGCAAGCGCGTGAGCACGTTATCGACGCGGTCGCGCGCCATCGCCAGCAGGGCGCGCAGGCGCTGGTTGTCGGCCTGGGCGTGTTCAAGCCTTTGGGCCAGCGCCTGGTGCTCGGCATGGGCGCCGTCGAGCAACTGCGTGAGCTGCCGGATGCGGTCGGACAGGAGATCGAGGTCTTCTAGCATGTCGGAATCATCGCCGGATGAGCGCTCGGGCGTTGGCCGCCCAGGGACGTTCAGGATCGGTTTTGGTGGCTAGGGGTACCCGAACGCGGCCACCAAAGCTTGGTGCGCCGCGCCGGGCTCTGCCGCTATCGTAAACCACAATGGCGACCACCGACTCAGAACCCCGCCGCCAGGCCATCGCGGCGGCTGTCGGAAGCGGCCACATAACCTTCGACCGCGGGATCGCCAAGACGCCAGACGAACTGGCCGGAGCCGAAGTCCTGGACGTCGAGCTCGGAAGCCCGGAGATGATGGCCCCGCGCCTGCAGGCCTTCGGCCACATGCGCCGACAGGCCGGCTTCGACATCCAGACAAAGCCCGGAATTCCATTTCCAGCGCGGCGCGTCGCAAGCGGCCTGGGGCTGCTGGCCAAACGCCAGCATGCGCACCAGCGCCTGTAGCTGGCCTTGCGGCTGCATATTGCCGCCCATGATGCCAAAGCTCATGACCGGCGCCCCCTGGCGCGTGACGAAGGCGGGGATCAGGGTGTGGAATGGCCGCTTGCCGCCCGCCACCTGGTTGGGGTGGCCAGGCTCGGCGGTAAAGCCGAAACCGCGGTTCTGCAGGCTGACGCCGGTTCCGGGCACGACCACGCCGGACCCGAACCCCAGATAATTGGATTGGATGAAACTCACCATCATGCCGCTTTGGTCGGCGCTGGTGAGATAGACGGTACCGCCGGCCGGCGCCCGGCCCGTGGTGTAGGTTTGGGCGCGCTGTGGATCGATCAATCTCGCACGCTCGGCCAAATAGGCATCCTCCAGGAAGATCGCAGGATCGACGGCCACCACGCGCGGATCGCTGACGTGGGCATAGACATCGGCGAACGCCAGTTTCATGGCCTCGACCATGAGATGCTGGGTGGCCGGATGGTCCACCGGCCGTTGCGTGATATCGAAATGCTCGAGAATGCCGAGAGCGATCAGTGCCGCCAGACCTTGACCGTTGGGCGGTAGCTCGTGCACCGTATGCCCCCGGAAATCGCGGCCGATGGGGGTTACCCATTCGGGCTGGTAGCTTCGCAAATCGTTGAGCCCCAGCGCTGCATCGTGGGCCTGGGCATGGGCCACCAGCTTATGCGCCGTGGCGCCTTCATAGAAGTCGCGGCCGCGACTCTGCGCGATGCGCCGCAAAGTGGCCGCGGCGTCTTTCAGCACAAAACGCTCGCCCACCTCGGGCGCACGGCCAAACGGCAGGAAATGCTCGGCGAAGCCGGGATAATCCCGCAGGATATCGACTTGCGCCGCCCATTTTTGCTGTACCACCGGCGACACCGCGAAACCGCGCTCGGCATATTCGATGGCCGGAGCCAATACGGCTTCGAAGTCGAGGCGGCCAAAGCGTTCGTGCAGGGCCGCCCAGCCTGCCACCGCGCCCGGCACCGTGACGCTGTCCCAGCCACGCTCCGGCAATCGCCCGCGATGCTTGCGCTGGAAATATGCCGGGCTCCAGGCCGACGGCGACGGCCCCGAGGCATTCAGGCCATGCAACCGCGCGCCATCCCAGACCAAGGCAAAGGCATCGGCGCCCAGCCCATTGCCGACGGGTTCGGTAATGGCCAGCGTGGCGGCCGCCGCGATGGCCGCATCGACGGCATTGCCGCCCTGCGCAAGCACTCGCAGTCCGGCCTGGGCGGCCAGGGGCTGCGAGGTGGCGACCACGTTGCGGGCGAATACCGGCAAGCGGGTGGTGGCGTAAGGATTGATCCAGTCTTGAAAACGCATGGCTCCGACTCTGGTGGCCTGCGGACTCTCCACCCCTTCAGGCCAAGTCCGATTTTGGGGTAAACCCTAAGGTTAACCCAATTCCGGGCGAGTACCCAAGCCTTCAGGCCGGTGGGGTGCCCCGGCCCCGCAAGCCAGCGAGCACATCGGCAAACGGCTCGGGGTGGTGGAGGCCGAAGCCCTGGGCGTAGTGAATGCCGCTGGTGGCCACGAGTTCGAACACCTCGGCGCTCTCCACGGCTTCGGCGATGGTCCGGGCTCCCAGCACCTGCGCAATGTCGTGGATGGCGCGCGCGATGCGCAGATCGACCACGCTGTGCGGCATGCGCTGGATGAAACTGCCATCGATCTTGACGAAATTCACCGGAAAGGTGCGAAGGTAATTGAACGAGCTGAGCCCGATCCCGAAATCGTCGAGCGCCACGCCGCAGCCCAGCTCACGCAGCCGGTGCGTGGTTTGGGCGGCGTGTGCGAGGTTGCCGATCAGCGCGGTTTCGGTCACTTCGAAAACCAGGCGTCCGGCGGGCACCGGCGTCTCGCGCAGCAACTGCTGCATCCAGGCCAAAAAACCGCGATCGTTCAGCGAATTGGCCGATATATTGAGATGCAGCACCAAGCCGGGCAGTTGCGCCAGGTCTTTGCCGTGCCGCAACAACACGGTCTCGAACACCCAGCGATCGATGAGCATCATCCGGTCGTAGTGCTCCGCGGCCGGGATGAAGGAAACGGGCGGCTGCAACACGCCCTGCTCGTCGAGCATGCGCACCAGGATCTCGAAGCGTTGTTCATCGCTGCGATCCGAGGCCACGATGCGCTGGGCATAGAGCACGCCGCGATCACTCTCGAGGGTTTGGCGCAACGCCGACACCACCTGGAGCTCGCGATGGCGCTCGAGTGCCTCGATCTCACCCGGACGATACACGCAGACCCGGTTGCGGCCTGCGGCCTTGGCCGCATAGCAGGCGACATCGGCATGCCCCATCAACACCGGGACCGACTCGGTGCCGGCGCCAGCGGCGGCAATGCCGGCGCTTGCGCTCACGTCGTAGCGGCGCCCTTGCCACACGAATGGCCTGGCCGCGAGCTCGCGCAGCAACTGCTTGACCCAGCGTTCGGCGGACTCCAGATCGCGATGCATCAGCAGGGCGAATTCATCGCCCCCCAGGCGGGCCAGCAGATCCCCCGCGGGCAAGCGCCGCCGCAGCCATTGCGCCACGTAGCGCAGCAAGGCGTCGCCCACATCGTGGCCCGCCGTATCGTTGATTACCTTGAAGCGGTCGAGACCGAGGAAAACCAGGGCACGCTCGCTGTCGCCGGCCCGCGCCCCGCTGGAAATCGCGGCCAACTCGACCTCGAAACTGGTGCGGTTCGGCAAGCCCGTGAGGGCATCATGGGCCCAGACGCGATGCAGTTCGCGCTGTAGTTCGCCCGAGGCCGCGCGCAAGCTGGCCACGTGCTCGGTCTGCAGGATCTCAGCGCGCTTGCGGGCCTCGATATCCTGCACTTGCGCCAGGAACTCGGCGGGTGCCATTCCGTGCAAGCTGGCCAGCGAGAGCAACACCCAGCGCGACGGCTGGCCATCGATACGCAAGCGAAGCTCGCAATCGGTGGCCGCTTTGCGCGCCGCTTGCAACAGACTTGTGGGCGTCTGGCCGTTTGCCGCGGTTTCTTCCAGGAATCCGGCCAACTTCCGGCCCGTGAGCTGGCTGGCGGGCAAGCCGAGCATGCGGCCCAGCGACTCATTGGCCAAGATGACGCCGCCCTCGGTGTCGAGCAGGGCGAAGCCCGTGGGCGACTGCTGGAGCGCGAGAGACCAGAGCGAAGCGGGCGCGGGACAAGACGAGGGGGAGCTCATGCTGCAGTCATGCGTTCAATGCCAGCATCATACCGCCCGCGGCGGGATTGCGGCGGCGGGATTGCGGCGGCGGGCTGGCCCGCGGCCCGCGCATGCCGATATACTGCCGGCTGGAACCGCAGGGGTCCTCGCGCGCACCGGCACGGCCGGCGCATCGCGGGGTGAGATGACACCCTTCGTACCTGTACGGATAATGCCGAAACAGGGAGCGCTTCAGTGCCATGTTTCCATGGCGCTTCTTCTCTCCTCTCTTTCGGCTCCTCTCATTTTTGTTCTGAAGGAGCTTCCATGAACGCCAATCCCAAGTTTCTCGCCGCCACGGCGCAGGTCGACACCGCGGCGGTGGCGGCGCTGCCGCGCTCGCACAAGGTTTACGTCGAGGGCTCGCGCCCCGACATCCGCGTACCGTTTCGCGAGATCCAGCAATCCGACACGCCCACGGCCTTTGGCGGCGAGGCCAACCCTCCGGTCACCGTTTACGACACCAGCGGCCCCTACACCGATCCCGACGCCAGCATCGACATCCGCCGCGGCCTGCCCGCCATGCGCGCCGGCTGGATCGAAGAGCGCGGCGATACCGAAGGGCTTGCCGGCCCCAGCAGCGCCTATGGCCGCGAGCGCCTGTCCGATCCGGCGCTGGCGGCCATGCGCTTCGAACTGGCGCGCCAGCCGCGCCGCGCCCGCCCGGGCCGCAACGTCACGCAAATGCATTACGCCCGCCAAGGCATCGTTACGCCTGAAATGGAGTACGTCGCGATCCGCGAAAACCTGCGCCGCGAACATTATGTGGAATCCTTGCGCGCCACCGGCCAGCGCGGCGAGCGCATGGCCGAGCTGCTGCTGCGGCAACACCCCGGCGAATCCTTCGGCGCCGCCATCCCCGAACACATCACACCGGAGTTCGTGCGCGCCGAAGTGGCGCGCGGCCGCGCCATCATTCCCGCCAATATCAACCACCCCGAAAGCGAACCGATGATCATCGGCCGCAACTTTCTGGTCAAGGTCAACGCCAATATCGGCAATAGCGCGGTCACCTCGTCGATCGGCGAGGAGGTCGAGAAAATGACCTGGTCCATCCGCTGGGGCGGCGATACGGTGATGGACCTTTCCACCGGCAAGCACATCCATGAAACCCGGGAGTGGATCATCCGCAACAGTCCGGTGCCGATCGGCACGGTGCCCATCTACCAGGCGCTGGAAAAGGTGGACGGTAAAGCCGAGGAACTCACCTGGGAGATCTTCCGCGATACGCTCATCGAGCAGGCCGAGCAAGGCGTGGATTACTTCACCATCCATGCGGGCGTGCGCCTGGCCTACGTGCCGCTTACCGCCAACCGCATGACCGGCATCGTCTCGCGAGGCGGTTCGATCATGGCCAAGTGGTGTCTGGCGCATCACCGCGAAAGCTTCCTCTACGAGCATTTCGAGGACATCTGCGAGATCATGAAGGCCTATGACGTCAGCTTCTCGCTGGGCGACGGCTTGCGCCCCGGCTCGATCTACGACGCCAACGACGAAGCCCAGTTCGCCGAACTTCGCACGCTGGGCGAGCTCACCCAGGTGGCCTGGCAGCACGATGTGCAGGTCATGATCGAAGGGCCTGGCCACGTGCCGCTGCAGCGCATCCGCGAGAACATGACCGAACAATTGGCGCATTGCCACGAAGCGCCGTTCTACACCCTGGGGCCGCTCACCACCGATATCGCGCCGGGCTATGATCACATTACGTCGGGCATCGGCGCCGCCAATATCGGCTGGTACGGCACGGCCATGCTGTGTTATGTCACGCCCAAGGAGCACCTGGGCCTGCCCAACAAAAAAGACGTCAAGGATGGCATCATCACCTACAAGATCGCCGCCCACGCCGCCGACCTGGCCAAAGGCCATCCCGGCGCGCAGATCCGCGACAATGCGCTGTCCAAGGCCCGCTTCGAGTTCCGCTGGGAAGACCAGTTCAATCTCGGCCTCGATCCCGACACCGCCAAGGACTTCCACGACGAAACCTTGCCCAAGGACTCCATGAAGGTGGCACACTTCTGCTCCATGTGCGGGCCGCACTTCTGCAGCATGAAGATCACCCAGGAAGTCCGCGACTACGCCAGCCGCCAGGGCCTGGATGTCGCCGCCGCCCGCGAACAGGGCATGCACGAAAAATCGATGGAATTCGTGCGCAAGGGCGCGGAGATTTATCATCGCGCCTAGGAAAGCTCTGCCAACCCGGCCGCTCCGCCGCTCCCGTCCGCCTTCCAGGCGGCGGGCGGCCGCTGCCGAGCCCCTGGCCGGGCGGCGCCTGCCCGGCCTTGCCGGAGGCCGTCGCCCGCCCGGCGCAGACCCGTCCCTCTACCCGGTTGGCGCGCCCGCGTGCCGGCCGTCCAGGCCCAGCCCCCCACTCCCGATTTTTTTCCCGCACTCTCCCATGACCGCCAACGCACCCCTCGTCATCGCCGGACAATCCTATCGCTCCCGCCTGCTCGTCGGCACGGGCAAATACCGCGACTTCGAGCAGACCCGCACGGCCATCGCCGCCAGCGGCGCCGAGATCGTGACCGTGGCGATCCGCCGCACCAACCTCGGTCAGAACCCCGGCGAGCCCAATCTGCTCGACTACCTGCCGCCCGAGCAATACACCCTGCTGCCCAACACCGCCGGCTGCTATTCCGCCGACGACGCCGTGCGCACGCTGCGCCTGGCGCGCGAATTGCTGGACGGCCACACCCTGGTCAAGCTCGAGGTCCTGGGCGATCCCCATACGCTGTTTCCCAACATGCCCGAAACGCTGGCTGCCGCCAGAACCCTCGTTGCCGAAGGCTTCCAGGTGATGGTGTATTGCACCGACGACCCCATCCAGTGCCGCATGCTCGAAGACATCGGCTGCGTGGCGGTGATGCCGCTCGCCTCCCTCATCGGCTCGGGCATGGGCATACTCAACCCCTGGAACCTGCGCCTGATCATCGACCAGGCCCGGGTCCCGGTCCTGGTCGACGCCGGTGTCGGTACCGCCAGCGACGCCGCCATCGCCATGGAACTGGGCTGCGACGGGGTGCTCATGAACACCGCCATCGCCACGGCCCAGGACCCCGTCCTGATGGCCGAGGCCATGAAGCACGCCGTGCACGCCGGCCGTGCGGCCTATTTGGCCGGCCGCATGCCGCGCAAGCTCTACAGCGCCACGCCCAGTTCGCCCACCGAAGGCCTGATCCAAGGCACGACGCCGTGACCACCAGGCAAAGCGCGGCCGTCCTGGCCCATACCTGGGCAATCGGCGACCTCCAAGGCTGTTGCGCCGCACTCGACCAGCTACTGGCCCATCCCGAGCTGCGCGATGAGCGCACCCGCCTGTGGTTCGTCGGCGATCTGGTCAACCGAGGCCCGCAGTCGCTGGCCACCCTGCGCCGCGTGCGCGAACTCGGCGAACGCGCGATCACGGTGCTGGGCAATCACGATCTGCATTTGCTGGGCATAGCGGCGGGCGCGCGAAGTGCAAAAAACGGCGACACGCTGAGCGACATCCTTGAAGCGCCCGATGCCGGCGACTGGATCGATTGGCTGCGGCACCGACCCCTGGCACACCGCGAACACGGCCATTTGCTGGTGCATGCGGGCCTGCTCCCCGCCTGGACGGCCGATGCCGCCGCAGCCTTGGCCCGCGAGGTGGAAGCGGTGCTACGCGGTCCCGATTGGCGGAGGTTCATGCATGCCATGTATGGCAATACACCGGATCACTGGCGGGACGACTGGCAAGGCTTCGATCGGTGGCGCGTGATCGTCAATGCCCTGACCCGGCTGCGCTTTTGTACTCCGGAAGGCGTGATGGATTTCGAGGTGAAGGAATCCGCCGGCGCCGCGCCCCCGGGGCTGCTGCCCTGGTTCGACGCACCCGGACGCCGCAGCGCCGACACCACGGTGGTCTTCGGCCATTGGTCCACCCTGGGTCTGCTCGATCGGCCAAAGCTGCTGGCTCTCGATACCGGCTGTGTGTGGGGCCGGAGCCTAACGGCCGTCCGGCTCGGCGACCGGCGTCGCGTCGCCATCGACTGCAGTGGCCTCGACGGCAAGCTCAGCCCGCGCTGAACGGGCTTTGGCCACACGCTGCGCGGGCTCCCTCGACGGCCCCGTGGCCGCTTCCTTCGAGCCCTTCAGGTTTTTCGAAACTTTGGCCTCCTTTCGTTCCTTTGGCTCCGTCGAGAGCTTGCGCGGCGCGAGCTTGGGCGCTTCGGGCTTGGCAGGCGCCGGCACGCAGCGCCGCTCGGCAGAGAACACGATGCGGAACGTGCTGCCGCGCTCGGCCTCGCTGATGATATCGAGCACGGCGTCGTGCCGCACCGCCACTTGCTTGGTAATGGCCAGGCCGAGGCCGGTGCCGCCCGACGCGCGCGACCGTCCGCGATCGACGCGGTAAAAGCGCTCCGTGAGCCGTGGCAAGTGCACGGCGGAGATTCCCACCCCGGTATCCTGAACGGCGAACACCGGGCCGCCATCCTCGGCGACCTCCCAGCGCACCGCGATCTCGCCACCATCGGGTGTATAGCGCACGGCGTTGGTTACCAGGTTGGCCACCGCGGAGGTCAGCTCGGCCGCGACGCCTTTGACGTCGAGAGTATCGTCGATGTGCCAGCGCAGGTTGTGACGGCCGGCGGACAAGGCTTGTGCCTGTTCGCGCGCGCCCTTGATGATGTCGGGCATACCGGCGGCCCCGGGGTGTTCTTGCGCCTGAGTGGATTCGAGTGTAGACAGCGTGAGCAGATCGGCCACGATGTTCTGCATGCGGCTGGCCTGCTCGCGCATCAGGCCGAAGTATTGACGCATCTGGCCCCGCTCCAGCGCGCCTTCCGGCGCCTCGTCGACGGTCTCGAGGAAACCGCTGAGTACCGTGAGCGGCGTGCGCAGTTCGTGCGAAACGTTGGCGACGAAATCGCGCCGCATGCGCTCCAGGCGTTCGAACTGGGTGACGTCGCGAACCACGAGCAGGCGTCGCTCGCGGCTGTAGCGGATGATCTGCACGCGCAAGGAAATAGCCGGGCTGGCTGGCGACGTCACCAGGGCCGAGTCCGGCCACGATGACTGCTGCGCGTAACGGACGAAATCAGGGCCTCGCGCGAGATTGAGCAACTGCTGCCCGCGGTCGGCCGGAAAACGCAGGCCGAGCAGGCGGCAGGCCTCGCGGTTGCACCAGTCGATATGCAGCTCGTGATCGAGCACCACCACCCCATCGGGCAGGGCCTGGGCCGCGGCCAGCCAGGCTTGCAGCGTCTCGCGCGACTCGGCCAGATCACGGTCGCGCGCCCGCATCTGGCGATACACGCGGGCCAGCATTTCGCCCCAGCCGCCGGCCGCCGAGGGCGGCGGCTTGTCGAGTTGCTGTGCCCAGAGCAATGTTCGCTGCAGATTTCGCAGATGTATCGCCAACAGCAGTATCGTGCCGATGGCGAGAATGCCCCAGCCCACGGCGCGGCCGCTTAGCGCCTGCACCACGACGCCAAGCAAGGCCAGACAGCCCACCAAGAAGAAATTACGCAGCCAAACCATGAAGCGCCGAAACCCAAGAACGCCGCCTGCCCCGAAAAACGAGGCTGGTTGGCGCGAAACGTCTTATGATACTTTGCCGGGCTTGAAGGTAAAGCGATACCCGCTGCCGCGCACGGTTTCAACATGGATATCGTGGCCGCTGGGCTGCAGCGCCTTGCGCAGGCGGCGGATATGCACGTCGACGGTGCGCTCCTCGACGAATACATGATCGCCCCACACCTGATCCAGCAGATGCGCGCGCGAGAACACACGCTCGGGGTGCGTCATGAAAAAATGCAGCAGGCGAAACTCGGTGGGCCCGACCGTCAACAACTGATCATGCCCCGTCACGCGGTGCGTCACCGGATCCAGGCACAGGCCCGACACCTCGATGCGATCGTCGGTGAGCTGCGGCGCCCGGCGGCGCAAAACCGCCTTGATCCGCGCCATCAGCTCCTTGGGCGAAAACGGCTTGGTAATGTAATCGTCGGCGCCCGCTTCCAGGCCCTCGACCTTATCCTGCTCCTCGCCCTTGGCGGTCAGCATGATGAGGGGCACGCCACGCGTCCGCTCGTCGGCGCGCAGGCGGCGGGCCAGCGAGATGCCTGACGCACCGGGCAGCATCCAGTCGAGGAGAATCAAATCGGGCAACTCGGCCGTAATCAGGTATTGCGCCTGCTCGGCATCGTCGGCGCGCAATACTTTATGGCCGGCGAATCCGAGGTTGACGGCGATCAGTTCCTGGATGGCGGGTTCGTCTTCGACGACAAGTACGGTACTGGACATGGAATACACTGCCATGACATGAGAATGCGGCCATAATATGGCTGAAATGTTGCAGGTATATGACTACGCAACGAAGCGGCGCTGGCGGCTCACGCGCTGCACCAGACCCGACACGACGAACTCCTTGATCGCGGCAACCGGGCTCGGAGCCCGAATGGTTGCGCAGGGCCTATACAGGTTGGCGGGCAGCCAGGGCGAGCTTCGGCGCCTCTTCAGGACGGCCGGGCCCCCGCCTGCCGCCGGCACAAGCGCAGCAGCGCCTCGGCGGCCGGCGACAGCGAATGCTGGCGCCGCGTGATCAGCAGGACGTCGCGCGCCACCGTGGGTTCCACCAGCGGCCGGATAGCCAGGTTGGTGTACGGAAACCCGGCCACCAGAAACGCCGGCAGCACCGACACCCCGAGCCCGCGCGCCGTCATCGCGAGGGCCGTGGACAAATACCCGACTTCCCAGCGTGGCTGCAGGCGAATGCCCGCGGCCAGGATCGCACCATCCACCAGGGTGCGGATGCCATTGCCCGGGCGCACGGTAATGATGGCTTCGTCCGCCAACTGCGACCAGCGGACGGCGTTCTGCTGTGCCAGCGGCGCATCATCGCGGCAGATGGCAGCCAGGGCATCGCTCAGCAAGGGAGTGAACTCCAGCGCCGGGCTGCGAACATCCGGCGTGCCGATACTGAACTCGACTTGCTCATCCAGCACGGGTTCGAGCAATTGGTCCGGACCGATGTCGAGCAGCTCGACCCGGACCCCGGGATGCTGCTCACCAAACGCCACCAGCACATCGGGCAGGAGGCTGGCCGCCACCGCGCTGGAAGCCGCCAGCCGCACCACGCCGCTGCGTTGCGCGGCGGCGTCGCGCGCGCCGCTGACCAGCCGGCCCACACCATGCAACACCTGCTGCGCCATCTCGTACACCGGCTGGGCCTGCGGCGTGGGCCGAAGATTGCGCGCCGTGCGGTCGAACAAACGGACCTCCAGCACATCCTCCAATTGGCGTAACAGCACACTCATCGCCGACTGCGTGACGTGCATGGCCTGGGCCGCCTGGGTGAGACTGCCCAGACGGTAAATATGCGTGAAGGCTTCGAGCTGGCGCAGCGTGGGCCGCTGGCCGCCGCCGGGCGCGATAAAGGCCTGAGTGAAGAACTCCGGCCTCCCGGCCGGAGCTTCTCCGCCACCAGTCGGGGGAGCCTTCGGCTCCAGAGGAGAACTGCCTCGCTTGCCCCCGTCCTGGAGGACGGGGCTTGCGCTTTGGCGCGTGGTCATTCTTGAAATACTATCATCCTATCAGGCATCAGTTTGCTTTTATTCATACATCCGGCTTTGCGCTACCATGCGTATTGCCTCACCGCTCCATCTCTATCGTTCGCCATGGCCGGCCTTTCCCGCAACTCCCCGATCCCCCAGAGCCTCGTGCTGCACCAACGCTCGCGGCAACTCGAGATCGCCTTCGACACCGGCGAAACCTTCCGCCTGCCTTTCGAACTGCTGCGGGTCTACAGTCCGTCGGCCGAGGTTCGCGGTCATGGCCCGGGCCAGGAAACCCTGCAAACCGGCAAACGCGAGGTCGAGATCACGGCCCTGGAGCCGGTCGGCAACTATGCGGTGCGACCACGTTTTTCAGATGGTCACGACAGCGGCATCTATTCTTGGGATATCCTCTACGATCTGGGTCGCCACCAGGATGAACGCTGGACCGATTATCTCGCCCGCCTCGCCGCCGCCGGCGCATCGCGCGACCCCATCTGAACGCTGAACGGGGCCCTTCCCCAATGCCGCAGGCAAGACCATGAGCACCACCCCGGATCACACTCCACCTTCGTCCGACACCACCCATTTCGGCTTCCAGACCGTGCCGGAAACCGAAAAGGCACAACGCGTGGCGCAGGTTTTCCATTCGGTGGCCGAGCGCTACGACGTCATGAACGACCTGATGTCGATGGGCCTGCATCGGCTCTGGAAGCGCTTCACCGTGGCGCGCGCCGGCGTCCGGCCGGGCATGAAAGTCCTGGACATCGCCGGCGGCACCGGCGACCTCGCCCGTGCTTTTGCCCGCCAGGCGGGGCCCACCGGCGAAGTCTGGCTCACTGATATCAACGAATCCATGCTGCGCGTGGGCCGCGACCGCCTGCTCGATGCCGGGCTGCTTTTGCCCGTGGCGGTGTGCGACGCCGAACAGCTGCCGTTCGCCAGCAATACCTTCGATCGCGTCAGCGTCGCCTTCGGCCTGCGCAACATGACTCACAAAAACCGAGCCCTGGCATCCATGCTGCGTGTGCTGCGGCCCGGCGGCAAGCTGCTGGTGCTCGAATTCTCCCGCATAGCGCGCCCCCTCGAACCCGCCTACGATTGGTATTCTTTCAACGTCCTGCCCTGGCTGGGCCGCAAAGTCGCCAACGATGAAGGCAGTTACCGCTACCTGGCCGAATCCATCCGCATGCATCCCGACCAGGAAACCCTGGCCAGCCTCATGCGCGAGGTCGGCTTCGAACGCGTGCAATACTTCAACCTGGCTGGCGGGGTCGTGGCGCTGCACGAAGGGATCAAACTTTAAGCTCTTATCCGCGCTTCGGCTCGATACCCCCATCCCGCCATGGCCGCAGCCAGTCAAACCCGGCGTCCGCACCAAGGTGGCGGGAGACCCACGCTCTACGCCGGACTCACGCCGTGCTACCCACGCCTAGGAAAAACCCTTAATCAGTCGCCGGGAACTTTCCCGATCTCTACGACTCCTTACTCCTCCTCGATTTTCAGGTGCTGCCCGGCAGGCCTCACGGATCATCTTTCCACACGGAGACCACCCCTATGTCACGACCCCTAACCTCGCGCCTATTCGCGATCGCGCTCACGGTGCTCAGCACCGTCGCAATGCTTGGCGTGTCGTTCGAGGCCGAAGCCCAGCGGCGCCTTGGCGGCGGTAGCTTCGGCCGCCAGTCCGGCAACGTCATGCAACAACGCCAGGCGGTAACGCCACCGGCGGCCAGCGGCGCCACCGCGGCCGGCACCGCCCAGCGCAGCGCCGCAACTGGCACGGCGGCCACCGGCGCCGCTGCCAGCACCGCCGCTCGCAGCGGCATGTCGCGCTGGCTCGGTCCGATCGCCGGCATCGCCGCCGGCCTGGGCCTCGCCGCCCTCTTCAGCAGCCTCGGCATGGGTGCGGCACTCGCCGAGTTCCTGTCCAGCATGCTGCTGATCGGTCTGCTCGTATTCGCCGTGCTGTTCATCGTCCGCCGCCTGCGCGGCGGTGGCGCGCGCCAAGCGATGCAAGGCGCAGGCGCAGGCGCCGGCGCCCACGGCTATGGCGCACAGCCGCCGATGCAGCGCCAGGCCCAGTCCGTGGAGCCGGCGGCGGCACCCATGGCACAACCGGCCAACGCGCATCCGGCAGTGGCCAGTACGGCGGCACCGGCGGCTCCCGCCGACCCCAGCTGGTACGTGCCAGCCGACTTCGACACCCAAGCTTTCCTGCAAAATGCCAAAAAGAACTTCATTGCCCTGCAGGGCGCCTGGGATCGCAACGATATCGCACAGATGCGCGAGTACATGACCGACGACCTCATCGAAGCCGTCAAGGAGCCTCTGGCGCAACGCGAGCCGGGCGGCCACACCGAAGTGGTGCTGCTCAATGCCAGCCTGCTGGGAATCGAAGACATCGCCGAAGGCCATCTTGCCAGCGTCCGCTTCTCCGGCATGCTCAAAGACGATTCGGGGCCGGAAGCCTATCGCTTCGAAGAAGTCTGGAACTTCCTCAAGCCCACCCAGGGCGGCTGGCTGCTCGCGGGTATCCAACAGATCCCGGTATCGGCCGAGTCCTGAAGCCCGGGGCGGGGGCGCCCCCCGCTCGACACAGGTCCGCGCCCTGGGGCCGCGCCAACCGGTGCGGCCCTTTTTCTTTACAATCCCAGGCATGCTGCCCGTCGTTTCCCAAACCCTCGTGCATTTCAGCAATGCCCTGCTCGACCGCGAGCCCTGGGCGCGCCAACGCCTGCAAAGCCATGCCGGCAAGGTCATCACGCTGCGCGTCGACGCCCGCGAGCAATTGCTCGGCATCGACCGGCGCGGCCACCTGTTCCCGGCCGCCGCGGGGGCGCAGGCCAATGTGCAGGTCGGCCTGTCGGCGCGGCAGCTACCGACGCTGCTGGGCGCCGATCGCGATGCCAGGCTGCAGGCGGTGCACATCCAGGGCGAAGCCGCGCTGGCGCATACCCTGGCCGAACTCGCGCGCCAATTGCGCTGGGATCTCGAAGACGATCTCGCGCGCTGGCTCGGCGACATCCCGGCACGACGCCTGGTGGCCCTGGGCCGCCAGGGCCTGGGGCTGTTGCGGCAGGCGGCATCGAACTTCGGCCAGAATTTCGCCGAGTACGCCGTGCACGAGGCCGACCATCTGCCCCGGCGCGCCGACTATCAACATTGGCGCGACGAGGTCCAGGAACTAGATCAACGCGCACAGCAACTCCTCGGCCGCGCCGCCGCGCTGTCATCTTCCGAACCGTCCGCCTCATGAAATCCCTCGCCAGCCTGCCCAGGCTGCTGCGCATCCTGTTCGTCATGCTGCGCTACGGCCTCGACGAGCTGGTGCTCTCTAGCTTTCACCACCCGCTGGCCAGCCGGCTGCTGGTGGTGCTGCGCTTCGGTCGCAAGTTCAAGATGCCACGCGGCGAACGGTTGCGTCGCGCCCTGGAGGAACTCGGGCCGATCTTCGTCAAGTTCGGCCAGATGCTGTCGACCCGGCGCGACTTGATGCCGCCCGACATCGCCGCCGAACTGGCCCTGCTGCAAGACCGGGTGCCGCCCTTCGACCCCGAGCTGGCCATGGCCACGATCCAGGCCGAGCTGGGCCGTCACCCTGATCAGCTGTTCGCGCGCTTCGAGCGGCAGCCGGTGGCCTCGGCTTCGATCGCCCAGGTCCACTTCGCCGAGTTGCACGACGGCCGCGAGGTGGCGGTCAAGGTGCTTCGTCCCAACATGCTGCGCGCGATCAACCAGGATCTCGCGCTGATGCGCATTCTGGCCGGCATGGTCGAACGTCTGCTGCCCGACGGCCGCCGCCTCAAGCCTCGGGAGGTGGTTGCCGAGTTCGACAAATACCTGCACGACGAACTCGACCTGCTGCGCGAAGCCTCCAACTGCAGCCAGCTTCGGCGTAACTTCAGCCCCGAGCGCCGCCGCGACCATCTTCTGATGGTGCCGGAAGTTTTCTGGGATTACTGCGCCCGAAGCGTGTTCACGATGGAACGCATGCGCGGCATCCCGATCAGCCAGATCGAACGCATCCACGCCGCGGGCATCGACGTGCCCAAGCTCGCGCGCGACGGCGTGGAGATCTTCTTCATCCAGGTGTTCACCGACGGCTTCTTCCATGCCGACATGCACCCGGGCAACATTTATGTCTCCGACGACGACACCACGCGCGGCCGCTATATCGCGCTCGACTTCGGCATCGTCGGCTCGCTCTCCGAGTTCGACAAAAACTATCTGGCGCAGAACTTTCTCGCCTTCTTCCGCCGCGACTACCGCCAGGTTGCCCGGCTGCATATCGAGTCGGGCTGGGTGCCCGCCTACACCCGCGAAGAAGAATTCGAAGGCGCCATCCGCGCCTGCTGCGAACCCTACTTCGATCGGCCACTGTCCGAGATTTCGCTGGGCCAGGTACTGATGCGGCTGTTCCAAACGTCGCGCCGCTTCCACATGGAAGTCCAGCCCCAACTGGTCCTGCTGCAAAAAACGCTGCTCAACATCGAAGGCCTGGGCCGCGACCTCGACCCCAACCTCGATCTCTGGAAAACGGCCAAGCCCTACCTCGAAGCCTGGATGCGTGATCGCGTCGGGCTCAAGGCCCTGCTGCGCAATCTCGAACGCGAAGGCGAACAGTGGGCACAATTACTGCCCGAGATTCCCCGGCTGTGGCACGGCCAGTTGGCCCGGCCCGATCCTCTTCCCCTGGTGGCCCTCGAACTGGCACAGCTGCGGCGCGGCCAATCGCGCCTGACTCGCTGGGTGGCGGCACTTGCCGTCACCAGCCTGCTCGCGATCGCCGGCATGGCGTCGGCGCTTTGGTGGCTTTGGCACTGACCGCACCGCTCCACCACTCGCCAGGCTCCAGCGGAGCTACAATGCCAGACATGCTCCGGCCAGAGGCCCTGCCGGCGCGCCGCATTTCATCCGCTGCCCTCCTCCTGCCATGACCAAGATCGTCCTGTTCGAAAACATCCATCCCAGCGCCCATGCCGTATTCCACGCGGCCGGCTTCACCGATATCGTGGCCCACGCCAGCGCGCTGGGCAATGAACAATTGCTGGCCGAGCTGAGCACCGCCAACGCGGTCGGCATCCGCTCGCGTACCCAGCTCACCAAAGAGCGCCTCGCTGCGGCGGCCCACCTCAAGGTCATCGGGTGTTTCTGCATCGGTACCAACCAGGTCGATCTCAACGCCGCCATGCATAGCGGCATTCCGGTGTTCAACGCGCCATTCTCCAACACCCGCTCGGTGGCCGAGCTGGTGCTGGCCGAAGCCATCCTGCTGCTGCGCCGGGTGCCCGAAAAAAACACTCGCGTGCATCAGGGCCATTGGGACAAAACCGCCACGGGCGCCTACGAAACCCGCGGCAAAACGCTGGGCATCATCGGCTATGGCAACATTGGCGGCCAGGTGGGAACCCTCGCCGAAAGCCTCGGCATGCGCGTCATTTTCCACGACGTGGAGGCCAAGCTGCCGCTGGGCAACGCCCGCCCCGCCCCCGACCTCGCCACCCTGCTGGCCGAGTCCGACGTCGTCACGCTGCACGTGCCGGCGCATCGCAGCACCGAGAACATCATCAATGCCGAAACCTTGGCTCAAATGAAGCAAGGCGCCGTGCTCATCAACGCTTCACGTGGCACGGTGGTCGACATCGACGCCCTGCACGAGGCGCTGCAAAGCGGCAAGGTAAGCGGCGCGGCCATCGATGTCTTCCCCGCCGAGCCCAAGAGCCCCGACGAGCCGCTGCGCAGCCCGCTGGTGAACATGCCCAATGTGATCCTCACGCCGCACATCGGCGGCAGTACCATGGAAGCCCAAGAGAACATCGGCCGCGAAGTGGCCGAAAAGCTCGTGGCGTTCCTGCAGAACGGCGCCACCAAAGGCGCCGTCAACTTCCCCGAGCTGCCCAACACGCCGCGCGAGGAAGACGCGATCCGCATCCTGCACGTCCATCGCAACGTGCCCGGCGCGCTGGCCACGCTGAACAACCTGTTCGCCGAACACGGCTTGAACATCGCCAGCCAGTCGCTGCAAACGCGCGGCGACATCGGTTACGTGCTCACCGACGTCGCCGGGGGTCCGGTCGATTCCGTGCTCGAAGCACTGCGCCAGCACAGCTTCACCGTACGCGTGGAGCGCTTCCACAGCTGAGCGGCGTCCCGGCTCCGCGCCGGGACTCTGCCGCGGGCTCCGGGCCCACGCCCGGGTGTGATGCCCCGCCTGGCCGCGAGGATCAAGCCAGGCTCAGCCGTTCACGCCATACGGCCTCTTTAAAGCCCACCGATACCGTGCCGTCGGGAGTCAGCAGCACCGGCCGACGCACCAGCGCGGGATGTTCCGCGATCAAGGCCAGCCAGGCGTCATCGTTTGCCGGTTCACGCGCCGCCTCGGGCAGATTGCGCCAAGTGGTGGAAGCGCGGTTGACCAGTTTTTCCCAACCGCCCAATTGTCCGGCCCATTCGCGCAGGCGTTCGGGGGCGATCGGGTGCTCGCGATAATCGGTAAATGCAAAATCAACGTCTTGGGCCGCCAGCCAGCGCTGGGCCTTCACGCAGGTATCGCAACGCTTGAGGCCATACAGCTGTAGCGTAGTGGAAGACATGATGCGGCACTCCTTCAAACAAAACTCGAGAGCGCGAGCTTAACCCAGCAGAAAAACAGAGGTGTCGGCCGAAGACGCCCGCCGGCTTTTTGCGCCAACGATCCATACACAAACGCCTTGGCGCCAAGAAATTGCCATTCTAGCGGCGCCGGCGTCCCGACCGGTCTCGGCCGCACGCGTTCCTAGCGCCAACCTGCCGCCAACATTCCCAAGGCTTGGACCAGTTCCACCCGATAGCGTGCCAGCTCGTTCGCCGTTACCGGATCGGCACCCGGCTGCCGCCGCGCCGGCGCCCAGACCGCATCGGGATACGCGGGATCCCCAGCCCAGCGCGGAATGATGTGCCAATGCAAATGCGGCACCTGGTTGCCCAACGATGCGAGATTGACCTTGCGTGGCCGCAGCACGCCGCGCTGCGCCGCCTCGACGCACCATACGACGCTCATCAGGCGATCCCGTTCGGCGGCTTGCAGATCGGTCATTTCCGCCACATGACGGCGCCATATCACCCGTGTAAAGCCGGGATAGCCCGGCTCCGCCGCTTCGATCACGAAAAGATCGGGATGCGACCACAGCACGGAAGCGGGCTCGCGGCACAAGGAACATTCTGCGGCAGGGATCGACACGTGGGGGCCTTTACGGGAATCGGCGAGCCGGCCTCGCCGGCGCATTTTCGCATGCTAACTTGCACCGGCCCGCCTGGCCAATAACCGCGGGCCGTCGCGCCGTTGCCCCGCGCCGTCGAGCAAAACCCTCGCCGTCCTTCGTGGGTGGCGGCAAGATCATCACCATGCAACGGCAAGGCTGGGCCGGCCGATGAAGTTGCGATACATTGGTCCGTCCGCTTACCGTATCGTTCCATGCCAAGCGCAACGTCTTCTCCCCTCCTGCCTCCGCGGTCGACGCGGGGCCTGTTCCGCACCGCCGTCGCCGGCCGTCCGGCCAGGCTCTCCGCGGTGTTTCACAGTTTGCGCGACGCCCTGGAACTTCCCGTGATCGAAGGCTGCTACGGCGCGCGCGTCGGTACGGGCGACGGCAACGATATTTGGGAGCTTTTCAGCCTGCACGACGACATCCTCGTGGTGCTCGCCGATTGCCACTACCGCGCCGAACGCACCGAATGGGTCTTGTCGGAATCCTTCATCGAGTTGCACTTTACGCTGGTGGGCTCGGCCATCGCCTCTTGGCCCGAAACCCGCCACGCACCGTCCGGCGACCTTGATCTGGTGCTCTGTCATCTGGGCGAGCAGGCCCGCTACCGCATTACCTGCTCGCCGGGGCAACGCCGCTCGCTGGCGCTCTACGTGCGCCCACAGGCCTTCGCGCGCTTCATCGACCCTGGCTCGGACCAGGGCCGGCACATTCTCGCCGACCTCGCGGGGGTCGGCCCCCGCGATATTTATTTCAACCGTGTCCCGATCGGCGCCGCCCAGGCCAGCGTGGTGAGCCAGTTGCTCTCCATCCCTTATACCGACCGCCGCCGACCGGTTTACGTCGCCGCCAAAGTGGCCGAGCTCTTATGCGCCGCCGTTGAGCTTTGGGCCCGCCAAGACCGCAGCGCCCAGCACGGCATCACGCTCGGGCCACGCGATCTTCGGCGGCTGCAGCTGGCGCGCGCCCGGCTGCTCGACGATCTCGCCGTCACCTACACCATCCCCGACCTCGCCGCCGAGGTGGGTATCAACACGGCCAAGCTCAAGGCGGGCTTTCGCCTGGTGTTCGGTTGCACCGTACACGAGTGCGTGCTGCGTGCCCGCATGGCGCAAGCCCAGGAACTGCTGTCCCGGCAGATGGCGGTCAACGACGTTGCCCTGGCCGTAGGCTATCAGCATGCCTCGAGCTTCTCCACCGCCTTTACCCGATACTTCGGCTACAACCCTCGGCAGGCGCGCCTTCACGCGCCGGGGTACAGCCACAGCAGCGAGGCGGTCAGCACGACATAGCGCAGAAACTTGCCCACCGCCATGTAGAACAGGCTGGGCCAGAAGGCAAACCGCATGAAGCCGGCCACCGCGCACAGCGGATCGCCCACCGCCGGCAGCCACGACAAAACCAGGGCCCGCGGCCCCAGGCGCTCCAGCCATTGCACGCAGACACGGTGCCAGCGGCCGCCGGTGGGCTCGGGACGCGGCTCGGGCGTCAGTCCTTGAGCGGGTTCCGCCGCCGCCGGCGCCTCGCCAGCCCAGCGGCGCACCATTCCCCAGGCTCCTCGGCCCATGGCGTAGCTGATGGCGCCACCCACGGTGTTGCCCAGCGTCGCCACCAGGACAGCTGGCCAGAACGCCTGCGTGAGCATGACGTAGCCGTACACCACGGGCTCAGAGCCGAGCGGCAACAGGGTGGCGGAGACGAGGCTGACGAGGAAGACGGCCGGCAAGCCGATGGCCGGCAGCGCCAGGATCTCCAACAACCAATGGACGGCGGCGGCGGTATGGGATTCCATGGCGCGCCAGTGTACGCTGTTTCAGGCGCCCGCCGCGCGCCGGCCACGCGGCGCGTTATAGTAGCGGGATCATGCCGATCGACTACCTCAAACGCATTCTCAACGCCCGCGTCTACGACGTCGCCGTCGAGTCCTCACTCGAACTGGCGCCTCAATTGTCGGCCCGGGTCAACAACCGCGTACTCCTCAAGCGCGAAGACGAACAACAGGTTTTCAGCTTCAAGCTGCGCGGCGCCTACAACATGATGGCCCAATTGCCGCCCAAGGCGCGTGAGCGCGGCGTGCTGGCGGCCTCCGCCGGCAATCACGCGCAGGGCGTGGCGCTCGCCGCCCAAAAGCTTGGTTGCCGGGCGGTGATCGTCATGCCGGTCACCACGCCCCAGGTCAAGGTCGATGCGGTGCGCAACCGCGGCGCCGAAGTCGTCCTGCATGGCGACAGCTACTCCGACGCCGCGATCAAGGCGCAAGAGCTTGAAAAAACCGAGAAGCTCACATTTGTCCATCCATTTGACGACCCCGACGTCATCGCCGGGGGCGGCACAGTGGCCATGGAGATCCTGCGCCAGCATACCGGCCCGCTCCATGCTGTGTTCGTGCCGGTCGGCGGCGGCGGGCTGATCTCCGGCATGGCCGCTTATATCAAGCAGTTGCGGCCCGAAACCCTGGTCATCGGTGTGCAAACCGTCGATTCCAACGCCATGGAACGCAGTTTCCGGGCCGGCCGCCGAATCACCCTCCACGACGTCGGCCTGTTCTCCGATGGCACGGCGGTCAAGCTGGTGGGCGAAGAAACCTTCAGGCTTACGCGCAAGTACGTCGACGACTTCGTCACCGTCGATACCGACGCCCTGTGCGCCGCCATCAAAGACGTGTTCCAGGATACCCGCCACGTCCTCGAGCCAGCGGGCGCACTGGCGGTGGCCGGCGCCAAGCGCTACCTGGCCGAACACAAATGGAAGGACCGCACGGTGGTGGCCGTGGCCAGCGGCGCCAACATGAACTTCGATCGCCTGCGCTTCGTCGCCGAGCGGGCCGAGCTCGGCGAAGCCCGCGAAGCCGTGTTCGCGGTCACCATGCCCGAAGAGCGCGGCAGTTTCAAGCGCTTTTGCTCTCTGGTGGGCGCGCGCAACGTCACCGAGTTCAACTATCGCATGGCCGACTCCTCGCAGGCGCATGTGTTCGTCGGCATTCAATTGGCCAAGGCGGGCGAGTCCGAGAAGGTCGCCGCCCTGTTCCGCAAGCACAATTTCGAGGCGCTCGATCTCACCCACGACGAAATGGCCAAGACCCACTTGCGTCATCTCGTGGGTGGCCGCTCGCCCTCGGCCAACAACGAAGTCCTGTACCGCTTCGAATTTCCCGAGCGGCCCGGCGCGCTCATGCGCTTTCTCGATGGCATGTCGCCCAACTGGAACATCAGTCTGTTCCACTACCGCAACCAAGGCTCCGACTACGGCCGCATCCTGGTCGGCATCCAGGTGCCCCCCGCCGATAAAAAGGCCTTCCGCGAGTTCCTCGCCACGCTGGGCTATCGCTACTGGGACGAGTCGCAGAACCCGGCCTACCAACTTTTTCTGCGATGACACCGCATATTGTTTTCCTCGACGCCGAGACCCTGCCGGCCAGCATCGACTGGCGCGCCCCGGGCTTCCCTCACCGCTGGACGTCCCATGCGCGCACCGCGCCGCACGAAGTGGCCGAGCGCATCCGCGACGCCAGTATCGTCATCACCAACAAGGTCCGGCTCGATGCCGAAGCTCTCGCCCGCGCACCCAAACTCGAATTGATTGCGGTAGCCGCCACCGGCACCGACAATATCGACCTGTCGTATTGCCAGCAGCACGGCATTGCCGTGCGCAATGTGCGAGGCTACGCCGTTCATACCGTGCCGGAGCACGCCCTGATGCTGATGCTCGCCTTGCGCCGCCAGCTGATTCCCTACCGGCAGGCCTTGGCCCAGGGCCGGTGGCAACAAAGCCAGCAGTTCTGCTTTCACGATTTTCCCATCCGCGACCTCGCTGGCGATACGCTCGGCCTGATCGGCTACGGCAGCCTGGGCCAAGGCCTGGCCCGGCTGGCGCAGGCCCTTGGGATGCGCGTACTGATCTCCGCACGCATCGGCGCCGACACGTATCCTCCCGACCGCACGGCGTTTTCCGAGGTGCTGCGGCAAAGTGACGTCATCAGCCTGCACCTGCCGCTCACCCCCGAAACCCGCCATTGCATCGGCGCGCCCGAGTTCGCCCAAATGGCAAAACGGCCCCTCTTGATCAACACCGCCCGCGGCGGCCTGGTCGATGAACAGGCCCTGGCCAGCGCGCTGGAATCCGGCCAGATCACCGGCGCCGGCTTCGATGTGAGCCAGCAAGAGCCGCCGGCGACCGATAGCGTGCTGTGGCGCCTGGCCGAACGGCAGGACTTCCTGCTTACGCCGCACGTAGCCTGGGCCGGCGCCCAGGCCACACAAGCCCTGGCCGACCAGCTCCACCGCCATCTCGAAGACTTCTGGCAACAGCGGCAGGCCGGCGACTAGGCGGCCTCAGCTCCCCGCCAACGGCCTTGCCATCGCCGGTGCAGAATCAACGACAGTCCCGCCGCCAGCCAGACCAGCATGGCCACGTTGCCCCATCGGGCATACGGCGTATAGCCCGTCGTGCCCTGAACGGCAATATCCAGCACGCCAGTGGTATGCGGCGGCAGCATCTCCACCACCTGGCCATGCCGGTCGATCACGCCCGTCATCCCCGTATTGGTGGCGCGCACCGTGGGGCGCGCGGTCTCGATCGAGCGCATGCGGGCGATCTGCCAATGCTGGCGCAGCGCCCAGGAGTCGCCGAACCAACCCAGATTACTGACATTGGCCAGAATGGTCGCTCCCTCGGAGCCATCGGCGCCCCGGTGCAAAGCGGGTAGCAATTCCTCGCCGAACGCGTCTTCGTAGCAGATATTGAAAGCCACCCGCTGCTCGCCGAGCTGGAATGGCAACTGGCGTGGCGCGCCCCGGTTGAAATCCCCCATCGGCATGACCATGGCGTCGACAAACCAGCGGAACCCGGGAGGCACGAACTCGCCGAACGGCACCAGATGGGCTTTGTCGTAGCGCCAGGGGACTCGCCCGTTGATCAGCGCGAACGGCGACACATCGCTGTCGAATCCGATCACGCTATTGGTGTAACGCGACTCGCCATCGGCCGTGGCCGTGTGCAGCGCGATTCCGGTAACGACCGTGCCGCCCCAGTAACCCGCCACATCACGCCAGGGTTGCCAGAGCGGCACCGGCATCTGGTCCTGGAACAAAGGAATCGCCGTCTCGGGCAGTATCACCACCTCCGGCCGGAAACCGGGCTCGGTAGAGCGCACGGCGGCCAACTGGGCATGGCGGTCCAGGGTCCCGAGGATGAGATCGGGGTCGAACTTGTTCGATTGCGACACATTGCCTTGCACCAGCCGCATGGGCAATGGCTGCCCATGATCTTGTACTCCCCAGGGATTCTGGGCCAGGCCCAACCCCACCAGCCAAGGCACGACCAGCGCCACCGACCAGGCGGCGCGCTGGTCCAGCCGCTGGCGCCAGGCCACCCCAAACCCTAATAGCACGGCGGACGACCAGGCGGCCCACCAAGCCACGCCATACACGCCCAGCACGGGCGCCCAGCCGGCAAGCCAGCCGTCGACGTGGGCATACCCCACATTCAGCCAGGGAAAACCGGTGAACACGGTACCGCGCAGCCATTCCGCGGCGGTCCAGACCGTGGCGAACGCCCCGGTGAACCACCAGCGCTCGGCCATCCCCCGCCCGCCGGCAGGCACGAGCCAACGCACGACGCCCCCCGCCAGGGCGGGAAACAGCGCCAGCATCACCACAAAAGCGGACACGCCCAGAAAAGCCAGCGGCACTGCCATCTGGCCATACACATGCAGGCTGATGAAGACCCAATACACGCCGACGCCAAAATGCGCCAGGCCAAACCAGAAGCCCGCCGTGGCCGCCCGCCGCGGTATCGGACTACGCCAGACAGCGTAGGCCAGCACCGCCAGCGCGGCCGTTTGTACCAACGCCAGGCCACCAGCGGGCAGAGGGCCCGGCGCAAACGCCAAGGCGTGGGCAGCCCCGGCCAACAATAGCCAGAGCGCCCGTATCACGACACCGCTTCGACGCTGAGCCAGAGCGCGCGCCTGGCGTCGGCGCGGATGACCTTGATGACGATATTGTCGCGCTCGACGGCATCCCCGACTTGCGGGATGTGGTCGAGTTCATCGGCCAGCCAGCCGCCCACGGTATCGTACTCATCGGTTTCGAGATGGCTGGCAAACGCCTCGTTGAACCGATCGATATCGGTCGAGGCCTGCACCCGCCAGCGATTGGGCCCATCGGGAAAGATGGTCTGCTCGGCGTCCTCGTCGTATTCGTCTTCGATATCGCCGACGATCTGCTCCAGCACGTTCTCCATGGTAACCAGGCCCGCCACGCCACCGTGCTCGTCGACCACGATGACCAGATGGTTGCGATTGACGCGGAATTCGCGCAGCAGGACATTGAGCCTTTTGGACTCGGGGATGAAAACGGCGGGACGCACCAGGCTGGCAAGCTGCACGTGGGCATCCTGCATGCAGCGCAGCAAATCCTTGGCCAGCAGGATGCCCACGATGTTGTCCCGGCTTTCCTGGTAGACCGGAAACCGCGAATGCGCGGCTTCGATCACGAAAGGCAGGAGCTCGGACAATGGCTTGTCGATATCGAGCGCATCGATGCGCGAGCGCGGAATCATGACGTCGCCCGCGGTGAGCTCGGACATGGTGAGCGCGCCGCCGATCATGGCAAAAGCGTCGGTATCGAGGAGATCCCGCTCGTGGGCGTCTTCGAGCAACGCTTTGAGATCGTCGCGGTTCTCGGGCTCTCGGCGCAGCAACGCGAAAATCCGTTCGAGAAGCGAACGGGGGGAAGCCTTGGAAGAACGCGCCGCCGGTGACGCGTCCGCAGGGTATGGGTCTGACATCGTCCCACGGGACAAGTTACGGAGTGTTTAGCATACCCGATACACGCGCTCGCGCAAAACCCCGTCGGCGCTGTGGCATAGTGCCATCCGGCGCTCCCTTCGTCCCCCAGGGCGCAACCCGCCTACCGTTTTTCGACTTCCGCCATGCCCGACGCCGTCCCTTCCTCTCCCATGTCCTGGTCCGCCGATTCCGAACGCCGCTTCGGCGGCCTGCGCCGACTGCATGGCCCCGCCACCAATGTGCAATTGGCCGCCGCCCACGTCGTCGTCGTCGGCCTGGGCGGCGTGGGCTCCTGGACCGCCGAGGCGCTGGCGCGCTCGGGGGTGGGGCGCCTGACCCTGGCCGATCTCGATCATGTCGCCCCCTCCAACGTCAACCGGCAAATCCACGCGATGGACGGCACCCTGGGACAAGCCAAAGTGGAGGCGATGGCCGAACGCATTCGCCAGATCCACCCGGAATGCCGGTTACAGCTGATCGATGATTTCGTAACGCCGGGCAACGCCGCGGCCGTGTTGCCGGAAGACGCACTGGTGATCGACGCCACCGATCAGGTGCCCGCCAAGCTGGCCATGATTCTCCTGGCGTGCTCCCGGCGGCAGCCCCTGGTGGTTTGCGGCGGCGCGGGCGGCAAGACCGATCCCTACGCCTTGCGTGCCGGCGATCTGTCCGCCGCCACCCACGATGCCTTGCTCGGCCGACTGCGCCACGACCTTCGCCGTCATCATGGTTTTCCCCGCGGTGGGGCCCAAGGCGGCAAGGCGCTCAAACGCGTGCCCCGCATGGGCGTCCGTGTGCTCTGGTTCGACCAGCCGGCCCGGCCTCCGCTCGACGAAGCCGGCTGCGCCATCGACGGTAGCCCGCAAGGGCTGTCCTGCGCGGGCTATGGCTCGATCGTCACCGTCACCGCCACGATGGGGTTGGCGGCGGCGCATGAAGCCTTGCAAGCCATTCTCACGCCGCCCCAAGGGCGGGCCTAACGGTCATGGCGACTGTCGCCCCCCCTGGCGCTGAAAAATGCTCTTTTCACATTAAGCGGGCAACTGGCGCGCCGCCTCCCTGAGCTCCTGCACGCCCTGCAAAAAATCGGCGGAAATGCGCCGATAGATGAGCACGAGCGACGCCACCGGCAAGGCCGGCAGTATCCGGTTGCCGACATAAGGCGAAGCCCCCAGGCGCAGCAAGCCCTGATTGACACCCTCGCCGGTGATCGCATCGCTGAGGAAGTAATCCAGTTCATTGAGCAGCAAACGCGCGTGGCTCAGGATCCGCTCGCCCCGCGGCGTGGGAGCCATCCCCCGGGGCAAACGGGTGAACAACTCACAGCCCAGGGCATGCTCGGTTTCGGCCAGTGCCTTGCTCACGGCGGGCGCCGAAAGGGCAAGACGCTCCGCCGCGCCCCGCACACTGCCCGCTTCGGCGATGGCGCGCACCACTTCCAACTGTCGAAAACGCAGGCGAGCCTCGAGCCGCCTGGGTGGAATGGCACTCATGAAGACAGCCCCTCGGTGATCGTACGGACATCACCGCACTATATCCTCGGGGGCACAGCGTGCGCTCAGGAACTGCCGGACCCGGGCACGGTCCGCTCTCTGTCAGCGTGGCGGAGCCTCTACGGACGATTCTTCGTCGGCGGAAGATACACGCGCAAAGAATCGTCCCGTGATCGGATTCGGATAATGAAATGGTGGCACATAGGCCGCCGGAAAGGGATCGTAATCTTCCGTGGGCGGACGATCCGCCGGAAAATCGCTGCGCATGCCGCCCTTGGGCGACTTGGCCAACGCCCATCCCTGATCGAACGGGACATGGAAAGTCCGGTAGAAATGCAGTTTGTGAATGCGCCACTTGCCGCCTTCCTTACGGTACTCCAGTTCTTCAGGCCCCTCTCCCCACAAGGCGGTCTTGCCGAACTCCGCCAACTGCATGAACGACCGCCAGCGGCCCCGGGCATACTGCCCATCGTCATCGACGTGCACAATCCCCTGCAAAATCATATGGTTGTAAAGCTGACCATGAAGCAGACCATTGGGCCCGCTCTTGGCCGGCCCCTTGCCGAGGATTTGCTTGAACAGAGTTTCCAATTGCTTTTTGCCGACGTACACGCCCAGCGCCGACACCTCGATCTCGCAATCGTCGGTAAACAGCGGCAACAGCTCATCCCATAAAGCCTTATCGAGGTAATAACCGTAGATGCGCGTCAACTTCTTGATGCTTTCCAGATCGTCGTGGTGCTGCAGCCTGGCTTCCAGCTCGGCCAACCGGCTTTCCAGGCGAGCCAGCGTTTCGGCGGACACGGGGGCGGATAACGTCATGCCAACATCCTCTACCAAAATCAGCCCGGCAAAATAAAGCGCCCCGGGCGGCGGCGCCTCAATCCTGGCGGATCCCCAGGCGCTTGATGATCCGTCCCCAGCGGTCGTAGTCCAGACGAATCTGCTCGGCAAACGCCTCCGGCGTAGTGCTCAGGATTTCCACCCCCAGCAAGGCAAACTGCTCGCGCAAGACGCTGGACTCGACGGCCTGCACCACCGCTCGATTGAGCTTATCGACGACCTGCGGCGACAAGCCCGCCGGACCGAACAGCCCCATCCAGGCGCTACCTTCCAGCGCCGGAAAACCCGCCTCGGCCGCGGTCGGCACATCGGGCAGCGCCGCCAACCGCTGCGGACTCACCACCGCCAGCGGCTTGCTGCGCCCCGCCGCGATATGTACCGCCGCCGTGGCCGGCGAATCGAACAGCAGTTGAATATGGCCGCCGATCAGATCCTGCGTGGCCGGCTGGGAGCCTTTGTAGGGCACATGGGTAAAGCCCGCGTCGTACTCATCATTGAGCACCTCGACGAACAGATGGCCCGTGGTACCCGCGCCCGCCGAGCCAAACGAAATATTCTCGCGACGGCTAAGCTCCACGGCTTCGGCCAGGTTGCCTGCCGGTAGCGAGGGATGCGCCACCAGAACCGAATAGCCTCGATACAGCATCGAAATGGGCGTGAAGTCGCCGAACGGATCGTAAGGCGGCGTGGCGTACATATGCGGGAGCTGCGTATGGGTGACGTTCAACGTCAGCAACAGGGTATGCCCGTCGGGGGCGGCCCGCGCCACCATGCGCGTACCCGGAATGCTCGCGCCACCGGGCTGGTTATCCACGAGCACGGGCACCCCCAGGCTGCCCGACATCTGCTGAGCCAGCGCCCGCGCCACGATATCGCCGGGCCCGCCCGGCGGCGCCGGCACCACCATGCGAACCGGCTGCCCGTCGGGATACGCTCCCTGGCCCTGCGCGCCCATCACGGTGGTCGCGCACAAACCGGCCACCAACGCGGCCAACATGCGAACTATTTTCATGGTCTCCTCCGCCAAAGCCTCTTGCGCTCCGACATTCGGACGGCGCTCGGGCCTGCCCTATGCCTGAACCCAGTATAGGGAGCGGCCTTGCCAGGGAAAACTGACTTTAGGTGGGCGATCGTTAACCAAAGGCTATCGCAGTCGGTCGCAGGCCTCGGGCAAAGAGCCGGCGACTCGGGTACAATGCTCGGCCAGTCGGGGCGTAGCGCAGCCTGGTAGCGCATCTGCTTTGGGAGCAGAGGGTCGCGAGTTCGAATCCCGCCGCCCCGACCAATGAAATCAAAGGGTTAGCCGTGTCTTGCGGCTAGCCCTTTTGTCTTTCCCCTTCCCATGGGACAGGGTGCCAATCGAAGCGGTCGCCAGGGATATACGACCAGTGTGCTCGAAGATACCGGCGACATAAACATCATGCAGTCAGCCGCAACTCCGGATGCAACCCCGCCCGCGCAGCCAAAGTCAGCAGCATATCCAAGCTGAAGTCCTCCACCTTGCCCTTGATCAACCGAGACACGCGCGGCTGGGTGATCCCAAGATGACGCGCCGCCTCAGCCTGCGTCCAGCCCTGTTCCTTGAGCCGCTGGGCCGTGCGAATCATCACTTCGGCGCGCAGTTTCATCACCTCAGCTTCGGCAGGATCAAATCCCAGGTCGAGGAAGACGTTGCCGCTACCTTCGGTGATGGTGATATCTTGCTTACTCATTTCAATGCTCCGATCAATTTCCGGTAGCGGGTGGCCGCCAAGTCTATGTCCGGTTTCGGCGTCTTCTGGGCTTTTTTCTGGAAAGCATGCAGTACGTAGATCGCGTCGGCGAACTTGGCGACGTAGATCACTCGATAGGCACCCGTGGTGTCCCGATAGCGGATCTCATACGCTCCCGCCCCCACGCTTGGCATGGGCTTGAAGTCTCCCGGCTCCGCGCCGTACTGCACGGCCATCAGTTCAAAACCCAACGCATGCCGTGCGTCAACAGGCATCTCGCGTAGGTCCTTTTGGCTGGAGTCGACGAACCTGAGTGGCCTCATAGCTAGATTATGCTTTTATTTGTATAAATATGCAAGTATCTGAATAAACAGCACGTACGCTCGTTCCTGCGGCTTCCCAAGTGGAACAATGGCTGGTCAGGCTACATCGCAGAGCACGTCTTGGGAGAACAATAGCGCCGCGCTAATTTATTTGCGATGGCTACATGCGTCATCGAGCACTTCAAGGCGGGCGGGCCAGGCTGGCAGACGCGGATGAACGAGGCGCTCAAGCGCGCCATCGAGGCGGAGCTGGCTTGAGGCCAACAAGCCGGTGTCGTCCACGATCCACCAGCCTCCATCGGAGAAGTTCATCGCTGGCACGACCCACTGCGCCACGCGCCGCAGCATCTCCTCGTCCGACCAGGGTGAATCGGCCACGAAGTGGTGCAGCGACTGGTGGCGCGAGCGCGTCGCTTGCGGAGCCAAGTACGCGGCCATCGGCTCCACGCTCTTGCGGGCAAGCGGCGCCATCAGGCCCGATTAGTGCTCCATCTGAATATTATTGGCGCGAATCAGCTCTCCACGACTTTCGAAATCCGCTTTTTGCTGTTTGGCGAAGACTTCAGGTGGGTCATCGGCTACCAGCAAACCCATACGCTCGAGGTTGGCCTTGTTTTTCTCGGCATTTAGCGCGGTACGAATGGTTTCGTTGAAATAGGCAACATGTTCTGGAGCCATGCCCGCCGGACCAAAAAAAGCCAGCCATGAGTTGATCTCGAATCCAGGAACGGTTTCGCCGATGGCGGGCACGTCTGGCAAACCACCGAATCTATCCGCGCTGGTGATGCCATACGCCTTGACTTGCCCCGAGCGGATATAAGGCTCGGACGATGAGAGGCTCGAGAACAGCAGCGGAATTTGCCCTCCCAAGAGGTTGGCGATGGCCGGTGCGCCGCCGGCATACGGCACGTGCGTCATCTTGATGCCGGCGAGACTGTTGAGCAATTCGCCGGCGAGGTGCTGGGGCGAGCCAATGCCCGAACTGCCATAAAACATGTCGGAGGGGTTTTCTCGGACTTTTTCGATCAGGCCCTGCAAGTTTGGAGCATCGATACTCGGATGCGCCACAAGCGCAATCAGGTTGGTACCGGCTTTCGCGAGCGGCACAAAGTCGTTGATGGGGTGGTAGGGAAAATTGTCGAACAGATAATAGTTTCCAGCATGGGTAGCATCCGTCCCGATAATGATGGTGCACCCATCGGGCGTCGCTCTCGCTGCGTAGGCTGTTCCGATGTTGCCGCTGGCGCCGGGACGATTCTCGACGTAACTCCCTTTGCCAGTGGTGTTGGTAATGTGCTCAGCCACCATACGCGCCACCACGTTCGTGCCACCGCCCGGAGGGTATGGCTCGACGATCTTGATCATCTCGCAATCAGGTGCGGTGGCCGCCAACGTTAATGTAGGCGCAAATACCAGAGCAGCAAAAATAGTGGGAAAACACGCACCGCCATAACTCGCAAAACTTGCCATCCTAACGTCTCCTCCGTGAGTTGCCTACAAGCTCGGCGACACCGACACAGTGCACGGCTTAACGACTAACGGCCAAGTTGACCGCAAGCAACGCCGAGTGCTTAACAATTGCACACACTCCATTTATCTCTGGTATACACGGTGATACGCCGAGTGGCCCATAATTTTATATAGCGTGGTCTTCGCCCAAGGTATTACTACGGCAATGTGCTATTAATTTGGTATACCAGAAACCATTCTATATAGAACCCATGGCCCTGACAACACCGACAGATGCATTACCGCCCCATCAATCGGCACGAGTTTTGAACTCCCGATCGTTGAAGGCATCCTGGCTTTGGTGGCTTTACCAGCGGCTTCAAAAGCCGAGTCTCTGATGAACTCCTCCCACCGCTGGCAAGCGGCCAGGTGACAAGCTCCTTGCTCGAAGCGATAATTCACGCATGACTACGCCCCCCACTCGTGAAGAATTCGAAGCGCGCATTGCTGCCGCCGAGGCGCGCGCCGATGCGCGGTTTATCGCATTCGAAAAATCCGTCGGAGACGCCATGGGTGAGATCCGAACGGAGCTTGTCACTGTCAAGACCCGTTTGGAAGCGCTTCAGGGCATCAAGGCCACCACCATCGGTACAGGCATCGCCGTAGGCGCGGCGCTTATTGGGGCCCTGGCCTTGGGCGGGGCCATGTTCGATTCGGGCAGGGATACCGCAAATCTTGCGGCCGAGGCTCAGCGCGGAGTCGACGCCGCCATCGCCGAAACGGCCAAGCAGCAAGCCGAGATGCGCCAGCTTCTGGACGCTGCCATCCAGAACATGGGCAACGCCACGCCGAAGTAGCCTTGCTCGCCTGCTGGATTGAACCGCAACGTAACCACTACATGGGCAAGGCGATGCCCCGCAGCCTGCAGGCTTCGAGAACGCTCATGCGATCTGCGCCTTGCGCCACTTCCACGACCGTCAAGCCGCCGTCTTTGCGCAAAACGGCGCGAAAGGGCACGAAGCCCAGGTAGCCGTTGTTGACTTCCCCGCAAACGGGTGTCCCTTCTGGCTCGTGGGCTGAAGGGTTGGCCGCGACATAAACATTGCGTATCGCTGCATTGGCAGGATCCGGAACCCGATAGCTGACACCGTCGCGTATCAGCATGAGTTCCGCTTCTGTCGCCGCCCGCTGAGACCCTGGCAATGTGGTCTGGGCGGGAGGGGCGGCACAGCCGGCCGCGAGGATCGTGGCACCACATAGCAGCGCGATCGTGGGGTGAGCTTTTGTGACCATGGTTTGTTCCTTATCGTCCGCCTTGTCGACCGCTAGCTTTTTCGAGCTGCCGCCCCCGGCGATTGCAGCTGTCGCGGGGTTGAACCGCTCAGCCATCATCACCTTGTACGCCAATCGGCCCGCCGCATTGTGTTTCAGGTTTCCTCGCAATGCAGTCAATCATGACAGGGGTCGCAGCTACCGGCGGGATACAGTTGCAAACCAAAACCCGGAAATCATCTGCACACTGGGTTGCCACATCCCACTGAACCCGGAGTTTCTGCCAGGTCTACATCTTCTCGCTCGGCAGCCGGCTGGCCTGCTGCACCCAATCCACGAATCGGGCCTCGTCGAACGTCCCTTCCTCGATGTGGAAGTAACGAACGCCGCTCATCTTTGACGCGACCGGAGGCACCGGGTCGAGCGACGTGCCTTGAAAAAACGTGACCTTGATGAACTTGGCATAGCAGTGCAAGCTCAGGAACCAGCTTCCCTCTTCCACCCCATAGAGCGGAGAGTTCCATTTGACGGCCTTTTTGACCCCCGGCACCGTCTGTTCGATGAGCGCATCCATCCGGCGTCCGATTGCGCTCTTCCATCCAGGCATCGCGCGGATGTAGGCCTGTATCGGCTCGTTGCCATAACCTTTGGCAATCTGAGGATTGCCGCCTGACAGCAGCTTGACCGCTTCGGCTCGTTCCTTGGTTTCGTTCGACATGCCGCCTCCTTCCCAAAAGTCGTCCAGACCCGCCTCAGAATATCCGCGACGACCGGCACATCACAAGTGGCCATTTATCCTTGGCGCCAAGAAAGCGCTTACCAGTCCTGAACGGAATTGTCGCGCCCCAAGGGAGCCATCGGAATGGCCGCCGCCGGCGGCAGTCGATCCAGCAGATCGGGCCGAAGCTCGATCCCCATGCCGGGCGCATCGGGAACGGTGAGATACCCGCGCTTCAACTCCAGCGGACGAACCACCAGATCGACCTTGGGCGACTCGGACTCTCCGGTGTACTCCTGGAGCGCAAAGTTCGGGATGCAAGCGTCCAACTGCACGCAAGCGGCTGTAGAGATCGGCGACAAAGGATTGTGCGGAACGATCTTGACATGGTGGGCCTCGGCCAGCGCCGCGATCTTTTTGCCCCCGGTAAGGCCCAGGCACAAGCAAAGATCCGGGCGGGCGTAGGCACAGCCATCGTGGTGAAAGAGGTCCTGGAACTGGAACAATGATGTGAAACGTTCTCCGGTGGCCACTGGCAGGCCCGATTGCGCGTGGACCGTTCCCATGATCCTCGGGCTATCCGGCAGCATGGGATCCTCGTAGAAGAAAGGATGGAATTGCCGCAGACGCGATGCCAAGGCAACCGATTCAGCCGGACTCATCTGGCGGTGCAGTTCCAGGCACAGATCCACATCGCCGCGCACGGCTTCCCACACGGCGCCAACCCGCCGTTCAGCCTCGGCGGCCCATTCCTCGTATGAGGCGCGCAAGTGGAAATCCGGTTGAAACGGCGAGAAGCGAAGGGCGGTAAAGCCTTCGTCGCGGCGAGCAAACGCATCGGCCACCAGGGCCTCTACGCTGTCACCGGCAACGTGGATATAGCAGCGAACGCTGTCGCGCGTTTTGCCGCCCAGGAGCTCATAGACCGGCACTCCCAGCCGTTTGCCCTTGATGTCCCACAGGGCAAGATCGATGGCGGAAACCGCGCCGGCGATGATCGATCCTGAAAAATGCCAACTGCGCATAATGCGCTGGCCATGATGTTCGATGAGGTCGGGATCCTGGCCGATCAGGTAGCCACGCAGGCCATCGATCATGGCGGCCGTTGCGACGGGCCAGCCGTGGACACCGGCCTCGCCCACACCGGTAAAGCCGTCTTCGGTGGTGATACGAACCAGGCACCAGCGATCGACCAGCAGGGTTTCAAGTGCGGCGATGCGCGTTTTCTTCATGATTACTCCGCCGTGACGCCTGCATCCTGGATCACGCTTGCCCAGCGTTCGGCTTCCTGGGCCTGGAATGCCGCGAAGGCTGCGGGGGTATCGACCGCGGGAAACGTCCCGCCGAAAGCCTCCAATTGCTTCCGCACATCGGGCCGACGGCTTCTCTCCTGCCAGGCGTTATTCAATTGATCGATGATGCCGGCGGGCGTGCCCTTCGGCGCGTACAAACCGATCCAGCCGAACGACTCGAATCCCGTGAGGCCGCTTTCATGCAAAGAGGGAAGCTGCGGAACGGACGACGGGCGATCGAGGGCCGTTGTCGCGAGAATTCGCAGCTTGCCGGCGTCGACGTGCGGCTCGAGCAGGCTAAAGGCGGTGAACATCAGTTGCACGTGGCCACCGAGCAAGTCATTGAGCGCTTGGCCATCTCCACGATAGGGGACGTGAACGATCTCCACCCCCGCGCGGCTGCCGAATAATTCGGCGGTGAGGTGCGAAGCGGTGCCCTGGCCGCCGGAACCGAAGCTCACCTTGCCTGGGTTATCGCGCAGATACCGCATCAGCTCGGGCAAGTCCCTGGCGGGCACGGAGGAATTCACGGCGAGGACGAGAGGCCCGGCGCCAACCAGGCTGACCGGAGCGAAGTCTTCCTTCGGCGAGAAAGGCAGATTTTTATAGAGGTAAGGCGACACCACCATCACGGTGGGAGCGGAGAGCAGCAATGTGCTACCGTCCGCCTGGGCCTTGGCGGCCTCGTTGGCGGCGATGGTGCCGCCGGCTCCTGGCCGATTCTCGACGACGAAATTGCCGTCCATGGCATCGCTCAACTGGTGTGCCACAATCCGGGCCAGAACATCCGTGGCGCCGCCTGGATTGACTCCGACCAGGACACGCACGGGTTTGCTCGGATATTTTTCCTGGGCCTGGGACGACAAAGCCGGCGCGATGGCCAGCATGCCGGCCAGGACAAAGGCGAGAGATCGACCGATGGGCATGGAGGTTCCTCCTGGATCGTTATGGTGTAGATCGATACCCTTCATTGTCCGAGCCCGGCTGGCGGATCGGAAATCAATTTTCTTTGCACCCTATTCAAGTCGCTAATCGACGCGCATGAGTACAGCTCCGACGGTCCTAGCCTCACGCCTGCTGGCCAGGGCTCGCTTTCGCCATCTGCAGGTGCTGGTGCGCCTGGCCGAACTGGGCAGCTTTTCACGCGCGGCGCAAGCCGTGGGGCTGACCCAGCCCGCTGTAACCCATGTGCTTGCCGAACTCGAGCGGCTCCTGGAAACGCGTTTATTCGATCGCGGATCCCGGGGCGTCACTCCCACCGCCGCCGGCACCGCGATCTTGCCCGTGGTTCGACGCATGCTCGAGTCCATCGACGAAATCGCCGACATTGCAGCCGCGCTGCACCGCGACGGCGCCAGTCTGCTGCGCATCGGAGCCATCTCGGGGGCGATTTCAGCCGTCCTGGCCCGGGCGCAAATCGGCGAGTGGTCTCAGCGGCATGGCGTTCTGGTGGAAATCCAGGAAGGCGATGTGGAGAAGATCCAGGATTGGGTTGCGCGAGACGCGATCGACCTTGCTTTGATCCGCGAACCCGCCATCGTCCCGGTGGGATGGTCATTCGAACGGCTGCTCGACGATGGCTTCGTCGTACTCTGCGACCGTCGGCATCCCCTGGCCCAGATCCCCTCCGTGCCAACCGAAGCCCTCTGGAAGTACCCCTGGATGCTGGGCCCTTTGGCCAGCGCGCCCCGACGGGCTCTGGAGCAATGGACCGCTCGTGAAAATGCTGCCCCGGAGCTCCGCCTGATCGCGACCCGATCGATGGCCGTGGCCTGGATGATGCTGAAGGAAGAGCCCCTGCTCAGCCTGATGCCTTACAGCATTGCCTGCTCGTGGCTGGAGCAGGGAGAGCTGGCGCGGCTTCCCGTCGAGGTACCGTTCACCATCGAACCTCTCGGCGTACTGTCTCCGCGAGAAAACGCCTCGGAGCTGGTTTCGTTGTTCGTGGCACATTTGCGGCAATGTTGTGCAACGGGCAACGCCGATCCTGGTGCCACGAACCGGCTTGCCAGCGAATCCGCTAGCGCACCAGCAAGACCGGGGCCTCCACCAGCCGGATCGTAGCCGTCGTGGTGCTGCCGATGATCAGATGACGCAGCGGCGAGTGCCCATGAGCTCCCATGATCAGCAAGGAGCCTGGCCGTTCAGCGGTGGCCCGTGCGATGACGGCTTCGGCCGCGCCAGCCCGCAGCTCCGTGGTCACCGTAGCGCCGCTTTGCGCCAGCGCTTCGGCAACACGTACCAGCGCCTCCTCATTCTCCGTCGAATCGCCCCCCGCCATCAATACATGTATCGGCAGCCCGCTGAACAGCGGGGACTGCCGGACGAGCTCCACCGCGCGCTTCGCCGACTTGCCGCCATCGTAGGCAATCAAGACCCTGACCGGGGTAGCGAGACTCAAGGGAGCGATGAGCATGGGCTTGGTGCTGGCCCTGAGCACCCTTTCGATCTTGGAGCCGAGGTGGGCGGCGGCGAACTCGCTCGAAGCACCGCGCTTGCCCATTACCAGGAGCCCGGCTTCCGCTTCCCGCTCGAGGATGGTTTCCACGATGCCGCCATGCCGATGCCTGACGGCGATGCCGGCCACCGACGCGTCGCGCAGGCGTTGTTCGGCGGCCCGCAGCAAGGCCTGGCCTTTTTCGATGGCAAGCTTGCCCTGCAGCTCATCGATGCGCGTCAGTTCTTCGAGCAAGTTGCTCTTGACGCCCAGTCCGATGGCGCCACTGAGGTCGTGCCGGGCGGTGACGGCGCTTTTGCGTTGCAAGACATGCAGGAGTTCCACCTCCCAGCCGAGCCGGACAGCGGCCCAAGCGGCGAGGTCGCAGATGCCCACCGAGTAGGGTGAATCATCGAGACAAGCAAGAATTCTGGACATTGTCTTCTCCTTGTGAAGAACCCCGGCCTCCCGGCCGGATCTTCTTCGCCACCAGGCGGGGAGCCTTCGGCTCCGGCAGATTTAGCCTCGCTAACCTCGCCGTGAACGACGAGGCTTGCGCTTGGGCGCGTGGTCAAGGCTCGCTGCTTTTGGCTTCCGCGACCTTGTCGTGAACAGCAAAACGGCCGATCATCGAGGCGCTGGCTTCGTTCAGGCCCACCACCTCCACCGCGGCCCCGCCACGCCGGAGCTTGATCACCACTTTATCCAGCGCACCCACGGCAGAAATGTCCCAGAAATGCGCGGCCGAAACGTCCAGCACCACCGTATCGACCACTTCCTTGAAGTCGATCGCTTCGGAAAATCGCTCCGTGGAGGCAAAAAATATCTGGCCGATATAGCGGTAAGTCCGGCTGCGGCCATCCGGGGATAGCGCGGACGTTACGGTGAACATCCGCTTCACCTTTCCGGCAAAGAAAAGGCCGCTCAGGATCACACCCGCCAGCACGCCCTTGGCGAGATCCTGAGTCCAGACCACGACGACGACCGTGACCACCATCACGACCGACGACTGCCACGGATGCGAGCGCAGATCCCGGATCGAGCTCCAACTGAAGGTGCCGATGGAGACCATGATCATGACGGCCACCAGCGCCGGCATGGGAATACGCGCCACCAGCGGGCCCAGCACCACGATCAGGAACAGCAGCACGGCTCCGGCGATAAAGGTGGACAATCGGGTCGAACCACCGGATTTCACGTTGATGACGGATTGGCCGATCATCGCACAACCGCCCATGCCGCCCAGGAACCCCGTGACGATATTGGCGATCCCCTGGCCTTTGCACTCACGGCCTTTATGACTGGGGGTGTCGGTGAGGTCGTCCACGATCTGGGCCGTCAGCATCGATTCCAGCAAGCCCACGGCCGCCATCGCGAGCGAGTACGGCACGATGATGCGCAAGGTTTCGAAAGTGAATGGAACGTCGGGAATCAGGAAGGCCGGTAGCGTCGTGGGCAGCTCGCCCATATCGCCAACCGTATTCACATCCAAGCCGCCATACACAGCCACCGCGGTAAGCACGATGATGGCCACCAGCGGTGAGGGTACCGCACGCGTCAAGCGTGGAAACAGATAGATGATGGCCAGCCCCGCCGCGACCATCACGTACGTCACCCAGGTCACGTTCATCAGTTGCGGCAACTGCGCCATGAAGATAAGGATGGCGAGGGCGTTGACGAAGCCCGTCATGACCGAGCGCGACACATACTGCATCAACAGGTCGAAGCGCAAGTAGCCAGCCAGGATCTGGAATAGGCCCATCAATAGCGTGGCGGCAAAGAGATACTCGACGCCG
Source organism: Pigmentiphaga sp. (assembly GCA_023228945.1). GTDB lineage: Bacteria > Pseudomonadota > Gammaproteobacteria > Burkholderiales > Burkholderiaceae_B > Verticiella. The sequence goes on along the minus strand of JALOAI010000002.1, from coordinate 115,239 downwards.
TGTTCCCTGACGAGCGGCACCACCAACACGGCGATGGCGGCCGTCGCCGCCGAGATCATGCCGGGTCGGCCTCCCACCAGCGAGATGATCACCGCGATGGAGAAGGAAGCGTACAAGCCCACTCGCGGGTCGACGCCCGCGATGATCGAGAAGCCGATGGCCTCGGGAATCAGGGCCAGCGCAACGACGAGGCCCGCCAGAATGTCGGCACGAGGGCTGGCCAGCCATTCGCGCCTGATGGTGGAAGACAATGACATGGGGGTATTCTAGGTGGGCAAACGGCCACGCGCCGAACGGCGGGGAACCGGGCGGCGCGAGTTGGAATCGCTTGCAGTTGTCCGGGGGATAGGCGCCCGGCCGAGCCACCCGGCATGCCGGGTCCAACGGGACCGCCAAGATGGCGATAGTGCGCCTCTTGCAAGCGCAACCTTCTATTATATCGCCGCACGGCCAGATTTTTGTGTTGGCACTTTACGGATGAGCGGAACGTCAGAAAATTCTTACAAAAGAAGTGGCGTCGTCCTACAGCTTGTTCCATCCACCCAACATACGATGACCATGGTGCAGCTCCTCGTACAGGCGGCATCCGCACGAAAAAGATTCCCTGTCTCTCGTTGCGTATACGTGTTGTTCGTTATTACAAGCATGAACCTTGGAGAGCGCTATGGATAAAAGCATTTTCGCTTTTTCTCGACCCACGCCCTATAGCAGCGTGAACAATGGAGGTGAAAAACGGCAGCGCCCCGCTGTGGGTACCTTGCTGATGAACCTCGGGATCATCGAAACCCCCGACCAGGTTCTGACCGACGACTGGTGCAAGCGGAATATCGCCCCTTCCACTTTGTCGATGCGGTGGCCTGAGTAAGCTTCGAGGCCGACGCCTGCGTCGGCCTTTATGCTCTCCCTCCTCGAATCCCGCTCTCATTTTCACCGCTCAATCCCTCACCCTCCGTGTAAACCCTGATTTTCATCGTCGTTTTCCTTATTCACAATAGACCTATATATAGATCTATAAGACTATTGTGAATAGGAACCAAGGCAATGAGCTGCCGCCAGTTCGCCGCCTCGGAACCCGCCCCCCCTGGTTTCACCCTTCTTTTCCCGAGACTTCAAGCATGCGCATCCTCCTTCTCGGCACCGGCGCGGCCCTGGCCGACCCCGACCGTGCCCAATCCTCCATCCTGGTCACACTGGACAACGGCCGCAATTATTTGTTCGACTGCGGCGAAGGCGCCACCCGCCAGATGGTGAAGGCCAACGTGAATCCCGCCGATGTCGATTGGGTGTTCCTGTCGCACCTGCACTACGACCATATCTGCGGCCTGCCCTTCTTTGTGCTGTCGAGCTGGGTCTACAACCGCGTGGGCGCACCCAGGGTATTCGGCCCCACGGGAACCAAGCACTATGTCAATCACTTGTTCGAGGACGGCGCCTTCCGGGTGGATCTTCAGGCCCGCGCCGCGTATGAAGTCCGGCAGCGCAACATCGAAGCCGTGCGCCCCGTGGTAACCGAGATCTCGCCGGGAGTCATGTACCAGGACGAGCACGTGAAGATCTCGGTCGATTGGGTGGATCACATCCCGCACGATATTTGCGAATGCTTCGGCATCCGCCTGGAAGCCGAAGGCAAGGTGGTGGCCTTCAGTGGCGACACCAAGCCTTGCGACGCCATGGTGCGCTTGGCCGATAACGCCGATCTCTTGATTCATGAATGCACTTTCCCCGAGACCTTCCTGGCACACCGCGCCAAATCAGGCGTGGGCATCTACGCACACACCAGCCCCACTGAGCTGGGCAAGCTGGCCTCCCGAGCCAACGTGAAGAGCCTCGTCGCCACCCATTTCGGCCACTTCGAATCCACCAGCCCGGTCATCAAGCGCGCCGCCGGCAATCATCTACCGGTGGATTTAATGGGCCCACATATGCTGGAGGAAGTTTCAACCGACATCCGCAAGCACTACCCAGGCCCTCTACGTCTGGCGCATGATTTGATGCGTATCGATCTCTAAAGAAGGAGTCATGCCGGGGCCAAAAAGCGCCTGGCTCCGTTCCAGCTCAAACCGATCCAGGAGTGTCCGCATGAAATGGTTCCAACCCGTCGCATTCGCTTGCGTGCTTGCCGCCTCCGGGCAAGCTCTGGCCGCATGGCCCGAGCAACCCATTCGTATCGTGGTGCCGTTTGCCGCCGGCGCCATGGGTGACAATATCGCCCGGCTGTTGTCAGACCCTCTGCAGAAGGAACTAGGCACCCCCATCATCGTCGACAATCGCCCCGGGGCCGGCGGCAACATCGGCGCCAACGCAGTAGCCAACGCCGCGCCCGACGGCTATACCCTGATGATGGCGGCTACCAACAACCTAGTACTCAACCAGTTCCTCTATAGCAACCTGGGCTATGACCCGCTCACCAAGTTTGATCCGGTCGTCATGGTGGCAGACGTACCGGCCGTGATCTTCGTCGGCGGCGATCTGCCCGTCGATACTTTCGCGCAGTTCCGTGAACTGGCCAGCAGCAAGCCGGGAATGTACAACTACTCATCGCCGGGCGCCGGCACTACACCGCACCTATCGGCGCAAGCGATCAGCGATGCCTACGATATGCAGATGGTGCATGTACCCTACGGTGGGGCGGGCCAGGCCGTACAAGCGCTGTTGGCGGGCGACGTGCAATTTTATATGGGGGGCGCGGGGCTGGGCGCCGCGCACGTCGCTACCGGTAGGATCAAAGCACTGGCCGTGGCGGCCGATAAGCGTGTTTCGGCTTTGCCGAATGTTCCAACGTTCGCCGAGGCGGGACTGGACGCGGTGCTGGCAAACAACTGGTGGGCCCTGGCGGCGCCCGCCGGCACACCACCCGACATCATCGACAAGATCAATAAGGCCGTGCGGCAAGCACTCGACACTCCGGAGATCCAACAGCGCTTCGATAGCTTCGGCGTCGTCGCCACCGCGGGCTCTCCCGCCGACATGCGCGCAACGCTCGAACGGGATGCGGAGTTCTGGAAAAAGGCAGTCGAAGACGCCGGTGTGCAACTGAACTGATTTTCTGGAGATCGCCTTCATGCCGTCGCCGCTCGTGTACTTTCGACAAGGCCAAGGCGAGCCATTGATCTTGCTGCACGGCTTTGCATCCTCCGCCCGGTTCTGGACGACCACGATTGCGGCCCTGCACGACGGCTGGGACGTCATTGCCTTGGACTGGCCAGGCTTTGGCGCGGCGAGCGGCCAAGCCCCTTGCTCCAGTCTGCCGCAATTCGCCCACCATTTCCTGGCGCTTCTCGAACATTTGCGGCTACAGCGCTGCCATGTCATGGGCTTCTCCATGAGCGGGTTCGTCGTGCAATACCTGCTCGCCCATCATGCCGCCCGGCTGCACAGCGCCGTGCTCTATGGATCGGGCCCGCAGTTGGACAGTCACCGTCGTTTCGAGCCCGTCGGCACCACCCTCGCCCGGCTGCGCCGTGATGGTGTCGATTCCACAGTGGACCAGGTTTTGCCGAAGTGGCTGGCCCAAGGAATCAACAGCCCCGCGTTTGCAGCATGCCGGCGCGCCGCGCAAGGTATGACCCCAGAGGCCGGTATCGCCGCCGTCCAAGCCATGGCGGATGCCGACTTCCGCGGCCAGCTCGCCCAAGTCCGCACCCCTGTATTGATCGTCCAGGGCGAGCTCGATCACACTCATCCCCCGGCTTCGGCGCTCGCACTCTGGCAGGAGTTACCGCGGGCCAGTCTGGCGGTCCTGCCGGGCTGCGGCCATGCGGCTCATCTGGAGCAACCCGCCTGGTTCCACGGGATGGTCCGGTCGTTCTTGACAAGCCGCTAGCCCCAATACTGCTCAGATACGTATCACCGGAACGGGTTGATGGTGCCGATGAGGCAGCGCCCCTCGATGCCGAACATTAAAGTGGCTCATCTTGCGTTTGACGCCGCGCGGATTCCGGCGTCCGCGACGGCTCACGCGGCGCCCGTTCGCGACCATGAAAGCCTCAAGGTACATGAATATCTACGAAATTTATCTATCTGAACAGTATTGAGGCTAGGCTCGGCCTGCGGCGCCGGCGGGGCTCCTTTCCGTCTGGTTTGCATCGCATCGCAGCATCACATCTCGTGGCGATGTGATACCGGCAGACACGTCCTGCCTGGCCTCGAAGAAGCGGTCGGAAACGCCCTACAAATCGAAGTCGCTTTCGCCTATACGCCACACGCCGCCGGCACCCTCTGATCGAAGCCGGCATGGCCTCTTTCCGGGCGTTCCTTTGGCGAGCGCATCCACTCTCGCCATGATCCCAAGGCAGCGACGACATGGCGCAATCGAGCGTAGCAATAGCGGTGCACGGAGGAGCTGGCGGCACGGCACGCGACAGCGATGGCTGCGCATCGGCTGCCCATGCGGGGGCCGAGGTTCTCCTCGAAGGCGGTGACGCCCTGCGGGCCGCGATCCGGGCAGTCGTCTTGCTCGAGGACGACGGCCGCTACAACGCGGGCCGTGGGTCGGCCCTCGGGCTCGACGGAGGCGCGGAGATGGATGCCGCCGTCATGGACAGCAACGGCGCCCTGGGCGCGGTGACTTGTCTTCGCTCCATTCGTAATCCCGTGCTCGCGGCGTTGGCTGTCAGCCGTAGTCCGCACTGGCTCCTGGCCGGCGAGGGCGCGGAGCGTTTTGCGCAAGCCCAAGGGCTGGCGCCGAGAGAGCAACCCAGCCAGCAAGCCAGGGAAAGGCATGGGCGGTTGATGGCGGCCTTGGGTTCCGGCGCCGCTGGTCCCGTGGCCTCGGCCTTGAAGCATCAGTGGAACTATTCGATATCCTGGGAGGAGGCCCTTCGCACTTTCGGCAGTGGAACCGTTGGCGCGGTAGCGGTCGATGCCCGGGGATGTTTTGCGGTCGCCACCTCCACCGGCGGCAGCGCGCCATCGCTGCTCGGTCGCGTAGGCGATACGCCGATCATAGGTTGCGGATTCTTCGTCGGCCTCAAGGGAGCCATCGCCGTTACCGGCGTAGGCGAATATATCGTGCCGCGGCTGCTGGCCCGATCGATCTACGACGCGGCCTCGGATACCTCGATGCAGCAGGCCATCCAGGCCGCCATCGCCGGCTTCCCCTCCGAGGTCGACCTTGGAATCATCGCTATCTCGCCCAGCGGGATCGTCATGCAGTCCAATCGGGACATGCCTTGCGCGGCTGTCCGGCAATGAGCATCCTCACGGGAGCCCGCATGATGAACGACGGTCAAGGACATTTGTTTATGGTGGGTGGGGGCGAGGACCGCCGCGGCGCCATGCGGGTCCTGGCCCGCTATGTGGAACTCTGTGGCGGGCCGGATCGTCCCATTGCCGTAGTGACTTCCGCCAGCGCCATCGCCGACCAAATGTGGGAGCTCTATGACTCCGTCTTCGGTGAGCTGGGCGTCCGCCACCGTTTCTGCGTTCGACCCGAAACCGCGGAGGAAGCCGACGACGCAGATGGCGAACGGCAAATTCTGGAGGCGGGCGGCGTCTTCATGTCGGGCGGCAGCCAACAACGCCTCGTCGAGATTCTGAACGGCACCCGCCTCCATCGCGCCATGCGACAGGCGTTCGGGCGCCAAGGCGCCTGCCTGGGTGGCACCAGCGCCGGCGCCGCCGCCATGGCACGGCTGATGCTGGCACGCGGCACGAGAGAGAAACTGCCGGACAAGCGAACGGCGCGCCTTGAGTCGGGGCTCGACTTCCTGCGGCAGGTGGTGATCGATCAGCATTTCTCCGAACGCCAGCGGCTGGCGCGCCTCCTATCGGCGGTGGCGCAGAGCCCCGATCTGATCGGCGTGGGGATAGACGAGGATACCGCCTTGATCATTGGCAGCAACGGGCAGATCGAGGTCTTCGGCGCGGGGGCGGTCACGCTGATCGATGGACGTCGGATGAGCTCGAACATCGCCCGGGCGGGCACCCAGGAGAATCTGGAACTGATCCAGGTGATCCTGCACCTGCTGCCCGCCGACAGCCGCTACGACGCGGACCACCTGGATGCCGATGGCCGCCCCGCCGCGGCAACTGAAGCGTTGATCAACGTCCTCCAGCTTGTAGGCCAGGTGCGGCTATGAAAGTCATCGAATCGCGGCTGCTGCGCGGCCCCAACCTGTACGCCAGGCAATCTTGCGTCAAGGCCGTTCTCGATCTCGAGGATCTCAACGGCGTGTCGTCGGCCGACCTGCCCGGATTTACCGAGCGCTTGGGCGCGCTCTTGCCGTCGCTGCTGAGGCACCGGTGTTCCGTGGGCCGGGAAGGCGGCTTTGCCCAGCGCCTCGCCGACGGCACCTATATGGCTCACATCGTGGAGCATGTCGCGCTCGAACTCCAGTGCCTGGCCGGCAGCAAGGCGGGTTTCGGCCGCACCCGCGCGGTCCCCGGGCGCTCCGGCTGCTACACCGTGGTGTGCGCGTATCGGATCGAAGCCCTGATCCTTCCGGCGCTGCACGCCGCCATCGAGCTGGTGGACGCCACCGCGCGCGGCGAGATGGTCGGGCTTGATGCCCTTCTCGAACCGCTGCGCCGGCTGGTCTTGCGGCATGGCGCCGGGCCAAGCACGCAGGCCGTCCTCGACGCCGCCAAAGAACGCGGGATCCCCACGCTGCGGCTGACGGATGATGCCAGCCTGTATCAATTGGGCCAGGGCGCGCGCCAGCGGCGTATTCAAGCGACGGTCACCGGCAACACCAGCCAGATCGCTACGCGGATCGCCGGCGATAAGCAGCTCACGCGCCGGCTCCTGCAGCAGGCTGGCATCCCGGTGCCGCGGGGCGTGGTCGTGCGCGACGCCGAGTCCGCGCTGCGCGAGGCGCGCCGTCTATCCACGCCGGTGGTCATCAAGCCCGCCGATGCCAACCATGGCAAGGGAGTACGCACGTCGCTGACCGCAGCCGCCGATATTGCGCTTGCCTTTGAACAGGCACGCCAGTTCAGTTCGCGCATCATCGTGGAAGAGTTCATCGAGGGCGCCGACTATCGGTTCCTGATCGTCGCCGGAGAGTTGGTGGCGGCCTCCCGCCGCGAGCCGCCATGGGTCATCGGCGATGGCAGCTCGAGCATCCTGGCCCTGATCTCGAGAACAAACGAGGACCCCGCGCGAGGAGAGGGCCACAGCAAGGCCTTGACGCGGATTGCGGCCGACCAGCATACGATTGAACACCTGAAAGCCAAAGGCATGACCTTGGAGAGCGTCCCGGTCGCCGGCGAGCGCATCGTTCTCCGCGATAACGCGAACCTGTCTACGGGTGGGAGCGCCGAAGACGTGACCGCGCAAGTGCACCCCGCCACGAAATACGCCTGCGAACGCGCAGCCCGGCAAATCGGGCTCGATGTCGCCGGCGTGGATCTCGTCTGCCGCGATATCGCCATGCCCCTGGCGCATCAAGGCGCCATCATCGAGATCAATGCCGCGCCCGGCTTGCGCATGCACGAGCTGCCCAGCCGCGGCGAACCCCGGGCCGCCGGCCGGGCAATCGTGCACTCGCTTTTTGGCGAACACGACGACGGCCGCATTCCCGTTATTGCCGTCACGGGCACCAATGGCAAAACCACCACTACGCTGCTCATCGGAAGCGCCCTCCGGGCGGCGGGCCTGAAGACGGGAGTCGCTACGACCGAGGGAGTTTTCATCGGTGAAACCTGCATCCGCCAGGGCGATTGCTCCGGCTACTGGTCGGCCAGGACGCTCCTGGGCTCACCCGATATCGAAGCCGCCGTACTCGAAACCGCGCGTGGCGGCATCCTGAAGCGGGGGCTGGGTTTCGATGCTTGCGATATTGCGGTCGTCCTCAACGTCACCGCGGACCACCTTGGCCTCGATGGCGTCGACACCGTCAAGGCGATGGCGCGAGTCAAGCGGGTGGTCGCCCGGTCGGCCCGGCACGCCGCGGTCTTGAACGCCGGCGATCCGCACTGCGTGGGTATGGCGGCGTCGCTCAAGCGAGGCGTGGAGGTCGTGTCTTTCGCCCTCGATGCTTGTCATCCGGTAATGCGCGAGCATCTGGCCCGAGGCGGCCGCGGGGTGTTTCTCGCCAATGGCGAGGTGGCCGTCCAGAGCACCGTCGGCGTCGACCGTCTCTTCCGGGCCGATCAGCTCGCCGTCACGCTACAAGGCCGCGCGGTCCATAACATCATGAACGTGCTCGCCGCGGTGGCCGCCGTGGTCGCCCAAGGCAGGTGTCCGCGCCAGGCAATTATCGACGGCATCCAGTCCTTCCGTTGCAACGTCGGCACGAATCCGCTACGGATGAACGTTTGTTCCGTGAACGGCGTGACGATCCTGCATGACTATGCCCATAACCTCGCGGCCTACCGGTCCATCCTCGATACCGCTCGCGCCATGGGATGCCGACGGATCCTGGGCGTGATCACCGCCCCCGGAGACCGGCGCGATGCGGAGCTCGACCAGATAGCGCGGTTCTGCGCCGCCGAGCTGGACGAAATCGTGCTCTATGAAGTCGACGAGCGGCGGGGACGCGCGCCTGGCGAGACCCTGGGCATCCTGCATGCTGGGGCTTTGGCAAGCGCGAGACCCGGCACGCCGGTACACGCGGTGGCGGGAAGCCAACAGGCGGTTCTGGCGGGATTCCAGCGCTGTGCTCCCGGCGATCTTTTATTGATCGGCGGAGCAACCGGCCTGGACGACCTGGCCTTGATCGCACCGCGCGACGCCGCTCCCGCCTAGCCACATTGGCCCGCGGAAGCGAGCGAAGGACAGTCACCGACTCTTACAAGGAATTCCGGAATGACAAACCACCTCAACGATCGGCAATCCTACTGGGAATCCACACTTACCGATTCCGTTTCCTATCCCTCGCTATCTCATGATCTGCAGGCCGATGTGGTGGTGATCGGCGCCGGGATCGTGGGCCTTACGGCCGCCGAGCTCCTGTGCCGGGAAGGCAAGTCCGTCGTGGTTCTCGAAGCGCTACGCGTGGGCTCGCAGGTCACCGCCCGATCGACTGCGAAGATCACTTCCCAGCACGGCCTCCGATATCGCCAGTTGATCGACGATGTGGGAGAAGACAAGGCCCGCCTGCATGCGCAAGCCAACGAGGACGCCATCGAACACATCGCTCGCCTGGTGGCGGATGAAGCAATCGATTGCGCACTGGAACGCAAAACCGCCTACGTCTACACCACCAATGCCGCGGATACCGCCAGCATCGAAGAGGAGGCCGCGGCGGCGATCCGGCTGGGCCTGCCTGCGAGGCTCAGCGCGGAAATTGAAGCGCCCATTGCCGTCAAGGCCGCGCTGGCCTTCGAGCGGCAAGCGCAGTTCAATCCCGCTCGCTATCTCGCCGGGCTGGCGGCCACGGTGGCAAAAAAGGCATCTCTCTTTGAAATGAGCAGGGCGAGCGAAGTTCAACACGGCAGTCCCTGCCGGGTAAGAACCGGGGCGGGCGCGACGATCACCGCCGCCGATGTGATCGTCGCGACCCATCAGCCGATTGTTCCCGATGGCATGTTCTTCGCCAAAGCGCTTCCGTTCAGCCATTCTGTCGTGGCGGCGCCGTTGGACCCAAGCTGTCCGCTGGGCGGCACGGCGGTCAACAACCAGGAGCCGAGTTTCTCCTTTCGCGACGATGCCTCGAGCGGACAGCGGTATGTCATTGCGGTGGGACCGAGCTTCAGCACCGGCGTGACCCGGAAAGAAGAACAAAGCTTCGCGCAACTCGTGCGGTTCCTCCAGGACACGTTCGGGATTCCAGCTCCTACGCATCGCTGGACGAATGAAGATTTCTCGCCGATGGACGGACTGCCGTTCGTGGGTCGCGCCAGCTCGGATTCTCCCCATTTGCATGTCGCCATCGGCTTTGACTCCTGGGGCATCACGACCGGAACGGCCGCGGCAAGACTGATCACGGATCTGATCATGAACCGGCCGAACCCCTGTGCGGAACTCTGGGATGCCAGCCGGATCCGCCCCCTCAAGGGCGGCCCCGCCTTCATTCAAGGCGGCATCGAGTCCGCCAAACATTTTATCGGCGATCGGTTCGGGCTTCCCCGATACAAAAAAGAGCCGGACCTGGAACCCGGACAGGCGAGCGTCGTTCGTCTTCAGAACGACCCCGTCGCCGCCTACCGCGATGACACCGGGGCGCTACATGCGGTGTCGGCGGTCTGTACGCATATGGGCTGCCTGGTGGGCTGGAATCAAACGGATCGTAGCTGGGATTGCCCTTGCCACGGATCGCGTTTCGATGTGGATGGGCAAGTGCTGCACGGCCCCGCGACCAAGCCTCTTAAGAAATTCACGGGAGAAGCATAGCTTATGGCACACGCCGAACAAGACCTGATGGCCCGTCTGCGCGGGCCCCACGCCCCACACCTGCTCGGCCTCGGCACCGCTGGCGCCCCCGATCACGGAGCGTCCTTGACGGCGCATGACGCCAAGGAGCTGTACTTCGGCCTGCTTCATGCACAGCCCGATGCCGTGATGCTCGCCCAAGCACGAGATTTCTTGTCCCGGCAAATGGCCGCCGCGGCGCACACCGACGCCGACTTGCCCTCGGACATGAGCGATCTGGCCTTGTGGATGAAATCGAACTCCGCGGCGGTGGGCCGCCAGTATCGAGACTACCTCGCCCACCGCAGGAACGGCGGGCCAAGAAGATACTTCCAGACAAAGTCGCACGCACTGTATTTTTTGAAAGCCGTGGCGCCAACCAAGCTGGTCGATGGGGCATGGCTTTATGGCGTGGTGCCGCAGTGGCGTGATGCCCGCTATGCGGAGCTCATACGCATTTACCTGGAGGAGCTCGGAGACGGAGACCCAGGCAGGAACCACGTCCTGCTTTACAAGGCGCTGCTTGCCTCGCACGAGTGCCGGCAATGGGAAGCACTTGATGCCTCCCACTTCGTCCAGGGCGCCATCCAGCTCTCGTTGGCGCAGCACACCGAAGAGCTCGTGCCGGAAGTCATAGGCTTCAATCTGGGCTATGAGCAACTCCCTCTCCATCTGCTCATCTGCGCGTATGAGCTGAACGAGTTGGGCATCGATCCCTACTACTTCACCCTGCATGTCACGATCGACAACGCCGCCTCGGGCCACGCGGCGCGGGCGGCGCAATCGGTCCTCGATGCCCTGCCGCACCTCGGAGACCAGGAAGCCTTCTATCGGCGTGTCCGTGATGGCTACCGGCTCAATGCCATGGGCAAGGGCACGCTGGAAGTCATAGCGGGTTTCGACCTCGAGCGGGAACTGCTCGCCATGCTGGCAACCAAGGCGCCGGTCGGCGCCTCTTTGCATTCCGACTCCTGCCGGATCGGCGGGAGGACAGTCAACGAATGGTTATCGACACCAGGACAAATGCGCGATTTCGTGAACGCCCTCGAGAAAGCCGGCTGGATCCGCCGCCATGAGCCTCCTGAAAACAGTCGATTCTGGGCCCTGCTGACGGGGGACAAAGGGCCCATGTTTGGCGTCTTCAACGCTTATGAACGACAGCTCATCCATGACTGGATAGCCGGAGACAGCCTATCGGCTTCGAGCCTTGCGTCGGACCCCTACAGAAACCGCGAGCGCTCGTCCGCCGCGTGGCGCAAGCGTGCAAACGCCTGCCCCGGGCCGGAGTTCGGCGAAGAACTCAGGTTCACCGACGACGGCCCACGATCCTCCGGTTTCGCCGCGCTCCTGCCGCCCGACGACGTTCGGGAGGAGACGCGACTATTGCGCGATACGTTGGCCAAGGCAAAAAACCGAGCCGCCGCCATGGATCTCCTCGTGCCCTGGCTGTCTCCGGTTCATCACCATACCCCGGCCGGATTGCTGGCAACGCGCCTGTTCAATCAGGCCCTTCGCGCATGATGTCCGGCAATGCCGACCTGGCCTTGCTGCGCCTGGGCGAAATGCTGCAGAAGCTGGATTATCGCCACGTCACCGTCACTCCCATCACGCACGCCCGCGTCAATGCCCGACCCGGCAACGCGTGGGCCGTGGATCTGAACGGCGTTTTTGGCTGGAGCCGCCCCTTTCACGCCGAAGCCGTTCCAGCGCCGATCTTCGAACTCATGCGGCAAGCGGGCATCGCCGTGGCCTACCATAACGGCTGGCGCAGCCTGCTGAGAGCCTCCACCCTGAATGGCCATTTGTACTTTCATTCAGCGTGGCCCACGGAAGCTTCCGATGCCGTGTTCTTCGGGCCCGACACCTACCGCTACGTTGCCGCCATCTCCCGGCACCTGGCACAACACGGCACGCCAATACGGCGCGCCGTGGACATCGGTTGCGGCGCCGGGCCCGGCGCCATCGCGCTTGCGACCCAGTTGCCCGATACGGAAACATTCGCCGTCGACATCAATGATTCGGCGCTGCGGCTGAGCCGGATCAACGCCGCGCTGGCTGGCGCCCCGATACAAGTACTCAAAAGCGATCTGCTCGCCGACATCGGCGGAAACTTCGATTGGATCGTCGCCAATCCGCCCTACATGCTCGACCGTGAAAAACGTGCCTATCGACATGGCGGCGGTGCCCTGGGCGCGGGCTTGTCGCTGGCCATCGTCGAAGCTGCGCTGCGCCGGCTGAACCCGGGTGGCACCCTGCTGCTGTACACGGGCTCGGTCATCGTCGACGGCCAGGATGGATTTCTGAAAGCCGCAACGGCGATGCTGCCGAACACCTGTTCCTGGAGCTACCAGGAAATCGACCCTGACGTCTTCGGCGAAGAGCTGAAATCAGGCGCCTACGCTCATGCGGATCGTATCGCCGCTGTGGTTCTGTGCGCACGCCTGTCGGCGTCATGGCGTATCCACCATCGCGAGGACACCTCGCACTTGCCAAGATGATGCGCCGCATGCGCTCGCAATTGAAGCAGACAACGCTCGACATGCGCGCAGGCAATGTTCTCGCCGCCGCGGATCACGACGTCTTTGGACGGCCCACCACGTAGAGATACCCCTGACGCTGCAGGTCGCCGGTCTTCAGCCAGCCATCGGCGTCCGCGATGGATGTCGGTTCGCCCCAGTGGCCGCTGGCGGTGGTGGGCGTGCGGGCCAGGATCTCTCCCACGCCTTGCGTGTCGGGCGTCGCTATCCTCAGCTCTACCACCGGCAAGGCCCGGCCCATGCAGCCGGGCCGGCCTTCGACATCAGCGGCCGAGCCGGCGGCGAGCACTCCTCCCTCTTCGGTCAGGCCATATAAGCTTCCCACCCGCTTGGCCGCCCCGGTGGCGGGCACGTCGCACCCTCCAAGAACGCCCGGCGGCGCTCTCAATGCTATCCTTCCCGGTCGAATGATTGCACCAAAGTAGCATCGAGAGCCAACCATGAACACCTCGACTTCCACTGGCGCGGCCACGTTCGCGGCGATTGCGCCTTTGCGGGCGGTGGATGAGATCGAAGTCCAGATCCGCTCGATGCTGGCCAAGGGCCAACTCAAGCCAGGCGATAAACTGCCCTCCGAGCGCGATCTCGCCACTCAGCTCAAAGTCAGTCGCAATACGCTGCGCGAGGCGCTGCGCACACTGGAGCGCGCTGGCATCCTCGAATTGCGCAAGGGCGCAACCGGTGGCGCCTACATCATGCATGGCAGCTCCGGCGCGATCGTCAACGGCTTAAGCGATCTCTACCATCTGGGCGCGATCACTCCCCGTCAGCTCACCGAGGCGCGCATCTGGCTCAGCGAGATCGTCGTGCGCGTGGCCTGCGAGCGCGCCACCGACGACGATCTGCTGGAGCTGGAAGCCAATATCGCGGCTACGCAGCGCGCGGCCGATGCGGACCAATTCAACGAGCGCCAACGGCTCAATCGGGAGTTTCATCTGATTCTGGCCCGCACAACGCGCAACCCCATCATCGAGAGCACGATGGAGGGAGTCATGGGTGTTCTCGGCTTGTTCATCGCGCGCATCGGTGCGCGTACCAATCCCTTTACGATCCCTTCCCGGCTACGTTTGATGGAACATTTGCGAGCTCGCAACGTCGAGGCCGCGGTCCAGGAGATCACCGAGCACCTGCAAGGACTGCAGGAGCAGTATCTCGACCTTTGGGCCGAGCAGGCCGGAGCTGGCGCCGGGTCGGCGTAATCCGGGTTCTCGGCCTTCTCCAAGCCCATTCCATCCGATCCCACCTCGCGCCACACTCGCTGGACGCCAGTTCCTCCCTCCCGCCATCACAGCGGACAGACCGCCCGACTGCCCAAGACCCCGAGGGCCAGTCGCGTGGCGCCTCAAGAACCCCAGTGACTCGACTCCAGATGTAGACCGTCGACCAGCGCCGGCTTCCTCACGTGAATTTTTTCGTTCTTCTCCAGACAGGCTGGACAGACGAATCCTCAGCTGCTACATTAAATCAATGGTTGAACCATAGACATAAAGGCAGAGGAATGCTGACCCAGGAAGAGAACGAACGATTGGTGCGCGTGGGGCCCGGTACCGAGATGGGCGGCTTCATGCGCTTGTACTGGATCCCCTTTTTGCGCTCGTCGGATGTGGAACCGGATGGCCAGCCGTACCGGGTGCGCTTGCTAGGCGAGGACCTCGTGGCGTTTCGCGATAGCGAGGGCCGCGTCGGGCTGGTGGATCACGCCTGTCCGCACCGCGGCGCGCCCATGGCTTTCGCCCGTAACGAGGAAGGCGGCCTTCGCTGCATCTATCACGGCTGGAAGTTCGACGTGGCGGGCGCCTGCCATGAGATGCCGGCCGAACGCCCCGACACGCCGATGCTCAAACGGGTACGTATCAAAGCTTATCCGGTGGCAGAGCGCAACGGCATGCTTTGGGCCTACATGGGGCCGGATGAAACTCCTCCCCCGCTGCCACATGTCGAATGGAACCTGGTCCCACAGGAACAGGTGGTAGTGACGCTGCGCGTGCAGGAGTGCAATTGGCTGCAAGCCCTGGAGGGCGAAATCGATTCTGCGCACGCCGCCATTCTGCACGGCCGGGTTGACGACAGCGGCTTCATCAACCAGTGGAAGCAAGGCCAGGACCTGGCGCCTACCTTCGAGTGTGCCCAGCACGACTCTGGCGTGAGCATCGCCGCCCGCCGCAAGGCCGGAGACGATCAGAACTACATCCGCGTGAACCAGTTTCTCATGCCGTTCTGGACCTTGGTTCCGCCACAGTCACAGTATCCGGAGCTTAGCGGCCATGCCTGGGTGCCGATGGACGACGAACACACCCTGTGCATCATGTTTTCGTACCATCCGTCGCAGCCCTTCTATGAAAAAACCCGACAATTATTCCATGACGGCCACCGCGGACGGGAAACCGGCCACGCCTCGGCGGGATCCTTCGAGTTGCGGCCGGCAACCGAGCCGTACCGCACGTACTGGAGCCGGTACAACAGGGCCAACGCCTACCACTTCGATTATCAATCCCAGGTCGACCGCTACAACGCGGGCTTGCCCGGCCTCTGGATCCAGGATGCCGCCTGCCAGTCCGGCGTGGCGGCCATCTACGATCGCACCCAGGAGCATCTGGGCATCACCGACACCGGCATCATGCGCACTCGACGGCTTCTGCTCGAGTCCGTAAAAAAATGGATCAGCGCCGAGGTGCGGCCGCCCTCTGTCGCACACCCTGAGGAGCTGATGTGGCGCGCCATCTCCATCACCATCCCGGCGGGAGGCGACTGGCAGAGCGCGGGCCAGCCATTCATGCGCGCCCGGCTGGGCGAAGACTTCGGCTACACCCCCTGAACGGGGTGCCGCCGTCCGGGTCCACCCGGATCGCCACGCTCTCCTCCGGCCCATGGAGCGGGCGCGACATCCGGCGCGGACGAATTTCCGGCGGCGTTGCGCGGCGCCCATCGCGCTCGACACCGCCGCCATTCCAATGACTGAATAAATCAGGAGACACACATGACAACCGCTTCTCTAGCCTTGCGCACGCTGTTTGCCGCTTCCGCCGCCTCGATGGCCGCCTTCGCCGCGGCGGCGCAGGACTTTCCGTCCAAACCCATCCAGATCATCGTGCCCTACGCCGCCGGCGGCTCGACCGACCAGCTCGCGCGCGCGCTGCAGTCCAGCATGAGCACGACCCTGGGCCAACCCGTCCTCGTCGTCAACCGCCCAGGCGCCGGCGGCACCATAGGCACGGATCAGGTCGCCCGCTCCGAACCCGACGGCTACACGCTGGTGTTCGGCAATACCGGACCCAATGCGATTGTCTCGCTGACGCGTGACGTGCCCTACGATCTGCTCAATGACCTACAGCCGATCTCGACGGTAGCGCTGACACCGATGATCCTGGCCGTGCCCGTTGGCAGCCCGGCCAAGACCTTGGAGGAGTTCATCGATTACGCCCAGCGCCCGGACGTCCAGCTTAACTATGGCTCGACCGGGAATGGCGGCATCTCGCACCTGGCGGGCGAACACTTCAAGAGCCTGACGGGTGTGAAGATGGAGCACATTCCCTACCAGGGTGCGGCGCCGATGATGCCGGCATTCGGCGGCGGACAGCTGGATGCGGCCTTCCTGACCGGCCTGGACGGCACCAGCATGCTGAATGCCGGATTGATCCGCTATTTGGCTGTGGCAACCCCCGAGCCCACCGACGTTGCGCCGGGCTTACCCGCCATTGCCGACAAGGTACCGGGGTTTGAAACCGTAGCCTGGTTCGGCCTGCTGGCGCCCAAAGGCATCCCGGACGCTGTGCTGCAAAAACTGAATGCCGCCGTGGTCAAGGCCGTGGCCGAGCCGGACGTGCAGAAGATGTTCAAGGATCGCTGGATCGAGGCCCGCAGCAGCACCCCTGAAGAGCTGAGCGAACGCATTCGGGCCGAAATGACACATTGGGGCAAGGTGGCGGCAAGCGCCGGCATCAAAAAGTGATTCGCCCGCAGAACAGGAACCTCAATATGCTCGATAGCCTCGTTGCAGATTTCCCCGAACACCGCCCGCGCCCCGTGCAGGCACCGCTTGCCCTGGAAGGCATCCGGATCGTGGACTTTACCCACTTCATTGCCGGTCCCTTCGCTACCATGATACTGGCCGATATGGGTGCCGAGGTCATCAAAATCGAGGCGCCGGGAGGCGGCGACGACTTCCGGCAGTATCCGCCGTTCAACCAGGAGCTTGGGCTGGCTGCGCCATTTGTCTGGAGCAACCGCAATAAGCGCAGCATCGCGCTCGACCTGAAGTCCGAGCCGGGGCTGGCGCTCGCGCGCGAGCTGATAGCCAAGGCGGATGTGGTGGTCGAGAATTTCTCCAGCGGCGTCATGCGACGCTTCGGCCTCGATTACGAGACCTGCCGACGCGACAATCCCCGGCTGATCTACTGCGCCATTTCCGCCTACGGGCGTGAAGGCCGCTTTGCCGACCGCCTGGGATTCGATCCCATCGCACAGGCCGAGAGCGGCTTTATTTCCATGAACGGCTATGCCGACCGCGAAGGCGTGCGGGCGTTGTCGCCGGTGATGGATATCAGCACCGCCATGATGGCGAGCAACGCCATCCTCGGCGCCATCGTCTCACGGCAGCGCACGGGCACAGGCCAGGCGGTGGAGGTCGCCCTGTTCGACAATGCCGTGCTGATGACCGGCTACGCTACCCTGCAGCACCTGTTCACCGGCGAGGAACCCACCCGGCACGGCAACACCAGCCCGGACACCTGCCCTTCAGGAGCGTTCCGGGCACAGGACCGCACCTTCTACATCAATTGCGGCAGCAATAAGATCTTCCAGCGGCTGGCCGCCCAGGTGCTGGATCGTCCCGATCTTGCCGCCGACCCGGACTACGCCACCGGCCCCGACCGGACCCGGCGCCGAGGCGCGCTCTTCGCCATCCTCAACGAAGCCTTCGCGCAACAGCCCTGGGCCTACTGGCAGGCGCGCATGCGCGATGCGGGCGTGCCTTGCGGGCTGGTACGCACGGTAGGCGAAGCCATCCGGTCCGAAGAAGCGGGCGAGCGCCAGTTGGTAACGCGCGTTCCCCATTCCACCGGCACCGGCTGGGTGCCGAATGTCGCCCTTCCCATCCGCTACTCCGCCACCCCCTTGGCCGACCCTGCGCCCGCCCCCCTGGTGGGGCAGCATACGCGCGAAATCCTCGGCGACGTCCTGGGCTATGATCCCGACGACATCGACCGCATGGCCGCCCATGGGGCTTTCGGCAACGTCGGCACCCGCTCGCCAACTGCCGGGATCGCGTGATGGCCGGCCGCACATTGCGGGGCAAGGTGGCCGTGATCGGCATCGGCGAAAGCGTCTACTACCGCCACGGCCGATCGCCCGATCCCGAATTCAAGCTGGCGCTGCAGGCAATACTGGCAGCCTGCGCCGACGCCTCCTTGGCACCGGCCGAGATCGACGGCTTCGCGTCGTACGGCGACGAGCGCAGCGAGTCGTCGCGGCTCGCCGCGGCGCTCGGCATCCGGCGCCTGCGAAGCTCGATCATGCAATGGGGCGGCGGAGGTGGCGGCTGCTGTGCCGCCGTCGCCAACGGCGCGGCGGCGATCGCCACCGGCCAGGCCGACTGCGTAGTGGTTTTCCGCTCGCTGGCGCAAGGCGAGTATGGCCGCTACGGCCGCAGCCCGGCGCTCGACACCATCGCCGGCGAAAAAGCCTACCTCATGCCCTACGGCGTGCTGGCGCCGCCCCAGCGCTTCGCCATGCGCGTCCGCCGCTATATGCATGAGCATGGCATCCGTCACGAAGCCATGCGGGCCATCGCATTGGCGTCGTACCATCATGCCCAGGCCAATCCACGCGCCATCATGGCCGGCAAGCCGCTGGACGCTGAACGCTACGACGCCTCGCGCTGGATCGCCGAGCCTTTTCGCCTCTTCGATTGCTGCCAGGAAAACGACGGCGCGGCGGCCTTGATCCTGGTCGATGCCGAACGGGCGCGCGACTTCCCGCACAAGCCCGCCTATCTGCTGGGAGCAGCTTCGGGCTCGGGCTACCGTGCGGGCGCCGATCCCCACAATTCGCCCGCCTACGCCAGCGCGAATTTCGGTACCCTGGCGCCCGATCTGTATCGCATGGCCGAGGTCTCGCCCAGCGACGTCGGCGTGGTGCAAAGCTACGAAAACTTCACCGGCGGCGTGGTAATGGCGCTGATCGAGCATGGCCTGGTGTCCGCCGAGACCGCCAACGACTTTCTTCAGCTCGAAAACCTGATCGCCCCCTCCGGCCAGTTGCCGCTCAATACCAGCGGCGGCAACCTGGCTGAATGCTACATGCACGGCTTCGAACTCGTGCTCGAAGCCGTGCGGCAGATCCGGGGAACATCCACCAACCAGGCCAGCCGCAACGATGTGGCGCTGGTCGCCGGCGGGCCGATGGTCACGCCGGCCAGCACCCTCATCCTGGGCTCGGAGGCGACGCTGTGACGCAATCGCTACGCACTTCCCCTTACCTGCCGGCGGGCCTGCCCATCCCGGTGCCCGAGCCCAGCGGCGTGTCCGAGCCTTACTGGAGCGGTTTGCGCGCGGGCCGCCTGCTCGTCCAGCACTGCCCCGCCTGCGGCACTTGGCAGTTCGGCGCCGAATGGCTGTGTCATCGCTGCCATCGCTTCGATCCGGTCTGGGAGGAAGTCCAGCCCACCGGCCGCATCTATAGCTGGGAGCGCGTCTGGCACCCCTCCCACCCGGCGCTGAACGGGCATGGTCCTTATCTGGTCGTACTCGTCGAATTGCCTCAGGCCGGCAATGTCCGCATGGTGGGCAACCTGCTGGGCGACCCCCTGCAGGAGGTCGTGATCGGTACCGACGTGCTGGGCGAGTTCGAGCACCACCACGACGCCGACCCGCCATTCTCGCTGCTGCATTGGCGCTCCCGGTGAGCCATGGCCATTCCTGATCCCGCCGAGACCGGCGCGCAGCCCGATCTGCTGGTGGTCGGCGCGGGCGCCGGTGGCATGGCCACCGCCTTGGCCGCGGCGCTGATGGGTTTGAAGGTCGTACTGTGCGAGGCCAGCGGGCAAGTCGGAGGCACGACATCGACCTCGGCGGGAACGGTGTGGGTACCGGGCAACCGCCAAGGCCAGGAAGCCGGATACCGTGATACCAAAGAGGCTGCGAGCCGCTATCTCGAAGCCCTTTCCGGCGCCGACGATGCGTATGGGCGGCGCCAGGCTTACCTCGCCACTGCCAACGAAGCCATTGAGTACCTGGAACGCCATTCGGCGGTCAAGTTCGCCAGCGCTGGCAGGCATCCCGATTATCTGCCGTTGCCGGGCGCCGCCGTGTCGGGACGAGCCCTGGCGCCCTTACCGTTCGACGGCCGCCGGTTGCACGACGGTTTCGCACGAATCCGCCCGCCGCTTCCCGATTTCATGGTGCTGGGCGGAATGATGGTGGGCAAGACGGACGTCGCGGCGCTGATCGGCCGCTACCGCTCCTGGCGCAACCTCGCCCACACCCTCCGTTTGCTGATGCGCCATGGTCTGGACCGGCTACGCCATCCGCGTGGCACCCGGCTGGTGATGGGTAACGCGCTGGTGGCCCGCCTGTACTACAGCCTGCTCCAGGCGGGAGTCACCATCCACTTCGACTGCGTCTTGTGCGAACTCATTTCCGGGCCCGATGGTGTACACGGCGCAACGTTCGCCCAGCCCGGAGGGCGGCGGGTCCTGCGCTCACGCCTGGGCGTGGTACTGGCCACGGGGGGCGTCGGACACCACGCCGGCTTGCGGACCCAACTCGCCGACACACCGGCAGACCTGGACTCCCTGGCCTACGAAGGCAATCGCGGTGAAGGCCTGCAAGCCGCTCTGCGACTGGGCGCGAGCCTGGAACAGCACGGCGGCAACTTCTTCTGGCAGCCAGTCTCTCGCGTCCCCACCGCGAAGGGGTACCGGCTGTTTCCACACCTCTATCTGGATCGGACCAAACCCGGCATTATCGCCGTCAATACGGCCGGCCGGCGCTTCGTCAACGAAGCCGATTCCTACCATCATTTTGTCGAGGCCATGCTACGGCCCCAGGAAGGCGGCGCCAGCGCCCTGCCCTGCTATCTGATCTGCGATGCCCGCTTCATCCGCCAGTATGGCCTGGGTGTGATTCCGCCCGGCAAGCGCTCCCTCCGGCCTTACCTCCGGTCGGGCTATATCGCCATGGCTCCGGATCTGGCCAGTCTCGCGGCCCGGCTGGGTATCTCGGCCGAAGGGCTCGCTGCCAGCGTCGAGCGTAATAACCGGGACGCGGCAACGGGCGTCGATACTCAGTTCGACAAAGGCGGTTCGGCGCTCAATTTGCTCAATGGCGACCCTACCCATCGCCCGAACCCTTGCCTGGGCTACCTGAGGCTCCCGCCGTTCTATGCCCTGCCGGTGTGGCCGGCCGATGCCGCCAACAGCGCGGGGCTGAGCACCGACGCGGACGGCCGGGTTCTGGACACCGACAAGAATCCCATTCCGGGCTTGTACGCCTGCGGCAACGATATGGCTTCCATCATGCGCGGCAGTTATCCCGGCCCCGGCATTACGCTGGGGCCGGCGCTGGTGTTCGGCTATCGCATCGCCCGCCACGTGTCCGGATTCGGGCGTAGCGCCGGACCGATGGCCCCGTTACCTTGATCAGGAACCCTTGCCATGACACGCGACCCCCAAACACCATCCTCCGCCGCCGTACCAGGCGGCCCTTTGCGAGGCATCAAGGTCGTTGAATTCGCCAGCCTCGGGCCAGCGCCCTTCGCCGGTATGTTGCTTTCCGACATGGGCGCTGACGTCGTCACCATCGATCGGCCGCCGGGCCTGAAGCTTGGCGACACCACCAATATCGTGGGTCGAGGACGTAGCGTCGTGCTGGCCGACTTGAAAGACTCAGGCGACCGCGAACGTATCCTGGCACTGCTCGACCATGCCGACATTTTGATTGAAGGCTACCGTCCGGGTGTCATGGAGCGCCTGGGTTTGGGGCCCGAGCCGATCGCGGCACGCAATCCCCGCCTGATTTATGGCCGCATGACCGGCTGGGGCCAGTCGGGGCCTAACGCCAGCTTGGCAGGACATGACATCAACTACCTCGCGCTGACAGGCCCGTTGCATGCCATGGGTCACGCCGATGGCCCGCCCGTGCCCCCGCTCAATCTGGTGGGCGACTATGGCGGCGGCAGCCTCTATCTGGTGATGGGCCTTCTGGCCGCTCTCTTGGAATCCCGCCAGTCCGGCCGTGGCCAGGTGGTGGATGCGGCCATCACCGACGGCGCGTTATCACTCATGAGCCACTTCGTTGCCAGCAGGCTGCGCGGAACATTCGAGCCCCGACGCGGTAGCAATCTGCTCGATGGCGGCGCGCCCTACTACAGCGTTTACGAAACGGCCGACGGCGAATACGTTGCGGTGGGCGCCATCGAGCCAAAGTTCTTCGCACTGCTTTGCGAACGTCTGGAACTTGACCCCGCCCTCCGGGATGCCCAGCACGATCGAGCGCGCTGGCCATGCCTGCGGTCGGAACTGGCGCGCATCTTCCACCACCATACGCGCGACCACTGGGCCGCCGTATTTCAAGGCAGCGATGCTTGCGTCACCCCGGTCTTGGCGCTCGATGAGGCCTTGGACCATCCCCAGCAGACCAACCGACAAGCCGTGGTCGATGTGGACGGCGTACGTCACCCCGCGCCGGCACCGCGGTTCTCCCGCACGATCTCGGCCATCCGGGGGCCGGCACCGGCGACTGCCACCGACAGCACCGAAATCCTGGCCCGCTGGTCTCGTATCACGCACCTCAAAACGGCCAGAACACCGGAATGAAGATCACCCCCAGCGCCCAGAAAATCAGGTTCAGCGGCAGACCCACCTTGACGAAATCGCTGAAACGGTAGCCCCCCGCACCATACACCATGGTGTTGGTCTGGTAGCCCACCGGCGTGGCGAAGCTGGTGGAGGCGGCGAAGGTCACTGCGATGAGGAAGGGCGTCGCACTTACCTCCATCATGCCGGCGGTGGACATGCCGATGGGCGTGAGCAGCACGGCCGCCGCGGCGTTGCTCATGAACTCGGTGAGCAGCAAGGCCAGCAGATACAGTACCGCGAGCACCATCCAGGGACCGGAATCGCTGACCAGACCGATGGTGTTCTGCACGAGAAACTGCGCCGCCCCCGTCTGGCTCATCGCTACGCCCAGCGGCAGCAGGCCGGCCATGAGGATGATGATGCGCCAGTCGATGGCGTCGTAGACATCATCCGCGTCGAGGCAGCCCGCCACGGTCATCGCCACCGCCCCCGCCAGAGCGGTAACGGCGATGGGCGCCCAGCCGATGGCGGAGACGGCGATGACCAGCGCCATGGTCACCAACGCGAACGGCGCGCGCCAGCTACGAGGCTTGTCGTGCTCGCGCTCGGAGAGCACGATGACGTTGGCGTCTTTGCGCAGCGTGGACATCTGCGACTCGGGGGTCAGCATCAGGAGGATGTCGCCCACGCGCAAATGTACGTCGCGCAATTGTTCCCTTAGAACCTGGCCGCGCCGATGAATGGCCAATACCGTGGTGTTGTGCTGCCAGCGGGGATCCAGCATGCCCAGGGTAGTGCCCAGCAGGCGCGAGCGCGGCGCGACCATGACCTCGGTCAAGACCTGGTCGACCTCTTCGAAAGCCCGTTGTTTGAGCTTGAACTCGGCATTGACCTCCAGGCCGGCTTCCTTGCGCAGTTCGTCGAGCTTGGACCAGTCTCCGCGCGCGAGCAGCACGTCGCCCTCCTCCAGGGTTTGCGACCTTGGCGACCAGACTTTTTCATCACCTCGCAACAGCTCGAGCACGAACACGCCGAACTCTTCGCTGAGCTTGGCTTCGCCAACCGAGGTGCCGATCAGCGACGACTCCGGCATCACGCGCAATTCGGTGATGTACTTGCCCAGTTCGTAATGATCCACCAATTCTCCGCCACGCGATTCGGGCAGTAGCCAACGGCCGATAGTGAGCAGGTAAAGGCAGCCGGCCGCCATACAGATCACACCCAGGGAGGTGAACTCGAACATGCTGAAGCCGGGGTGTCCGAGGTCTTTGGCCATGGCATTGACCAGCAGGTTGGTCGAGGTGCCGACCAAAGTGCAGACTCCCGCCATTTGCGACACATAGGACAGGGGAATCAGCGCCTTGGAAGCCGACATACCGATGCTGGCCGTGGCGGCCATGACGATAGGCAGGAATACCGCCACGACGGCGGTGTTGTTGACGAATGGCGCGATCGCCGCCAGCATGAGGAACAGGATGATGAGGAATTGCAGTGGCGATCTGGCCCGCCCCAGCAGGCTGCCGATGCCCGAAAGTGCGCCGCTGTTCTGCAGGCCCGCGGCCAGTACGAACATGGCGGCCACGGTGATGGTGGCCGGATTGCTGAACCCGCTGAGCGCTTGTCCGGCATCGACCAGACCGACGAGGGCCAGGCTGACCAAAACCAGCAATGCCACGGCGTCCATTCGCAATTTCTCGGTGGCAAACAAGGCCACGGCCACCAGCGCGATACCCAGAACCACGGCGATGTCGAACGTCATACTCGAAAGCTCCTACTGTCGGCCTGCACACTATATACCTGCGGCGACCCCGGAATCGCAGCGTCGGCGGCGCCGGAGTTGAAGCGTTGTTCGAGGCGAAGCGGGCAAAGCACCTTATCAAGAACCAACCATTTGAAACCAGACATTAAAGATTTTCTACCGGCGCGACACAATTGGTCGCCTCCGCCGGGGAGACTCATCGAGCCGGTGGTAGTAGGATAAAAGTCGATAACTGCCCGCCGCGGCGGCGTTGGTGGATCCCACGAGGAGGAATCGATGGCTCTCAACGAGGCGTTGGCAAACGACCGTTCACCGGATCGCCGCAAGCTGTGCGAGCACTACCTGAATGTACGCACCGCCACCCTGCACCTTGCCGCGCCGTTGTCGGCGGAAGACCAGCAAGCGCAATCGATGCCCGAGGCAAGCCCCACCAAGTGGCACCTGGGCCATACCACCTGGTTTTTCGATACGCTGGTACTCGCGCCGGCCGGACGCGCCATCGGCGACGCGCAATGGCAGTATTGCTTCAACTCTTATTACGAGGCCATCGGCGATCGCCAGCCGCGTGCACAGCGGGGCCTGCTTACCCGTCCCTCGCTGCAAGAGGTACTCGGCTACCGCGCGGCCGTGGACGATGCGATGCGGCTCCTGATCGAACGCACCGATCCCGACACACTGCGGCAAGTCACGGCCACGATAGAGCTGGGGCTGCAGCATGAGCAGCAGCATCAGGAGCTTATCCTGATGGATATCAAGCATCTGCTGTTTTCGCATCCTTTCCATCCCGCTTATGCCCACCCCCGCCCCGCCGGCCGTCCGGCCAGCGCCAACTCCGTGCCGGCGGCAGCCTGGATGGAGTTTCCGGGTGGGTTGTTCGAGATCGGAGCGGAGGAAGGCCGTGGCTTCGCCTACGATAACGAGCAGCCCCGCCATCGGGTCTGGCTCGATGCCTACCGCTTGCACGACCGCCTCATCAGTTGCGGCGAGTGGCTGGAATTCATGGCGGCAGGCGGCTATTCACGCCCGGAGTTCTGGTTATCCGATGGCTGGGCCGCGGTCAAGGAAAGAGGCTGGACGGCGCCGCTCTATTGGTTCGAAAGCCAGCCAGGGAGTTGGTCGATTTTCACACTGGCTGGCGACCGCCCGCTGGATCCCGACGAACCCGTCGTCCACGTCAGCTACTACGAGGCCGATGCTTTCGCCCGCTGGTCGGATGCTCGCCTACCCACCGAAGCCGAATGGGAGCTTGCATCCGGCAGCGCCCTGCCGGCGGAGGCTCCCGCGCTGCACCCCCACCCCGCCCGCTGCGCGCCAGGCTTGCGGCAAATGACCGGAGCCGCATGGCAATGGACGGCGAGCGCATACAGTCCCTATCCCGGTTTCAAACCGGCGGCCGGCGTCGCGGCGGAATACAACGGCAAGTTCATGTCCGGCCAGATGGTCCTCCGAGGCGGCGCCTGCATCACCCCGGAGGGACATGCTCGCGCCACATATCGCAATTTCTTCCCGCCCGATGCTCGATGGGCATTTACAGGAGTTCGTCTTGCTCACGACGCCCCGCCCGCGAGCGCGCCCGGCCCGCGCCACTTACACCTTTCATGACCACGCCCCTCAGGAATCCAGCTTTGAAGCGGCGGTGGTGCAAGGCCTGTCGGCGCCGCGGAAGTCGATCCCGTTTCGCTTTCTCTACGATGCCGCCGGTTCCGCGCTGTTCGAAAAAATCTGCGAGCAGCCCGAGTACTATCCCACCCGCACCGAAATGCGGATCCTCGAACGTGAGGCGCCATCGATCGCGCGGCTGGCGGGGCCACGCGCGCAGTTGGTCGAGCTGGGCTCCGGCGCCGGCCAGAAAATCAATCTTCTGCTCGATGCGCTGACCGATCCTGCTGCCTACATTTCGGTCGAGATCTCGCGCGCCGCCCTGCTCGAGGCCGCCGCCCGGCTGGCCGATGAGCGCCCCGAGCTCGACATCCATGCCGTGTGGGCCGACTACTCCACGCCGTTCGCGCTGCCGCTGCGCGCCGACGCCGGGCGCGTCGTCGGATTTTTCCCGGGTTCGAGCATCGGCAATTTCGAGCCCGCGCAAGCCCGGAACTTTCTGTCGCTTTGGGCCCGGCGCCTGGGACCTGACGCCGATATGATCGTCGGCGTCGACCTGATCAAGCCCGTTGAGGTACTCGAGCGTGCCTATGACGACGCGGCCGGCGTCACGGCGGCTTTCAGCCTTAATCTGCTGCGACGCGCCAATCGGGAACTGCACGCCGACTTCGATCTCGCCGGATTCCGGCACGAGGCGCGCTACCAGGCCGCCACCGGCGCCGTGGAGATTCACCTGGTGAGCCAATGCCGGCAAACCGTGCACGTAGCCGGCCATGACTTCGCCTTTGCCGAAGGCGAGCGGCTGCACATCGAGAACTCCCACAAATACGACATCGAAGGCTTTGCCGACCTGGCGCGACAGGCCGGCTTTCAGTGGCATACGGCCTGGACCGACCCGAAGCGGTGGTTCAGCGTTCATTATCTTCGGACTCCTGGCGCGCTCTAGGCCGATCCGCCTCGGACGTTCGCCGCCCGCCACGGCCACCGCATCGTTTCGACTTTCGTACCAATCAGCCCTCCGGGTTGATTGATGTGATGCGCACCTTCTCTTTACGCTGATTCCGTGCCAGAACCCTGTCGCCGGCCCATGGGTCGTGCGACTGGCACAACGGCGTCGTCTTGCCAGCAGCCGCCGGACAACTCATGTCGCGGACGTTGTTCAAGCCAGTTGTCCTTGGCTGGATCATTACGCTCATCGTAAAGATTCGACCCTGAGAGCAATTGATGCAGAGGTTCCTTCCTTCTACAGTGATTTCAACCGCTTTGCCAAGAGCCGCATATGAATACCACTCAAGCCGTTCCGGCCCCGCCGGGAAAGTTCTCCCGGATGTATCCCATCACCATCGGCGATAGCCGGTTGCTTTTTATCTCCGGCCTGGTCGCCAGCGGCGAAACACCCCAGGGCGTGGGCCCGCAAACCGAGCGCGTCTTCGAGCGTATCCGACTGCTGCTTGCGGAAGCCAACGCCGAACTCAAACACATCGTGAAGCTCACCGTCATTTTGGCGAACATGGATGACTATGCTGAATACAACGCGGTTCGCAACCGCGTTTTTGCGGAGTCCGGCATGCCGCCAGCCAGTACGGCGTTCGAGGGCAGGCTGGTAGCGCCCGAATACTTGATCGAGATCGAAGCCATCGCGATCGCGCCTTCCGTTTGAGGGATCAAATCATGGATACATCCACAACCTCCTTACCCCTCGAGGACTTTGTCGGCAATACCCTGGACGCCATTGCCTCCGCCTGCACGCGGTGCGGGCGTTGCGTCGAGGTTTGCCCCGTGGTGCCTTACGTAGGCCTGAACGACGCCAAGCCGGCCGAGGTGGTCGACGGCGTGATCGAGTTCTCCCGCGGCAAGGCAAAACTGCGTGATGATTCCGGCACCTGGATCACCAAGTGCAACGGCTGCGGCGATTGCATCCCCGCCTGTCCCGAGGGAATCAACCCGCGCCAGCTCATCAGCTTGGCCTCGGCGCGGGTATCGGGAGAAAAGCACCCGACGCCCTATGCCTTCCGGAAAATGGCGCGAGCCATTCGCATCATGATCGGCATGCAGTTGCTGCCGGCGGAAGCGGCACGGCTGGTGCGTCCGCCCAAGAAGCGCGATGCCGACGTCATCTTCTATACCGGCTGCAACCCCGTACGCACCCCCCACGTCCTGTTCAACTCGATGACCGTTCTCGACGAACTCGGCATCGATTACGAAGTCATGGGCGGCACCGCGTCATGCTGCGGCATCGTCCATAGCAAATGGGAGGGCGACTTGAAGGCGGGAGGCCGCTTCACCGAAGGCACCCTGCAGCGCTTTGGCGACTTCAAGCCGCAAAAGGTATTGAATTGGTGCCCGTCGTGTCAGATCCACCTGACCGAAACGATGCAGGGCTACCGGAAGGTGGAGTTCGATTTCGAACACATCACTCGTTTCCTCGTTGAGCATGAGGCAGAGTTGATCTCGCGGTTCCTGACCCCCGTGAAGCTCAACGTGCTGGTACATACCCATCATGGCATGCATGATGTCGGCGCCGCCGTGCTACGGCTGCTGAAGGCCATTCCCGGTTTGAACGTCATCGAGGAGCTGATGGAGCCGGCCTATATGTGCGGCGCCTCGGGTTCGGAACGAGCGCCCGAGATGAAAGCCGGGGCACGCCAGCATACGATCGAACGCAGCCTCGATCCTTCCGTGGACGCGCTGGTATCGCTCTACCATGCTTGCCATTTGCAGTTGGCCGCCGATGGCAGGCGCCATGGGTTCCGCGTCATCAACTTCACGGATCTTCTGGTACGCGCCCTGGGCGGCGAACCTTGCCCGGACACGGTGGAAACCTACCGCCTGATCGGCGATTGGCGCGCCATGGTCAAGGAGGCGGCGCCATTACTCAAAGCCAACGGCATCGATATGGATCCCGAAGAGCTGGCCGAAGTGCTGCCCGAAGTGTTCTCGTCGGCCGAGTTTCGCGGTGGGCTTTGCCGGTTTGCGCCGCAAGAAAAATAAGCTGTTCTTCGGGCGGCCATGGCGCTCCGCCGTGGCTGCCCGCTTGTACCGATGTAGTCCCCTAAAGACGGAGAAAGGAGAAGATATGCAACGTCGCGATTTCCTGCTCAGCGCCGGCGGCTTGGCCTTGGCCGGCGCGTTTCCGGCCAGCGCCGCCCAAGGCTTTCCCAACAAACCCATCACTTTGTACTGTCCCTTCACGGCGGGCGGCGGCACCGACCAGATCATGCGCCTGCTGGCAACGTCGATGAGCCGGTCGCTGGGCCAGTCCGTGATCATCGACAACCGTCCCGGCGCGGGGGGTACGCTTCCGGCCTTGACATTGCGCAACGCCAAGCCCGATGGCTACACCCTGAGCCAGGTGCCCATCGCGATGCTGCGCCTGCCGCATATGCAGTCCAAGCCGACTTTCAATCCGATCGAAGACTTCACCTTCATCTGCAACGTTACCGGCTATACCCTGGGCCTGGTGGTGCCGGCCGACTCGCCCTTTCAGACGCTGGACGACGTGATCACATACGCCAAGGCGAATCCGGGCAAACTCAGTTACGCCTCCACCGGCGTGTCGGCCTCGCCCAATCTGCTCCTGGCCGAACTCGCCTCTTTGGCCGATGTCGAACTGACCCATCTGCCCTATAAGGGCGACGCGGATATGCTGGTGGCTGTGATGGGCAAGCAAGTCGACCTGGGAACAGGCACGGCCAGCTTTGGCCCCTACGTGGATTCAGGACAGCTGCGCCTGCTGGTCACCTATGGCAGCCAGCGCTCGGAAAATTGGCCCAACGTCCCGACCTTGAAGGAACTCGGCTACGACATCGTCTCGGAGTCGCCGTGGGGTATCGCCGGACCCAAAGGCATGCCCGACGACGTGACACATATTCTAGCGGAATCCATTCGCACGGCGCTTGAAGATCCCGCTGTGAAAAAGGCCCTGGCGCAGTATGCCATGCCCACCATCTACGTACCGCCGAAGGAGTATGCCGCCTGGGCGAAAGAAATGTGGGATCAGGAGAACCGGATGGTCGAACGTCTGGGATTGGCGGGCTCCGTTTGAATCCATTCTATGGTTGAACAACACCCATGACACCGACTCGCTCGCACAATCCCTCCGCGCTCGCTGCTCCCAATGGTTTCTCGCACGTTGTGGTTACCACCGGCCAGACTCAAGTTCAAGTGTCGGGCCAGGTAGCTTACGACGCCAGCGGCAACGTGGTGGGCGTGGACGACCTGACGGCGCAAACCCGGCAGGTTTATACCAACATCAGTCACGCACTGGCCAGCGTCGGGGCAACCTTCCAGAACGTGATCAAGACGACGCTGTTCGTCAAGGATCTCGACCCCGACAAGGCTCGCCTCATTCGGGCGGCACGGGCGCCCTTTCTGGCTTCGGAAAGGCTTCCCGCCAGCACGATGGTGGGCGTGGCCTCGCTGGCGCGTCCCGAGCTGCTGCTGGAGGTGGAGGCCGTGGCCATTATGACGGAGGCCAAGCCCTGATGCCCAAGGATCCAAGCGCATCCGCGACGCCGGGGCTTCACCCCCCGGCCAATCCGCACGCCGTCCGGGCGATTCGCCCTTTCATTCCCGGCCGGTGCCGTGTCGCGATAATAGGGGCCGGCATCATGGGCCCCGGCATCGCCCAGGTCTTTGCCGAGGCCGGATATTCGGTCGACCTGTGCGACATCGACGAGGCCGTCCTCGCCCGGGCTATGGCGGCGTTCCACGACGGGCTCGCACTCAAGGTGGAGTTGGGGCTGATCTCATCCGCCGCCAGACAGGACGCCTCCCGGCGCGTACAGGCTCAAGCGCTGAGCGACGGCGTACTCGCCCAGGCCGATCTGATCATCGAAGCCGTCACGGAGAAGGCCGACGTCAAGCGCGAGCTCTTCGCCCGCATCCTGCGGCAGGCGCCCCCGACCGCCGTGGTCTGGAGCAATACCTCCACGCTCGACGTCTTTGCCCTGGCACCTGGCGATTTACTCGAACGCATGGTGGTCGCTCATTGGTTTGCACCACCACACATCCTACCTCTGGTCGAGGTGGTGGCGCCCAGTGGAGCACAACGCCATACGCTGGAAGCCTGCGTCGCCTGTTTGCGAGACCTGGGCAAATCGCCGGTCGTGCTACAGCGCTTCGTTCCGGGCTTCCTGATCAACCGGCTGCTGCGGGCCCTGGGGCGCGAGGCCTTCTACCTGCTCGACGAAGGCGTCGTGTCGATCGGAGATCTGGACGTTGCCGTACGTACCAGCCTCGCGCCACGCATGCAGATGCTGGGTCTGATGCAGCGCTACGATTTCACCGGCCTCGGCCTGAGCCTGCGTAATCTGGAGAATCCGCAGATGGTCGATGCCCCCGTCGATCTTTCGCCGCGCATTCTGCGGGAACGAGTCGAGCGCGGAGAGCTCGGCATCGCCACCGGCCGCGGATTCTACGATTACGGTGTGCGCGATCGACTCGCTTTGCAACGAGAGCGCGACAAGAAACTCTGGGCGGCCGTCGCCGCGTTGGGCGACGCCGTCGGCGACCCCAAGCCGATCTGAGCATGTTCCCAAGCGCCGGCCTCGACCGCGAACTCTCTTCAAGGCTTTCGTCATGCATTCCTACCTGCAGCCCCTGATCGACCCCACCTCGATTGCCGTGCTTGGCGCGTCGGCAAACCCGGCACGCCTGGGCGGCGTTCCCATTTCGCTGCTGCGCGAACATGGTTTTGCCGGCCGCATCTATCCCATCAATCCCAAGTATCCCGAGATCGACGGTTTGCCGTGCTATCCGGATATCGCATCGTTGCCCGCAGCGGTGGACTTACTCGTGGTGGCGGTATCGGCCCAAGAGGTCTTGCCGGCGCTGCGACAGGCCGCCCAGCTGGGCATTCGCTCAGCCGTGGTGTTTGCCGCCGGCTACGCCGAGACCGGCGACGAAGCAGGGCGCCAGTTGCAAGAGGAGCTTGTCGCATTCGGCCGCGAAACGGGTTTGCTGGTCGCGGGCCCCAATTGCATGGGCTTCGGCAATCTGGACAATCATGCCTACAGTACGTTCACTTTGATCTTCCGCAGCGTGGCGCCACCGCCAGCGCCGCGCGATGTAGCGCTGGTCACGCAGAGCGGCAGCGTCTGCGCCGCGGTCTATGCTGCCGGCCGCCAGCTGGGCGTCAAGTTCAACGTCGTGCTCAATACCGGCAACGAGGCTTGCGTCGAGTTCTCCGAGTATCTCGGCTACCTGGCCGAGCGGCCGGGCACGGAAGCCATCGTCGGCTATGTGGAAGGCCTGCGCGACGGCGGCCGCTTCGCCCAGGTGGCCGCCAACATGCGGGATCGCGGACAACTGCTTTCGTTGCTGAAGGTGGGTGATAGTGCCAAGGGCGTGGTGGCGGCGGCATCCCACACCGCCGCCGTGACAGGCAGCCAGACCGTGTACCAGGCCATGTTCGAGCGTCTTTGCGTGGTTCCCGCCCGCGATATCCTGCATCTCGCGGATATCGCTTATCTCGCCCGCTTCCGCCATAAGCGCAGCGGGCCGCGCGTGGCCATTCTGACGATATCCGGTGCGATCGGCGCCATATTGTCAGACCAATTTACCAGCCAGGGAGTGGAGGTTCCCACCTTCAGCGACGAGATCCAGACGATGCTGCATACCGAGATACCGCGCTACGGCATGGTTCTGAATCCGGTCGATCTCACCGGTAATATCGTCAATCGACAAGCCTTCGTTGCCGAGGCTTTGCGCATGATCCTGGACTCCGACAGTATCGACTTCGCCGTGCTCTTCGCTCCGGGGTACCTGCTCGACCGCATGGCCGATGGCATCCTGCCTTTGTCGCGCTCGAGCGGCAAGCTCGTCGCGGCCATCCGCAACGGCGCCTCGGCCCGCCAGTCCGAGATGGAGGACAGCGGCATCCCGGTGTTCGACGACACCACGCGCGCGGTGAACGCTTTATCCAGTTTGGCGGCCTGGCATCAACAGCGGCGTCGATATACCGGCCTGCCGCCGTTGCCCGCCCCCAAGGCGAATCCCGAGCTCGACGCCCTACTGCGTTCAATCCGCCACAGTGGCCGGTGGGCGTTGAACGAATATGAGGCCAAGCGATTCCTGGCGGCCAGCGGCCTCGCCGTGGCCGATGAAGCGATCGCAGCCGACCCGGCCACCGCTGTGGCCGCCGCCGAGCGGCTGGGCTACCCCGTCGTACTCAAGGTTCTTTCCGCCGACATCGCTCACAAAACGGAGGTCGGCGGCGTGGCGCTGAACCTTGCCGATGCCGCCGCGGTCCGCCAAGCCTTTACCGAGATCTCCGGCCAAGTCGGCAGTCGCGCGCCACAAGCCCGGATCGATGGCGTGCTGATACAACGCCAGCTTGCCGCGGGGCTCGAGCTTTTCGTCAGCGTGGCCCGGGACCCCACCTTTGGCCTGATGCTCAACGTCGGCGTGGGCGGGCTCTGGGTGGAGATCTACCGCGATGTTTCCAGCGCTCCTTTGCCCGTCGATGGCAACGAGGCCTTGCGCTTGCTTCAGGCGCTCAAAGCCTGGCCGCTGCTGCAAGGTGCGCGCGGCGCCGCCGAAGTCGACGTGCCGGCCCTGGTGGATGTCCTGGTGTGCTTGTCCGACGCCGCCCTGGCCGTCCAACACGAGATCGACCTCATCGAAATCAATCCCATCCTCGTGGATCGAGACTCGATCGTCGCCGTCGACGCCGTCGTGTCGCTCACGCCGGCAGCCGCCCAGGCCGCCTGATCTCGCCGCATCGGAGGAAACGCAAGACATGAAAGCCGTACTGTGTAAAGAATGGGGTCAACCAGAATCGCTGGTCATCGAAGAGGTCCCGAATCGCCAGCCCAAAGCCGGCGAAGTTCTGGTGGAAGTGCACGCCGCCGGGGTGAACTTCCCGGACACTCTCATCATCCAAAAGAAGTATCAGTTTCAGCCGGCCCTGCCCTTCGTGCCGGGAGGCGAGGTCGCCGGGATCGTCAAGGCCATCGGACCGGCGGTAACGTGCTGCGACGTGGGCGACCGCGTGATCGGGAGCTTCGGCTGGGGCGGCTTCGCCACCGAAGCCATCGTGGAAGATAGCCGCATCGTCCCCATGCCGGACGACATGGACTTCGTCACGGCCTCGGCCTATGTGCTGGCCTACGGCACCAGCTTGCACGCGCTGCAGGATCGAGCCCGCCTGGCGGCCGGTGAAACCTTGCTCGTGCTCGGCGCGTCCGGGGGCACAGGCATTGCCGCCATCGAGATCGGCAAGGCCATGGGAGCCAGGGTGATCGCGGCGGCATCGAGCGCCGAACGTCTGGAGTTCTGCCGCAGCCATGGCGCCGACGCCGGCATCGACTATCGGCACGACGACCTCCGCGAGCGGGTCAAGACACTCACCGACGGGCGGGGCGTGGACGTCGTCTACGACCCCGTGGGGGGCCCTTACACCGAACCGGCCTTTCGATCGCTGGCCTGGAACGGCCGGCATCTGGTGGTGGGCTTCGCCGCCGGCGAGATCCCGCGCCTGCCGCTCAACCTGCCGCTCTTGAAAGGCGCGGCCGTGGTCGGCGTGTTCTGGGGCAACTTCCTGCGCCAAAGCCGCGAAGCCGCGCACAACCACATGGCAGCCTTGATGGCGCTGCACCGGTCGGGCAAGGTGAGGCCGCCCATCACGCGGACTTTTCCGCTTGAAGAGGCGGGAGCGGCCCTGCGCCTGATGATGGACCGCCGCAGCATGGGCAAGATAGTGATCGTGCCGCAAGCCGGGTAGGCTATCGTTTTTCTCCCGGGAATCCGCCGATGCGTATCCGAATCGATGACGACCTGACGTTCAGGAAGCTGGAGGCCTTTCTTGCCTACATGAAGGCCGGGAGCATGATGGGTGCGGCGGAGCTCCTGGACACCAGCGCGATCAGCGTGCACCGGGCCATCCATTCGCTGGAGAAAGCGCTTTCCTGCACGCTGTTCCAGCGAGCGGGGCGCAACCTCGTACCCACGGCAGCGGCCTACATTCTGGCCAGGGCGGCCGAAGACATCATTGCCCGCACCGAAGCCGGCATCCTGGCCACGCGCGAAGCGGCCGGCTTCTCGGCCGACAAGCTGAAGATAGGCTCACTGTATTCGCTGACGCACTATTGGCTGCCCGAGATCATCAAAGCCATGGACGTACGGCGGCCCGATGTGCAATGCGAGTTGACGCTGGGGCGCTCCAAGCACGAGCTGCTGCCCAAGTTGCGCGACGGCCTGCTGGACGTTGTGTTCTCGGAACCCAGCGCCGCTTATGCCGACATCCTGGCGATACCCATCCTGAAAGACCGCATGTACTTCGCGGTGCATTTGGATTCCGCGCTCGCGACGCGCGCGAGCATCGATCTGCAAAGCTGTTCGGGCGAGCGGCTCGCCACCCTCACCGAAGGCCCGCTCACCTCTTCCCGGCTGCGCGAGCGATTTCCAGCCTTCAAACCCAAGGCCCTCATCGAGGTGGAAGACATCTTCACCCAGATGAACCTTGTCTCCAACGGCGTGGCCTGCGCCCTGACCTACGGCCGGATCATGGAAATGTTCTCCCATAAAATCCGCTTCATTCCGGTCGAACCCGATAACCTCAGCCAAACCATCGGCCTTAGCTTCATGCGGGCGCGCGAACGGGATCCGAACATCCTGGCCCTGGTCGCGGCGGTACGGCTCCTGCTGAAGAAAACCCGATGACTGACAGTGCCTTGCGATACTCGGAATCCCGCCAGCCTGACGACAAGCCGGACAGTCTTTCGGGACGCCTGGCCCTGGTTACAGGATCCACCAGCGGTATCGGCCTGGCGGTGGCCCGGGCCCTTGCCAGGCAAGGCTCGCGTTTGATTCTGCACGGGCTTGACTCGCCGGCGCAAGCCGCGGCGCTGTGCGACCAATTCGAGAACACCTATGGCAGAAGGCCGGATTACCGACTTTGCGACCTGCGCGATCCCGAGCGTATCGAACGAATGATGGCCGATGTGCACGCGCGCTATGGCGCGCTCGACATTCTGGTCAACAATGCGGGGATCCAGCACGTTAGCCCAATCGCCGAATTCCCCATCCAAGCCTGGAACGACATGCTGGCGATCAACCTCTCGGCCAGCTTCCACACGATCCGCACCGCGGTGCCCGCCATGCGGCAGCGGAACTGGGGTCGCATCATCAACATGGCATCGATCAGCGGCTTGCGCGGGCGGGCCGGAAAATCAGGCTACAACGCCACCAAGCATGGGCTGATTGGATTGACGAAATCGGTGGCGCTCGAACTCGCCCCAACCGCCATTACCTGCAACGCGATCTGCCCGGGCTGGGTCCACACACCATTGGTGCAGCGGCAGATCGACGCCCTGGCCGCCCGCGAAGGATTGGATGCGGAGACAGCGACACAACGCCTGCTGGGGCTGCGTCAACCTTCCGGGCGCTTCGTGACGGTGGAGCAAATCGCCGAGCTTGTACTTTTCTTTTGCTCGCCAGCCACCTCGGAAGTGCGCGGCGTGGCCTGGGCCATGGACGGCGGCACCACCGCGCAATAGCCTTGCACCACACCGGCCGGCTCCGCTGCGCCGAGGGTCCGGCGAGGGTGGCGGCCAACTCTGCGGCAATTTCCAAATCTCGTGGAGGGATAAAGCTCAATTGAGTCGCACCTTGCAACAACTGGAGCAGCGCGGCTTCGTCGAGCGCAGTATCCTGCCGGATCATGAACGGCGGCATTGGCTGACGCCCTCCAAAACAAATAGCCCAACCATGTTGTCGCGTTTTCACGCACCCGCCCAGCGAATCGTGCAGCTGGCCCAGCGCTACCCCGGCGTCATTGCCGTTTTCGGCTTCGCCTCGGGTCTCGCCAGCTATTTTTTGGTGGAACGACATGAGCAGTTCGCCCGAGGCATCGCCGCAGCGGTGCTGCTCAGTTGGCTGTGGCTGTTGATCGAACCCGGTCTGCGCAGCCTGCTGGAACGGCGCTTTGGCTGGCGGATACCGACGGTTCTGCTGCGGCTGGCCACGCAGATGATCCATCAGGAGAGTCTGTTTTTTGTGTTGCCGTTCGCGCTCACCGCCACGGCATGGAACAGCGGCCAAGCGGTATTCAGCCTGGCCTTGCTGGCAGCCGCGGCGGTGGCATTGATCGACCCCTGGTATCACCGATGGCTGGGCAACCGGCGCTGGCTGTTCATGAGTTATCACAGCTTTGCGCTGTTCGGGGTGTTGTTTACCGCGCTGCCCTTGATCCTGCGCATCCCTACCGGCCGCAGCTACGCCTTGGCGCTGGGCATCGCCGTGGTCCTGGCCTACCCCACCGTGCGCGGCGTGGTAACGGTACGTTCGCGCTGGCGACAGGCCGTGATTCTTTTCGTGCTGGCATCGGTGGCCTGGCTGGGTTGGGTCGGCCGCCATTGGGTGCCGCCGGCCACTCTGTGGTTGACCCAGGGCGTGGTAACCCGCCACGTCGATACCGCGAGCCGGGAGCCCGGCGCCGCCGTGCATCGCATCACCATCGCCGAGTTGAGGCAAGGCGGGCTTGCCGCCTTCACCGCCATACATGCCCCCCTGGGTTTGCGCGAGCATATTCACCATCTCTGGCTGCACCAGGGGCGGGAGGTCGATCGCATCGAACTCGATATCCACGGCGGCCGCGAAGAAGGTTATCGGGCCTGGAGCCACAAAACCAATTTTTCGGAAGACCCCACGGGCCAGTGGCAGATACGAATCATGACCGACGCGGGGCAAATGGTGGGCAAGCTGCGCTTCGAGGTTTTACCCTGAGCTTGAGCGGCTAGAATCGAAGGACGACAGCCATTCGGGCACCCCCATGAAAGACCAGCGGATCGTCATCGTCGGAGGCGGCGTTGCGGGCCTCGAGATCGCCACGGCGCTGGGCCGCCGCCACGGCATTCGCCGGAGGCGGCGCGGCCCCCGGCCGACGATCATCCTCATCGACCGCGACTCGGCCCATATCTGGAAGCCGATGTTGCACACGCTGGCGGCCGGCACTCGCGATCTCGCGCAACAGCAACTGACGTACATCGCCCAGGCCCACGATGCCGGTTTTCATTATCAGCAGGGCGAGCTCTGCGGCATCGATCGCGGCTCCCGCCGGATCGCACTGGCGCCTTTGCTGGCGCCTGACGGGCGCGAACTCGTGCTCGCCCGCACCGTGTCCTACGATGCCCTGATCCTGGCGGTGGGCAGTACCGCCAACGATTTCGGCACGCCGGGCGTCGACGAGTTCTGCTATTTGCTCGATACGCGGTTGGCGGCCGAAGCCTTCAACCAGGAACTGCGGATACGGATGATGCAAAGCCTGGTGCGCGAGGAGGCGCTGCGCATCGCCATCGTCGGCGCCGGCGCCACGGGCGTGGAGTTGGCGGCGGAGTTGGTCCAGCTCGCCGAAGCCGCGGTGGCCTACGGCGCGGACGGCCTGGACCGCCAGTTCCGGATTACGCTGATCGAAAGCGGCCCGCGCATCCTTGCCGCCTTTCCCGAACGCATCGCCCAGTTGGCAACCCAGCGGCTACGATCGCTGGGTGTGGACGTGCGCCTGGACACCCGGGTTGCCCGGGTAACGGCCCACGGTTTCGTGACCGCCGATGGCGAATCCATCGCGGCCGACCTGAGGGTGTGGGCCGCCGGCGTCGAGGCGCCGGCTTTCCTGGCCGAGGTCGACGGCCTGCAGACCACCCGCAATCATCAAGTGGTGGTCGATGGCAATCTGCGCGCGGTGGGTGATCCTCGTATTTTTGCCTTGGGCGACTGCGCCAGCCTCACGCCGGCCGGCGAGACCCAGGCCTTGGCGCCCACGGCCCAGGTGGCCCACCAGCAGGCGCGATACCTGATCCGCCATCTTGAAGACCTGCTGCTGGGCAAGCCCGTTGCGCCCTACCGCTATCGGGATTTCGGCGCCCTGGTGTCGCTGGGACATTTCGATGCTTATGGCTCGCTGGGCAAGTTCGGCTTTTTCGAAGGCGGCTTTATCAAGGGCCGCGCGGCGCAGCTAAGCCATGCGATGCTCTATCGCAGTCATCAATCGCGGCTGTATGGTTTTTGGCGGGGCGGGCTGATCTGGCTGGTCGATCTGATCAATCGGCGGGTGAAGCCTTCGATTCGGCTGGACTGAGATGAAACAGCCCCCACGCTCACTGCGTTCGCTGCCCCCCGAGGGGGCTTCAGCCTCCTTCGGGCGGCCGGGCGGAAAGGCGAACAGCCCCCACGCTCACTGCGTTCGCTGCCCCCCGAGGGGGTTTCAGCCTCCTTCGGGCGGCCGGGCGGAAAGGTGAACAGCCCCCACGCTCACTGCGTTCGCTGCCCCCCGAGGGGGTTTCAGCCTCCTTCGGGCGGCCGGGCGGAGGCTGACGGCGAAACGCGGCGGGCGCGGCAACAACCGGCGGGCTCCGGGTTGCTCGAATTCGAGCCGCTCAAAGCTCGCGGGTCCGCCCGCAGGGCGTCATGCGCCGGGTGAGTTTCCAGACACGGGCCGGCGGCACGTTGGCGAACACCACCTCGATCTTGCGGGCGCGCAGGCCCAGGCGTTCGAGAAGACGCTGCGGCACGGGGCAGCGCACGCCATAGGTAAACAGATAACAGGCGCCGTCGTTGCGCAGCTGAGTGAAGGTGGCTCGCAGAATGCGCAAGCGGGTGCGTAGCGGAAGGTTCAGCAAGGGCAGCCCGCATACCGCGGCGGCCGCCGGCTCGCGAGGGAACAGGACGTAGCGCTGGAGATCGGCGGCATCGATGTCGAAGACGGCGATATCGGGAAAGTCGCGCCGCAAGCGCGTGGCCAAATAAGGATCGCGTTCGACCAGCACCAATTGGCCCGGAGACACGCCGCGCGCCAGTAGTGCCCGGGTGAACGCCCCGGTGCCCGGCCCGAGCTCCAGCACCGGGCCCGCGGCGGGATCGATCTCGCGAACCATCGCCGCCCCCAGCGCACGCCCGGACGGGAGGATGGCGCCAATGGCGCGGGGATTGGCGCGCCAGGCATGATAGAACGACAGGCGTTCAGCCAACCAGGGAG
This sequence comes from Pigmentiphaga sp., assembly GCA_023228945.1. GTDB lineage: Bacteria > Pseudomonadota > Gammaproteobacteria > Burkholderiales > Burkholderiaceae_B > Verticiella. The sequence goes on along the minus strand of JALOAI010000002.1, from coordinate 75,282 downwards.
ACCGCCGTTCCAGGGCGGCGACACCGTGGCGCCTGCGCGCCATGATGGCCGCCAGCCGTGCCTTGATTGGATCCGTGCGCGGGTGCACGGCATCGCCCCACCAACCTCTGAAGTTCATCGACTCGCTCCCTGGCCTGTTGACCGCGCTGGCAGCACGGCATCCGGCGTTCTGGAACGCCCCAGGCAACCGGGATGGACTCACGGCCGCCGACAGGGTTCATCGGCCAGTGTAAACGCCCAATGCATCCCCCTATTATGCAAGATTGTGGCGAAGGATTTCTTACAGGTTCTGCCCGGCAAGATACGCGCCAAAATCGATGGGTGTTTCATCGCCGGGAATGCGTTTGCGCTGGAACTCCGCCTCGCGGCCCCACGGACGCGTCGCATCCAGCCCCAGGCGGCCCCAGTGGTCTTTGTGCGGGTCGCGATAGAAGCCGGGAACATCATGCAGCACCATGGTGCGCGTATCGGCGCGGCCGCGCGTCAGGAAAGCCCAGACGACTTCTTCCATGTCGTAGATGTCGACGTCCTCGTCGACGACGATGCAGAGCTTGTTGTAGTCGAGGTGCGAGCCCATCGCGGCCAGCAGGACGTGCTGGGCATGGCCTTCGTAGGCCTTTTGGATCTTCACGATGGTGTTCATGACCGTGGGCCGGCAGCTGACGTCCAGCACACCGCGCACCTGGCTCTTGAGATGCTTGTAGATGCGCGCCGCGGTGGCGGCTTCGAGCGGCCGCAGATCCTCGTGGGAGCCGCAGACCAGGCCATGGTAGACGGCGTCGGCGCGCCAGCTCACGTTCGTGACTTCGAAGACGTGGTTATCGCCCACCTCCACGTAGTAGCCCATGAACTCGCCGAATGGCCCTTCGGGACGGCGTTCGTGGGGCAGGATGCGGCCTTCAATGACTATCTCGGCCTCGGCCGGCACGGACAGGCCGATGGTCTGGCAGCGGCGCATGGGCAAGGGCTCGCCACGCATGGCGGCGGCCAGTGCCAGCTCGTCGCCCTCCGGCGGCAATGATACGCAGGCCGCCATAAAGACCTCGGGCGGCGCGCCGATCAGGATGGCCGCCTCGAGCGGCTCGCCACGCTGCTCGGCCACTTGCTGGTATCGGTACAAATCGTGAGAGCTGCCAAGGCGGATGCGAAGCTCGTCATCGGCAATGAACTGCGAGCGATGGAATGACAGATTGGGCACACCGGATTCGGGGTCCTTGGCCACGAAGATTCCCGAGGTAATGTACCTACCGCCGTCGCGCCCATGATGGGTGAGCAAAGGCAGGTCGGAGAGCTTGCCATGATGGAGGGCTTCGGCGGCCGCCTCGCGCGTCCAGGGGCCCGGGCCGAGCGAGGCCTGAATATGCTCTTCCAGGCGCTCGCAGAACGTCTTGCCTTCGCAGCGGATGATTTCGCACAGGCGATCGTGCTGGCTGTACACGTTGATGGCCACGGGCAGCGCACTGCCCTTGACGCGATTGAACAAGACCGCCTTGGCCGACTTGCGCTGCAGCTGCACCGCGACGTTGGCCAGCTCGTGGCAAGGGTCCACTTCGCGGTCGATGACCAGCAGCTCGTCGCGTGCCTTCAAACGGGATAAATACTCTCTCATGGATGGGTCCTGTACGAGGGGGCGCCCAGGGCGCCGGACAACCACACTACAATCGGGGAACGCGATCACCACGGAAGAACGACGTTGGCGTCGTTCCCGTGGTGGGCGTCCACGGCTTCATCGGCCTATCTATCAAGCCCCGCTGCGTATCGACGGGCCGCCTCGGGCGATACATAGCCCAGCTCGACATCGCGGCGCACCGCGGCGGAGTCGCGTTCGGCCGGATCGCCGTAACCCGCACCGCCCGGCACGTCGATGCGCAACACTTCGCCGGCGGGCACCGTTTGCAGGCCCATCGATCGCATGGGCGTGCCCGATACCGTCCCCACCCATCCCGGCGCGCCGTCGGCTCCGCCTTCGCGGCCACGCGCCGGATTGCGCACGCGGTCGAAGATGCCGAACACCTGGAAAGCCGAACCATCGCGAGCGGAGACCTCCACCCGCTGGCCCAGGCCGCCACGATAGCGGCCCGCGCCACCGGAATCCGGCAAGAGCTCCTTGCGCCAGATGACGAGGGGGGCGGCGGTTTCGCAGATCTCCACGGGAATCGCCCGGATGCCGCTGGGGAAGGCGGTGGCGGACAGGCCATCGGACATCGGCCGCGCGCCCGAACCGCCCGCGTTGAAGAACAGGATCTCGAATGGCCGGCCGCCCGAGCCCCCCCGCAGTTGCAGGCCCCAGTTGCAGGCGGCGCCCTCGGCCGGAATGCGGCCAGGCAGCGCGCCGGCCAGCGCGCCCAGGGCGATCTCGGGCAGAAACTGGCCGATGATATGGCGCGCGCAGACCGGCGCCGGGTGCTCCACATTCAGGATCGAGCCCAGCGGCGCGTCGACCTCCACCAGCGACAGCGAGCCCGCATTATTGGGTACATTTGGCGCTACCGCGGCGCGGATGCCGAAAGCGGCATAGGCGCGGGTGTAGTTGAGCACCAGATTGATGCCCTTGGTGCTGGCGCGCGACGTACCATCGAAGGTGACCTGGATGCGCTCGCCGTCCATCTCGACCTGGCAATGGATATCCACGGCTTCGTCATAGCCGTCGAGCCGGGTATGCGACTCCCAGCGACCTTGGGGCAGAGCCTCGATCGCAGCGCGCATGCCCGCCGCCGAGCGATCGAGAATAAAGCCACCGATGCGCTCCAGCCCCGCTTCGCCAAACTCATCGAGCGTGGCCGCCAGCCGTCGGCTGCTTACCTCGTTGGCCGTGATATACGACAGGATGTCGCCCACCACGGGCTCGGGTTGCCTCACGTTGGCCCGCACGATGTCGAGCACGTCTTCGTTGAGTCGGCCGGCGCGCGCAAGCTTCAGGATGGGCAGATACAGGCCTTCTTCATAAACCGAGCGGCCATCCGGCCCCTGGCCCAGGCCGCCGATATCCACTTGATGGCAGGTGCAGGCAAAGAAGCCGACCACCCGGCCGTTCTGGAAGGCCGGCGATAGCACGGTGACGTCGTGAAGATGGCCCGAGGTCAGCCACGGATCGTTGGTGATGAAGTGATCGCCCTCGACCATGGTGTGGGCTGGATGTTTGTCGAGAAAATGGCGCGCGCAGGCGGCCATCGAGTTCACATGGCCGGGCGTGCCCGTCACGGCCTGGGCCACCAGGCGGCCCTGGAGATCGAACAAACCCGCCGACAGATCGCCTGCCTCGCGCACCGTTGGCGAAAAAGCCGTGCGCATCAAGGTGCGGGCCTGCTCTTCGACCACGGCGATCAGGCGGCTCCACAACACTTGGGCCCGGATCTCCTCGGGCGCGGCGGTCACCTGCGCTTGCTCCTCGCCGCCGTCGTCGCGCGCCATCAGGACGTCGCCCGCGGCCGAGGTTTCGATGCTGAGCCCCGCAGGAACCACGATGGTGGTTTCGTCTTCGGCCAGCAAAAGCGGCCCCGCCAAGGCGACGCCGGGCGCCAGCGCTGCCACCGACGCGACCTCGCCCGTGACGAATCGGCGCAGGGTTTGGTCGTAGAACTCGCGCGCAACGCGCTCGGCCTGGGCGGGCGCGGCAAGCGCCGGCGTGGGAGCCTCGGCCACCGGGGCCTCCACCCGCACCGTCCAGCCTAGCACCTCGATTTGCCCGCCCTCGATGATCCTGCCGTACAAGGCGTGATAGGCGGCCTCGAAGGCCTCACGCAGCATGGCCTGGTCGTTGGCCTCGAAGCGGCGTGCCGGCAGCATGACGCGGATCTCGTGGCCCTGGCCGCGATAGCGCATCCAGGCGGTGCGCTGTTCGCGCACGTCGGCACCGGGAGCCGCGCGGGTGACGACGCGATGCATGTCGGTCGCCAGATCGTCGACGATGGCGTTGGCCGCGTCGGCGGCGAAGTCCGCCAGGGCCAATTGCACGCTGCGCGTGGTTTCGAAAGCCACCGGCGCGCGCAGGAAACCCAGCGCCGAGCCCACGCCCGCCCCGTCGGGGATCACCACGCGGTCCAGGCCGAGCTTGGCCGCCAGGCGTGCGGCGTGCAGGGGAGCCATGCCGCCGATGGCGATCAGCACCCGGCCATCCACGCCTTTACCCACCTCGACCGCGTGCTCATGCACGGCGTTGGCCATGCCTTCGTCGATGATTTCGCAAATACTCCAGGCGGTGTCGTCGATGGAAAGGTCGAGCGCTTCGCCAAGGTCGGCCAGGGCCTGGCGTGCCGCCCCGGTATCGAGCGCCATGCTGCCGCCGGCGAACTGTTCGCCATCGAGCCTGCCCAGCGCCAGATGGGCGTCGGTGACGGTGGGCTGGGCACCGCCCCGGCCGTAGCACGCCGGACCCGGCACCGAGCCGGCGCTCTCGGGCCCCACCTGCAAACGCCCGAGGCCGTCGCGATGCGCAATGGAACCGCCACCGGCGCCGATCTCGGCCAGTTCCACCACCGGGAAGCGCAAGGGAATGCCGCTGCCCGCCTTGAAACGGGCCAGGCGGGCGACTTCCATGGCGCGGGCGGTCTGCGGCGCGCCGTCATCAATGAAACACAGCTTTGCCGTGGTGCCGCCGATGTCCAGCAGCAGGGCCCGGTCGATGCCCAGGCGGCGGGCCACATCGGCCGCCAGGATGGCGCCACCGGCCGGCCCCGACTCGAGCAGCCTCACCGGGAAGCGGGCGGCCACGTCGACCTCGCACAGGCCGCCGTTGGACAACATCAACAGCAGCGGCGCGGTGACGCCCCGGCCGGCCATCGCTTCTTCGAGCCGACGCAAATAGCCTTGCATGACCGGCTGCACATAGGCATTGACGCACGCGGTGGCGAAACGCTCGAACTCCCGGATCTCGGGCGCCACTTCGGACGACAGCGAAACCCGCAGTTGGGGCCGCAGCCGCTTGAGCACCGCCGCCGCCTGGCGCTCATGGGCGGGGTTGCGGTAACTATGGATGAAGCCGATGGCGACGGCCTCGACCCCCGCCGCATCGAGCGTAGGCAAGAGGGCTTCGATGGCGGCGTCATCGAGCGATCGCAGGATCTCTCCGTTGGCCGCGATGCGCTCCGGCACGGTCAGGCGCAAATCGCGCGGCACCAGGGGCTCGGGCTTATCCACGTAAAGGTCGTAGTGGTCGTAGCGGCTTTCCGCGCCCATTTCGAGCGTGTCGCGAAAGCCTTCCGTGGTAATGAAGGCGATCTTCGCGCCCCGCCTTTCGATCACCGCGTTGGTGGCCAGCGTCGTGCCGTGCACCACGGTTTGCAAGTCCGCCGGCGCGTACCCGGCTTCCGCCAGAATACGCTCCATGCCCTCGAGCACACCGCGCTCCGGCGCCTCGGGCGTGGTCAACACTTTGAGAAACCAGCGCTTCGTGGCTTCGGCACCGCTGCGCTCCAGCGCAAAGTCGGTAAAGGTGCCACCAATATCGATACCCAGCCGTAACAAGAGTCCTTCTCCTTCAGAGGCGTGGCGCGATAAGACGGCGCCGGATTTCATGTCTTGCCTGCATGATCGGCCAAAGCCCCAAAAAAAACAATTGTTTTTTACTGAAAGCGCAGACCACTCTGATGTTCTGGCTCGCCATGCAACAGAACCTGTGAGGACTCGGGGACGGCGACTCCGTTCGATGGCAAGCCGTTCCTCAAGCGCATGAAAGCGACGCATGTCCGCTAAAGAGCGAGAACTCCGGTTACGGCCGCCACAATTCAGGCCGCAGCATCAGCGTTGGTACAGTGTTCCCGGGACGGGTTTCTCTTTTCTCGTGAGTGTTCTATGCGGCGTCACGTATCTTTTACTTCTGCGGGTTTTACCAATAAGTAATATAAAATAGTAGAATCGTGAGGAGAGAACCCATGCGCACCACATCCGTATCCCTCGGGCAGCACTTCACCAGCTTTATTGAATCCCAAGTTCAAAGCGGGCGCTACGGCTCTGCAAGCGATGTCGTCCGGGCCGGGCTGCGGCTCTTGGAAGAACACGAAACGAAGGTCAAGGCGCTGCAAGACGCTCTGAACGCCGGCCTTGAATCCGGCGAGCCGCGCCCGTTCGATTTTGAGGCTTTCAAGGCCCGCAAACGCGCAGAGCATGAAGCGCAATGAAAGCTGTTGCGTTCTCGCCAGCCGCAGAAGCCGACCTTGGCGAGATTTGGGACTACACCGCCGATAGGTGGGGGCCTGGCCAAGCCGACAGCTACACCGACGCAATTCGAGATACCTGCCATGCGTTGGCATGACATGGCATGGCACGAGCATCGTGGGGCGTCTAACGTGTTTTCTGGTGGCGCATTGCTGATGAGATCGAGATACCGACGGAGCTGCTCAGCCGGTATCCTTCGCTCGTGTGCGCCTGGCCGTGCGGCTCAATCGAGCTTCACCCCCGCGACGTTCACCATCTCGCCATAGCGATCCAGCTCCTCGCGAATCACCGATGCGTATGCCTCGGGGCCTTCGGCCACCACGCTCATGCCCAGTTCTTGCAGGCGTTGCGTCAGCTCCGGGCTGCGCACCACTTCGACAATGGATGCTCCCAGGCGGTCAACGGCCGCATCGGGAGTTCCGGCTCGCACCACTAGGCCGATGGTTGCGCCCACCAGGACGGGTTCGGCGTCGAGCGCTTCACCGATGGTGGGCACCTCGGGGAACTGCGCGGTGCGCTGGTCGGACGCCACCGCCAGTGGCTGGGCGCGGCCGGCCTCCAGCGCGGCGCGCACGCCTACCGAGCTGGTGCAGACCATGTCGATGTCGCCGGCCATGATGCTCTGCACGATCTCGGAGACCGACTTGTACGGCACATGGGTAAGCTCCACGCCCGCCCGATCGGCCACCATGCTCATGCAGAGATGATGCGGGCTGCCATTGCCCACCGACGCGAAGTTGAGCGGCCGGCCCGCCTTGCGGGCGGCCTCGTCGAGGTCTTTGAGGGACTCCAGTTGCAGATCGCTGCGCGCAAACACCAGGAAGGGCTGGCTGACGATCTGCGTAATCGGCCGGAAGCTCTTGACCGGATCGTAAGGCAGCTTGCTGTTGATATGGGGATTGATGGCCAGTTGGCCGTTATCGAGCATCAGCAGCGTGTAGCCGTCGGCCGGCGCGTTGAGCGCGGCCTGGATCGCGATCACACCGCTGGCGCCGGGCTGGTTGTGCACGACCACGGGCTGGCCCAGCGTCTGGGCGGCGCCATCGGCCACCAGCCGGGCGATCAGATTGGGCGTGCCGCCCGCGCCAAACGGCACGATGATCTGCAACGGCTTGGTGGGAAAATCCGCGGCGAACGCGGGAGCCGCCGCCAGGCAACAGGCGGCGGATAGCCATCGATGGGTCTTCATTCTCCTTCTCCTATGATGGGCGGGCCGGCAACAGCCCGCCATACGGTTATTCCAGTTCGAAGATCTTGCGTTCGGTGCCATGCAGGCGCGGCGTGGCGTGGTCTTGCACCAGAAAGTTGTCGCACAGCCAGCTATAGACGCGGCTGGTGGCGTAGGTGGGATGGACGACGAGGTTCATTCCCGCCGCCACCGGCATGGCGTCGTCGTCGCGCAGGGCCGGCCGTTCGACCAGGTCGTAGCCCTGCCCATGACAGAACAGGCGGTTTTCTTCCGGGCGGTCGCGGCCGCGCATGAAGGCGTTATGGCGGCTCCAGATCTCGGTGGGCGTGGCGCCCGGCCGCAGCAGGGCCACGGTGGCATCCTGGGCTTCGCGAACGATCTCGAACTCATCGAGCAGCTCTTGCGATGCCCGGCCGAGTACACAAGTGCGCCCCAGCTCCGTGTAATAGCCGCCCGGGCCATTGACTTCGATCAACATGGTGAATTGATCGCCTTTTTGCAGCACGCGGTTCTGGAAATGCCGATGCCCTTTGACCGAAGCCACGCCCAGCGGCGCCGATCCGGTGAGAATCAGGCCGTCGGTGCTGCCCTTGAGCTGGCACTGGGCATAGGCATAGGTGGCCACTTCGTATTCGCGCATGCCCGGGCGCACGTAATCGAGCACGAGCTCCCAGATTTCGTCCTGCATTTGCGCGCATTGCCGGATCAGGGCGATCTCTTCGGGGCTTTTTATGGCCTTGATTCGATCGATGGCATCGGAGGCATTGATAATGTCGCAATCCGGAAAGGCGCGATAAATGGCCTCGCCGAAGCTGTACCGCATGGACCCCAGCCCCAGCATGCCGATGCGCTTGGGCGCAAGCTCGCGCAGCACGCCCACGGCCAGTTCGCCGTCGGCGTGGTCGGTAATGCAATCGGCCTGCGAGTATGGCTCGGTGAGCACCAGCCCCACGCCCCGGTAGGGCGTTACCATGTCTGGCGCGATCTCCCGGCGCCCGCCGCGGGGGCCCGACACGATCAGGGTCATGCGGCCTTCCAGGGGGAACACCACCGACACCGGGCCGTCGAACTTGGCAACGCTATCGGTAAACCAGCGGAGATAGCCGCCTTTGAATTCGTTGCTGGCCTGCATGACCAGCGCATCGATCCGCTGCTCGCGCATGATGCGGCGCGCCGCTTCCCAGCGCCGTTCCAATTCGGCATCCGAGATATGAAAAACCCACTGCTCTTTTAAACGCGACATGAGGAATGTCCAACATAATATCGGTGGAGAATCGCATCGGACGATGACGCGACTCATGGCGATTCATGCTAGGCCAGTTCACGCTGAAAAAAGCCATCAATTTCTTGGTGACGACTATGAAAAACCTGATGTCGCGCTTTCCAGAGATCCGGGAACTACAATCGATCGTGGCGGTGCACCAGACCGGATCGTTCACGAAGGCGGCGCTTGCGCTCGGCACCAATCAGTCGACCCTGAGCTATCTGATCGAACGGCTGCGCCAGCGCCTGGACGACCCGCTGTTCGTGCGCGTGGGCAATCGCATGGAGCCCACGCCCTATGCCGAGCGCCTGGCGCGATCGGCGGAATCCATCCTGGAGGTGGTGTCGGCCGAACTCCAGGGCATCGAACAGTTCGACCCTTACACCACCCGGCGCGAGTTCCGCATCGTGCTCACGGAAGTCGGCGCCATCACCCTGTTGCCCAAGATCGTGAAACGCTTGAACCAGGATGCCCCCCATGCGAGTTTGGCGCCATTGCATGCCAAAAGCCTGGATCTCGAAGCGGCGCTTTCCGAAGGCCGTGCCGATATCGCGGTGGGCACCTATAACGAGCTCAAGGGCGATCAAAATCTCTTCCAACAGTTGTTGCTGATCCGGGATTACGTTCTGATTGTCCGCGAAGACCATCCCACCATCGGCGACGACATCTCCACCGGAACGCTCGCCTCCACACCCCAGGTGGCCAACGCCGTGGCATCCGACTCCTATCGCTGGATGGAAGACCACCTGGCGAGCCAGGGCCTGGGCCTGAACGTCGCCCTCACGCTGGAGCACGCGGTCGCCATCCCCATGCTGGTGGGCGCCTCCGACTTCATCGCGCTGGTCTCGCGCGAGCTGTACGACATTTTCCGCGTCGCGGCGCGCGTTCGCGAAGTCCGCCTGCCCTTCGAGCTACCGCAGGCGCACATCCGCCAACACTGGCATCCGCGCGTGCACCACGATCCCGCCGTGACTTTTCTGCGCAAACTGGTGCGCGACGTCGCGCAGGCCACCGAGGCGCAGCCCTGGCTGCCCGGCGCAATTTCTATCAAAGGAACCCCATGACGAACCTTACGCCGCCCCTGGCGCTGATCTGCGACGAGCAGGCCGACTTCTATTGCGCGGCGCTGGCCGCCGCCGTACCCGGTTTGCGCTTCGAAGCCCTGCCCCCGGGCCCCGCAGCGGCGGACGATCCCCGCCTGGCGCATTGCGAGGCGCTGGCATCGTTCGCCATGCATTTGCCGGCGCAGGCCTTCACCCGCGCTGGCCGGCTGCGCTGGTACCAGGCGTTGGGCGCTGGAACCGATAAGGTCATGACCGACCCCGACCGTCCCGCCGATGTCTGGATCACGTCCTCCAGCGGCATCCACGGCCCGATGCTGGGCGAGATGGCCCTGTTTTTGCTCTTGTCGCTGGCGCGCGAGTCTCGCACCCTGCATCGCCACCAGGACGAAGCCCGGTGGGAGCGCCGGCCTGGCCATCTGCTGAAAGGCAAGAACGTGGTGGTGGTGGGCACCGGCTCTTCAGGCACCGAGATCCGCCGCCTGTGCGAGGCGCTGGGCATGCGCGTGGTCGCGGCCAGCAGCGCGCCGCGAGCCCTGCCGCATGCCGAGCGCTGCGTGGGCCTGGATGCCCTGGCCGGCGCGCTGGGCGAAGCCGATTTCCTGGTGCTGGCCACGCCCTACACCGCCGCCACGCGAGGCTTGATCGGCCACGCCCTGTTCCGCGCCATGAAACCCGGACTGGGCCTGGTGAATCTGTCGCGCGGCGGCATCGTGGATGAAGGCGCCCTGCTCCAGGCCCTGGATGGCGGCCGGGTGCGGGGCGCGGCGATGGATGTCTTCCAGCAAGAGCCGCTGCCGCGCGAGCACCCGCTCTGGCGGCATCCAAAAGTGATCGTCACGCCGCATATCGCCGGCCACGTGCACGAGTACGCGAACGAGAACCTGCCTTTGCTGCGACATAACTTCCAGGCCTATGCCAGCGGCAGGCCCGAAGCCATGCGCAACATCGTGGCGGGGCCGGCGGCGAACACCCCCGCAGCCTGAGCGGTGCCGACGCGGCCCCGCCTTTGACAACGCGCCCAGGCGCAAGCCTCGTCGTTCACGGCGAGGGCAGCAAGGTCGAATCTGCTGTAGCCGGAGGCTTCCCCCGGCCGTGGCGACGAGCACCAGCCCGGCCGGTGCTCGTCAATGGTGGCGGAGAAGCTCCAACCGAATCTGCCGGCGTTCTTCACAGACGGGCATCACGGCGCTTACTCCGGCGTGATGTTGCCCTTCTCGACCACGTCGGCCCAGCGCTGGGCATCCTTGGCGATCAGCGCACCGAACTCCTGGGGAGTGGAGGTGGCGGGCACCATGCCCTGCGCGCTGAACGCCTCGATCACTTCGGGCTTTTGCAGCACCTTGCCGATCTCGGTATTGAGCTGCGCCACGATATCGTCCGGCGTGCCCTTGGGCGCCAGCACCCCGTACCACATGTCGATGTTCTCTGACACGACGCCGGCTTCGGCCAGGGTCGGGACGTCGGGCAACTGCTCCAGGCGCTCGGGGCTGCCGGAAGCGATGGCCTTGAGCTTGCCCGCGCGAATGTGAGGCAAGGCCACGTGCACCGGCAGGAACATGTAGTCGATACGGCCGCCCAGCAGATCGGTGACGGCGCCCGCCGTACCTTTGTAGGGTACATGCAGCATGTCGGTGTCGCTTTGCTGCAGGAACAGCGCCATCGACAGGTGATGCGGGGTGCCCACGCCGGGGGTGGCATAGGTGTACTTGCCCGGATCGGCCTTGGCCTGGTTGATCACTTCCTCAACCGTGGTGGCTTTCTGGACGTCGGGATTGGTGACCAGCAACAGCGTGCCCCAGGAAGTCTGGGCGACGGGATCGAAGTCGTTCACCGGATCGTAGGGCAGGTTCTTGTACAGGCTTTTGTTCATCACCAGGGTGTTGACCTGCACCAGCAAGGTGTGGCCGTCCGGCTTGGCGCGCGAGGCCCGCTCACTGCCAATGTTGCCGCTGGCGCCCGCCACGTTGTCCACGATCACGGCCTGGCCCAGTACGGGCGCGAGATTGGCCGACAACTGGCGCGCGATGATATCGATGCCGGTGCCCGGGGTGTAGGGCACCACCAGGGTGATGGGCTGGGTCGGCCAGGCGGCGGCCGAGAGCGAAGCGGCGCTGGCGGCCAACGCGACCAGACTTTTTTTTATCCAGTGAGGACGCATGGGAGGATCTCCTATGAAAACGAAGCCGCCCCGATGGGGGCTGGCTTTTGGTTAGTATACTAACATTCAACAGTGAAAAATTCCGGCCTTTCGGGCAGAGTTTCTCCGCCACCATACGGGGAGCCCTCGGCTCCAGCCGGTTTGGCCTCGCTGACCTTGTCGTGAGCGGCGAGGCTTACGCTTGGTCGCGTGGTCAGCCCCAAGAAGTACCGGGGTTCAGGTGCCGTGACAGTTCCATTCCGTCATACAGCACTCGACCGATGGCAACCACATCGGATTCCAGCCGGTAGATCAGGAGATGCCGGGGCCGGCGCACGATGCCGCTGACATGGCGCTCGCGGTCCCGGCTCAGGCGCAAGTGCCAGGAGCGGACTCCCTCACCCAGTTCGGGCCGCTTGATGCTGCCGACCCGTTCGGGAGCTGCAGCGATATCGCGCAGCGCGGTGACGACCAGAGCTTCATAGCGTAGACGCGCTTGTTCACCGAAGTTCTCGTGTGTCCAGACGAAAATATCGATCAGATCTGCTTGTGCGGCAGTTGCCAGGCGGTAAGGTCGCATGAGTGAAGAACTCTGGCCTTTCGACCCGAGCTTCTCCATCAACGGGAGCGTTGCGCAGCCTGTTGCCCAAGCTGGGCAATGAATGCCTCCAGGCCGGCATCGGCAACATCGGTATAGCGACCGGCATCGAGGTCGCTCCAGCCTTGGTTCGCCGCATCCCGCAACGCCTTAAGTTTGGCAGCCTCCAGTTGCTCACGCTGCTCGACCAAGCGCAAGCCTTCACGCAGCACTTCGCTGGCGTTTTGATAGCGCCCCGATTGCACCAGCGCTTCTACAAAAGTTTGCTGATGTTCGGTGAGTACGACGTTACGAGTAGGCATGATCCGGCTCCAGAGACTCAGTGAAGAACTCTCGCCTTTCGGCCTGAGCTTCTCCGCCACCCTTCAGGGGAGCCTTCGGCTCCGGTAAATTTAGCCTCGCAAACCTCGCCGTGAACGACGAGGTTTGCGCTTGGGCGCGTGGCCAAAAGCATAACAGGATTGGCATACTATGCCAATAATCCGATCAGCACGCGCGCCTGCACCAGCGAAGGATGCGATGCTCGGCCACGGTCAGTAAGATGGCATGATGGCGGATGCGGCACTCATCGCCCCCGTCTTCATCACGCACTTGAAGCCTTTGTCCATGGCAAGCCCTCCACCTGGCACGCTGAGCCGCCAATTGCCGCTCCCGAGCCTGCGCATTCTGGTCGCCATTGCCGAACACGGCAACTTCACCCGCGCCGCAACCGAGGTCCATCTGGTTCCCTCGGCCGTTTCGCGTCGCATCCAGGATCTGGAGGCGATGGTCGGCCTGCCGCTCCTGCACCGCACGCCCCACGCCGTCCGCTTTACGGAAGCGGGCCAGTTGCTGCTGGCCCGGGCACGCCGCATCCTGCGCGAAATCGAAGGCATCGAGGACGACCTCGCGAGCTTGAGTCAAGGTTTGCGGGGACGCGTCCGCCTGGCCACCTCGCTCCTGACCCTATTTGAGACGCTGCCCATTACCCTGGCACGATTCCGGCGAGAGAACCCTGGCGTGGAAGTCGAGCTTCAAAGCTTGTCCAGCAAGCGCATCGTCGGCGGGCTCTATGACAAATCCATCGATCTCGGCATTTTCGCCGCCGCGCGCCTGCCACCCGAAATCGAGGGTGCTCTGTACCGGCAAGACCATCTCACGGTGCTCGTACCGGAGAACCATGAGTTCGCCGGCCGAAGCGGCCTCACCCTGGCCGAGATCGCCGGCCAGAATCTGATCTGCCCACCTTACGGCACCGAGGTCGAACGCGTCCTGCGTACCCATGCCAAGCGGAGCGGTTTCAAGTTGCAGGCGCTGCTGCAAGTTGCCAGCCTGGAGACCATGATCCTCATGGTGCAGGCGGAACTCGGGCTCAGCATTCTGCCATCCCGGGTATGGGCACGCCTGGGGCAATTTTCCAATCTGGTCCAGATTCCCCTGGCCGAACCCTGGTCGTTGCGCCAGATGTACATCGGCATGCTGGCCAGCGGGAGTGACAATGGCCCTACCCAGCGGCTCTATCAAGAGCTGAGCAAAGGCGAGCCGCCGAACTGACCACGGGCCCAAGCGCAAGCCTCGTCGTTCACGGCGAGGTAAGCGAGGCCAAATTTGCTGGAGCCGAAGGCTCCCCTGAAGGGTGGCGGAGAAGCTCAGGCCGAAAGGCCGGAGTTCTTCACATTGCCCAACCGTCAACTTCAGCTTCCCAAAACATCGATTGTCTCTTATGTTGTGTAGCGAGATGATACGGCCGCTGATCATCCTGGAGATTTCACCTCCCGGTGATCGCAATCGCAATGGATGCCGACCTGGACGAGACAACATTAATGAGCGTGAAGCACATCCCTTTTACCGACGTCAGGTTTGCCGACGTCAGGCCCGTGATCCGGCGGGTCGACGACCGCACGACGATCGTCGGCAACGCGCTGCCTTTGCCGGCGCAGGAAACGCAGATGACCGCTCATTTGTGGCTGGGTGCCCAACGCCATGGCGATCGCTGCTTTCTGGCGGAGCGAAACGCCGACGCCGCGGCCACCGATCCGTGGCACAGGATCACTTACGCGCAAGCCAGGCAGCAGGTCGACGCCTTATCGGGCTGGCTCGTGCGCGAAGGCTACGATGGCTCCCGCCCGATCCTGATCCTGAGCGGCAACAGCATCGGCCACGCCCTGCTGCAACTCGCGGCCACCCAGATCGGCATCCCCGTGCTGCCGGTGTCTCCCAATTACTCGCTGGCCGATGCCAGCCATGACCGGCTGCGCTGGATCGCGGAGCGCTTTCCTCCCTCGCTCGTGTATGCCGAGGACGCCCGCTACGCGCCTGCGCTGCGCGCCCTGGGCATCCCGGGCGAACGCACCCTCACCCGTCACCCGGAGCCGGGCATTCCCGGATCCCACGACCTCGGCGCGCTGGCCGCGCAGGCGCCGGGTCCCGAGCTCGCCCCCGTCGTCGCGGCGGTGAATGGCACCCATATCGCCAAGATCATCCTGACATCGGGCTCCACCGGCCTGCCCAAGGGGGCCGCGATCTCCCACGCCATGATGCTGGCGGCCGCCGAGTCATTCTTCACGCTCTGGCCGTTCCTGGGCGACGCGCCGCCGGTCATGGTGGACTGGCTGCCCTGGAACCACACCGCCGGCAGCAACGGCACCTTCAACCTGATTCTGCGCAGCGGCGGCACGCTGTACATCGACGACGGCAAGCCCACCGTTCAGGGAATCGCGCGCACGCTGGAGAACCTGACACTGGTGCAGCCCACGCTGATGTTCAACGTACCTCGCGGCTATGAGTTCCTGGTGCCCGAGCTGGAAAAGCGTCCCGATCTGGCCAATCGGCTGCTGGCCGACCTCGATCTTTTGCTGTATGCCGGCGCCGGCCTGTCGCAGGACACCTGGGACCGCCTTGAGCATTTGTCGGTACAGGCACGCGGCCGACGCATTCCCATCGTGTCGTCCCTGGGCTCCACCGAAACCGCCTCTCCCGCCACCCTGAGCTGGTGGGGCGCCGACCGTACCGGCTCGCTGGGCCTGCCCATCCCCGGCGTCGAAGCCAAACTGATCACACAAGGCGATAAAACCGAGATCCGCTTCCGGGGCGCCACGGTGATGTCGGCCTACTGGGACGACCCGGAACGCAGCCGGCACGCCTTCGATGAAGACGGCTTTTTCATCATTGGCGACGCGGTGTGCTGGATGGATGCCGACCGTCCGGAACTCGGCTTCGAGTTCGACGGCCGCCTGGCCGAGAACTTCAAGCTGTCGTCCGGCATCTGGGTGTCGGTCGGCACACTGCGCCTGGAAATCATCGCGGCCTGCTCGCCCTGGATCGAGGATGTGGTGATTGCCGGCGAAAGCCGCGACGAACTCGGTTTGCTGGTGTTCCTCAATCAGCAAGCCATCCAGGACCGATGCGTCTCGGTTCACGATCCCGAAGCCCTGCGGCAGGCCACCTCGCACGCCGTGGGTGAAATCCAGCAGGCGCTTGCCGCCCTGAATCGCACCAAAAAAGGCGCCAGCCAGCGTGTCGGCCGCCTGGTTCTGGAACACGAGCCGCTGAGCACCAGCCGCGGCGAAATTACCGACAAGGGCTACGTGGCGCAGAATCGTGTACTCGCTCTGCGCGCCGAACGCGTACAGGCCCTCTATCATCCGACTTCCGACGAAGTCGTCCTCATTCCTTGATACTGCACAGGAACACGCCATGAGTCGACCCCAAGCCTATATCGCGGGCATCTTCGAGCATCCGATCCGGGAAGCCCACGATCGCTCGCTTGCCCAGTTGCATGCCGAGGTGGCCATGGGTGCCCTGCGTGACGCCGGCCTCGATAAAAACGACGTCGATGGCTTTTTCTGCGCCGGCGATGTGCCGGGCTGGGAGGCCCAGGGCACGGGGCCGTTTTCCATCGTCGATCACCTGGGTCTCAACGTGCGGCATCTCGACACGACAGAATCGTGGGGTTCGTCGTATATGGTGCACGTGGAACATGCCGCACAGGCAATAGCCGCCGGCAAATGCAACGTGGCCCTGATCACGCTGGCCGGCAGGCCCCGCGCCGAAGCCATGGCTACCGGCACCACCTCGCTCAACGACGGCCATACCGCGGCCGCGGGTCAGTTCGAGTTTCCCTTTGCGCCCACCGTGGTAAACCTCTATGGCATGTGCGCCATGCGGCACATGGCGGAGTTCGGCACCACCAGCGAACAGTTGGCCTGGATCCGCGTCGCCGCGTCCACCCACGCCCAGCACAACCCGCATGCCCTGCTGCGCAACGTGGTAACCGTGGAAGACGTGCTGGCTTCGCCCATGATTTCCGAGCCATTGCATCGTCTCGATTGTTGCGTCATCTCCGACGGCGGCGGCGCCATCATCATGGTCAACGACGCGATCGCAAAATCGCTGGGCAAGCCGTTGGTGAGCCTCAAAGGCGCCGGTTACGCGATCAAGCACCAGAACGGTGGCGACATCGACCTCACCTATTGCGGAGCCGCCTGGTCGGGCCCCAAGGCCTTCGCGGCCGCAGGCGTGACGCCCGCCGACATCAAATACGTCTCGCTGTACGACAGCTTCACCATCACCGTCCTGACCGCGCTGGAAGATCTGGGCTTCTGCAAGAAGGGGGAAGGCGGTCGCTTCGTTTCCGATGGCAATCTGATCTCGGGGGTGGGCAAGCTGCCGTTCAACACCGATGGCGGCGGGCTGTGCAACAACCATCCCTCCAACCGCGGCGGCATGACCAAGGTGATCGAAGCGGTGCGCCAGTTGCGGGGCGAAGCGCATCCCGCCGTACAGGTGGCCAATTGCGACCTTGCCCTGGTCAATGGCACCGGCGGCGCGTTCGCCACCCGGCACGGCAATTCCACCCTCATTCTCGAACGGCACTGATATGAACCAACCCCGAGCCCATGACGGCCCTGGCCCCGAGCTGGCCTCAACCCCATCGAGCAGCCGCGCGCAGACCGATATGCCAGCCAATGATCGCCCTATCGAAGCCCCTCGCCCGACTCCCGACGCCGCGCCGTTCTGGGAAGCCGCCAATGAGGGCCGTCTTCTCATCAAGCACTGCGCCGAGTGCGACCGCATGCATTATCCGCCGCGCCCGTTCTGCCCGCACTGCTTCAGCGCCAGCGCCCGCTGGCACGAGTGCACCGGCAAAGGCACCTTGTATGCCTATAGCGTGGTGCGCCGCACGGAGATTCCCTATGCCATGGCCTACGTACGCCTGGCGGAGGGGCCGATCATGATGACCAATATCGTCGATACTCCGTTTGGCGCCCTGCGCGCCGATATGGATGTACAAGTCGTTTTCAAAGCCAGCGTGAACGGCCAGCTTATACCCATGTTCAAGGCCGCCTCGCCGATTCCACAACCAGGAGACACCGCATGACCTTTCACTTCAATGCCTACCGCCGCAGGCTCGGCGCCACCGCCCTGGCCCTGGCCGGCGCGCTCGCCGTCACCGGTACCGCCTGGGCCCAGGCCTACCCGTCGCAGATGGTTCGACTCATCGTCGGCTTTCCCGCCGGCGGGCCCTCCGACGTGCTGACCCGGCAGTTCGCTCCCGCCCTGGAGAAAGAACTGGGCCAGTCGGTGATCGTCGAGAATATCGGCGGCGCGGGCGGCACCATCGCCGCGGCGCGCGTCCTGCGTGCGCCGGCGGACGGTTATCAGGTGCTGGTCGGCAGTCCGATGGAGCTGATCCAGGCGCCCATCTCCATGCTCGGCGCCAACTTCGAGTCCAACGACTTCCAGCTCACGGGCATGGTCATCAACACCGATATGCTGCTGGTCGGCCGCAAAGACCTGCCCTACGCTTCGGTGGATGAACTGGTGGCCGCCGTCAAGGCCGGCAACGCGCCACCGATCAGCTATGGTTCGGTGGGCCATGGCTCGTTGTTTCACCTGGCGGGCGAATACTTTGCCAAGCAGGCGGGAATCGAATTGCTGCACGTGCCCTACCGCGGCGCCGGCCCCATCGTCCAGGATCTCATGGGTGGCCAGATCGATATCGCCTTTATCCCGCTGGCGGGCCCGATCCTCAATCTCGTCGAGACCGGGGCGCTCAAGCCCCTGGCCCTGGCCGGCCCGCAGCGCCACGCGCTACTCCCCAAGGTCCCTCTGGTCAATGAAAGCGCCGGGTTCCACGATTTCGCCTTCGATATCTGGGCCGCGCTGACCGTGCCCAAGGGTACCCCGGAGAACGTCATGGAAACGCTCAACGACGCCCTGGCGCGCGCCCTGACCTATCCGGAGGTCAAGCAAGGCCTCGAAGCCACGGGATCGCGCGTGGCGCAAAAAATGAGCATCGCCGATCAGGCCCGGCTGTATGCGGATGAGGTGGATCGCTATCAGAAGATCGCCAAGCTGGTGGGTATCGAGCCTCAGTAAGCTTCCCCGCGGGCAGCCGCGCAGGCGCCCCACCTTGCCGGGGATCGCGTTACAGTGAAGCGCCGTCCGCCACTGTCAGCAGCTCCGCCATGACCGATCCCGTCCAGCCCCTGCAGGTTTTTCTGGAACGCGCCCGCCAAGCGGCGCCGCCTCTCGCCTGCGCCGTGGTCCATCCTTGCGATGAAGCTTCGTTGGCCGCCGCGTTCGAAGCCCGCCACCTGGGGCTCTGCGAGCCCATCCTGGTTGGGCCGACCGCCCGCCTTCTGCCGTTGGCGGCCACGCTCGGCCTCGATCTCTCGAGTGTGCGCCTGGTGGATACACCACATAGCCACGCCTCGGCCGCCGCCGCGGTGGAAGAAGTCCAGGGTGGCCGCGCCGCCCTGCTCATGAAGGGCAGCCTGCATACCGACGAGCTGTTGCACGCCTTGCTCCACCATCACGGAGGCCTGCGCACCGAGCGACGCCTGAGCCACGTGTTCGTCATGAGCGTCCCGCACCACGAGGGCTTGCTGTTCATTACCGATGCCGCCATCAATATCTTTCCCGATCTCGCGGCCAAGGCGGACATCGTGCGTAACGCCATCGATCTGCACCATGCCCTTGGCCTTGGCCCGCCACGAGTGGCCATTCTCTCGGCCGTGGAGCAGGTCACGGCCAAGATACCCGGCACCATCGACGCCGCCGCGCTGTGCAAGATGGCGGATCGCGGCCAGATCACCGGTGGTCTGCTCGACGGCCCGCTGGCGCTCGACAATGCCATCAGTCCCGAGGCCGCCATGGTCAAGGGGATCGTTTCCGAGGTCGCGGGCCGGGCGCAGATCCTGGTGGTACCCGATCTCGAAGCGGGCAATATGCTGGCCAAGAACCTGACCTTTCTTTCCGGCGCCGAAGCCGCGGGGGTGGTGGTGGGCGCGCGCGTTCCCGTCGTCCTCACCAGCCGCGCCGATGGCCTGCGCACCCGCCTGATCTCCTGCGCGGTGGCCGTGCTGCATGCGCGGTGGCTGGCGCAATCGGCCGCCGATTCCATCCTCAAAGTGAAGTAAGCCAAGTCCAGCCGGCGTTTCGCCCGATCCTCAAAAAAGACTCTCGACGACGTATGAACCCAGCAGAGCCTTCCCCTCAGATCCTCGTCGCCAATGCCGGCAGCTCCAGCCTCAAGTTCCAGCTGTATGTGCTGCGGCACGGCGCCCTGGCCCTGGAGATCGGCGGCCAGATATCGGGCATCGGTACCACCCAGACCCGCTTTGCCGCTGCCGACGGCCATGGCCGGACACTCACCGACGAGCCCCTGGCGACGAGCTCCGCCAGCAACCTCGAACAGGCGCAGGCCCATGTCGCCGGCTGGCTCGCCAAGCGCATGGACCGTGCGCCCGTGGCGGTCGGCCATCGCATCGTGCACGGCGGGCCGCGCTATCACGACAGCCGGATCATCACGCCCGAGGTGCTGCGCGAATTGGACGCCCTGGCACCACTGGCGCCGCTGCACCAGCACAACAATCTACTACCGGTCCATGTGATCGCCGAACGCTGGCCCGAGATCGTCCAGGTCGCCTGTTTCGATACCGCCTTTCATCGCGGCCACGCGCCGGAAGTCGAACGCTTCGCGCTGCCGGAGCGCTTTTACCAACAGGGTGTGCGCCGCTATGGCTTCCATGGCTTGTCGTACGAGTACATCGCCGGCGAACTGCGCGATAGTCATCCCGAAGTCGGCTCGCGCGTGGTCGCCGCCCACCTGGGGTCGGGTGCATCCGCCTGCGCCCTGCTCGACGGCCGCAGCGTGGACACCACCATGGGCTTCACCGCGCTCGACGGCCTGCCCATGGGCACTCGCCCGGGCCGCCTCGACCCCGGCGTCCTGCTCTGGATGCTGGAGCAAGGCATGGATCACGACGAGATCCAGCGGGTGCTTTACTACGAATCGGGCCTCAAGGGTCTATCGGGTATCAGTGGCGACGTACGCGACCTGGAAGCGAGCGCCGAACCGGCCGCCCGCCTGGCACTGGAAGTCTTCGCTCGACGCACCGCCGAAGCCGTGGCCGGGCTCGGCGTCTCGCTCGGCGGACTCGACGCTCTGGTCTTCACCGCCGGCGTGGGCGAACACAACGCCCGGGTGCGTGCCCGCGTGTGCCATCATTTGGCATGGCTGGGTCTGCGGCTCGACGACGCCGCCAACCAGCGGCATGCCCGCCGCATCGCGGCCCGCGCCAGCGCGGTCGATGTGCTGGTGATCCCCACCCGCGAAGAATGGGTGATCGCCCGCAAAACGCTGGAGACGATCGGCGAGGCATCGGCGCCAAACGGCTGACACAAGGGCAGCGGATCGTACCGGCAATCGCCTTCCCCCTGGCCTGCCTGGTGCTACAACATCTCTTTGCGCAAGGCCGCCGGGCTCTTGGGCGACAGCAGACCCGGCGCGATGTCGTACACCGTGCGGGCGCCGGTCTCGCCGCGCTGCTTCAGCCGGTGGGCGGCGCGCGCATAGGCCACCAACACGCTGGACGTGAATCCCGGGTTGCTGCCCAGGGCAAGCGAATACTCCACGACCTGGTTCTCGCCTTCGGCCGTGATGCCGCTGCGGATGACGAAACCGCCATGCGGCATGGCGGCGTGTTCGGTGCGCAGCGTTTCTTCCTGAATGAAGTGAACGGTGGTGTCGTAGTCGGCAAAGTAATCGGGCATGGTCACGATCGCCTGCCTCACCTGCTCGGGATCGGCGCCATCCTGCAGAACGACATAGCATTCCCGCGTGTGTTTCTGCCGGGTACTGAGCTGGGGCCGCAAGCCTTGGCGGACTTGATCGATGGCTTCGGGCGCCGGAATAGTGTATTGCACGGCGCCCCGCACGCCGGGCACACGGCGCACGGCGTCGGAATGCCCCTGGCTCAGCCCCTTGCCCCAGAACGTGTAGGTGTCGCCATCGGGAAGCACGGCTTCGCCGAACAGCCGGTTCAACGAGAAAAGGCCGGGATCCCAGCCCACGGAGATGATCGCGATATTGCCGCCGGTTCGGGCGGCAGCATCCACCGCCTCAAAGTACTCCGGAATGCGCGCGTGGGTATCGAAGCTGTCGACGGTGGTGAACCACTGCGCGAACTCCGGCCCTTGAGCCGGCAAATCATTTTTGGAGCCGCCGCACAGGATCAGGACATCGATCTGCTGGCGGTGGTCCGCCAAATCATCCAGCCGATGCACGGGCACCCCGGACGTCAACAGCTGTACATCTTGCGGGTTTCTACGCGTGTACACGCCGACCAGCGTCATATCCGGGGATTTGGAGACGGCGGTTTCAGTGCCGCGCCCGAGGTTGCCGTAGCCGGCAATCGCTATGCGAATTTTTTCGGTCATTGACTGGAGGAAGTGGAAAGTGCGAGACGGGCATTGTAAACGCCCGCCCCCCCGGGCTTGTGGGCGGCCGGAGCGCCGACGTTTGCTGTTAGCCCCGCGCCGACCGGATCTCGCAGTCGATCGACCGGGGGGCATAGCCCTCGAAGCCCAGCGCCAGCGTGAGGCTTTCACCCACCGACAGCTCGCTCGCCGGCTGTTCGAGCATCACATGGTAGCCGCCCGGCTCCAGCGCCACCGTAGTGCCGGGCGCCACCGCTACGCCGGTCACATGGTGCATCGACGCCACGCCGTCCGCGGTTTGGGTCTGGTGCAGCATCACGTGGCCGAAACCCGGGGCATCCGCCGCCACCAGGGTAACGGGCGTGGCGCCGCCATTGCGGATCCGCAAATAGGCGGCCGAGGGCAGCGGCGCGGGCAAAGCACGGACCCAGCACTGCGAGATCTCCACGCTGGCGGGCAAGCTCGGCTGTTCACTGGTGCCGTGGGCTTGGGAGGCGTGGGAGGCGTGGGAGGCGTGGGAGGCGTGGCCGCCATGGCCATGCCCGGCGCCCTGGGCGCCCAGGGCCTGTACGGCGGCCTCCACGTTTACGGTGTGGCGTTGGCCTTGACGATCCTCCACCACCAGCGTGAGCGGAACCGTCTGGTCGGCGGTAACCGGCGCGTGCAGGCCAATCAGCATGATGTGATAGCCGCCGGGGCGAAGCTCGACCTTTTGACCACGGGGCAGATCGAGACCAGGAATTTGCCGCATGCGCATGATGTCGTTTTCCATGCGCATTTCGTGGATCTCGACTTGCTTGGCGACCGGCGAATCGGCGCCGACCAGGCGGGCATCCTCGTCCGCCACCAGGGCCATGAACGCACCCGTGGCGGGTTGCTGGGGCACGGTGGCGCGCACCCAGGGTTCGGTAATGGTCACCTGAACCTCGGCTTGCGCCGTCCAGGCCAGCGAAGTGGATAACAAAGCCAGGCAGTAAACGGCGTGGCGGCGGAAAGCAAACATCGACATGAGAGTCATCCTGTGAAAATAACGCCGGCCTTGCGCACGAAGCGTCCGGGCATCCCTGACGATACGGGGGAAGCGAGCGACGCCCGCGAGCCCTTCCGCCGCAAGAGCTGCCATCGCAATGAAGCTCTGGCCCCACTGCATGGCATCGGCAAAAGGGACACGGCCGGAAATGGGAAGGGACGCCCGCCAAGCAGGCCGGCACATCGCGCGTCGATCAGGCCACGGGCGGCGCCCGTGAACCCAATGGAGGCCCCGGAATACGCGGCGCCGTCGGGAGCCCGGACGCCGGCATAGGCGTTGGCGCCGCGGCCGGCGGCCAGGGCAGCGGCTCCAGCGCCGACGGCAACGGCCCCCCGGCGGCCGCGGCGAGCAAACCGAATGGGCAGCCCTCGACCGCTGTCGACCCGGACGTGTCGGTGTCATCGAGCGAGGTGATCACCACCGCTCGCAGCGGGCGGCCATCAACCCCGCACAGCGACAACCACAGGATACCGCCGGCCGCCTGTGCCGGAATGGCGGGCATGTAGCCCGCCGGTACAACGGCGCGCACCATCAAGGCGAGCAAGGCAAAACACGCCGCTTGCCGCCACAGCCGTTGAAAACGGGCACTCTGGATGAGGTAAGGCCGTACCATGGCCGCCATTCTACGGGATGCCATCGTTGGCCAGCATGAAGAATGCCGATCTTTCGCACAAGCCTTGCCGCTCTCTCGCTTCGCGCGGAGGCGGCTTTGGCGCGGCGAGCACCACGGATCGTCGCCCGTCGGATACGAGCGGCGCGCAGGCCGTGGGTGGCCCGGCCTGCGCTGGGGCGAGTGCTCAGCCGTGCCCGAGCACCTGCATCAGATGACTCTGCATGTTGAACGCCGGGCGGCGGCTGCGCACACGCTGGTAGCCGCCGTCGGGCTGCTGGCGCCAGGCCAATTGGTTGTCGCGCAAGGCAAACGTAAAGGATTCGTCGATGACCCGTTTGCGCAGCTTTTTGTCGAGCACCGGAAAGGCGACCTCGACGCGGCGGAAGAAGTTGCGATCCATCCAATCGGCCGACGACAGATAGACTTTTTCGTCGCCGCCGTTATAGAAGTAGTAGACGCGCGAGTGTTCAAGAAAGCGGCCAATGATCGAACGCACGGTGATGTTCTCGGACAGGCCGGGCACGCCGGGCCGCAGCGTGCACACGCCGCGCACGATCAGATCGATGCGCACGCCGGCCTGGCTTGCCTCGTACAGGGCCTCGATCACGCGAGGCTCGAGCAGCGAGTTCATCTTCGCCATGATGCGGGCGCGCTTGCCGGCCCTGGCGCGCTCGGCTTCGGCCTGGATGAGCTCCATCATGGTCTCGTGCAGGGTGAACGGCGATTGCAGCAGGCAGTTCAACTGGCGCCGCTCGCCAAGGCCGGTGAGCTGGGCGAAGACGCGGTCCATGTCGTCGCAGAGTTCGGGGTTGGCCGTGAGCAGCCCGAAATCGGTATAAAGCTTGGCCGTGCGCGGATGATAGTTGCCGGTGCCCA
This sequence comes from Pigmentiphaga sp., assembly GCA_023228945.1. Classification (GTDB taxonomy): domain Bacteria; phylum Pseudomonadota; class Gammaproteobacteria; order Burkholderiales; family Burkholderiaceae_B; genus Verticiella. Next base: position 50,653 of record JALOAI010000002.1, on the reverse strand, counting down.
GATGCGCGTAGCGGCGGATGTGGCCGTTTTCACGGCGCAGCACCAGGGCCATTTTGGCATGGGTTTTATGGCCCACCACACCATAAACCACATGGGCGCCCACCTCTTCCAGGCGGGCCGCCCAGTTGATGTTGGTTTGTTCGTCGAACCGCGCCATGAGCTCGACCACCACGGTGACTTCCTTGCCGGCGCGGGCGGCATTGAGCAGCAGGCGCATGAGCTCGGAGTCTTCACCCGTGCGATAGATGGTTTGCTTGACCGCCACCACCTTGGGGTCGCGCGCGGCCGCGGTGAGAAACTGGATCACCGGCTGGAACGACTGGTAAGGATGATGCAGGAGGTGATCGTTTTGCGCGATGGCCTCGAAGATCGCCTCGGGGTGGTCCTGCTCGTCCACCTGAAGGGCCTCGGGTACCGGCGCCTGATAGGCCGGGAACAGCAGTTCCGGCAGCCGCGTGTCGTTGGCGATCTGCATCAACCGCGACAGGTTGACCGGCCCCGGCACGCGATAGGTATCGATTGCCGCCAGATTGAACTCGCGCTGGACGAAGCGTTCGAGTTCCTCCGGCATGGTGGCATCGAGCTCCAGGCGCACGGCGTCGCCAAAATGGCGCTGATTGAGCTCGCCCTGCAAGGCCAGCCGCAAATTGGTGATTTCTTCTTCGTCGACGAACAAATCGCTGTTGCGCGTGACCCGCCATTGATACACGCCATTGACCGTCATGCCCGGGAACATCTCGCCAACGAAGGCCAGGATGAAGGAAGTGAGCATGACATAGCCATACTCGATGCCCGACACTTCGGGTGGCACCCGGATGATGCGGGGCAGTGCGCGTGGCGCCTGCACCACGGCCACGGCCGCGTTGCGGCCGAAGGCGTCGCGACCGCTGAGCGAGACGATGAAATTGAGGCTTTTGTTATAGACCCGCGGAAAAGGATGCGCGGGGTCGAGGGCGATGGGCGTGAGCAGCGGCATCACGTCGTGTCTGAAATACGCCTGTGCCCAGGCCTGGATTTCCGGAGTCCAGTTGGGCACGCGCAGCAGCGCCACCCCGAATTTTTCCAGCGCGGGCAGGATCTGATCGTCGAGCAGGGTGTATTGGCGCGCCACCAGTTTTTGCGCGCCGTCGGCGATGGCCCGCAGCGCGGCGGCTGGCGCCAGCCCATCGGCGCCGGCCACGTCGGGCGCCTGGCGCAGTTGCTCTTTGAGCGACGACACGCGGATCTCGAAGAACTCGTCGAGGTTGGAGCTGACGATGCAAACGAAGCGCAGACGCTCGAGCAGCGGCGTCGCGGCGTTCTCGGCCTGGGCGAGGACGCGCTCGTTGAACTTCAACAGGGCCAGTTCTCGATTGAGAAAGCGGTCGGGATTGCGGGGCACGATCGACATGGAGGTAGGCAGCGCCGTAAAAGAAGATCGCAGTAATACGTCAGGAAAGTGACAATGCCATGACAAACCGGCCCAGGGACGCGACAAACCGCCGGTTCGGGGGCTCGTCTGCGCCAGCTGCCGACGCACCGGCGCTGCCCGGAGGGGCGGTTTTGCCCGGGAAGCGGCCCGACGCTCGATTGAGCGCCAAGGCCTGGGATTTATTGTCCGGTGGCGGCGCGGTACAGAACGCCGCTGCGGGTGCCGGTGCGGCAGAATGCCAGCGTCGGTTGCGGCAAGGTGTCGAGGAGTTCGGCGAAGTTATCGACATCCTGCTGCTGGATGCTGGCGCCATTGACGGGCTGATAGCGATACTCGAGCCCGGCGGCCCGCGCGGCGGCCTCGATGTCGGCGTTGAGCGGCTGGTCGGGGCCGCCCTCGCCATCGGGCCGGTTGTTGATCACGCTTTTGAAACCGGCGGCGGCCACAGCCGCCATATCGGCCGGCGCCAGTTGCGGCGCCAGTGCGAAGCGCTCATTGACCTGATTGAGAGAAAGGGTAGTGGACATGGTCGTCTCCCGGAAGCAAAGGCTTCGATACTACCCGATTCGTCTTTTTTAGATCTTGAAAGTTTCAAAGGTGGACGGATGGAACAATTCGTCGACCGACACCAGCCGCGACGACAAACCCTGGCTGTGATGATGGCGCAGGAAGGTTTCCAGGGTTGTGCGGTTGGCCTCGACCCCGTACGACCAGTAATCCTCGCCCATCAGCTCGCGGGCCGCCTTCAGTTGCTCTTCGATGAAAGGCAGGGTGACCTTGGTGGCCGAGGTGTCGGCCAGGTGCTCGACGGCCGCCGCCTTGGACGCCTCGAAGGCCTTGAACACCGCGCCGGGCAACCAGGGATGCTGTTCGACCAGGGTCTTGCGCACGCCCACGAGATGCATGATGGGGAAGATGCCGGTGCGATGGTAATAATCCTTGGCGGTGGCGGTGGGGTCGGGAAACAGCCAGCCCACATCGGGGTTGCTGGCGGCGGCGCCACTGGGCGGACGCGGTGCGATGAAGGCGTCGATGTCGCCGCGGTCGAGCATGTCGGAGATGGTGTCGGTCTCGGGCGCGGTTTCGAGCTTCACGCCCGCCGGAAGATTCAGGGAGATCTTTTCGGGACGGCCGGGAGTATCGATGCCGCCGCGCACCCAGGTGACGTCTTCGGGCGCCACGCCGTAGTCGTCGTGCAGCAAGGCTCGCGCCCACACGATGGCGGTGAGCTGGTACTCCGGCACGCCGATGCGGCAACCCTTGAGATCTTCCGGCTTCTGGATGCGATCGCGGCGCACGTAGATCGAGGTATGGCGGAAGGCGCGCGACAGAAAGGCCGGGATGCCCACGTAGGGACAATCGCCATTGGCGGTTTTGACCACATAGCTCGAGAGCGAAAGCTCGCTGACGTCGAACTCCTGGTTGCGGAAGACGCGGAAGAAAATCTCTTCCGGCGACAGGGTCATGCAGACCGGATCGACGCCATCAACCGGCACCCTGCCCTCGATCAACGGCCGGTTGCGGTCATAGTCTCCAATGGCGAAGGACAGTGCGAGTTTGGACAAAACAACCTCCTGTGGATGATCCCGCCCATGCGGGAAAGACATTGGCTCTTGCCGATGATGCTCGGGAGAGCACGCCGGCGCCGGCCCGATGAATTGCCGCCTGGCGGCGATGCCCGGCATGCCCGGCACGCCCGCCGGCGCGTGCCTACTGCCGCGGCACCGAATACGAATCCTCTTCCATCGCCATCGTGCCGCCCTCCCAGACGTAGCCCGTGGCGTAGTCTCGCCAGTCGATGGTTTTGGGCACGATGGACTGGAACGAGCAGACCCATTCGGGGATGGCGTGCTCGCCCGTCCCGATGGCCTCGCCGCCCTGCTGGAAGTCGCGCGCGGCCTCGACCATCTGGCGGCGGAACTCGACCACCGCCAGATCGCTGGCGCCCAGCCGATCGCGGCTGCGGTCGACGATGGGGCCCATGGTGACCCACATGGCGACGTCCTGGTTGGGAAAGCCCTTGATGCCGGTGAAGTTGCCGGCCCGCATCGCCTGGCGATCCTGCCAGAAGTTATTGGCCAGCGTGCGATGGGGGCGATAGGTTTCATCGAGGTCGATCCCCACCGTCTGGCCGAGGAACTTGCGCCAGGTTTCGGTTTCGGGCGTTTGTGACGGATGGCCCCAGGCGATGAAATAGAAGGCGGTGGAGGTGTCGTCACGCGGCACGTTGACGTTGGCCACGTTGTACAGATTGTTGGGCGGGATCAATACCGTGTAGGGCGCGACGAACACCGTGGTGCGCACATACTCGTTGGCGTTGGCGTTGGTGATCGGCCGGCGCAGCGCGGCATAGCGAAAGCCGTAGCCGCTGCGCTCGACCTGCAGGCGAGGCGCCTTGTCGGTGGACGGCCGCAGCCAATTGCTGGCGGTGGCCTTGGCGCCTTCCACCCGCGCCGGCACCATGTCGGACGAATGCAGGCTGGAGCTGTGCGCGGAGTCGATGGCGCCTTCGAGGATCTGCGCCCAATTGACGGGCAGGATCACCTTGGCGATCGACACCCTGGCGTCTTCGGTGGGCGCCCAGCGCGGCGGCACGAATTCGGGCTGGGCATCGGCCGGGCCGAACCAGGCCCAGATCATGCCGCCCCACTCGCGCACCGGATAGGCCGTGTGCCGGATTTTTTCGGCCAGGCCGCTGGAGGCGGGCTCGGACACCATCTCGAGCACCTGGCCTTCCACGTCCATCTTCCAGCCGTGGTACAGGCAGCGCAGGCCGCCGTCTTCGTTGCGGCCCAGGGCCAGCGACGGCCCGCGGTGGGGACAGGCCTCTTCCAGCACGCCGACGCGGCCGTCGGAATCCCGGAATACGACCAGGTTCTCGCCGAACACGCTGGCCCGCACCGGATCGCAGTCGGGTTCGGCCACCTCTTCGCTGAGGCAGACGGGCGTCCAGTGGCGACGCATCAATTGGCCCATGGGGGCATCGCCCTCCACACGGCATAACAGTTCGTTTTCTTCACGGGTGATCATGGGCTGGGCTCCTGCGGCATACGGCCCGCGGCTGCCATGCGGCGCCGCTCGGGCCTTTCGTCATCGATGACTGAATTATAATTAGATATCTAAGAATAATTCAAGAAAAAAGCGCCGCGACGGCGCCGGACCGGCGAACCCGGCTGACGAGCAGGCCGGGTTCGGAGCTCAGGATTGCGCGAGGAGCTCGTCGATCTTGCCCGAACGGATGTCGCGCCGGATAATGACCGGCTTGCCGCCCATGGTTTGCTTGCACATCCAGTGCGACAGCGCGGAGTCGAGGTAATCGGTGTGGCCCGGAAACCAGCGGGCCAGCTCGCGCGCGAGATCGCGGGCGATCTCGGTGTTGCCCTGCTCGACCAGTTGCTGCACCTCGATGACGGACTTCAGCACGGCGGCGTGCTCGTTCATGTGGCATTCGCGCGCGGGAAACTCGGTTTCGGTCATCCAGGCGTCTTCGGCGGCGAAATGCGACTCGGTATGCTCGCGCAGCGCCTGCATGCATTCGAGCATGCGGGCGTCGGGCGCCTGGAGCACGGCGTTGACACAGGCCACGAATTCTTCATGGGTGTCGTCCATCGGGCCAAAACCCATGACGTAGGCGTCGGACCAGGCGAAAGTAGCGTCGGTGGTGGTAGACATGGCAAAAACCCTTGGAGGCACGGAGATGCCGCGCCGCGGCAGGCCTCATTTGAACAGCAACAAGATGGCCAGCAAGCCGAGGAACCAGAACAGGATGCGCCGGAAGGCGGTTTCGCTCAGGCGATGGCGCATCGCCTTGCCCAGCCGCATGCCCAGAAACATCGGCACCAGCCCGATCAGCGACAGCCCGGCCTCGACAGGCCCCAACCGTCCATGATACGCGAGGGAAGCGTAGAGCGGAACCATGCTGAACAGATAGATGACGCTGATACTGCCGATGAACACCTCCCGGGGCAGGCGCAGGGCCATCAGGAAAGTGATGATGAGCGGCCCCGCCATGGACGAGACGCCGCTCATGATGCCGGCCAGCAGGCCGACCACGCCGCCCACGCGCTTTTCCTGGCGCGGCGAGAACTCCAGCCTGGGCTGCCAGGCCATGAGGAAGACCGCGATGAGCACGGCCGACGCCACCAGAATATTGAGAGCCCTCAGGCTGAGCGAGAGTGCCAGGGGTACCGTGATCGAGGTACTGACGAACAGCGTGATCAGCAGCGGCTTGAACCGCAGCGCATGCGCGGCACCCTTGCCGCAATCGATGGCCTGCCACAGATTGGAAAGCAGCACCGGCACCGCCATCAGCGCGATGGCGGTGGGCGCGGGAATGACCAGCGACATCAGCGGCACCGCGAACAGCGGCAGGCCGACCCCGAGGGTTCCCTTGATGACGCCACCCAGAATAAAGGCCACCAGGATAAGGAGCAGTGCTCCGGGGCCAGGAAGCCACTGGGACCAGCTCAGCAGGGTCGGCCAGACCGACGCCATTCAGTCGGCCTTGACCCCGGAGGCCTTGATGGCGGCGGCATAACTATCGGACTCCGCCTTGATCGCCTGGGCATAGGCATCGGGCATGCCGCCCACCGGGTCGATGCCCATTTTGCGGAACGATTCGATGACGGCGGGATTTTTGACGATGTCGGCCACTTCGGTGGCGATGCGGTCGATCATGGCCTGGGGGGTGCCGCGGGGCGCGAGGATACCCACGGTGGGGGCGAAGTCATAGCCGGGAATCCACTCGGCGATGGCCGGAACGTCGGGCGCCTGGTCGTAGCGTTTTTCGGAGTTCACGGCCAGGAGCTTCACCTCGTTGTTGGCGACGAATCCCACCAGCGAAGGCAGGGCCGAGAATACCACCGGCACCTGGTTGCCGATCAGCGCCGGCACCGACTGGCCGGACCCCCGGAACGGCACGTGGGTGATATCCAGCCCCAGGGCGGTTTTGAGGGCTTCCATCGACAAGTGGTGGCTGCTGCCCACGCCCGACGAGCCGTAATTGAATTTGCCGGGATTGGCCTTCATCAGCTCGACGAATTCGTCGAAGGTATTGGGTGCGAACTGCGAGTTGGCCGCCAGGAACAGCGGCGAGGTGGCCACCAGCGACACCGGCAGGAAGTCTTTTTCGGCATCGTAGGCCAGCTTGGAATACAGATGCGGATTGATCGACAGCATGGAACCGTCGGTGACGAGGAAGCTGTAGCCATCGGCGGGACTGCCGAGCAGCGCCTGCGCCGCCACCACGCCGTTGGCCCCGGGCCGGTTGTCGACCACCACGGCAACCCCCAGGCGTTCGCCCAGTTGCTGCGCAGTGAGCCGGGCCACGGTGTCGGGCAGGCCGCCCGGCGCGTAAGGCACCACGAAACGGATGGTGCGATCGGGATAGGTGGCGGCCTGGGCGCCGGCCGGCGCGGCCGCGCCGATGAGCAGCGTGGCGCCCAGGGCAATGCTCATGGCGGCGCCGAGCCGACAGCCGAATCTGGCAAATGTAGTCAACATAGTGGTTGTCTCCTGGGAGGGTCCGTTTTTGGAAAGGATCGGATGGATTTTCAGCCCCGATGACGCCAGCTGACCGATGACATTCGAGGCTTGCGGTTATATTATTAGATATCTAAGATAAATGCATCCTGATTTTCCCCGACGAGCGCCCCATGAGTCTGGCCACCTTTGTTCCCGCCCTGCAGCTGCGCGTCGCCGACGCCCGCGAGATCGCACGCGATATCCATCTGTTCGAACTGCGCGCTGCCGACGGCGCCGATCTACCCGAGTTCACCCCGGGCTCGCACCTGGAGGTGCTGACGCCCGCCGGCCTGGTGCGCAAGTATTCGCTCTGCAACAGCGCCTTCGAGCGCGAGCGCTACCAGATCGCCGTCAAGCGCGAGGCCGACAGCCGTGGCGGCTCCGCCAGCATGGCCGAAGCGCTGAAGGTGGGCGACACCCTTCCGGTCGGCCTGCCCGACAATGCCTTTGCCCTCTCGTCCAAGGCCCGCCAGCATCTGTTGATCGCGGGCGGCATCGGCATCACGCCGGTGCTGGCGATGGCGCGCTGGCTGAAGGACTCGGGCGAAGGCCGCTTCAAACTGGTGTACTGCACGCGCGACGCCGCGGGCACGGCGTTTCTGGAGGAACTCACCAGCCCCGAATGGCGCGCTCAGGTCACGCTGCACCATGATGGCGGCGATCCCGAACAGGCGCTGGATCTCTGGCCGTTGCTCGAGAATCCCAAAGGCGCGCATGTGTATTGCTGCGGCCCGCGCGGGCTGATGGAAGCCGTGCGCGACATGACCGGCCACTGGCCGGGCGGCAGCGTGCACTTCGAAAGCTTCGGCGCCGAGAACCGCGACACGCGCCACAACACGCCGTTCACCGTCCGGCTCGAGCGCAGCGCCATGACGGTGACGGTGCCAGCCGACCGCTCCATCCTCGACGTGGTTCGCGAGCATGGCGTGGCGGTGCCCAGCTCCTGCGAAAGCGGCACCTGCGGCTCCTGCCGCACTCGCCTGTTGGCCGGCCAGGCCGAGCACCGCGACATGGTGCTGATGCCGGAGGAGCAGGACGACAACATCATGGTCTGCGTCTCGCGCGCCTGTTCCGACGAGCTCACCCTGGATCTTTGACGATGAACGGCCCCACGCTCACAATCCCCGCAGCCCACGGGGAGGCCACCACAAACCCTCTGCGCCTGGGCGTGGCCGGGCTCGGCCGGGCCTTTACGCTCATGATCCCGACCTGGCAGGGCGACCCTCGCGTGCGCCTGGTGGCGGGCTTCGATCCGCGCGCCGCGGCGCGGGAGCGCTTCGAGCGCGACTTCGGCGGCACCGGCCAGCCCAGCCTCGACGCCCTGTGCGCCGATCCCGACGTGGAGCTGATCTACATCGCCACACCCCACCAGATGCATGCCGATCACGTGTGCCTGGCGGCCCAGCATGGCAAGCACGTGCTGGTGGAAAAACCCATGGCGATCCGCCTGAACGATTGCGACCGCATGGTGGCGGCCTGCGAGCAGGCCGGCGTGCAACTGCTGGTGGGCCACAGCCACAGCTTCGACGCGCCCATCCGCCACGCGGCGGGCCTGATCGCCAGCGGCCGCCATGGCGCGGTGCGCATGATCCAGGCGCAATACCACACCGACTTCCTCTACCGCCCCCGCCGCCCCGAAGAACTGCAAACCGGGCTGGGCGGCGGCGTGGTGCATAACCAGGCGGCGCACCAGATGGATATCGTCCGCCTGCTGGGCGGCGGCGAGGTGGCCACCGTGCGGGCCCTGACGGGCGCCTGGGACGCCGAGCGCCCCACCGAGGGCGCCTATGCCGCCCTGCTCACCTTCCAGGGCGGCGCCTTCGCCTCGCTGCTCTACAGCGGCTATGCCCACTTCGATTCCGACGAATGGCATGGCTGGATCGGCGAAATGGGGCGCCGCAAGTCGCCCGACGACTACGGCGCGGCGCGCCGGCGCCTGGCCAGCCGCGAATCCGCCGACCACGAGGCCTGGCTAAAGGCCGAGGGCAACTTCGGCGGCAGCCGCTACCAGCCGCCACCCACCACGGCTCCCTACCACCAGCACTTCGGGCACGTCCTGGTCAGTTGCGACCACGCCGACCTGCGCCCCACGCCCGAAGGCGTGTGGGTCTACGCGAACGGCCAGCGGGAGTTCCAGCCGGTGCCGGTGCCGGCCGTCCCGCGCCAGGAGGTTGTCGACGAGCTCTGGGCCGTCTTGCGCGAGGGTCGGCCTGCCCTGCATAGCGGTCATTGGGGCCGCGCCACGACGGAAGCCTGCCTGGCCTTGCTAGAATCGGCCCGGCTGGGCACCGACGTCCGCCTGGCGCGGCAGGTGCCGCTGCCGGCTCCTCCCTCTGACCCGCTTCCATGAACGCTCCCGCCGACGACACCCGGGCCTTGCTGCAGCATTGGCGCAACGCCCTGCCCGACGACCGCCTCGCCCACCTCATCAAGGACGCGACGCGCGCCCTGGTGCGCGCCCTGCAGGTGCGCCTGGCCGATCATGACGTGTCGTTCGGCCATTGGACCTTTCTGCGCATTCTCTGGGAAGAAGACGGCCTGACCCAGCGCCAGTTGAGCCAGCAGGCCGGCGTGATGGAGCCCACCACCTACACCGCGGTCAAGGCGCTCGAGGCGCTGGGCTATGCCGAGCGCCGCCATCTGCCCGGCAACCGCAAGAACGTGCACGTCTTCCTTACCGCCACCGGCCGCGAGCTCAAGCAAAAACTGGTGCCGCTGGCCGAAGAAGTCAATGCCGTCAGCGTGACCGGGGTGAGCGCCAAGGACATCGCCACCACCCGCCGCGTGCTGCTGGCGATGCTGGACAACCTCGCCCGCGACGAAGCCGAGCTCGAGGCCCAGGATCGCCGCATGCCTTCCACCCGCGATCTGGCGCACCGCACGCGCTGATCCGCGCCCCGCGGCGGCGCCCGCAACAACGCCACTGTCGCCGGTCCGCTCCGCGCCATCCGGCCATCGGCCCGCCTGGGCGCGGCGCGCCAGGTCGGGCCGGCGCAGCGCCGCCTCCCAGCCCTGCGCCGGGTTCGGGCCGGTTGTCGGCCTATCTGGCCGGACCCTGGCCTGCTCAGAGCGGCGACACCCTCGCATGCAGCACGGCCGACCTTCCTGAACGCACCGCCGCCAGGCAGCGAGCGATGGCCACGTTCACGGCGGCGGGGTCGGACACCACCTCGCCATGCGCGCCGGCCCCCTCGGCGACTTTGCCGAAATCCATGTCGGGCGACAGCAAGGAGGCGAACTGATCGGTATCGTGGGCTTCGCCCTTGGGATACATGCGCAAGGTAGACGCCTTGACCGCGCCCCAGCCGCTGTTATCGAGGACTACGGTGAAGATCGGCAGCCCATATTGGCCCGCCACGGCATAGACCGAACTTGGGTTGCAGAAATAAAAACTGCCGTCGCCCACGATCTGCACCACGGTGCGTTCGGGATGGGCGAGCTTCTGGCCCAGCGCCACCCCGCCCGAGAAACCGAGCCCGCCCGCCAGAGTGCAGACCTTGGTGCCGGGGCGCTCGCGAGGCAGGTGCTCGTCGACTACCGAGGCGTTGGTGATGGTTTCGTTGACCACGATATCGTCGGGATGCAGCGCACGGGCCAAGGCGGCGCACAAGAAGGGCACGGCGATCGCGCCGTCTTCGCCCGGCTGTGCGGCCAGCGCTTCGGCGGCGGTGCGACGCTTGGCGCGCTCCTGGGCCATGATCTCCACCCGGGCGGCCGCGGCGTTGGCCTGCTCCGGCGTCTGGCGGGCGCGCACGGCCTCGATCAGCTGACGCAGCACGGTTTCGGCATCGGCCTCCAGGCGCAGATCGGTGGGAAAACTCCACATGGGCATATCGCGCTTGAGGGCGTCGACGTCGACTTGCACCCAATAGGCGTCGGGATTGCCCTGGAAGGCCGAGGGCACCCAAGGCACGTCGGAATCCAGCACGATGCCGAAATCGGTGCGTTCGGCGAAAGGCCCCGGCTGGCTGCCGCCAAAGCACGGCGAACTCCTCGGCATATTGACGTACAAGGGGTTGAACTCGCAAACCCGCACGCCCGCCAATTGCGCCAGTTCGTCGAGCAAGGGCGGCACGGCCGGATTGCGGCCGGCATAGCCGGTGATCAGCAGCGGCTCGATGGCGGCCAGCAGGCCGTCGGCGACGCGTTCGACGTCGGCCGCGGCGGCCGGACCCGCCCTGAGCGGCCTGGCCTCGACGGAGCGGCGCCGGATCGCCGGAACCTCGGGCGCACGGGCGGCCAGCACCTCGCGCGGCAGCATGAGATACGCCGGCCCGGGCGGGTCGGACTGCATCATCGTATAGCCGCGCGCCAGCACCTCGCGCGTCAGCTCGGCCGCCGGCAAGGTGTATTCCCATTTGACGTAGGGCCGCACCACGCTGCCCTGGTCGTAGGGCTCCTGAACAAAATGCACGAAGCTCTGGCGGCCGCCGTGCAGTTCGCCGTAGGTGGAAAACGGCGCCTTGCCCGCCATCAGCAACACCGGGATGCGAGCGCGGAACAGATTGTGCAAACCCATGGCGGCATTGGCGGTGCCGGCATCCACGTGGACGAGCACGGCCTGGCCGCGGCCGGTGGCCACGGCATAGCCCGCGGCCATATGCACCGCGGTGTTTTCATGCGGGCACAGGATGACCTTGGGCAGGCGCCGGTTCTCGCGCTGCCAGCGGGCCATTTCCTCGATGATGGGCGCGTGATCGGTGCCGAGATTGCAGAAGAGGTAATCGATGCCCAGGGCGTTGCAGCCTTCGAGCAAATGATGGGAGGCGGTGGGATGCTGGGATTCGGACATGATGGGGGCTGCCGGGAACGCGCCGCGAACGGCGCGCAGGTGCACGTGAGGTAGGGAGAGAACCTCTCATCATCCTCTGTTTGAGGTCGGCGCGTCTTCAGGGTATACCCTAGTTTTGGCTTGCCCGACCGTGCCACCAAGCGATCCCCCGGGCGGCCGCGAGGCTGGCGGCGTCGTGACGGTCAGCCCAAAGCCCGGCGCAGGCTCGCGGCGCAGAGCGTGACGGCGGTGTTCGCTTCGTCGATGATGCGGCCCATCAACAGAAAGCCGTGCACCTGGCGCTCGAAGCACACATAGCTGGCGCGGTTGCCCGCCAGACTCAGGCGCTGCGCGTAGTTCAGGCCGTCATCGCGCAGCGGATCGTGGCCGGCGGTAAGCACCAGCGCAGGCGGCAGATCGGCATGCGAGGGCGCATGCAACGGCGAATGGCGCCAATCGGGGATGGCGCTGGCCGGCTGGTTGAGATAGTGGCCGGCGAAATAGGCGGAGTCGGCGTTCGATAGCAGGTAGCCTTCGCCAAAGCGCTGGCGCGACTCGGTGGAGCCGGCGATATCGGCCACGGGATATACCAATAATTGCCAGCGCAGCGCCGGCGCCGCCGCGCCCCCGGCGGTTTGGCGCCAATCGCGGTGGGCCAGCGCGCAGACCGCCGCCAGCGTGCCGCCGGCGCTGTCGCCGCCCACCGCCAGGCGGGCGGGATCCAGGCGCAGTTCGGCCGCCTGTGCCTGGATCCAGCGCAGGGCGCCGAAGGCGTCGTCCACCGCGGCCGGAAAACGATGCTCGGGCGCCAACCGATAGTCCACGGCCACCACGGCGCAGCCCGACTCATTGGCCAGTTGCCGGCACAGGTTATCGTGGGAGTCGAGATCACCGATCACCCAGCCCCCGCCGTGGTAATACACCAGGGCCGGCAACACCGCTTCGGCCATCGTGCCCCGCGGCCGATACAGCCGCAGGGGCACCGGGCCCTCCGGGGTTTGCGCGGCCAGACCGCGCACCTCGGCCACCGGCTCGGGATCGGGCTGGGTAAAGCCGCGGCCGTCCAGATACAGTTGGCGCGCGGCCGCAGGCTCCAGGTCGCTGAACGCCGGGACTTTATTGTCGACGACCAGCTGGATCAGCGCCTGGGTTTGGGGATCGAGAAACATGGCAATCACTCCGGGAGCGATGGATCGGAATGTCGGGCGCGCTCCGGATCGCCACGCGACCCCACATCATACTGCCGCTTCGTGACAAGCTGTATCGGCAATCGGTTCTGGCAATTGTTGGGATAAATCCTCGAAGTTCTGCCGGATCCGTTCGAGCGCCGCGAGCACGGCGCGGCATTGCGACTTCGACAGGCCGGTCGTCGCCTGGCGGGCCACCTCCGCCGCTTCGTCGCGCAGGATGCGATGCAATTGCTCGCCCGCCGCCGATGGCGCGAGCAGCATGCTGCGCTTGTCCGCGGGGTCGACCCGGGACTCCAGCAAACCGCGATCGCGCAGGCCCTTGAGCAGGCGCGCGAGCTGCCCTTTATCGCGGCCGAAGCGCTCTACCAGATCGCTCTGCGTACAGCCGGGATGCCGCGCCACATAGCCCAGCGCCTTGTATTCCATCGGCGTCAGCTCGAAGGCGCCATCGCGCAGCGCACGCAATTGGCGGGCCCGGTACAAATGCATCACATTGTGCAGGCCATCGAAAAGCTCAAGAGAAAGATCGTCGGTGCGGGTCATGGATATTTGGTTGACTTTATCAACACGAAAATTTTATAATCGTTGATATTATCCACCAACAAGACTCACCGACCAACCATGACTGCCGCCCCGCCCCGCCGTATCGAACGCGTTCGCCACGAGATCCATCGTCGCGAGCTGAAGGTTGCCCGCATCCAGGAACTGAGCCCCGGCTTTCTTGCCATCACGCTCGCCGGCGATGCCTTGGCCGGGTTCATTTCCAGCGGTTTCGACGACCACCTCAAGTTCATGTTCGACTCGTCCGAGGGCGAGCCCATCCGCCGCGACTACACGCCGCGCCACTACGATGCCGAACGCAATGAACTCGTCCTCGAATTCGCCCTGCACCAACATGGCCAGGCCGCCCGCTGGGCCCGCGAGGCGGTCGTCGGCCAAACCGCCGTCATCGCCGGGCCGCGCGGCTCGATGATCATCCCCATGGACTACGACTGGCATCTGTTCGTGGGCGATGCCACCGCCCTGCCCGCCATCCATCGCCGCCTGGAGGAATTGCCCCCGGGCACCCGGGCCATGGTCTCCGTCCTGCTCACCGATCCCGCCGACCAGCGCGAACTGAGCAGCGCGGCCGACCTGGAACTGGAATGGGTGGACAGCAACGAAGCCTTGCTCGAATCTCTGCGCAAGCGAGAACTCCCGGCGGGCGAAGGTTTCGCCTGGGGTGCCGGCGAGGCGTCGGTGATGACCCAGGTACGTGACATCCTCATCGACCAGAAAGGCCACCCCAAGCAGGCAATGCGGGTGGCGGCCTACTGGCGCAAGGGCGCCGAAGGCGTGCACGAAGAACTCACGCCGATGGCATGAGCGCGCCGAGCCGCCTCAAGCGCGAATCCTCCCTCGGGGAGGAAGTCGCGCAGCGACTGGAGGGCAGTGCATCCAGCGCGCCGAGCCGCCTCAAGCGCGAATCCTCCCCCGGGGAGGAAGTCGCGCAGCGACTGGAGGGTAGCCCAGCGAGCCTGTTGGCGGGCCGGGCAAGCCTCTTGCGGCTAGCCGGGCCCGGATGGCGGGCCTTTGCGCCGTCGCGGCAACATTCGTCCGGCGATGCCGTCCCGCCATACATACTGATGCACCAGCACCATGAGCACATGCCCGGCCACCAGCGCCAGCAGTAACCAGGCCAGCAGGCCATGTACGGCATCGGCCGGAGCCATGAGCCACGGAAGCTTGTCCGATGCCGCCATCAGCGGCACGCCGAAGGGGGCGAAGGCCCGGCCCGAGCCATAGTGCCGCAACAGAGCCAACAGCGGTATCACGATCATCAACAGGTAGAGCGCGGCATGGCCCAGCCACGCCGCCCGGCCTGCCGGCGTGCGTTCCCGAGGCGGCCGGCGGTGCCGGTTGCCCCAGGCCCACAATAAGCGCAGCAGCACCAGGCCAAGCAGCAAAGTGCCCACCGGCGCATGCGAACCCACCATCACGGCCGTGACCGGCGTGCGCCCGAGCAGCAGCCGCAGCACCATGCCGGTGAACTGCCAGGCGAACAAGGCCGCCATGCCCCAATGCAAGGCCTGGCTCACCCAGCCGTATCGCTCGGGCGAGTCGAGCCAGCGCGCGGCGGAGCTCGAAGACAATCGGGGTATGGCCATGAAATCAGGCTTCCTGAATCAGGGGGTTGCAGCGCCGGATTGACGGATCAGTCTCCGCCCGAAGGAGACTGCAGCCCCCCGGGGCAGCGAACGCAGCGATGGTGGGGGCAGTTCCATCTCAGCGCGGCGTGATGCGGCGGACGTGATCGCCCGCGGCGTCGTCGCCACCACGAGCTTTGTTCACGGCGAAGACGCTGCCCTTGCCGCCGATGCCGGCGTGATTGGGGAAGGAGCCGCCTTCGAGATTGGCCACGATCTTGCCGTTTTCGTCGAGCACCGTCACGGTGTCGGCGCCGCGGTTCGACACGTAGGCCAGCCGCTTGGCGGGATCGAAGGCCACGTTCAGCGCGCCCGCGCCCACCAGGGTGGTAGCCACGACATCGCCAGACTGGCTGTCGAGCACCACCACGTTATCGCTGCCTTGCGAGGCCACGAACACGCGCTTGGTCTTGGGATCGACGGCTATGCCCGACGCGCCGAATGCGCCCGGCACCGGCAGCACCTTGTCGACGGTGTCGGTGGCGACGTCGATGACGGCCACCTCGGCGGGCCGGCTGCCGACAGCGTAGACCTTATCGGAACCGTCGGTCGCCAGACTCATGGAGCTGAATGCCTCGCCGCGAACGAGCGACTTGATCTCGACGCTCGTCAGGGGTTCGAGCTTGGCGGTGTCGAATACGACGACCGTGTTCTGGCCCGGCGTGGATACATAGGCCTTGCCCGAGCCCGGCACCACCAGCACGTCGCGCGCATGCGCCGCCGCTCCCGGCTCGAATTGCTTGACCAGGCCGAGATCGGACTGGCGATACACGGCCACGGTGTTCTGGCGGGTGTTGGTAACCCACACATTACCGTTGGCGTCGTCCACGCCGACGCCATATACGGCGAACACCTGGCCATCGTCACGGCCGGGCTGCGCCGCCGGCTTGATCGCTTTTTCGACTTCCAGCGTCTGCGGATCGACCTTGACGAGTTGCGATTCCTTGACCGGCGGGCGGCCGATCGCGGAGGTGACGAAGAGGCGATCGGACTTCGGGCTATAGGCCACCTGGTAAAGGCCGGGGACGAGTTTCTTGGCCTCGACCTCGAAACGATCCTGTCCCGATGGCGGCACATCCGGCGAGATTTTCAGGTCGACCACGGCGGCGGCGGTGGGCTTGGCCGCCTCGAGCACCAGCGGGTGGCGGGCCGGCGCGGCGTTGGCCGGCAGCTTGATGACGCCGCTGATCTCGCCCTTGTCGTTGGCGACATAGGGTTTGCCGTCGGGATTGAGGACGGTGCCGCCGTAAGAAAGGACGACTTCCTGGCCGGGCGTGAACGACCGTCCGGCGAACTTGGCCTCGCCGCCCGGCAGGACAACGCCCTGCACCATGACCCGGCCGGAAAACGCCGCATCCGGAGCTTGATCGAAGGGCGCCGCGGCCTGGGCGGTGGCTGCCAGCAAGGACGCGACGGCGAGCGCCAGGGCGGACTGGCGCAGGCGGCCGAAGCGCTGTTTGTTGAGGACGTTCGAATGCATTCTGATACCTCTACATGTGAAAAGGAGTGAAGCCGCCCGCGCGCCGGGGACCGACCCCGGGGACGGGCAGGCTACAGGAAAGCCATCGCGCAACGCCACACTCCAGGCCAGCTAGAGCCAGGCGGCAAGCCCGCGACGAGATCGCCCGTTCTGCACCGGATGGACGGCCCTCCGGCCGCTTCGCGACTGCCTCCCCGAGGGAGGATTCGTGCTTGGGGCTGTCCGGCGCACTCATGCCCGCTCCTCAGAGGAATGGTGCAGCGTCGTCCGGCGCAAGGCGGGCGAAGCGGCGGCGATCGCACCCACCGCGACCAGGCAGGC
The DNA here is from genome assembly GCA_023228945.1 of Pigmentiphaga sp. Classification (GTDB taxonomy): domain Bacteria; phylum Pseudomonadota; class Gammaproteobacteria; order Burkholderiales; family Burkholderiaceae_B; genus Verticiella. The sequence goes on along the minus strand of JALOAI010000002.1, from coordinate 33,771 downwards.
CGCGCCTCCCAGCAACAGTGCCGCCGGCGGCGACCAAAGGCGGGCCACCAGGCCGATCTGCAGATTGCCCAGGGCCGGACCGAGCGTGGATTGCATCATCCAGACGCTGGACATGCGGCCCAGCAGGGCGTCGGGCGTATGCCGCTGCACCAGCGCGGCGCGCAGGATCTTGGAAACCGTATCGGCCGCGCCCATCACCGCCAGGCTGCCCAAGGCCCAGGCCAGATGGCTGCCCAGAGCCAGCGACAATACCGCCAGCCCCCACAGCAGCACCGCGCCGATCACCACCAGGCCCGGGCGGGCCACCTGGCGGGTCCAGCCGCTGCCGAGACCAGCCACCAGTGCTCCCGCCGCCGGCGCGGCATACAGCAGGCCCGTGGCTTCGGGACCGGCGGCCAACACCTGGCTGCCCCACTGCGGCAGCAAGGCCAGCGGCGTGGCCAGTACCATCGCCGCGAAATCCACCCACAATAGGCGCCGCAGCATGACGTTGCCGCGCAGCCAGCCCAGCGCCTCCGCCCAGGCCGACGGGCCCGCGCCGCGCTTCGGACCGCTGGGCGGCAGAGGCGGCAAGGCGCTGAGCAAAAGCGGCGTGAGCAGCACTCCGGCCAGAACAATGGCGTAGCAGACCACCAGGCCGGGCCCGGCCAGCAGCACGCCCGCCAGGGCGGGGCCGATAATGCCGCCCAATTGCAGCGATAGGCCCGACAAAGCCGCCGCGGCGGCCAGCCGCTCGCGGCCCACCAGCGCCGGGATCACGGCCATCATCGCCGGCATGCTGATGCCGGTGGCCGCGCCGCACATCAGCGCGGCGAGATACATCGGCCACAGCATGGGCTGCGGCAGCAGCGCGTTGAGGAGGAAGATGACGATGCCCGGCACGTAGGCCAGGCGCGCCCGCAGCATCAACGTCCGGCGATCGACGCGATCGGCCAGCACGCCGCCCGCCAACAGCCCCACGGCCATGGGCACCGCCATGGCGGCATTGAGCAGGGCCACCGCCAGCGACGACCCGCTGAGGTCGTAGACCTCGATGCTGTTGGCGACCATCAACATGCCGGTGACCAGCACCGTGGCGGTGCGCGCGGCATAGGCATAGCGGAAGGCCCGGCTGTCGCGCAACGGCGACAGATCCAGCAACCAGCGGCGGGCGCTCATCCGGCTCTCCCCCGCTCGGCGCCGTCGAGCGCGGCCAGCAGCGCGGGCAGCACATGGGCGGTGGCCTCGGGCCCCGGCAGGTGGGCATGCAGGCTGGGCACCTCCACCACGTCGAGCTGCGCCGCATAGGGCCGCCAATACTCCGGCGAGAGATCCTGGCCGGCATGGTCGAGCGCGGCGCGGAAGTGCAATAGCAGGCCGTCGTAGCGCTGGTGATGATGGCCGCGCACCAGGCGGTTATTAGCGGCCACGGCGCGGATCACGCCTTCGAGGCGCGCCGGCGGCAACTCACCCAAGGGATGTCCGCTGCGCCGCAGGAAGCCGATCACGCCTTCCTGGGTCAGGGGCACGTCGACGAGCGATGCGGGATCATGGCCGGCGATATGCAGCAGCGCCTTGTACACCGCGCCCGGCGGCGGCTCGGGCTGGCTGCGCCAGCAATCGCTGGGATAGGCATCGAGCAGCGCCAGCACGCCGACTTCCCGGTGCCGGCGCTGCAATTCCACGGCCATTGCCTGTGCGATGATGCCGCCCACCGACCAGCCCAGCAGATGGCACGGTCCTTCCGGCTGCAGGCGCAAGACGGTATCGACATACTCGGCCGCCATCGCCTCCAGGCTGGCGGGCTCGCCGCCACGGCGTTCCGGGTCGAGCGCCTGCGACTGCAGGCCCTGCACGGCGCGGCCGGCGGGCATGGCGCGGGCCAGCGTACCGTAGCACCAGCTCAGGCCGCCGGCCGGGTGGATGCAGAACAAAGCCGGCAGCTTTGCGTCGCCGTCCGCCAGGCGCAGGCGAATGACCGGACCGAAGCCCGCACCATCGTCAGCCACCGGCAGGCCATCGGCCAGGCCGGTCTCGGCGGCCAGGTCGGCCATCGCCGGCGCCTGGCTCCGCTCTTGAAGATACGAGGCCAGACGGGCCGGCGTGGGATGTTCGAACACCGCTCCCAGGCTGCAAGCCACGCCGAAGGTCTTGCGCAAAGCGAGCGTCAAGCGCGCGGCCAGCAGGGAATGGCCGCCGAGGGCGAAGAAGTCATCGTCGGCGCCCACGGTGCTTTCGCCCAGCACCTCCGAGAACAGCGCCGCCACCTCCGCCGCCAGGCCGGTGGCCGGGGCACTCGCCACCCGCTCGCCGGCGGCCGGCGCCGGCAACGCCCGGCGATCGAGCTTGCCATTGGCGGTGAGCGGCAGCGCCTCGAGCCACACCAGGGCGGTGGGCAGCATCACGGCCGGCAAACGGGCCGCGGCATGCTCGCGCAGCGCGGCATCGTCGGGCGTGGCGCCGTCGGCCGCCACCACATAAGCCACCAGGCCGGGGCCGCCGGCGAGGTCTTCGCGCAGCAGCACGGCCACCGCCGCCACGCCGGGCGCGGTGGCCAGGGCATGCTCGATCTCGCCCAGTTCGATGCGCTGCCCGCGCAGCTTGACCTGGTGATCGGAGCGGCCAAGGAACACCAGCGCGCCGTCGTCGCACCAAAAGGCCAAGTCGCCGGTCACGTACATGCGTGCGCCCGGGGCGGCGAAAGGATCCGGCACAAAACGCTCGGCGGTCAGCTCGGGGCGCCCGAGGTAGCCCTGGGCCAGCTGCCGGCCCGCGATGTAGAGATCGCCCGCCACGCCGGGCGGCAGCGGCCGGCGTCGGCTGTCCAGCACGTACAGCGCGGTATTCCATACCGGAAAGCCGATGGGTACGGGATGCGAACGGTCGTCGCGGCTTGCCGGCCACCAACTGACGTCGACCGCGGCTTCGGTCGGGCCGTACAAATTGTGCAGCTCGGCCGAGAGCACGGCATGGAAGCGATCGCGCAGTGCCGCCGGCAAGGCCTCGCCGCTGCAGAACACACGCCGCAGCGCCAGCCCGGCGGCGCTGGGCTCGTCGAGGAAGGCGGCCAGCATCGACGGCACGAAATGCAGCGTGGTGACCCGCTCCTCGCGGATGATGGCGGCCAGCCAGGCCGGATCGCGATGGGCTTCGGGCGGCGCCATCACCAAGGTGGCGCCGGCGATCAGCGGGAGGAAGAACTCCCACACCGAAACATCGAAGGTGGCGGGCGTTTTCTGCAGAATGCGCTCATCGGCGCCAATACCGTAATGCGCTTGCATCCACAACAGGCGGTTGACGATGGCGTCGTGGGCAATGACCACACCTTTGGGCAGGCCGGTGGAGCCCGAGGTATAGATCACGTAAGCGGCGTCATCGGGCCCGGGAGCCTGCACCGGGTCGAATCCCGCCGTCTCGCCGTAGGCCTCGACCCTCATCATCGGCACGCCGCCCGGCAGGCCGCCGGCGCTTTCGGGCACCAGCAGTACACGAGGCTGCGCTTCGTCGAGGATGGCCTCGAGCCTCGCCATCGGCTGCTGGGAGTCGAGTGGTACATAAGCGGCGCCCGCGCGCAATATCGCCAGCAGGGCCACCACGAGTTCGAAAGAGCGCGGCAAGGCCACCGCCACCCGATCGCCGCGCAGCACGCCGGCCCGCTGCAGACGGCCGGCCAGCGCGGCGCTGCGCCGATCGAGCTCGGCGTAGGCCAGCGTCTCGCCGTCCATCGCCAAGGCCGTGGCCGAGGCATGCCGTGACATGGTTTCGTCGATCAATGCCACCAGGGTGGTTCGCGGCACTTCTCGCGCCGTGTCATTGACGGCCGACACCCAGTATTCGTGCTCGGCCGCCGTCAGCGTGGGCACGCCGGCCAGGGCGGGCGCCGCCAAGGCGTTCTCCAGGAATGCCTCGAGGCGGTCGAGGTGGGCCCGCACCGACGACTCGTCATAAAGGGCGGGATTCGCCTCCACCGTGAGCCGCATGCCACCCTCGTGCGGATTGCCACGAAAGGTCACGGTCAGATCGTCGACGGGACCGGCGCCCAGCACATGCAGGCGGGTCTTGAGGCCGGGTAGCGCGCAGGGCTTCTCGAAAGGCACCACATTGATCAGCGGGCCGTGCAGCCGACGGCTGCCGCCCAGCAGGCCGAGATCGCGCCGCAACAGTTCGCCGCGATAGCGGCCATGCCGCCGGGCCTGGCGCAGTTCGCGCTCGCCTTCGCGCAATACGGCGTCGAGTTCGGCATCTTCGTCCACTCGCAAGCGCAGCGGCACGACGTTCATCACCATCGCCGGCACCCGGGCGCTGCGGCTGCCCAACCGCCCCATGAAAGGCACGCCGACGACGGCTTCCGCCGCCTCGCCGAGGTGCCGTTGCACGTAGGCGGCGCAAAGCACCGTGAGCACGTCGGGCCAGGATACGCCGCTGCGATCCTGTACCGCCAGCAGGGCCCGCCTGCAGGAAACACTGAGTTCGCCGGCCGCCAACAGGAAGTGGTGGCTGCTGATGGGTACGCCCTCGGCCAGACTGGTTGCCGACGGCATGCCGGCGAAGGCTTCCCGCCAATAAGCGCGGTCGCGCTCGCGCCGCGCGCCGTTGCGGTAGTCGGCATCCTCGGCCAGCACGCCATCGTAGGCCGCCAATGGTTCGCCGGTATCGCTTTCGTCCGGCGCGGCGCCATACAAACGGGCCACCCGGGCATCGATCAAGCCGAGGCCGTAACCATCGGTGGCGACATGGTGTACGCGCTGGTACCAGATCGCCTGGCCGGGCTCGAGCAGATAAAGCACGTGCACCGCCATTGGCTCGCGCACAGGGTCGAGCGGCGTCCCCATATCGCGGCGCATCCTCGCTCGGGCCTCGCCGGCCGGGTCCGCCTCGTTCGATAGATCGACCACTTGCAAACGCGGGCGCATGCGTTCATCCAGCACCTGGCGCGGTGTCGCCGCCTCGGCGTCCACGATGCGCATCGCCAACGCATCGGCTTCGCGCAGCGCGGTATCTACCGCATACCGGAACCGCTCGACGTCGAGCGCGCCTTCGATCTCGGTGTAGTGACCGATATTGAAAACCGGATTGGACGGGTCGAGGCGCTGGGCATACCAAAGTCCGAGCTGGGCCTCGGTCAGCGGCGCACCGGCTGACTGGGATGAAGAATGCTGCATACGTCTGTCGCGGGAAGGTTACTCGGCCGCCTCGTCCGGGCGGCCGCGCTCCAGGGAGCGCTGGATGAGGCGCCACCAATGCGCGAGCTCGGCCCTCTCGGCCAGCTCGGCGAACTCGACGTCGGCCCCGGCCTCGCGCCAACGGGTAACCAGCGCCATGGCGCGGATCGAATCCAGGCCGAGATCGATGAGGTTGTCGTCATCGAGGATCTCCGCGGGGTCCTCATGGAGGATGGCGGCCACGTCGGCGCGCAAACGCTCCAGGCTGAGGGTGCCAGCGGGCTGCGCGGAAGGTGAAGCTTGGCTCATGCGGATTTTTCCTCGGATTGCTGGAGCTGGGCGCGCAGCGCGGCCCGGAGTTCCTTGCGGCTGATCTTGCCCGCCGCCGTCTCGCTGAAGCGTTCGACGAACACCACTTGGTCGGGCACTTTGAAATCGGCCAGACCGCGCGAGCGTATCCATTGTTTGATCGCTACCGCGCGCGGCTTCTCGCCACGCGGGATGATGAAGGTGCAGGATCGCTCGCCCAGGTACTCGTCGGGAATCGATACCACGGCGGCGTCGAATACCTGGGGATGCGCCAACAAATGATCCTCGATTTCCTCGGCGGAGATCTTCTCTCCCGCGCGATTGATGTGATCATTGGCGCGGCCCTGCACCTGCAGATAGCCGCCGGGCAGGCGGCAGACGATATCGCCGGTGCGGTAATAGCCGTCGTCGGTGAACGAACGCGCGTTGGCGGCGTCGTTGTTGTAGTAGCTCAGGATGGTGTAGGGCCCGCGCGTCAGCAGGTGGCCCGGCTCGCCGTCGGGTACCGGGTTGCCGTGGTCGTCGACGATCAGCACTTCGTCGTCGGGGCTGATCGGCCGGCCCTGGGTATTGATAATGATGTCGTCCGGGTCGTCCAGGCGGGTGTAGTTGACCAGGCCCTCGGCCATGCCGAACACCTGTTGCAGGGTCACGCCCAGGGCGGGTTGCACGCGGCGGGCAACCTCGGGGATCAGTTTGGCGCCGCCCACCTGGATCACTTTCAGGCTGTCGAGCCGCCAGCGCGAGGCCGGCGCGGCTTCCATCCAGACCAGCAGCAGAGGAGGCACCAGGCTGGTCATGGTGACGCCCTCGCGCTCGATCAGCGGAAATCCCGCTTCCGGGCTTGGCGACGGACTGAGCACAACGCGCGCGCCCGCATGAATGGCGCCCAGGAAGCCCGGTGAGCTCATGGGAAAATTATGCGCGATCGGCAAGGCTCCCAGGAACACGCTATCGGCGGTCATGCCGCAGATGCGATTGCTTTCGCGCAGGGTATAGATATAGGCGTCGTGGGTGCGGGGAATCAGCTTGGACAGCCCGGTGCTGCCGCCCGAAATCTGCAGAAAAGCCACGTCGGACGACTTGGGCTCCACCGGCTCGATGGCGCTGGCCTGGCCTTCTGCCTCCAGCGCCGCCAGCGTGACGTAGGGATCGTGCTCGCGCAGCGCCCCGGCGATGATCACCTGCTCCACCCGCGGTACGCGGCGTTGCAGCTCGGCGGCGAGATCGCGGTAGTCGTAGCCATCGTGCCCGTCGGCCGCGATGTAGGCGCGAGCCCCGCCGGTGGTGGCGAAATGCTCGATCTCGGTGATGCGGTGCGCGGGCAGCGCATACAACGGCAGGATGCCGGCGCGGAACAGGCCGAAGATGACCGACACGAATTCCGGAATGTTGGGCAGATGCACCACCACCCGGTCGCCCGGCTTCAGGCCGCGCTCGAGCAGTCCGCGCGCGATGGCGTCGGCGCGGGCATCGAGCTCGGCGTAGGTCCAGCGGGTGTCGCCACCCACCACGGCCAGGCGATCGCCGTGGCGCTGGGCGCGCTCGCGCAGCATGGCGCCGAAGGTCTCGCCGCTCCAGTAGCCGGCGGCGCGATAGCGCGCGGCTCGCTCCTCAGGCCAGATTTGTCGGGGTATTTCCATGAATCGTATCCTGGGTGAAAAAGGTCACGAAAAAAGCCGCGCCGCCGGCAGATCGGCGGCCTCGATCGAGCGCAGCAGCGGCGGCATGGGGTCGTCGAGTACGGCAAGGGCCGCCCGGTAGCCCGCGCCTGCCGCCAGCGTGCTGACGTAGACGCTTTCCGGGGCGCCGCCCGGCCGTGCGCAGCCCACCCGGGTTGGCTCCGGGCTTGCGGCGGGCACGATAAAGCCGCGCAGGCCATGCGCGGCCAAACCCTCGCCCTTGGCCTTGAGCACGGCTTCCTTGGCTGTCCAGATATCGAGGAATGCCGCCGGATCGGCGGCGACGCGGCGGGCCTCTTCCGGTTCGAACCAGGCCTCCGCCAGGGCCGCCACATCGGGCCAGGCGGCGCTGGCCGCTATCGCTTCGATATCCACGCCCAACGGCGTGTGGCCCAGCGCGATGGCCACGCGACCACCGCTATGCGAGACACTGAAGTGCAAAGCATCGGCGCCGACGGCGGCCGCCAACATGGGCTTGCCCGCCGGTGTGGCGACGATCGGCACGGCGGCCGGCTCCGTTCCCAGCCGCTGCGCCAGCAACGCACGCAGCGCCGCCCGGGCCACCAGACCGCGTCGGCGATCGGCGGCCTGGCGCAGACGTCCGATCCGTTCACGCTCCAGCGGCGTCAGCCAGGCGGCGAGACGGGCTTCCAGTCCGGCGCGGCCCGCGGCGTGTCCAGCCACATCGATGAAGAACACTTCCACCTTCCGGACCGGCGCAGCGACGCCGTGGCGGGCCCCCAAGGCTGGCACTCGGAGCTTCAGTGGAGCCTTCGGCTCCAGATGGTGAATGCCTCGCTTAAGCCCGCCGGGAATGGCCAGGGCCGCGCTGGGGCGCGTGGTCATCGTCATGATGGGATGAATCGGATCGACTGGACGCCAGAGCGCTAGGCAAGGCATCCGTGCTGGCTGCGGGCTCGCGCAAATGGAACCCAGCCCAGCGAGCAGGCAACGCGAATGGTATCAATTATCATTATTGCATTTATTCAGAAAGGGTGCGAATCCCCTCGACTGGCGGCGCTGCCAGTCCCGCGACGATTCAGACGCCTCCAATCTAGTCCAGGCCGCCAAGCATCAGGGCGCGCCTGGCGGCCAGCGCCGGCAGCGTGGCATGGGTGCCACCCGCGACCGCCTCGAACGACACGCGCAAGCCGGGCACTCGCTCCAAAACAGTGGCCACTTGGCGGACAGCCGGCAAAGTGGGTGCGCCGCCACGCCGGCTTGCCGCCGTGCCATCGGGCCCCGCCGGCCTTGCGTGCCAGGCTTCCCGGTCGCCCACCATCAGGAGTACGCGTGCCGTTATCTTCCGGCCGGATGCCGCCAGGCGCTCGGCGCTGCCCAACAGGAAGCCATCGCGCCACCAGATCGAGGGGCTGGCCGCCAGATAGCGTTCGAACCCGCCCGGGTCTGAGCACAAGGCGTGCAGCACGCACAAGCCGCCGTAGGAATGTCCGCAAAGCGTATGCCGCGCGGCATCCACGGCGTATCGGCGCCGGACTTCCGGCCGCAAGGCGAGATCGATCCAGTTCAGGAAACGATCGGCGCCACCATTGCGCCAGGCCGGTACGCGGGGATCCGCCGGCTCGCCCGCCACCGGTGGCGTGTAGTCGAAGGCCCGGGCGGCCAGCGCTTCGTCGGCGGGCAAGTCGTAGCCAATTGCCACCGCCAGCACGGGCGATGCCGCCACGCCGGCCCGGGCCTCGACCGATTGGGCGCCGGCTTCCAGAGCCTGCATGGCGGCATCGCCATCGAGCAGGAACGCCACCGGATACCCCGCCGCCGGCGGAGGCTCGGCCGGCACGCCGACCTGGATCCGATATCGCGGCAGGCCATCGGCGCCAGCCAGCAAAAAACGATCCACCCGGGCAAAGCCCGGGCCGGCGTTCAAGGCTGATCCGCCCGGGTGAGCGGCGCGGACAAGTCGACCATATACGTGCCGCGCAGCGGCACCGGCAAGAAGCGGCGGTTGATTTCGGCCAGGGTGGCTTCGGGCGACACATCGGCGTGGCGTTCGGGATCGATCCAGCGCGCCAGCGCTTCGATGAACACCACATGCAGCGGCGAATCGTTGAAGGCGTGCCAGATGCCATGGGCGTTGCCCGTGCGGACGGCCTCGAGGGCTCCCAGGCCCTGGCTTTCGATCACGCGCGCGAGACTCGCCTCGGCCGCCTCGGGCGTGGCGTTGGAGCCGATGGCCAGCCCGCTGCTGGTGCGCTGCGACGCGCCGGTGCCCGTGGCCACATAAACCTTGGGATTGCGGCTGTTGATGTATTCGAAGCCGAGCTGGCCGGTGGCGCTGCGGATCACATCGGCGCCGATGTTGTGGCCGCCAGCATAGCGGATCATATCGTTGAATGTGCCCACTCCCGGCGAATGGCAGCAATCGGTGGTGCCGGCATGCGCATGCACGAACACCAGCGGCGGCGGGCCGTCGGCCTCGGCGTTGCGTGCCGCCACGCGGTTCATCCGCTCTTGATAGAAATCGATGAAGGCCTCGGCTTGCTCCTCGCGGCCCAGCGCCTGGCCCAGCAAACGCAGGCTGGGCACCGTATTCTCGAGGGGGTCCATGAAGAAATCGATGACGACCACCGGCACCCCGGCCGCCTCCAGGCGGCGAATCAGCGGCGACTCGGACGGATGGGTGCCGGGGCGGATGCCCGCGAAGGCGGCGGTCAGGATGACGAGGTCTGGACGCTGGCCCAGCGCGCTCTCCACCGAAAACGTGTCGGGCGTATGCCGCCCCACCACCGCAACGTCGGCAAGCGACGGAAAGGCCGCGACGTAGTCGGCATATTCATTGGCGAACGAGGTTTTCAGCTCATCGGACCAACCGACGAGAATGCTGGCGGGATCGGGGTGCAAAAGCGCCAGCACCGGCAAGTGCCGGGCCTGCGCCAGCACGACGCGTTGCGCCGGTGCCTTCAGGGTGACCTCGCGGCCCGCCACGTCGCGGACCACGATGGGGCGGCTGGCCTCGGTAGCGGCGGGCGCGCTTTGCGGGGCGCCGTTTGCCGCCTGGGCGGCAGCCGCCAAGGCGGGCATGCCAGTCAATGCGGCAACGAGAAGGAAGCGATGAAACAAGACGGGAAGGCGCATGGTCGGCAGGATTGAGAATTTGTTGCATTCTCATTTTAAGGAGTTTCGCCAGGCGCCGCCAGACGCGATTCAGGCAACCACGGCGTGCAGGCCATCGATCATGACTTGTGGCACGCCGCGCGAGCAGGGCTCCACCCGCGCGCTGACACCGTAGACGGCGGCCAGCGTCTCGGGCGTAATCACATCGCGCGGCGCGCCTTGCGCCACCAGTTCTCCCTGGCGAATCATCAGCGCCGCATCGGCATGGCGCAGCGCGATGTTCAGATCGTGCAACACGATCACCGTGATCAGGCCGCGCTCCCGGGTTTCGTGGGCCAGCAGATCCATCACATGGAATTGATAATTCAAGTCGAGAGCCGACAAAGGTTCATCCAGCAGCAACAGGCGCGGCTGGCGCACCAGGGCCTGGGCCAGCCCCACCAGTTGCTTCTGGCCGCCCGACAACTGATCGAGATAATGCATCGCCAGATGGCCGATGCCCAGACGCTCGATCAGCGATTGCACGTCGGCCACGGTGATCCGGCCACCGTAAGTCGAAGCGTTGGCCGCCACCAGCACCGACTCGAATACCCGCAGATGCACCGCCGCCGGCAGCGACTGCGGCAGATAGACGACCTTGCGCGCCCGCGCCTCGAAGCTGGCGCGGGCGAGGTCTTCGCCGTCGAGCAAGACGGCCCCCGTGGCGGCGCGGTTCAGGCCCGCCAACGCTTTGAGCAAGGTGGACTTGCCGCTGCCGTTGGGGCCCAGCAAGGCCGTGATCGCGCCCTGCTCGAGGCCCGAGACGGACAAATCGGGAATGACGCGGCGCTTGCCGTAGGGCACCGTGAGATGGCGGATTTCCAGCATGGCGGCCGCTCAGGGAAGACGGCGGCGAAACACCACCGCGATGAAGAAAGGAATACCCACCAGCGACGTCACGATCCCGACCGGGATGATGATGCCGGACACCACATTCTTGGACGCGATCGACGCCAGCGACAGGATCACGCCGCCCACCAAGGCGCTGCCGGGCAGATAAAAGCGGTGATCCTCGCCGAACAGCCGGCGCGCGATGTGCGGCGCCACCAGCCCGATGAAGCCGATGGTGCCGACGAAGGCCACGGCCAGAGCGGATAACAGGCTGATGCGCAGCAGCGAGGTAAGGCGCAGGCGGCGCACGTCGATGCCGAAACTGGCGGCGCGGTCTTCGCCCAGCCGCAGGGCGGTGAGGCGCCAGGCATCGCGCATCGCCAGCGGCAGGATTACGGCGAACACCAGCAGCAGCAGGCCCAGCTTGGGCCAGGTGGCGCGCGACAGGCTGCCCATGGTCCAGAACACCAGCCCCTGCAGCGCTTCGGCGCTGGCCACGAACTGCACCAGCGACACCAAGGCGTTGAATGAGAACACCAGTGCGATGCCGAACAGCACCACGCCGGAGGTATTCATACCGCCCCAGCGCGCCACCGCATCGAGCAGCATCGCCGACATCAGGGCGAACACGAAAGCGCTGGCGGCGATCATCCACGATGCCGGGATGCCCGGCACCGCGACGTCGAGCACGATGACCAGCGAGGCGCCGAACGCGGCGGCCGACGACAGGCCCAGGGTGAACGGACTGGCCAGGGGGTTGTTGAGGATGGTCTGCATCTCGGCGCCCGCCAGGCCCAGGGCCAGGCCCACGGCCAGCGCCATCAGGGCGTAGGGCAGCCGGATGTCCCATACAATCACGCGGGTGGTGGGATCGGCGCCAGCGGGATCGAACAGCGTGCCCAGCAGTTCTTCCAGCGACAGGCCGGCCGGCCCCAGCGTAAAGTCCACCAGGATCGACACGGCGATCACCGCGCCCAGCAGGGCCAGCAACCACCATCGCCAGCGCAGGATGCCGCGATAGGCCGCGGCGGTTTCGGCGGCCTCGGCCGGCGCCGCCTGGGCAACGTTGGAATAAGACGTATTACTATTCACGAACGGCTCGCTCTTTCGGCAGAATCGGTTCACTCCGCCGGGCAGTGCGGCCGACGAAACACGCCTCCCGCTCGGGGCGGGCGGCAAAGGCCGAAGTATCGCATGCTTTCAGCGCCCCGGCCGCCACTCCTTTGCTCATTTCCGCCATCGCCATGTCTTCGCTCCCTCCTCATCGATTTCCTCCGCAGGCGCGATCCGAAACCCGCCCGCCGCCCGATGGCCTTGCCGCGACGGAGCCGTGGCCGCGGCCCGCCGGCTGGCAGGACCATGTTGCCGCCCATCTGGCGGAGCGCGTGTTGCATTCCCGTGGCGGCGATGCCTATCGCGTGGCGGTGTCGTGGCCGGCTGCGGCGCCTCCCGCCGCCGGCTGGCCGCTGGCCTGCCTGCTGGGCGACGAGCATTTCGAGCTGGCTACGGCACTGCTGCGCCATCATGCCGGCACCAAGCGCCGCCCCCCGGCCGAGCCGGGCATTTTGGTCGCGGTCGGCTATCCCGGCGCCAACCGCCGTGCCTACGACTACACGCCGGCGCCGCAGACCCAGTCGGCCGGCGACGCTCCGGCGGGCGGCGCCGATGCCTTGCTGGACTTCCTGATCGAGGATCTGCTGCCCGGGCTCCGCGGGCAATTTCCCATCGCCCCCCGCCGTACCGCACTGGCCGGGCATTCGTTGGGCGGCCTATGCGTGCTCTATGCCCTGCTGACGCGGCCGGGCGCATTCGGCACTTATTTGGCCTCCAGCCCTTCCGTTTGGTGGGACGACGGCTATCTGGCGCGCGCCGCCGAGCGTCATCTGCCGCGCGAGGCCGCCACCGGCTTGCCGCCGGCCCGCGTCCTCATCAGCGTGGGCGAGTATGAACAAAGGCTGGGGCCGGCGGATCTCGCCCTTTCGGTCACCGAACAGGAGCGCCTGACACGCCACCGCGGCGGCCGGCGCATGATCGATGGCAACCGCGACCTGGCCACCCGTCTGGGCCAGGTGCGCGGACTGGACGTGGGCTTTGAGCTCATCCCGGGCGAGGGCCACGCCTCGGTGGTGCCGCGCGCCCTGGACCTGGGGCTGCGGCTGGCCTTCGCCCCTTGAAGTCCCCCGGCTTCCGCGGGGGCGGGCATGGGTTCAGAGCCAGATATCCAGCGTGCTGCCATCCAGGAGGTCCGGCCAGAGATCCCATCCCGTGCCGTCCAGCGCCACCGCCGCCCGGCCCTCCTGACCGTCCAGTTCTTCCTTGGCCAGCAGATAGGTGAAGTCGTCGCGGACGAACCAGCCCGCCACGCCGCCGGCCGACGCGTCCAGCTCGTTGAACGCCGCTTCCAGGGCATCCGCCACGGTCGCCTCATCGCCAACGTCGATCGCGTCCCAGTTCCAGTGCGACGGGGCGTAGGCTCCCTCCAGCCGGAACGACACCGTATCGAACGTGGCGCCATCGAGACCGTAGATGATGTTGACATCGGGCGACCAGTCGGTCGTGGTATCCAGGACGATGATGTCCATGCCCTGCGAGCCGGTGACTTCCAGGCCTTGATGTCCCGTCAGGACGACCTCGAAATAACCCGTCATTTCGCCTGCGTCGATGGTGGCGAGCGAGCTGCCGAGGCTGGATTTGGCGAGGTCGAAGATCACACCCTGCTCGCCGGTGAAGACGATGGACTCGATCGAGCCCGATTCGTCGTCCGGCAGCAGACCATCGCGAAGCTCCAGGAAATAGGTGGTGGAACCCTCGGTGGCATAGTTGTAGCTCATGCCTTGGCCAATATCGATGCGCAGCTCGCTTGCCGTCACCTCGAGAGCGACGTCGGCCTCGACCCCTTGGCCTCTGCCCGGGGCCCAGTTGGCCAGGTAGACGTCCAGCTCCTCCAGCACGCCTTCGCTTTGCACGATCAAGCCGCCGTCGTACCAGCCGCGCGACATGTCGCCGCTCATCTCGACGTAGTCCACCTCGGCGCCGACGTGCAGGGTGGCGGTGTGCCCGTGCGCGATTCCCCAGCCGAAGCTGAAGGCGGTGGCGCCGTGCAGCAGTTCATAATCCGCCCGCTCGGCTTCCTCCATCAGTACCAGGGCATTGACTCCCACCACTTGCTCGGCGCCAAAGGCGGCGATCGAATCGTAGGCGCGCTGCATCAGTTCCAAGGTAGTCCAGGAGTCCGGCGCCGTACTGGCCGCGATGGTGACGCCCTCGGCGATGGCGCCGTCGAAGCCTATGGTCTGATAGCCGCCGCCCAGGCGGATCTGCGCGCCGGCAAACGCGGGGTCATCCGCGTCGGAGATCCAGATCCCGCCCAGGTTGCCGTCGAACCCGGTGGTGTCGAGCTCGCGCAGGTACTCGCCCCAGAGGTTGAAATGGCCGATGATGGGCGATTCGTACAACCAGAGATCGCCGCTGCCGGAGATCCGCAGCACCTCGGCGGCATTGGCCTCGAAGCGCACGAAGTTCTCGCCCTGGGCCACGATATTCATGGTGGTGGCGCCCAGGTTGGTAATGTAGACGCCCTCCGTGTTGTCGGTCACGTGCAAGTCAAGAACGTCGGCCCACATTACCCAGGGGCCGTTCTCGGCGTAAGTGCTTTCTTCGTCGCCGAACCAGACCGTGCCCCAGTCGTCGGGCTGCGACACGGCCTCGAGATCGACCCGCAACCGATCGGTGGTGGAAATCCCTTCGATCGCGACCACGTCGGCTTGCGCCCCCACCACCCGGATGGTCTGCAGCGCGCCCGCGTGGCTGACCAGGATCTCGCCTGTGCTGGCCAGCACTTCGAGCGTCTGCTGGCCCTGGGCCTGCGACAAATCGAGCACCGCCGAGGTGCCCGAGGCGCTGTTGTACACCCGCAGCGTTTCGATCGAGGTCAGCGTCGGCGTCGCCTCGCTACCATAGAGATCGGCGTCGAGCAGATCCCGGCCGCCGGCGCCATCGAGTTCATCGCCGGTTTGCAGCGTGGCGGCCAGGCCATGGCCATCGTGGTAGGCCGGCGCCAGAAAAACGTCGTTGCGTATCGTGCCGACAAAGTGGTCCTCCTCGGGCGTGAGCAGGAATGTCTTGGGCTCGGGCAAGGGCGGCGGCGGCGGGGGAGGCGGCTCCGGCGGCTGCGGCTGTGGTTGCTGCTCATACAGCCTCGCCATCCCGTCTTCCACGGTGGCGGGATCTTCGTTCACGCCTTCCAGCACCTGGGCGGCGTTGTATTTCAGATCGGGCAGAATGGCCGGATTGGAGTTTTGCCACTCGGCGAACGCGAGCGCCACCTCGGTGCGGTTGCCCACGTAGGCGGCATCGCGCGGATCCTCCTCCGCGGCGCGCAGGAAAATTTCCACCAGCCCGGCGCGGCTCATGCCGGCGTCCAGCGCGGCCAGCCAATGGGCATGGCCGCCGGCATCGGCTTCGCGGCCCAGAATGTTCTGATAGAGGTAAGAGACGAACTCGCCGTTGTCCTCGATCACGGCGGCGGGGATTTCGCCATTGGCGGCGCCGGTTTCATACAGGATCGCCGACAACTGCAAACGGGCGTGCTCTTGGCCGTGACCGGCTTCGGCGGCCTGCGCCCGCAGCATGTCGTACAAGACCCGGTAATAGGCCAGGGCTTCATACTCCGGAGCCCGCTCGAAATATGCCAGGAACAATTCGGCGATTTCGGTATCGTGGGGAAACTGGACCCCCTCCTGCGGGAGGAGGCCGGCGCTTGTGCTTGTCATCATGGTAGTCGGCCTGGATTGATGGGCTAAACGTGAACGTTCGCCACTATGCCGACCACAACGGCTTTATATCAGTCTCGATTCTCTCGAATCTCTCGCGTCCTCGGTCTGGCCACTGCGCGATGGCGAAAACACCAGCCCTCTTCCGAACATGGTGCGTACCGGCAATTGAAAACGCCGCTGCACGGCTTTGCGTCGCAGGCGGCTGAGGATGACGTCCACACGATGCGTGTCGGCCTCGCCCATGCCTGGGCCGAACAGGCGCTCATGAACCCGGGTCTTGCTCTGGACCTCGCCCGGCGCACCATACAGCACCTCGATGAAGGCCAGCTCTTGTGGCGTGAGCGGCAAGCGGCGGCCCTCCGGATCGACCAGGCAGGAGCCCAGCGCATCCAGCACCCAGCCTTCTTCCATCGGCGCGGCACCGCCTCGGGCCCTGCCGCTCGCTTGCATACGCTGCCATAGGGCTTCGATATCTTCCGTCAGTTGGGCGAAGTTCACCGGCTTGATGTGATATTTATCGGCACCCAGGCCCAGGCCCCGAAGGCGATCGTCGGTGCCGCCACGCGCCGTGATGATGATGATCCCGAAGCCCGACAACTGGCGCAGATACTCGATAACGCCGAAGCCGTCTTCACCCGGCAGACCGAGGTCGACCAGCATGATGTCCACGGGACGGGTATGCAGCGTGCGCCACAGCGCCTCGGCGCTGCCCACGCCCCAGGCGGCATACCCCTGTCCTTCAAGGAAGAACAGCAGCTCTTCCAGTAAATCGGCATTGTCTTCCACGATGCCCAAGCGCGGACGTACGTCATTCATCGTGTTCCCTCCTGAAGCGTTATTGTGCCGGGCATCGCGGCGGTTATCTTGTCGGCCGCCGCGGCCGGCAACCTCAGCTCGAAGCGGCATCGGTGTCGCTGATTATCCGCGAGCACAAGATCACCGCCGTGCGCCAGGGCGATCTGCCGCGCCACGTGCAACCCCAGGCCCCAGCCCTGCCGTCCGCCGGTCTCGTCGGCCTGGCGGTAGCGATCGAAGATGGCCGCCGCCTGCTCGTCGGGCACGCCGGGGCCGCCGTCCTCGACCGCCACGATCCATTGCCCGCCCTGGCGGTACACGTCGAGCCGGATGGCGCCTCCGGCGACAGAATACTTGATGGCATTGTCCAGGAGATTGGACAGGGCGATGCGCAACAGCGCGCCATCGGCCACCAGCGGCACGGCCGGCGCCCGGCTCCGCGACGATATGGGAGCGCCCTCCAGCGTGATTCGCATGGAGCGATCCTCGTCGGGCTCGGTCAAGGCCAGCACCTGCCGGACTTCCTCGAGCAGATCGGTGGGCTGGCGATCGAGGTAAAGATCGCCGGCCGACAAGCGGGCATCGGCCAGGCAATTGTCCGTCAGCTGCACCAGTCGGCGTGTGGCGCGATCGATCTTATCGTAGCGGCGACCGATGGCGGGCTCCTGGCCGGCGAAACTCTTGAGATTGGCCAGCGCCGCCGAGATCACCGCCAGAGGCGTACGCAACTCGTGGGAGATCATGCCCATGAATTGCCGCTGCTGGACCCGGGCCTGCCGCTCCCGCGCCAACTCCTGCTCCAGCCTCATGCTCTCGTAGTGAATCCGGCGTTCACGGCGGATGCGCATGACGCCCACCGCCATCACCAGCAGCATCATGATCATCATCACCATCATCACGCAGTACTGCCAGAAGTGATAAACCACGGGATCGTAGGAAATCAGCGCGGTGGTGGTGAACAAAGCCAGCAGGCTGGAGACGATGTAGAACATCGGTATCAGACCGAACACCAGATTGAGATAGCCGATCTTGGTCCGCCACCACAACGCCAGCGCGCAGCCGAACAGCGCGGGCGCCGTCAGCAGGGCCGCCACGGTGAGCGCCGCCACCGCATGACCATAAATGCCCAACGGAATACTGAACGGCAATAACAAGCTGACCAGCACGCCGCCCAGGGCGATGCGATAGCCGCGCGGAAAATGCCGGCGTAGATCCAGCGCCTCGACGCACATCCAGAGCAGCGCCGGATAGCCCAGCAAGGTGAGTACGCCGATCAGATAATGCTGGAGGGTCACGCGCCAGGCGGCGTCGCTCCAGCCCACGTAGCCCTGAATGCAGGCGACCAGCAGATAGCCTACGGAAAACGGCACCACCGACCACAGCAAGCGGCTCTTGAGTCCGAGCGCCAACAGCACCGACAGGGCCGACGACAGCGCACTCATGCCCAGGAAGAACGCCCAGAACACCGAATCCCTCGTGGCGTAACTTACGAAGGCGGAGGGCTCCCAGAACGCGGGCTCGAACATCAGGGCGCTGGTGCTCTCCAGCCTTGCCACGAACTCGTAGCCCGTCGCTCCTTCCGGCGGCGGCTGCAGCTTGAAGACCGGAAATCGATAGTCCAGATCGCCAAGGCGCTCCTCGGGATCGTCACGATCACCCGCTCGCCGCTCCTGCCACGCGCCACCGCCCCCGATGGGGCGCCAATACAACGTCAGGTGGTCGAGATAACCCGGTGTCAGTTGCAACCACAGCGGCCCCTCCTGGAACCAATGCCGGGGCGCCTCGAAGCGCAGCCAATACGGCCGGGCGGAATAACCCTGGGTGAAAGGCCGCGCGCTGACGGTCAGAGCCTCGGGCGGCAGGGCCAGGAACTGCTCGAGCGACAAACCCGCCGCATCGTGGTGGTACGCGAACGGCTGGTCGCGGCCGATCGCATGCGTCGGCGACTGCAAGGTGGGTGCCGCAAACAACATGCCCAGCCAAAATACCAGACAAATGATCAAAACCAGCCATTTCGTCGGTACGTTTTCCGTTCGTCCCGCCACGCCGTACTCCATTTTTTTCTCCGCTGCGGTCTCGGTCTACCAAAGTTCGCGGCTCAAGCGGAATCCTTCTCGAGATACACGGTACGGGACGGGAAGGCAAAATCGCCGCCGTGGCTGTGGACGATGTCGATGATCTTCAAATACACCTCTTCCTGGATCGCCAGCCATTCGGCCCAAATCACCGTCTTGGTAAAGCAATACACCATGATATTCAATGAAGAGTCGCCGAACTCGTTGAAGTACACCAGCAAAGTCTGGCTGCCATCGATCCCGTCGTGTCCGTGCAGCATGGCGCGGATATCCTTGACGATGGCGCCCATTTTGTCGGCGTCGCCATAGCGCAGGGTGAGTTCGGTTTTGATGCGGCGATTGGTCATGCGCCCGGGGTTTTCGACACTGATCGTGGAGAAAACCGAGTTGGGCACGTACAGCGGCCGATGGTCGAAAGTGGTGATCTTGGTCAGTCGCCAGCCGATCTCGACCACGGTGCCTTCGATGTTCCGATCCGGCGAGGAAATCCAATCGCCGATATTGAACGGACGATCGAAATACAGCATCACGCCCGAGAAAAAATTGCTCAGGATGTCTTTACCGGCCAGGCCGATGGCAATGCCGCCGATACCGCCGAAGGCCAGCAGGCCCGACAGGCTCATGCCGAAATGCTCGCCGAACAGCAGCATGATCACCACGAAGATCGTGATCTTGAACACCCGCGACACCATGCGGGACGACGTGACGTCTTTGCCCTTATGAATCTGGTCGTGTTCCAGGCGGTCGATCAACAGGAACAATTGCTGCATGAAAATCAGCACGATCGCCAGTATCGCCAGAAAATCCACGACTCGGGCGGGGATCAGCTTCCAGTGGAGATCCACGATGGCCATCTGGGTGTACTGCTTGATGATCAGCACCAGCGCGCATAGCACGGCGATCTGCAGCAGATGAAAAACGATGCTGCGCGTCAAATGGCGGTGCCGGTGGGCATAAAACTGCAAGCCGAGGGCGGCAACCAGGCAGACAAGCGCCAACGCGGCGCCGATGGCGTACTGGATGATGGAAACTTCGGTCACGGCGACTCCTGAAAGACGGCCTCCGAGATGGCAGCCGACTCAACGACGCTAGTGTCCTGTCCCGGCAGTTCGTTGGTGAATGTTTGCAAGAAAATGATGGCTACCGAATACGTTTTTAAGGGGTCGCAGCCTAGGCGCAGAACGCAGCCGGGTTGAAACCCGGCGAGTATCCGCAACGACGGATTCGGGCGCTTAAAAACGTATTCATCAACGAACTGCCGGGACAGGACACTAGGCATTCTAAGCCACGGTCTGCGTCGGTCCACCGGGAGGGAAGCCGGCCCAGCCCAGGCGAAACCAGGGATCGTCGGGCACTTCGCGGCGCGCATAATCGCGCACCACCGCCAGCAGCATGGCGGCAGCGCGAGGAGGCAAGGCGCCGCGGCGGCTGACCCAGCCACGGCGGATCGCCAGGTCCCGCACTGGCACGCAAAGGTAGTGTTCGCGCGCCAATTCGCGGGCCTGGATGCGCGGCAGGATCGAATACGCCCCGAAACGCGTTTGCTCTTTCAGAAGATTCAGTGCCTCGTGCTCCTGCTGCACGCGCGGCGCCAGGCCTTGCTGCCGGAATACCCGCTCGATCACCTGCCGGCTATTGTCGGGCAATGGCGTCAGGGTCAGCGGCAGTTCGGCGATATCCGCAACGGAGCAGCTCTCGCGCGCCGCGAACGGCGACGCGGCGGGCCCGACCAGGCATAACGCCTCGATCCACAGGGGCTCCACCAGCCAATCGCGCATCCCGGCGGGCTCGGTCAGGATGGCACAATCAAGATCGCCGGACGCCAGGCGCCGCGCCAGCCAATAGCTCGAGGCCTCGACCACGCTGGGCCGCACCTGCACACCCCCGCGGCGCAGCGGGTGCTCGAACAAACGCCGGAAAACGCCGCTGACCGTCGGCGGCATGCCGAGGCGAACGCGCAGCATCGCGGGAGCGTCACCGGCCACGGCACGCCTGAGTTCATCGACTTCGCGCAGCACGGCTTGAGCGCCCGACAACGCCTGTTCGCCCGCCACCGTCAACGTCACGCCTTCGGGCGTACGTCGCACGACCGCCACGCCAAGCTCATTCTCGAGCTTGGCGATCTGCCGGCTGATCGCCGACTGGGCCACGCCCAACCGTTCGGCCGCCCGGTTGATGCTGCCGGCCTCGGCCACCTCGATCAAATAACGCAGTTGTCTCAGTTCCATGATGTCCTGGCCGTTGCTCGGCCTCTCGGGCAAAGCCCGCCGCCGCGGGGTCCGCGCCCCGGCATGGCCAAGGGGCTATCTCGTTTTGGCATATGGTATGCGAATCCCAGCTAACCGGCGGTAAGGCCACCGCTACGATGGTCTTTTTCAGGAGATAGACGGATGACCGGAACCCACTGGCACATCGCCATCGTCGGAGCCGGGGCGATCGGTTGCCGCGTTGCCGCGCACCTGGCGCAGGCCGGCGTGGCGACGACCCTGTTCGATGGCTGGGCCGAGCATGTGGCGGCCTTGAACCGCGACGGCCTGACCCTCGAGCACCATGGGCGCGAAATGGTGTTTCCCGTACGAGCCTACGGCTTCGACGCCATGCCGGAGGAACGCTTCGACCTCGTACTTCTGGCGGTGCGTAGCGACGATACGGCCGCCGCGCTGCCGCTGGTCGAACGCCTACTGGCTCCGGAAGGCATGGTGCTGTCATGCCAGAACGGGCTGAACGAAGAGGCGATCGCCCTGGCCGTCGGCGCTTCGCGCACGCTCGGCTGCTCGCTGGTTCTCGGCGCCCGGCTAACGGCACCGGGCCGGGTGGCCGCCCTGCCCGGACCGGATACGCTGCGGGTCGGCGAGCTCGACGGCAGCGATTCGCCCCGCGTCCGCCAGCTCGCCGACCTGCTGGCGGCCTGCGGCACGGCAACGGTCACCCGCAATCTCCTGGGGTATCGCTGGATGAAGCTCGTGCTCAACTCCATCGGCAACCCCCTGCTATTACTGTCCGGTGAAACCGCCGCCGTCCTGCACGAGCGCGAGCCTGTGCGCCGCGCCATGATCGCGCTGGCCGGCGAGATCCTCGCCACCGCCGCCGCATCCGGCGCCGAACCGGAGCCGGTGCTGGACCTTCCCGCCGCCCTCTGGCGCAGCCCCGGCGCCCGAAGCGACGAACGCCTGCACGCTGCCCTGCGGGAACACGGCCGCAGCCTGGGGCCGCGCCGCCTCTCGATGGTGGCCGACTTCGAAGCCCGAGGCCGCACCGAGGTCGACCACATCAACGGCTACGTCGTCGCCAAGGCGCTCGCGCATGGCCGCACCGCCCCACTCAATGCCGAAGTGGTGCGGCTCGTCAAGCAGCTGGAGGCGGGAGCACGCAAGGCTGGTCCCGAATCGCTGCAGCCGCTTCTGGACCTCCTGGCCGACCCCGCCTGAGCCTTCCCCGACAATTCTCAAGGAGACCTCATGAAACCCTTCGCCGCTCGTATCCCGTCTTCCGCAGCGCGCCGGCGCGCACGACGGACCCTGTGCCAGTTGGCTCTGGCGGGCGCCGCCCTGGCCGCCTGCGGTTCCGTCGCCGCCAGCGAAGCCTGGCCGGATCGGCCGGTCCGGCTGATCGCTCCATTTTCGCCGGGCGCCGCCACCGACCAGGTCACCCGGGTCCTGGCCCAGCAACTGAGCGACCAGTTGGACACCTCTTTCGTGGTGGAGAATCGCACCGGCGCGGCCGGCCGCATCGCCGCCGACGCCGTCGTCAAGGCCGCGGCGGACGGCTATACCGCGCTCTTCGGCGAACCCGGCGGACTGGTCGTCGCACCCGCGGTCTACACCGCGACGACGACGTTCGACACCGAGCGCGATCTCATCCCGGTGGCCCAGGTCGTTTCCATGCCGATGGTCGTCGTCGCCCACCCCTCGCTGGGCGTGTCGAACCTTGCCGAGCTGAAGGCCGCCGCCACCCGGGGCCATCTCAACTACGGGACCAACGGCACCGGCTCGGTCCAGCACCTGACCATGGAAACCCTGGCCGATCAGCTCGAGGTGCCGCTCACCCACATTCCCTATCGGGGCGGCGCCAATGCGATCACCGACCTGGTTGCCGGCCAGATCCAACTGTCGCTGCTGACGATCCCCACCGTCGAGGCCTATATCAAGTCCGGCCAGGTCGTACCGTTGGCCGTGCTGGATGCCGAACGCTCGCCGGTCCTGCCCCACACAGCCACGGCGCGCGAACAAGGCCTGGAAGGGCTGGACGTGCCGATCTGGTGCGGTTTCTTCCTGCCCGCCGGCACGCCGCCCGCGATCGTCGAGCGCTTCAGCGCGGAGCTCGGCAAAGCGCTGCAGGATCCTCAGATCCAGGATCGCCTCGCCAAGGCCGGCAATACCGTGACCTATCGCAACCATGACGCCTTCCAACGTTGGGTCGCGGATGACGTGGCGCGCTGGCGCGCCATCGTGCAAAACACGGGAGTTCAGCTCGATTGAAATTTCGGGAACGGCGGGGCGGCGTTGGCGCTGCGCCGACCCGGCTCTTACCAACGCCCCTGGCGGCCTCCGCGACCGGGAGAGGCGGATTCAGGCGTCGAGGCTTGGCGGTCGCCCGGGAGCGTATCCGAGATCGTTCGACACCGCGCGCGCGCGCGCCAGAAGATCGTCTCGTATCGGATCTTCGGTTTTGGACGGAGGAATCCGGCCGGCGATCGAGATGACCGCCTGCACATGGCCCTGCAGATCAAACACCGGCGCGGCGATACCACGGATGAGCGGCGTGAAATGATCAACGATTTGGCTGTAACCCTGTTCCCGCACCTGGTTGCGCAGGACGCCCACCTCGGCTGGAGTGGTTTCGGCAAAGCGGGAGACGGGTTGCCGCAACTCGTTCTCCAGGAGCTCGGCCGTGCGGGTGGGCGCCAGGCATGCCAGAAACACCCGGCCGACCGCCGACCCTAACAAGGGAAAAGTGGTGCCCAGACCCACCGCCGGGATGAAGAACGAATTGCCCTGGTGCCAGCGCACCATGATGGGCCCCCGTTCCGTCCAAACCGCCACGCCACCGGCGTAGTCCCACGTTAGTGCCAGCTCGCGCACCGCGATATCGCAAGCCTCGATGCCATCGAGCTGATGCAGGGCGGCCAGCCCGACGCGAATCGCCATGGGTCCCAGCACATAACGGCCGCTGGCCGGATCCTGCATCACCATCCGGCCATTGATAAAACTGCGCAGATAACGGTGTGCCTGGCTGGGCGGGATACCGCTGCGTTGCGAAATATCCTTTAAAGCCAACGGCATGCCGGCATCCGCCATGACGTCGAGCAGGCGCAGGCCGACCTCGATGGACTGGACGGATTGACGGCGGTCGGCCGCAGGGACGGCGGGGGCAGCTGGGGAGGCACTCACGGACGAACGAGACGGAAAGTCGGTCAGGTCAACGTATTGGGAAGCCACATCACGATGGCGGGAAATGCGAACAGCAGGACCATCACCACCGCCTCCGCCAGAAGAAACCAGCCCAATCCTGCGTAAACGCGCTCGAGCGAGACTTCTTTGGGCAGAACGGTGCGTACGGCAAAGACGTTCATGCCCAAGGGCGGAGTCAGCAAACCGATCTCGATGAACTTGACGACGATGATGCCGAACCAGATCAGATCGTAGCCCATTGCATCGAACATCGGTAGGAAGATCGGCAACGAGAGCAGCATCACCCCCATCGGATCCAGGAACATGCCCAGGATGAGATAGATCACGCTGGTGATGAGGATCAGGAACAGCGGCGAGAGCTCCGCCGCCCGCATGGCTTCGGTCAGCGCCTCTGGCAGTCCGATCAATGCCATATAGCGCGCCAGCATCACCGCGCCGATGGCCACGAACAAAATCAGCGCCGTCGTTGTTGCAGCTTCGCGCAAGCAGCGCCGGAAGATCGCCACCGACATGCGCCGCTTGGCGATGGTGATCAGTAGCGCCAGGAAAGAACCGAAACCACCCGCCTCGGTGGGACCGATATAGCCGCCATACAAGCCGCCAAAAACCCCGAGCACCAACACAGGCAGCGGCCAGACTTCGCGCAGGCTCGCCACCCGCTCGCCCCAGGTATAGACGTCCTTGGCGCGTGGCGCCAACTCCGGCCGGCTCCAGCTTCGCCACACGATCAGGGCGATATAGGCAAAAGCGGTGAGCAGCCCCGGTATCACGCCCGCCGCGAACAGCCGCACCAGCGACTGCTCGGCAAACATGGCGTACACGATGAGAGGAATGCTGGGTGGAATGAGAGCCGCGATGGTGCCGGCCGAGGCGCAAGTGGCCGCCGCCAACCCCATGTCATAGCGCGAGCGCTGCATCTCGGGGATGCTGATCCTTCCTACCGCCACCGTCGTGGCCAGGCTCGAGCCCGTGGTGGCTCCCAGCCCGACCGCCGCCATATTGGCCGACACGGCCAACCCGCCCGGCAGCCATCCAAGCCAGGCCCGCGCCGCTTTGAACAGGGCATCGGTCAAGCCGCCATATAAAGCGATGGCGCCCATGAGCAGAAACATCGGGATGGCCGATAGCTCCCAACTGGAGACCACTTCGCGCGGCATATCCGCCACCAGGCGCATCGCCGCGGGCACGCCCAGCACCGAGGCGATCCCGACAAAGGAAGCGACGATGAGCGCGATGCCGATCGGTACGCTCAGCGCCATCAGCACCAGCAGGCCGCCGATGATGAACACCGCTTCGAACGGAAAATCCATCAGGCTGCCTCCCCGCCGTGGAGAGGAGCGACCGGAGCCGCCGGGGGGCGCGGCGCGATTCCACCGAGAGCCGCCAAGGCCATGGCGGCAAACCCGATGGGAAAGACCCACTGCGCCGGCCAAGTGGGCAGCGACCAGTACGTCAGCTCAACATGATCGCGAATGAGCCAGGCTCCCCACGCTTTTTCGAAGGTCAGCCAAGCCATGATCCCGGCTACCAGCGCGGTGGCAAGCTTGGCCAAGACGTGAAGAACAAACGCGACTCGGGGCGACGCCCGCTCGGCCAGCATTTCGACACGTAGATGCGCCGCATGGGCCTCGAGCGATGCCACCGGCAAAAAGGCGATACCGACCATATAGAGATAGGTGACCGACTCCACCATCCCCTCGAGGCCCGCGCCGAACAGTACGCGCACCAGCACATCGGCCAGCATGTGCAGCATCATCAACAGAACACACAACTCGGCGGGGGCATTCAGCCAATCGCACAAACGGACGATCACGCTCCGCCGGCCCGGGCGCATGAGATCCTGGAGCGTCATCTCGAGTCCGCTTTATTGTCCGAATAATTCTTTTTGCAGAATCTCGGCATACACCTCGGGTTTGCCCGCAAAGCGCGGCAAGTGCTCATCGTGCCATTTGCGGAACACCGCCGCGGCATCATTGACGAATTTCTCGGGCTCGGCGATGCCGCGCCGCTTCGCCAGCTCGATCAACGCCTGGATTTCTTGTTGCCGATGCGCCTCCCAGGCCTTGGCCAGCGCGGCGTCTTCGTCTATGTACCGAATGCGATCCCGTGTCTGTTCCCGAACCTCTTTATCGGCATCGAGATAGGCGCCTTCGATCCAGCCGTAAAGGCCCTGGGCAACCGCCGCCTGGATGGCCTGCCGATGTTCCGGCGGCAGCTTGGCCCAGCTCTCCGCGCGTACGGCCAGCGGAATGGCCCCCGCGCCGATCCCTTGCGGCATGGTGAACACCGTTTTGGCGATATCCGTGAGGCCATAGCTACGGATCCAGTTGATGGGCACGATGGCGCAGTCGGACCTGCCCAGTTGCAGCGACGAAGCCAGATCGCTGATCGCGGTGCGCGTGGGCGCCATACCCAGCGCCGAAGCCCAGCGGGCATCGCCGGAGCCGATGATGCTGACTCGGCGATCCCTGAGATCCGACGCCTCGGACAGATTGCCCGCACATACCATCGACATCGGCGAGGTGGCCCACATGAACACGGCCTCCTGGCCCTGTTTCGCCAGATCCTCGCGACACGTTTCGCAATGCTTGAACAGAAATTCGTTGGCGGCGCCCGCGGCGGCGAAGGGGTCGCTCGCCAGAGCGCTCATCTCGCCCAGCATGCCCACATGGGGAAGTTCGGCGGGATGAAAGGACGTGATCAGGTAGCCGCTATCGACGATGCCATCGCGGATTCCCTGCAACGTGGTGTCGAGCTTGACCACAGTGCCGCCATACAGACCGCGGAACTTGACCTTGCCGTCGGTAGCCTCGGTTATCGCGCCCATCATGGGCTTGACACCTTTTTCGTGGAAATTGGCCCGCTCCGGCGCACCGGAACCATAGGTGAGGGTTTGCGCGTGGGCGGCTCCCGTCGCAAGCGAAAGCGCGGCGCCCAGGATGGCGACAAAGAATTTGGCGTTCACGAAGGTCTCCAGAGTTGGGACTTGCGGAAGATGGTGATGGACGGCCAATGTACCAATGCGTAATGCATTGCGCAACTGTTAATATGAAACTCCGATTTCTCTCAGGATTCGTTGCCATGCCCACTGACTCCTCCCGCAGCCTGATCGATCTGGACCACCCCATGCTGAAAGTCCACGATCTCGAACAAGCCCGCCAGGCCTTCCAGCGCCTGGGCTTTACAGTCACTCCGTTGCGCAGCAACGAACCCATGGGTGGCGGAAGCACCGGGGGCCGTGGCGGCAACCACATGGTGATGCTCACACCGCAAACCGACGGCACCACCAATATGCTTGAGCTCGCCTATGCCGACCCCGCCCACGCCTGGCCCGCGCTGCAAACCCTGCTGGGTGGGCCCGAAGGTATCGCCTTGCTCGTGCATAGTCCCCGCAGCGCCGTCGCCCTGCGTGACGAATGGGAAGCGGCCGGCATCGAGTGCGATCCGGTATTCGAGGTCCGCAATACCTTCACCGATCCCGAAACCGGCCATCAAGACTTGATCCATTTTCGGGTGGCGCAACCTTCCGGACGTGATTGGCTCATTCCCTTTGGCGCCGCCGAGATCTTCGATTTCGAGCATTACCTGCGCGCCGATTGGCGTGCCCACGATAATGGCGCGATCTTCTGGAGCGATATCGAGCTCATCGTGCCCGCCAGCGCCATCGAGTCGGGGTTGGCGCACCTGCGCAAGGTCTACGCCGTCGATCCGGCCCTTCAGGCCGATGGCACGCATCGCCTGCAGATCCACCGCCTGCGGTTGCATCTTCTGAACCATGAGCAAGCCCGCGAGCGCCATCCCGGTATTTCCCTGCGCACCCGCGACGCCGAGATCTGCCACACCGCGCTCACGATCCAGGTGGCCGACGTCGCCGCGACGCGGCAATTGCTCGAAGAACGGCGGGTTCCCCATGCCGTCCGCGACGATGGCAGCCTGGCAGTGGCGCCCGCGGAGGCGTGCGGCACGCTGCTCAACTTCGTGCAGGCAGCGTCATGACGCAAGGTTTGATCGGTTTGGTGGGAGGCACCACCTGGCTATCCACCATCGACTACTACCGGTATCTCAATGAAGCCGTGGCTCGGCGGCACGGAGGGCTGCACAGCGCTCGTATCCTGCTGCATAGCGTGGATTTTGGTGCGGTGGCGGCTTGCGAGGCTGCGGGTGATCTCGATGGCGAACGCCGCATCCTGATCGAGGCCGCGCTTTCCGTGCAACGCGGCGGCGCCAAGATCCTCGCCTTTTGCGCCAATACGGCCCACGTGCACTTGCCCGCCTTGCGCAAGGCGGTGTCGCTGCCCATCATCAGCATCGTGGACGCCCTGACGCATGAAATCCGCCAAGGCAAGTTCGAGCGGGTCGCGGTGCTGAGCACCGCTCGCACCCGCAACAGCGGCATTCTCGAACACCCCCTGGCTCGCGGCGCCGGCTGCGAAATTCTCTTGCCCGACGCCGATCAGCAACGATCGCTGGATTGCATCATCCGCGAAGGCGCTGCCGCGGGCCGATTCAATGCCACGCATGCCCACATCGCCAATACGGTGGTTGACGACCTCCGCGGGCGTGGCGCCCAGGCCATGGTGCTCGCCTGCACCGAGCTGCCGCAGATTCTCGCGGGCAGCCCTGTCAATCTGCCTTTGATCGACTCCACGCAGGCGCACGTGCAGGCCATCTTGCGGGCCAGCTGAGGCCGGGGGCGCCGAATCCTGTCGGACTGCGGGAATCGGGCCGCCCGATCTCATACACTACAGGGCGTTACCGCACTACACGAGACACTCGACCCATGTTGACGCGAGAAGCGCTCAGCACCGGCGCCTATCTGGAATCTTTCCGAAATCTGCCAGGCCACACTTGCTGGACCGAACAACGTATCGAGTCTTCGCTACGTGAAGTCCTGGCACGCCGTCCGCAGCCCGACGAGCCGGTGTGGCTGTTCACCTACGGCTCGCTGATGTGGAACCCTTTATTCCATTTCGAAGAGCGCCGCCACGCCTTGCTCCATGGCTGGCATCGCAGTTTTTGCATCCGGTTGATCGCCGGCCGTGGCTGCGGCGAGCATCCCGGCCGCATGCTGGCGCTGGAGGCCGGCGGGTCGACGTCGGGGGTTGCGTTCAAGCTGCGCGAAGCCGAACTCGAACAGGAACTCCGGCTGGTCTGGATACGCGAAATGGTGGGCGGCGTTTATCTGCCCACTTGGGGCTCGATCACGTTGGAGGACAAGACCACCGTCGATGCGATCAGTTTCATGATCGATCCCACGCATGCCTTGTATGAAGGCGACGCCTCGACCGCCGCCGTGTCCGCCGCCATTGCGAAGGCCAATGGGCCCCTGGGCAGCAATCGCGATTATCTCTTTCAGCTCGACGCCGCCCTCGCCGCGCATGGCCTTCGCGATGCCTATATCGAAGACCTGGCACGTTCTGTCCGCGGCCTCGCGTCGCCGGGCCTGAAAGACTCCATCCGCGAGTGACGCTTCCCGGCCTATCGCCAGGCCTCCGCCACCGCCCTGCCATACCGGAACCCCAAACCTCAAGGGCCCGTCGTTGCCGACGGGCCCTTGATTGTTGCGCCAGCTCCGGAGACACGCTCCGGAACCAGGGAGTTGCGATCAGCTGGCGCTCGCCGCCCGGGCTTCCTTCTCGGCACGCTTGCGGCGCGCCAGCCAGGTGCCCAGCCCGATGATGAACGCGGCGCCGATCACCTCGGCCGCGATCTTGAGCGCGGTGGACGGTTCGCCGATTTGCTGCACGACCACCACGTCGGTGATCAGCATGCCGCCGGCAATCCAGCCCAGCAGGCCGGCGCCGAAGGTGACCACCAGCGGGTAGCGGTCGATCAGCTTGAGCACCAGGGTGCTGCCCCAGATGATGATGGGCACGCTGACCACCAGGCCGAAGATCACCAGGCCGACCTGATGCTCGGGGTTGGCGGTTTGCGCCGCGCCGGCAATGGCGATGACGTTATCCAGGCTCATGACGAAGTCGGCGACGATGATCGTCTTGACCGCCGCCCAGATCGAAGTGCCACCCTGGATATTGCCATGGGCATCGTCCTCGGGCATCAACAGCTTGACCCCGATCCACAGCAGCAGCAGGGCGCCAACGATCTTCAGGAAAGGAATGGTCAGCAACGTGAGCGCGAAGGCGATCAGGACCACGCGCAGGATGATCGCTCCCGCCGTACCCCAGAGGATGCCCTGCATGCGCTGCTTGGCGGGCAGGTTGCGGCAGGCGAGCGCGATGACCACCGCGTTGTCGCCTCCCAGCAGAATATCGATCAGGATGATCTGGAACACGGCGGCCCAGCTCATCGTTTGCAAAAACTCCATCACGGTGTAATTCTCCTAAGCTTGATAAGTTCGGCCAAAAAAAGGCCTGCAATCCCAGCGGGACACAGGCCATGCTCTGATCGAAGATGGACCTTGCCCCTGGTGTTGAGCAAGGTCTTGCTTGCAGTACCGATGACACCGATACCACCCGCGCACCGGGCCGCCCCTGTGAGGCGCAACCGTAATGACGATGCGGCGGAGGAAAGCTACTCCCCTTGATGGGCGCTAGTGTAAGCGAGCAATCGATGAAGTCAAGTCCGGGGCAACCCTGTAGGGCACTCCCGTGTCGCCAATCCGACACCGGGAAGAGTCGCGGACCCACCGCCCCTTTGCCGGCGCCCGCGGCGGAGCCTCGTGGCCGGGCGCGGCGGTTCGCCAGCGCGGCGGCGCTCAGACGGAACAGGCCGCCGGCGGCGCATAGCGGCGGCTCGACGGCCCCGCCGCCAGCACCTGCCCCGGCACTTCGTGGCCCACGATCTCCGGCAACCACCGCGCCAGGGCCAGCAAGGCGTCGAGATCGACCCCGGTGTGATAACCCATGGCTTGGAGCATGTGGACGAGATCCTCGGTGCAGATGTTGCCGCTGGCGCCCGGAGCGTAGGGGCAACCGCCCAAGCCGCCCAGCGACGCATCGAAGCGCTCGATACCGGCCTCGAGCGCGCCGAGCACGTTGGCCAGGCCCATGCCCCGCGTATTGTGGAAGTGCGCCGTGAGGCCCAATTGGGAATAGCGTTGCCTGACCTGGGAACAAAGCTCGGCCACCTGCGCCGGGTTGGCCATGCCGGTGGTGTCGCACAGCGCCACGTTGCCAATGCCGGCATCGGCGATGCGATCCAGCAACTCCATCACACGCGAGGCGGAGATCGTGCCCTCGAACGGGCAGCCGAAGGCGGTGGCGAGCGAAGCATTGACGGCCGTTCCGGCCTCGCGCGCCATCTGGGCGATCGCGGTGAACTGCCGCAGCGAATCCTCACAACTCATGCGCAGATTCGCCTGGTTATGGGTCTGGCTGGCCGACATCACCACGTTGACCTCGTCGGTGCCGCACTCCAGCGCGCGCTCGCAGCCCCGGGCGTTGGGCACCAGCGCGGCATACACGACGCCCGGCACCCGGGTGATCCTGTGCATCACGGCCTCGGCATCGGCCAGGGCCGGAATCGCCCTGGGCGAAGTGAACGACGTGGCTTCGATCTTGGCCACGCCCGACCGGCTCAGCCTATCGATCAGTTCGACCTTCACGTCGGTGGGAATGAAGATGGGTTCCATCTGGAAGCCATCGCGCAGTACGACTTCCTGGATGAAGATGCGTTTGCCAGCCGCCGGTTTCATGAATGGTCTCCTAAACAATACCGTCATTCAGCTTCACAAAATATCATGAAGCGTTGAGTCTGGCCTTGCGCCACACCAAGGTAAACGAGCCATGGGCGCATCGCAGGCTGGCGCTGTGCGTCCGCGCCTACGAGTCGCTATCGCCCGCGGCGCAGCGCCTGGTGGATCATTTGCTGCGGGGAGTCCCGGCACACTGATCGCGGGCCGCACTCTCCAGCAACGACTGGAACAGCAAGCGCGATGGTGCGTTCAGGGTATCCCGTGAACGCGTACCGAGCAGCAGGGTGTATTCGGCCCAGGCATCGGTAAGCTCCACGATCTTCAGGCCCATCGATTGCGCATACAACGACGCCGACCCGGACGGCAGCACGCCGATGCCCAGGCCGGCCTGGACGAACCGGCAGACCACGTCGAAACCCCGCACCTGGATCGACACATGCAGTTGGCGGTCTTCCTTCTGCCGATGCAGGAGATGCATTAAGGTACTGTCGCTTTCGAGGCCGATTAGCGAATGCTGCAGAATGGCCGAGAACTGCGTGGTCGCTTGGCGTGCCAGCGGCGCCAACTGTCCACGCTCATCCCCAAGGTCTGGCAAGCAGGAATCAAACGGGCGCCTGCCGCCACGGCTTCTCGGATCAGCATCAGGGCGTTTTGGCGATCCTGGGTGCTGATCATTCTTCCTCGTCCCCCCAGATCGCCGCCGCTTTTTTTGAGAGCACCAGCAACGCCGCCGCCTCGGCCAACGCTTTGTCTTTACGCCGAAGCTCGCCCTCGAGCTTGCGCAGACGTTTGGTCTGCTGGTGTTGGGAGACCGTACCGACAGGCTTTGCCAACCCGCCGACACCTGCCAGCGTCTGGGCCTTCCACTGATCCACCTGGTTGCGATACAACCCCTTGGCGCGGCAGTATTCGCCCAGCTCCGCCTCGGACAGACTCGCCGTCTCGAACAGCACGGCGAGCTTGGACTCGGCGCTCCAGGCATCCGCAGGGCGTTCGTTGCCAGGCGCAGCCACACCGGCGCACTGAGCTTCACGCCGCCAGGCGTACAGCGTGGCCACCGTCACGTTGAACTCCTCGGCCAGCGCCGCAATCGGTTCGTTGCCCGGCGGCATCATCCGCTGCAGCACCGACTGTTTCAGTTCCTTCGAATAACGCATCTCTTCACTGTCCTTGCCCCCGGCATCGCGTTCATTCTAGAACGCCTCTATGCAGCAACTATCTTGACACCGGGGGAGCCCAGGACGTCATCCACGCTCAAGGGATCACGCACGAACGCTTCGGGATTCAGCCGAGCTCACGCCCGCGCCGCCACGGCGACTTCGGCCAGGTGCCGCCGTTCGGCGCCAAACTGGTGCAGGTATCGCGACGCGGCCAGCGCGTAGGCGGACACGGGCAGCAAGGGTTCGTAGGGGTGCTCATACGGTTGCGGGTCGAGGAAGCGACGGCTGGCGGCCACCTCCTTGCGGCCGAAGCGCGTGGTGCGCGGCAAACCTCGCCATTCAGGGCGGGGAAGGATAGCGCGGACGGCTTAGCCGTCCTATACTTTATGCTGTATAAATATACAGAATTCGAGCCATGCGGCGCCTCCAAGCCTTCAAATACGAACTGCGGCCAGACGGCCAGCAAGCGCGCCAAATGGCGCGTTTCGCGGGTTCCTGCCGCTTCGTATTCAACAAGGCGCTGGCGATGCAAAAGGCCAACCATGAAGCCGACGGAAAATTCATCGGCTACGTGGCGATGGCCAAGGAACTGACCGCCTGGCGCAACGGCAGCGAAACCCCGTGGCTCAAGGATGCGCCCGTGCATCTGCTGCAGCATGCGCTCAAGGACCTGGAGCGAGCCTACAAGAACTTCTTCGCCAAACGCGCCGACTTCCCACGCTTCAAGAAGAAAGGCCAACGCGACAGCTTCCGCTACCCCGACCCCAAACAGATCAAACTGGATCAAGGCAATAGCCGTATTTTCCTACCCAAGCTGGGCTGGC
>JALOAI010000073.1 GCA_023228945.1 Pigmentiphaga sp. | reverse complement strand
TCGATCACGAGAACATCGCGCGAAGTGAGCTTGTCCTTTCCGTTCTTCCACGCAAACTCAAGGCTGGCGAGCGTGCGGCTTTCGATGCCGCTGCCCGCCTGCAATTCGTCGGCCGCCTTGCCGGCCAGGGCCGCACCGCGCACGTTGAAGCCCTGCGCTTGCCATGCCTCGCGTGCAACCTTCATCGAGAACGATTTGCCTGTGCCGGCGTCGCCGATGACCACGGCCAGGCTGCCCGGCTTGAGAACATGCCGGACGGCGTTTTGCTGCTCGGCAGACAGGGTGCCCGCGCCGTCAATCGCGGCGTTCGTGATCGGGCCGGAAACGCCATGCCGCCCGGCGCGGGCCAGGCGTTCGGCGCACTCCACCATGCCGCGCTCAGTTTCGATCATTTCGCGGGTGGAGAACTTCGCCGGGTCGCGGCCGTTCGCCGGTTCCATCTCGACCAACAGCGGCGAATTTTCCAGCTTGGCAAGCAAGCCCTGGAACTGCCCGGGGTCGTCAATGTAGCGGTTCAGCTCGGCGGCAATGTCGCGGCGCGTGAATACGGCCTGCGTCGCCGTGATCTTGTCCAGGATGATCTCCGGCCGCTCGGCGATTTGCCGCGCCTGCTCCTGCCGGTCGGCGTTGTGAATATCGATGCGGTCGGCTTCCAGCCCGCGCCTATCCATCGCCACAGCATCCCCGCCGATGTGACGGGTTGGCGTCAGCTCCACGCCTTGATCCGCATAGCTGCGGTGGTCGATACGGGCGCTGATTCCGGCCCGCTCCAATGCCTCGTTTGCCAGCTCGGCCCACTCGCGGCGGATGTCGGTAATGTCGCCCTGGCTGGTGCCTGGAATTCCCGCCTTTTGCCTGTCCTTGTTTGCCAGCTCGATGACGGCCTTAGCGCCTAGCGTTCCATCCGCTCCAATGGTGCGCGTGGTCGCCAGCATGTGAACGTGAAAATTCCGGTCGTCGCCTTCCCTGTCCGGGGCGTGGATGCACACATCCACGGCAACGCCGTAGCGGTCGGCGATAGCCTGCCCCATGCGCGTTGCAAGCTCGCGCCGGTCGGCTTCGTTCAGCTCGGGCGGCAGGGCCGCCCGCCACTCTCGGGCCACTCGCGCATCCTTGCGCTTCTCGGCGGCCTCGGCGGCATTCCACAAGGCGGCGCGCTCTGGAACCGGAACGCCTGCGGGCGTGACGATCTCGGCCGACAGGACGCCGCCTTTCCGGGTGAAGTCGAACACTTCCCCGGTGCGCTCATCTACCAGCTTCGACGCAGACCGATAGGCGGCAGCAGCCACGGCGCTATGCCCGGCCGCCCGTCCTATCGTGTGCGTGTTCAGGTGATAGATCGCCATATCTTCCCTTGGCGTTTTAGCCGCTAAAAAGGGGTGCCGGGGTATCCCCGGCCGCATGAGGGTTGCGCAGCAACCCGTAAGTGCGCATTTCGCTTTCGCTCATGACTATACCACCGCCGGCGCTTCCCCGCCACAGGCTCCGGTGCTACCATCGAAGGTGCATAAACCGCCATTCAGCAAAGGAGAAAACAACATGGCACGAAAGACCCTTTCCGAGCGCAAAGCCGAGAAGCTGGCCGAACTGAACCGCATCAAGGCAGAACTGGCCGAACTGGAAAGCAAGGCCGCCGAACGAATCGGCAAGCTCGCCATCGCAGCCGGCCTCGGTGATCTGGACATTGACGAAGCAACTTTGCGCAAGGAGTTCGAGGCGCTTGCCTCCAAGTTTCGCGGCCCCAAAAACGTCCCGGCTCCGACCGTCCAAGCTGCTCCGGCTCCGTCAGCGAATAGCGCGAACTGAACGCGAGTTAGGACGGTTCATGATGAACGCCAGAAGGGAGGACACGCGGCGCAAGATTCAGCTTGGCGGCCTGGTCATCAAAGCCGGTATGGATGAGTATCCGGCAGCCGTGATCCTGGGCGCTCTGTCACTGGCTGCGAAGGCCCTAAAGGGGGAAAACTCCGTAGCGACTTTTGCGCGACTTCAGGCCGCTGGTGATGCTCTATTTTCGAGCGATGAGAGCGGCGGCAACCGCTCTTAGGCGCTCTTTTTTCAACCTGACATAGAGGTGTGAAATGCTCGACATTGAGGACGTTTTTCAAAGGGTTTGGGCCGCCGTGGTGGCGGTGTTTTTCGGCGCGTTCGTGCTGTCCCTGGCGAACACTGCGCACGCTGACGTTTTTCCGGAATGCAGCCCGGCAATTGAGGCCGCGAAGCTCGGCGACGTGCCCGATGCTGACGCCTGGGTGAAGCGCATTTGTGACGCGCAGAATGCGACGCTCGCGCAGTGGGAAAAGACGCTGCAAGTGCTGGACGTAGGACAACAAGATTTGTCGATAGCAACCAATGCCGGCGATTGGCAGGCATACCGGGTCAAGTGGACTGAATTGCTGCCCGTCATGCAGCAACTGGAAGCGGCCGCCCTGGAAAACCGGACGGCGGCGGGCGCGGCCAATCTGTTGAGCTTGTACCGCTCCGATCTTGGCCTTTTCCTGCAAAACTCCGGCCTCGGTACGGCTGGCAATCTGGACGATTTCAGCGCCCGGATTCTGGCCGGCCTAGACGGTGCCACGCCAGCCGCAGCGGCCACGGCTGGCGTGCGGGTTGTGCAGCAGTCAGTGATGCGGGGAATTGAGCTTGCAACGGGCTTGGGCCAGGCGGCCGGTGATGCCGTCATGGCCGACTATCGCGCCCAGGTGCAGAAGCGGGCCGCTGATCGCATGGAACAGATGACCGGCTCGTCGGTGTCGGGCTATTTCGGCGGCTTCTGGCAACGCATCAAGACGGTTTCCGGGGCCTGGCTGTTTTACCTGGTCGTCGCTACCTTTGTCGGCGCGTGGCTGGCCCATAAGCGCAAGCAAAACCCGGTGACGGCAGGCATCACGATCGGCCTGGCCTTCCTGGTTCCGTCCATCGCGGCGGCGCTTCTGTTCGTGTTCGTGCCGTTCATTTCTGGCTGGTTCATCGCGGCTGCCACCATCGCCGGCACGGTGGCAACGTACATCTACCCGCAGCATGTTTTCGGCTGGCTGATTCGTGCCGTTGGCCCTGATTCGGCTACCGGCAAGCGCCTGCGCGTGATCCTGGCGACGTTCGAGCACATGCGCGGCCAGGTGCAGCCCTCCGCGCCGGTGGCGGCGGTCGGTGCAGCGGTCGCCACGGTTGAGAGCAGCACGCACGGTTCGGCCCGTTGGGGCACGGTCGAGGAAATCCGCCAGGGCGGCCACCTGGTCGCGCCTGGCAAGCCGGGCGGCTTCGCCCTTGGCCGGGTATCGGATGCGCCCGCCGGCCTCGATCAGCGTTTCCGCTTTACCGGCCATGTCGTGACCGTGGCCCCGACCGGCTCCGGCAAAGGCATTGGCGCGGTGATTCCGAACCTGCTGGACTATCCCGGCTCGGCCCTTGTGCTGGACGTGAAGGGCGAAAACGCGGCCGTGACGGCACGCGCCCGGCGGGCGCTCGGCCAGGCCGTCCATGTTGTCGATCCGTTCGCCGTCAATGGCGACGGCGGCGCGGCCTTCAACGTGCTTGACCGGCTCGACGTGTGGAACCCGGATTGTGTGAGTGAATCGGCCATCCTGGCCGATGCCCTGGTGATCGCCGAAAGCAAAGGCGATGCCGTGCATTTCGATGAATCGGCAAAGAACTTCCTGCAAGGCTTGATGCTGCACGTTGCCGGCCTGGATGACGTGGAGCGCCGGAACCTGGGCGAGCTGCGCCGGCTACTGACGGCTGGCGAGGATGAATTTTTCGGAACGCTCGGGGCGATGGCGGCCGATGAAACGGCCGCCTTCGGCATCCCGGCCAGGGCGGCAAATACGCTCATGGGCATGGCCGACAAAGAGCGTGGTTCGGTGCTCTCCACGGCTCGCCGGAATACTGCATTCCTGGACGATCCGCGCATTGCGGCCGCGCTATCGCGCAGTGACTTCGACCTGTCAGCAATCAAGGCCAATCCGATGACGGTGTATCTGGTCATGCCGGCAAACCGGATCGGGCCTAATGCCCGCTTCCTGCGGCTGTTCATCAGCTCGGTGATTGCCTCGATCACGGCAAGCAATGTGCAGCCGACGCACCGGGTCGCCTTCCTGCTCGATGAGTTCGCCCAGCTCGGCTACATGAAGCAGATCGAGGACGCGGTAAGCCTCATGCGCGGCTATGGCCTGGCCTTCTGGGTGTTCATCCAGGACTTGAGCCAGCTCAAGGGGGTCTATCCGAAGTGGCAAACCTTCCTGGCCAACTCGGCCAAGTCGTTCTTTGGCACTGACGACTACGACACCGCCAAGTACATCAGCGACAACCTAGGCAAAGCAACTGTCGAATTTGAGACGGAGAACACCGGGCGCAATAGCGGTAGCGGCCTGTCGGCCGGTGGCGGCTCAATGAACCGGGGCAAGAGTACCGGCACAAGCCAGCAATTCACC
>JALOAI010000019.1 GCA_023228945.1 Pigmentiphaga sp. | reverse complement strand
CCGCCGTCGCCGGCGTACCGCCCGAGATCATGGGCATCGGCCCGGCGCCCGCCATCCGCGCGGTGCTCGAGCGCGCCGGCCTGACGCTCGACGACATCACCATCATCGAGATCAACGAGGCGCAGGGCGCGCAAACCGTAGCTTGCGAACGCGAGCTCGGCCTCGATCGCGCCAAGCTCAACGTCAACGGCGGCGCCATCGCCCTGGGCCACCCGCTGGCGGCCACCGGCATGCGCCTCACGCTGGCGGCGGCCCGCGAACTGCGCCGCCGTGGCGGCCGCTATGCCATCGCTTCCGCCTGCATCGGCGGCGGCCAGGGCATGGCGCTGCTGCTCGAGAATCCCGACGCCGCCTGACCACGAGCCCAAGCACCCAAGCGCAAACCAGCCTATCTCGCAGCCTGTATGCCGCTCAG
Source organism: Pigmentiphaga sp. (assembly GCA_023228945.1). GTDB lineage: Bacteria > Pseudomonadota > Gammaproteobacteria > Burkholderiales > Burkholderiaceae_B > Verticiella. Next base: position 103,595 of record JALOAI010000019.1, on the reverse strand, counting down.
ATTCGCCAAGGCGGTTTTGTCAGTCAGGCGAATCCATTCACGGCGGGGCCGGCGAGGTTAAATCTGCCGAAGCCCGCGCCCAGCCGCCCCGCGGTGCCGCGAGCGCCTTTGAGGAGCGGCGGGCCGGCTCGGGCCATCCATTCCGAACTCTGTATTTTTCAACTGGCGATCATGTCAAAAACTGTTGTGTATCCCGTCAACGTCGAATTCGGCGACTGCGACCCCGCGGGCATCGTGTTCTTTCCCAACTTCCTGCGCTGGATGGATGCGTCGTCGCTCAACTTCTTCATGAGCAACGGCATCCCGCCCTGGCGCGAACTGGTCAAGACCCACGGTATTGTCGGCACACCGATGCTTGAGCTGAACACCCGGTTTTCGCGCCCGGCCACCTATGGCGAAACCATCGAGGTCCACACCACCATCGAAGAGTGGCGCGCCAAGACCTTCGTCCATCGCCACGTCATCAAGCGTGGCGACGAAGTCCTGTGCGAAGGCACCGAAATCCGAGCCTTCGTCATACACGACGCCGAAGCGGGCCGCATGAAAGCCATCCCGGTGCCGGACGATATCCGCGCCAAGTGCGAGTGAAAAACGCCGGCGCAGCCTCGATGGCCCAGCCGGTGGAGACGACTTCGCCGCTGGGCCGCAGCCTGCCGGGGGGTCTGGATCTCCGCCGGCTGGAGCACGTCATGGGCCTCAAGACCTCGCTGGTCGATGCCCGCCTGCGCCGCGCCTTCCATCGGAGCATGAAAGACCTCCGCCTGCGGCCGGTCGATTTCACCATCCTGCTCCTGCTGGTCGCCAACGACGGCGTCAGTCAAAAGACTTTGTGCCGCGCTCTCGACATCTCGGCGCCGGGGCTGGCGGTCATCCTCGATCGCCTCCAGGCGCGCCGGCTACTGGTGCGGGCCCGCAGCGAAACCGATCGGCGCGAACATCGCCTGAGCCTCACCGAGGCGGGGCATCAGCTCGCCCTCGAGGCCGAGGCGCGCTCGCACGAACTGGAGCGCGAGGTCATGGCGCCCCTGAGCGCCGAGGAGCAAGCGCAACTGGCGAGCCTGCTGCACAAGCTGTTGCCCAGCGACGATTAAAGCAGTCGAGGCACTCCTAGCCGCGGTACAGCCCGCGGCTGACGCTGTGGATGGCCGAGTAGAGTGCCTGTCCGGCGGGGCTCAGGATCTTGCGCGCCGGTAGAAACAGCGCAATTTGCAATGAAGGTATGTCTTCCCGGATGTCGATGATCGCCAGCCGGCCGGCGTCCCGCTCTTGTTCGGCTAGCCGTCGAGGAACGAAGCTGAGCAGGTCGCTTTGTTCCAGGATCTGCAGGGCGCAGCCGGTGGCTTCGCAATGCATGGCGCACAGCGGCGGTCTGAAGCCGGCCTGCCGGAACGCTGTTTCATGCACGGCACCGGGGCCGTGCAGCGGGCCGGTAATGATCCATTGCCAATCGGCTAGCTGACGCAGCGAATTGGCATGGGCCTGCGGGTGGTCGCGGCGTGCGGCCACCACTAGATCCAGCTCGAACAACGGATCGCATCGGTACTCTTCGCCCAGGCCGCTCTGCGGCAGCGGCCCCAAGGCGAAGTCCAGCATCTGTTGGCGGAACAATTCCAGCACGGGTGGATAGACGGCTTCGTGCAGCCGTAGGTACACATCGGGAAAGCGTCGCCGCATGATGGCAACGGCTTGCGGGACGATCAGCGTGAACGGCACCGCTGAGGAGGCTACAGCCAACTGTCCCGAACGATTGCCTGCCAATTGGCTGACGTGTTGGCGAGCGTCGTCCACTTCGCTGGCAATAAGCCGGGCATGCAAGAGGAGGGCCTGGCCGCACTCGGTGAGGGTCACGCCCTGTCGCGTGCGGCGCAGCAGGCTGGCGCCCACTTCGATTTCGAGCTGTTTGAGAGAGCGTGTCAGGGCCGGTTGCGAGAGATGCAACGCCCGGGCGGCCGCACTGATGCTGCCGGCATCGGCGACGGCCACTAGGGCCCGGAGTTGATGAAGTTGCATGCTTTCTCCGTCCTGTTTAGCGCCTGCTCGACCGGAGAAGCGACTCATATCCGTCCGGGCTTCCGGAAGCCGCTGGCGGTTCTTAGACGGAGTGTTCTTCGGTCAGCAAAGCCGCCATCATACGGCGATAGCGTACCGGGCCTGCATCGATGTCCAAGAGGATCGGCGTGAGCACCTCCGGCGCAGCATTGAGGATGGTGCGTTGCTGAGCTTGGATAATGGGCGCGTCCTGAGCTTCGAACGCGTAGCGACGGATGCGTGACAATTCGGGGCCGATGGCTGCGTTGCGAGTGTGGTCGTGGTCCGGCGGCAAATGCAACGCGGCGGCGAAGTGATAATGCGTGGATGTCGCCGTCTGCGGGGTGAGGATGTGAGCTCCCTGGATGCGATAACCCCGCTGGCGGTCTCCGCCAGGTGAAGTGGCCCCCACATCGTTGGTCAAAGCGCCGGGGGCCTGCCAGCGCATGTCGAACCACATATCGATCAACTCGCCTTTTCGTGGCAGGACAATGTCGAAAAGCTCGGGGGAGGGGACTCCCGGCATCCAGCGCCGCACGGTCAGCTCTCGTTCGCCTTGTTCGAGCATGATGTCGGCGGCTACGGTGGCGGAGCTGCCCAGGAGTCCTTCATGCAAGAAGGAAACGTGGCTTAGATCCAACAGGTTTTCGACGATCAGATCTATGCCGGCGTCCATGATGAGGTGGTCTTGAACGCTGAGTAACTTGCCTTCTCCCGCCTCAAGGAAATGATAGTCCGGCAGCCGCGCCGGATCGGATTCTTTCTCGCCCATCCAGACCCAAATTTGGCCATGGCGTTCAATGACCGGATAGCTTCTGGCCCTTGCAGCCGGCGGGATGCGACCGTTGCCGTGGGGGTTGTGCACACAGGCGCCGCTGCCATCAAACTCCAGGCCATGATAAATACAACGCACTCGGCCGCTGGGTAGATAGGTACCCAGGCTGAGGGGAACCAGACGATGCGGGCAGCGATCCTGAAGTGCTTGGGCGACCCCCCTTTCATCGCGCAAAAACACGAGTGGCTCGCCTAGGAGGGTTCGGGCGGTCAGGGCGTTGGTCGGTAGGTCATGGGCCCACATGGCCATGTACCAAGCGTTTCTCAAATACATGTAGGTTTCCTTTTATGGGCGTGTGTGAGGTGTCACCACTTGCCGATGTCGATGCCCGGCGGCAGGTGATCGGTCATCGCCTCGATCCGGTCGAGATTCGCGCCGACGCGCCGCTTGAGACCCAGGGTATGCCTCAGCAGACGTTGCCGCAGCTCCGCGATGACGGCCTCGTGGCCGGTATCGGCGCCGAGGTCCTGAAACTCGTCGGGATCGTTCAGCAAGTCGAACAACTGCGGCCGGTAGCCGCTCCACTCCACCAGCTTCCAGTCCGGGGTGCGCACCATCCAGCCTCGGCAATCGGCGTCCCGCGGGCGGCCCAGCGCGTGGCGGGCGCGTCGCGTCGCGTAGTCCAGTTCGCTGATGGCGCAGTCGCGCCAGTCGTCCACGGCCTGCCCGTGCAGCAGCGGCAGCAGCGAGCGGCCTTCCACGCGGTGGTCCTGGGGAGGCAATTGCAGGGCCTCGAGGATGGTGGGGACGATGTCCACCGCCTCCGCGAAGCGCGGCTCGACGCCGCCGCGGGTCGCGTCGGCCGTGGGCCGGGGATCGGCGATGATGAGCGGCACGCGCTGTACGACGTCATAGAACAGCTCCTTCTCGCCAAAGCCATAGTCGCCCAGCAGATCGCCATGGTCGGAGGTGAAAATGACCAGCGTGTCGTCGGCCTGCCCGGTTTGCTCGAGCGCCGCGAACAGGCGTCCCAGGTGATCGTCGATCTGGCGGATCAACCCCATGTAGGCGGGCTTGACGTGAGCGGCCACGTCCTCGCGCTCGAAGCTCAGGCATTCGTCGTGGCTGCGGTAGGCCCGCAGCACCGGGTGCTCGTTCGCTTCGGTGTCGCGCCGGCGCCGCACGGGCGCCAGCGGAGCGTCGCGGTACATCGCATGGTAGGGCGCGGGCGCCATGTAGGGCCAATGTGGCTTGATGTACGACAGGTGCAGTGCCCAGGGCTTGCGGTGGCGTCGCCGGATGAAGTCGATGGCCACGTCCGTGACGTAGGCCGTCTCGGAGTGCGGTTCCTGTACGGCGGCCGCCAGGTGGGCATGGCGCATCTGCCAGCCGCTGGCCGGCGAGCCGTCGGCATGGCGGCCCGAGTTGGCGTGCCCCAGCCACGGGTCGTCGCCGTCATAGCCCTGCCGATGCAGGAAGGCCTTGTAGTCTTCTTTGCCGCTCGGCAGATCGCCTTCGTGGCGGCACAGCACCGTGAAGCCGCCCTGCAGCAGGCTGTCCGCCGAGCGGCCGCCGGCCCGGCGGGCGGCGCGCGCGGCTTCCTCGCTGGGTTCGAAATGGGTCTTGCCCGCCAAATGGAAGCGGCGGCCCGATTGGGCCAGGTAGTCGCCGATGGCGAGCTCGCTGGCGGGCATCGGGATGAAATTCCAGGTGGCGCCGTGCGACGACGGGTAGCGCCCCGTATAGAACGACATGCGGGACGGTCCGCACACCCCGGACTGGACATAGGCCTGCTCGAAGCGCACCCCGCGCGAGGCCAGGGCATCGATGTTGGGCGTATGCATCCAGGGGCTGCCGTAACAGGAGAGGTAGTCGGCCCGCAACTGGTCGCACATGATGAAAAGCACGTTCATTCCAGCTTCACTCCGGCTTGCTCGATGAGATCGCTGAGCCGCTTCTGGTCGAACCGGATCCGCTCCCGGAACTCGTCGGGCGTTCTGCCGGCGACCGGATCGGAGCCGGTGGCGCGCAAGGTGGCCACGGTGTCGGGATCGGCCAGTACGGCGTTGAGCGCGGCGTTGAACCTTGCCACCACGGCGGGCGGCGTGCCGGCCTTCATGATGAAGCCATCCCAGTTGCGGACGTCGAAGGTGTCGAAGCCGAGCTCGTGCATCGTCGGCACGTCCGGCAGGCCGGGGAGGCGGCTCTGGCTGGAGGCGATCGCCAGCGCCTTGAGTCTGCCGGACTCGACCTGCGGAGCGGCCACCGTGCTGGTGAGGAACATGAAGTCCACGCGGCCGGCCGCCAGGTCCGCGATCGCCATGGGAAACTGGTTGTAGGGTACATGCAGGGCCTTGACCCCGTTCTGCAAATTGAACAACTCGCCGGAGAGATGCGCCGGCGTACCGTGGCCACCGGAGGCGAAGCTGTAGGCGTTGGGTTTCTCGCGCAGCAGGCCGATCAGGTCGTTTACGTCGTCAACTGGCAACTGGGGGTTGACCACCAGAACGCTGTAGGTCCAGTCGTACTGGCCGACCGGCACGTAGTCGCTGCCGAAGTCGCGCGGCTGATCCGGCAGCAGGGCGGGGCTCACCACCACCGGCGTGAGCAGGGTCATGGCGGTGTAGCCGTCGGCGGGCTGGCGGTCGAGTTCCGACAGGCCGAGGGTGCCCATGGCGCCCGGCTTGTTTTCCACGACGAAGGACTGGCCGAGACGCTCTCCCAGGCGGCTGGTAACAATGCGCGTGGTGATGTCCGGAGGGGAGCCGGCGCTGTAGGGCACGATGATTCGTACCGGCTTGGTGGGCCATTCCTGGGCGTGAGCCGGGAGGAGGGCGGCGAGGGCAAAGGCGAGGATGCCGATCGGGATGGGCAGGCGTGGACCGCACATGAGATGTCTCCGTGAGTTGTCTCGTTGTCGTCCGTTCCGTCATTGCGGAACGTCCGGCTAGACTGTCGTCGATTCGCCCAGGTGGCACAACCGCATCGGGGCATGGCCCATAACCAGAATGCATGACCGGCCTCGGCGTACAATCAGCCCTTTGCCTGCTCGCCGCCATGTGGTTCAAGAATCTACAGTTGTATCGTCTACCGCCGCTCGATTTGCCGCTCCCGCAGTTCGAAGAGCGCCTGGAGCGTCTGGCGTTCCAGCCGGGCGACAGCCTCGAGCTGCAGCGCGTGGGCTGGGTGCCGCCAGCCGAGCACACCGGTCTGGTGCATAGCGTCAATGGCCAATGGCTGATTGCCCTGCGTGCCGAAAAGAAACTGCTGCCTGCCTCGGTGGTCAACCAGGTGGCCCGCGCCCGCGCCCAGGAGCTCGAAGAAAAACAGGGCTTCAAGCCGGGCCGCAAGCAAATGAAAGAGCTGAAAGAAGCGGTGGCCGATGAACTCCTGCCGCGCGCGTTCAGTCTGTGGCGCGATACCCATGCCTGGATCGATCCGGTGCGTGGCCTGATCGCCATCGACGCCGCCAGCGTTGCCAAGTGCGACGAGCTCATGGGCCTGCTCAACCAAACCATCGATCGGCTCGGCGCCCGCGCCCTGCACACTGAAAAATCGCCCGTCAGCGCCATGACCGGCTGGCTGGCGGCCGACGAAGCTCCCGTCAACTTCACCATCGACGAAGACACCGAGTTGCGCTCGCCCAGCCAGACCAAGGCTACGGTGCGCTACGTGCGCCACGCCATCGAGCCGGAAGAAGTGCGGCGCCACATCGGCAACGGCAAGCAGTGCACTAGGCTGGCCATGACCTGGGCCGATCGAGTGTCCTTCGTGCTCACCGAATCACTGGCGCTCAAGCGCCTGGCGCCCCTGGATGTCCTCAAAGAAGGCGCGGACACCGGCGAGGGCAATGCCGCCGAGCGCTTCGATGCCGACTTCACCCTCATGACGGGTGAGGTGTCGGTGCTGGTCGAGCAGCTGATCGAAGCCTTGGGCGGCGAAAAGCAGCTCTGATCGACGGCGGGCCGCCCGCCCGGGCCGGCTGGATGAACTGGGCGCGTGGCGCGCCCGCAGCGGTTCGCCGGCGCCGGGCCGGCGCTAGGGATAAAGGCCGGTCAGCAGGCTCTTCGCCAGCTCGACGTACTTCGAGGTGTCGTTGGCGCGATAGTTGACGATGACCGGCGAGACCGCGCGGTCGCTGTCGATCAGGCGAAAGTGCACGTCCTGGCGCAGTTGCCGCGCCGATGCCGGAATCAGGCAAACCCCGAACTCGGCCGCCACCAGGCCCAGGGCAGTCTGGATCTCGCGCACCTCGAGCACTTCGGCCGGCTGCACGCCATGGCCATGCACCACGTTCAGGACTTCATCCGCGAAGCTCGGGCGCGGCTCCTTGGGATACACGATGAGCCGTTGTCCGGTGATGCGACCGATCGGCATTGGCGTCGTGTCGCGAGCCATCAGCGAAGCCGTATGCACCGCCACGGCCAGGGGTTCTTCATGCAGAACGAGGCCGGCCACCGCGGGATCGCTGTGCGGCACGCGTCCGAAACCGATATCGATGCGACCCTCTTTGAGGGCGTCGACCTGCTGCACGGTGATCAGTTCGAGCAGTTGCACGTCCAGTTCAGGGGCGGCCTGGCGCAGCTTGCGCAGCAGCAGGGGCAGGCCGCCATACAGGGAGGAAGCCACGTAGCCGATCGATAGCACACTGCGTTGCTGCAAGCCCACCCGGCGAGTGGCCGCCTGCATTTGTTCCACTCGCCCGAGGATCTGGATGGCCTGCTCGTAGAACACGCGGCCGGCGTCGGTCAGGCTGATCGGGCGTGAATCACGCTTGATCAGCAGGACGCCCAGCTCGTCTTCCAATTGCTGGATCTGCCGGCTGAGCGGTGGCTGGGCGATATTCAGTTGCTCGGCGGCGCGGGTGAAGTTGCGCTCGCGCGCAACGGCCACGAAGTAGCGAAGCTGGCGGAGTTCCATGGTGGCTGGGGGGGCGGGAGCGTGAGTCCGTAATATTCAAAGAGTATTTTGCAGTGTAAAGAACCGAATTTTTTGCGGGCGGGATAAAAAAAATACCTTTTGAGTATTGTATTGGATGTAAAAGGTGTTGGACGATCTGAAAATCCGCATGCTACAAACGGTGATATGAATATCCAAGCCAACCAATCGCTGGTTTCAGCGCCTGTCGTGGTCGAACGGGTGGAAACCTGTTTGATCGACCTCCCCACCATCCGGCCTCACAGGTTGTCCGTCACCGTGATGAACGGTCAGACCCTGATGCTCGTCAAAGTATTCTGCAGCGACGGCACCGTGGGCGTGGGCGAAGGCACCACCATCGGCGGCACGGCCTACGGCGGCGAAAGCCCCGAAAGCATGAAGCTGAACATCGATACCTACATCGCGCCGGTCATGATCGGCCAGGATGCCAACCGGGTGCAGGCCATGATGGCTCGCATCGGCAAGATGGCCAAGGATAATCGCTTCGCCAAAAGCGCCATCGAAACCGCCTTGCTGGATGCCCTGGGCAAACGCACGGGCCTGGCGCTCAGCGAGCTTCTCGGCGGCCGCCGCCGGGATCGCCTGCCCGTTGCCTGGACTCTCGCCTCGGGCGATACCGCCAAAGACATCGCCGAAGCCGAGCGCTTCCTGGCGGAGCGCCGCCACAATATTTTCAAACTCAAGATCGGCGCCAAAGACATCAAAGACGATGTCCGGCACGTCGCCGAGATCAAGCGGGCGGTTGGCGATGCTGCGTCGGTGCGTGTCGACGTGAACATGGCGTGGGGCCAGACCCAGGCCGCCGGGGGCATGGCCGCGCTGGCCGACGTCGGCTGCGATCTGGTCGAGCAGCCCGTGGCCACCGCGGCCGGGCTGGCCCGCCTCAAGCAGCAGAATTTCCGCATCCCGCTCATGGCCGACGAGTCGATCACCGGGCCTCAGGTGGCCTACGAGCTGGCCAAGGCCGACGCCGCCGATGTCTTCGCCATCAAAATCGAACAAAACGGCGGCCTGTTTGCCGCTCAGCGCACCGCCGCGATTGCCGACGCCGCCGGCATCGAACTCTACGGCGGCACCATGCTCGAGGGCGCGGTGAGCACCATTGCCAGCGCCCATCTGTTCAGCACCTTCCCCGAGCTGCGATGGGGCACGGAGCTGTTCGGGCCCTTGCTGCTCACGGAAGATATTCTGTCGGAATCCCTGGATTACAGCGATTTCGAGCTGGCCGTGCCCTCGGGCCCGGGCCTGGGCCTTGCTCTCGACGAAGCCCGGATACGGCGTTTCGCGCGCGACGGCTATACCAAGGTCACGAAATAACACGGAGTCAGGCAATGCTTTTTCACGTACGGATGGACGTGAGGATTCCTCACGATCTCGACCCCGCCCTGGCGGCCGACATCATCGCCAAAGAAAAGGCCTATTCGCAAGAGCTGCAGGGCAGCGGCAAATGGCGCCACATCTGGCGCATTGCGGGCGAGTATTCCAACTACAGTATCTTTGATGTGTCGGGCAATGAAGAACTGCACGAGATACTCAACGGACTGCCATTGTTCAAATTCATGGACATCAAGGTGACGCCGCTGCTGCGGCATCCGTCGGCGATCCGCGACGACGATAGCTGAACCAACAAGGGGCGCGCATGATGCGCCCTGATCAACCAGCCGCAAGGCCATGTCTACCGCAACCCGATCCAAAGGGGGATGAAATGAGCGTCAAAGTTTTCAATACCAAAGAAGTTCAGGACCTGCTGAAGGCCGCCTCCAACATCGAAGGCGTTGGCGGCAACCCGCGCGCCAAAGAAATCGTGCATCGTCTGCTGAGTGATCTCTTCAAGGCCATCGACGATCTGAACATGACGCCCGATGAAATCTGGGCGGGAGTGAATTATCTCAACAAGCTGGGCTCGGATGGCGAGTCCGCGTTGCTGGCCGCCGGCCTGGGCCTCGAAAAATACATCGACATCCGGCTGGATGCCGAGGATGCCGCAATCGGCATCGAGGGCGGCACGCCGCGCACCATCGAAGGCCCGCTGTACGTGGCCGGCGCACCCATCAAAGATGGCGAGGCCCGCATCGATCTCGACGACGACGCCAAGGCCGGACCCCTGGTCATCCGGGGCACCGTCACCGGGCCGGACGGCAAGCCCGTGGCAGGCGCCATCGTCGAAGCCTGGCACGCCAACTCCCATGGCTTTTATTCGCACTTCGATCCCACCGGCGAACAGACCCCTTTCAACCTGCGTGGCGCGGTGCGCACCGGCGCCGATGGCAAGTACGAGTTCAAGACCCTGATGCCCACCGGCTATGGCTGTCCGCCGCAGGGTGCGACCCAGCAACTGCTGAATGTGCTCAACCGTCATGGCAACCGGCCGGCCCACGTTCACTTCTTCGTCAGCGGCGATCAATTCCGCAAGCTCACCACGCAGTTCAATATCGAGGGCGACCCCCTGACCTGGGACGACTTCGCCTACGCCACCCGCGAAGGCCTGGTTCCGCCCGTGACCCAAAAAACCGGCGGCAAGGCTCTGGGCCTGAAGACCGACGACTACCAGGAAATCGTGTTCGACATCCGGCTCACCCCGCTGGTGCAGGGCAAGGATAACCAGGTGGTCCACCGCCAGCGCGCCGAAGCCCAGCCGGCCTGAGCGGGCGATGACGGAGCGCGGTCAACGCCTGCCCGAGGCTCCGCCCCCCGCTGATGGGGCGAGTCCGCTCCCCGGAGCGGGGGGCGATCGCGGCCAGGGCCCGTCGCACGCCGGCGGCGCGCCGGACCGTGCTCAGCACGCGCGAACCGATGTCCTGGCGGTGCTGCCAGAGCGCGCCCGGGATCTCGCCCGCCTGCGGGTGCTGGCGGCCGATGGCCTGCCCGTCGTCACCGTGATGGGCAAGTACAACCACGGCAAGAGCCGCTTGCTCAACGAACTGCTGGGCCATGACGCGTTTGCCGTGGCCGATCGCCGTCAGACGGTCGCCCTGGCGGACTGCGAGCGCGACGGCGTACGCTGGCTCGATGCACCCGGCATCGACGCCGACGTGGCCACTGCCGACGATCGTCATGCGATGCAGGCGGCGTGGCTGGAGTCCGACATCCGCTTGTTTGTCCATGCCGCCAAAGAAGGCGAGCTCGACGCGCGTGAGCTCGCGATGCTCGAAGCGTTGTTGGCCGATGGCGAACGCACGTCGAGGCAGATGCTGTTCGTGCTCTCGCAAGTGGACCAACTGGCCGGTGACGATCAACTTGCGGCGGTGCTGGAGGCGATCCGGCGGCAGTTGCCGCAGGTCGAACCCTACCAAACCTCGTCCGCCCGCCATCGCCGTGGCCTGGAGGGCGGCAAGCGTCTGTTGCTCGAAAACAGCGGCATTCCGCATTTGCGCGAAGCGCTGGCGCAAGCAAGGGCCAGGGTGCCCCAGGCGCGCCAGCACGAAACCGCGCTGCTATTCCTCGAGATCCGCACCGAACTGCAGGCCCTGCGCGAGCGGTGTCTTCAGGAGCGGGATGCGCTCCGTCGCCGTCAGCGGGAGCAGCGGCAACGATTCGTGCACGGCCTGGAGGCGGTGTTCGCCAAGGTTGGTGCCGATCTGCGCGAAGTCATCGACGCACCAGGCCCCGACCACGCGCAAACCGTGGATTCGGCCGCCGATCATTATCGGCAAACCGCGGCCAAGCTCGAGCGCGCGCGTATCCAGGTGGCCTATTCGCGCGCCTGTATCCAGATCGACGGTTTCCTGGTCGGGCATGGCGTGGTGGGTTTGCCTAGCGCACAACGAACGGGCGTACGCGCCATGGATTCGGTGATGGTGGCGGTGATGGGCGTGTCGGTGAAGCGTCGCGCCGACCTTCGGCGGTTGTTTTGCGAGCCGGCCGGCGCCCGGCAACTGCAGCAGGAGTTTCTGCGTTATTTCGAATTGTCCGACGACCGCGTGGCGCTGGCAGCCAGCCTGGCCGCCACCAGCACCAAGCTGGACGCCGTCGACAAGGCGCTGTCGTCCCTGCGCTGGCTGGAAGGCGGGGCATGAGGGTCGACGGCGGCCACGAGCAGCGCTTTATCGCCGAAAGCCGCGGTGTCGAGCCTCGCAGGCTCGATCTGACACCCATGATCGGGAGTCTGCACGACTGGCAGGCCCGCGTGAACCGGGATCTGCTCGCCAACGATTTACCGCTCGAGGGCATCGAGCTCGGCAGTGAACTGGCGCAGCAGGCGCTGGAGTTTCAGGAGGCGGTACGACAATGTCTACTGGCCTGGCCACGCCAATGGACGCAGCTCGTGCCGGCCCAGCAACTGGCCGATGCCTTCGACGATAAAGTCTTGATGCTGGTGTTCGGGAAGTTCAACGCCGGCAAGAGCTCGTTGTGCAACTTCCTCGCCGAGCGCTTTGCCGCCCGCGGCGAGCCGGTGGGGTACTTCCGGGTCGAGGGCGGGCGCATCGTAGACTCCGATCAGCCTTTCCAGGAAGGGGTGACCGAAACCACCGCCAACCTGCAAGGCGTGCGGCTGGGCAACGAACTGATTCTGCTCGATACGCCGGGCCTGCACTCGGTCACGGCCGACAATGCCGAACTCACGCGGCGCTTTACCGATAGCGCCGATGGCGTGCTTTGGCTGACCAGTTCATCATCGCCCGGGCAGGTGCAGGAACTGGACGAACTGGCGCGTGAACTGCATCGGGGCAAGCCCTTGCTGCCGGTGATCACTCGCAGCGATTTCTACGATGAAGACGAAATCGATGGCGAGATCGTCAAGCGGCTGTGCAACAAGACCCCGGAGAACCGCGCCTTGCAAGAGGCGGACGTCCGGGCGCGGGCGCAGGAAAAACTGCGCTCCATGGGCGTGGATGTCGCGCTCTTGAACGCCCCGGTGTCGGTTTCCGTCCATGTCGCGCGTCACGAAGGCGGGAGCGGGGCGGCCATGGCGGCGGCTGGCTTCGAGGCGCTCTATGCCGCGCTGCTGGCCATCGCCGGGCCGGTGCTGCGCTATGGGCAGCTCAAGCCCGCGGCCGTCCTGCTGCATCATCTCGACGAGCACGTTGCCGCCGACTTGCGCGAACAGCTCAGGCCCCGCCTGAGCGTCCTGCAGCGCGCCGTCGAGCAGGCCGAGCAGGCACTCCCGCGGCGGCGCGACATGTTCATGGCCCTCGTCTGGCGCAGCGTCGTCCCCGGGCTGCCGGCTCTGCTGGAGCGGCACGCGGCCGCCCGGGACGTCGCCGCCGTGCGCGCCGGCGCCGCGCGGCTGCTCGACGAGGCGCTGGCGCGAGCCGGCCGCGAGGCCTTCGTGGATTTTGAGCTTGTCTTTCCGCCTTCGCCGCCGTTGCAACTCGAAGCGGGGGTGGGGTATCACGCGCTGGGCGACCTCGTGGACGACACCGGTCTGCACGCCGCGCTGCAGCAGGCCTTGCGCGAGCGTCTGGACACCTTGGCCGACGGTGCGCAGGCGCATGGCCGGCGCGCACTCGATCGTCTGAGCCAAGAAGCGAGTCGATTGGACGCCATCCTGGCCTGCCACGCGCAAGAACTGTGCGCACTCGCCTCGAGCTTGGCGCACGCTTGATTTGCGCGGCGCGAACCCCATTTTGAATCAGCGGTCCGGAAAGGTGGTGCGGCGTGAACCAAACCGGCCACGACCGGTCACAGCGTCGTCCACCGCTGGTATGATCGCCAACCGGTTTTCCAGGCACGGTGCCTGGGCATTTCGCATGACTCACAATCAAAGGTAGTGCATGAAACGCATCGCGTTGTTTCTAATGACCAACCTCGCGGTCGTCCTGGTGCTCAGCGCCTCGCTGCGCATTTTGGGCGTCGATCGCGTCATTACCGAGCAAGGGATCAACTTCAATGCCCTGCTCGTGTTTTCGGCCGTGATCGGTTTTGGCGGCGCCATTATTTCGCTGCTCATCAGCAAGCCCATGGCCAAGATGAGCACCGGCGCCCGCGTGATCGATCCCAGTCGGCCGGCCAATTCGCGCGAGGCCTGGCTGGTGGACACCGTGGCCCAGCTCGCGCAGCGGGCCAACATCGGCATGCCCGAAGTCGCCATCTACGAGGGTGCGCCCAACGCCTTTGCCACCGGCGCCTTCCGCAATAACGCGCTGGTGGCGGTGTCCACCGGGCTGCTCGATAGCATGACGGAAGAAGAAGTGGCGGCGGTGCTGGGCCATGAGGTCGCCCACGTCGCCAATGGCGACATGGTCACGCTCACCCTCATCCAGGGCGTGGTCAACACCTTCGTGATCTTCCTGGCGCGCATCGTGGGTTATGTGGTCGACACCATGATCCTGCGCAACGAACGCGGCCCGGGCATCGGCTATTACGTCACCGTGGTGGTGGCCGAGCTCGTCTTCGGCGTGCTGGCCACGATCATCGTCGCGGGCTTCTCGCGCCGCCGCGAGTATCGCGCCGACGCCGGATCGGCCCAGTTGCTGGGCTCGCGCGAGCCGATGATCCGCGCCCTGGCGCGCCTGGGCAATATCGAGCCCGGCGACCTGCCCAAGAGTGTGCAAATGGCGGGGATCTCCGGCAAGCCGTCGGTGAGCTCGCTGTTCGCCTCGCACCCGCCCATCCAGGCACGCATCATCACCCTGCAGCGCGCGCAACCGATGCAGTAAACCCGGCGCCTCGCGGCGCAGGCGGCCGCTTGGCCCCGGGCCAAAGAGCAAGCCCCGGTCCACCTCGCGACCAGCATGCCGCTCGGATGCGCCAGGCACCGGCCAATCCGCAGGGGCTGACCGGTGTCCGGGCTTATCCTTCAGGACGGGGCGGCGAGGTCCGCCAGCCCTTCGGCGCCGAACCAACGCCCGGCCGCCAGCGTATCCCTCAGGGTGGCCAACATCAGCCGCCTTGCCTGCCGCACCGCCGGCGAATGGCTGCGGGCGGTATTTTCGAACAAGGCCCAGGTGAGCTCGACGCCACGCAGTGGCCCCCAACTCACCGAAGCGTTGGGCACGCCCCCCGAGACCGAGCAGGCGGGCACCACGGTCCAGCCTTCGCCCTGGCGGGCCAGATCCAGGCATAGCGCCAAGGTATCGGTTTCCACCACGACGCGAGGGATGAGCCCATGCCGGCGCATGGCTTGCTCCACCTGCAGCCGCAGCACATTGGGGCGCGCGGGCATGATCAGCTTATGCTCCCCCAGGGCTTCGGCCGGTATCGGCGCACCGGGATCGAAGCGAGCGGCGGCGGGGCCGACGACGATCAAGGGTTCGCGCAATAGCGGCGTTTGTTCCAGCCCGGTGGCCGTGGCCGGATCGACAGGCACCAGCCCGAGATCCAGGCTGCCGCCCAGCAGCAAGTCGCGCAGCGCGTGGCTGACGCCTTCGTGCACGCGCAGCTTGATGCCGGGGTGATTGGCCAGCATGCCGTGCAGGAAGTTCGCGGTGAATACCTGCCGCCAGGAAGGCGGGATGCCGATGCTCAACTGACCCGCCGCGGTATCGCTCACTTCTTCCTTGAGCTGGGCGAACTGGCGCAGCAAGGGGCGGGCGCGGTCGGCCAGCAGGCGGCCAGGCTCGGTCAGGCGCACGCCGCCCTGGGTGCGCACGAAGAGGGCGACGCCCATTTCATGTTCGAGCGCCGCGATATGCCGCGACAAGGCGGGCTGAGACATCGGCAGCGAGGTGGCGGCCCGGTTGATGCTGCCGACTTCGGCCACGCGCAGAAACCATTCGAGGACGCGGGCGTCCATGGAGTTCTCCAAAAACTGAATAACGCCTATAGCGAGACGGCATTATCATCATAACCATCCCGAGGTCTATCATGCCTGGATACCCCAACACGGATTTCCAGGAGCGCGAGTGTGAAGATCTCGATCATCGGCGGCGGCCCCGCCGGCCTGTTCTACGCCTACCTGATGGCGCGCGAGAACGCGGGGCACGACGTCCAGGTGTATGAGCGCGACGCGGAAGACGCCACCTACGGCTGGGGCGTCGTGTTCTCCGACGTGGCGCTGGCCTTCGTACGCGATATCGCCCCCGAACTCTACGCCAGCATGACCGCGGGCCAGGTGGTGCACGATGACATGGCGGTGGTGCATGGCGGAACTCGGGTACGCCTGGCCAACAATACCTTCCATCGCATGGCACGCATCGATCTGCTGGCGGCCTTGCACCGGCATTGCCGCCAAGTGGGCGTCAAGCTGCATTTCAATAGCCGCCAGGACGACCCAGCCCGGTTCGCCGACAGCGACCTGATCGTCGCTGCGGATGGCGCCAACAGCGCCATCCGCAGCCGCTTGGCCGAACACTTCCAGCCCGAGCTCGACGAACGGCCCAATTACCTGGCCTGGTATGGCACCACCCAATTGTTCCCCGCCTTGTCGCTGATCTTCCGCCAGAACGACGACGGCCTGGTGATCGCCCACACCTACCAGTACAGCGCCGATCACAGCACCTTCCTGGTGGAAGTCGATCCCGCGACCTTCGAGCGCGCGGGTCTGGGCCGCATGAGCGAGGCCGAGAGCCTGGCCTACTGCGAAGGCGTATTCGCCGAGGATCTGCAGGGCCATCGCCTGCTGTCCAACAACTCGCAGTGGTTCCGCTATACCATCGTCAAGAACCGGCATTGGCATTGGCGCAATATCGTGCTGCTGGGCGATGCGCTGCGCACCGGCCATCCGTCGGTGGGCTCGGGCACGCGGTTGGCCATGCAGGATTCGATCGCCTTGTATGAGTCCTGCCAAGCCCAACCGGGCAGCGTTCCGGCCATCCTGGCCGATTTCGTCGCGCGGCGCCAGCCCGGTTCCGACCGCCTGCAGCAGGCGGCCATCAAAAGCACCGAGTGGTACGAGAACCTCGGCCCCAAGCTGCACCTGGATCCGGTTTCGTTCGCCTACGACTACGTCACGCGCAGCGGCCGGGTCGACCACGCCGAAGTCCGCCGCCGCGATCCCGAACTGGCCGATGCCTACGAACGGCTGCAAGCCGGGCCAGGGGCTTGAGCCACCGTTAAAGCCGGCCCGCGGCGTCAATCAGAGCCAGGCTTCGGCGCAACCAGAGCATAAGCCCCGTCAAACCGGCCGTCGCGAGCCACCAGCGGCCCACGTCCCACCCATTTCAGGAGCCCCGCATGAATACTCCCAAGGTCATCGTGACCATCGCCCCCACCGGTGGCATGGCCAGCAAGCGGCAGAGTCCGCACCTGCCCACCCAGCCGCGCGAGATCGCCGACGATGTTCTGCGCTGCTACGAGGCCGGCGCCAGCGTGGCGGCACTGCATGCGCGCCGCGCCAGCGACGACGAGGCCACCTGCGATCCGGCCTTGTATGGCGAGATGAACCGCCTGATCCGTGAGCGCTGCGATATTGTGCTGAACAACTCCACGGGCGGCGGCATCAATGGCGATATGGTCCATCAGCTCAACAACGGCATGTGGGAGATCGACTTCGAACAGCGCCTCAAGGGCATGGAGGCCCCGGGCGCCGAAATGTGCACCCTCGATGCGCAAACGATCTGCGCGAGCTTCGGCAGCCGCGAGATCCTGGTGCCCACTTCGCCCAGCCGCATCCGCATCCTGGCCGAACGCATGCGCGAGCGGGGCATCAAGCCGGAGTGGGAAGTGTTCAGCCTCGAAGACATCGTGCAGGACGTCGCCCGCTCGATCGCCGAAGGGCTGGACGAACCACCGTATTTCATCAACATCGTGCTCGGCGTCAATGCCTTCCAGGGAGCGCTGCCGTATACCCCGCGCATCCTGCAAACCATGGTGGACCATTTGCCACGCGATGCCATTTTCAACGTGAGCGCGATCGGCCAGGCGCAACTGCCGGCCACCACGCAAGGCGTGCTGATGGGGGGCCATGTGCGCGTGGGCCTCGAAGACAATCTGTACTACGCCCACGGAGAACTGGCCACCAACGTGCAACTGGTCGAACGCATGGTGCGCATCATCCGCGAGCTGGGCGCCGAGCCTGCAACCCCCGCCGAAGCGCGGGAGATGATGGGCCTGCGGCCGCTCGCCGCCTGATCCCATGTCAGAGCGCACGCACAGTCCCCGGGATAAGGCCGCGCGAGGTCACGAGGTGCCGGGGGCCGGTGGTTCTCTCACAGGGCAATGGCGACGCTTGGGCCGAGGCCCGGAGTTCTCCACCCCGAACCTTCACGCGCCGCGGCCGCCGCTCTCGGTGGCCGGCGCTTCTTCCTGATCGAGGCCAGGCATGCCCGTACCGTTTTCTTATCCCGATCCCTCCGCCATCCGCACGGTTGCCGTGCTCGGCGTCGGTTCCGTGGGCGCCAGCTGGACGGCGCTGTTCCTCGCCCGGGGCTGGCAAGTCCTGGCCCACGATCCCGGCCCCGGTGCCGAAGCCCGCGCGCGCCAATTCGTGGCCGACGCCTGGCCGGCCTTGCGCCAACTGGGCGTGGCCCGCACCGAGACGCCACCGCAGGAAGCGCTGCGTTTTGTCGCCAGCGCCGCCGAGGCCGCGACCGGAGCCGACGTCATCCAGGAGAACGTCCCGGAGAAGCCCGAGCTCAAGGCCAGCGTGCTGGCCGAGATCGATGCCGTCGCGCCGCCGCTGGTGCCGATCCTGTCGAGCACCGGCGGCATCCCGCCCAGCTCGATGCAGCAGGCCTGCCGCCATCCGGGCCGCCTGGTGGTGGTGCACCCTTTCAACCCCAGCCATTTGATTCCCCTGGTGGAGGTAGTGGGCGGCCGGCAAACCGATCCCGCCTTGCTGGAGTGGGCGATGGGTTTTGCCCGCCATCTGGGCAAGCAGCCGATCCTGCTGCACGCCGAGGCCAGCGGCCACATGACCAACCGCCTGCAGTTTGCCCTGGTGCGCGAAGCCGTGCAGTGCCTGCTCGATGGCGTGGCCAGCGCGCGCGACATCGACGCCGCGGTGCGCTATGGCCTGGGGCCGCGCTGGGCCTTGATGGGGGGCCTGCTCACCCTGCATCTGGCCGGCGGCCCTGGGGGGATGAAGGGCATTCTCGATCATGCCGGAGCGGCGATCGAGCAATGGTGGACGCCCACCGCCATTCCCACCTTCGACGACGCCACCAAGGCCCGCCTGGCCGCCGCCGCCGAAGAAGTGGCCGACGGCCAGGAGGTGGCCGAGTGGGTGCGCTGGCGCGACCGGCAACTGGTGGAAGTCGTGCGCCTGCAACAGGCCAGCCAGGCGACCGAGCCAGCCTCGCGTCCCGCCGCATCCACACCTGGAGCTTCCGCATGACGACAGGCAAGCACCCCGAGCCCACCGCCCACGATGGGCCGGGCCCTCGCACGGAGTCGCCGGCCTCGAAGGCGATCCCGCCGGCAGACGAAGAAACGAAGCTCGCGACGGCATCGCCCCCCAACGATCGCCTTGCTCCCGCGCACGACTGGCCGGTGCCGCTGCCCGACTGCATCCGCGTCGAGCGCCACGGCAATCTGGCCGTGCTCACGCTCGACCGACCGGCCAAGCGCAACGCCCTGAACGACGATCTGGTCTTGGCGCTGCAGGCCTTCTTCAGCACCATTCCCCGCGACGTACAGGGCGTGGTGATGCGCGGCGCCGGCGAACACTTCTGCGCGGGCCTCGATCTCAACGAACTGAAGGAAACCACCACCGCCGAGAGCTTCGAGACTTCCATCATCGGCCAGCGTCTGAACGATACCGTGCAGTTCTGCCGGGTGCCGGTGATCGCGGTGCTGCATGGCGCGGTCATCGGCGGCGGCCTGGAACTGGCGGCCGCGGCGCACATCCGCATCGCCGAGCGCAGCGCCTATTACGCGCTGCCCGAAGGCACGCGCGGCATCTTCCTCGGCTCGGGCGGTTCGGTGCGCTTGCCCCGGCTGATCGGCGCCGATGCGGTGATCGACATGATGCTCTCGGGCCGGGTGTACGACGCTGAAGAGGCGCACAACCGATTGCGCCTGTCGCAGTACTTGGTGGAGCCGGGCGAAGGCCTGGACCGCGCCCTGCAATTGGCCGCCCGCATCGCCCGCAACGCGCCACTGGCCAACTTCGCCGTGCTGCAGGCGATACCCCGCATCGTCGAGCAGGATCCGCAGGCCGGCTTGTTCACCGAAATGCTGATGGTCGGCGTGGCCCAGGGCGACGACGAGGCCAAGCGCCGGCTGCGGGACTTCCTCGAACACAAAAAAGACAAGGTGCGGCGATCATGACCGAGCCCCACCAGCCAGGCGACGGGCGGAATCGTCCTTCTGGTCGAAGCCTGGCGGAGCTTGCCCCTCCGGGCGCCGCAGACCCCCCCGAGGCGAGCCGCCCGAGCTCCGGCCCTGGAGGCGAGGTGGCTCACGAGGCGCGGCAAACCGATGGCGCCGAGGTTGTTTTTGACCGGCCGTCCGAAGACGCTTTCACCATCGGCGCGGTGATGCGCGGCCACGCGGCGCGTCGGCCCAACGCCACCGCCTGGGTGGACGAAGCCGGGCGAACCGTCGCCTTCGGTGGGTTCAATGAGCGCATCAATCGCCTCAACCGGGCGGCGCAAGCGCTGGGCCTGGCGGCGGGCGACCGCGTGGCGGTGCTGTCGCGCAACCGCCGCGAAACCTTCGAGGTACTTGGCCTGGGCAAGTCGGGCATGGTCATGGTGCCGCTCAATTGGCGCCTCACCGCCGAGGAACTTCTGGCATTGTTGCAACATTGCCAGCCGCGTTTGCTGTTCGTGGATATCGAAGACCAGCCCCGGATCGAAGCGCTACGCGATCGGCTGCCCAAGGACCTGGTATGCGTGGGCTGGGATGCCGCGCCCGCCGGCTGGCTGGCCTACGAAGACTGGCTGGCCGCGGCCGACGCCAGCGAGCCTGTGGAGGCGGCACAGCCCGACGACCTGGCCTGCCTGCTCTACACCAGCGGCACCACGGGCGCGCCCAAGGCGGTGGCGCTGAGCCATCGCTTCGTCGTGGGCAACGCCCGCCAGGCCGCGGTGGCCGTGGCGGGCCTGACGCCTGCGGACCGGGTGCTGGCCGCGCTCCCGTTCTTCCACGTTGGGGGTTTGTTCTACCATGGCTTCGCCAGCTTCTGGGCCGGCTGCGCCACCCACGTGCTCGCCCGTTTCGAAGCCGCGGCGGTGATCGACGCGCTGGAGCAGCGTGCCATCACCTATGTGCATCTGGTGCCCACCATGGTAGCCGCCTTGCTCGACCATCCGGCCATGCCTGGCGCTGATTTGTCCCACCTGCGCATGCTGTTCTACGCGGCTTCGCCCATGCCGGTCGAATTGTTGAAGCGGGCCATGGCGCGCCTGCCGACGTGCGCCTTTGTCCAGAGCTATGGCTCGACCGAAAGCGGCATCGCCACCGTGCTCGAGCCTGGGGTTCACCGGCAGGCCGCGGCGGGCGACAGGCCAGGGCGCCTGACGGCCTGCGGCCGGGCGATGCCCGGGATCGAGGTCCGGATCGTGGCTGAAGACGGCGGCACATGCGGCCCAGGCGCGGTTGGCGAGATCGAGGTCCGCGGCCCCTACAGCATGCGGGGCTATTGGCACGCTGCCGACCCGGCCGCCGCCGCGAGCGTCTGGCATGCCGATCAACACCCGTCGCGGGCCGAGGCCAGGATCGAAGCCGACGTTGCCGCGGCTGGCGGCGCAGGCACGATGGCGAATGCGCCCTGGCTGCGCACGGGCGATTTGGGCTATCAGGATCACGACGGACTGTTCTATCTGCTCGACCGCAAGAACGACATGATCGTCACCGGTGGCGAGAACGTCTACCCCTCCGAGGTCGAGGCCTGCCTGCTGGGTTGGGCCGAGGTGCGCGAGGCCTGCGTCTTCGGCCAGCCTCATCCGCACTGGGTGGAGCAGGTGGCGGCCGCCGTTGTGGTCCGCGCTGGCAACCGACTCACGGCGCAGGAGATTCAAGGCCGGCTGCGCCAGAAGCTCGCGGCCTACAAATGCCCGCGCCAGGTGTATTTTCTGGAAGAGTTGCCCAAGAACGCCACCGGCAAGGTGGCGCGGCGCGTGTTGCAGCAGACGCTGCGGCCGTCAGGCTGACCACGCGCCTGTGCGCAAGCCTCGTCCGTTGGCGGCAAGGTCAGGCGCAGGCGCCCCTGCAGAGTGGCGGAGAGGCTCCGGCGCTACGGCCCAAGTTCTTCAACTGCCTGAATGGAGAGAGACGATGATGGATTTGCATTCCGAACTGGAGGCCTTCCGGGCGCCCATTGCCCGCTGGGTGGACGAGCGCCTGCTGCCGCAGGCCGAGGCGCTCGACGAGGCGGGGGAGTTCCCCCATGCCTTGTTCCGCGAACTCGGCGCGCTGGGTTACTACGGCGTGATGTATCCAGAAGACGTGGGTGGCAGCGCCGTGGAGCGGCCCTATACCGCCTTCACCGCTTTGTGCGAGGAACTGGCGCGGGGGTCGCTGGGCTTCGCCGCCGGCGTTTGCATGCAGGGGTCGACCGCCACACACACCATTCATCAGTGGGGCAACCCCATGCTGCGCGAACGCTATCTGGAACCGGCGCTGCGTGGCGAGAAGATCGGCGCCTTCGCCATTACCGAGCCCAACGCCGGTTCGGACGCCGCTTCGCTGCGCACCCGCGCCACCCGGGTGGAAGGCGGCTGGCGATTGGATGGCAGCAAGATCTTCACCACTAATGGCACGGTGGCCGACTTCATCACCGTGGTGGCCACCACCGAGCCGGGCAAGGGCGCCAAGGCACTGGAGATGTTCATCGTCGACACCACCTGGCCCGGCTTCCGGGTGGGCCGCCGGCTCGATAAGTTTTCCGTGCATTGTTCCGATACCGCCGAACTGGCGTTCGATGGCGTATTCGTGCCGGACGATCACCAACTGGTCGCGGAGTCGGGCAGCGCCTTCCTCAACGCCTACCAGTCGCTGACCGTGGACCGCATTTTTACGGCGGCGCTGGCGCTCGGCAATGGCCGCGCCGCCTTCGAGGCCGCCCGTCGCTATGCCGGCGAGCGGGAGCAGTTCGGCCAACCGATAGGCAAGTTCCAGGCAGTGCAGTTCAAGCTGGTCGACATGTATGCCAAGCTGGAGCAGGCCAGGTTGGCAACCTACCACGCCGCCGCGCTGGCCGACGCCGGCAAACCCATCACGACGGAGGCGGCGCTGGCCAAGATCGTGGCCGCCGACGGTTGCCACGAGGTTTGCCAGATGGCCATGGATATTTTCGGCGGTTACGGGCTGATGAAGGAATATCCGGTGCAACGCTACTTGCGCGATTCCTATTTTCCGAGGATCGGCGGCGGCACCGGCGACATCATGCGGCTGGTGGTGGCGCGGCAGTTGAATCTCTAAGGGATCTCCAGGCGAGGGATTCGGCTGAAACATACACCCTTGTCTGGATGTGCGGCGGCTCTGGAGGCCCATGGGCCGCCGCCGCATGCGGGGCCCTGAAACAAGAAATGTCCGTTCGTTTGCCGAGGCATTCCACCGCGCCGGATGTCGCGGGTTCTCCTGCTGGATAGCGCGCCGGACCGAGAGTGGCGCAAGGGAAGGGCCGCCGGAGGAAGCGGCCGGGGGTATACCCCTATGGTGTGGTCACCAGATGCTGCCATAGGATTGCAAAACATACACATGCGTATGGAAGTTCCGCTGGCCATTCCAGGTATTCCTAGGGAATTCCCACATGTGTTTTCCAGGGGCGCGCAATATACTGCCTGTCCTGCCGCCGCTGGGTTGCGCGCCTCGGGGATCGCGAGCCATCGATGATATTTTTTGGAGACTTCTCAACATGAAATTCCACTTTCGTGCCTTGATCTGCGCAGCGGCCGTCGCCAGCCTGCCGGGCCTTTCCAGCGCCGAAGTCCGGGTCGGCGTCACCGTCGGCACCACCGGCCCGGCGGCCTCGCTGGGCATTCCGTATCGCAATGCCTTCGACATCCTGCCCGACACCCTGGGCGGCGAGCCGGTGCGCTACATCATCCTCGACGACGCCTCCGATCCCACTAACGCTACGCGCAACGCCCGCCGCCTGATCGAGGAAGACAATGTCGACATCCTCCTGGCCTCGGGCACCACGCCCAGCTCCACCGCGGTATCCGAAGTGGCGGGGCAGTTCAAAGTGCCGCAGATCGCGCTCTCGCCGGTGGCGCCAGCTGCGATCCAGGGCAATCCCTGGACCTTCACCGTGGCCCAGCCCGTGTCGGTCATGATGGGCGCCGTGGTCGACCACATCAAGAAGAACGGCGGCAATACCATCGGCTACATCGGCTTCGCGGATTCCTGGGGCGATCTCGTGCTCAGCGGCACCACCGCCAATACCGACAAGAACGATATGAAGGTCGTGGCCAACGAGCGTTACGGCCGCGTCGATACCAGCGTGGCGGGCCAGGTGCTCAAGCTGATGAGCGCCCGTCCCGATGCGGTAGTGGTGGGCGGCTCGGGCACGCCGGGCGCGCTGCCTCACGTCGCCCTGCGCGATCGCGGCTACCAGGGCCCCATTTATCACAACCACGGCGTGATCAACCGCGACTTCCTGCGCGTGGGCGGCAAGGCCCTCGAAGGCGGTTTTGCGCCTACCGGGCCGGTGATGGTGGCCGAGCAGCTGCCCGACGACAACCCCATCAAGCCGGTGGCGCTCAAGTTCTCCGACGCCTATGAAGCCAAGTTCGGCGAAGGCAGCCGCAATGCCTTCTCCGCCTACACCTACGACGCCTATCTGCTGGCCGACGCCGCGGTGGCCGAGGCCAAGAAAAAAGCCAAGCCCGGTACGCCCGAGTTCCGCGCCGCCGTACGCGACGCCCTCGAAAACACCAAAGAGCTGGTGGGCACCCATGGCGTCTACAACATGAGCCCGACCGATCACATCGGCGTCGACCAGCGTGCCGCCGTGCTGGTGCGCATCACCGACGGCAATTGGGAACTGGTCAAGTAATCCGTCTCGTGCCGCGCGGACGCCGCCGGGTATCCGCGGAGGGAGCAGGGCATCGGGGCCGTCGAAGATTCGGCGGCGAGCAGTCCCGATGCCCTTTTTCGTATGCGGTGCCAGGCTTGTGCCCGGTGCGGGAAAACGCTAGTGTCGGCGCCAGCTCAAGATCGTTGATACTGATACGTAACTACTCGTCTATCGACGTTAACAATAGTCCTGAGGCAGGAGCATGGATTCGACCATTGCCTTGATTTTGATACAGGATGGCATCGTCAACGGTGCCATCTACGCGCTGCTCAGCATGGCCATCGTGCTGGTGTTCGCGGTCACCCGCGTGATCTTCATCCCCCAGGGCGAGTTCGTCGCATTCGGCGCGCTCACGCTCGCCATGCTCGTCAATGGGCAGGTGCCGGGCACCGTGTGGCTGCTGCCCATCTTCGGCGCCGCCGTGCTGCTGATGGAGCTTTATACCGCCGTCCGTACTGGCCGCTACGTGGGCTTGCCCAAGGTCATTGCCACTTGCGTGATCTACCCCTGGCTGGCTTTCTGGGGCGTGCAGCAAGTGGCGGCTTCCGACCTGCCGCTGGTGGTCGATATTCTCATCACGCTGGCCCTGGTGGTGCCGCTGGGCCCCATGCTGTACCGCGTGGCCTATCAGCCGCTGGCCGAAGCCTCCGTGCTGGTCCTGCTCATTGTCTCGGTGGCGGTGCACTTCGCGCTCCAGGGGTCGGCGCTGGTGTTCTTCGGCGCCGAAGGCTGGCGCACGCCGGCGTTCATCAGCGGCGGCATCGATCTCGGCTTTACCCGGATTTCCGCGCAGAGCATATTCGTGGTGGCCACGGCGCTGGTACTGATCATCGCGCTCTATCTGTTCTTCGAGCGCACGCTCTATGGCCGCGCGCTGCGCGCCACCGCCGTCAACCGGCGTGGCGCCCGCCTGATGGGCATCAGTACCAATATGTCCGGCGGGATCACCTTCACCCTGGCCGCCTTCATTGGCGCGCTCTCGGGCATCCTGATCGCGCCCGTTACCACTATCTACTACGACACCGGTTTCCTCATCGGCCTCAAGGGCTTCGTCGGCGCCATCTTCGGCGGCCTGGTCAGCTATCCGCTGGCGCTGGTGGGCTCGCTGGCAGTGGGCCTGCTCGAGTCGTTCAGCTCTTTCTGGGCCAGTGCCTACAAAGAGGTGATCGTTTTCACCCTGATCCTGCCGGTCCTGGTGTGGCGTTCGCTCACCAGCAAGCACGTCGAAGATGAGTAAACGATCGTCCCGCCGAATCCTGATGCGCCTATTCCCATGAAGAATTCATTGTCCCGCATCCCGCTCGTGGTGTTCATCGTCATACTGCTGGCGCTGCCGCAGTTGGCGATCACCCCCGAGTTCTGGATCACACAGCTCAACTATATCGGCCTGGCAACCTTGGTGGTGCTCGGCCTGGTCCTGCTCACCGGCGTGGGGGGGCTCACCTCGTTCGGCCAGGCGGCATTCGTCGGCATCGGGGCCTACACCACCGCCTACTTCACCACCCAGATGGGCTGGTCGCCGTGGTTCACCCTGCTGCTGGGCCTGGGCTTCACCGCGATCCTCTCCTACATCCTGGGGGCGATCTCCTTGCGCCTGTCGGGCCATTTCCTGCCGCTCGGCACCATCGCCTGGGGGCTCAGCCTGTACTACCTGTTCGGCAACCTCGAGGTGCTGGGTAAATACGACGGCATCTCGGGCATCGAGCCGCTGCAGGTCTTCGGCATCTCGCTGGCGGCGGGCCGCAATATGTACTACCTGATCTGGCTGTTCGTGCTGCTGGCGATCTGGTCCCTCGTCAACCTGTTGGCATCGCGCCCGGGCCGCGCCATCCGTTCGCTCAAAGACGGCGCCGCCATGGCCGAGTCGTTCGGCATCAACACCGCCGCGTACAAAATCATCATCTTCATGTACGCGGCCCTGCTGGCCAGCATCTCGGGCTGGCTGTACGCCCATATGCAGCGCGCCGTCAGCCCTAGTCCCTTTGGTCTGAACGCCGGTATCGAGGCGCTGTTCATGGCCGTCGTCGGCGGCGCCGCCTCGGTGTGGGGAGCGCTGGTGGGTTCGGCGGTGGTGCTGATCATCAAAGACCAGCTCCAGAACTGGCTGCCGCGCCTGCTCGACACCAACGCCAACTTCGAGATGATCGTGTTCGGCGTGTTGCTGGTGATCGTGCTGCAATACGCCCGCGACGGTATCTGGTCTTACGTGGTGGCGCCTTTTCAGCGCCGCCGTGATAGCCGTGCCGAGCGCCTGGCGCCCCCGCCCGAGGCACCACTGCTGCCGCAGCGGCCGCGTCCGGTGTCGGGCCAAATGGTGCTGGAGGTCGACGCCATCCGCAAGGAGTTCGGCGGCCTGGTGGCGGTAAACGACATCAGCTTCAAGCTCAGCGCCGGCGAGATCGTTGGTCTGATCGGTCCCAACGGCGCGGGCAAGAGCACTACCTTCAACCTGATTACCGGGGTTCTGCCGCTCACCCGGGGCAAGGTCGAGTTCCTGGGCCAGCGGCTCGATACCCTGCTGGCGCGCGACATCGCCCGCCTGGGCGTGGGCCGTACCTTCCAGCATGTGCAGCTGCTGCCCACCATGAGCGTGCTCGAGAACGTTGCCCTGGGTGCGCACCTGCGCAGCGACGTCAGCGTGCTGGCCGGCACCCTGCACACCGATCGCAGCCGCGAGGCGCAGCTGCTGCATGAGGCGGCGCGCCAGCTCGAGCGGGTGGGCCTGGGCGACTATCTCTACGAGCAAGCCGGCAACCTGGCGCTGGGCCAGCAGCGTATCGTCGAGATCGCGCGCGCGCTGGCGGCCGACCCGGTGCTGCTCCTGCTCGACGAACCCGCGGCCGGCCTGCGCTTCCGCGAAAAACAGGCGCTGAGCCAGGTGCTCAAACAGCTGCGTGAAGAAGGCATGAGCATCCTGCTGGTGGAGCACGATATGGAATTCGTCATGGAGCTGACCAATCACCTGGTGGTCATGGACTTCGGCACCAAGCTTGCCGAAGGCCCGCCCGCCGAGATCCAGACCAACCCCGCCGTACTCGAGGCCTACCTCGGCGGCGTCGACGAAGAGGCCGCCCATGCGTGATTCGATCCTGTCCGTGCGAGGCCTGTCGGCCCGCTACGGTAAAGTCACGGCGCTGGGCGATGCCGCCATCGAAGTCGGCGCCGGCCAGATCGTCACCGTGATCGGCGCCAACGGCGCCGGCAAATCCACCATGCTCAACGCCATCATGGGCTCGCTGCCCTTGTCGGGTTCTGCGCACGGCGAGATCGTCTACGCCGGCGAGCGCATCGAAACCTGGGGCGCCGAACGCCGCGTGGCGGCCGGCATGTCGCTGGTGCCCGAGCGGCGCGAGCTGTTCGCCAGCATGACCGTGGAAGACAATCTGTTGCTTGGCGGCTTCCGGCGCTATCGCGCTCGCGAGCGCAACTGGAAAGACGAGATGGAAAATGTCTTCCGCCTCTTTCCGCGCCTTAAAGAGCGGCGCCGCCAGGAGGCCGGCACGCTATCCGGCGGCGAGCGCCAGATGCTGGCACTGGGCCGCGCGCTGATGGCCAAGCCGCGCCTGCTGATGCTCGATGAGCCCAGCCTGGGCCTGGCGCCCCTGATCGTGCGCGAGATCTTCCACATCATTTCGGGCCTGCGCGAAACCGGGGTGGCCACCTTGCTGGTGGAGCAAAACGCCCGGGCGGCGCTGCAGGTCGCCGATTACGGCTATGTGCTCGAAACCGGGGCGGTGGCCCTGTCGGGGCCGGCTCACGAGCTGGCCGGCAATCCCCGGGTGATCGAAAGCTATCTGGGCCTGGGCAAGCGCGATCGCGCGGCGTGATCCTCGGCCGGCGCGCCCATCTTGCCTCCGCGGGCGGGCAGGGGGTGGCGCTGGCGCGGGCTTCCTGTCAAAATCTTCGGGCTGGGCCGCGGCATGCCTTGGCTGCCGGCGGCCTCGAACCAACTTCTTGCATGCCGTTTTGGAGTCGCCGTGCCGTTTCAGCAGAATTCCCGCCTTGCGTCCCGCCGCACGGGCCTGAAGGTTTCCGGTACGGTCATCGTTATGTTGGGTGTTTTGGCGGGGGGCGTGTCGCATGCCGCCGAATGGGGCCGGGCCCGGATCTTGTCCGGAGTCGGCCAGCCGCTCAGCGTCGAGATCCCGGTGCGCGAGCTGCCGGCCGGTCTGGCGCCGGGCGGCATCACCGCCACCGTCGAGGCCGGCCACGCCACCAATGCCGGCCTGGCCGATCGCCAGGCCATGCCGGTCTCGGCCACGCTGCTGCCGCGGGCCGATGGCGGCGCAGGCGCCATTCTCGTCCTCACCTCGGCCCAGCCCGTGCCGCGAGGCGTAGTCGATCTCGCCTTGCAGCTCGATTTACCCTCGGGGCCCGAAAGCCGCCGTATCGTGCTGCTGCTGGCGCCGGCCAAGGCCGCAAGCCTTACCCCGGTTCGCCTTGCGGCCACCGGGCCGGCGGAGTCCGTCCTGGTCGCCCGTGGCGACACGCTGGGCGCCATCGCGGCGCGGCTGCGGCGCCAGGCGGGCGCCGATAGCGGCTCGCTCGAACAATGGCTGGTCGCCCTGTTCCAGGCCAATCCCGCCGCCTTCATCCAGGGCAACCTGCATCTGGTGCGCGCCGGCGCCACCCTGGCCGTTCCTTCGGCCGATGCCGTGCGCGCCATCGATCCCGGCGCGGCGCGCCGCCTGGTGGCGGCCCATCTGCGCGACTTCGCGGCCCTGCGGGGCAAGGCGGCCCGCCAGGCGCCCATGGTGGCGGCGTCGACGCCGGCCGCCGACCTCGCCGCCAGCCAGGGCGCGGTGGCCGCGCCCGCCCCGGTGCCGGTTCCGGCGCAAAACCGCGACACCTTGCGGCTTTCCAGCCTGCTGCCGGGCAACGGTACGGCCCATGCCGCCACCCGCGATTCCCAGGCCGTCATCGATCAATTGCGCGACGAACGCGCCGCCACCCAAAAAGCCCTGGACGAAGCCCGCAGCCGGGTGGGCGAACTGGAAAGCACCGTTCGGGAGATGGAACAGCTGCTCAGTTTGCAGAACGAAGCTCTGGCCCGCTTGCAGCAACAACGGACATCGTCAACGGAATCCGGGGCCGCCACCGCGGCCTCGGGCACGGGCGGCGCCAACGGCAATACGCCGTCCGCCGCAGCCGGTGGCGCCGGCCGCATGGCCAATGGCGCGGTGGCAGTCCAGGAGACTCCCCGTGATGCCGGTGCCATGCCGACCACGCCTGGCGCGAGCCCGGCGAGCTCCGCGGGCCGTGCCGGCGGTGCCGCGGCCAACGACGCCGCCGATAGCCGCAACGACGTGGCGGTGTCGCCGGCGGGAGGCAGCGGCCAGGGCGGGGCTGCCGCAACGGCAACCGCTGTTGCGGTTGCTGGCGGCAGAACCTCCGGCGCCACCGACGCCGCGACGGCCACTGGCACACCGCCGGTGGCCGCTGCCTCCAGCGCCTCCGCCAACACCAACGCCACAGCCGGCTCGGCCAGCGTAGCCGACCGCTCCGTCACTCCGGCCGGTGGTGGCGTGGCGTCGCCCGAAGCGGGCACCTCCGTCCTGCCAGGCGGGGGGGCGTCGGTGCCCATGAGGTCCACCCCGGCTCAGGGCCGGATCGGCGAGGCGAGGCCCACGGGGGCTGAGGCCGCCGCTGCAGGCGACCCCGGCGCGGCGGCAATCGCCAACCAGGCCGAGGCCGGTGCCAGCTCGGCCGCCACGGCCGAAGTGGCGCGCGCCATGGCCGCCAGCACGCCGGGCGCGGCATCGGACGCCGCTGCCGACGCCGCTTCTGTGCCCCGAGCGAGCGACGCCACGGCCGCCGTGGCGCCCACGGGCGCGGGCAATGGCCAGGCGGGAAACCTGGGCACCGGGGCGCCGGCCGCCAGTCTGCCCGATGCCAGTGATGCCAGTGATGCCAGTGATGCCCGCGGGAGTTTGCCCGCCCTGGCGGGAGCGCCCGCGGCCCGGCCCCAGGATACGGCCTCCGGCCAGTCGCCCACGGCGGCGCCGGGCGGGGCGGACGGCGCCGGCGGTTCAAGCGCCGCGGCCGCCGATCCGTCGGACGCGGCCCAGGGCTCTGTCACCGGTCTCGCCTCGGTCCGGGATTCTGCCGTGTCTGCCGGTTCTGCTGCGGCCCAGGATTCAGCGGCTCCTGCCGATTCTGCTACGGCCCAGAGTTCCGGCACCGGCACCGGTCCCGCCACGGCCGCGGGCGCCGCCACCAATGCCAACGGGGCACGCAATGGCAGCGCGGCAAGCGCCACCCCTCCGGCTGTCTCGCCACCCGCCGCACCGTCGCCCGGCTCCCCCGAGGCCGAGTCCGACTCCTTCACCGCCTGGGGTCTGGGCGCTCTTATCGTGTTCGCGCTCGCGGTGGTAGCCTACCTCTTGCGCCGCAAGCCCGAATCCGTGGTGCTCGACGACAGCGCCGATACCGATGTCGCGCCCCTCTCGCCGCCGCCTCCGCTCAAGGTGGATTTCGACCTCGATCTCGATTCGCCGCCCTCCGACGGCCAGAAGCCCACGGGCGATGCGTCATCGGGGCCGGCCCAGGGCGCGGCGCGCGGCGACGATGCTTCACCGCCACGCCAATCGTGATCTGTCTCGAAATCGCCGAACACGGGCCGCCGGCCGATCCAGGGTGCCGTGAGGCGCCCGGCGACACCGGCGCGCGTTGGCGGGCGGGGCCGGCGTCCCGCTCGCCGGGGAGTCGCGGGGGCCACGGCCGCCGGCGCCGGCCACGGCTCGAAGGAGGGCGCTGATGCCGCGCATGACCCTGGGCCTGGCCTACGACGGCAGACCCTGGCGGGGGTGGCAGACGCAGCCCGGCGGCCAGACCGTCCAGGACACCCTGGAAGCCGCTTTACGCGCCTTTATCGGCCAGGCCGTGCCCACGATCTGCGCCGGCCGTACCGATACCGGCGTGCATGCCGCCTTGCAAGTGGTCCATCTCGACTCGCCCGTTGATCGCGCCGAGCGCGCCTGGGTGCGCGGTCTCAATGCGAACCTGCCCGCATCGGTGGCGGTGCGCTGGGCCCGGCCGGTGCCGGAATCGTTCCATGCCCGGTTTTCGGCCACCGGCCGCCATTATGTGTATCGCTTGCTGGTCGATCCCGTCCGCTCGCCGCTATGGGCGGGCCGGGCGGGCTGGTGCTTTCGTCCGCTCGAGGTGGAGGCCATGCGCGAGGCCGCCGCCGCCGTGGTGGGAACGCACGACTTCACCAGCTTTCGATCTTCGCAATGCCAGGCGGCCTCGCCGGTGCGCACGGTGCACAGCCTGGACATCCGCGAGCACGGGCGCTTCCTGCTGTTCTCGCTGCATGCCAATGCCTTCCTGCATCATATGGTGCGCAACCTGGTGGGCAGCCTGGTCTATGTGGGCCTCGGCCGCCAGCCGGTGGCCTGGATGGCGGAGCTGCTGGCGGCCCGCAATCGCTCGCTGGGCGCGCCCACCTATGCGCCCGATGGCCTTTACCTCACTGGCGTGGACTACCCGGGCTTCGATCTGCCCGAGTCGGATAACAGCCGCGAGATACTCGACTCGGTGTGACGCCGACCACCGGTCGCGCGCTGGCCGGCGGCTTGGCCGCGCTCGGCGCGCGAGCCCGAGGAGCCTAACCGACGAGCCAGGGCATGATGTCGTGCTGGCCGGTGGTTTTCAGGGCGAAGTCGTCGGCGTCGTCGCGGACGTCGAGCACGATCACATTGTGTTCGCCAGCCCCGAGATGGACGCTTTCGGCGGCGCCCGTGGCCATGTCCCAGAGCGTGAGATTGTCGTCCAGTCCGCTGGCGTCGATGACGCTGAACTTGCCGTCGGCCAGTTCCAGCCAGGTGTCGTTCTCGTCATCCCAGCCCCAGCGGTTGTCGTAGTCGGCATCGCCGCCGGGGCCGCCTGTACAATTTGGCGGTTTGGCCGTCCGGGCTTGTCATCATGCAGCGCACCCGTATCAAGATCTGTGGTTTTACCCGCGAGGCCGACCTCGACGCCGCCGTGGCGCTGGGGGTGGATGCCGTGGGCCTGGTGTTCTATCCGCGCAGCAAACGCTGCCTGAGCCTCGAACAGGCCGCGGCCCTGCGCCGCCGGCTGCCGCCTTTCGTCTCGGCGGTGGCGCTCACCGTCAATGCGCCCGCCGACGATCTCGAGCGCATCATCGAAACCGTGCGACCGGATCTCTTGCAGTTCCATGGCGACGAGTCGCCAGAGCACTGCCTGCGCTTCGGCCTGCCTTATCTGCGGGCGTTCCGGGTGGGCGCCCCCGGCCTCGGGTCCCCCGAGGCTTTGCTAGAATCATGTCAGCGCCACATGGCGGCGGCGGGCTGGCTGTTCGATAGCCATTCCGCCGGCTATGGCGGCAGCGGCAGGAGCTTCGATTGGTCATGTCTTTCTCTTCTCGCCCACAGCGAACGCGCGCGTCCGGCCGTTTTGTCTGGTGGGTTGCATGCCGAAAAGGTCTTTCAGGCCATCGCTGAGGTGCGCCCCTACGCGCTCGACGTCAGCAGTGGCGTCGAAACCTCGCCGGGCATCAAGTGTCCGATCAAAATGCAGCAATTCATCCAGCAGGTGCGGCTGGCCGATGCCGCCCCGGAGTGAGCCATGAAACCCTATGATCTACCCGACGCCGCCGGCTACTTTGGCCGGTACGGCGGCAGCTTCGTATCCGAAACCCTGGTGCATGCGCTAGACGAGCTCAAGGCCGCCTACGCCCATTACCAGAACGATCCCGAATTCCTGGCCGAGTTCGCCTACGAACTCAAGCATTTCGTGGGCCGGCCCAGCCCCGTGTACCACGCCAGGCGCTGGTCCGAGCAGCTGGGCGGCGCCCAGATCTGGTTCAAGCGCGAAGACCTCAACCATACCGGCGCGCACAAAGTCAACAACTGCATCGGCCAGGCCCTGCTGGCCCGCCGCATGGGCAAGCCGCGCGTGATCGCCGAAACCGGCGCCGGCCAGCATGGCGTGGCCACCGCTACGGTGGCCGCGCGCTACGGCATGGAGTGCGTGGTGTACATGGGCGCCGAAGACGTGCGCCGCCAGGCCGCCAACGTGTACCGCATGAAGCTGCTGGGCGCTACCGTGGTGCCGGTGGAATCGGGCTCGCGTACGCTCAAGGACGCCCTCAACGAAGCCATGCGCGACTGGGTGACCAATGTCGAGAACACCTTCTACATCATCGGCACGGTAGCCGGGCCGCAGCCCTATCCGGCGATGGTGCGCGACTTTCAAACCGTGATCGGCAAGGAGTGTCTCGAGCAGATGCCCGCCGAAACCGGCCGCCAGCCGGATGCCGTGATCGCCTGCGTGGGCGGCGGCTCCAACGCCATCGGCATCTTCCACCCCTATATTCCGCACCAGAATGTGCAGTTGATCGGCGTCGAGGCCGCCGGCGATGGCCTGGAGACCGGCCGCCACGCCGCCTCGCTCACCGGCGGTTCGCCCGGCGTGCTGCACGGCAACCGTACCTATCTGCTGCAGGACGACGATGGCCAGATCCTGGAAACACATTCGGTATCGGCCGGCCTGGATTATCCCGGCGTCGGCCCCGAGCATGCCTGGCTGAAGGACAGCGGGCGCGCCAGCTACGTTACCGTCACCGACGAGGAGGCCCTGGCCACCTTCCACGCCTGCTGCCGGATCGAAGGCATCATGCCGGCGCTGGAGTCGTCGCATGCCATTGCGCACGCGGTGCGGCTGGCGCCCACGCTACCCGCCGACAAAATCCTGCTGGTCAACCTGTCGGGTCGTGGCGACAAAGACATGCACACCGTGGCCGAACGCGGAGGATTCCAACTATGAACGCGCCATCCTCCCCGGCGGGCGCCTCCCGCCGCCTGCACGACACCCTGCAAGCCTGCCGCGAGCGCGGGCGCACCGCGTTGATCCCGTATCTCATGGCGGGTGATCCGAGCGCCGACGCCACCGTGGCCATCATGCACGCCGCGGTGGCGGCGGGCGCGGATGTCATCGAACTGGGGGTGCCGTTTTCCGACCCGATGGCCGATGGCACGGTGATCCAGCAGGCGGCCGAGCGCGCGCTCGCACAGCGCGTCAGCCTGCGCCGTGTGCTGGAAGTCGTGGCCGATTTCCGCCGCGACGACGCCGCCACGCCCGTGGTGCTGATGGGCTATGCCAATCCGGTGGAACGCATGGGCGCCGCCGAGTTCGCCAGGGCCGCCGGCGAGGCTGGCGTCGACGGCGTGTTGATCGTGGACTACCCGCCCCACGAAGCGGGCGAGTTCAGCGCCTATCTGGCCGAGCAAGGCATCGACCCGATCTTCCTGATTGCGCCCACCACCACGTCCGAGCGTATCCGGCAGCTTGCCCGGCTCGCACGGGGCTATGTGTATTATGTGTCGCTCAAGGGCGTCACGGGCGCCGGCCACCTCGACACCGCAGACGTCGCCCGCAAGGTCGCCGAGATCCGTCGCCACATCGCCGTGCCGGTGGGCGTGGGCTTCGGCATCCGCGACGCCGCCAGCGCCTGCGCGATCGCCGAGGTGGCCGATGCGGTGGTCATCGGCTCGCGCCTGGTGCAGGAAATCCAGCTGGCCGCCACCCATGCCGCGGAACCCTCGGCGGTGGCGGGCGACTCGGCGCGCGCCGCCGGCGCTTGGCTGGGCTTGATCCGCCAGGCGCTCGACGCGCGTCACGGCTAAGCGCCGGAGCCGGCCATGGCGGCGCCCAGCGAATTCGTGCGCTACCAGTGCGATCGCCTGCAATTCCTCGGTGCCGTCGAGCCGCGCCGCATGTTCAGCGGCCATGGGCTGTTTCTCGATGGCCGGATGTTCGCCCTGGTGATCGACGACGAACTGTATCTGAAAGCGGACGCGGGGAATCGCCCAGTCTTCGAGACGCGCGGTATGCGTGTTTTCAGCTATTCGCGTCGCGGCAAAATAGTGGAGCTCGGCTACTACGCGCTGGATGCGGAGGCCCAGGAAGACGAGGGATTGTTGCTCGATCTCGCGCGGCTGGCGCTGGAGGCGGCGTGGCGCGCCCCCAGGCCACCCGCCCGCCGCCGGCGATCATCCGAAACCCCGCTTCAGGGGGCCGCCAGAAACCGCTCGGCCAGGTGAACCCAGTACGCCGAGCCGATGGCGATGTTGCGATCATTGAAGTCGTAACCGGGATTGTGCACCGCGCATGACCCGGCGCCGTCGCCATTGCCGATGATCAGATAGCAGCCGGGCACCTTTTCCAGCATGAAGGCGAAGTCCTCGCTGGCGGAGATGGCGGGGCCCTGGCGGACAACCTGCTCGGCGCCGACGAGGCCGATGCCCACCTCGCGGGCGAACTCGGTTTCCGCCGCGGTGTTGACGAGCACCGGATAACCTCGGCGGAAGTCGATCTCGGCCCGCACACCGTAGCTCTCGGCCTGGGCCGCGACCAGCGCCTTCAGGCGCCGTTCGAGCAGTTCGCGCGTCTCGCGGGTCAGGGCGCGGATCGTCAGTTCCAGGACGGCCGTCTGGGGAATCACATTGTTGGCATGGCCGGCATGGATGGCGCCGACGGTGATCAGCGCCATCTCCATGGGGTTGGCGTTGCGCGACACGATGGTCTGCAAGGCCATCACGATGCTCGAAGCCGCCACGATGGGATCGACGGTCAGGTGAGGCTCGGCGCCATGGCCGCCCACGCCGTGCAGGGTAATCGTCGCGTAGTCGGACGAGGCCATCATCGCCCCTTCGCGAAACACCAGCCGGCCCTGCGGCACGCCGGGACCGTTATGCATGGCGAAGACCGCGTCGCAGGGAAACCGGTCGAACAGACCTTCCTCCATCATGCGCCGCGCGCCGCCGCCGCCTTCTTCGGCGGGTTGGAAAATGAGGTTGAGCGTGCCCGAGAACTCGCCGTGGTGTGCCAGGTGGCGGGCGGCGGCCAGCAGCATGGCCGTGTGGCCGTCGTGGCCGCAGGCGTGCATCACGCCATCGCGGCGGCTGGCATATGGCAGGCCGGTCGCTTCGGTGATCGGCAGGGCGTCCATGTCGGCGCGCAGACCCAATCGCTTGCCGCCGCTGCCACGGCGCAGTTGCGCGACCACGCCGGTGACTCCCAGGCCGCGCTCGACGCGATAGCCCCAGGTCTGCAGGTACTCGGCCACCAGCTCGCTGGTCTGGTACTCCTCGTAGGCGAGTTCGGGATATTGATGAATGCGGTGGCGGATCGCGATGAAGTCATCGGCTTGGGCTTGCATCTGGCGCAGATGCCGCTCGGCGGTTCGAGGCATGTCGAATCTCATGTTGGAAAAAGGTCAGGGGCGTCGCGCCATGTGGGCGGACAGCTTGCGCCACGGCAGATCGGCCGGGTCGGCGGCCATGGGGCCGGCGGCCTTGGCGACCAGGATGGCTTCGGCGATCGGGGCAAAGTCGGCCCGGAAATGTACCGAGCTTTTGTTGACCAGCAGCTTCATGCGTTCGGGCTCGATGCCCACGTGGCGATACAGCTCGCGATCGAGCATCTGCGGCTTGGCGCTGGCCACGGCGATCAGCACGCCTTCCAGCTCCAGGCAGGCGCATGGCCCCAGCTCGACGCTGGGCGCCATCGTCATCGGGCCTTTCAGCGCCACGTGCCCGTCGCCGAGCGCGCGCACGGTGTAGCGGCCCCACACGGGCGGGTCGCTGCGCTGCCCGCTGAAGGTGGGCACCGCCGTGCCGACCGCCAGCGTAAGCTGGGCACCGACGCCCGCCGCATGCGCGGCCGCCGCCGCCGCGGGATCGTACAGCATGCCGAGCGCAATCCCGCTGGGAAAGCGCCGGCCGGCGCCTTCCGCGAGCAGCGCGTGCAGCATGCCGGTGGTGTTGCCGTCGGCGCCGGCGCCAGGGTTGTCTTGCGTATCGGCGATCACGACCGGCCTCTGTGCGCTGGCCGCGATATCGAGCGCGGTGGCGACCGCCGTGCGCGGTTCGAGGATATCGAGCCGCCACTGCGAGCGGGGCTGGTCGACGCGGGAATGCAGTTGCCGCACCGCCGCGGGCGCCTCATCGCCGTAGGCCCAGATCACCGGCCCGCACTCTTCGATATCGGCGGCGGGGAATCCGGGGGCGAAGCTGGCGACGACATCATGCGCGGCGTCGAGGGCGCCGAGCGCGCCAAAGATCGATGCCGTCGGCTCGATCATCGTGGTCTGCACATTCAGCGGCAACAGGAATGACAGCCGCGCCGCGTGCAGCGGTTCGCGCTCGCCGCGCGCCAGGCGCCGCTGCAACAGCACCGCCGCGCGGCGGCCGGTGTCGGCCATGTCGGTATGGGGATAGGTGCGGTAGGCGACCAGCGCGTCGGCCGCGTCGAACATGCGCTGCGTGACGTTGGCGTGCATGTCCAGACTCGCGATGATGGGCCGCGCGGGACCGACCATCGCGCGCACGCGTGCCAGCAGCTCGCCTTCGGCGTCGTCGACGTGTTCGGCGACGGCGGCGCCGTGCAGGTCGAGGTAGACCGCGTCCAGCCCTTGTTCGAGCGCCTGGCCGACGTCGTCGAGGATCACGCCGGCCAGGCGCTCGAAGGCATCGCGCGTAACATGCGCCGACGGCGTGGCGCCGGCCCAGCACGAAGGCAGGAGCGACCAGCCGCGCTCTCGTGCGCCGGCCATGAAGCCGGCGATCGCGATGTTGCCGTGCCGCAGGCGTTCGACCATGGCGGCGCCCCGCACGAAAGCGGGAAACGTATCGCCACGCTGAAAGGCGGCCCAGTCGGCGCGGCTGGGAGCAAAGGTATTGGTCTCGTGTTGAAAGCCGCCGATGAGGATGCGCATCGTCATGCCAGTATGGGTTGAGGAGCGGCCGGCTCGCGGCTTCCGAAGGCGAATCCTCGCCCCGGCGCGGCGGCCAGCAGGGTCTTGGTGTAAAGATGCTGCGGCGCAAAGAACACGTCGTTGATCCTGCCCTGTTCGACGATGCGCCCCTGCTGCATCACGATGACGCGATCGCAGATCTGGCTGGCCACGCGCAGGTCGTGGGTGATGAACAGGATGCCGATCCGCAGGCGTTGCTGGATGTCGTTGAGCAGATCCAGGATCTGCGCCTGTACCGACACGTCCAGCGCCGATACCGCTTCGTCGGCGATCAATACCTTCGGCTCGCAGGCCAGCGCCCGGGCAATGGAGATGCGCTGGCGCTGCCCTCCTGAGAACTGGTTCGGATAGCGATGCAGCGCGGAGGGTTGCATGCGCACGAGGCGCATCAGCTCCTCGGCGCGCCGCCAGGCCTGTTCGCGCGGCACGCCGAAGTTCAGCGGCCCTTCGATGATGGAGGCGCCGACGGTCTGGCGAGGGTTCAGCGACCGGTATGGATCCTGGAACACCACCTGTACCTGGCGCCGGAATGGCGACAGCGTCCGGCCCCGCGCCTTGGCCACCGATTGGCCGCCCGCGAGGATGTCGCCGCTGCTGGGTTCGATCAGCCGCGCGATGCAGCGCGCCACGGTGGACTTGCCCGAGCCGGATTCGCCCACGATGCCGACCGTTTCGCCGGGATGCACCGAGAGGGAAATATCCGTCGCCGCCTGCACCGTGCGCCGCCGGCCCGGCCAGGAGCCGGTCGCGTAGGTCTTGCTCAGCGCCCGGGCGTCGAGCAGCGCCGGGCCGTCGGGCAGTGGCGGACGCGAGCGGCCGCCGAGCTCGGGTACGGCGGCGAGCAGCATGCGGGTGTAGTCTTGGCGCGGCGCCTGCAGCACGTCGAGCTTGTTGCCTTGCTCGACCATGCGGCCGAGTTGCATGACCACCACGCGATCGGCAATCTCCGCCACGACGCCGAAATCATGGGTAATGAACAGCACGGCGGTGCCGTTCTCGCGCTGCAGCTCGGTGATGAGCTTCAGGATTTCGGCCTGGGTCGTCACGTCGAGCGCGGTGGTGGGCTCGTCGCAGATCAGGAGGGCAGGCTTCAGGATGAGCGCGATGGCGATCACGATGCGCTGCCGCTGCCCGCCCGACAACTGATGGGGATACGAGGCATAAATGCGCTCGGGTTCCGGCAGCCGCACGCGGGCGAAGATGCGCAGCACCTCGCGCCGGCGCTCGGCGGCCGACAGCCGGGTGTGCTCGCGCAGGATCTCGTCCACCTGGTCGCCGCAGCGCTGTACCGGATTCAGGGCGGTCATGGGTTCCTGGAATACCATCGCCATCGCCGGGCCGCGCAGGCGCCGCAACTGCGTCAAGGTGAGCGGCAGAAGCTCGCGGCCATTCAGCGTGATGCCGCCCTCGATCGCCTTCAAGCCGGCCGGCAGCAGCCCCATCACCGCCTGCGCGATCACCGACTTGCCCGAGCCCGATTCACCGAGCAGGCAAACGGTCTGTCCGGCGGCCACCTCGAAGTCGATATGCTCGACCGCCAGCGGCCGGTCGGCGCCGGCCGGCAGGGTGATGCTCAGCTTGCGTACGGCTAGTACCGGCTCCGTGGCAGCCCTGGGAAGGGCGGGGCTTGCGCTTTGGCTCGTGGTCATAGTTTCAGCCTCCACGCTTGTTGAACTTCGGGTCCAGCGTGTCGCGCAGGCCGTCGCCGAGCAGATTCACGGCCAGCACCGTGAACGAGAGTAAAAGACCCGGGAACAGCACGCTCTGGGGATATTGCGTGAACTGCGTGCGGCCTTCGGCCATGATATTGCCCCAGGTCGGAATCTCGGGCGGCATGCCCACGCCGAGGAAAGAAAGGATGGCCTCGACCAGGATGGCGGCGGCGCAGACATAGGTGCCCTGGATGATGAGCGGCGCGATGGCGTTGGGCAGGATGTGGCGCGTCAGCACCTTCCAGGCCGGTGTGTCGAGCGCGACCGCCGCTTCGACGTAGGGTTCTTCGCGGATGGTCAGCACCACCGAGCGCACCAGCCGGGCGACGCGCGGGATCTCGGGCACGGCGATGGCGATGACGATGGTGGCGAGGCTGGGCTGCCAGACTGCGATCAGCGTGATGGCGAACAAGATGCCGGGAATCGCCATCACGCCATCCATGATGCGCATGATCACCCCATCCAGGCGGCGAAAGTAGCCAGCGGCCAGGCCAAGCAGAATGCCGATGGCCAGTGCGAGCAGCGCCACGCCCGCGCCCACCGCGAGCGAGACGCGCGCGCCGTAGAGCATGCGGCTCCAGAGGTCGCGCCCCAGACTGTCGCTGCCCAGGGCAAACCAGTGCTGGAAGGTGTCGCCGCCCAGGGTCATGAATTCGGCGCTCGTGCCGGGCGGCAGGTTGGCGCTGGCGGGGTCGATCAGGGTCGGATCGATGG
Source organism: Pigmentiphaga sp. (assembly GCA_023228945.1). GTDB lineage: Bacteria > Pseudomonadota > Gammaproteobacteria > Burkholderiales > Burkholderiaceae_B > Verticiella. The sequence goes on along the minus strand of JALOAI010000019.1, from coordinate 62,862 downwards.
TGCCCAGCCAGGGCGCCGCCGCGGCGCCGGCAACGAGCAAGGCCAGCACGCAGGCGCCAAAGCGCACGGCGCCGTTGCGCCACAAGCGCCGCGCCGTCGAAACGCCGCGGGGCGCCGTGGTGGCGGGCGATTCGATATTTGGCGTGAAGGATTCCGGCCTCCCGGCCGGAGCTCCTCCGCCACCCTTCAGGGGAGCCTTCGGCTCCAGGGAACGACTGCCTCGCTTGACCCCGCCCTGAAGGACGGGGCTTGCGCTTTGGCTCGTGGTCAGGCCGGACAAGGGTTCGCTCATGGTGCGGGTCGCTGTCATCTTGAAGCGGTCATGAAAAAGGAGGCTGGCGCTCGGGCCGTGGCTCAGTACCGGATGCGGGGATCGAACAGCACGTAGCTGGCATCGACCAGAAAGTTGATCAGCACATAGATGATCGAGAAGAAGAGCGTGATGCCCTGGATCAGGGGGTAGTCCCGCGAGAGCACGGCATCGATCGTGAGTTGTCCGAGCCCCGGGATCGCGAATACCGTCTCGGTCACGACCACGCCGCCGATGAGCAGCGCCACGCCGATGCCGATCACCGTGACGATGGGCACCGCCGCGTTGGAGAGGGCATGGCGCACCAGCACCTGGCGCTCGCTGATGCCTTTGGCGCGCGCCGTGCGGATATAGTCCTCGGTTAGCGCCTCCGCCACCGCCGCCCGTGTCACGCGGGCGATCAGCGCCAGGTAAATGATGGATAGCGTGAGCGCGGGCAAGGCCAGGTGGGTGAGCCACGGCAGCACGCCGTCGGCCAGCCTGGCGTAGCCCTGCACCGGCAGCCAGCCGGTCTTGAGCGCCACGCCCCAGATCAGCAGGTAGCCGATGACGAAGGTCGGGATCGAAAAGCCGAGCACCGAGAAGCTCATCAGCGCACGGTCCAGCCAGCCGCCATGGCGCCAGGCGGCCAGCACGCCCAGCGGCACGGCCAGCAGCACCGTCAGCACGATGGTCAGGGCCGCCAGCGACAACGTGGGCTCGATGCGCTGGCCGATGAGCGAAGCGACGCTCTGATTCAGGAACAGCGACTTGCCCAGCTCGCCTTGCAGCACCTGGCCCGACCATTGGACGAACTGCAGAGGCAGGGGTTGATCCAGCCCCAGCTGGGCGCGAACCTGTTCGATCTGGGCGAGCGAAGCGCTATCGCCGACCATGATGGCCGCCGGATCGCCGGGCGCCAGGCGCGTCATGAGGAACACGATCAGCGCGACGATCACGAGCACGGGGACGGTTGCCAGAGTGCGGCGTAGCAGAAAGGTCAGCATGGCGGGGCACGGTCAGCTAAAAGAGGGGACAAAAACAGGCGGCGTGGTCGCGCCGCCCGGCGACGCGAGGTTCAACCGCCGTTCTTGCGCAGGTTCCAGAACACATTGACCGGCGCGGTGATCACGCCGCTGACCACGTCTTTGCGGATCACCGATTGCGGGCGCTGCTCGCCGAGGGGGGCCATCAGGCCGCTGTCGAAGGCGGCGATCTGGATCTCCTCGGCCAGGCGCTTGCGCTGCGCAGGGTCGGTGGTGGCCACGAACTCGGCCTTCAGCCGCTCGATCTCATCGTTGACGGCCCAGCCGAACCAGCCCTGTTCGCCATTGCCGGTAAGCGGCGCGAAGTACAGCGGATTCATGTTGTCGCTGTTGCCCCAGCCGGTGATGAACAGGTTCCAGCCGCCGTTGGCGACCGGGTCTTTCTTGGCGCGGCGCATCAGCAGCGTCGGCCAGTCCATCGCCTGCATATCGACCTTGAAACCGGCTTCCCGCAACAATTGCGCCATGACCGGCGGCAGCTTGTTCAGCAGGCCGAAATCGGCCGGTTGCATCAACACCACGGGCTTGCCGTCGTAGCCCGCTTCCTTCAGCAGTTGCTTGGCCGCCGCGAACTGCGGTTTGCCGGTGAAGTAGGAGGTCTGCTCGGAAGCCAGCGGCGAACCGCAGGGATAGAGCGAGGTGCAACTGGTGTATAGCTCGGGGAACACCAACTGGGCGCGCAACAGCGCCTGCTGGTTGACGGCCATCAGCGCCGCCTGGGCGATCTTGGGATTGTCGAACGGCGGGATGTGGTGGTTCAGGTGCAGGAAGTACGAACCGGGCGAGGTGCCGGCCACCACCTCGAGCTTCGGATTGGCTTTCAGCGCCTCGTAATGTTCGTAGGGCATCCACGACAACATGTCGATCTCGCCGTTGGTGATGGCGCTCACCTGGGTCTGGGCGTCTTTCAGGATGATCCACTCCACCCGGTCGACGTAAACGTTCTTGCCGCCGGCCAGGCCGGAGGGCTCCTCGCTGCGCGGCACGTAGTCGGTATTCTTCAGGTAAACGACCTTTTCGCCGGCCCGGAACTCGTCCTTCGCGAACACATAGGGCCCGGAGCCGATGTACTCTTCGATCTGCTTGTCGGCCGGGGTATTGGCGACGCGCTCGGGCATGATGAAGGCGGGACTGCCCGACGGCTTGGCGAGCGCCTCCAGCACCATGCCGAAGGGCTGCTTGAACGTCATCCGGAAGCCCCGCTCATCCACCGCTTCCAGCGTATCCAGCGCCGCGAACAGCCGCTGGCCCAGGTTGTCGCGCTGGCCCCAGCGCCGAAGCGAGGCGATCACGTCCGCCGAGGTCACCGGCTTGCCATCGTGGAAGGCGAGCCCATCGCGCAACTGGAAAGTCCAGGTTTTTGCATCCGGCGAGGCGGTGTAGGTGTCGACCATCTGCGGCCGCACCTGGCCCTCGCCATCGATGGCGAACAGCGTGTCGTAAACCATATAGCCATGGTCGCGGGTGACGAAGGCCGTGGTCCAGATCGGATCCAGAATCTTCAGATCGGCCTGCGGCACGATGCGCAGGACATTATCGTCCTGAGCGGCGACGGCGGTGGCGGCGCTCAGCGCGATCAGCGCCGTACCGAAACAGCGGGTGAGGGAAGAAAAGAGTGTCATGGCGACTCTCCTGGGTTGCGGTGGCGAAGCCCGTTGACAGACGGGTGTTGGATGGCAGTGCGGAGCAGTGGCCCTGGCCTCGGTGACGAGTCAGGCGGCCTTGCCGGAGCGCGCGCGCTTGGTGGCGCGAGACGCGGATTTGACGGGTGTTTGGGCGGGCAGGGGAGGCAGGCTGCTGATCTGATCGGCGGCGCGAGCGAGCTTATGTAGGCAGGTTTCGAAGATGGCGTGCTCCTCATCGCTGAGCGCCTCGCGGAACGCCTTGAGGGCCGCGCGGCCGATACGTTCGGCGTTCATGACCACCGCAACGCCTTCATCGGTGAGATACAGGCAGATCTGCCGCGCATCGGTGGGGCCGACGGAGCGCAGCACCAGCCCACGCCGCACCAGCGCGGTGATCGCCTTGGACGCCAGGGTTTTTTCGAGGTGGCTGATCTCGATCAGGCGGGTGAGCGTTAATCCCGGCTCATTGCCAATGAAGCGCAGCAACCGCACCTCGCGCAGATTGACGCCGCATTCGCGCTGATACTGTTCCGATGCCTGGGCCTTCATGCGCTCATTGACGACATCGAGCGTGATCGTGACGTAATCGACCTGCAGATTCAGGGGTTGCCGCTTATTCGTTGCATTAGGCATCAGATTCAAATGGAAATAGTTGAAACTTTCACCTAATGTAGGGTGTGACTCGGTCACGAGAAATTGGGATATACCCCTAGAACTCCAGGTCTCAGGCTGACCACGGGCTCAAGCGCAAGCCCCGGTCCACCTCGCGGCCTGCATGTCGCTCGAATTCCGATTCAAACCATCACACTGCCGGCATTGATGTTCAGATTGATGCCGGTGATGTGGCGTGCCGCGTCCGATGCCAGAAAAAGCGCGGCGGCGGCGCAGTCTTCGACGTCGATCAGCGTGCGCAAGGGATTTTGCTGTGCAATGGTTTGCAGGCTGGCGGTATCGCGCAAAGCGCGAACCCTGGCGGTGGCGACGGTGCCTGGCGAGATGGCATTGACGGTAATGCCTTGTGGCCCCAGTTCTTTGGCGAGCAAGCGGGTGAACCCCAAGACTCCCGCTTTGGCCGTGCCGTAGGGCACATATGACGGCGCATAGGGATTGGGCGTGACGCCAGCTTGCGACGCAATGTTGATGATGCGGCCGGATTGCTGCTTGCTCATCGTTGGGATAACGGCCCGGGAACAACGGAACACGCTGCTCAGATTCAGGGTGATCATGCGTTCCCATTCTTCGTCGTCGACATCGGCGGTTTCGGCCCAGCGCCCAAAGCCGCCAGCCGAATTGACCAGCACGTCGATTCGTTGCCAACGCAGCTGGATCTCGCTTACCAGGTGGCTTAATTGTCGGGTTGAAGTGCAGTCTGCCTGTACCGGCCAAAGATGGTCGCTCGTGATCTCGGGCGGGCTGCGCGTCAGGGCTTCTACTTCGCTATCGATATCGACCGCGACAACGCCGACCCGTTGACGGGCGAAAGCCAGGGCGACCGCCGACCCTATGCCGTGGGCAGCCCCCGTGACGATGACAACTTTGTGCGGGATATTCGGCATCGCCACGCTCCGGAAATCGTTGGTTGACGGAGCCGGGCGGCCACTCGGGGCGGCCGCCAGCAGGGATCAATCAAGCTGGGCGCCGCTGTCTTGCACGACTTTCGCCCATTTCGTCACCTCATCCTGCAAATAGTCCCTCAGCTCTTCGGGGGAACTGCCGGAGAGGGCGATCGCGTCGCGCGCCAGCCGATCACGGTATTCGTCGTCCGCCAGCACCTGGCGAATGGCGGCGTTCAGTTTGTCGATGATGGGTTTGGGTGTGCCGGCCGGCGCGAAAATGCTGTACCAGGCGCCGACATCGAAGCCTGGAAACCCGGCCTCGGCGACGGTCGGCAGTTCGGGCGCGATCGCGGCCCGCTGTGCGCTGCTGACCGCGATGGGGCGCAGCGTGCCCGCCTCGATATGGCCGGCCACCGTGCCGAAAGTGACGAACATCATATGCGCTTCGCCCGCCATGACGTCACGCACGCCCATGGCTGTCGCTTTGTGCGGAATGTGAACCAGGTCGATACCGGCGTCGCGTTTCAGGACCTCCGCCGCCAAGTGGGCTCCGCTACCGGTGCCGCTTGAGGCGTAGTTCAATTTGCCTGGCTGTTCCTTGGCCACCTTCACCAGGTCCTGGACGCTGTGGACGGGTAGGGATGGGTTGACGACCAGCACATAGGGCGCCGCCCCCAGGAGCGCCACCGGTTCGAAATCGCGGATCGGATGGTAGGCCAGGTTTTTGTACAGGGCGGGGTTGACCGCCATTTGGGTGTTGAGCGCCAGCACCAGGGTATAGCCGTCGGGCGCGGCGCGGGCAACGTGCTGCATGGCGATGGACCCGCTGGCGCCACCACGGTGATCGACAATAACGTCCGCGCCGAGAATCTTGGACATTTTCTCGGCTAGCGGACGTCCAACGATGTCGATGCCGCCACCGGGGGGATAGGGAATAACCAGATAAATCGGGCGTTCAGGGTAGTTGTCGGTTTGGCTGAGCGCGGTAGCCGGCACGGTGAGCGTCAGCGCCGTGAGGCCGAGGGTTGCGGCCAGTAAGCCACGCCGCGTCCATCGGCCACAGGGCGCCTGAGGCGCGACGAAGGTGGAGTCGGTCTTCGATGTCATGAGCTGTCTCCTCTCTGAGGGCGGCACGCTCTTTTTTATCGGTATGGAATGAGCGTTCATGGATGCCTCTGCCATTTTAAGAAGCTGGCACCGCATTCAGCTTCATTTATTTGCAAGACTATGTTTTTCATCTTGGAAGTCTCGGCGACTTCCAGGTGACCGAACGGCGGCTTCCGCAAATCTGAATTGACGACGCCAAACGGGATTGACAGAATGGAGTTCGGTCCTGGAAGGTGCCGGGGTCGCGAGGTTCGCCCCTCTCACCTACCGAAAAACCAGGAGGAGTCATGACGGCAGTCTCGAGACCCTTTGGGGCTAGAGAAATCAGTGTCCCACCCGACTTTCGATGGCCGGGAGGCCAGCGCATCGGTATCGTTTTCCGGGTTGCGCTGGAGTCGTGGAGCGATGGCGTGTGGCCCGGCATCAGCCCGATGGGCAATCCGCTCAAGCCGGGATATCCGGATCTGAACGCCCGCAGTTGGGGCGATTATGGCGTTAGGCGCGGCATTCATCGCGCCCTCGATACCTTGGCGCGCCACGATGTCCGCGCCACGATCATAACGAATGGGATCATCGCCGAACGCCATCCGGAAATCGTGCGACGCTGCCTTGCCGAGGGGCACGAAGTATGCGCGCACTCCTACGCCATGGACGTCATGCCCTCCTATCTGACACCGCTCGAGGAGGCCGAGAATATCCGGCGCACCACCGACTTGATCGAAGCCGCGGGAGGCGTGCGTCCACTCGGCTGGATCAGCCCACGGGCGACGCCAACCGAACACACCTACCGCTTGTTGGCCGAGGCCGGGTACCAGTGGCATGGGGATACGCTCGATGACGATCTGCCCTATCTCCAGGATTTTGGCGATCATCGTATCGTGGCGATTCCAGGCACGATGGAAGTCAATGATTTGCCCTTGGCCAACGCTCGCCAGCCCGCCGAAGTCTATGTCAAGAACTTTGAGCGCTGGCTGACGTATGTGCAGGCCAATGCGCTCGAAGTGGTCAAGATCGACCCCACCATTCATGCGCACTGCTATGGCCGGGCCGCCGGCATCTGGGCTTTCGATGAGGTGTTGGCCATGGCGAAGCAGGCATCCAACGTGTGGATCGGTACCCGTGGCGAGATCGCCGCCCATGTGCTCGAACCCTGACGCGGGAACCTCAAGGAACGCATCATGATTCTGTATCTGCAACCGATGCTGCCGCGGAGCGATCGAGCGAGGCAACACAATCCGGAGGTGTACGGCAACGATATCACGACGTACCGGAGCACCTATTCCGAAACCGGCCCCAACATTCCGCAACTGGTGTTGGTTGAACAACCGGAGCCTGGATCGGCCTTGCTGCCGCACTACCATGCTTCCGACCAGTTTCAGGTATTCATGGATGGCGGCGGTCAGTTGGGCAAGCACTCCCTGCAGCCCTTGGCGATTCACTACACCAACAAGTTCACCGGTTATGGGCCGATCGTGGCGGGGCCACAAGGTGTTGCCTATTATGTTTTTCGGCCAGCGGCCGACCCCCTGGGGGCCGGGCAGTACGTGCATCGGGTCGAATCACGCCAACGGATCAAGGATTACACAGGGCGGCGGCGAATGCTGATGGCCGATGGCATCGCCATCGCGCAAACCGATGCACTCGCCCGGTTGGACGACGTCGCGACCGAGAGGTTGTTCGCGGTTGGCCCGGAGGAACCCGATGCCGGGACGTTCGCCGACATCGTGTCGTTGGGCCGGAACCGCCGGATCACACTTGCCGACCCCGCCAATGGCGGTGGTCAGGTCGTCCTGGTTCTCGCCGGCGGCTTGCGGCACGAAGGCGGCGAGCTGGAACCCCGCTCGGCGATCGCCTTGACGCGCGACGAGTCGTCCATCACCCTGCAAGCGGGCGAGGCCGGCGCGCAAGTGCTGGTCATGCAATATCCCAGGCCCCACAGCTGAGTTCCGCGCGCGCCGAAACGCGCGCCGCTACCCCAAGCACGACACAGGGAGGCATGACCGTGGCGATTTTGCCTTTGCTGGATGAACAAGACCGGCCCGAGTTAGCCGAGCTGGCACGCACGATACGCCAGCAAAGGCAAGGGCGATTACCGCCGTTGTACGCCTTGCTGCTTAATAGTCCGGCGCTGGCGCAGGGCTGGCTGGGCTTTTTCACCGCCTTGCGGCAGCGAAGCCGGTTGCCGGACCGGCTGAGGGAGCTGGCCATACTGCGCGTGACCCAGCAATCGGCTGCCCGGCACGAGTTCCGCTCGCACGTTCGATTCGCCCTCGCCGCCGGGATCACGCAGCGGCAGATCGACGAGCTTGGCGACGGCTGTCTGGCAAGCGATCTGGCAAGCCTCGATCGTCTCTGCCTAAGCTATGCCGATCGTCTGCTTGCCAACGATTGCGACCCTGCCTGGGCAGCCGCCGAGCTACTACCGCACTTCTCCGACGCGGAAGTCCTGGAATTGACCACCACGGTTGCCGCCTACCGCATGGTTGCCACCGTATCGCGCAGCCTTGGACTTGCCGATACGTTTCGCGGCTAAAGGCGGTCTTGCGGCCGGGCGTCCGGCAGTATCCACGCCCGTTGCAAGGCAGCGGGCCTGGAGCATCCCTTATCCACCAAGCCCCAGCTCCTGGATCAAGGGTTGCCAGAGGGCATGCTCCTTGATGATCTCATCCCGGTACTCCTGCGGCGACAGGGCCGCCGCTTGTACGCCCATGCTTTCGTACTTCGCGCGGGTATCCGGCTCCGCCAGCACTTCCTGGATAGCCTGGTTCAGCGCCTCCACCACCGCGGGCGGCGTTTGCGCAGGGGCGAGCAGGCCCGTCCAGACGACAGCCTCGAAACCCGGCAGCGTTTGATTGAGAGGCGGCACGCCGGGCAGTTGCGGGCTGGGCTCCGGCATCGACATGCCCAGGACCTTGAGCTTGCCGTCTTGAACATACTGCCCGAAGGTGCCCGAGGGCAGGGTGAAGACCGCGTCGATCTCGCCGGCCACCAAGGCCACGGTGAAGCGGGAGCCGCCTTGATAGGGAATCATTTCCAGGTCTACGCCGGCCTCGCGAAACAGATATTCGCTGGCGACATGGCCGAACGAGCCTATGCCCGCCGTGCCATAACTGAGCTTGCCTGGGTTGGCCTTGGCGTGCGCGACGAATTCCCGCAGGTTATCCGCTGGCACCGAGGGGTGAACGTAGAGCACGGAGGGCGACTTGGTCACCGTGCCGACCGGTGTGAAATCCTGCAGTGGCTCGAAACCAGCGTTGGGTTGGGCAAAAGGCACGATGGAGGTGTGGCTCGACGTGACGGCGAGCAAGGTATTGCCGTCGGCGGCGGATTGCGCGACATGGCGGGCTGCGATCGCGCCCGACGCGCCCGGCTTGTTGAGAACCAGAACATTGCGATCCAGCTTTTCTCCCAGCCGTTCCGCAAGAACTCGCATGGAAACATCGGTGAGACCTCCCGCGGTGAGCGGCAGTACGATCTCCAGCGGTGGCTGGACGGAGGTCTGGGCGAAGGTAGACGTCGGCGTGAACAGCTGGGCGCCGAGGACGAGAGCAACGGGAATGAAAGCGGGGGCGCGCATAGAGTCTCCTGAAATGAGCGGTTCCTTCCTTCGTCAACAAAGGAAGGCCGTAGGGTGGCAGCGACCGCGCAGCGGCCGCCATTGGCCGGTCGCGAAAGCGATGCCGGCGTTTCAAAGTGCAGAGCACAGAGAGAGCGGCTTGGGCGATCTCAGACCAAGGCCGGGGTTTTCATGGCCAGGATGGGCGCGAGGATGCCGCGGCTGTCTTCGAGCGTTTCCAGCCGGAGCACGAGGTCCGCCACTTCATCGGCTTGAGAGGGAGTCAGGACCGCTTGGCTGAGCCGAAGGAACTTCTGGATCAGGTCTTGTTCGCTCAGCGGCCGCGAGGGCGACCCCCTTGGGGTGTCGAAAGCCAATTCATGCTCGATCGCCCCCTGGCGATTGAGCGCAGTGACCTTGCAGCTTTGATAATGCTCCAGGCTGCCATCGGCCAGAACCCGGAAGATCTCCAAGGCCTGGGCGACGGCGGGTTCCGCCAGGTAGCGCTGAAAGTCGAGAATATGATGTGGCTCGATCACGTCGTATCCCGCCATGACCAGAGCCAGGCAGTACTGGAGGTGAAAGCGCGCGTCGTTGGCCGAGAGGGGTAGCCGGCTTTTGCTGATGACCTCCGCGACGTAGGGCGGGAGCGAAATCGAGATTCGTGCCGGTGATGGAGCGTCGACCCATTCCCGCCGCAGGATGCCCAGGGCATCTACGGCGGAGTGAATATAACCGCAACACGCATGCAGCTTGCGGCGTGGCTGCTCCAGCCCCCAACGGGACTCTGAGGGAAGCTCGACGGCTTGTCCCTCCCGAGCCGTAGTGCGGAAGTAGCCCACGGGGCTCTCCAGCAGTTGCAGTGGGCCCGTCATGCCGAGCTTTGCATAATGGCTGGCCTCGATACCGGTGACCGCCGGCTGGGCGCCAAAGAGCAAGGGCTTCATCGTGCCGCCATGACCGAAGATGACTTCCGCTGGGCACCAGCCCGCGGTGGCGCCGGCGATCGCAAGCGCGTGGGCCAGGGTGGGGGGAGGCAGGCGCCAAAGCCGGGACGCCACCGCCGCAGCGCCGAAGGCCGACGGGATGCCAACGGGAACCAGGCCGGATTCGCCGAACGGCTTGAGCTGTGGGTAAACCGCCGAATAGATGCGCCAGGTGACTTCGAGGCCGCTCACCAGGGCCTCGATCAAGACGCCTCCGGGCACGGCGTCTTCCTGGATCAACGAGAGCGCGGCGGTCACGTTGCCGATGCTGGCATGCCCGCCGATCAGATCATTGAGTTCGAGAATGTCGCCGTGATAGCCGTTGATCAAAGTGGCGTGGCGTCGATCAAGGCGCTTATTGGCAACGCCCAGCACCGCATACTCGCCGCGGACGTGCGAGGCGCTTGAAAGAATCAGGGCGGATTCGGGTGTCCGGGTTCCCGCCAATATGCAACCCAGCGTGTCGAGCAGACAGAGCTTGGCCTCGCGCACGACAAAGCCCGGCAGTTGGTCCAGAACGTGATGGGTGGTGGATTCCGCCAGAGACTCGAGCAGACTGCCCGAAGCGGCTGGGATCTTGCTGGACATTGTCTCTCCCGCAACATGATTGGCTTGTACTTTGCCGCGTCGTTCCAACGATGGCCGACGGGTCTCGTTATCTTAGGGGCGGGAGTTTCGTGCGGGGTAGCGCGGCCTTCACACCATGTATGCCCTGATTTCCGGGCGAGGTCTTCGCCGCCTCATCGCCGCGCAAGCAGCAAACTCATGAAAAACGGCGTCTCCGTGAGAAGACGCCGCGGCGGGAAGGGCGGGAGGGCTCGATCGGGCGGGCGACCGGAAGTTTGGCCGCGTGCCTGCGTCAGGTGCCGATCGACTCGGTCGGCTGGCGTCGCAGCAGCGCGATGAGCTGCGCGAGTTCGGTGCGCATCTTGCGGCGGTCGACGATCATGTCGATGGCGCCTTTATCCAATAGAAACTCGGCGCGCTGGAAGCCTTCGGGCAGTTTCTCGCGTACGGTTTGCTCGATCACGCGGGGCCCGGCGAAGCCGACCAGGGCCTTGGGTTCGGCGATGACCACGTCGCCCATGAAGGCGAAACTGGCCGAAACGCCGCCCATCGTGGGGTCGGTGAGTACGCTGATGAACGGCAGCTTGGCCGCCGCGAGGCGGGTGAGCATGGCGTTGGTCTTGGCCATCTGCATCAGCGACAGCAGGCTTTCTTGCATGCGGGCGCCCCCCGAGGCGGCGATGCAGATGAAGGGCGCGCGATTGGCGATCGCGGCCTGGACGCCGCGCACGAAGCGTTCGCCCACCACCGAACCCATCGAGCCGCCCATGAACTGGAACTCGAAGGCCGCCGCGACGACGGGCTGGGTGTGGATCGCACCGCTCATCACCACCAGGGCCTCGGATTCGCCGGTTTGGGCAACGGCCTCCTTGAGGCGATCGGGATAGCGCTTGGTGTCGCGGAATTTGAGGCTGTCGACAGGAGTGATGTCGGAGCCGATTTCGACGCGGCCATCGCGATCGAGCAAGACGTCGAGCCGATCGCGGCCGCTGAGCCGCAGGTGATGGCTGCATTTGGGGCAGACCATCAGGTTGGACTTCAGGTCGTCCTGGTAGAGCACCGCCTCGCAAGACGGGCATTTGGTCCAGAGACCTTCGGGTACCCGGCGCGCGGTTTGCGCATCCGAGTGCTTGATCCGGGGCGGAAGCAGTTTATCGAGCCAGCTCACGGTTGCGTCCTGGATGTTCGAGAGTTACGGAAGGAAGAGCTAAACCGGGCGCCGGTGCGCCGCCTTTGCGGGCGGCACACCGGCAAGGCGCATCAGCGCCGGGTTTCTACTTGCTGCAGCGGCTCTTGCGACACTGGCGGCAACGGTTTGCGCTCACGTGGTTGGCGCACGACAGGAACCGCCGCCGCGATCTGGGCCTGCACGTCGGCGTGGCGGGCGGGGTCGGTCTCGACCCATTGCATGCCGGCGGAAGCGATCACGGCCTCGAGCGTATCGCGGCTGGCGGCGCCGGCGGCGGCCCCGTTGGGGCGTGGGCTTTCGGCCTGCGCCGCAGGAGCGGCCGGCGGCATTCCGGAGGTTGCCGTGGGGGCGGGCAGGGCGGCGACTTCGCCGGTTTCGAGGTCGTCGGTGCGAGCGCCTTCCACGGCTTCCGCCGCGGCCTGGCGTACGGCGCGATCGGCGCCGCCATTCGCGGCCAGCAAACCGTTAGCCTCGACGTTTGCCGGGCGGCCGGCCGGCAGCGAGGGCGGCATCGATGGCGCCGCGACCGGGGTGGCGGCGGTCGTCGTCTCGGTCGAGGCCGCAGCCGGCGGCGTGGCTGAGGGTGCGCTAGTCACCGGTTCGGCCACAGTGGCGGCCGCGGCTTCCGGCTCGGCCGCCGCCGGGCCGGCGTCTGCCACTGGGGCGTCGGCGGCGGGCCTGGCGGCCTGTGCCGCAACCGCTGGCGCGGCTTCCGGTGCGGGAGCGGCCGCGCGGGGTTCGCTCGCGGGTTGCTCGACCGGGCCGCTGGCGCCGTGTTGGTCGCCGGAGACGCTAGTCGCGGCCTGGCCGTGGACCTCCTGCTCGCTTGAGGCTTGGACGGCCGCGGTCTCGCGGTTCGCCACGGAGGAAGCCGGACGCTCTGCCGCAGTCGGCTCGGCCGGTGCGGGAGCGGGCGTCGGGCCGACCGGATCGGCGACGGCCGCGGCCGGGGCGATGGCGGCTGGCGGGGCTGCGTCAATTGAAGGCGTACCGCCGGTTTCTGGTTCGGCCGTGGCGGCCGAGGCGACGCCGCCCTCGGTATTGCCATCCGCCTGGAGGCGGTCGGCCGCACTCTCGGTTGCGTCGTTATCGCTGCCCTCCACGGTCTCGGCATTGTCGCCTTCGCCGCCACGGCGGCCACGGCGGCCACGGCGACGGCGGCGACGCGAGCGTTCGCGATCGGCGCTGTCGTCATCACCGTCGGTGTCGCTGGAGAGCTCGGCGTGGTCGATCGGCGTGAGCTCCAGATCGGGAAGATCCATGTCGCGCAAGGGGGAGGCGGCTTCGGCGCTTGCCTCGACGGTGGCGCGGGATTCCGGCGCCTGGGCGCCGGGCGCTGCAACCTGGGCCTCGGTGGCTACGACGCCGGCCGCCACGGCCGCGATATCGGCCTGGGCCTCGCGTCCGTCGCGTTCGCCACGACCGCGGCGGCGACGGGAACCCGAAGACGCTTCGCCATCGCGGCGGGGTTCGGCGGCCGCCTGGGCGGCGGCGTCGGCACGCTCGTCGCGCAAGCCGAGGTCGTCGTCGCGGGTGGTGTCGTCGCGGCGGTTGCCACGGCGGCCACGGCCGCGGCGGCTACGGGCGTCGTCGCCGCGACCGGTATCGCCGGCGTCGAGCGGGGCGGCGGTGGCCGGAGCGGCTTCGGACGTGGCGCTGTCGGTTTCGGAGCGGCGACGCTCACCGCGCGCCGGTCGATCGTCGCGTTCCTCGCGGCCACGCAGCTCGTCGGTACCCCGGCGGCTGCTGCCTCGGCGGCCGCGGTCGCGCTCCCGGCGGCGTCCGGAGTCGCGTTCGCCATGGGAGTCTCGGGAAACGGTATCGGCGGTGCCGGCCGTGGAAGGCTTGGCATCGGTCGGACCGGCATCCAGGCCCAGCCAGGCCGACAGACGCTGCCAGAGGCCGCTCAGCGTGGCGCCCAACGACGGTGCGGCGGAGGGACCGGCCGCGGCGGCCGGAGCTGCACCGCCGGACTGCGCCGGCCGGGGCTGGGCGATGGGAGCGGGCTGTGCCGGCGTGATGCCCTTGACCAGGGCTTCGGGCTTGGCCTTGAGTTCGCTGCCCGGCGGCACCCAATCCATGACGGTGCTGGGAGCTTCGACCAGTTCGAAGCTGGCTTTCACGTCTTCGAGGCGGGGATCGTCGTGGCGCAGGCGCTCGAGGTGGTGATGCGGGGTTTCGAGGTGCTTGTTGGGGATCAGCACCACGTTGACCTTGAGGCGGGCCTCGAGCTTGGAGATGTCGGCGCGCTTTTCGTTGAGCAGGAAGGTGGCCACCTCGACCGGCACTTGGGCATGAACCGCCGCGGTGCCTTCCTTCATGGCTTCTTCTTGCAGCAGGCGCAGCACGTGTAGGGCGCTGGACTCGGTGTCGCGGATCACGCCGGTACCGGTGCAGCGCGGGCAGGTGGTGTGCGAGCCTTCGCTCAGGGCCGGACGCAGGCGCTGGCGCGAGAGTTCCATCAGGCCGAAGCGCGAGATCTTGCCCATCTGCACCCGGGCGCGATCCAGGCGCAGGGCGTCGCGCAGGCATTGCTCGACCGCGCGCTGGTTGCGGCTGTCTTCCATGTCGATGAAATCGATCACGATCAGGCCGCCGAGGTCGCGCAGGCGCAGTTGCCGGCCGACCTCTTCGGCCGCCTCGAGGTTGGTGCGCAGCGCGGTTTCCTCGATGTCGCTGCCGCGCGTGGCGCGCGCCGAGTTGACGTCGATCGCCACCAGCGCCTCGGTGTGATCGATCACGATCGCTCCACCCGAGGGCAGGGGTACCGTGCGCGCGTAGGCGGTTTCGATCTGATGTTCGATCTGGAAGCGCGAGAACAGCGGGATGTCGTCGCGATAGCGCTTGACCCGCTGGACGTTGTCGGGCATGACCACGCTCATGAAGGCGATGGCCTGCTCGGCGATTTCGTCGGTGTCGATCAGGATCTCGCCGATGTCGGGCGAGAAGTAATCGCGGATCGCCCGGATGACCAGGCTGGATTCCAGGTAGATGAGAATGGGGGCTTTATTCTCTTGCGCGGCGGTGTCGATCGCGCGCCAGAGCTGCAGGAGATAGGAAAGATCCCATTGCAGCTCTTCGACGTTGCGGCCGATGCCGGCGGTGCGGGCGATCAGGCTCATGCCCGAAGGGGTGTCGAGCTGCTCCATCGCCTCGCGCAGCTCTTGGCGGTCTTCGCCCTCGATGCGGCGCGACACGCCGCCGCCACGCGGATTGTTGGGCATCAGCACCAGGTAGCGGCCGGCCAGCGAGACGAAGGTGGTGAGGGCGGCGCCCTTGTTGCCGCGCTCTTCCTTTTCGACCTGGACGATGAGTTCCTGGCCTTCGCGCAGGACATCCTGGATGCGGGCCGAGCGGACATCGATGCCTTCTTTGAAGTAGCTGCGGGCCACTTCTTTAAAGGGCAGGAAGCCGTGGCGTTCTTCGCCGTAGTTGACGAAGCAGGCTTCGAGGCTGGGCTCGATGCGGGTGATGACACCCTTGTAGATATTGCCTTTGCGCTGTTCGCGGCCGGCGGTCTCGATATCGAGGTCGATGAGCTTTTGCCCATCGACGATGGCAACGCGCAGTTCCTCCTGGTGCGTTGCATTGAACAGCATGCGCTTCATGGACGACATTCTCCGTAGGGTTGGCGCGCCGAAGGTCGGCGCGCCGCCAGCGGTCCGTCAGGCATGCGGGCAGGCAACACGGCAACCGCCTCCGCGAACGGAGGCGGGCACATCAGATTGGCACGGTGTGCCTCGCGGCACGGCAAAGGGATGGACGGAGTGTTCCCGCGACAGCGGCAAGCCGGGGCGGCCCGGCACACCACGGCGCGGACGCGCTCTGCGGCACGTTTCGGCGCAGCTCGCGTGGGCGTATGGGGTGGCGGGGCAGGATCATGTCGGGGACTACGGACCGGTGGACGCGGAGATCGCGGCTTTGCGTGGCGCTTGGGCGGTTTGGCAAAGCCGTGTGCGAAAAGTGCGTCCCCCTAGAAAGAATGCGAATCGGATGGTTTTTTGTGTTGCCGACGCCAGCGTAAAAACGGCCTAACCGGCGTAACCTGGTTTTCCAGGGGCGGGTTCGGGCACGGTGCCGCGACGGGCCGGAGGGAGCAGGTGGATGGGCCGGTACAGTTTTTCGAATGCCCAATCCTTGTTCTTGCCAACTCGCGGAGACGCTGCCAGCAGGCCAAACGTGTGGTGCGCGTAGCAACACCAGACAGGGCCGGAAGGGGGCGCGTCTCGACGCCGGGCAATAAACAAGCCACCTGATCCTGAATCAGGCTTGCCGATTATATGCCGCTTCCCGCCATGTGCAAAACGGAATGGAGCCGTGGCCGCCCGGGAGTGCGATCGGCGATAATGGCGCCTTCATTCACCCTGACTGGCCGACCCGGATTGGAACGTCCCGCACCCCGCTCCCCAGCCGCCCCCAGGCCCGCCCCCGCGGTGCGCTGGATCGAAGTCGACGCCGAGCATGCCGGCCAGCGCCTGGACAATTATCTGCTGCGCGAATGCAAAGGCGTGCCCAAAAGCCACCTCTACAAGGCGATCCGCGGTGGCCAGGTGCGCATCAACCGCGGCCGCGTGGGCGTGGATTACCGCCTGGCGGCCGGCGATCTGATCCGCATCCCGCCCTGGCGTGAAGCCGAAGATGGCCGCACGCCGGTGCCGCCGGGCCAGTTTCCGCTGGTGTTCGAAGACGAAGCCCTGATGGTCATCGATAAGCCGGCGGGTGTCGCCGTGCACGGCGGCAGCGGCGTGGCGTTCGGCGTCATCGAGCAGTTGCGGGCCGCCAGGCCCGAGGCCCGCTTTCTCGAGCTTGTCCACCGACTCGACCGCGATACCTCGGGCCTGCTGATGGTGGCCAAAAAGCGCAGCGCCCTGGTGGCCCTGCACGCCGCCCTGCGCGAGGGGCGGACGCAAAAAAAATACCTGGCCCTGGTGGAAGGGCAGTGGCTCAACCAGCGCCAGCACATCCGCCTGCCGCTGCTCAAGTGGACCACCCGCACCGGCGAGCGCCGGGTGCGCGTGGATGCCGAGGGCCAGGCCGCGCATACCATCGTTACGCTGCGCCGGCGCTGGGCGGAGTTCAGCCTGGTCGAAGCCGAGCTGCGCACCGGCCGCACCCACCAGATACGCGTGCACCTGGCATCCAGCGGTCATGCCATCGTCGGCGACGATAAATACGGCAATGACGCCGTGCGCGAGCGCCTGTTGCGGCAATGGGGTTTCGGCCGCATGTTCCTGCACGCGCATACGCTGGCCTTGCGGCACCCGCTCAGTGACGCGCCACTGGCGTTCGAGGCGCCGTTGCCGCCGGCCTGCGAGCAACTGCTGGCCAAATTGGGAGCGCCCAGCTAGCGAGCACGGCGTCGTCGGCGCCGCGGGCACGCACGAAGGCGCCGGCCCCCCGGGACGCGGCGCGACTCGATCGCCGGTGGATGGCGCGCCGCCGCCGGGTGGCAAAGGCGGGGCGTGCCTCAGTCCTGCCGCACGCGCGGCGTGAGCCAGCGCGCAAGCTCGTCTACGTCGTGCACCAGGATCTTCGGCTGGCAGTCCAGCAGCTCTTGGGCGGCATGCGCGCCGTAGCTCACGCCCACGCCATGGACCCGCGCGCTGGTGGCCATGTTCAGGTCGTGCGACGTGTCGCCGATCATGACCGTGGCCTGGGGCGGCACCATGAGCTCATCCATCAGTTCGAGCAGCATGGCCGGGTGCGGCTTGGAATGGGTTTCATCCGCGCAGCGCGAGCCATCGAAGGCCGACTTGAGGCCGGTGGCGGCGAAGGAGCGCTCGAGCCCGGCCCGGCTCTTGCCGGTGGCCACAGCCAGGCGCGCGCCGGCGCTGCTCAGGCGATGCAGCATGTCTTCCACGCCGGGAAACAGCCGCAGATCGGGATCCCGGGTCAGATAATGGAAGCGATAGCGCTCGGAGAACCGCGGCCAATGGCTGGCGTCGAGCTCGGGCACCACGGTTTGCATGGCGTCGGCCAGGCCCAGGCCGATCACCCAGCCGGCGGCTTCGTCGGGCGGCACGGGCAGGCCCAGGTCGCGGCAAGCGCCCTGGATGGCGGCGATGATCGCGGGAGTCGAGTCCATCAGGGTCCCATCCCAGTCGAAGACGATCAATGAATACTCGGGTTCAGCCATGGAAAATGGTTCCGGAAAAAGAGCGATCCGGCGCGGATCGCGATTCGCACCTGAAGGACGGTGCCTTCGGGGCAGGAGGGGGCGCCAACGCGACACGGCGGCATTTTTGAAACGGCATGGCGATGCAAAAAACTGGCCGGCGACAACCTGCCGGCGAGCGAGCGCCGCCACGCCGGGCGGCGCCTGAAAGGTCGCCAGCATGGTTGCGGTATGGGCTCCGCCCGCCCGGCCTGGGCCCGGTGCGGCCGCCACTCAGTCGGCCAGAAACAGAAACAGCGTCGGCTGTTTGTCCAGCGCGGGTGGCGGTTGCTGGCGCCATTGTGCCACCGTCAGGGTGCGCACCCATTCCTCGGCGGTGGTGAGCGCGCGGGCCACGCACAGCCGGGTATCCGGGCGCAGGTGCTCCAGCAGGCTGGCGAACATGGCGCCATTGCGATAGGGGGTTTCGATCAGGATCTGGGTTTGAGCCTCACGGCGGGAGTTCTGCTCCCAGTGCCTGAGTTGCGCCACGCGGTCGGCCGGCTTGACCGGGGCGTAGCCATGGAAGGCGAAGCGCTGGCCTTCCAGGCCGCTGGCCATCAGGCCGAGCAGGATCGAGGACGGCCCTACCCAGGGCTGGACGCGATGCCCCAGCCGGTGAGCCAATGCCACGACCTTGGCGCCGGGGTCGGCCACCGCCGGGCAGCCGGCTTCCGAGACCAGGCCGATGTCTTCGCCAGCGGCCAGCGGCGCCAGCCAGGTGCGCAGGCGGGCCTCGTCGGCTTGCCGGTCCAGCACCTGGATGTCGATTTCCTGCAGGGGCGATTCGGTGCCCACCTGTTTCAGAAAGGCGCGCGCCGTCTTGGCATTCTCGGCGATGTAGCGGCGCAGGCGGCCGGCCTGGGCGCGAGCTGCGGCGGGCAGCCAGGTGTCGGGGGGCGCTTCGCCCAGGCCCACCGGCAACAGATGCAACGTGCCGCCTTCGGGTCGCGGCGCGGTGGATGGATGGCCCGGCGCGGTGGATGGACGGCCCTCCGGTCGCTTCGCGACATCCTCCCCGACGGAGGATTCGCGCTTGGGGCGGCCCGGCGCGCTCATGCCGGGCTACCCCGGCGCAGCGCGTCGAGAGGGTCGAGGCCGAATCGCCCCAGCAGGCGGGTGAGGGCGATCAGGGGCAGGCCGATCAGGGCGGTGGGGTCGTCGCTGCGGATGTCTTCCATCAAGGCGATGCCCAGTCCTTCGGCCTTGGCGCTGCCGGCGGTGTCGAAGGGGGCCTCGGCGTGCAGGTAGGCGCGCAATTGATCCTCGCTCAACGGGCGCAAACGGCAGGTCGTGGGTACACTCACGCTTTCGACCGTTGCGCCGCGCATCACCGTCAGGGCGGAATGAAACACCACTTCCTGGCCGGCCATGGTTTGCAACTGAGCCAGGGCACGCTCGAAGGTTCCGGGCTTGCCCAGCACCCGGCCGCGGCACACCGCCACCTGGTCGGAGCCGATCACCACGGCGTCGGGATGGCGCGCCGCCACCACTGCGGCCTTGGCCTTGGCCAGGCGCAGCGCCAGGGCAAGGGGTTCTTCGTCGGGGCGGGCGGTTTCGTCCACCCCGGGAGCCGCGGTCTGGAACGGCAGCCGCAACCGTTCCAGGAGCTCACGGCGATAGCGCGAGGTGGAGGCCAAAATCAAGGATGGCATGGCGGACATGTCGACAAGTCTCCGTTGACCAATCAGGGTTTTCAGGCTAGTATTTTACGCTTTTGCTTTTGTCACACCATCGCCCGTGGATCTCACCCGATTTGATGCGTTGGAAGCGGTGCGGCTTGGCCAGCGCCAGCAAGGGCAAGTGGCGCTCACGGCGTTTTCGCGCCTGTTGCACGATCTGCCGGAATCCCAGTCGGGTGTCGTGCGGTGGCTGGCGCAGGGCGAGCGTGGGCCGCTTGGCCAGGCTTGGCTGAGGTTGAAGGTGGCGGCGTCGCCGCAGGTCGTGTGTCAGCGCTGTCTGCAGGCGTTCTCCTTGCCGGTCGAGTCCGAGACCGTGCTCGAACTCGTGGCATCCGAAGCCGAGCTCGACGCCGACGTTGACGAGGCCGACGAAGCCGATCCCGACGCCCCGCTGGTGGAAAAGGTCCTGTGCCGCGGCCATCTCGACCTGCGGGAACAGATCGAAGACGAGCTGATCCTCAGCGTGCCGTATATCACCCGGCATGAGGTCTGCCCGCAGCCATTGCCGGCCGGAAGCCCGCCGCAAGCGGCGGAGGGGGAGGCCGAAGGCAAGCGGCGGCCATTCGCCGTGCTGGAGGGCCTCAAGCCATCGCTCCGGCGCAGTAGTAACGACGACGACGCCACGGGCTGAGCCTCGGAGTCGGAGTCCCGCAGAAAAGCCGGCGGCCGGTCGAAACCGGTCACCGATGGAATACATTTTTTCTTTCGGCGCTTATCGCTTACAATGCGCGCCGTTTCCAGGAGTTATCATGGCTGTTCAGCAAAACAAGAAGTCGCCCTCCAAGCGTGGCATGCATCGTTCGCACGATTTCCTTACCACGCCGCCCACCGCGGTCGAGCCCACCACGGGCGAGCTGCACCTGCGCCACCATATCTCGCCCAACGGCTACTATCGTGGCCGCAAAGTGCTGCAAACCAAGAACGACGAGTAAGCCCGGTCGTTGATCGCACGCATCCATGATTCGGATCGCGATCGACTGCATGGGTGGTGACCACGGTCTGCCCGTGACGGTCCCCGCCGCAGTGGTGTTTTGTCGGAAGCAGCCGCTGGCCAGCATTCTTCTGGTGGGTAACGCCCCGGAAATCGAGGCTCGGCTCGCGGGTGTCGCCGCCGACGTGCGCGAGCGTTTGCGAGTCGTGCATGCCAGCGAGGTCGTCACGATGGACGACCCCGTCGAGGTGGCATTGCGTCGCAAAAAAGACTCCTCCATGCGGGTGGCCGCCACCTTGGTCAAGGAAGGTGAGGCCGACGCCTGTCTGTCCGCCGGCAACACCGGCGCCTGGATGGCGATTTCGCGCTACGTGCTCAAAACGCTGCCGGGCATCGACCGCCCGGCGCTTACCGCCTCCATCCCCAACGGGCAGGGCGGCGCGACCACCATGCTCGATCTCGGCGCCAACGTCGACTGTTCGGCCGAACACCTGTTGCAGTTCGCCATCATGGGCGCGGCGCTGGTCTCCGCGCTCGAAGGCAAAGAGAGGCCCCGCGTGGGGCTGCTCAATGTGGGCGAAGAAGTGATCAAGGGCAACGATGTGGTCAAGGAGGCCGCCGAACTGCTGCGCGCCAGTTCGCTCAATTTCCGCGGCAATGTCGAGGGCAACGAGATCTTTCGCGATTCCGTCGACGTCGTCGTCTGCGACGGCTTCGTCGGCAACGTCGTGCTCAAGGCCACCGAAGGGCTGGCCAAAATGATCGGCGGTATGATGAGCTACGAGTTCAAGCGCGACTTGCCCTCCAAGCTATCGGGGCTGGCCGCCAAACCGGTGCTCGACCGCCTGCGTGAATTATTCGATTCGCGCCGCTACAATGGCGCGGCCTTGCTTGGCCTGCGTGGCGTGGTCTTCAAAAGCCATGGCTCGGCCGACGCCTTCGCCTTTGGCTGGGCCCTGCAGCGCACCTACGACGCGGTCGCCGGCAATCTCAGGGCCCGC
The DNA here is from genome assembly GCA_023228945.1 of Pigmentiphaga sp. Taxonomy (GTDB): domain Bacteria; phylum Pseudomonadota; class Gammaproteobacteria; order Burkholderiales; family Burkholderiaceae_B; genus Verticiella. The sequence continues at coordinate 41,173 of JALOAI010000019.1, read as the reverse complement.
ACGACCGAAGCCATGGCCGCTCTGGCATCCGGCCCAACCACCGCTCCTCAGGAGGTGCGTGCATCATGACTGCTTCCGTGATCGCCGGCAGCGGTAGCTTCCTGCCCCCGCGCAGTGTCAGCAACGACGAACTGGCCGCCGAACTGGCAACCCGCGGGGTCGAAACCTCCGATCAGTGGATCGTCGAGCGCACCGGCATCCGGCAGCGCCACATCGCCGATCGCGGCGTCGGCACCACCGATCTGGCCACCGCCGCCGCGCGCGCCGCGCTGGCCGATGCCGGTGTCGCCGCCGACGAAGTCGATCTCATCGTCGTCGCCACCTCCACGCCCGACCAGGTGTTTCCCAGTACGGCCTGTGCCGTGCAGGCCAACCTGGGCACGCCGGGTGGCGCGGCCTTCGACGTGCAGGCCGTTTGCAGCGGTTTCGTGTATGCCCTGGCCACCGCCGACGCCCTGATCCAGGCCGGCCGCGCGCGCTGCGCGCTGGTGATCGGCGCCGAAACCTTCTCGCGCATCCTCGACTGGACCGATCGTTCCACCTGCGTGCTGTTCGGCGACGGCGCCGGCGCCGTTGTGCTCAAGGCCGCCAACGCCCCGGGCGTGCTGGCGGCCAACCTGCATGCCGATGGCAGCCAGGGGCGCATCCTGTACAACACCGGCGCACTCTCCTATGGCGAAGCCACCGGCGACCCTTTCCTCCGCATGGATGGCCAGGCCGTGTTCAAGCTGGCCGTGAACGTGTTGTCGCAGTCGGCTCGCGAAGCCTGCGAAGCCGCCGGCCTCACCCTGGATCAAGTCGACTGGATGGTGCCGCATCAGGCCAACGTCCGCATCATTCAGGCCCTGGGCCGCAGGCTGGGCGTGCCCGCCGAGCGGGTTATCGTCACGGTCGACCAGCATGCCAACACCTCGGCGGCCAGTGTGCCGCTGGCACTCGATGCCGCGCGCCGCGACGGCCGCCTGCAACCGGGCCAGCTGGTGCTGATGCAAGGCGTCGGCGCCGGCTTCACCTGGGGCAGCGTGCTGGTCCGCCTCTGAGATCCGTGGTGCGGCACCGCGGCGCCAGCGGGCGCCGGGCCTAATTTCCGCATCCTCCACCAGACTCCCCAACACCATGAAAATCGCCTTTGTCTTTCCGGGTCAGGGTTCGCAGTCCGCGGGCATGCTCGACGGCTTTGCCGGCAATCCCGCGGTCGCCGACGTCCTGCAGCGGGCCGGCCAGGCGCTGGACCAGGATCTCGCCAGCCTGATCGCGCAGGGTCCGGCCGACGCCCTCAACCTCACCACCAACACCCAGCCGGTCATGCTCACCGCGGGCGCCGCGGTGTATGCCGCCTGGCTGGCGGCGGGCGGCCGGGTGCCCGATCTGATGGCCGGTCATAGCCTGGGCGAGTACACCGCCCTGGTGGCGGCCGGCGCCCTGTCGCTGGAAGACGGCGTACGCCTGGTGCGGCTGCGGGCCGACGCCATGCAATCGGCCGTGCCGGTGGGCCAGGGCGGCATGGCCGCCATCCTGGGTCTCGGCGACGACGCCGTGCGCCAGGCATGTGCCGAAGCGGCGCAAGGCGAGATCGTCGAAGCCGTCAACTTCAACGCCCCGGCGCAGGTGGTCATCGCCGGCCACAAAACCGCCGTGGAGCGGGCCTGCGCCGCTGCCAAGGCCGCCGGCGCCAAGCGCGCGCTGCCGCTGCCGGTGTCCGCGCCCTTTCATTCCAGCCTGCTGCGGCCGGCGGCCGAAGCGCTGGCGGCGGCGCTGGCCGATATCCAGGTGATGCCGCCGCGCGTGCCGGTACTCAATAATGTCGACGTTGCCGCGCCCGGCGAGCCGGCCGAGATCCGCGACGCCCTGGTGCGCCAGGCCTGGCATCCGGTACGCTGGGTCGAAACCATCCAGGCCATGAAGGCCGGCGGCGTGACCCACGTGATCGAATGCGGTCCGGGCAAGGTGCTGGCGGGGCTGGCCAAGCGTATCGACGGCGACATCACCGTGCTGGCGATCACCGATCCCGCCTCGCTCGAAGCCGCGCTCGACGCCACGCGCTAATTCAGGAGACACCGATGGAACTGCAAGGCAAGCTAGCCCTGGTCACGGGCGCCACTCGGGGTATCGGCCAGGCCGTCGCCCTGGAACTCGCCGCCCATGGCGCACGCGTCGTGGGCACCGCCACTTCCGCCAACGGCGCCGAGGCGATCAGCGCCGCGCTGGCGCCGCATGGCGGCCGCGGCGTGGTGCTCGACGTGAACGACGCGGCCGCGGTCGATGCCCTGGTGGCCGAACTCGCCAAGGCTGCCGAGGGCGGTCCGCACATCCTCGTCAACAATGCCGGCATCACCCGCGATACGCTGGCCATGCGCATGAAAGACGACGATTGGTCGGCGGTGCTCGACACCAACCTCAACGCCGTCTTCCGCCTCTCGCGCGCCGTGCTAAAGGGGATGATGAAGGCGCGCTGGGGGCGTATCATCAACATAACTTCCGTGGTGGGCGCCAGCGGCAACGCCGGGCAGGCCAACTACGCCGCCGCCAAGGCCGGAGTCGCCGGCATGTCGCGTGCGCTCGCGCGCGAACTCGGCAGCCGCAACATCACCGTCAATTGCATCGCCCCGGGCTTTATCGATACCGACATGACCCGCGCGCTCAGCGAAGAACAAACCTCGGCCCTGCTGGGCCAGATTCCCCTCGGGCGCCTCGGCAGTCCCGACGACATCGCGCACGCCGCGGCCTTTCTGGCTTCGCCGCGCGCCGGCTATATCAGTGGTGCCACCTTGCATGTCAACGGCGGCATGTATATGCAGTAAAGTCGTATACCCCTTTTCCCAGGCCAGCTGCTGCATGGGGCGGCACTTGGCTATAATTCGCAGAATTTGACCTTTGGAGATCTGCATGGAAAGCATCGAACAGCGCGTCAAAAAAATCGTCGCTGAACAACTCGGCGTCAATGAAGCCGAAGTCAAAAACGAATCCTCTTTTGTTGACGACCTCGGTGCCGACTCGCTCGACATGGTTGAACTCGTCATGGCTCTCGAGGACGAATTCGAAACCGAGATCCCCGACGAAGAGGCCGAAAAGCTCACCACCGTGCAACTCGTGCTCGATTACATCAACAACAATCTCAAGAAGTAATCCGCCGCCACGTCAGGTCAGCAAGTTGCGGGGTCGCGCGCATCGCGCCGGCCGCGGCAACGGACAAGGGCGGCCCAGTGCCGCCCTTGGTGTTTGCCAGGCCACGGCAACCGCTCCTGGCTGCGCTTCCGGCTTGCCGTCCCACCAGGGAAGTCTCGCCCCCGAAGCGGCCCGGCAGCAAAAACATCGCAGGAGTCAGTAGTGAAACGACGTGTCGTGATCACCGGCCTGGGGATCATCTCCCCCGTAGGCAATGACATTCCCACCGCCTGGGACAACATCGTCAATGGCCGCTCGGGCATCGGCCGGATCTCTCGTTTCGATCCGAGCGCCTTCAGCTGCCACATCGCCGGCGAGGTCAAAGGCTTCGACGTGACCCAGGTCATCCCGGCCAAGGAAGCCCGCAACATGGATACCTTCATCCATTACGGGCTGGCGGCCGGAGTGCAGGCCTGGCGCGACAGCGGCCTCGAAGTCACCGAAGCCAACGCCGATCGCATCGGCGTCATCGTGGGCTCGGGCATCGGAGGCCTGCCGCGCATCGAAGAAACCCACTCCGAGCTGCTCGAACGAGGCCCGCGGCGGATTTCGCCGTTCTTCGTGCCCAGCTCGCTGATCAACATGATCTCTGGCCACCTCTCGATCATGTATGGTCTGAAAGGGCCCAATTACTCGGTCGTCTCGGCCTGCACCACCGGCCTGCATTGCATCGGCGACGCGGCCCGCCTGATCGAGTACGGCGATGCCGACGTCATGGTGGCGGGCGGCGCCGAGTCCACGGTGTCGCCCCTGGGCATCGGCGGCTTCGCCGCCGCGCGTGCGCTCTCCACGCGCAACGACGATCCGCAAACCGCTTCGCGGCCCTGGGACAAAGACCGCGACGGCTTCGTGCTGGGCGAGGGCGCCGGCGTACTGGTGCTCGAAGAATACGAGCATGCCAAGCGGCGCGGCGCGCGCATCTATGGCGAGTTCGTGGGCTACGGCATGAGCGCCGACGCCCACCACATCACCGCGCCCGACCGCGATGGCCCGCGCCGCGGCATGCGCAACGCCATGAAGAACGCCGGCATCAACCCCGAGCAGGTGCAGTACGTCAATGCCCACGGCACTTCCACCCCGCTGGGCGACAAAAACGAAACCGAAGCGCTCAAGCTGGCCTTCGGCGACCATGCCGGCAAGCTGGTGGTCAACTCCACCAAATCCATGACGGGCCATCTGCTTGGCGCGGCGGGCGGCATCGAAGCCATCTTCGCCACGCTGGCGGTGCATCACCAGGTGTCGCCGCCCACCATCAACATCTTCAACCAGGATCCCGAGTGCGATCTCGATTACTGCGCCAATAGCGCCCGCGAGATGGCCATCGAGTATGCCCTGTCCAACTCGTTCGGCTTCGGCGGCACCAATGGCTCGATGCTGGTGCGTCGGGTGTAGTTTGAAGCTGGTGTCGTCATTGTCTTCGGGTCTGGCCGTGAGCGCCGGGGTTCGCCCGCGGTGGTGGCAGCCGCGCGCCGTCCGGCGCTTGCGGGTTGCCGCCAACGGGGCATGGTGCTGGCGCGACGCCGCCGGCCGCAGCCATATCGTGTGTCCCCAGGCCATTGCCTGGGGGCCGGGGCAGTCCTGGATCTCCGTGGCGGGGCCGGGCTGGCGCCGGCCGCCGCCTCGTCCGGGCTCGCAACGACAAAGCTGGCGGCCGGCGCGGCTGCGGCTCACCCTCTTTGCCGGCAGCGTGGCCGCCGACACCTGGCGCCGGCTGTGCGTCGCCAGCCATTGGCACGCGCGTAGCCACCGCCCCGGCGCGCCGGGGCCCGCCCAGCCGCCGCGCCAGTCCCGAGGCCGGGCATGACCGAGCGCGAGGCTGATGCCATCCTGGTCGAGCGTGTGCAGCGAGGCGACAAACAGGCCTTCGATCTGCTGGTGCGCAAGTACCAGCGCAAGATCCTGCGGCTGCTGTCGCGCCTGATCCGCGATCCGGTAGAGGTCGAGGACGTCGCCCAGGAGGCCTTCATCAAGGCGTACCGGGCGCTGCCGGGCTTTCGTGGCGAAAGCGCCTTTTACACCTGGCTCTACCGGATCGCCGTCAACACCGCCAAGAACCACCTGGCCGCCAGCAAGCGGCGGCCCAGCGGCGGCCCGTCCTACGAAAACGAGGATGGTGAAACTTTTGACGAGACGGCCAACCTAAGCGATATCCAGACGCCCGAAGCGGTGATGGCCTCGCGCGAAATCGCGACCACCGTCAATGCCGCCATCGAGGCGTTGCCCGACGAACTGCGCACCGCCATCATGCTGCGCGAGATCGAAGGGCTCAGTTACGAAGAAATAGCCCAGAGCATGGGTTGCCCGATCGGCACCGTGCGCTCCCGGATTTTCCGGGCGCGCGAGGCCATCGCCGCGCGGCTGCGGCCCCTGCTCGACACCGCCGACGATCGGCGCTGGTAGCGTTGCCATGACATTCGTCGTCTTTTCGATCCGTATCACCCGACATCACGCCCCGGCGTGGCGCGGGCAAGGAGTCCCAGCATGAGTGCTGTCCAATCGCGTCAGTTCTCCCAGGCCATCCCGACGAGCGAGTTGACCGAACAACTCTCCGCCTTTCTCGACGGCGAGGCCGATGCGCCCGAGTGGCTCGATACGCCACAAGCAAAGGAACACTGGGAGACATATCACCTGATCGGCGACGTCCTGCGCACCGCCGACCTGGCGAGGCCGGTTTCCGCGCGGTTCGCCGCCGGCCTCGAAGCCGCCTTGCGCGCCGAGCCCACCGTGCTCGCGCCCCGGTCGCGTCCGATCGCCCGTTTCGTGCGTCGCTATGCGGTGCCCGGGGTGTCGCTCATGGTGCTCGTCGTGGCCGTCTCATGGCTGGCGCAGCCGCTGATCAACCCGCTGGGCCCGTCGCACGGCGTCCAGGCCTCGGTGCCGCCCCAGGATGTCTACGCGGCCAACGCTCCCCGCCGGGAACCCGAGTTTGCCGATTACTACGACGTCCACCGCCATGTGGCCGGCATGAGCGGCGCCACCCAAGTCGACTATGCCCCAACTCGCGATTAACGCCGCGGTGCCCCGCCTGCGGTGGCTGGCACGGGCGGCGGTATTGGTGTTGGCGGTACCGCTGCACACTCTCGCGGCCGAGCCCACGCCGGCCGAGGGCCTGCTGGCCCGGGTGCAGGATGCCGCGCACAAGCTCGATTACGCCGGCACCTTCATGTATCAGCTCGGCTCCAACCTCGTGGCCTCGCATATCGTGCACCAGGCCTCGCCGGATGGCGGCCGCGAACGCATCGAGGTCCTCGACGGACCCAAGCAGCGCGAGTTCGTCCGCGAGAACAAAGTGGTCTATAGCTTGCTGCCCGAACGCCAGCTGGTGCTGGTGGAAGCGCGCGAGACCGACCACTTCCCCGGCATGATCACCGGCAATCCCCAGGCCCTCGAAGCCCTGTACGAAGTCGCCCTGCTCGACGAGCCGGGCCGTGTCGCCGGCCGGCCCTGCCGCAATGCCCAGGTCGTCCCGCGCGACGCCTGGCGCTGGGGCTACCGGTTATGCATCGACGACGCCAGCGGCCTGCTCCTGAAGGTGCAAACGCTCGATGCCGATGGCGCCATCCTCGAACAGGCGGCGTTCTCCGAGATCACCGTGGGCGACGCCTTCGACCCCGCCTGGCTCGAATCCAGCCATCCCTGGCGTGAATGGCCGCGGGTGCAGGGCGGCCGCGAGTTCGACCTCGCCGCCGCTGGCTGGCATATTTCGGCCCCCGAGGGCTTCGAGCCGATCAGCCAGATCAAGCGCAAGCTCAAGGGTCGCGCCCAGGTGTACCAGATGGTGCTCACCGACGGCATGGCCGCGATTTCCGTCTTTATCGAACCTTACGACCCTTCCCTGGGTCAATCCGACAGCATGACCGCCTACGGCGCCACCAGCATTTATCGCGGCCGCAAGGGCGAGCACTGGCTCACCGTGCTGGGCGAGGTTCCACCTCGCACGGTGCGTGCCGTGGCCGATGCGATCGCGCGCTAGGCATATTTGTGTTTTTGGCCGAGGCGGCTGGTCCGGATCCCGTTCCGGCCTCAAGCCCGGCCACCGAGGCGGTGAGGGCCGCCCGCCATTTTTTCTGGAGTGATACACATGATGAACTCCCTTTTGTCATCCCGTGGCTTGCGGTTCGCCCGCCAGCTGTTGCTTGCCGGCGCGGCGTTCGTCGCCGCCGGTCCGGTGGCAATGTCCCAACCGGCGTCGATGCCGGATTTCACGGAGATCGTCCAAAAGGTCGATCCCGCCGTCGTGCATATCCGTACCACGGCTTCGGTGCGTACCGGCGCGGGGCCTCGCGGCCCCGGCGGTCCGGGCGGCCCGGGCGGCGATCCCTACGAGCTGTTCCGCTGGTTCTTCGGTCCCGACTTCGCGCCGCCTGGGCAGGGCCAGCCGCGCAGCCCGGTGCCCCCCGGCGGTGAAGAGCGCATGGTGCCGCGCGGTGTCGGCTCGGGCTTCTTCATCAGCCAAGACGGCTACATCCTCACCAACCATCACGTCATCGACGGCGCCGACGGCATCCAGGTCACCACCATGGACGGCCGCAAGCTCGACGCCACGGTCGTTGGCTCCGACCAGCGCACCGACGTGGCCCTGATCAAGGTCGATATCGAGAACGCCGACATTCTCCACATCGGCGACCCCGACGATCTCAAAAAAGGCGAATGGGTGCTGGCTTTCGGCTCGCCGTTCGGCCTCGATTCCACGGTCACGGCGGGCATCGTCAGCGCCATCGGCCGCGATACCGGCGAGTACCTGCCGTTCATCCAGACCGACGTGGCCGTCAATCCCGGCAACTCCGGCGGTCCGCTGGTCAACCTGAAGGGCGAGGCGGTCGGCATCAATTCGCAGATCGTGTCCCGCAGCGGCGGCTTCATGGGCATCTCGCTGGCCATCCCGATCGACGACGCGATGTTCGTGGTCGAGCAGTTGCGCGATAAAGGCCACGTCACGCGCGGCCGCATCGGCGTCCAGATCGGCGCGGTGAGCGACGAAGTGGCCAAGGCCATCGGCCTGCCCCGCCCCGAAGGCGCCATGGTCAATAGCGTCGAACGCGATGGCCCCGCCGACGATGCCGGCATCCAGCCCGGCGACGTGATCCTGAGCTTCAATGGCGACAAAGTGGAACGCGTCTCCGACCTTCCGCGACTGGTGGGCGGCACCAAGCCCGACACCCGCGCCAAGATCGAAGTCTGGCGTCGCGGCAAGACCGTCGAGCTCTCGGTCAAAGTGGCCGAGATGCCGAACGAGGCGCCCCGCATGGCGCGCCCCGACGCCCCCAGCAAGGCCGAGCCCGCGGTCGACGCCCTGGGCCTGGCCGTGAGCGACCTGAGTTCGGCCGAGCGCCGCGAGCTGCGCGTCGAAGGCGGGGTCAAGGTCGATCATGCCGAAGGGCCGGCAGCCCAGGCCGGCATCCAGCCGGGCGATGTGCTGCTGGTGCTCGACGAAACCGAAATCACCGGCGCCAAGCAGTTCCAGAAACTGGTCGACGGCCTCGACGACAAACGCAGCCATGCGCTGCTGGTGCGTCGCGACGACATCTCCCAATGGGTTCCGGTGCAGCCGGCGCGATAGAATAGGGGGTTGAGCCCCTTCGGGGGCAGCCAGCCGAAGGCGCAGCGTACCGCGGGGGCCATCCCCGTGCCGGCCGCGTTCAAAGGCACGTATGTATGTAGGGGAGCGGGGCGCGGTCAGCGCCCCTTCCCGTGTCAGGACACCCCAAAAAGCCTATGCAGCATATCCGCAATTTCTCCATCATCGCCCATATCGATCACGGAAAATCCACCCTGGCCGATCGCCTGATCCAGCGCTGTGGCGGCTTGTCCGATCGCGAGATGGAACAGCAGGTGCTCGACTCCATGGATCTCGAGCGCGAGCGGGGCATCACGATCAAGGCGCAAACGGCGTCGCTGCGCTATCAGGCGCGCGATGGCCAGATCTACCACCTCAACCTCATCGATACGCCGGGGCACGTCGACTTCTCCTACGAAGTCAGCCGTTCGCTCTCGGCCTGCGAGGGCGCCTTGCTGGTGGTCGACGCTTCCCAAGGCGTCGAAGCCCAGACCGTCGCCAACTGCTATACCGCCATCGAGCTCGGGGTGGAGGTGGTGCCGGTCCTCAATAAAATGGATCTTCCCCAGGCCGACCCCGATGGCGCCCGCCAGGAGATCGAAGACGTCATCGGCATCGATGCCTCCGAAGCCATCGCCGCCAGCGCAAAAACCGGCCAGGGCATCGACGACATCCTCGAAGCCGTGGTGGCGCGCATCCCGCCGCCCAAGGGCGATCCCGAGGCGCAGTTGCAGGCGCTCATCATCGACTCCTGGTTCGACAACTACGTCGGCGTCGTCATGCTGGTCCGCGTGGTCAACGGAGTGCTGAAGGCCAAGGACCGCATTCGCCTGATGGCGACCGACGCCGTGCACAACGCCGAGCACCTGGGCGTCTTCACGCCGCGCTCGCAACCGCGCGAGCAATTGTCGGCGGGCGAGGTGGGGTTCGTCATCGCCGGCATCAAAGAGCTCGAGCACGCCAAGGTGGGCGACACCATCACCCTGGCCACCCGGGGCGCCACCAAGCCGCTGCCGGGCTTCAAAGAGGTGAAGCCGCAGGTGTTCGCCGGCCTGTACCCGGTCGAATCCAGCGAGTACGACCAACTGCGCGACTCGCTCGAAAAACTCAAGCTCAACGACGCCGCGCTGATGTTCGAGCCCGAGGTCTCCCAGGCCCTGGGTTTCGGCTTTCGCTGCGGCTTCCTGGGCATGCTGCACATGGAGATCGTGCAAGAGCGGCTGGAGCGCGAGTTCGACATGGATCTCATCACCACCGCGCCGTCGGTGGTGTACCAGGTGTTGCAGCGCGACGGTACCCTGATTGAAGTCGACAGCCCTTCAAAGATGCCCGAGGTGGGCAAGATCGACGAGATCCGCGAGCCCGTCGTCAACGTCACGCTGTTCATGCCGCAGGAGTACGTCGGCCCCGTGATCACCCTTTGTACGGGCAAACGCGGCATTCAAACCAACATGAGCTATCACGGCCGCCAGGTGCATCTCAGCTACGAGATCCCGCTGGCCGAGATCGTGCTCGACTTCTTCGACCGCCTCAAGTCGGTGTCACGCGGCTACGCTTCGATGGACTACGAGTTCAAGGAATACCGCACCGCCGATGTCGTCAAGGTCGACCTGCTCATCAACGGCGATCGCGTCGACGCCCTATCGGTGATCGTTCACCGCAGCAATGCGCGCGGCCGCGCGCGCGACGTCGTCACCCGCATGCGCGGCCTGATTCCGCGCCAGATGTACGACGTCGCCATCCAGGCGGCCATCGGCGCCGAGATCATCGCCCGCGAAACCGTCAAGGCACTGCGCAAGAACGTGCTGGCCAAGTGCTACGGTGGCGACATCAGCCGCAAGAAAAAACTCCTCGAAAAACAAAAGGCCGGCAAGAAACGCATGAAGCAGGTCGGTTCCGTGGAGATCCCCCAAGAGGCCTTCCTCGCCATTCTGCAGGTCGAAGACAAATGAGCTGGAATTTTGCGCTGATCCTGTTCGTTCTCCTGGTCATCACTGGTATTGTCTGGACATTAGATCTGGTCTCGCTGAGGCCGGCGCGGCGGCGCCGCATGGCCGCCGCGGCCGCCGAGTTCGACCGCGAACGCGGGCCCCAGCTGCGGCAGCTCGAGGGCGACGACGCCGCGGCTCGCCATCGCGAGCAAACTCTGCGTGAAGCCGGCAGGATTCCCTGGTGGGTCGAATACTCGGTCAGCTTCTTCCCCGTCATCCTGTTCGTGTTCGCCCTGCGCTCTTTCGTGGTCGAGCCGTTCCGCATCCCGTCGGGCTCGATGCTGCCCACGCTCGAGGCGGGCGACCTGATCCTGGTCAACAAGTTCAGCTATGGCCTGCGGCTGCCCGTGGTCCACAACAAGATCGTGCCGGTGGGCGAGCCGCAGCGGGGCGACGTCATGGTGTTCCGCTACCCGCCCGAACCCGAAATCGATTTCATCAAGCGGGTGATCGGCCTGCCGGGTGATGAGATCACCTACGTCAACAAACGCCTGTTCATCAACGGCACCGAAGTGCCGCGCGAACGTGTCGGCGACTACTTCGAGCCCGACCGCGCGACCTACGCCGATGAGTACATCGAGCAGTTGGGCGACATCCGCCACCGTATCCTGATCGATTCCCGTTCGGGGGGCGATATCTACCCCAGCGGCGCGTTTCCCTATCGCAACCACTGTCAATATCGTGGCGCGGGCGTCCGCTGCATCGTGCCCGAAGGGCATTACTTCGTGATGGGCGACAATCGCGATAACAGCGCCGACAGCCGATTCTGGGGCTTCGTGCCCGACGACAACATCGTCGGCAAGGCTTTTCTGGTATGGATGAACTTCGGCGACCTCGGCCGCATCGGCCAGATCCGGTGATGAACGGGCCACACGCCTCCATCGGACGGAGACATGAGATGAAACCACCCCCACGCTCACTGTGTTCGCTGCCCCCCGGGGGGGCTTCAGTCTCCTTCGGGCGGCCGTACGGAGACTGATATGGACGCCTTGAAGCGGTTGCAGCAACGCCTGGACTACACCTTCGCCCGCCCCGCTTTGCTGGAGCAGGCGCTGACCCATCGCAGCCACGGCAGCGTACACAATGAACGCTTGGAGTTTCTGGGCGATAGCGTGCTCAATTGCGCCGTGGCGGCGCTGTTGTACGCGCGCTTCGACCGCATCGACGAAGGCGACCTGTCGCGGGTGCGAGCCAGTCTGGTGCGCCAGGAAACCCTGGCCGACATCGCCCAGCGCCTGGCCTTGTCCGAACACCTGCGCCTCGGCGAAGGTGAGCTCAAGAGCGGTGGTTTTCGCCGGCCCTCCATCCTCGCCGATGCGCTGGAGGCGATTTTTGGCGCCATCTTCGTCGACTCGGGCTTTGACGCCGCTCACCGCGTCATCGCCAGCATCTACCAGCCGCTGCTCGCCACCCTCGATCCGCGCACGCTGGGCAAGGACGCCAAAACCCTGCTCCAGGAATACTTGCAAAGCCGCCGCAGCCCCTTGCCGCAATACCGCGTGCTTTCCACCCAGGGGGCGGCCCACGACCAGCAGTTTCTGGTCGAATGTCATATTGCCAAATACGATCTCAGCGTGACGGGCCAGGGTGGCAGCCGCCGCGCAGCCGAACAACAGGCGGCGCAGGATGCGTTGCGGCAGCTGCAAGCCCTGGCCGGCGGCGGCGCCGCCGCCTCCCGGCCCCGCGTCGTCGTCTCGCCGGAGCGCCGACCATGACCGAACCCACCCGCTGCGGCCTGGTGGCCATCGTCGGCCGCCCCAACGTTGGCAAATCCACCTTGCTCAACGCCCTGATCGGCTCCAAGATCAGCATCGTCTCGCGCAAGGCGCAAACCACGCGCCACCGTATCCACGGCGTCCTTACCCAGGATGCCACCCAGTTCGTGTTCGTCGATACGCCGGGATTCCAAACGCGGCACGGCGGCGCCATGAACCGCATGATGAACCGCGTGGTCACCCAGGCCCTGGGCGAAGTCGATGTGGTCGTCATGGTGGTCGAAGCGGGCAAGTGGAGCCCGGGCGACGCCCAGCTTCTGCCCCTGCTGCCCCAAGGGCCGCGGCACATTCTGGCGATCAACAAAACCGATCTGCTGAAAGACCGCAACGCCCTGTTTCCCTACGTCGAACGCATCGCGGCCCAGCATGCCTTCGATGCCGTGGTGCCGGTCAGCGCGGCGCGCAACCGCCAGCTCGAGCCGCTGCTGGCCGAGATCGCTCAGGGCCTGCCGGCCGGCGAGTTCATGTTCGAAGAAGACGCGCTCACCGATCGGCCGGTGCGCTTCCTCGCCGCCGAACTCATCCGCGAGAAGATTTTCCGCCTGGTGGGCGATGAACTCCCCTACGGCTGTACCGTGGTGATCGAAGCCTGGGACGAGCAAGGGCCGCAAGTGCGGATCAACGCCTGCGTGGTGGTCGAACGCGACAGCCATCGGCCCATCCTGCTCGGCGCCGGCGGCCAGCACATGAAGCGCATCGCCACCGAAGCGCGCCAGGAAATCGCACAACTGCTCGATCGTCCGGTGCACCTCGAGGTGTACATCAAGGTGCGCAAGGGCTGGTCGGAACGCGAAAGCTCGCTGCGCGACCTCGGCTACGAATAAGCGGCTCGCAAGAGCCGGCCCGCCACCGCCCTGGCCGCCGGGGCGACGCCACGCCTCCCGCTGGCCGATCTCAACCAGGACTACCAGACCAACGCGCCATGGCCACCCGCCAGCCCACGCCACGATTTCACGACATCGACGGCTTTCTGCTGCACCCCGCGCCGTGGCGCGAAACCTCGTTGCTGCTCGACACCTACACCCGGGAGCAGGGCCGGGTGGCAATGGTGGCCAAGGGCGCGCGCCGCCCGACGTCGTCGCTGAGGCCGGCGCTGGCACAATTTCAGCCGCTCAGCCTCTCGTGGAGCGGCGCTGGCGAAGTCAAGACCCTGATCCGCATCGAATGGTGCGCACCGCTGCGCGTGTATGGCGGCGCGGCCGCCATGTCGGCCTGGTACATGAACGAACTGCTGATACGCCTGCTGCCGCGCGAGGATCCGCATCCCGCCTTGTACGACGCCTACGACACCGCCCTGCGCCAACTGGCGGAAGGCGGCCGCGCAGCGGGCGCCCTGCGACGGTTCGAGTGGATTCTGCTGCGGGAAACCGGGTACGGCGTGGAAGGCCCGGCGCCCGACTTCGAAGACCCCGCCATCGAGCCCGAACTGCGCCGTTTTTTGCGCGACCGGCTGGACGACCAACTGGAGCACCGGCCGCTGGTGACGCGCCAAGTGGCGCAGGCGTTACAGCGCTTGAAGCCTTGATCGATCAGAGGGTTCCTGTTTGCGCCGAGGACGGCCGCCTACCAGCGCGGCCCCGGCCGGATCAGGCCGACCACCACGCCCTCGATCTGGAAATCGTCGCCCGCTTGCACGGCGATGGGTTCGTAATCGGGGTTTTCGGGCAGAAGCTGCCAGCCGCCCCTGGCCTTGGCCAGGCGCTTGACGGTGACTTCGTCGGCCAGGCGCGCCACCACGATGCGGCCGGGGTGGGCCTCGGGCGTGCGCCGCACCGCGACCAGGTCGCCCTCGAGGATGCCGGCATCGCGCATGCTGAGGCCGCGCACGGTAAGCAGGTAATCGGGGGATTCGGAAAACAGTTCCGGGTCGACCTCGACCTGGCGCGATACATGCTCGGCGGCCAGGATGGGCTGGCCGGCGGCCACGCGGCCGACCAGCGGCAGCGCGATGCGGTTGGCCAGGACCTCGAGCCCTTGGGCCACCGAGGCGCCGGCCGCCTTGGCCGCCCGCACGCCCGCGGCTGCCGCCGTTGCCCGCGCCGCAGCCGCCGGCGGGGCGTCAGGCCCGGAACTGGCGGCGGTGGCCGTGGCGGGCGGAGCATCGGCATCGAGCAGCCTTATGCCCCGCGAAGTGCCGGCGCTGAGTTCGATCGCGCCTTTGCGGGCCAAGGCACGGAGATGATCTTCGGCGGCATTGGCCGAACGGAAACCCAGCTCGCGGGCGAGTTCGGCCCGCGTGGGGGGGATGCCGGTACGCTGAATGAACTCGCGTATGGTGTGCAAGATCTGCTCTTGACGGGCAGTGAGCGCTTGACGCATAGACCCTCGCCTGAATAGCTGTATTTTCATACAGTTTTCAGGTCGCTGCAAGCCGGGCGGGAGAGTCCGCGTGCAATCGCGTGCCGCCGTCGTGCCGCCGGCCTGGATTTTGCGGCGGAATCTTCGGCCAGGCACTTGCGTGCCGTGCAAGTGCCCCCAGGATATGGATAGAATAGACGTATGAGTACCGGTATAGAAACCACGCCGCAGCAGGCGCAGCAGGACGAAACCGCCACGCGCGAGCCGCCCTTGTGGCAAGTGGTGCTCCTCAATGATGACTACACGCCCATGGAGTTCGTGGTGATGGTGCTTCAGCGTTTTTTCGCCAAAGACCATGAGCAGGCCGTGCAGGTCATGCTCAAGGTCCACCACGAAGGGCGCGGGGTCTGTGGGGTGTATCCTTACGACATCGCCAATACCAAGGTGGTGCAAGTCAACCGCTACGCGCGGCAACATCAACATCCGCTTCAATGCGTTATGGAGGAAGCGTGATCTCCCAAGAGCTGGAAGTCAGCCTGCACATGGCCTTCGTCGAAGCCCGGCAGGCCCGCCACGAATTCATCACGGTCGAGCACTTGCTGCTGGCCTTGCTCGACAACGCCTCCGCGCTCGAGGTGCTGCGAGCCTGCGCCGCCAACGTCGACGATCTTCGCCGCAACCTCAAACAGTTCGTCCAAGACAACACGCCCGTGCTGCCGGGCGGCACCGATGCCGATACCCAGCCCACGCTGGGATTCCAGCGCGTCATCCAGCGCGCCATCATGCACGTGCAATCCACCGGCAGCGGCAAGAAGGAGGTCTCCGGCGCCAATGTCCTGGTCGCCATCTTCGGCGAGAAGGACTCCCACGCCGTGTACTACCTGCATCAGCAGGGCGTGAGCCGGCTCGACGTCGTCAACTACCTGTCGCACGGCGTCACCAAGCAGCCCCAGCCGGCCGCCAATCCGGCTCCCAAAGAGGCTCAGGCCAGCTCCGCCGAAGGCGAGGCCCGCCCGTCGCCGCTGGAACAATTCGCGCAGAACCTCAACAATGCGGCGCGCTCCGGCCGCATCGATCCCCTCATCGGCCGCGAACCCGAAGTGGAGCGGGTGGTGCAGGTGCTGTGCCGCCGGCGCAAAAACAACCCGCTGCTCGTGGGCGAAGCGGGGGTGGGCAAAACCGCCATCGCCGAGGGCCTGGCCTGGCGCATCACGCAAAACGACGTGCCCGAGGTTCTCGCCGAGGCCACCGTCTATTCGCTCGATATGGGCGCCTTGCTGGCCGGCACCAAGTACCGGGGCGACTTCGAGCAGCGCCTCAAGGGCGTGCTCAAGCAGCTCAAAGACAATCCCAAGGCCATCCTGTTCATCGACGAGATCCATACGCTCATCGGTGCCGGCGCGGCCTCGGGCGGCACGCTCGACGCCTCCAACCTGCTCAAGCCTGCGCTGTCGTCGGGGCAGCTGCGCTGCATCGGCGCCACCACCTTCACCGAATATCGCGGCGTGTTCGAAAAAGACCACGCCCTGGCCCGCCGTTTCCAGAAGATCGACGTCAACGAGCCCAGCGTGGAACAAACCGTGCAGATCCTGCGCGGCCTCAAAACACGCTTCGAAGACCACCACGGCGTCAAGTATTCCTCGGCGGCGCTCTCGGCGGCGGCCGAACTCTCGGCACGCTACATCAACGACCGCCACCTGCCTGATAAAGCCATCGACGTCATCGACGAGGCCGGGGCGGCGCAGCGCATCCTGCCCAAGTCGCGCCAGAAAAAAACCATCGGCAAGTCCGAGATCGAGGATATCGTCTCCAAGATCGCCCGCATTCCGCCGCAGTCGGTGTCGTCCGACGACCGCAACAAGCTGGCCACGCTCGAGCGCGATCTCAAGGCCGTGGTGTTCGGCCAGGATGGCGCCATCGAAGCGCTGGCGGCCGCCATCAAGATGGCGCGTTCCGGCCTGGGCAAGCCCAACAAGCCCATCGGCTCCTTCCTGTTCTCGGGCCCCACCGGTGTGGGCAAAACCGAAGTCGCCCGCCAGCTCGCCTTTACCCTGGGCATCGAGCTGCAGCGCTTCGATATGTCGGAATATATGGAGCGCCACGCGGTGTCGCGCCTGATCGGCGCGCCGCCGGGCTACATCGGCTTCGACCAAGGCGGTCTGCTCACCGAGGCGATCACCAAAAAGCCGCACTGCGTCCTGCTGCTCGACGAGATCGAAAAAGCGCATCCCGACGTCTTCAACATCCTGCTGCAGGTGATGGACCACGGCACGCTCACCGATAACAACGGACGCAAGGCCGACTTCCGCAACGTGATCATCATCATGACCACCAACGCGGGCGCCGAGCGGCTCAACCAGCGTGCCATCGGTTTTGCGCAAACACGCGCCGTGGGCGACGAGATGGCCGACATCAAGCGCATGTTCTCGCCCGAGTTCCGCAACCGTCTCGATGCCGTCATCCCGTTTGCCGCCCTGGACCCGAAGATCATCCTGCGCGTGGTCGACAAGTTCCTGATGGAGCTCGAAGAACAGCTCCACGAGAAGCGTGTCGATGCCGTCTTCACCGACGTCTTGCGGGATTACCTGGCGCGCAAGGGCTTCGACCCCTTGATGGGCGCGCGGCCCATGCAGCGGCTCATCCAGGACACCATCCGCCGGGCCCTGGCCGATGAGCTCCTGTTTGGCCGGCTGGTCGATGGCGGCAAGGTCACGGTCGACCTCGACGCCAACGAGCAAGTCGTGTTGCGCATCAAAGACGAAGCCAGCCCTTCATCCGGCGGGGGCGGCGACGGCGATGGCGATGGCGGCCCATCCAAGGGCGGCCGGGCGCGCGGTGCTTCCACCCGCCGCGGCTCCCGCGGCAAGTCTCCGCTGCCCACCGACGAGTTGGTGGTGTGATCAAAGGCGCCACAGGCCGGGAACGCCACGTTGGCGAACCGGTCTTCCGGCGCCGCTCGATCGCGGCCTGCTAGCCGCATAGCCACAAGGCCCGAGTACCAGCACCCGGCTGGACTCGGGCTTTTTATTCGGGGCGGGCAAATGGCATTGCCAGCCGCGGGGCATTACCGGCCACGGCGCCAGCCTGTGCCCGTGGCGCGAACCACATAGCCATCATCGATGGCCATGGCCAGCGTGCCCTCGTTTTCGCTCACCAGCCGGGTCTGGGGCAGTCTCTCGGCATAGTGTGCCAAGGCGGGGGCCCCGGTTTCGTAGGGGCTGCTGGCCACGAGGTTCGACAGTAATTGCGCCAGTGCCAGATAGCTGGAGGGCTGGCTGATGACGATCGGCGCGTTCCGGTTGGCGCGCGCGCTATCCAGCCCGACCAGCTTGACCACGCGCCTAAGCGCAAGCCTCGCCGTTCACGGCGAGGTTAGCGAGGCCAAATCTGCCGGAGCCGAAGGCTCCCCCGAATCGTGGCGGAGAAGCTCCGGCCGCAAGGCCGGAGTTCTTCACCCCAACCGGCACGTGTACGATCGGCGGGGTTGGGGTCTCGCGCAATCCCGCCACTTGGCCGTCGTGCGGTTGCTGGCCGCAGGATGCCCGCAAGAGGCGGATGGCCGCCGGATTGCTGTAGCTGGTGGCGGAGTTGAAGTTCTCGAAGAGGTAATCGAAACGCGACAGCAGCGGATGGCTGCGGGCTTCGGTGGCGTTCATGTCGTCCCACGACAGCGAGCAGATATGCAGGACGATGATGTCGAATTGGGCCTCGGCGTCGGTCGACATGGGGCCGAACGAGACCCGGCGCCCCGATTCCGCCGAATGGAATGCTCTGAGCTGGGTGCCGTAGTCGTCGTCCGGGGCGGCGAAAGGCGCGTCGGCGGGGGGCGGCGCCAGGCGGCCGCTGGCGGTGGCGGCCGCCTGGGCGGTGAGCCGATTGCTGTTGTGCCAAACCGGCACAGCCGCCACGGCCAGCAAGATGAAGGTGGCCGTCTGTCCGAGCCGCTTATTGGCGACGTAGATCAAGACGGCCAGAAAGCCCGGCAAGATCACGATGGCCAGAGGCAGGCGGCCAGCCAGTTCGAACAGATAGGACGGCGAAAATGCGCTCAGCGCCGTGGACGGATCCAGTACCCGGGCCGGCGGCGACAGCCCCGCCTCGTAGTAGGCCAGGCCGGCCGCCGCGGCCATGGCCAGCACCTGGCGCGGCACGCCCAGCCGGCGGCTGCGCAACGGCACGAGCACGGCCACACCCAACAATAGATTCAGTCCCCAGACCGGCTGGAGTATGCCCGCCCAGGCCAGCAGCAGCTTGGCGGCGAAATAAAGATTCCAATAGCCCATGGCGAATGCCGGCGCGTCGGGCGCCGGGAATCGGCACGCCCCGGCCGCGGCCGAAAGCGTGTCGTGGCAGACCGTAAAAAAATGAAACGGCAATGCAAAGCGGAGGCCACTGTAGCATGGCGGACGCCCGCGCAGCGGGCTCCCGGCATACCTCCCAACGGCCTCTATGCTGGCGGCGCCGCCGCCGTGGGCACGGCCCATGCCGGGCAGCTGTGCCGCAAAATCACAGATGATATGCCCACCCGCGTCTTGTTGGCGGCTCCGGGGCCGGTCATTCTTCCCGCAGCCAAATTACGGGAGAAACATCGTCATGTCTTTGCGACACCGACAGGAGGAAAAGGGCGCGGGCCCTCTGGAGGGCGTCCGCGTCCTGGACTTCACCATCGTCATGGCGGGGCCGATGTGCACGCGCATGCTGGCCGACGCCGGCGCCGAGGTCATCAAGGTGGAAGCGCCCGATGGCGACGTCGTGCGTCAGCGGCCGCCGCACGTGGGAGAGGTCAGTACCTACTTCGCGGCGATGAACTGCGGCAAACGCAGCATCGTGCTCGACCTCCGGCACGAGGAAGGGCGCCAGCTCGCCCGCGATCTCAGCCGGCAGGCCGACGTCGTGATCGAGAACTTCCGGCCCGGGGTCATGAAGCGCCTGGGCCTGGACTACGAAACACTGTCGCGACACAACCCGCGCTTGATCTATTGCTCGGTGTCGGGCTTCGGCCAGACCGGGCCGCTGGCCAATGCGCCGGCCTATGCGCCGGTGATCCACGCCGCGTCCGGCTACGAGCAAGCCTATATGCAGTACCAGAGCGGTGCCGAGCGGCCGGCCAACAACGGTATCTTCATCGCCGACGCCATGGGTGCGGTGCAGGCCGCCTATGCCATCCAGCTGGCGCTGTACGATCGCACGCGCACGGGGCTGGGCCAGCAGATCGACGTGGCGCTGCTCGACTCGGTGATGGGCATGCTGGTGTACGAGATGCAGGCGGCGCAGTTCCCGGCCGAGCGTCCGCGCCAGGTGTACGAGCCGGTGCGCTCGGCCGACGGCTATGTGATGGTGGCCGCCGTGACCCAGAAGAACCAGGATGTCCTGTTCGAGGTGATCGGTTTTCCGGAAGGCAAGACCGATCCGCGTTTCGCCACCGTGCGCGACAAGGAAGCCAATTGGTCGGCGCTGTTGCGCATCATCGAAGGCTGGACCTCGCAGCGCAGCGGCGAGGAGTGCGAGCGGATTCTGCTGGCCGCCGGTGTGCCGTGTTCGCGCTATCGCACCATGGCCGAAGCCATGGCCGATCCGCACGTGCAGCAGCGGGGCTTTCTGGCGCCGGTGCACGCGGGCGACGAAACCTTCCTGGTGGCCAACCCCGCCTTCAAACTCTCGCGCAGCCGAGCCGAGGCGCGCGATTCGGTGGCGGGGCTGGGTGAACATACCGCCGAGATCCTGGGCGAATGGCTGGGCCTCACCGGCGAACGGCTCACCGAGCTCCAGGAGCGTGGCGTGCTCGGGCCGGTGGCCGGGGTCGCTTGAAGGGTTATGAGATATGTCTGAACAAAATCGTATGGCGGACACCCCGGCGCGGGAGTCGCTCAGCCCGGAAGAGCGTGAAGTCCTGCGCGACGCGGTGCGTGGCGCCCTGGCCAGTCTTGGCGACATGCCGGCCGACGCCGCCGCGACCGAGGCCGCGCCGGCGCTGCGCGCCGCCTGGCAAGAGTTGCTCGATCTCGGCGTGGTGGCCCTCGACGGCGTGGAGTCTCCCGGCAGCGTTCCGGTCGCTCCGATCCTCGGCGGCGCGACCGAGTTGCAGGCCGTCTTCGAAGAGTTGGGCCGGGCGCATTGCGCGGCGCCGCTGGCCGACGCCTGGCTGACGCAGCGCCTGCTGGCGCCGTTGGCCGCGCAACGCCCCGAGGTCGCCGCGCTTATGGCGGCGGTCCGGGGCGGTGAGGTGGTGGTGGCCCTGGCCTTGGGCCATCGGGACGGCGACCCGCAGGCGGGCGGCTTCACGGCGGCGGGCGGCCGGGTGTCCGGCGCCCTGGCGGCCTGGCAGGGTTCCGCCATTGCCACCCATATCCTGGTGGCGCTCCAGCCCGCGGGCTGGGCCCTGGTAGCACGTGAGGCGGCGGGCGTCGCGTGGCAGGCGGTGCCCTCGTTCGGTAAGCTGGCTCTGGCCAGCCTCGTGTTGGCCGAGGCGCCGGCGGAGTGGATCGTGGCGGACGCCGAGCCAGGCTTCGATCCGGCGCTGCTCGCGCAGTGGGCCGGATTGGCGCGTGCCCACGGCGCCGCCCGCCGCGCCTTCGAAATGGCGGTGGAGTATGCCGGCGAACGCCGCCAGTTCGGGCAGCCGATCGGCCGCTTCCAGGCTATCCAGCACAAGCTGGCGGACGTCTACATCGGTCTGGAAGGTGTGCGGCTGGCGTTGGCGCAAGCCGCGCGTGCCCTGGACGACGAGCGGCGGCCGGAGTACTGGCTGGCGAGCGCCGCGGTGTTCGCGGCGCCGGCCTTGATCCGGGCCAGCCTGGAGATCCAGCATACCTTCGGCGCCATCGGCTATGCCGAAGAGCACGAGGCGCCACGGCACTTCCGTCAGGTACATCGCGACTGCGCCGCATTCGGCGGCGCGCGGCGTGCCCGTCGGCGGCTGGCCGCCGAGGTGTTCGGCCAGCCGGGTTTCCGTTTTCCCGAACACGATCTGGGTGAAGAGGGCAATCGCTTCCGCCTCGAGGTGCGCCAGTGGCTGGCGGACTACTGGACGCCCGAGCGCCGGGCGGCCTTCGACGCGCGGCCCTTCCACGGCCGGGAGTACGACCATGAGTTCGCCCTGGCGCTGGGGCGCACCGGCTGGAATGGCCTGGCCTGGCCGCGGGAGTTCGGTGGCCAGGGGCGCGGCCCGATGGAGCAGATCGCGTTCATCGAAGAGATGGAGCGTGCCGAAGCGCCGCGCGCCGGCGCCGCGGTGCAGGCCAACGCCCTGATGCTGTACGGCACGCCCGGGCAACAAGCACGTTATTTGCCCGAGATGCTGCGCGGCGAAGCGATGCACGGCATGGGCTACAGCGAACCCGGAGCGGGCTCGGACCTCGCCTCGCTGCGCACCCGGGCGATCCGCACGGCGGACGGCTGGACCATCCAGGGCCAGAAGATCTGGACCACCACCTGGTGGGGCAAGTATATGTTCCTGGCGGCGCGCACCGACGCCGAGGCCAAGCCGGCGCATGCGGGCATCAGCATGTTCATCGTGCCGATGGACGCGCCGGGCATCACCATCAACCAGGCCACGACGCTATATGATGGGTCATTCGCCAACATCTTCTACGATGACGTCAAGCTGGAGCCCGACGCCCTGGTGGGCGAACTCAACGGCGGCTGGAAGGTACTCACCGGCGCGCTGGCGGCCGAACGCGGTTTGATCGGCGGCGGAATCGTCTGTAAAGTGATGCGCTGGTTCGAGCAGGCGCTCGAGATCCTGGCTCAGTCCGCCGGTGATGCCCAGGCTCCCTTGCACGACCCCGTGGTGCGCGATCGGCTCGCCGGTTTCGCGGCCGAGATCGAGGTTGGCCGTCTGCTCATGCTGCATTGCGCCGAGCTGGCGGTGGATGGCATCACGCCGCCCGAATACGGCGCCATCAGCAAGGTATTTTCCGGCGAATTGATGGAGCGCTTCGGCGAAGCCCTGCTCGAGATCCTCGGCATGCGCGCCACCTTGTCGCAGGGCGCGCCGCGGGCCTGGGCCAACGGCAGCTTCGAGCAGCGGCTGCGGCATTCGCTGATGTGGGTGATCAGCATTGGCACCAACGAGATCCAGCGCAGCCTCATCGCCCAGCGCGGCCTGCGCTTGCCTCGGTAATCAGGATGGCGGTGGCGGCCCGCCATCGATGATCACGGGCCTGAGCGCCGGCATCGAGGGGGCGTTCTTCCACACCGGCAACGTTCCAGGAGAACAGCACGACATCATGGCCAACGACAGGATCCGCGAACTCGACATCTTCATGCGCGTCGCCGGCGAGCGCAGCTTCTCGGCGGCGGCGCGGGCCCTCGATTGCGATCCTTCCACGGTCAGCAAGCTGATCCAGCGCATGGAAACCCGGCTGGGGGTGCGGCTATTCCATCGCACCTCGCGTATGTTGCATCTGACCCAGGAGGGCGAGAGCTACCTGGAGGGCGCCCAGCGCGTACTGGAGGCCCTGGAAGAAGCGGAAGAGGGCGTGGCCCGGCGGCTGGCCGAGGTGGAAGGCGTATTGCGCGTCAATAGCACGCTGCTGATCGCGCAGTCCCGCCTGCTGCCGGTAATGCCGGAGCTTACGCGCCGCCATCCCAAGCTGCAGATCGAGCTCATCCTTACCGCCGCGCCGCTGGATCTGTTCGAACACCAGATCGATCTATCGCTGCGCAGCGGCCATGTTCCCGATTCATCCCTGGTGGCGCGGCGCATCGCCGGCACGCGCTGGCTGACCTGCGCGGCGCCGGCTTACCTTGAACGGCATGGCGAACCCAGGCATGCCAACGAACTGAGCGACCACAACTGCCTCAATTTCCTGCCCGGATCGTATCGCAGCAACTGGCTGCTGAAGGTCGATGGCAAGGTGATCGACGTGCCGGTGCAAGGCAGTATCCGCGCCAACTCGGCCGAAGCCTTGCGCACGATGGTGTTGCAGGGCCTGGGCATTGCCCGGCTGCCCGAGCCGACGGTGCGCGACGAATTGCGTAACGGCAGCCTGGTGGCCGTGCTGCCGCAGTGCCAGGTGGGCACGGAAGAGCCGGTTTATGCCGTGTACCCCAGCAAACGCCACTTGTCGCCGCGCGTCGGCGCCGTGCTCGAGGTGCTTACGGCAACAAAGGATCCGCTAAGCGCTCTCCCAGGAACTCCAGCGTAGCCCCATGCCAATGTGGCGGTAAGGGGGCAGGCCGCAGTGCAGAACGCGGAGGGCGGTCAGGCGTGGGCCGCTTCCCGGAGAGCGCTTGCAACCCATTGATTCAGGCTTTCTCCGCTGGCTGCCGCAGCAATCGCAACGGCCTCATGGACTTCGGGGCTGATGCGCAGCACGAACTTTCCCGAAAAGGTCTTGCGTGGCTCGATGCCACGCTTGGCGCATTCGTCAAGGAAGACGGCCAGAGACGCTTCTCCTTCACGCTGCAGCCCCGCCACGTCGGTGGCATAGAAGTCGGCGCCACCATGGAGGCCGATGAACTCACCCCGGAACATCTCGAGGTCGGGGTCGTAGGTAATGACGGCTTGCTGGCCGCCGATGATCATCACGTTTTTCATGGTTTCACTCCGTTCTCTTCAAGCCACTTACGGATGGAAGCCACCGCACCCTTGTCCATCTCCGGCGAAGGGTGGCGACGGTGCATCACTTTGATTTGCCCGAACAGGAAGACGGCAACCCGCGAGCCCTCGCGCTCGGTAACTTCGCCACCAAGTTCGATGAACAGGGCGACCGCGTCGCTCCACTTCACGCTCGCCGGAGTAGGCCTGGAGAAGATCAGTTGGAGCGTCTTGTGGTGTTTGGCTCGCATGAGATCATGATACTAAAAAATGATATCAAAAGCCAGGGGGATTGCTAAGGTCAGGGCAACAAAGGATCCGCCAAGCGCTCTCCCAGGAACTCCAGCGTAGCCCTCACCCGGGCGCTCAGATGGCGCTTGCTGGGGTACACGGCATAGAGCGGCTCGATCGGCGAGCGGTAGTCGGCGGAGTCGAGCACCGGCACCAGCGCGCCGTTGTCCAGGTCGGCCTGTGCGTGATAGTCGGCCAGGCGGGCGATGCCCAGGCCGGCGCGCGCCAGTGCGCAGAGCATATCGCCGTTGTTGGCGGCGAAGCTGCCCTGCGGCTCCAGCGGCGCTTCCTGGCCGGGCAAGGGCCATTGGCTGCGGTAGGAACCGGGCATGAAATTCAGGCAGCGATGATCGTGCAGGTCTTGCGGCTCGCGCGGCTCGCCCGCGCGCGCCAGGTAGGCCGGCGAGGCGCACAGCAGCCAGCGCGTGCTGGCGATGCGCCGCGCCATCCAGGACGAATCCGCAATATGGCCGCTCTGGATCGAGATATCGATCTGTTGCTCGAAGAGATCGGGCGGCGTGGGGACGAGGAAGAACTCCATGCGTATCCGCGGATAGCGCGCGATGAAATCCGGCATGAGCGGCGCCAGCCGGGTGCTGGCGAAAGCCGGCGTGGAGTGCAGGCGCACCACGCCCGACGCCTCCCGGGTGGCGCGGCCCATCGACAGCTCGGCCTCTTCCAGGGTGCGCAGCACGCGCTGGGCGCCCGCCAGGAACGACTCGCCTTCCTGGGTCAGGCGCAGCACCCGCGAATTGCGATGAAACAGGCGTACGCCCAGCCGGGCTTCCAGCCGCTGGATGGTCTTGCTGACGGTCGAAGGGTCGACATTCAGCGAACGGGCGGTGGCCGAAAAGCTCGTGGCCTCGGCCACCCTCAGGAAGATGTCGAGTTCACGGATGCGTCCGGTCATGGCTTGCGGGCTCGAGAAGTGGCGTGTCGAGAGGGCGGAGCCGGGTGGCCGGCCCGTGGATCCTTACACTTCCACCATTTCGAAGTGGCCCTTGGGCGATCCGCACTCGGGACAGGCCCAATCGTCGGGCACATCCTCCCAGCGGGTGCCGGGAGCGATGCCGTCTTCCGGAAGGCCTTCGGCCTCATCGTAGACGAAGCCGCAAACGACACATTGATAGGTTTTCATAATCACGGTGGCCGCCGGTCGGGCAAATGAGATTCCGGCGCGCGACCCATTCGGCAGCAGGCGGGATCGCGCCGGAAGACCTGTTAACGGAAACCCAGGGCGCGGCGCGCGATCTGCAGGCGCTGGATCTGGTTGGTGCCTTCGTAGATCTGCAGCACCTTGGCGTCGCGCATCATGCGCTCGACATGGTTGCCGCGCACATAGCCGTGGCCGCCCAGGATCTGCACCGCGTCGGTGGTGACCTTCATCGCCATATCGGTACAAAAGCATTTGACCATCGAAGCCATCTCGGTGAGGCGGTCGTGGCGGCCGGCATCGATGGCGCGGGTGCACTGATACAGCAGCGCGCGCGCGGCCTCGATCTGGATGTGCATGTCGGCCAGCATGAATTGTACGCCCTGGAAGTCGCCGATCGAACGGCCAAAGGCCTTGCGATCCTTGGCGTAGGCCACGGCGATGTCGAAGGCGCCCTGGGCCAGGCCCACGGCGGTGGCGGCCACGGTGGGGCGGTTGAGGTCCAGGATGTGCATGCACGACAGGAATCCCTTGCCTTCTTCGCCCATGCGGTTGGCCACCGGCACCCGCACGTTGTCGAAGTAGATGTCGGCATGCGGCGTGCCGCGCTGGCCCATCATTTTTTCGTGGCCGCCGATGGTGATGCCGGGCGACTTCATGTCGACGATGAAGCAGCTGATGTTATCGACGCCGCGCTTGCCGCTATCGCTGGTTTTGGCGAACAGCGTGATGTAGTCAGCGATCGGAGCCATGGTGATGAAGCACTTCTGGCCGTTGACGATGTAATCGTCGCCGTCGAGCACGGCGCGGGTTTTCATGGCGCCCACGTCCGAACCGGCATGCGGTTCGGTGATGGCCACCGAGCTCACCACGCCGCCTTCGGCGACCAGCGGCAGCCACTTCTGGCGTTGCTCTTCGGTGCCGAAGTGCAGCAGGGGCAGCACGAAGGAGATGGTGTTCTGGTTGATCAGCTGGGCGCCGGTGGCCGAGGTGCGGGCCACCAGTTCCTTGGCCATGCAGGTGGTGGTGAGATCCAGCCCCGGGCCGCCGTACTCTTCCGGCACGCGGGCCTGCATCAGGCCCATTTCGCCAAACACCTTTACGAGATGGGTGGGGAAGGTTTCGGTTTCGTCCATCTCCTGGGCGATCGGTGCGATCTCGCGATCGACCACGCGTTGCAGGCTGTCGAGCAGGGCTTCTTGAAGTTCGGTCAAAGGTTCCACGGTGTCTCCGCAAGATTGGAGGTCAGTCAACGGTCGACATCCTCCGGGAAGCGCCGGCGGCTGAACAGCATTCCACCGGAATATCACCTGTGAATCCGCTTCATGGTTGAGCGTGGCCATCTGTGCCCGGGCATCATGGCAGATGTGCGGCGCCGCCGCTGGCGGTGGCGAGGCGCCGGCGTCACCATGGCTGCCCTGGATCCCGCTGGCCCATGCCTCGGCCGCTGTACAACGCCACCATCAGGAGACACCACGATGCCCGATTCAAGCTTCGATACCTTGCGCTATGGCCTGGAAGGCCGGGTGGCGGTGATCACGCTGGCGCGGCCCGAGCGCCGCAACGCCATGGGCTCGCAGCTCAAGCGCGAGCTGGTGGCGGCCTTCGGTCTGGCCAACGATGATCCCGCCGTGCGGGTCATCGTGCTTACCGGCGAGGGCCCGGCGTTCTGTGCCGGCGGCGACGTGAAGGAAATGCAGGCCGCCCAGGCCGCCGGCGAGTCGCGCAGCCTGGAGGAGAAGATCCGGCCATCGCGCGACGCCACGCTGCTGGCGATCCACGAGTCCGTCAAACCGGTCATCGCCGCCGTCAACGGCGCGGCGGCGGGAGCGGGGATGAATCTCGCGCTGGCGGCGGATATCCGGCTGGCCTCGACCACCGCGCGTTTTTCGCAGGCTTTCGTACGGCGCGGTTTGCCGCCCGATACCGGCGCCACCTACTTCCTGCCCCGCATCGTGGGGATGGCCAAGGCTTGCGAACTGGCCATGATCGGCGACGCGATCGATGCCGACGAAGCCATGCGGCTGGGCATCGTCTCGCGCGTGCTTGAGCCCGAGGCCCTGATGCCCGCCGCCCTCGACATGGCGCAGCGTATCGCCGCGGGGCCGCCGATCGCCATTCGCCTGGCCCGCCAGGCCTTGCATCAGGGCATGCGGGGCACCTTGCGCGAAGCCTTGGCTCGCGAAGCGGCGGCGTTGAACGTCTGTCTGGACACCGATGACGCGAAAGAAGGCGTGCGCGCCTTCCTCGAAAAACGGGAGCCGCGCTTCATGGGATCTTAAAAAAGACGCCGTGGCCGCCGCTGGCCGGTCATCATCTGTGATGTGGTTTCATAGGTCTTGTGCGCAAACCAATCTTGTGACGGAGGGATTACAGCTCGATCATGATTGCCGCGCCATGTACAGAACAATCTAGAACTGGAGGAGACCTCGTGCCCCTGCACGATCATTACCCCTCGCTGTCATTGCATATCGGCGGCCGCTCCCTGCAAGGGGAGGGACGCCACGTCCTGCCGGTGATCGATCCGGCCACGGGCAATACCCTGGGTGAACTACCGTTGGCCACGCCGGCCGACCTGGATCTTGCGCTCGACGAGGCGCGGCGCGCTTTCGCGGTATGGCGCCAGGTAACCCCGCTCGAGCGTGGCCGCCTGCTGCAGGCCATCGGCGCGCGAATCCGCAACCACGCGCCCGCGCTGGCGCGCATCGTCACCCTTGAACAGGGCAAATGCCTGCGCGAAGCCCTGCACGAAATCCAGAACACCGCCGACACCTTCGAGTGGATGGCCGAAGAAGGCAAGCGCGCCTATGGCCGCATCGTGCCGGCGCGCCTGCCCGCCACCGATCAGCACGTACGGCTGGAGCCCATCGGCCCGGTGGCCGCCTTCTCGCCCTGGAACTTCCCCGCCGTCCTGGCCTGCCGCAAGGTCGCCACGGCGCTGGCCGCGGGCTGTCCGGTGATCATCAAGCCCGCCGAGGAAACCCCCGGCATCATGCTCGCCATCGCCCGCCTGTGCGAAGAGGCGGGCCTGCCGCCGGGCGTGCTCAACGTCGTTTACGGCGAGCCGGCCGAAATCTCCAGTCGCCTGATCGCGAGCGACGTCATCCGCAAGGTCTCGTTCACCGGCTCGGTGCCGGTCGGCCGCCTGCTGGCCAGCCAGGCCGCCCAGCACCTCAAGAAGATCACGCTCGAGTTGGGCGGGCATTCCCCGGTGGTCATCACCGGCGACGTCGATGTCGAGCAGGTGCTGCGACTGACGCTGGCCGCCAAGTTCCGCAACGCCGGCCAGCTCTGCCTGTGCCCCACGCGCTTCTTCGTGCACGAGTCCGTGTACGACGCTTTTGCCGCCGGGCTGGCCGAAGGCGCCGCCGCCTTGCGCGTGGGCAATGGCCTGGACGACACGGTCCAGATGGGCCCCTTGGCCAATGCCCGCCGGCGCGATGCCATGGCCGCCTTCTGCGACGACGCCCAAGGCCATGGCGCACGCCTGCTGACGGGCGGCGAGGCACCGGGCGAGCAGGCGGCCGGCTACTTCTGGTCGCCCACCGTGCTGGCCGACATGCCCGGGGCCGCGCGAGCCATGAGTGAAGAAGTTTTCGGCCCGCTGGCCCTGATACGGCCGTTTTCCGATCTCGATGACGCCATGGCGGCGGCCAACGCCACCGATTACGGCCTGGCGGCCTATGCCTTTACCCGTTCGCTCGAAGCCGCGCATCGCCTGGAGCACGGCCTGGAGGCGGGCAACGTGAGCCTCAACACCTACGCCGTCAGCGCGCCCGAGATGCCCTTCTCGGGCGTCAAGCACAGCGGCCTGGGCCACGAAATGGGCACGGAAGGCCTCTACGAGCACATGAACGTCAAGGCGGTCGTGAGGGCGGTGGGATGACTTTGAACACCATGCTGAGCTACCAGGTCACGGAGTGGGGCACGCCGCTCCAGCAGGTACTGGGCCGCAAGCCCGAGCCCGCCGCCAACGAGGTGCTGGTCAGGGTGCGCGCCTGTGGCGTTTGCCATAGCGACGTCCACATCCGCGAAGGTTCGTACGACATGGGTGGCGGCAAATCGATCGAACTCGGCCGCATCGGCATCCATCTGCCGCTCACTCTGGGCCACGAAATCGTCGGGACGGTGGCCGCGGTGGGCGAGGGCGCCAAGGCCGAGGTCGGCCAGCCCGTCGTGGTCTATCCCTGGATCGGCTGCGGCCAGTGCCGGCACTGCGTGGCTGGCGAAGAGCTCGATTGCGAGACGCCGCGCTCGCTGGGTACGCGTCGCGCCGGCGGCTATGCCGATTACGTGCTGGTGCCGCACGAACGCTATGTGCTGCCCTACGACGGCATCGATCCGCTGGTGGCCGCCAGCGCCGCCTGCTCGGGCCTCACCGCCTACGCCGCGCTGCGCAAGTTGCCGGCGGCCACCGCCGACGACACCGTCGTGCTGCTGGGCGCCGGTGGCCTGGGTCTGGCCGCGCTGGGCCTGATCCGCCATCTCACCCTGGCACGCGTGGTCGTGGTAGACGCCAACCCGGCCAAACTCGAGCTCGCCCGGGCCCAGGCCGACGCCGCGCTCGACATTCGCGACGCCGACAGCCAGGCCAGGCTGCGCGAACTGGCGGGAGGCGGTGCGCTGGCGGTGATCGATTTCGTCGGTCTGCCCGAGACCTTTGAATGGGGCCTGGCGGCCTTGCGCAAGGGCGGCGCCTTGATCGTGGTCGGCCTGTTCGGCGGCGGCACCGCGCTGTCGATCCCCTTGCTGCCCATGCGCAATCTACGGGTGCAAGGCTCGTACGTGGGCTCGCTCGACGAATTCCGCGAGCTGCTCGAGCTGTTGCGCCGGCAGCCCGTGGCCACCGTGCCCATCGAGCAGCGGCCGATGGCCGAGATCAACGATATTTTCGAGGACATCCGGCAGGGCCGGGTGGCCGGCCGCGTCATGGCCATCGCCGGCTGACGCCCGGGTCGGCCAATCGCAGTCATTCAGGAGACATTCATGCAAGACCATGATATCGACAACGCCATCGCCAGCGGCAAGACCTACGGCGATCTCGAGGTGCAACACGCCGTGTTCAGCCGCCTGCGGCGCGAGGATCCGGTGCACTGGACGGAACCCGAGGGCTTCCGGCCGTTCTGGACGGTCACCAAAAATGCCGACATTCTGGAAGTCGAACGCCAGAGCGATCTGTTCATCAACTCGCCGCGCTCCAAGCTCTGGAGCATCGAGTTCGAGCAGTCGGTGGCCAAGCTGATGGCCGGCAGCCCGCACCTGGTGCGTGGCCTGCCGCAGATGGACGGCGCCGAGCACCGCTCCTACCGCAAGCTCACCCAGGCCTGGTTCCAGCCCCGGCAAGTCAAGCTGCTCGAGCCCCGATTGCAGGCGCTGGCCAAACGCACGGTGGATGAAATGGAAGCCCTGGGCGACGAGTTCGACTTCTACAACGACGTGGCGGTATGGTTTCCGCTGCGCGTGATCCTGCTGATCCTGGGCCAGCCCGAGTCGGACGCCGAGCGCCTGCTGCGCATCACCATGGCCTACTTCGGCGGCAGCGATCCCGAGATGCAGAAGGGCTCGGACATGCTCAAGGCCACCCGCGACTACATCGAGTACTTCGATGGCGTGAGCGAAGATCGCCGCCGCAATCCCACGGACGATGTGGCCTCCATCATCGCCAACTCGCTGATCGACGGCCAGCCCATCGGCCACCACGAGGCCTCGTCGTATTACATCGCGCTGGCCAGCGCCGGCCACGACTCCACCGCCGCCACCGCGGCGGGCGGCCTGCTGGCGATGATCCAGAATCCCGACCAATGGCGCAAGCTCAAGGCCAATCCCGAACTGCTGCCGCTGGCGATCGATGAAATGGTGCGCTGGGTCTCCCCGGTCAAGCATTTCTTCCGCACCGCCACCCAGGATTACGACCTGCGCGGCAAGTCGATCAAGGCGGGCGAGGCCCTGTTGATGAGCTACCCCTCGGGCAATCGCGACGAAGACGTTTTCGACGAGCCCTTCGCCTTCCGCGTCGATCGCACGCCCAACAAGCACGTGGGCTTCGGCTTCGGCGCCCACGGTTGCCTCGGTGTCTATCTGGCCAAGATGGAGCTGCAATATCTGTTCCGCGAATTGCTGGCCCGGGTCGACTCCTTCGAGCTGGTCGGCGATCCGGCCTGGGTGGAAACCTCCTTCGTCGGCGGCCTCAAGCGTCTTCCCGTGCGGGTGCGGATGCACGCCATGGCCTGAGGCGCCTGCGCGCCGAGTATCACGTTTTCGCTTTTTCCGATGACGGCGGCGGCGCCGATGCACGGTTGCCGCCGGTCGCCAACCTTTTGCCGCCTTTTGGGGCGGTGCGAACAAAAACAGGAGACATTCCATGTTTCGTTTTCCTCTCTTGAGCACGCTGGCCGCGGCCGGCCTGATGGC
Source organism: Pigmentiphaga sp. (assembly GCA_023228945.1). Taxonomy (GTDB): domain Bacteria; phylum Pseudomonadota; class Gammaproteobacteria; order Burkholderiales; family Burkholderiaceae_B; genus Verticiella. The sequence continues at coordinate 8,991 of JALOAI010000019.1, read as the reverse complement.
TTCGGTAACCCTGCCGACCCAGGCGCAAACCACGGTGTTGCGGCACTCCAACTGGTTTCCGGAAGGCCAGGTGATGCGGGTGAATGTGGTCGATCCCTGGAAGGCCGAGGTCGAGCGGGTGACCGAGGGCCGGGTGAAGATCGAAACCCTGCCCAAGGTCGTGGGCAGCGTGCAGGGCCAGTACGACGTGGCCCGCGATGGCCAGGCCGACATCGTCGTGTTCTCCAACGGCTACACGCCGGGCCGCTTCGATATCCTCGAAGTGGGCGAGCTGCCCTTCAATGGCGATCGCGCCGAGATCTTCGGCCCCGCCCTGCATCGCTTCTATACCAAGCACGTGGCCCAGTATGGCGAGTACCGCGGCGTGGTGCCGCTTTCGGTATTCGTGGTGGCGCCGCCCGAGCTGTTCAACAACCAGCGCAAGATCGAGAAACTGGACGACTTCAAGGGCCTGAAGATTCGCAGCAACTCCAAGGGCACCACCGACCTGCTCAACCTGCTCGGCGCCGTGCCGGTGTCGCGCCCCGCCACCGAAACCTACGAGCTGATGTCCTCGGGCGTGCTCGATGGCACCGTCATGCCGCCCGAATCGATCCCCCCCTTCAATCTGGTGGAGGCGTCGCGCTTTGCCACCATCGTGCCCGGAGCGCTCACCAACTCCATCCTCACGCTCGCGATCAACGAGAAAAAATGGAACTCGCTGTCGCAGAAAGACCGCGACGCCATCATGGCGATCTCCGGTGAAACCTTCGCCCGCCAGATCGGCGAAGCCTACATCGAGGGCAATGAAGCGGCCTGGAAGGCGCTGCGCGACGCGGGGCAATCGGTCGAGGTGGCCAGCCCCGAACTCATGGCCGAGATGAAAACCGCGCTGGCGCCGCTGGAAACCGCCTGGGCCGAGCGGGCGCGCAAGCGGGGCGTGAAGGATCCGCAGGCCTTGCTGCAGGCCTTGCGCGATGAAGTCAAGGCGGTCGAGAACGGCCAGTAAATCATGACGCTACGCTCGATCACTCTGTGGGGCGTGCGTGTGCTGGAAGGGCTGACGGCCATCGCGCTGCTGGCCCTGATGGCCATCGTTCTGGTCGACGTCGTGGGGCGCAATGGCTGGAACCATCCCTTGCCCTGGGCGGCTGAAATTCTGGAGATCATCCTGGCGGCTTCCATCTTCCTGTTCCTGCCGGTGCTGGCGATCCGGGGCGGACACGTCACGGTCGACCTGATCGAGTTGCCGACCATGGCGCGCGTCCAGCAGGTGCTCAGCGGCCTGATCGGCGCCATCGTGTTTGGCAGCGTGACCTGGGCGCTGGCCCGCCACACCTCGCGTGTGGCCGAGTTCGACGAAGTCACGCCCCTGCTCGGGATTCCGCTGCCCTGGATATTCGGCGGGCTGACCGCACTCGCCGCGCTGACCGTGCTCTTGAGTTTGGCCTGGGCCGTTTGCCATTTGTGGCGCGGCTGCACGCCGCTCGCCGATGCCGCGAAACCGGAGGATCTGCTATGACCCTCGCCTTGTTGGCATTTTTGGCCGCCTTCGCCCTGATTTTTTTCCAGGTGCCGATCGCGCTGGGGCTGGGATTCGTCGGCCTGATGGGCTACATCTTGCTCAATGACACCACCGCGGCGATCAGCATGGTGATGGCCGTGACGCGCGACGTCACCATGTCGTATCCCCTGATCGTGCTGCCCTTGTTCATCCTCATGGGCAACCTGGTGGCGGGCTCGGGCGTCTCGTACGACCTATTTCGCGCCGCGCAGGCCGTGCTGGGCCGGCGCAAGGGCGGCGTGGCCATGGCCACGGTGCTCACGGCCGGCGGTTTCAGCGCCATTTGCGGCTCCAGCGTGGCCACGGCGGCGACGGTGGGCCGGGTCGCCATTCCCGACATGCGGCGCCTGGGCTACTCCGATGGGCTATCGTCCGCCTCGGTGGCGGCTGGCGGCACGCTGGGCATCCTGATTCCGCCCAGCGTGTTGCTGGTGGTGTACGGCGTGGCCACCCAGACCCACATCGGCATGCTGTTCGCGGCGGGCATGATTCCAGGCTTGGTCGGCGTGCTGGGCTATTTCATTGCCGTCAAGTGGACGATATGGCGCAAGCCGGATTCGGCGCCGGCGGTCATGGAGTCCGACCCCACGCCCAAGGCGCGGCTGATTCTCTCGCTATGGCCGGTGCTGGCGATCTTCGGCCTGGTCATGAGCGGCATCTACAGCGGGTGGTTTACCACGGTGGAGGCGTCGGGCATCGGCGCCGCCGCCTCCCTGGTCTATGCCCTGTCGCGGCATTCGGTGCGTGGCCCGCAGCTTTATCACATCCTGGTCGACACCGCCAAGACTTCTTGCATGATGTTCGCCATCATCCTGGGCGCGGCGATCTTTGGCGAGCTGATCAACCAGACCGGCATCCACCATGCCCTGATGGCGATGGTCAACGCCGACGGCATGTCGCCGTTCTGGGTGATCACCATCATGCTGCTGATCTACCTGGTGATCGGCTGCGTGCTCGAAAGCCTTTCCATCCTGCTGCTCACCATCCCCATCTTCTTCCCGGTGATCGTGGCCCTGGGCTTCGATCCGGTGTGGTTCGGCATCGTGGTGGTGGTGGTCGTGGAGATCGGCCTGATCACGCCACCCATCGGCGTGAATCTGTTCGTGATCCGTTCCGTGGTGCCGGACATCCCCATGAGCCGCATCGTTCTCGGGGTGATTCCATTCGTGGTAGTCGATTTGTTCCGTCTGGCGCTGGTCGCGCTCGTGCCGGCCTTGTCGCTATGGCTGCCTTACGCCTTGTTCCCAGGCGGGCAGTAATGGGCGAACTCCCTTCTTACCGTTCAAAGCGCCGGCCCCGATGGCGGCGCAGGAGCCTTTCATGTCCGATCCCCATCCCGATGGCCTGTCGGCTTTCGACGATTTCCTGATCCATCAGGTGCCCGAGCCGGTACGCCATCTCGCTACCAGCGACCGCAACTTCTACGACCGGCATTACTTCAACGCGCACGCCGGCGACGACTCTTTCTTCCTCATCCTCGGTTTGGGACAGTACCCCAATCGGGGCACGCAGGACGCTTTCGTCACGGTGCGGGTGGGCGACCGGCAAACGACGCTGCGCAGCTCGCGCCGATTGGCTGATCGCAGCGATATGTCCTGCGGCCCGATCCGGGTCGAGGTGCTGGAAGGCCTCAAGCGCTTGCGCCTGACCATCGGGCCCAACGACAGCGGCATCGAGGCCGATCTGGTGTTCGTCGGCGATCACTCGCCCCGCCTGGAGCCGCGCCAAATCATGCGTCGCAATGGCCGCGTCATCCACGATGTGATGCGCTATTGCCAGAGCGCATGCTACGAAGGCTGGCTGAGCCTCGGCGAGCGTCGCTGGGCGAGCGGCGATACGCCGCTGCGCGGCTATCGTGACCGTTCCTGGGGAATACGCCCCATAGGCCGGCCCGAATCCGCCGACGAGGCGCCGGTGGGCGATCGCGCGGTCAGCGGCCTGTTCGGCACCACCGATTTTCGCCGGCTGCATATGTCCTGCCGGTTCGAAGGCTTTTCAATCAACATCAAGCTGCATGAAGACGGCGCCGGCCGCCGTGCGCTGGAAGAGGCGATACGGCTTTGGCACGATGGCCGGCCGCCGGAATCCCTGGGCCGGCCCTACTGGGAGAACCTGCGCTTCAGCGCCGACCGCCGCTTCATCGAGCAAGCCGACGTGCGTTTTGTGCAGGAAGGGATGCCCGACAAGGTGCTTGCGATCCGCCAGTTGTTGCCCGTCTATCTGGAAGCGGGTACGGGCTATGGCAACCGCACCCTGCTCAAATGGATCCATGGCCAGTATCGCGGCGAGGAGGTGACCGATGTCGCCACCTTCGACCTGAACCGGCGGGATCCGGTTCTGGCCGGCCCCATCGATTGCCTGGCCGAGATGGCGTTCGAAGGCCAGCGGGGCGAGGGCTTGTTCGAATACACGCTGTTCGGCCGCACCGACGGTTTTACCGGCCAGGGGCATTTCAATGAATGGCCGCAGGCCGCTGCAAAGGAGTAGACGATATGGCGATTGTGTTTCGCGGACATCCCGATCCCGAAGTGCTGCGTGGTCGCCTGCAAGCATGGCTGCGCCGGCAGCCCGGCTGGGAGGGGGGGCAGGTGACCTCGCTGACCGAAGCCAGCCAGGCCAACGGCTTCTCCAACGCCACCTACCGCATCGAGCTGCAGCGTCACGGCGAGCCCGCGAACGCCTTCATCCTGCGTACGCCGCCCATCGAAGCGGGTTTGTTCCCCCATTACGACCTGGGCCGCCAGTTCGCGTTCATGACGCATCTTCAGGGCCGGAACGATGTGGCGATGGCGCCTTGCCGCTGGCTGGAGCTCGATCCCGAGGCCATTGGCCAGCCCTTCTTCATCACCGACTTCGTGGCGGGCAGCGTGGCACCCGACCAGCCGAACTATCTCAAGGCCGGTTGGATCGTCGACGCCTTGCCCGGCCAGCGCGAAGCCATGTGGTGGCGTACCCTGGATCAGCTCGTGGCCCTGGCCGGCATCGAGAGTACGGGGCCGCTGCGGGATGCTTGCGATTGGCCCGATCGGCGGCAGCCCCGGATGCAGCAGCATCTGGCGCACTGGGCAGATATCGCCGCCTGGGGTGAAGCCCAATTGCCCGGTCCCGGCGATGCACGGCTGGCCGTCCTGCGGGATTGGCTGGCGCGGCGGGCGCCACCCGGCGATCCCGCCGGGGTCGTGTGGGGCGATGCCCGCTTCGGCAACATCATCTTTCGCGATTTCGAACCCGCGGCCTTGCTTGACTGGGAACTGGCGGTGATCGGTGATCCGATGATCGACTTATCCTACCTGTTGTTCCATGTCTTCCTCTACGAGCTTTATCACGGCGACGACACCACGACGGAGCGCTGCGAGGGATTCGGCGACGACGAGGCCAGCGTGGCCTATTATTGCGCCCGCACCGGCCGCGATCCGGCGCTGCATGGCTATTACTGGGTGTTCAACGCGTATCGCATTCTCTGCATCTGGCAGTGCAAGGCGGCGCTGATGCATCGGGCGGGAGAGTGGACCCTGGAAGAGGCGCTGGAAGGCCGCCGCGGCGAGCGGCTGTGGCCGCACGTAGAGGCCGTGATGGCGGGCGGCACGCAAGCCGCGTACCGGCGGCGCGAGCTGGCCCGATCGGCGGCTTAGGCTTCGTTCCGCGCCGAGGCCGGCGGACCGCCCTGAACCGGCCGGCCCGGGGGTGCTCCAAGCCGGTCTGAACCCTCGTGGGCCCAAACCCTGCTATCCCGCAGTGAAGCCCCGCCGGGGCTTCACGAAGGGCGCCGTGCCTAGCGATACTGCCGCAGCAGCTCTCGCGCCACCACGATGCGCTGGATCTGGTTGGTGCCCTCGAAGATCTGGTTGAGCTTGGCATCGCGCATCATGCGCTCCACCGGATAATCCTTGATGTAGCCATAGCCTCCCAGAACCTGCACCGCATCGGTGGTGACCTTCATCGCCATGTCGCTGGCAAAGCATTTGGCCATGCTCGCCAGCATGGGCAGGCGATCCCAGTCGCCGCGATCGCCCGCGCGGGTGCAGCGGTACAGCAGGCTGCGAGCGGCTTCCAATTGCATGGCCATATCGGCCAGCATGAACTGGATGCCCTGGAATTCGGCGATCGGCCGCTTGAACTGCTGGCGTTCCAGGGCATAGGCGGCGGCCACATCCAGGGCGCCCTGGGCCAACCCCACCGAGGCGGCGGCAATCGCCGGCCGGTTCAGGTCCAATGCCCGCATCGCGGCCCGGAAACCCTTGCCTTCCTCGCCCAGGCGGTTGGCCGCGGGTACCCGCACCTGATCGAGGAAGACCGGCACGTTCACCGCGCCCTTCATGCCCATCTTGCGCTCGGGCTTGCCAAAGCTCAGGCCGTCGGCGCCTTCGACGTCCACGATGAAGGGGCTGATGTTGTCCACTCCGCCGCCTTCGCTGGTCTTGGCGAACACCAGGATGTGCTGGGCCACGTTGCCGAACGAACACCACTGCTTCTGCCCGGTAATCAGGTAGTCGTCGCCGTCGCGCACGGCGCGGGTGCGGATCGCGCTCACATCGGAGCCGGCGCCGGGCTCCGACAGAGCGATGGCGGTGAGCGTGCGGCCTTCGGCGATCTTGGGCAGGTAGCGTTCCTTTTGTTCCTCGCTGCCGAAGTGCACCAGGGGCAGCACGAACATGGTGGTTTCACCGGCCAGCAGGCTGCAGGCTTCCGAGAAGCGCGCGATTTCCTCGCGCGCGCTGCACACCATGGTCAGGTTGGCGCCGGGGCCGCCATAGGCTTCCGGCACCCAGAGCTGCAGCAGACCCATCTCGCCGTACAGAGGGATGAGCTCGTGCGGAAAGCGGTCTTGCTCGTCGAGTTCGGCGGCCAGCGGCGCCACGTGTTTTTCGGCAAAGCGGCGCACGCTGTCGCGAAACGCCTGCTCTTCGGGGGTGAAGTCCATGAGAAGGATTCCCGGTGGAAGTGAAAGGAATGGCGGGCCGGCCCGTCGGCCATGCCGCCATGGAGGAAGGGGCCGGTAAGCCGACAAAGGACGCCTGAGCGTCAGGCGGCAACCGTGAACGATGTACGATTCGCCCGCTTTGCCGGCGCATTCGGGAAACGAAGGCGGCCGGGAGTCTCGGGCGCGGGGCTTGGTGGCATGGTCGGCTTATTGCGCCGTGATGCCATGCTCCCGGATCACTTGCGACCAGCGGTCGACATCCTGCCGGATGAGCGAGGCCACGGTCTGGCCATCGCTGCTTTCGGCGACCACGCCCAGGCCGGCAAAGCGTTCCTTCACCGCGGGGTCTTCCAGCGCGCGCGTGACCGCCCCGTGCAGCGTCTCGACGATATCGGCTGGCGTACCGTTGCGTACCAGCAGGGCGAACCAGGAATACAGGACGAAGTCTTCCACCGTTTCGGCGATCGGCGCCACGCCCGGGTCGAAGGGCGACTCCTGCGCCGAGGTCACGCCGACGATGCGGATGCGGCCGTCCTTGTCCTGGGCGCGCATGGCGTCGGTGGGGGTGGTGAGCAGAAAGTCCACCTCGCCGGCCATGAGGGCGGTGACGGTGGGCGCCTGACCCTTGTACGGAATGTGCACCATGTCCAGTCCGGCTTGCTGGATCATGAGGGTGCTGGCCAGATGGCCCAGCGAACCTATGCCGGCGCTGGCGTAGTTCAGTTGGCCAGGGCGGGTCTTGGCGTAGGCGACGAACTCGGCGAGCGTCTTCGCCGGGGTCTGGCCGCTGAGGGCGAGGATCATGGTGGCGCGCGAGATCAGCGACACCGGCGTGAAGTCCTGGAGCGGATCGAAAGGCGTGGGCTCCTGCAGCAAGGGGGTGACCGCGCTGGGGCCATTGTTGCCCAGGAACAGGGTGTAGCCGTCGGCGGGCGCCCGCAGCACGCGCTGCGCGCCGATGGCGCCGCCGGCGCCTGCTACGTTTTCCACCACGATGGTCACGCCGAGTTCCTTCTGCAAGGGGCCTTGCAGGATGCGGGCCATGGCGTCGGTGGGACCGCCGGCGTTGTAGGGAACCACCAGGGTAATGGGCCGGTCGGGATAGGCCGCCAGGGCCTGGCCGCCGACGAACAAAGTGCCGACGGCAATGGCCGTCGCGCGCAGCATACGCAACATGAGTGTCTCCAAGAAGTTAAAAAAGAGAGGGCCGCGGCGGTTCGGGCGCGCCGCCACCATGGCTCTCGTGACCGGGCCCGCCCGGCTGGCGCCGAGCGGCGGGACGCTACGGCGTCTGGGCGACGAAGGCCTGTACCGCGGGCGCGAAGGTGGCGATTTCGCTGGCAATGCGCTGGTCGTAGGCGGCGGCGTCGAGCGCCGCGCTTTCCATGCCCATATCGAACAGCCGTTGCTCGAGCTCGGGGTTGGCCAGGGCGGAGGTAAAGGCGTCGCTCAGGCGCCGCACGACGTCGTCGGGGACGCCGGCGGGAGCCACGATGCCGGTGTAGACCACGGCTTCGAAGCCGGGCAGAGTCTCGGCGATCGGCGGTACGCCCGGTACCAGGGGCGAAGGCTCGCGGGTGGCCACGCCCAGGGCCTTGATGCGGCCGTCGCGGATGTAGCCGTTCATGGCGCTCGACAAGATCGTCAGTTGCATTTGTACCTCGTTGCCGAGCAGGGCAATGGTGGCCGGTGCGTTGCCTTGATAAGGGACGGCCACCATCTCCAGGCCGGCTTGCCGGGCGAAGAGATCCGTGGACAGGTCGCTATAGGCGCCGCGCCCCGCCACGGCATAGTTCACACGGCCGGGGTGGGCTTGCGCGTAGTCGATGAACGCCGGCAGAGAGTCGGCCGGAACTTCAGGGTTGACCAGCAGCACCGAGGGCGCCGAAGTGAGGCCGGCCACGGCACGGAAATGTTGCGAGAAATCGATGTCGGCATTGTCCTGGACATAGGGCGTAATGCCCACCAGCCCGGTGTTCACCATGAAAATGGTGTAGCCGTCGGCGCCGGCCTCCAGGGTGGCGCGGGCGCCGATGGCGCCGGCCGCGCCGGGGCGATTCTCCACGATCACGGGCTGCCCCAGATCGGCGCTCACCGGCGCTTGCAGCAGGCGGATCATGGCATCGGTCACGCCCCCGGCGGGAAAGGGCACGATGATGCGCACCGGCTTATCCGGAAACGCGTGGACGGGGGCGGTGGCGAGCAGGGCGATGGCCGAGACCGCCAGCCAGGCGGTGATGCGTCGCGACATGCAGATTCTCCTTGTCGTTGTCTTGAGGCGAGGTACGGCCGCGTTATCGCGCCACCGGCGGCCAGGCCGGCGCCGCGAGGCGTTGCCGTACAGCGAGGAGACATCCTGCCGCGAAAGCGGAAGCGCCAACAGGCATTCTTCCGCACATCATCTGTGCCGTGGTTTCATAGGCGGGGCACAGGCACAGGCACAGGCACAGGCACAGGCACAGGCACAGGCCCAGGCAGCGGCACAGGCGCCGGCACGGGACCAGGGCCAGGGCGAGTGCCACGGCCG
>JALOAI010000072.1 GCA_023228945.1 Pigmentiphaga sp. | reverse complement strand
TAAGGGTATTCACCAGGAGGCAACCGTCGTGAGCAGTCTGGATCTTCGGCATCTGAGGATATTCCTGGCGCTGTATGCCGCCGGCAACGTGTCGCGAGCGGCCGAGAACGTCGGATTGAGCCAATCGTCGGTCAGCGTGGCGCTGGCGCAATTGCGCGAACACTACGGTGATCCCCTGTTCGTGCGCACCGCCGGCGGCATGCGGGCCACGCCGCGCGCCGAGCAATTGCTGCCCTTGGTGCGGCAAGCATTGCAACTGCTGGATCGCAGCCTGGAGCAAGCTGCCGAGTTCCAGCCGGCGGACATCGTGCGCGAATTCCGGGTCGGCATGACCGACGTTGGTCACGTCACCATCTTGCCGCGCCTGCTGGCCCGCCTGCAGCGAATGGCGCCGGGCGTGAGCCTGAGCTTGCGCCACCTCAGCCACGAAACCGCCCGGCAGCTCGAAACCGGCGAGCTGGATCTGGCGATGGGGTTTACCGAGGACATCCGGGCGGGCTTCTATCGGCAGAAATTGTTCGACGAAGGGTTTGCCTGCATCGCCTCGCGCCGGCATCCGCGTATCGGCACGCGCATGACCCTGGAGCAGCTCTCCCGCGAGCAGCACGTTAGGGTCACGCTGTCGGCCACGGCGCACTCCGTGATCGACCGCATCCTGAAGCGCGAGGGCGTGCAGCGCACGATCGCCGCCAATGTGCCGTCGTTCCTGGGGCTGGCCCAGGTGGTGGCCAACTCCGAACTGGTGGCCATCGTACCGATGCGGCTGGCGGCGGTGTTCGCGGCCGAAAGCGGCGTCAAGGTGGTAACGCCACCGGTGCATTTTCCACCCTATGCCGTCATCCAGTACTGGCACGAACGCTATCATCGGGATCCGGCCAACGCTTGGCTGCGTTCGATGGTGTTCGAAGCCACCAACGCCTTGCCGCTGCCCTTGCCGGTCGATGATTATCCTAACCAGGAGATGCCATGATTGCCGAACTCGTCACCTTTCGCTTTCCGCCCGGATGCAGCCGCGCCCAAGCGCAGCAATCGGCGTTGTCGGTGGTGCCCGCCTGGCAGGCCAACCCCGATCTGATCCGCAAGCATTTTCTATGGGGCGGCGATGGCTCGGGCGCCGGCCTGTATTTCTGGCCCTCGCGCGAAGCCGCCCAAGCCGCGCATACGCCGGAATGGATCGCCCGCAAAGAGGCCGAGTCCGGTTCCAGGGTGGAGATCCAGTACTTCGACGTCATGCTGACCCTTGATAATCGGGCCGGAACGGTCGATGCTTACGAAGGTCCGGCGTCGGCCTGACCTCGCGCCCAAACGAAGTTTCGACCCCAGCCGAAGCGGCCAGCCTCGCCGCTAGCCGCCGCGCGTCGGTATCCGGACAAAACAGGCCAGATCCGGATATCCGTTCACGGAGTCAATCCGAATAATCGATGGTGATTCGCCGAACCGTGCCTGGAGCGGTTACCAAGACCTAGGAGAAGAAGGATGAACCCCATTTCGGAATTGAAAGCTGTCGCACGCCCCTGGCGCAAAGCCCTTTTGGCATCCGGCATGGCCGCGGTGCTGAGCCTTGCGGCACCGCTGGCCCACGCCTGGCCCAATGGGCCGGTCACCATGATCGTGCCGTCGTCGCCCGGCAGCGCGCCCGACGTGCTCGCTCGCAAGCTGTCCGAGAAACTGGGCTCCACCCTGAAGGTGCCCGTGATGGTGGAAAACCGCCCGGGCGCCAATGGCGTGATCGGCGCCTCGGCGATCGCCACGGCCAAGCCGGATGGCCAGACCATCATGCTCTACGACCGCCTGGTCATGATCGTCAATCCCATCCTGCTCGACAAACTGCCCTACGATCCGGCCGCGCTGCAGGGCGTCGCCGATGTGGCCGGCGTCAACCTGGTGTTCGTCTGTGGCGCCAAGCAGCCCTTCAATACCTGGGAAGAAATGATCGCCGCCGCTCGCGCCAAGCCGGGCGAACTGTCGGTGGGCACCGGCGGCCGCGGCAGCGTACACCACCTGAGCGTCGCCCGTGTCGAACAACACTACGGCGTCGACATGATCGACGTGCCTTACAAAGGTATGGCGCCGGCCACCGTCGCCCTGCTGGGCGGCGAAATCGATTGCATTGTTTCCGGCCAGGAAACCGTGATCGACCATGTACGGGCCGGCACCCTGAAGGTGCTGGCCATCGGTGCCGAAGAGCGCTCCAAGCTGCTGCCCGAGGTGCCCACCCTCAAGGAACTCGGCGCTCCGGCCGATCTCCTCGTGCCCACCAGCTTCGTCATCTACGTGCCAACGGGCACGCCGGCGCCGGTGATGGATGAAATCCACAAGGCCATGAGCGACGCCCTGGAAGATGACGCCATCGTCGAATACTTCGCATCGCGCGGCCTGTCGGCCGCCGTGAGCTCGCGTGAAGCCGTGAAGGAAACGGCCGAGCGCGATGCCGCGGGAATCGGCAAGCTGATCAAGGATGCCAACATCCGGCTGGAATAAGCCGCATCGGGTCCGGGCCCGCCACACAGGCGGGTTCAGGGCCACGCCTCACGGTATCCAGCAAATGGCTCAGGGTTACTCCCGAGCCATTTTCTTTGGAGCATGCGATAGCATGGCCGGCCGGCGTCTTTTGGTTACAGCGGCGCCGTTAGCTTATTTTCCATGGGATTCATCATGCCAGACCACCTTTTTTCGGCGGCGGAGCACGTGCTGCAGTCCCATTTGCGGTTCGTGTCGTCCGACGCCGACGAAATCCGCGACCGGGTCACGGGCGCGCTCACCGACCATCGCCTGGAGCCCTTGGAGTCCGCCCTCGACTCCCGGCTGTACGGCACGCTACCGCATGATGGCGACGACCTCCAGGCCTGCGTGCTCGAATATGGCGCCGCGGTGTCGATCCGGACGGCGCCCACCCGCGACTGTCTGCTGGTCCAGATCCCCCTGAGCGGGCGCGTGCAAGTGTCGTGCGATGAAGGCTACTGGGACATCCGGCCCGGCCAGGGGCTGATCCTGCCTTCGGCCACGCCGCTCGATATCCATTGGGCCCGCGGGGCCTCGCAACTCATCGTCAAAATCCCGCTGAGCCGCTTCGAGCGCACGTGCAACTCCCTCACCGGCAGGCCGCTCGCCGATGCGCCGTTGTTCCGGCGCGAGATCAGGCTCGACGAAAAAGCCGGCATGTATTGTCGGGGCCTGATCGACTACGTCTGTTATCAGCACGGCGAGGCCGGAGCGGCATCGCCCCGGTTCGGCGTACGCGCGGCCGAAGAGGCGCTCGTCAGCCATCTCCTGCTCAATTATTCCTCGGCCGTGCGAGACGACCGCGCCCCGCCGCGCCGGGCGTTGCCAAGGTCGCTGCGCCTGGCGCGTGAGTTCATCGAGGCGCGGCTGCGCGAACCGATCAGCCTGGCCGACATCGCCGATTACGCCGGCGTGAGCGTGCGCAGCCTGTCGCGGGCTTTCCAGGAACAATACGAGATGTCGCCGATGCAGGCCGTGCGCAGCTTGCGACTGGAAAGAATCCATGATGAACTGCGGACCGCGCGAGCGGGCGCCAGCGTCACCGAGGTAGCCCTGCGCTGGGGCTACTGCCATTTGGGCCGCTTTGCCGCGGCCTACCGCGAGCGCTTCGGCGAAGCGCCCAGCGAGACTTTGCGCCGGGCGGGGTGATGCGCTAGCGATGCTATCCTCGCGTGCACTAAGAGGATTTGGTGAATCGACTTCACCATTCATGATGCCAAGAATCTATGCCAGAAAAACCTAGTACGCCGCATCCGGACCGTGAGTTGCTGCGTCGCTATCGCGAGGCGGGCGCCGCCGTGCAGGCGGATGCCGGCAATCCGCTGGGCCACGCCATGGGCCTCACCGTGGAGTATGTCGATTTCACCAGCGGCGATGTGCGGCTGGCTTTCGAGCCGCCGGCCTGGCTGACGCAAGGATCGGGGGTTTTGCAGGGCGGTGCGGTCACGGCCATGCTCGACTTCGCCATGGCTTACGCGAGCCTGGCGGTGGTGCCGGCGCCGGCCGGGGTCGCCACCACCAATCTCTCGGTGGCCTTCCAGCGCGCTGCCATGCCGGTGCGCCTGGTGGCAATCGGCCAGATCGAACGCGCCGGCCGGTCCATGGTGTTTACGCGGGCCGAGTTGCGCCAGGCGGCCGACGAGAAGCTGGTGGCTACGGCCACTTCCACCTTGGTGATCGTCTAAGCATCCGGGCTTTGGTCCGACGTTTTGTGGGCAAGGCCGGCATTTTTTTATCTCGTGCCGGGGCGGGGGGCACCCGTAGCGGGCTCAAGAACGGCAGGGCGCCCTCACCGCCGCAGCCGGTGTCGCGGGCCGGGGGGTTCAGGCGCTCTCGGCTCAGGCCGCCTGCCGCTGCTTGAGATCCAGCGCCACATCCACGATCATGTCTTCCTGGCCACCGACCATGCGGCGTTTGCCCAGTTCGACGAGGATATCCACGGTCTTCAAGCCATACTTGGCCGC
>JALOAI010000071.1 GCA_023228945.1 Pigmentiphaga sp. | reverse complement strand
CCGAACAGATGCGGGTGGCGCAGCGCGGCCAGCGCCGCCATGTAGAGGCAGCGCCGCACATGCCGCCGCCCCGGTCCGATCCGTCGCTGGCCGCGATACTTGCCCGACTCGCGCGCCCTCGGCGCCAGCCCCCCGAGCGAGGCGATGGCGCGCCGGTCGGCCTGCCCCAACTGCGGCAGGTGCGCCAGCAGTTCCACCGCCGTCACCGGTCCGATCCCGGGGATCGAACGCAGCAGCCGCGCCTGTCCGGCCAGCGCCGGATGGGCCGCGAGATGGGCGCGGATCAGCGCCTCGATCCGCCCGATACGGGCGGCCAGCGCCTTCAGCGAGCTCCGCAGGTCGTGGCGCAGGGCCGCGAGCACGGTCTCGGCCAGCCGGTTCTTTTCTTGCGTTTCCATACGCTTGAGCTGCTCCCGCCGCTGGTTCAGCGCCGCCAGCTCGGCCCGGGCGGGCTCCACGGGCAGGTCCGGTGCAGGCCGCCGCTCGGCCCCGAACCGCGCCAGCATCCGCGCATCGACCCGGTCGGTCTTCGGCAGGTTGAGCGACCGGGCGAAATGCCAGCCGTGCAGCGGGTTGATCCGGACGAAGGGCAGCCCCGCCGCCCGGACCCCGGCCAGGAGCAGCCGGTCGTAACGGCTGGTGGCTTCGAACACCACGAAGCTGTCCGGCCCGAGCCCCCCGAGCCAGCGCCGGATCGGCTCCGCTTCGTTGGCGATGTGCCGGTGGCCGAGGTTCGGATCGAAGATGTCGAGCCTGTCCTTGGAAAGGTCGACGCCGATGTATGTCTGTGTCATGATCTTGCCCTGTCCATGTCTTCGGGATCGGCAGCAGGCTGCTGTCCCACGCAACTGTTCAGGCTGGTCAGACCAACCGGCGGCGTCCCTCTCCACGGGACGGGTTCAAGCAGACCCCGGGGCGGTCACGGGATCGCCGCCGGTAACCACAATAACAGAATTCATCCAGACAGGGCGGTCGGCCGCTGCCCGGCGGTGCTGGCGCACCTTGATTCCGGGCAAAGGTGACGCTCCAAAAGACCCTGCCAACGGGCAAGACAGACACCGCCATTTCGAACCGAAAAAACCTGTCAGCTTTTCCTGAAGTTGCTTACTCGTCCTCGACCTTGCCGCGCAGCGCCTTGACGCCGCCGCGCCGGGCCTTTTCGTCCAGCCTGCGCCGCTTGCTCGCCAGCGTCGGCCGGGTCGCCACCCGGCGCTTGGGCGCGACCAGCGCCTCGCGGATCAGTTCCGCCAGCCGCTCCCGCGCCAGTTCGCGGTTGCGGGCCTGGCTGCGGGTGTCCTCGGCCCGGATCACCACCGCCCCCTCCTGCGTCCAGCGCCGCCCGGCCAGCCGCTTGAGCCGGGCCTTGACCGCGGGCGACAGATGCGGCGAGCGCGCGGCCTCGAACCGCAGTTCCACAGCGGTTTCCACCTTGTTGACATTCTGCCCGCCCGGCCCCTGGGAGCGGGTGAAGCTTTCGGTCAGCTCCCACGGGGCGAGGGTGATCTGGTCGGTGATGCGCAGCATGGGGCGATCCTGCCATCCGGGCGGCGAAAGAGAAAGGGTCGCGCCAGTCGCGCGACCCTTTCCGAGTTCCAAGGAGATGGGCCAGTTAGGGCTGGACCCAGCCAGAGTTCTGAACCTTCGGGGCTGCCCTCAGGCCACGGCCACTCTGACTGTCCCGACACCTCTCTCCACTATCACTCTAGACACTGGACCACCTCCTTTCGCTGCGTTGCCGTTGCCCCCAAGCTGCCACAGATTTGGTGGTTGTCAAATCATTTTACGCTACCCGTGCCATCAGGTAGCCGACAATCACGCGAAACGGCAACAATGTGAGCACCGCGAGACCCATCTTGACCATCCAGTCGGCAGTCGCGAGCGAGACCCAGAGCGGCACCTCCGGCCCCATGCCGAGAAGCGGCAGCGCCCCACCCGCCCAGCTTACGTCGTTGCCGGGTTCGAGAAAGATCAGCGTGGCCGAAAAGGCGATGGAGAAGAACAGCGCGGTATCGACCGAAGACCCCACCGCCGAGGCGATGAGCGGCGCGCGCCACCAGACGCCATGCCGCAGCCGGTTGAAGACGAGGATATCGACAAGCTGCGCCGTCAGGAAGGCAAGGCCCGAACCCATGGCGATGCGCAATGTGACCAGCGGGCCGAACTCGCCCACGATCTGCGTGCCGATCAGCGAGCAGGCAACCCCGGTGACAAACCCCGCGAACACCACCTTGCGGGCAGCGGCGGGGCCGTAGACGCGGTTCATCACCTCGGTCACGAGGAAGGCAAGCGGATAGGTGAACGCCCCCCATGTCAGCCACTGGCCGTAAAGGAATTGCACAAGGATGTTCGAGGCCACCACGATGGCGGCCATGGCAAGGATGCCGGGCAGATGGGTGCGGGTCATGCTGGTCCGTTTTGACAAGGTGGCGGAGACTTGGCCCCCACGCAGGGGACGCGCCGACATAGCGCCAAAGCGCGGCGGGATCAAGATCGGGCAGCGGCCCGGCGTTACGGGTCGGCGCCCCCGGCGGGAATATTTTCCGGGCAGAAGATGAACCCGCTCAGGCCCGGAGCCGCGCAGCCCCCGCGCAGCCCGCCCAGGCGCGGGCGGCTTCGCCGAAAGCCTCGAACAGCGGACGCGAGACCGGATCGGCGCCGGCGTTCCATTCGGGGTGCCACTGGACCGACAGGGTAAAGCCCGCAGCGCCTTCGACACGGACCGCCTCGGGTGTGCCGTCGGGCGCGTGGCCCTCGATCACGATGCGCTTGCCGGGCCGGGCGATCCCCTGACCGTGGAGCGAGTTGGTCATCACCTCATCGGCGCCGAACAGCCGCGCGAACACCCCGCCCGGGGTCAGCCGCACCGGGTGGCGCAGGGCGAATTTCTCGTCGATCGTGCCGTCGGGCGGCATCCGGTGGTTCATCCGCCCCGGCAGGTCGCGAATCTCGGGATGAAGCGTGCCGCCCATGGCCACGTTCACCTCCTGGAACCCGCGGCAGATGCCGAGGAAGGGCTGGCCGCGTTCGACACAGGCGCGGATCAGCGGCAGCGTGATGGCGTCGCGGCAGCGGTCGAAGGCGCCATGGGCGGGGGTCTCGGCCTCGCCGTATTCCTCGGGGTGGACGTTGGGGCGCCCGCCGGTCAGCAGGAAGCCGTCGCAGGCGCCGAGCAGTTCGGGGACCGAGACGAGGCGCGGATCGGCGGGAACCAGCAGCGGCAGGCAGCCCGCCACATCGGCCACCGCCCTGCTGTTCATGGTGCCCCCGGCGTGGACCTCATAACTCTGGTCCAGCAGCGCCATGTTGCCGATGATCCCGACCACGGGTCTGCGCATGATCTCCTGCCCTTGTCATTCCAGCATCTTGTGGCCGGATGATAGGCGCAGGCGCGGCAAGGGTGAAGGGGGGTCGGCGCACAGCCGTCCCGCGGCAGGCGCACATGCCCGCGCAGCGGGCGCAGCACATGCCCGCGCGGCGGGCGGGATGCCTGCCGATGGGGGTTCAGCCCTCGGCCACCAGCCCGGCGGCCCCGACCCCGGCCAGCGCGGCGGCAAGGTCGTTCTCGCTGGTGTCGCCGGTCACGCCGACCGCGCCCACCACCGCGCCGCGCTTGTCGCGCAGGAGAACGCCGCCCTCGACCGGCACGAAGCGGCCGCCGTAGATGCCGTTCATCGCCTGCACGAAATAGGGCTGCGCCTTGGCGCGGGCATGGATCGCGGTGCCGCCGAGACCCAGCATCAGACAGCCGTAAGCCTTGCCGCGCGCGATCTCGAACCGCCCCGGACTCGCCCCGTCCTCGCGCTCGAAGGCCACCGGATGCCCGCCCGGGTCCAGCACCACGACCGAAAGGGGTTTCAACCCCATCTCGCGCCCCTTGGCCAGCGTCGCGCGGATCAGCGTGCGCGCCTTGCGGATGGTGATGGTCATGGCCGTCCTCCTCTCCCTGTTGTTATCCTTGGCCCTGCGCCGCCGCCCGGCGGGCCGCCTTCAGCTCCAGCCTGCGGCGGTGCAGCACCGGTTCGGTATAGCCCGAAGGCTGTTCGCGGCCGCGGAACACAAGGTCGCAGGCCGCCTTGAAGGCGATCCCGTCATGGCCTGGCGCCATCGGCAGATAGGCCGGGTCGCCTTCGTTCTGGCGATCCACCACCGCGGCCATCTTGCGCATCGCGGCCATCACCTGATCCTCGGTCACTACACCATGGTGCAGCCAGTTCGCCAGCGCCTGGCTGGAGATGCGGCAGGTCGCGCGGTCCTCCATCAGGCCCACGTCGTCGATGTCGGGCACCTTGGAGCAGCCGACCCCCTGATCGACCCAGCGCACCACATAACCAAGGATGCCCTGCGCGTTGTTCTCGATCTCGGCTTGCAGCAGGTCGCCGTCCCAGTTCACCCCCTCGGCCAGCGGGATGGTCAGGAGCGCGTCGAGCCCGGCGCGGGGGCCGCCCGCGGCGATCTCTTCCTGCCGGGCCAGCACATCGACCCGG
>JALOAI010000070.1 GCA_023228945.1 Pigmentiphaga sp. | reverse complement strand
GTCGGCGAACCGCTCACGGCGGTGCCCGAGCTCGTCGATCGTGACGTTGTGTCTGATGGCGGTCACCACATCCTGCATCAGCTGGCGGTCCGGTTCGTGGAAAAGCACGTCATTGGTGACCACGGTCAGCACGCGGGCCGCTGCCGCCATGGTCGAGAGCTCCCAAAGCCGAAGCTGGTCATTGGGCCGCCGGCGCAAGGTGAGCGCCATATAGGCGCGGTCGCCGAACGTCTCCCGCAGGCGGCGCAACTGCAAGGCGCAGGTCTCGTCGGCCCGATCGGGGATGAGAATAGCGAGAAGTCCTTCGCCATAGGCGACGATATCGGGCCATTCGAGTTGGCATTTACCCTTGCCCGCCCGCTTCTTGCCGAGCGAGAGCAGACGGCAAAGCCTGGCATAGGCGGGACGATCGGTCGGATAGACGAGGATCGACATGCCGTCGGCCAGGTCGAGCCGGCAACCCACCACAAGGCGGATACCGGCGGTCCTGGCCGCTTCATGGGCCCGGACGATACCGGCCAGAGAATTGCGATCGACGATGCCGAGCGCCTCGATGCCCATCGTGGCGGCTTGCGCGAACAGTTCCTCACAGCTGCTCGCCCCGCGCAGGAACGAAAAGTGCGAGGTCACCTGCAATTCGGCGTAGCGGGCCCCGCTCATCCGAAGATCCCGTGCAGGAACCAGCGCTGGCTGCCGGATTCCGCATGTTCACCGTCACCGGAGCGAAACAGCCAGAAGCGCTCGCCGGCCTCATCCTCGACCCGGAAATAATCCCTCACCGTCTTCAGTTCAGCATCGCGCTTCCACCATTCTCCCCGAATGCGTTCGGGACCGTCGGCGCGACGCACGCGCCGGCGCACGCCGCGCCAGGTGAACCAGGCCGGGGGATGGTCGGGTAACAGCGCCATGGTCTCGATCGGTTCGGGCCGGGGCAGCAACCGCGGCGGGCGCGGCCAGTCGCCCTCCCATGTAGTGCCGGTCTCGGGCGCGAGCGCCGGCACACGCGCAACAGAACGCTCGGGCACATCGCTCTGAACGGGAACGAAGCGACAGATCCGGTTCTCACCGATCCGGTTGGCGAGTACGTCGATCAGATCCGAGACATCCGCCTCGGGAGCATCGACCAGCGAAGAGATGGCCTGTTTCTCGCGCAACGGCTCGGCTTCGATCGCGACCAGCACCATGATCTCGATGCCGTAGCCCGGATCGACGGTTTCGATCTTGTCGCAGAGCAGGCGCGTTAGCCGCTTGGGATCGCGCACCGGTTGGGCCATCCCGACCCGGATGAACTGCATGGTGTTGTCGACGCGATGAAACAGAAGATCGAGCCGGCGCGCGCCGAGCCCGCGTTGTTCGAGTTCGAGGCACAGGGCGTCGACCAGCCTGGCCATATAGCGGGCGATGGTTTCGGCAGCGCCGATCGGCTCGCCGAAAACACGGCGCACCTCGACCAGCTCGGGCGAGCGGATCGGATCGACAGGTTCACCGATCACGCCCAGCGCCTGATCGAGGCGACGGCCGATCTCCGGGCCGAAGCGCAGGGTGAGCGGTGCGCGGGGCTGGTCGATCAGATCGCCGACGGTCTCGAAACCGAGCGTGTGCAGTCCGCCGATGATTTTTGTTTCAAGCCGCAAGGCGGCGAGCGGAAGGGGGCGCAGGGCAACTTCGCTTCCGCCGGCGGGAACAATCGCCGTGCCCCGACGCAGGAAGCGCGCCACGGCATGCGCCGCGCCCCATGTATCGGCCACGGCGGCGCGGGCCTCGACACCCGACTGCGCAAATTTTTTCACCATCGTTTCGAGCATCGCCGCTTCACCGCCATGAAGATGATCGGCGCCGGTGGTGTCGATTACGAGCCCGTCCGGCGGATCAGCGGCGACAACCGGCGAGATCCGCTGCAGCGCCCAGAGCGCCAGCCTGTCGAGCCCTTCCCTGTCGGCTGCGGGATCGGCGTCGAGCACCACGAGCCCCGGCACGAGCGCCTGGGCCTTGGCGACGGCCATGCCGATGCTGACACCAAGCGTCTGAGCATTAGCGTCGAGCGCAGTGACCGATCTACACCGGCCCAGCCGGCCGGCAAGGACGAGCGGCGCCTCAGGCGGAGGCGATGCGTCGCCCGACTTCCTTCTGAGGCGGTCGGTAGGCCACCTCGGAAGGAAGAGCGATACGACCCTTGGCATCGCAAGCCTCCACTTCAAAATCCGCACTTTCTCCAGCCCTGGCCCGGATCAGCTCAAGCAGCCAGCGTGCGCGGCCAAGACCGGGAACCGGCAGGGGATCGGAGGGCAATACCGATACGCGCCAGCGCGTGGAACTTGCCGTCGGCTGCCCGAAATCGCCCGCTTCGCTCTGCCGCCGCCAGCGGCGTATGGCGAGCCCGATGGTTCCGGCGCCTTCGGCGGCGAGCTGCAAGCGCCGCGAGGCCGTCATCGACAGATGCGCCGTTTCGGCGACCACGGCGCCGAGACCGCGATAACGCAGGCCTTCCTCGAAACAGGCCAATACCGATTTCTCGTCGCTGACTTCGGCATGTAGGACGCGATCAGGCGCAAGACCCGCCTGCGCGAGCGCCGGCGCAAAAAGGTCCGCCCGCGTCACGATCCAGAGCACTTTCCCTTTTGTCCGGGCGGCGATCCCGGCAGCAAAGAGCGCCGCCGCCGCACCATCAATGGCGCCGTTGCCGCCGCCGGCCACCTCATGCAGCGCCCCAAGCCCCAACCCTCCTCCCGGCAGTCTTCGGTCGATCTCGGGGACGCCGAAAGGCAGAATTTCGCGTACACGGCCGGAACCGCGCTCCAGATGCGCGATGCGCTCCCGAAGTTCGGCAATAGCAGGCCTGTCCACGCGGCTTTGCATGGCGAAAAGGGTCTCCAAATGGCTTTTCAATGCGCCGGGGCGCCGTTATGTTCATTATTTGTTCCGTTTCCAAGAATGAGTCAATCGGGCTTCCATGGGAGTCCTTCTGGTGCGGATGGGGACTTGGCGGCAATCAACGACGCAGCAACTGACGATTGTCATTGATTCGCATATGGATACGAGGCGAACGAGGCTGAGTGCGGCGTATCTGGAAAAATTGCACGAGGGGCAACGTGACGCGAGGCGTCATAGCACGTCGCGCGAATGAACGCCGGTGTTGATCCGACCGGCAGCTTTGAAATAGGCTACGCTGCTGTTCGAATGCGATTGATTGCCCTCTTCCAAGATCGGAGGGCAATTGAGCGTAAACGGATAGTGGAGAGCGAAGGGTGCGCGCCACCGGACAGACCACCACACGTCGATTCGTCGCGGCCTATGCCCTGGCCGGCATCACCTTCGTCGCGGTGCTCGTGCCGAGCTTCATTGCCGGTCTTCCCGGCATGCTCTTTCTCGTGCCACCGCTCATTGCGGCCTATGCCGTGCTGTTCGTTCTTTCGCGCACGCCCTGGTTTCGCGACGTGGTGCGCCGGCTGACGCATGGGCCCTATCTCATCGTCTCCATCGCGCTGGCCGCGATCGTGCTCCTCTGGGCAAACTCCCTGACCGGTTTCCACGAGCGGCTGTCCGCGTTCAACGCCGGGGCGCCCCTTACGGCGAGCCTCGTCCTCGACGTCATTGCTGCCGGCATGCTGGTGGGCGGCGCCTTCGTCGCCGCTATGACGCTTACCGAACGGCAGGCGCCGGAGAGGAGCATCACCTGGCTGTTCGTCGCGGCGAATAGCCTGCTGCTCGTACATACCTTGGTTTCAGCTGCGATCGGCGGGCTGCCCATTGGGCCGCATCCGCTGATTCCGGTAGTCGCCTTGGCGCTGTTGGCGGCAAGCCACGTCCTCTGGATGATCCGTGCGCGGACCACGGCCATGCGTGACACACGCCGATAATCGAAATCTTAGCATTCAGGCCGCCACGCTCTGGCCTTGCACATCACCTCCTGATCCGCGATGGCGTGAGGCCTCAACAAACCGCATGGCCAAACGGTGATAACACCAGCCAACGGACCCAATTCGTGGTCAAAAATTCCGCTGAAAGCAAATTTGATCCGGAGGTTTGCAGCTTTCGTAACCCTGTTGGAGAGACGAAAAAACGCCTCTTCGCCAAACAGATTGATCAAACACGGGAGAACTCGAATGCTGCGCAAGTTTCTAATCACGACGGCCGCTACGGCTGTGCTGGCAGGCGCTGCAATGGCGCAAGACGCGACCTCGGATATTGTCGATACTGCCGTTGCTGCGGGCGACTTCACGACGCTGGTCGCGGCGGTTCAAGCTGCGGGGTTGGTAGATACGCTCAAGGGTGAGGGTCCGTTCACGGTTTTCGCTCCCACCGATGCGGCATTTGCTGCCCTGCCCGAAGGGACAGTGGATACTCTTTTGAAGCCCGAGAATAAGGATCAGCTGGTGTCGATCCTGACCTACCATGTGGTTCCCGGCGCGGTCATGTCCTCGGACCTGACCAAAGGCATGACGGCAGCCACCGTTCAGGGCGCCAACGTGACTTTCACGCTCGATGGCGGCGCCAAGGTCAATGGCGCCAACATCACCACGGCTGATATCGCGACATCCAACGGCGTGATCCATGTCATCGACACGGTGATTATGCCGCCTGCCAATTGATACGAAGTACCGCTTCGACAGGTGCCAATAATGAACGACCCTGGCCGAATGCCCAGGGTCGTTATTTTTTGAAGATCAACGATGACGCAATATGACCACGCTGTCGAACAGCGCGAGCACCAAAATACCCACGCCGCAGATGGT
>JALOAI010000069.1 GCA_023228945.1 Pigmentiphaga sp. | reverse complement strand
GGGGGCGCAGGGGGCGCAGGGGGCGCAGGGGGCGCAGGGGGCGCAGGGGGCGCAGGGGGCGCAGGGGGCGCAGGGGGCGCAGGGAGAAAAAAAGAGCCCCGAGGGGCTCTTAAATGGTGCCGAGGCTCGCGCCGTGGCGACGACTACTTGGCCGACGACTTTTCGGCGGCTGCGATCGCCGCGGCGATCCCTTTAAGGTCGGCGCTGGTCGGCAGTTTGCGCATACGTGCGATCAGCGCGGCAATTTCGGCTTTCGCCTTTGTTGCTGCGGCTTTGTCCGCCGTTTTCGCTGCGCCCTTGATGGCTGCCGAGAATGCGGCCGCGTCCTCGATCCGGCCGGCCTTGAGAGCCTCGGCGGCCTTGTCGGCCGCCACCTGTCGGGCAGCCTCGATGCCACCCGTTTTCAGCGCGGCGCCGACGACCTTTGTGGCCGCTGCCGCGGCTTTCGTCGCGGCCGCGCGTTTCGCTGCGACCTTCGTCGCCTTCGAGCTGGTCGCTTTCGGCTTCTCGAGTCCGAATTCCACCTTGAGCCTCGCTGCGAAGCGTTCCCATGCTTTCTGCGCAGCCCCATCGGGTGCGGTCTTGCCTTTTAGGGTGCTGATCTTCGCCGCATATGCGACGATGAAGTCCGCCCTGACCGCATCCCATAGTGGCAAGGTCGGCGACGTGCCGAGTACGCGCCCGATGGTTTCGAGCGCCGATGCGGCGCTGAATTCAGATGCGGCGAATGTTGCCGCTGCATCTGCGACGGCTTGATTGTCAAACTTGGGAGCGGCGACGACGGCAGGCTTTGCATTCTTGGACATGACATTCTCCACGCACCCGTCGGCAAGGTGCGAAAGTTAGTGAACCGACAATTGAATGGTATCAAACCAGTAACGTTTTGTCAATTAGTGGAACAGATCGACAATCGTGTCGGTTCGTTCCTCGACCCTTGGATGGCCGGGCAGCGGAATGGCTAGGGGACTGAGGGGGGTGGGACAACGTCGCGCGGCCCCCACCCCTACCGTCAGGTGCAGCTCACAAAGCAACCTCGCTTTTTTAGACGTGTAAAGCAGTTATCATCCACAGAGTTAACTGTAGACAGCCAAACAGCTCCGGTGGTACAACAATAAAAACTCCCCCTTGTCAATAATGGATACCGCCCCCTCTGCCGAATTCGTCTGGGAATATGTGATCGCCGAAGATGACCGCAACGACCAACTCGCTGCGGCGCGACGTCATGGCATCACGCAGGCCCAGCTGCTTCGACTCGAAGCCTCCCGCTTCTTCTCCGCCCAGGTGTACGAAGCCAGGCGCGACTACGTCCGACACAAGGCGATGGCGCAGCTCGCGGCCAACCAGGACGACATGTTCGAGCTGGCCTCGCTCTCTGAGAAACTGCCCGACAAGCTCTCGGTGCATGGCGCGCTTTCGCGACTGGCTGAGTTCGACAAGCCGGCTCAGATGCAGGGCGCCTCGGGCGGGGGGTTCGTGCTGACCATCAACCTGCCGGGAAACCCCCCAATGCAGATGGCCGCACTCAACGTGGTCGACATGCCGGAGGACCTACCCCCCGTGCCGAAGTACCTTGAAAGCCCGGACAATCCGGACATCGTCACCCCCCTGCTCAACGAACTGGAGATGGCATGATCGGGTTCACCTACACGCCAGTGCCGACCGGCGTGCGGTTCATGCTCGACAGGACCAGCTTCGTGCGGGTCATCATGGGTCCGGTGGGGGGAGGGAAGTCCACGGTGTGCCTGATGGAGCTGGTCAAGATGGCCGGCGAGCAGGCTCCGGGACGCGACAAGATCCGGCGCTCCCGGTTCATCATCCTGCGCAACACAAGCGCGCAGCTCAAGTCGACGATCAAGCCAATCATCAACCAGTGGCTGGTCGAGATGACGGGCGGGCGGGTGGGCAAGTGGCGGCTCACCGACAACGAGTTCCACCTCAACTTCCAGATGTCCGATGGGACCATCGTGGACAGCGAGTTCTGGCTCATGGCTGCCGACACGCCCGACGACGTCCGGCGGCTTCTCTCGGTGGAATGCACGGCCGCCTGGGTGGAGGAGGCGCGCGAGATCGACAAGGAGGTCTTCAACGGCCTGCAGGGGCGCACCAATCGGTACCCCAGCCGGGCGATGGGGGGCTGCACACGTGCCGGGGTCGTGTGTTCCACGAACGCGCCCAACGTGGGGAGCTATTGGCAGGACCTCATCGCCAACCCGCCCAGCGGCTTTGGGATCTACATCCAGCCTCCGGCGCTCGACGAGGATGGCAACGTCAACCCCGAGGCGGAGAACCTCGAGAATCTCGCCGAGGACTACTACGCCAACCTGATCAGCGGCAAGACCGACGACTGGATCGACGTCTACCTGCGCAACAAGTTCGGTGCCGGCAACGCGGGCATGCCGCTCTACAAGCGCACGTTCAAGGAAGCGTTCCACGTCGCAAGCGAGCCGCTCATGGCGCTCAAAGGCACCAACAACCCTCTGGTCATCGGCATGGACAACGGCCTGCAGGCCGCGGCTTCGCTCTGGCAGCAGGACCTTCGGGGGCGCCAGCTGGTGCTCGACGAAGTTTTCGTGCCCGAGGACGAGACGATGGGGGTGGAGACTTTCCTCGACACCCTGCTGATCCCGCGCCTGCGCAACGAGTGGCTGTTCCCGACCAACAAGATCGTCTTCTCCGTCGACCCCGCCTGCTTCCAGCGCTCCCAGGTCAACGAGGTTACAATCGCGCAAACCATTCAGCGCCGCGGCTACTACGTTGTGTCCGCGCCAACCAACGACCCTGGCAAGCGCGTGGCGGCGGTCGAGGGGCTACTCTCTCGCCAGATCGACGGCAAGGCTGCGCTGCTCGTCTCACCCCGCTGCACGCACACCATCGCGGCGTTGAACTGGGGGCACCGGTACAAGAAGACCCGGGACGGCACCCACACCACGCTGGTCGAGAAGAATCACTACTCGCACATGGGCGACGCTTTCCAGTACGCTGCGCTCAACTACAACGTGCAGGCGGGAAGTTCCGTCACCGGCAGACGTGCAGCTCAACCCGTGCAGCGCGTGGCCTACCACTACGCTTGATCGAGGATCGTCATGGCAGGACTTTTGCCCCCCGGCGCCCCCAGTACCGTCCCGCTCGGCGGGGCCGCTGTCCCGACAAACGCCGAGCCGGTGAGGGAGCCCCTGGGCAACGCGCTCATCCCTGTGAGCTCGGTGGCCCAGATGCAGGAGATGGAGCGCTTCGCGCGCCCGACCCAGCCTCCCGTCATCGTCGGCCAGCTGGCCGCCCACGTGCGCAAGTGCTGGGACGCGGCGCGCACGCACAAGGAGCCTATCGAGCGGCTCATGAACGACGCGCAGGCGGCGCGGCGCGGGGAGTACACCGACAAGGAGCGGGCGGCCATCAGCCAACAGGGGGGCTCGAGCATCTACATGATGCTCACGGCCACCAAGGCCCGGCAGTGCGTGGCGCTGCTGCGCGATGCGCTGGTGGGCACCGGCGGGGAGAAGCCCTGGACGCTGCGCCCTTCGCCAGTGGCCGACATGCCCCCCGACCTCGTGGACGAGATCATGCAGGGCGCCGCGCAAAAGGTCTTCGAGGCCGAGCAGGCGGGCCTGCCGATGGACGTGGCGCAGATCAGGGAGATGATGCGCGAGGCCAAGGACGCGGCCACGCGCCAACTGCAGGAGCAGGCAACACTGCACGCCGAGCGGGCCGAGGCCAAGATGGAGGACCAGCTCGTCGAGGGGGGGTTCCTCGAGGCGCTGTGGGCCATGATCGACGACTTGCCTTCGTTCAAGACGGCGTTCGTCAAGGGTCCCGTCGTGCGACGCAAGCCCGCGGTCAACTGGATTCAGGCCGCGGACGGTACCTACGACATCGACGTCCAGGACAAACTCACGCTCGAGTGGGAGCGCGTCGACCCCTACGACATCTACCCCGCTCCGCACGCTACCACCCTGCAGGATGGGTACCTCATCGAGCATCACAAGCTCACACGCCAGGACCTGCACGACCTGATCGGCGTGCAGGGGTACGACGAGAAAGCCATCCGGGCGGTGCTCGATGAGTTCGGCCGCGGGGGGCTTCGCGAGTGGACCGTCAACGAAAGTGCTCGCGGCCCGGACACCGACACCATCATGTCCGAGACGACCGACGACACCATCGCAGCCCTTCAGTACTGGGGCTCGGTGCAGGGGCGGTGCCTGCGCGAGTGGGGCATGAGCGAGCAGGAGATCCCCGACGAACTCGCGGAGTACCCCGTCGAGGCGTGGCTCATCGGCACCCATGTCATCCGCGCAGCACTCAACCCCGACCCCCTGCGCCGTCGGCCCTACTACGGCACCAGCTACGAGCCCGTGCCCGGCCAGTTCTGGGGCAACTGCCTGTGGGACCTCATCAAGGATTGCCAGTCCATGTGCAACGCCGCGGCGCGCTCGCTGGCCAACAACCTCGGCATCGCGTCGGGTCCGCAGGTGTGGGTCAACATCGACCGCCTACCGCCCGGCGAGAGCGTGTCCGAGATGTTCCCGTGGAAGATTTGGCAGGGCGGCGGAGACCCCATGGGCAACGGCGGCCAGCCCATCGTCTTCTTCCAGCCCGAGTCCCACGCCGCCGAGCTCATGGGCGTGTTCGAGCGGTTCAGCCAGCTGGCTGACGAGTACAGCGGCATCCCTCGGTACATGGCCGGCGTCGAAGGCACTCCCGGCGCGGGGCGCACGGCCAGCGGACTGTCCATGATGATCAACAACGCGAGCAAGACGATCAAGAGCGTCGTGTCCGCGATCGACCAGAGGATCATCGAGCCGCTGCTCGAGCGGCTGTACTACTACAACATGCGGTACAGCGAGGACCCCGACCTCAAGGGGGACTTGTACGTCGTTGCGAGGGGCGCGCTCTCGCTGCTCACGAAG
>JALOAI010000040.1 GCA_023228945.1 Pigmentiphaga sp. | reverse complement strand
CACCTAGTTTCCAGTGTATCGGCAATCAAGGCATGCAGAAAATGCTCGGTGATTGACGCATTCCATCCGATTGTCTAAATATGTTTGTGATTACTCACTAACTAACGGAACGCCCCGTGCGAAAAACAGCGGAGCTTCGCAAGGCCGAGATCGTAGCCACCGTGCTCTACCTAGCCGACCGAATCGGGCCGGACCGGGTAACGACGGGGGCTGTCGCGTCGCAGATCGGCGTCACGCAGGCCGCGCTGTTCCGGCACTTCCCGACCAAGGCCGTACTGTGGCAGGCCACTGCGGAGCATGTGGCCGAGGGGCTGGCAACGGCGTGGAAGAGGGCATTGCGCCTCGAAGGCACCCCGATCGTCAGGTTGAAGACACTGATTTCCGCACAGTTCGCGCAGATCGCTGCCACCCCCGCACTTCCCATGCTGCTGTTCTCGCGCGAGCTGAATGTCACCAATGCCGAGCTGCGCGCCACGTTCAACAGCACGCTCAAGGCTTTTCACCGCCTGCTCGCGCGCGAGATCAGTGCGGGACAAGAAGCAAGGGAGCTGCGGGGTGACGTCATGCCGGACGATGTGGCGGTGCTTCTGACGTCGCTCGTGCAGGGTGTGGCAATCCGCTGGGCGCTCGGTGCGCGCGATTTCGACCTGCGCGAAGAGGGGTTGCGGCTGTTCGACGTGCAATGCCGCCTTCTGGCTGCAATAGGAGAATAGGTGATGCGGCGCATCTGGCTTTCGGGCATTCTTCTGGTCCTGGTTTTAGGAGCAGGCTTTCTATTCTTCACCGAACGGCCGCTGGCGGTGACGGTCGTCCAACCTGAACGCGATGTCGCCCTTCGTATCTACGGACTCGGCACCGTCGAGGCGCGGATTCTCAGCCGTGTCGGCTTCGAGGTCGGTGCAGCCCTGATCTCTCTTACCGCCGATGCCGGGGATAGCGTGATCCGGGGACAGGAGCTAGCCATCCTTCACTCTGCCGAGCAGGAGGCGCGGGTGGCGCGCGCCCACGCGGCAGTGGCGGCCAATATGGCCAATCTCTCCAAGGCCGATGCCGCAGTCGTACGCGCCCGCGCGGTGCTCGCGGAGCGCGAGACGGCGAATCGTCGTCAGCAGGGGCTGGTGCAGCGCGACGTCGCCTCGGCCCAGCGTGCCGAGGAGGCCCAACGAGATGAGGACGTGGCGCGAGCCGATCTGGCGGTAGCGGAAGCCGATCTGGCTGTGATCCGGGCGCAGGGCCTGGACACGGCAGCGGCTCTGCGACAGGAGGAAGCCCTTCTCGCCCATCACCGGCTGGTCGCGCCCTACGATGCGCTGGTCGTCGCCCGCCATGCAGAGCCGGGGACGGTGGTGAAGGCCGGCGATCCGATCTTCACCCTGATCGACCCGGCCACCATCTGGATTCAAGCCTATGTCGATGAAGAACGTGCCGGCCAGCTTGCTCTTGGCCAGTCCGGCGCGATCCGGTTGCGGTCGCAGCCTTCGGCTGAGTTCCACGGCTCCATTGCCCGCATCGGCGTTGAAAGCGACCGGGTGAACGAGGAACGCCGCGTCTGGCTGACCTGTTTTGACTGTCCTGCTGACATGTTCCTCGGCGAACAGGCCGAGGTACGTATCCTGACCGGCACGCGTGCGACCGCACTGATGGTGCCCGAGGTGGCGATCGCCGGCTTCGACGGCTATCGCGGCACGGTGTGGGCGGTGCGGGACGGACGCCTCGCGCGGGTGGAACTGACCTTCGGCGCCCGCGACGATCGCGGCCGCGTCGAAGTTACGGGCGGCCTGCCAAAAGGAGCCGCAATCGTCGCCCAACTACCGAAGGGCGCAGCGGAGGGCCGGCGCGCCCGCCTTAAGGATGTGCCATGAACCTTGCGCTCAAGGACATCCGCCACGGCTTGTTCCGCTTTGTGCTGACCTGTTTCGGGCTGGGGCTTTTGATGACGGTTGTGCTGGCGATGATCGGCATCTACAACGGCCTCGTCTCGGACGCGCTGGCGGTGGTGAAAGCGCCAGCGGCCGATGTCTGGGTCGTGGAGGCTGGGACCAAGGGCCCGTTCGCGGAAGCATCCAGCATTCCCGCCGATACGCGCGATGCGATCGCGCGAATGCCCGGCGTGAGCGAGGCGGGCGCGGTCAACTATCAGAACGTCGAGGCCTCCCACGCCGGGCGCACACTCAGGCTCTACGTCGTCGGTTACGAACAGGGCCGTCCCGGCGGGCCGCTGACGATCACCGAGGGACGCGGCATCGGCGCCAGCCATTTCGAACTGATCGCCGACCGCAAGACCGGTCTTCTGCCCGGCGAAACGATCCGGCTCGGGCGCAACCGCTTCACCGTGGTCGGGCTCGTCGAGGGCGCCATGAATTCAGGCGGCGACCCGGCAGTCTATGTGATGCTCGCAGATGCGATGGCGCTTCAGACCGAACTCTATCCGTCTGCTCAGCGGGTGCAGGCCGCACGCGGCGCCGTTTCCGTCAAATCGGCGTCCGTCGCCGCCGTGATCGCCCGTCTGTCGCCGGGAGCCGATGTCGATCTGTTGACCGCCACCGTGCGCCAGTGGAAACATCTCGCGGCCGTAACTCAGGCCGAACAGGAGCAACTGCTGCTTGTCTCGGTGGTCGACAAGGCGCGCCGCCAGATCGGCCTGTTCCTCGGCATCCTGCTTTCCGTCAGCGCCGTGGTGATCGCGCTCATCATCTACACGATGACGATGGAAAAACTGAAGCAGATCGCCACGCTGAAGCTGATCGGCGCCCCCGACAGCACCATTGTCGCGCTGATCGTGCAACAGGCGCTGATCCTCGGCGCCTCGGGCTGGGGCATCGGCCTGATGCTGATCCTCAGCGTGAAGGACTATTTCCCACGCCGCGTCGTGCTGGAACCGTTCAATGCCATGGTGCTTGCCGGCATCATTGCCGCCGTCTGCCTGCTCTCCTCGGCGCTCGGCGTTCGAGCGGCGATGAAGGTCGATCCCGCCACGGCGCTCGGGAGCTGACATGGCGCTCGGCGATATCCTCATCGAAGTCTCGGGCGTGGCTAAGCATTTCGGCGAGGGCGAAACCCGCGTCGATGCCCTGCGCTCGGTCGATCTGACCGTGCGGGCCGGCGAGGTGATCGCACTGCTCGGCCCTTCCGGTTCGGGCAAGACGACGCTGCTCAACATCATCGGCTGCATCCTTGCCCCCTCGGCGGGACGGGTGGTTCTGGACGGCGAGCCGGTGTTCGACGGCAAATGGCTGCGCCGCGATCTCAGGCGTCTCAGGCTCGACAAGATCGGCTTCATCTTCCAGGCCCACAATCTTCTGCCTTTTCTCACGGCGCAAGAAAACGTCGCGGTCGTATTGGCCCTTGCCGGCCGCACGACCGAGGAAGGCCAGGCGCGGGCACGCGAATTGCTGGACTATCTGGAAGTCGGCCACCGCGCCAAGGTCAAGCCCGCGCTGCTCTCGGGCGGCGAGGCGCAGCGCGTGGCGATCGCGCGCGCGCTGGCCAACCGCCCCCGCATCATCCTGGCCGACGAACCTACCGCGGCGCTTGACGGCGCGCGGGCCGGGCTAGTGATGGACCTGATGCGCAAGCTTGCCGTCGAGCAGGAAGCCTGCATCGTCACCGTCACCCATGATGAAAAGATCTTCGACCGTTTCGACCGCCTGATCCACCTGCGCGACGGCCGCATTGCCGACGCCTGATCCGGAGCCGCTCCATGCTTGCAAAACGATCCCGCACCCTGAAGATAGCCGCCGTCGTCGCGATGGCTTTCGGTCTTATGACTATTCTTTCGGGCGGCAGGGCGCTGTTCGGCAATGTGGATATGGGGGCGGTTGTGCCTTTCGTGCTGCGATTCAATTTCGTCGCGGGATTTGCCTATGTTCTCGCCGGGGTCGGCCTGTGGCGCGGCGCCGGATGGGCACCGATGCTGTCGCTTGCCATTGCCGCCGCGACGGCTGCGGTCTTCGTTGCGTTCCTGTGGCATGTCGGCTCCGGCGGCGCATGGGAGCCGCGCACGATGGGCGCGATGGTCTTGCGTACAACTGCCTGGATCGCCATTGCAGCCTTTGCATTGCGGCGCGGAAAAGCCGCCTGACAATTCCCGTACCCAGCCAGCACCGGCGGCCGAGGCCGCGACTGCGCCAGCCAGGAACCCGATATGAAGCGATTACCGTCGATTGACCTGTCACTGGTCCTTTCACTTGCCACCGTCCTCGGCATGGCGATGGCAACGATTGGCAAATGGCCCCTGAATGACGCTCTCGGCGTTCTGGAACTTCCAGGACTGGTGCTCGTCTACGCGGCGGGTGGTCTGCCGACTGCGTGGCGCGCGCTCGCCGCGCTCTGGCGCGAGCGTGTGCTCGACATCGATCTGCTGATGATCGTGGCCGCCATCGCCGCAGCCATCGTCGGCGCCCCGTTTGAGGGGGCGGTGTTGCTGACGCTGTTCAGCATCTCGACCACGCTGGAGGACCGCGCGCTCGGTCGGGCGCGGCGCGCCATTGAGGCGCTGATGGCGTTGCGCCCCGAAACCGCGCTGCGCAAGACCCCCGGCGGCGCGATCGAGGAGATTGCCGCCTCGGCGTTAGCGATCGGCGATGTGGTGGTGCTGCGGCCCGGAGCGCGGGTGCCAACAGACGGCGTGATCGTCGCCGGGCGCGGCGGCATCGATGAGGCCAACATCACCGGCGAATCGATGCCAGTCTCCAAGGAGGTCGGCGCGCAGGTCTTCGAAGCGACAGTCAATCTCGACGGCATCATGGACATGGCCGTCACACGCACGGTCGGCGATAGCACCATTGCCCGCATGATCCGACTGGTGACGGAGGCTCAAGCCGCCCGTGCCCCCTCCGAACGCTTCAGCGAATGGTTCGGGCAGCGTTACACGATTGCGGTTCTGGCGGGCGCGGCGGTTGCCTTTGCCATTTTCTATATTCTGGGACGGGACTGGGAGATCGCGCTTTACCGCGCGGCGACGCTGCTGGTCGCGGCCAGCCCCTGCGCCATCGTCATCTCGGTTCCCGCCGCGATCCTCTCGGCCCTGTCGGCGGCGGCACGCGGTGGTGTGCTGTTCAAGGGCGGCGGCGCACTGGAAACGCTGGCTACGGTCGATACCTTTGCCTTCGACAAAACCGGAACGCTGACCACTGGCCGGGCCGAGGTCACCGGGATGGTGGCGCTGAATGGCGATGAGGACGGCTTCCTGTCGCTGCTGGCCGGGATCGAGGCACATTCTGAGCATCACCTCGCGGCGGCGGTTCGTCGTGAGGCCGCTGCGCGCGGGCTCGATGCGGCAAACGTCGTCGACGTGACCGCTCGACCAGGCATCGGCATCGAAGGTGTCGACGCACGTGGGCCGGTCTGGGCCGGCAATGCCTACCTTGTCGAGGAAATGAATGCCTCGATCGAGCACCCCGCTTTGCAGGCGCTTGCGGACGGCGCCAATACAGTCGTCTATCTCGGGCGCGGCGCGACGGTGCTGGGCGCCGTCAGCGTGGCGGACGAGGCCAGGGCAAGCTCCGCTTCGGCGCTGGCCGCCCTGCGCGACAGCGGCGTGCGCCGGATCGTCATGATGACCGGGGATCGGCAACCGGTGGCGCTGCGCATCGGCCGGGAACTCGGGATCGAGCCCGATGAGATACTTGCCGGGATGTTGCCGCAGGACAAGGTGCGCGAGGTCGGCGAACTGGCCGCAACCGGCAAAATCGCCTTCGTCGGCGACGGCGTCAACGACGCGGCGGCCCTTGCTCGCGCGGATGTCGGCATCGCCATGGGCGCCGCCGGCTCCGAGGTCGCGCTCCAGGCAGCCGACGTCGCACTGCTGTCGGAGGACATGGAGCGGCTGGCCGACGCGCACCGTCTTTCCCGCCGTGCATCGAGGATCATCCGGCAGAACCTGACTTTTGCCATTGGTGCAATGGTGGTGCTGGTCTTCGGCGGCCTGTTCCTTGACCTGCCGCTTCCGCTGGCGGTGATCGGCCATGAAGGCGGAACCGTGCTTGTGGTGCTGAATGGCCTACGGTTGCTGTCCGACCCGATCCGCCAGCCGAAGGCGTCTGTTGCCGGCTAGGCGCTGGCGGGTGTCGCGCAGCCTACCTGAACCGTGGGGATGCGCTCACCCCCGAAAGACGCGCAGATGCGGAAACGCGCCCTTTTCCAGATAGGCTTCCTCCTCGGGCGTCGATCTACGGCCAAGAATGGCGTTGCGGTGCGGGTGGCGGCCAAAGCTGGCGATGATGCGGTGCACCTGCTCCGCTTGATCGACGAGCGAGGCATAGAGCGGCCGCAACGGCGCGGGCGCGCGGGCGGCGATGTCGCGGCGCAGGGCGATCAGCCGGTCGATGCGGGTCAGATGGTCCGACCCCTCTGCATGGCCCAGGGGCTGGGTGAAGGCGATCTGGAACCACGGCAGGTCAAGTGCGTCCCAGTCTCCGTTTTCCAACCCTTCCAGCGCCTGCGCCAATGCCGCCAGGTCTTGCGCCCAGGCCCGCGGGTTGCCCCGCCACAGCGAGCGCGGGAACTGGTCCAGCACCACGATCAGCGCCAGCCGGCTCTCGGGCGTCCCTGCCCAATGATTCAGCGCCCCCGCCGCGCCGCGTTCGGTCAGCGGGCCAAAGCGCGCCGCAATCGTTCCGTCCGCGCCGCCATGCATCCGCCAGCGCCAGTGCTCGGCATGGCGGTCAGGGTCGATATCCAGTGCGCGGTCCTCAGGGAACCAGAAATCCAGAACCTCGCCGATCTGTCTGGCATTATTGCTATCGGTCATGTCATCCCCCATGAAAACGCTCCCGTGCCATGGGTACGGAAACGGAATTTTCTATGAAGAACAATCACCTAAGCGGTCGCGGGCACCGCTGCCGGCACAAATTGGCACCCGCCGGGACCACGCGGGACGCTAAGAAAGCGAATGGCGTTCGCGGTCACCACCAGCACTGCAAGCTGATGGATCAGCATACCCTCAACCATATGGACATCGCCGTTGAACACGCCCGCCAGCAGTCCGGCCATAGCAGGCAACGAAATGGCCAAGTTCTGGCGTATATTGCGTAGCGTCGCACCGGAATTCGCCATGACCGGCTTCGCGAACCCACCGATAGGGGTAGCGGACAACGCTGGCGGCCTGGATTTCCTCGAAACTCAAGACCGGCCGCCCTCATTATCGTCGGCATAGGCCTCGATGGCTTCGGCCATTTCATCAAGAAGCGCGTCGGGCATGGTTTCGAGCGTGCCCACCATTCTGGTATCGGCCTGGCGGCGCATGCGTTCGTAATCTTCGATATTAAGGATCACCAGGCGCGGTTTGTTGCGCTGGGTGATCGTCACCGGGCGGCGCAGCGCCTCGGCGATGATGTCGCCTGACTTTCGGGAAAAGTCGCTGGTCGTGAATGTGCTGTTTGATCCGGACATCGGCAACTCCAGCTTGCTTTGATAGTCGTTATATACAGCATTGCCGTCTTTGCTGCAATATCTGTACCTTCCGCGGAAATGGCCCCGCCTGGTGGCGGGGCCAGCTGGGCCGGGAACCTTAGTCCCGGTTCGGCCGGGACCAGATCAGCTGGAGGCCGTCCTGTCCGTCCACCTCGATCAGGGTGGCGTAGATGGGAGCCGGGAAGCTCGGATCGTCCAGCTTGACCGAGAGATAGTCGCGTTCGCTCTCTTTGGCGGTCTTCTGCCAGGCTGCGCCCAGTTCCACTGCGCCGGAGTAGAGGCGGAAGTGAGGGCCCTTGTCGGAGGGGTTCTCGACCCGCTCGATGCGCGCCTTGACGTTGAGGTTGAGGGTCTTGATCGTGCCGGTGAAGCCGTTGGCGGTGCTGGTGAAGGTGCCGATGGTAGCCATGGTGGTGTTCCTTTTCGCTTTGTTCGGGCCGCGCCCTTCGCGGCCTTGATGGCAGTCGAAAGACCGGAGACGATCGGACCGCACCTCGAAGAGGCCGCAATGCAATGGAGGGCGGCCGGAAGCGGCTTTCTTGGACCGCCAGGAATGGCGCGCAGCGCCAGGGGAAGAAAGTCGTGAACGGCCGTTGCGGGAGAACGATCGAGGCGAAGCCGGTTTCAGGTCAGACATGCCCAATCGAGCCGCAGAAAGGGGCGGCCACACGTTCGAGGAAAGGACGCACCGTCATGGTATCCGCACGCCTGCCCTGGGCACGCCGATGAAATCCGCATCAAAGCCAGCAGCCTGATCGCTTCATCTTAGCCAGCGTCTTCGATATTGGCGACCAACGACATCCTTGACCGTTCGCCCGACCCCAACTTGGCTGGCGGCTGTGCGCTGTCCGGCCATTGGCGGAACCGCACCAGTTGGAGGCGGCTTCTGCCTGATCGATTCAGCCTTCACCGGGCCAGCCTGCGCAAGTGTTCAACGTTCTCCGATCGAGAAGGAAAAGCGAGCTGGCTCCCCAGCGCCGGCAGTAAGGCCAGGCCGTTCAGGCTCATCCGCGATGACCTCGTGATCGATGTCGACGTTCCTCGGGGTCAACGGTTTCCATTGCCGGCCGCAAGGAGCTGGTCACGAATACTGCCTGCCGAGACGGTATAAACGGGAAACGGCAGGACATTGGGCGACATCAGCCAGGCCAGGTGATCGTAGACGGCCTTCGGCTCCCAGCCGGTGTCGGCAAAGATCGCACAATCGGGCATGGGCCCAATTTCTTCATGTGCGGCCATCAATGCCATGGTGGTGGATTGCACTCCAGCGCCAAGCGAAAGCGCGCGCAACCGGATAGGGGAAGGGCCGATGCCCTCCCCCGCGACATGTGGTGCGTTGAACATCAGGCCGCCTCGCGCTCGTCGGACGCGGCCGGCTGCAACGCGTGGAGGAAATTGACGGCCCGCTGGGCATGGGCGGGGGCCTGGAAGATGGCGCGCCTGTCATCGCCCAGCACGGTTAGCCAACTGCCGACATAGGCCGCGTGGTCGGGCCGCGGCTCGAGCTCGGGCACGATGCCGAGATCCGCACAGAGCAGTGCCGAACCGATCTCAGCGACGAGTTCCTCGCGCGCGCGTTCGGTTCTATCCTTGGCGTAGCGGGTGAGATCGCGCCCGACGCGATCAGCCTTGGCTGTCCAGTGGATATGCTCGTGGCTGAGAACAGCGACATACGAAGCCGCATCCCGGAACGTCTCGAACGGCGGCATCTGGATGTGGTCGCTGGACGGGGCGTAGAACGCCCGCGAGCCACCATGCCTGATCGTCGCCCCGGTATTGGCGAAGAAGCGGTCGGCACTCTCGATCCTTTCGACCGGGTCGATGACCGGGGCAGGCTTATGGTAGTAGTGCTCAGGCAGGCCGTCGATCTGTTCGACATTGAAGACGCCATATGCCCGCAGGAACGGAATATCGCGCTCGACCTCATCGCCCCTGGCATCGGTTTCGGTCTTGGTGAACCGGCTGGCATAGATGACGGTGCTACTCGTTTCGCCCCTGCGGACATGCGCGCCCAGCTCGCTTGCCTGCTTGAACGTCATCCAGATCGGCGTAGCGTAGCCGCGCGCCATGGCCTCGGACCACAGCAGAAGCACGTTCATGCCGGAATAAGGCTCGCCATTGTGGCGCAGCGGCCGCGTGATGCGCCCGGCTGCATTGCCGGCGCGCCAGGGCTGCACCCATGGGCGAACACCTTCTTCGAGCTGCGCGACGATCCGCTCCGTGATCCGCGCATAGATATCGACCCGGGCTGCGCTCTTTTCTTTCCTGCTCATTTTCATGAACCTCCATCCTTGGAGGCCGCGCCGATCGCGGCCCCGTCACGAGGTCCGAAAAGGGCGGGGCAGCACGGCAGGCGGCGCACCCACCGGGGTCCCCGTTGCGCTTGCGCAATGGGGTGGTCCTTAGGGCCGGAGCGAAGCGGCGGACGGCGCAGCCGTTGCGCAGCCTGTCCGGCTCCGCCAGGATCGCGACCGGACGGGGCTGCATTCGGGCGACAGGAAGAAGAAAGGCGGCGCGTTGCGCCGCCCTGTTGCGATGACGGGTAGCCGCTCGGTTCAATGAACCGAGCGGCTACCCGTGTGAGGATCGTACTCGTAGAGGGCCTCGACTTCGGCGTCCTCGAGCTCATCGGCGGGCAGGACGCCGTACTCGTTGTCGGACCGGAAGAGGATCACGGTGGTCATGAGGGTGCGGGCGAGGTTCCAGGCGTGCTTTTGGGCGAGTTCGAGGTTGTGCGACATTTGAGGGCTCCATCTTGGGAGCGGGCCAATTCCCGCTCGATGGCTCCTCGAAAGGCCCGGCCCCGGGCGCGATCACCGCGTCAGGCGAAGCCAGAGCGGCCGCACGCTTTGCGTAGCGGACCCCTTGCGGGTTGATCGTGGAAGATCCGGGACCGGGTCAGGACGCCATCAAGAGAGAGCGGATTTGCCGGCTTCCGGTGGCCGCCTCTGTGCCGACCGCCAGCCCAAAGGCAGGAGAATGACGATGCGGGGATTAGAGACCACGGCGCGCGGGCAAAGATTGAGTTCGGAAGCGACCTCTGCCCGTCATTATCTCCCGGTCGACATCAGTCGGCGCGCGTGTCGCCGGCCAGCCTCGATGTCCAGTCTTCAACCCGTCCGGTTTCCAGTCGGCGCCGCGCATGGCGTGTCCAGCCCTCGGCCAGCTGTGGCAGCTCCGCAAGCGCCTCGAGTTCGCAGCGATTGAGCGTGTCGACATAAAACACCCGCCATATGCGGCTGATCGTCCAGGTCGGTGCGGAACGGTGAATGCGTTCAAGCCGACTGTCGGGCGCAATTTCACCCGGCTCCAGCACCCGATAATACCAGCCAGTGCGACCACTGGCCTGTACGCGCCGCGCCATATCTGGTTGCGCGAAGCGCTCATTGAGCTTCCAGCAGGGCTGACGGCCCTGGCTCACCTCGATGACGGCACTGCCGATGGCGAAGACGTCGCCGACCGCCACGTCGCTCTCCACCAGTCCCGAAGTGGCGAGGTTTTCGCCAAAGGCGCCGGCGGCGCCGAGCACATCGCGCTGACCGATTTCCGCAAGCCATGCGGGATAATGATCGAGCGCATAGTGGTGGAGGGCTTTTTCAGCGCCGCCGTGATGCCGGGTGTCGCCTTGCGCGTCACCGGCAAGGCCCTGCGCGCCGAGGATCAGCGGTCGATCGACCGGCGACTTGGCGATCCCGCTCGGAACGCCGCGCGGTCCGAGGGGGCGGACATCACCGACGAGCAGGGCCTGCAATGGAATGACGGTCATCACGAAGTCCCTGTGCTCGCCAGCGCCATGGCGATCCGGGCGCCCACAACGAGATCTTCCTCGACGCCGAATGTCTCGTGCAGCATCGCTCCCTCGCGCCCGATCAGCACCGAGGATGGGGTGCCGCGAAACCCGTAGCGCCGCATGGTGACCGGGATGGGGGCCAGTGGGGATGCCAGACATGGCGGTTTTCTCCACCATAGGCGGCATCGTCGAAATCGGGATGGAAGGTGACGGCGAGCGCCACGATCCCCTGACCGGCTTCGAACCCGATGTCGCCGCTGTCGAGGCTGGTCGGCCAGACATAGGCATAGACCCCCGAACCTTCGAACCTGCCGGTGGCGTCGGGCTTGTCGACGCCCGCTTCGCCACGCACCCGCGTGGTGAAGACGGCATTGTCGCCATGGGTGACGATATTGGTTTCAATGATGTCGAACGAGGCCGGAACGGCGTCGGATGGCTGGCTCGTCACCGCATTGTCATGGGCATGGCCCGGCGCGGCCGACATCACGCAGAGCAGCGCCGCTGCCGTCAAAGTTGTTCGGTGCATGTGTTCGTCTCCTTCTTCAACCGCCTGGAGGGTGGTGATCCTTGTGAAACTCGCCCCAGGTGGCAGCCCGGACGGAAGGATCGGCGGTTTCGTGGTCGCGGCAGTCGATCCGAAGATCCTGTTGGCCGAAGGCCGCGTCGACGAAATTGCAATGATGCGGCTTCGCCGCATCAGCATGCGCATAGGGCCGGAAATACGGGCAGCTCACGCACATGCGCTGGATGGGAATGGCGCCCTGCTCCTGAAGCTGGCGGATGACGGACACGAGCTGCACGAGCAGTTGCTCCTGGTCGTCATCATCAAGGGCGGCCGTGGCCCGATCCACCGCGCCGGCGGCTTCCCCGCCGGCCCGGACCACAGCCCGGCCCGCACCGGTGATGACGATGCGGACGGCGCGGCCATCGACGGGATCGGTGCGCTTTTCGATCAGCGCCTTGCGCTCCAGCGCGAGGATGGAATCGGTAGCGGTCGGCTGCGATACGCCGAGCTGCAAGGACAGTTCCTTGACCGTCCATCCGGGACCGCGGCCGTCCAGCAGGCGAAGGATCGCCAATTGCGTCGGGTTCACGCCGGCGCTGCGAGCACGCACCCAATCGTCCGCCCGCAATGCCGTGGCGATCCGTTCAAGGGCTTCGACAATGCGTGCATGGACCGGCGGTGCAGCGAAAGGAGTTCCCATGCCCTATTTAGATAGGATTCCTATTTATCGTTAATGGACTTTTTAACACGGAGATGGGCGGAGCCGAGGCCCCGCCCGAGTGGATTATCCGAGGGCTGACATCTGGAGTTCGGCCGCCTTGCGGTCGACGCTGCGGCCAGGGTTCTCGACGATCCGCTCGAAGGGTTTCCACTTCTCGCCGATGACGTGTTCGTAGGCTGCGACTGTGCCCTCGGCGGCCATGCGCAGCGCGTGAGCCTGGAGCGCCATGTCGGCAGCGAATTCGCGCTTGCGCTGGGCGGCGCTGTCGAATCCGACGGGTCCACCGACGTCTTCATCGCGCTCGTCGCACGCGGCCTTGGCCGTTGCGTCTCGCGCTTCGGTCACCGCCCGACTGTAGAACTGGCCGGCGCCATAGGCCGAACCGACGAATGCCCCGACAATCCGTTGCAGGTGGATTTGCATGGCGCGCTCGCCAAGTCCTTCATCGAGGGCGGATGCCGTCTCGACAATGAGCTTTTCGTGCAGGTCGCGGATACCGTCACTGTCAAGGACGGGAAGGCCGAAGCTTTCGGAAATGAGGGTGCTTTGGGCGGCATCTGGGCAGGCGAGCCTGATCATTTCCAGTGTGGTGCCCTTGCGCAGCGGAACGACACGGGCGGATGCGCGGGAATTGGCAGTTGGGTTGGCCATGGAATGTCCTTTCTTCGGTTTCCCGAGGCTCGAACCGGCTCCGTGCCGGCCCTCCCTCGGGCGCGGGTCAAAGGAACCGGCGGAATGACGGGCGCTTCAGGGTCCGGGCGGACCGAAGGCGAGCGTGACAGGTTTGCGGACAAGCAGGGCTTATGAGCCCTCGCGCGGGACGCGGGCCTGTTATGGCGAGGCCGGGCCGATCCGGCCGCCCCG
This sequence comes from Pigmentiphaga sp., assembly GCA_023228945.1. Classification (GTDB taxonomy): domain Bacteria; phylum Pseudomonadota; class Gammaproteobacteria; order Burkholderiales; family Burkholderiaceae_B; genus Verticiella. The sequence goes on along the minus strand of JALOAI010000040.1, from coordinate 15,280 downwards.
CGGCGCGGAACGCGACCTTGAAGTGAACGGCCGCCGGTTCAGAACCGCAACCGGACCGAGGAGGACCGGCACGGGCCTCGATATCGACACGGGAACGCGAAAGGCAGGTGGTGATGACCAATATGCTGCCGGTATAACGCTCGGATCTCGTTGGCCGCCGCCGCGATCACCCACACTATTTTCGGCGCTGCCATGAGTGCGGTCATCCACATATGCCCGATACGCGCCAACATGCCGGACGAACAGCCCCCTGGCCAGGCCCGCTCAATGTGGATGCAGAATGCAGATCGAACAACAGGACGTTTGCCCAGGTCCCGCCTGCTCGCTTGTGCGGCAGGGGGCAGATTTCGGCGGTGCTCCAGAGACTACTCTCCAAACCGGGACCGAAACCGTTTGAGAGGCGAGCTTGGGTTAGCCGCGATGTACCACGGCGAAGACCAGGACCTGCGGAGCGACAGCGCGGGCTTTAGTTCGACGCTCTGGATTTCGCCCAGACGTCGGGGCGCCATTCTTCGATCAGCTTTTCGATCGAAGCACGGTACTCGGTGGGATAGGTTGCAACACCCTGCCCGGCGAGCCAGGTAAACACGGTGGCCATATCGGCGGCAATGGCGCTATCGACGCGGAAAAGATCACCCATGTCGAAGCCGCCCAGGCTATCGGCATTCCACCATGCGAGAAGGAAGTTGGCCGCACGCCGGGATTGTCCCGTATCGCTCTGCGCCAGGTTCAGCAGTCTCTCGAATGCAGCGCGCGTCCAATCATCCATTTCCGTACCCTCCGTTGTCGCTAATATGGCAGATCGGCGCGTGGTCGGGAACTTACGCTGACCGGCCGCAGACTATCGCCATTGTCCTTTCCTCTCATGCAACGCCCCGATCGCCTGATCCTGCCGCGCCAGTTTGCCCGCTAGGGCGTCGATTTCGGCCTGGTGTTCTGCGGTCAGGGCCGCAAGCTGAGATCGATAGCGCTCGAGAAACGCACCCGGGTCGGGCGCCTGGCCGCGGCGATAGTGGGTCTTTTTCGGCAAAAGCGTCGGGATCAACGCCGTCATGCGCCGCGTGATCTGCCGCTCGATCCGATCCAGTTGCCGCTGGGTCTGGCGCCGCTCTTCTTCCATGCGGGAGAGTTGGCGACGATGCTCATGAGCGCGGGCCATGGCGCCCCCTCCCCAGCCAGCTGACAAAACTGGAGGGGCCGTCATAGGCAGCATGGCGTTCCAGATCGATGACGAAGCCGAAGCGGCCGACCTCGTATTCGGCGGCGGAAACAAGGAAACGCCGTTCGTCTGCATCGGCGCCGCGCCGCCCACCTTGGGTAGCGACACACTCGACAAAGCCTTTCTCCTGTTCCGAGATGATCGCAGAGATCACGATCCAGTCTTCGGCATGGTCCCGTTCGAACGCACGCTGGTCCTTGATGCGAGATTCGCCGGGCAACAGAATCGTGCCGGATATCGTCTCCCAGGCGTCAGGCCAGGAATCCTTGATCGTGCGCTCCGCGCAGCGCCACTCGAAGGTCGTAAAGAGATGGGGATAGGTGAGTGCGACGATCGCCCAGCATTCATCTTCTTCATACCATCCGCCCGGAGCGCGGAGCATCGGATGGACCTTGCGGTTGCGCTCGGCGGATAGGTGAAAACCACCATGGCCGGCCGTCGAATGAGCGGTGACGCCTTCGGCATAGATCGTTGCGCCCTGAGACGATCCCCAGGGCGTATTGGCCGACGAATGGACGTCACGGCGATCAAGCGCGCGCTTCTCCCGCTGATGTTCGGCGTTCTCTATGACCCTCGCCCGGAAATCGGCTTCATCGGCGAGATCACCGGAATGTCCGAAGAAATCGTCCCGGCGCCACTGCTCGATCGGCCGGGTGATACGCCAGCCACTGGCGAGGAAGTGCTTGCCATCACGGCCCGGCACCATGGCGAATGCCGTATCACCAACAAGCGCGACCCGCAGGCCGTCGACGCTGCGACCAAAAGAAACCCCCGGAAATCCGGGGGTGATGTCACTGTTCAACTGGGAGGCGGTCATGCTCATGCAGCCCTCCCTTCGACAATATCGGCGGCGACCTCGTCAGCGCTGACCTCCTCAAGCACTGCATTGGGATAGCCATGTCGCGACAGCCATTCCTCGGCCGCAGCGCGATGCGAGGCGAGATGAACCAGCTCAGCATTCTCACCCGGACGATCGAAGACGCGCACCGAACCAGGTGCCGGTCGCTCCTCGATCGTGAACCGCAGGGCGGAATCGATCGAAAAGGTGCGATGCACGCGGATCGCAATGACGCCACCGGCGCCGAAATCGGCCTCGTGCAGGGTAAAGTACGCGGCCAAAGCCACATTGCCGCTGTGCCGCTCGCCCTGCCGGGCGATCAGGCGACCCTTGCTGTTGTTGTTCTGCCAGGCCGAGAGCTTCTTGCGGTGCCGCTCCGGCGGGCGCGGTGTATTGTCGGACCAGGCCACGATCGAGCCGATCGGGGCATCTTCGAAAATGGAAAGTGCGGACATGATGTCCTCCAGATTTTGACGGTGGAAACAAAACCGCCGCCGGAATGACCGGCGGCGGGAAGATGGGTGCGGAAGAGGAAGGACGGCTACTCGGCAGCCTCGCGGAAGCCGTCGGCATAATCTTCATCGACCACGTCGGTGTCGTCGTGGGTCGGTTCGACCGGCGCGTCGCCATCGTACCCGGCCGGATCGACGACGGAGGCGGCATCGTCCTCATCCCCGACGGGAGCGTTGCTCGTCAGCCATTCCCCAAGCGCCAGCGCGTCGGGTGCGAACAGCGCAGTAGGGTGGACGAAATGGCCATCCGAGAAATGCTCGACAAGCGCGGCGCGGGTATCCTTGACCCGCTGGCGCGGGAGCACCGGCGTATCCTTGCACGAAGCCTCGAGTGCCGGACGGGACAGGCAGGACAGGAAATCCTCCGTGCCCATACTGGCCAGAAAGCCGTCCGCACCGACAATCTGCCCGGCGACAAGCGCCAGAATGCCGGATTTGGTCATGTTCTCCCGGCACGACAGCACGTCGATCAGCACGCTGCGCATGGCGACGCGCAACGTATCCATATCGAAGGCAAGCTTGCCGTCGGCGTCGAACAGGATCGCGGCGTGCCGGCCGAAACGATTGCCGAACCGATAGTCGCCACCGGCGCCGGAGTCGACCCGGACGTTCTGGCCGGCGAAAGCCAGAACCATCAGCGCCATCAGCGTGTCATCCTCGATGGGCGCACGCGACAACGCGTCATGCAGGGCATCGGTGCGCAGGTCGCCGATCATCTCGACCCCCTTGCGCGTCACGTCCGGTCGGGGCTTGGAGACAACGATCGGCTCATCGGCGGCGTCCGCCCCTGCGCCATTGCCTTTGGTCTTTTTAGCCTCCGGCATGCGGAAATGAACCGTTTTCACCTTGCCTTCGCGATCGAGATACATGGCGGTGTGGTCCGACTTCTTGGGCGTGCCGTAGACCCGGCTCGCCTTCGGCGGTAGCTTGACCTCGCCATAGTTGTTCGCCTCGGTGATGACGCCCTTTTTCGGGAGGTTCTGGCTCATCCACTCCTGCTGCGCGCCGAGGAATGCCTCGACATCGACAGTGTAGCGGCTGTCCTGGTCGGCCGGGGCAAACAGGTCTTCCACCCATGCAATGCCATAGGCCTGCGCCAGATCATCACCGAAGCTGGCATCGCGGGCATACATGCGGGTTCTGGCGAGCCCATTGGCGACGCTCCACCACGACACCTGGGGATCACCCTTGGAGGGCTTGTGCGCCTTCCAGACTTCCTTCTGCTCATCGAGCGAAGCGGCCGCAATCGTGCGCAGCTGACGCTCGTCTGGCATATCGCCCTTCGCCATATGATCGAGCATCACTGGCAGGACATTGGCGAGAAGGCGAAGTTTCTTGATCTGCCGGATCGGCAGCGCGAGGGCGACGGCGATCGCTTCCTCGGTCCAGCCGAGCGCGACAAGCCGCTCGATAGCCCGCCACTGATCGACGGGGTTGAGATTTTCGCGGGCGATATTCTCGACCATCGACCGCATGGCGCCACCGTCCTCAGTGGGCTCGCCTACCAGAACGGCAATCTCCTCCAGACCAGCCGCTATGGCCTGCCTGACACGGCGATGCCCGGAGTGGATGACAAATCCGTTGCCGCCGTCCGTCTGCGGCGCGACCACCGGCGGCTGCACAATGCCGACCGCCTTGATGGTGGCCAAGAGCAGCGCGTCGGATTGCGGACTGGATTTGCTCCGGCGGGTTCTATCGGGATTTTCCACGAGCGAGCGCGGATCGATCAGCTTGATTTCCATGGGGATGCTCCTTTTGGAGCCGGCACTGCGCCGGCCCTTTCCCGTCTTCTTGCCGAAGACACCCCCCGACCCGCGGAGCGGGCGGGCCGGAGCAATTGCGGGCGAGCATCCCTGTCCGGCTGGCCAAGTGGGGCTCACAGCCCTGCGCAGGACGACGGGCCGGGATCGCGCAGGCGGCGATTGAGCGTCAGCGTCTGCGACCCGCCAGGTCTGCGAACGGATTTTTCCGCCCTCCCTTTCTTCATTATTTCAACTTCCATTGAATACCGCCCATTTTGACGCTATATTGCGTCATAATCATCGCCATTGAATAATGGAGAAGGTGCCATGGGTCTTGCCCAATATGCAGATGATGGGCTCTTTTCGCCGCGCAAGATCGCTGCCGCCCTGCGCACGACGAGCGAGGAGATCGCCCGCACAGCCGGTCTTGGAAAGGATGCAATCCAGCGCAAGGACCGCATCCGGTCCGACAAGACGCAGCGTCGGCTGCGCGAGATGACCGAGATCGTCAACAAGGTCGAGCCGCGTTTCGGGTCAGCATTGATGGCCTATGCCTGGTATCGTTCCGAGCCGCTGCCGGGATTTTCCGGTCAGACGGCGATGCAGCTCGTGCGCGACGGGCGTGCCGATGACGTGCTCGACTATATCGACGCGATCGACGCTGGCGTTCACGCCTGATCGGAGCGATGCGCTTCCATGGAACCCTCTACCGGGCATTGAACCCGATCTATGCACGCGAGCCGATGTCCGGCCGCGGCGCGGAGATCTATGGTGGCCGTTTCAACAGGAAGGGTGTGCCAGCGCTCTATCTCTCCCTGTCCGTCATGACGGCGTTGCGGGAGGCTAACCAGGTCGGCAGTCTGCAACCGACGACACTGGTCTCCTACGAGGCGCATATCGAGCACGTCTTTGACACGCGCGACGGCGCGGCCCTTAAATCGGAGGGAATGAATCCCTCGACGCTCGCCGATCCAACCTGGCGCGATCAGATGAAGGCGACTGGAGAGGCCAAAACCCAGACGTTCGCCCGGCGGCTCGCCATGGCAGGCTATCATGGTCTGTTGGTCAAGAGCTTTGCTCCGGGTGCTGGCGAGGATGATTTCAACCTCGTCCTCTGGACATGGAGCGATACTCCGCCCTCCCGCCTGACTTTGATCGATGACGAAAACAGGCTGTCGCGATAGCTATCGCCCTTCATTGCCTCTACCCTGATCGACACCCCAAATCGGCCACCCGCTAATGCCCCAGCACTTTCGCCATGGCATTGGGCTGATCGTGCATGGCCAGCTTGTCCATGATGGTGGCGCTGGCATCGTTGAGCCCGATCACCTCGACCTCGATCCCCGCCTTGCGGAACTTGAGCACGGCGATGTCGATGGCGTTGACCCCGGTCAGATCCCAGATATGGGCCTTGCTGACGTCGATATTGGCTGCGGTGATCGGTTCTGAAAAGTCGAAGGCGGCCAGAAAGTCCTCGGCCGAGGCAAAGAACAATTGTCCTTCAATCAGGTAGTTGCGCCTGGTTCCATCCTGGCTCAACGTCGAGGTGACGCGGAAAATCTGCGCCACTTTCCAGGCAAAGAAAATGCCCGAGAGCAGCACGCCAACGCCGACCCCGAGCGCGAGGTTATGGGTCCAGACCACCACGATGACCGTGGCGAGCATGACGAGGCTGGAGCGGCGCGGATGGTGGGCCAGGTCGCGGAGCGAGGACCAGTTGAACGTGCTGATCGACACCATGATCATGATCGCTACCAGGGCCGGCATGGGAATCAACCCCACCAGATCACCAAGCGCCAGCAGCAGGAAGAGCAGGAAGGCACCCGCGACGAAGGTTGAGAGGCGTGTGCGTCCGCCTGATTTCACGTTGATGACCGACTGGCCGATCATCGCGCAGCCAGCCATGCCGCCAAAAAACCCACTGGCAATGTTGGCGATGCCCTGGCCGACGCTTTCACGGTTTTTGTCGCTGCCCGTATCGGTCATCTGGTCGACGATCGACGCGGTCAGAAGGCTTTCAAGCAAGCCGACGGCAGCCACGGCGGTTGAGGTCGGCAGGATGATCCACAGCGTCTCGAGATTGAGCGGCACATCGGGGAACAACAGCATCGGCAGTGCGTCAGGCAATTCGCCCAGATCGCCAACCGTACGGATATCGATGCCGATGGCGAGAGCAACCGCCGTGAGCACCAGGATGCAAACGAGCGGGGAGGGAATGGCTTTAGTGAGGCGCGGGAATAGATAGATGATGGCCAGGCCCGCCGCGATCATCACATAGGTCTCCCATGTGACCCCGATCAGTTCAGGCAATTGCGCCATGAAGATCAGGATGGCCAGCGCATTGACGAAGCCGGTGAGCACCGAGCGCGAAACGAAGCGCATGATGTAACCAACGCGCAGCCAGCCTGCGGCGATCTGGATGACCCCCGCAAGGATGGACGCAGCCAAAAGGTATTGCAGGCCATAGTCGCGCACCAGAGCGCCAAACAGGACCGCGGTGGCGGCGGTTGCAGCCGAAATCATCGCCGGACGTCCGCCGGCAAAGGATATGACGATGGCGATCACGACCGAGGCGTAAAGCCCTACGCGCGGATCGACCCCGGCAATGATCGAAAAGCCGATGGCTTCGGGGATGAGGGCAAGAGCAACGACGATACCCGAAAGCCCGTTGGAGCGGACATCCGTGAACCAGTCACGGCGAATTTTTTCGATTGAGAACATCAAGAGCACACAAGTCCGTATGAGCGGTTCGCAGCGCGATCCGACCAAAATTGGCTTTTCTTGATTGTCCGGCGGATTGGCGGCCGGAAGAGCCACCCGGAATTGCACCGGGTCCGAGGTGAATGTGGCAGGGTGTGCCACACTGTCGGCGGAGTGACAACCGGCAAACCCAGCTCCCGACTCCTTTGCGGCCGTGACGCAGGTCTTTCGGAACCACCCTAAAGCTGACCTTTACGATACTCGGCTTGGCGCTTGCGTTGACACGGTTTGTGTGGATTGCTCCAGGCCTCAAACCGGAGAGCCTTCATGTCGCTTGACCATTGGTTAGCTTTCGTCGCAGCGTCCGCGGTGCTGCTCGCGATCCCTGGTCCGACGATTCTTCTCGTCATCTCCTATGCGCTCGCCCACGGCCGGAAGGCGGCCGGCTCGACTGTTGCGGGCGTCGCGCTCGGCGACTTTACTGCCATGACGGCCTCAATGATCGGTCTCGGCGCGCTCCTTGCGACCTCGACCACGCTGTTCACCGTGCTGAAGTGGGTCGGTGCCGCCTATCTTGTCTACCTTGGCATCAAGCTCTGGCGGGCACCTGTGTCAACGGACGCGGTCGACGACGCCGTGGCGGACACATCGAAGGAGCGACCCTTTCGCATCTTCCTGCACACATATGTCGTGACAGCCTTGAACCCGAAGAGCATCATCTTCTTCGTGGCATTCCTCCCGCAATTCCTCGACATCTCCCTGCCCGTCTTGGGCCAGATGGTCGTCTTCGAGGTGACGTTCCTCGTGCTGGCGACCCTGAATGCGGCGCTCTACGGTGTTCTCGCCTCGATGGCACGGAAGACGATCCGAAAGCCGAGCATCCAGCGCGCAGTCAACCGCGTGGGGGGATCGCTCATGATCGGTGCTGGCGCTCTCGCAGTCGGATGGCGTCGGGCTCAGGCCTGATCGTCATCAGGAATCCGGAAGCATAGACGCAACGTTCCGTTTTCGACCACATCGCGGTCAATTGTTGTCGAGTTTCTGCATCCCGAAAGCGGTCGCACACGGTTATGGCGATGCATTCTTACCACCAACTACCACAACCTCTTCCTCTCCCGTCTTTGGATCGGTCAAAATCATGCTTAATTCCGGCATCCAAACCTCCTCTATATCAGGATTGTTGGGGTCGCCGGGGAGACCAATTCGTGCATGAAGCCGTGGTATTGCCATGACGTGCTCCCAAGTTTCTTGGAAATAGAAAACCAACGGCGGTTCTTGTTGAGGCAGGTCGAGGGCTCGATGAACCGCACGTGTCGAAGCCACTTCGATTAGCGATATCGCCTTCTCGAACTCGAAGTCGCTGGCGCGCTTCTTCATATGCGCTTTGATTTGTGGCCGCTCTTTGCCGTGTGAAATAAGATTCCGAAGTTCCAATAATTCATCAATAATGTTAGAGCTTAACCCAACCTCGCGAAGCAGGAGACCAATCTTTTGCTTTGGGTATGGCCGGTGTTCCGGTTTGCCGCAATGGGGATTGGGGCACGTTAGATCTCCCCGGCAATGTGGGCACTTGTCGATCACCTTGCCAATGAAAGTCTCTGCGCCTGCCAGAATTTCGACTGCAAAGAAATGATAAAGAAACTGATCTTCAAAGTTGGAGGCCCGTGTGCCGCGAGTATGCCATCTCAGAGCGGACCTCTTTGCATACGTCACTTCATGTTCGGACATCAAGTTTACTGTCCGCCACATAGTTGCATCTAGCGCGTCTTTGGGGTCAACGATGGGGTAGCGACCATATACGTACTGGTCCCGCATTGTTACTCCAGCATCCCAATTAATGAGAAACACTGGGCGATGCACCCGTACGCTCGCAGCACTCACAAAGCTTAGTGTATGGGTGATTTCAGCCGCCATTTCCTCGGCGACCTCATGAGCTTCATCGATGTCGATAGCGTTGAAAACGAACTTCAAATCAAGAAAGTACTCTTCGCCGTGTGCCCGTGGCACATTCTTTATAAAAACATCTAGATCACCATATCGCCCATCTAGCCGTTCCAAATTGTCCGGGAGGCGCAAACTCGTCTTTAGCAGAAATGAAGAAAGCCACTTCGAAAGCCCCTCCTCACTAGACATCTAGCACTCCCAAATGCTTGACGACCTCGCCAGCACCGAACGGGCTGAACTTAACTGCTGGCGAAGGTTCGACCTTATAGCCAGTATTGCCGGGGCGGCAGCTAATGCTTCTTGTAAACCATGATCTGCCGTTCCGGAAGCCACCCCAAGTTTGCCGTTTCAGCGGGGTTGGACAATGATGCCCATCGCGAACTAGAAGCTACCAACCATATAGATCGCCACGCCATCCTTGAATTATTGCGTCAGGCGGCGGTTGCGGCAGCGTCGCTCGAAAGCCCAAAATTCGCCGCGAGTGCCTCTTCCACGTCGGCCAGTTGTCTGCGCTTCTCATCCAGCTCATCCGAAAAGGAGAACTCCCCTCCCTGGCGCGAGCGATAGGAAGCGAGGCGATTCTGGGCATCGGCAAGCCGCTGCCGATACCGCCCTTGCTCATCGCTAAACCCGGACAATGCATGCTCAAGCCGGGCAACAGCACCCAGCGGGGTCGCGGTGACGGCCAGCTCGATCTCGTAGTCGGCGCCCGTACGCATCAACATGGTGGTATAGCGGTATCCGTCCCTCCCGAACCGCTCGCCACAATATTCGAGATCGAAGCCGCCGAGCGACGCGATCACGACATCGCCATCCCGCTGAAGCTGGACGAGGGTGAGGATCTCCTTCATCAATGCGCGACCAGCGAGCTTGCGCTCCACGAAAGCCTCATCACCTACGCCCATGCAGAAGGACGGGCCAGCCGTTGGCACCAGCCTGTCGATATCCTGCCCGATCTCACCGATGCGACGCGTGGCGTATTCGATGTCGCGCTCGGCATCACGGATCTGCCGACGAATGGCGAACTGATCATCCTGATGTGCGGCGCGGAGTCTCTCAAGCCGGGCGATATCCGCTTCGAGGCCGGCCTTTTGCATGAGACGTGGATCGCCTGAGGCGATGGCCTTGGCCATGGCGAACTGGTTCGCCTGCCCCTCGCCCATATCCTCCAGCCGTCGGATCGAGGTGTCGCCTGAAAGGGCGGCCGCGATGAACCGGGCCTTGCGCTCGTTGTTCTGCCACATCTGCGCGTCCATCGAACCTTCCGTAGCGTAGGCGAAGATGTCGACGACATCGTGCTGATTGCCTTGCCGCTGGATGCGGCCCTCGCGTTGTTCGATCTGGGACGGTAGCCAGGGCACGTCGAGGTGATGCAGGGCCTTCAAGCGGAGCTGGGCGTTGACGCCGGTGCCCATTGTTTCCGACGACCCGATCAGGAAGCGGATCTTGCCGGCGCGCACGTCGCCGAACAGCCGCTGCTTGGCCTCGGATTTCTTGTAATCCTGCATGAAGGCGATTTCTGACGCCGGCACACCGAGGCGAATTAATTCGTCACGGATCCAGCGATAGGCTGAGAAACCGCGCGTCTTTTCCACCGAGATCGTCCCGAGATCGGAAAAGATCATCTGGGCCGCGCCGGTCAGCTCGAAGGGCTTGCCATCGGGCCGGACGTAGTCGTGGTCTGCTGTCTCCCTCCAGATGCGGAAGGCGTTGCCGACAAGGTCATTGAGCTTGTTGTCCCGCTCATTGTCGTTGTCGGCGTCGACCAGACGCAGATCGATCGCGGCATGACGGCCATCGGTGATGACAGAAAGCAGGATGTCGTCACCGGGCTGAGGAGGACCTTCCCGCGCCTCGATCGCCTTGATCCGGCCATCGAGCACCATCTGGTAGCGCTTGAACGCTGCCGAGGGTTTTGAGGTCCTGATCTGGCGCGCACCCGTCGAAAGCGCTGGAATCTTGACGTAGGCGCGCAAATCCTCGGGCATCACCACATCCGCGAAGGTGCGGAACATGGCGATCAGCTCGGGGACATTGACGAAGGTCGCGAACCGCGTCACCGGCTTGTATTTGCCGTTCGGCTGCAATTCGAGCTCGGTGGTGACGTCGCCGAAGGTCGAGGCCCAGGCGTCGAACTCGTGCAGGCCGCGCTGATGCAGCGCATCGAGACCGAGATAACGCTGCACCGAGAACATCTCGCCCAGCGTATTGGTGATCGGCGTACCGGAAGCCAGTATGAGCGCACGGCCGGGGTTCTTCGTCTCGACGAAACGCGATTTCACATAAAGGTCCCAGGCGCGCTGCGAACCGTTTGGATCGATCCCTTTGAGGGTCGACATGTTGGTGGCGAAGGAGAGTTTCCGGAACTCCTGCGCCTCATCGACAATGATCTGGTCGATGCCGATTTCGGAGATGGTGAGGAGATCGTCCTTTCTGGTGGCGAGGTTTTCCAGGCGCTCCTTGCGGCCTTCCTTCAGTCGCTCGAGTCGCTTGCGCGAGACCCGATCATCGCTCTCGACCTTGGTGAGCAGGACCTCGTAGAGCTCGAGTTCATCCTGGATCATCTGTTGCTCGAAAGCGGACGGGATGCCGATGAAGCGGAATGCCGAATGGGTGATGATGATGGCGTCCCAGGCAGCAAGGGCCGCACGAGACAGGAAGCGATGCCGCTTATCCTTGGTGAAGTTGGTTTCGTCGGCGACGAGGATACGGGCGGTCGGATAGAGCGCCAGAAACTCGCGCGCAGCCTGCGCCAGGCAATGGCCGGGAACGACCAGCATCGCCTTGGCGATCAGGCCGAGGCGCTTTTGCTCCATGACCGCAGCCGCCATGGTCATCGTCTTGCCGGCGCCGACGGCATGGGCAAGATAGGTCGAACCGGCCGAGATGATGCGCCAGATGCCGCGTTTCTGGTGCCCATAAAGAGAAAAGGCGCCCGAGGCGCCTGGAAGCTGGAGATGATCCCCGTTGAATTTTCGCGGGGCGATGTTGTTGAAGCGATCATTATAGATCCGCGCCAGCCGGTCGGTGCGGTCGGGATCAGACCAGATCCAGGCCTGGAACGCGGTCTTTATCTTCTGCAGCTTCTCCTTGGCCGCCTCGGTGTCGACGACATTGAGCACCCGCTTTTCGCTGTCGCCTTCCTTCACAATGTCGAAGATCTGCGGCACGCGGCTGTTGAGAGCATCGGCAATCAGCTCGCCGGCATGGCGGCGATCGGTGCCCCATTCGGATGTGCCGGCGGCCACCCAGCCAAGCTGGCGCGCCTGCACCGTCCACGATGCCAGTTCGGGCATGTGGTGGATCTTGATGTCGGCATTCATCGTCTCCTTGACGAAGAGGACGACATCGGCGGCCGGAATCCACGGCGCGCCCAGACGGGCGGTGATATCCGACGGCCCAAGATCGGCAGGCTGCACCTCGACCAGGGCGCGGACATTGCGCTCGAATGCGGGATCGAGCGCGGCGGCGGCCTCAGCCGCCTTGAGCTTGTCGCGGACCTGGCCGGATAGGTAGGCATCGTCGGTCTGCCAGGCGCCGGTCTCCGGATCGCGAAAGATCGCGTCGCCCAGCGCGGCAATCACGGTCTCGGGGTCGTTGTGCAGCAGCTCGGCGATGTGACCGATGTCCACATAACCCCGCTCGTTCAGCACCACGGCAAGGGCATCGGCCGGAGAGGCGATGATGGGTGCGGAAGGCGGCGCAATGACCCGTTCGGAAAAGATTGGGCCGGGACGTGCGGTATTGGTCTCAAGATCATAGTCCTCGATTGAAGCCACCAGCCAGCAATCTGGGTCGTCGAGGAAGGGTTGCAGGTTGGGCCGCCGATGCGTCTCGCGGACCTCGCCGGTCTCTGCGTATTCGGAAACCGAGACCGTGGTGAAATTGATCGGGCCGAACTCCCGGACGAAGTTCGACCAGGCAATGCGCAGCTTCACCTGCGCCGGCTTCCAGGGCTTGTCGTACTCCTGGGCCTTCAGAACTTCCCGCACGGCATCGCGGATCGGGATCAGCTTGCTGATGATACGTGCATGCTTTTCCGGCACGCCATCGGCCGACCTGCCTTTGCGGATGGTAATCGCGACAGGAATGCCATCGATCATCTGCTTGAGCTGGGCATTGTCGCCGACGTAGAAGCTGCCCTCGCGCATACCGCCGCTTTCCGACCGGGCGACTAGCGAAACTGCGCTGTCAACAGCATCGTCATCGACAAGCTCGGGCTCGCCGTCATAGATCGCTTCCGGAAGAAGGGAGATTGCGGCGGCGAGCGCCTGTTCGAGATCGACGCCAGGACGCGGCTTGCAGGTATAGGTTTCGCCGAATGGCCCCGACGTCATGGCATGATCGCCCAGGACAAAGCCGGGATGACGCGCGAACCAGCGGTTTACGCGGATCGCCGCCTCATCGGCCGTCGCCGGCCTGATCTCCTCGGTGTCGAGCCAGTATTGGTCGCCCTCGGGCTCGCCGACCTTGCGCTTGCGGAAAAACAGCACATCGACCACGACGTCTGTGCCGGCATCGGCGCGAAAGCTGCCTTCGGGCAACCGGATGGCGGCGATCAGATCGGCCGATTTCGCGATGTGCTCTCGGGCCGAACAATCCGCCTTGTCCATCGTGCCGGAGCTCGTGACGAAGGCCGCAAACCCGCCCGGTTTTAGCAGATCGATCGAGCGGGCAATGAAATAGTCGTGGAGACGCAGTCCCATCGTGCGATAGGCGTGATCCGACCGGACGATGCGATCGGAAAACGGCGGGTTGCCGATAGCCAAATCGAAACTGGCGGGCAGGTCAGCGCGGGCAAAGTCGGCGTTGACGATATGCGCCCCTGGTTGCAGCAACCGGGCGATGCGAGCCGTGACGGGATCGATCTCGATGCCCGTGATGTGGGCAACCTCTCGCAGCGCTTCGGGCAGCGTAGCGGGGAACAGGCCCATTCCGATGCCGGGCTCGAGCACCCTGCCCCCGCGCCAGCCGAGCCGTTGCAGTCCGGACCAGATCGCACGAACGATGAACTCTGGCGTGAAATGCGCATATTGGGTGCAGCGCGCCAGCGACGCATATTCGCCAGATGAGACGGTTCCCTCAAGACCGCTGCCGATTTCATCCCAACCCGGCCGAAAACTGTCATCGCCGGGACGGCGAAACACGGCATTGGCCAGTTCCGACGCACCGAAGCCGGTGAAACGGATCAGATGCGCCTGTTCGTCCACCGTCGCGGCGCGGTCGGCCGCCTCGATTTCTGAGGCGAGACGGATGGCGGCGAGATTGTCGAGCGCCCGCTGTTTCCAGCCGCGCGCCAGATTGCGGCTTTCGGAAAGATAGAAGTTGGCGCGCGCAGCCGATGAGGACGTGCGCGCCGAGACACCGGACGGTGCAGGCATCGCCGGAGCAGGCTCGGTCGGCGGCGGATCGTCATCGAAATCGTTGGTGACAAGATCTGCGCCAAACCCTGTAATGCCAAGGTCGAGTCCGGACGATTGGGACGTAATGGCGGAAGACGAGATCGCGAACAGGTCGTCATGCGACATAGGTATTTCTCCTGAGATGATGGCGTGCGCGATCTCCCGGCCGCGGATGACGGCCAGGCGATCGGCAGTGCGATTGTTGAAAACGTCAGCGAGACATCAGCGAGAGCGCGATTTCGGCCTCGGTGAGTTGCACATTGAGGTGCGTGGCGCCCATGTTGCGGTCAAAAAGCGGGATCAGCCGCTCGGCGTCAATGAACTCGATGCCGTCATCGGCGCCGAAATGACGGCGTTTGTAATCCCACCAGTCGATGTCGCCCCTCGGGTGGCATTGCTCGGCGTAAACGACGAGCGGCTTCTGTCCATCTGCCAGCCTGCCATTGGAGAGGATGTAGACGCCTTCGTCTCCGACCAGCCACAGGCCGGGCAGTTCACCCTCGCCCGGACGGCTGCCGTAATAGGGATTGCGAAAACCGCCATTGGCGGCAGCGTCTTCGATGCCCCGCGCGATGATCTTGCGAACGGCGAGAATGGGAAAGGTGAACATGGCAGCGCTCCCCTTCACGCTGCCTGCCGCTCGGGCAGATGGCGCAGATGCACAGGAAGCTTGGCCTGGATCTCCTCCTCGGTGAGTTCGCTCAACAGCTTCAGCGTCGTGCCGCCGCGGCGACCATAGACCAGCACGGTGCGCTGTCCGCGAAACTCAGGCAGCCAGCGTTCACCGGCATAGCCGCGGTATTCGTCGTGGGTGGCGCTCCAGATATGCTCGAGCCGCTCCTCATGCGTCATCGCCCTGACCGGCCAGGACTCGCGCTCGACGATGGCGTCGCGCATCTCGACCGGGGAGCGGGCTCGCGTCA
>JALOAI010000039.1 GCA_023228945.1 Pigmentiphaga sp. | reverse complement strand
CACAGGCACAGGCACAGGCACAGGCACAGGCACAGGCACAGGCACAGGCCCCGGCACTGTGATGAAGCGTCCCCGCCGGCGCTGCGCCATCTCGCGAGAACGGCCGCTGCGTGTGTACCCGCGGGCTCGGCGAATCAGCCCCGCCGGTCGCGCCGCTGTGCGCGGCGGTCAGCGCATGTCGCGTTCCCAGTCGGCCAGGGGCAAGCGCACGCCGCTATCCCACGCGCGTTGCAGCACCAGCTTCAGCTCGTCGGCGCCACCGCGCAGGCCCGGCCAGTTGCGCGGCGTCAGGGCGCGCCAATGGCCGTCGGCATCGCGCTCGCCGATCACGAAACGAAAAAAATGGCGGCCCGCCAAGCCCATGCGCAGGTCGGTGACGACCAGGACGCCTTCGATTTCGTCGTAGCGCAGCCAATCGCCGGTGAACCAGCGCAGGCGATCGTGCAGGGCATGGTCGCCCACGTCGCGGCTGAAGGCGTCGCGCAGCGCGAGGCCCCGCTCGAAGCGGGGGTCGGGCGCAGGGGTCGTGGCGCCGATGGTACCCGAGGCCACCGCCTCGCGCAGCATGCCGGGTTTGACGGGATCGAACAGGCTGGCGAAGCCTTCGTAATAGTGGCCGCGGCCATCGTCGACCACATAGCGCCAGAGCACGCTGTTGAACGGCGCACTGCCGATCTGCACGCGCTCGACCGGAATGCCGCGCACCTCGTAGGTTTCGCGCACCCGGTCTTCGACCACCGACTGGCTGAAGAAGGTAAAGGCGAGATACAGCGTGGTAAAGGCCAGCGCCAGCCAGAGGCCGCGGGTGGGCATGGGCTGGCGCCGCGTCAGCCCGCTGGCGGCCACCGCCGCCAGCAGCGGCACGGTAAACACCGGGTCGACGATGAATAGGTTGGACCACGAGGTGGGGGTCGGCGAAAAAGGCCAGAACAGCTGGGTACCGTAGGCGGTGAAGGCGTCGAGCAGTACGTGCGTGATCAGCACCGCCCAAATCGTGAAGGCCAGCCGCGCACCGCTATAGTCGGGCGAGGGCCGCCATCGCCGTATCAGCCAGGCCAGGACGATGCTGAAGACGGTGAGCACGAACACCGAATGGCTGAAGCCGCGGTGGAAAGTCATGCTCGAGACCGGATCCGCGTAGCGGATGATCACGTCGAGGTCGGGCAAAGTACCCAGAATGGCGCCGTATACCAGTGAGCGCCGGCCCTGGCGGCGCCCCAGCAGGGCGCCCTGTACGGTGGCGCCGTACAGCGCTTGTGTCAAAGAATCCATGAACCTATGAAGAAAAGATGAACGCGCCCGCGCATCCTGCCAGCGCCCCGCGACAGAGGTATGATAGTTGGTGGCGGCCACGGTTCCCGCGGCCGGTCCGCATGTCAGCCCGCCTTTCCGTTTTCCGGCGTTATCCCGGCCGAGGCCAGGATGGCGACCCCACCACCGAGGACTCCCATGTTTCCGTCAGTCCGTACCTCTCGTCAATCACACTCGTGGTCCCGCACGGTCGCCGTCGCGGCCGTCCTTTCCGGGGCTGCCATCCTGGCCGGCTGCGCCAGCCAATCGGCCTCGGGCAACGTCTATAGCTACCAGCAGGCCCAACGCGAGCAAGTCACTTATATGGGCACCGTGCTCGGTGTGCGCAACATCACCATTCAGTCCGACCAAAGCAGCCCGCTCGGCACGGTGGCGGGCGCGGTCCTTGGCGGCGTGCTCGGCAGCACGATCGGCGGCGGTTCGGGCCGGGTCGTGGCTACCGCGGTGGGCGGTGTCGCCGGCGGCCTCGCGGGCAACCAGATCGAGCAGAACATGGCGCGCAAGGCGGGCTACGAGATCACCCTGCGGCTCGATAACGGCGAAACCCGCGTCGTCGCCCAAGAGGCCGACATTCCCATCCGCGTGGGCGAGCGCGTGCAGGTAGTCACCGGCGGCGGCAGCACCCGCGTCGTGCCGGTGCGCTGAAAGTCGGACCATCCGGCTGAGGTCGTGTGACCATCCAGTGGTTTGCCGACTGGCTGCTGCCCGTCGGCTGGGGCCTGTATATCGCCCTGTTGGTCGGCTGGATCATCCTCCAGAAGCGTGGCCCGGTGGCCACGCTGTCGTGGATTCTCCTCCTCGGGGCGCTGCCCGTCCTGGGCTTCATCGTTTATTACTATTTCGGCCCGCAGCGCCTGCGCCGCTACCGCCTGCGGCGCCTGCGCAGCCGCGCCGCGCTCTCGGCGCAAGAGGCCAGCGCCCAGCAGCAGGAGGCCGGGCAGCGCCTGCCCGCCGCCTGGTACCTGCTCAGCCGCCTGGGCACCGTCACCAGCGACGCCCCGCTGTCCACCGCTCATAGCGCCACGCTGCTGGTAGGCGGCGAAACCAAGTTCAAACTGCTGTTGGCCGATATCCGCGAGGCGCAGCAGCACATCCACCTCGAGTACTACATCTACGAGCCCGACATCACCGGCCGGGAACTCCTGGACGCCCTGGTGGCCAAGGCTCGCGAGGGAGTGACCGTGCGCCTGCTGCTGGATGCCTTGGGCTCGGTGCGTACCCACCGGCGCTTCCTGGCGCCGCTGCTGCAGGCCGGGGGCGAGGTAGCCTACTTCCACGACCCGCGCATCGGCCGGCGGCTGCGGCCGGTGATCAACTTCCGTACCCACCGCAAGATCGTGGTGATCGACGGGCGCGTCGGCTATACCGGCGGCATCAATGTTACCGACGACGGGCATGAGGCCCGCAGCAAGAATGCGCATCGCGACGTCCATCTTCGCCTGCAGGGCGGCGTGGTGCGCTGGCTGCAGATGGTGTTCCTGGAAGACTGGCTGTACGCCACCGATCAACGCCAGCCACCGCTGGAAGAAATGGATGTCCTCTTGCCCGCCTGCGAGCCGGGCAGGATCCGCTCGCAGATCCTGCATTCCGGGCCCAACGACGAGCGTGAATCCATCCACCGCGTCTGGGTGGCGGCGATCCAGAACGCCCGCCGCCGCGTCTGGATCACCACGCCGTACTTCGTGCCCACCGAGCCGGGCATGATGGCGCTTACCTCCGCCGCCATGCGGGGTGTGGACGTGCGCGTACTCGTGCCCGAACGCAGCGACTCGCTCATCGTCACCGCCGCGGCGCGTTCCTACTACGATGAACTGCTGGCCGCGGGCGCCAAGATCTGGGAGTGCCCGGGCAATATGTTGCATGCCAAGACCATGCTGGTGGATGCCGATGGCAGCTGGATCGGCACCGCCAACTTCGACAATCGCAGCCTATCGCTCAACTTCGAGGTTTGCGCGA
The DNA here is from genome assembly GCA_023228945.1 of Pigmentiphaga sp. Classification (GTDB taxonomy): domain Bacteria; phylum Pseudomonadota; class Gammaproteobacteria; order Burkholderiales; family Burkholderiaceae_B; genus Verticiella. The sequence continues at coordinate 25,428 of JALOAI010000039.1, read as the reverse complement.
TGGTGTTCCACGCACCGCTGGCGGCCGAAATGTCGGCGCTCTTCGAAGAACTCCTCCTCGGCTCCCGCCAGATAGAGATCCGCCGGCCGCAGACCTGGCCGCGGCGGCTGTTCGAGGCGGGGATGCGTTTGTTGTCGCCGTTGTTGTAGGACGCTAGAGGCCGACCGGCCTGAAGGGCCTGCGATAGCGCTTGTGCCCGGGTTCGGACTAGGCAATCTTGGCATTACGCCGTAACGTAGCAACTTTCATCAAATTGCGGAGCCGCGCCATGTCCACCACGGTACTTTCCAGCCGCGAACTCAATCAGGATATCGGGCGAGCCAAACGTGCCGCCGAGCAAGGCCCGGTAATCATTACGGATCAGGGCAAGCCGGCGCATGTGCTGCTGGCGTACGACGATTATCTACGCATCATCGGCAAACAGATGAGTCTGGTGGACCAGCTGGGTTTGCCTGTCGGCGTCGAAGACATCGAGGTGGAGTTTCCGCGTTCTCGCGAGTTGGCGCAACCTGCGGACTTCACCTGATGTATTTACTCGATACCAACGTAGTCTCCGAGCTGCGAAAGGTGCGTTCCGGCAAAGCGGATCAGCATGTGGCGGCATGGGCCCGAGCGGTACCGGGGACGAGCCTCTATCTGTCGGTGGTGGTTTTGCAGGAGCTCGAGATCGGCATCTTGCAGATTGCGCGCCGCGATCCGGCGCAGGGCGCCTTGCTGCGAACCTGGCTCGAAGATCAAGTGTTGCAAAGCTTTGCCAACCGGATTTTGTCGATCGATACTGCGGTGGCGCGTCGTAGCGCCGCGCTGCATGTACCCGACCCGCGTCCTTATCGAGACGGTCTGATCGCGGCCACCGCGCTGGTGCATGGCATGACGTTGGTAACGCGCAACGTCAACGATTTCACGCCTACGAGCGTGCCGGTGCTCAACCCGTGGTTGTCCGAGACTGAGAGCGCGGTTGCGCCTGCGCAATCGGCGCGGCGCCCGAGTGGCGGGCGGCTTCGGCCACCAGGTGGATGAAGCGTTGCTCGGTTTCGGTGGGGCGCCAGTTCTTGCGGGTAATCATGCCGATCGGACGGTTGGGGGTTTTGATGCTGCTGCCCACCTGTGCCAGCCGGTTGGCCTGTAGCGGCAGTTCTACCTGCCTGGGCGAGGCCAGGGTCAGAAAGTGGCTTTGGGCAAGCAGATTGATGGCCACCATGATCGATTCGCACTCCACCGGGCCATCGGGTAGCGCCTGGCCGGCGAACATCTGTTCCCAGAGCTGGCGCAGCGGCGAGAGCGGCGAGGCGACGATCCAGGGGTAGCGGGCGAGGTCGGCCAGGCTCACGTCGGGGGCGGCTGCCAGCGGGTGATGCCGGCCGCACAGCACCAGTACCTGGTCGTCCGCCAGCGTTTCCTGCGTCAGGTCGGCCGGCTTGAGCTCCCGCAGCGAGCCGATGATCAGGTCGATCACGCCGTCTTGCAATTGTTCGACGAGGTCTTGCCAATCGCCTTCGGCGACCGTGAAGCGCGCATGCGGGTTTTCACCCGCCATCCGCGCGATGGCGGTGGGCACGATGAACGGCCGCGCCACGGCCAGCGCGCCGATCGCGATCGGCACCATATGCCGGTTGTCGTGGCTCAGCTCGCTGATCATGGCGCGCAGCTCGCGTCCGGCCAGCCGGAAGCCGCGGGCCAGTTGTCTGCCCTTGAAGCTGAGCAGCGACCCTTGCCCGCGCCGATCGACCAGGCGCTCGTCGATCAGGTGTTCGAGGTCGCCCACGGCGCGATGGACCGACGTTTGCGACAACCGCGCCGCCGAGGCCGCCGAGGCGAACGTCCTGGCGTCGGCCAGCGAGATCAGGGCCCTGACGTGGGTGAGCGTCAGGAGCCTGCCCGAGCGCTCGTGGTTGGGCCCCAGCTTGCGCACGGCTTCGTCGAGGTGACCCAGCGCAGCGGCGATGCGCCGCAAGGCCAGCTCGCCCGCCGGCGTGGCGGCCACGCCGCCCGCCTGCCGCTCGAAGAGCTCGCAGGACAGCTGGTTTTCGATCTTGCGGATGCCCTGGGTCAGGGCCGACTGCGACAGGCTTGCCGCCCGCGCGCCGGCGCTGATGCTGCCGTTTTCCCGCACGATGAGGAGCGCCCGCAGATGGCGCAAGTTAAGGCTGAAAGGATCCGCGGTGGGCATCGGGCGGGGCAGGTATCAGGTCATGTGCAAGCCGCCATTGACCTCAATGGTGGCCCCGACAATATAGCCGCCTCGGTCGGATGCGAGCAGCGCCACCGCGGCGGCGATCTCCGAGGGCTCGGCGAAACGCTCGACGGGGACTTTCTTGCTGATCTCATCGAGCAAGTGCGAGAGCCGGCCTTTGGCGCTGGACACCGGGCCGGGCGACACCGCATTGACGGTAATGCCGTCGCCCGCCAGCTGCCTGGCAAAGTAGCGCGTGAGGGTGGCGGCGCCGCCCTTGGCCGCCGCATAGTGCGGCGAGGCCACCGTGCCGCCATTATGCGAAGCCAGCGAGGTGATGTTGATGATGCGGCCATAGCCCTCCGCCTTCATGGGCTTGGAAAACACCTGGCAGCTGAGAAACACACTGCGCATGTTCACGGCGATGATGTCGTCGAACTCCTCGGGAGTGATGTCGTCGATAGGCGTGCGTTTGGCGTGGCCGGCATTGTTGACCACGATGTCGATCTTGTCCCAGCGCCGCATGATTTCCGCCAGGGCGTTCTCGAAATCGTGCTTTTCCCGAACGTCCAGCCGTAGCGCGATGGCGGTTTGTTCGCTGGCATCCAGGCCGCGGGCAACCGTTAGCGCGTTCTCCAGATTCAGATCGGTTACGACCACCTTGGCGCCGCCGCGATGCAGTTCCTGCGCAATGGCTTGGCCGATGCCGCGCCCGGCGCCGGTGACCAGGGCCACCCGGCCGGCGAATGAAAATCCCGCCTGTTCTTTGAGTAATTCCGTCATTCTGATCCTTTGTTTTTTGTAGGCGGGCTCCGGCGGCTGCGGGAAGCCCGGATACACATCAAGAATTGCCGGCCTCGCGCGGTGAGTGGTGCCGCCATAAGGCCGGGCAGGAAGAAGCATTACGCCGTGGTTTCGGGCTCGCAGCTATGCCAACGCGTGGCTTTCTGGATTTCCGCCTCGTAGGCGTCAGAAAAACTAATTCCGGGGTCGGCGATAAAATTTCCGGAACGCGCCCCGAAGTAAACCTCTGGCGAGGTGGCGGCAGGTGCGGGAGATTGTTCGTCTCGGCAGTTTTGCAGGGCCTGCACCAGGCGGCGGCGCACCATCGCAATCATTTGGTCCGTGGGCGCCAGATGCTCGAAACTATGGTCGGTAATCGGCCCCATGCTTTCGGTAATCGATTGATCCTGCATCGAGGGATTATCAATGCCGGTGTAGTGGATCATATTGCGCTGGGCCTCGCGATCGATGCCCCAATCGTTATGCTCGCCGTCGATCGGCAGCCACCGATCGAACCAGCCCGTGCCATTGGGCTTGCGCCGGATCTTTTCGTAGATCGGCTTGCCATTCTTCAGCGTGGTGGTAAAGAAGGGATTGCCGGCATCGATGCCGCCCGTAATGTCGAACAGCATCACGTGGGTATCGTCCATCGGCACCCAGGCCCGGGCAATCGCGCGGCTCGAGAACAGGATGTTTGGCGTCATGGTCCAGAACGGAAACAGAAACTGCGCCGCCCGCCATGACGTTCTGCCATCTTCGGCGGTGCGATAGGCCCCATAGCTGACGCCCCAGTCCGAAGGCTGCACCCGGTACTCCGGAGCGCGATTCAACACGGTGGGACGCAACGGCGAGCCCTCGGGGAGGTCGTCCACCTCCAGCGCGCCCACATGCAAAAAGCCGACATGACTGGTGTCGATATCGCCTTCCAGGGCTTGCAGCCAATTACAGCGGCGCTGCAGGCACCAGATTTTGCTGCCCGGAATCATGTTGGCTTCAATGTGGGGCAGCGGAGGCGGATCGGCCTGGTCTTCGCCCATATACACCCAGATCAAACCATTGCGCTCGGTGGCGGTATATGCCTTGGCATGGACTTTATGCTTGTAACTCAAATGCGCGGGAACACTGGGCATATCGACACAATTGCCCTCGACATCGAATTTCCAGCCATGATAAACACAGCGAATTCCGTTGTCTTCGTTGCGGCCCATGAATAACGAAGCACATCGATGCGGGCAGCGATGATCCAGAATACCAACGCGCCCGGAGCTATCCCGGAAGGCAATCAGTTTTTCGCCCAGAATCATCAGCCTGACCGGATCGCCATCGGCCACCACTTCCGACGAAAGCGCCGCGGGCAGCCAATATTGGCGCATGAATGTGCCCATGGGCGTGCCGGGCCCCACCCGAATCAAATCCGAAACGGTCATCTTGGTCATGAATGATCTCCCTAGCTGCGAATATGGTTGGCAAGGCGAGAAATAACGCCGTTGCGCCGCGAGTGAGGGAATTATAGGAACCGAGATCGTGGGTTCCTATTGGAACCATGTGGTGGGTATTAGAGAAATGGAACGCAGGGCTTCCCGGGCACGGTGGTGGCGGGCAAGAGGCGGAGGTCTCGCGGTGTAGAGAGGCTGAGGCGCGAGGACGCAGAGCAGAGACTCAGGTGTGTAGGGAGGTTGGTGTGCCGCGACGTAGGGGTTCCTGATCCAGCCAATGCACGCTGTAAGAGCGGGCATACTCTGTTCTTTTTGGCGGTTCACTCTTCCAGCGGCGGCCATTGCCGAGCTGTATGCACGACATTCAGGATTCGCACCTGCGTTTCCACAATTTCATACACGACCCTATAGCCGCTGTGGACGACGAGCTCAGAGGTGTCCGGCACCCCCCACCCCGGCCCATTCTTGGGAAGTCCTGGAGCACTGCTGTTTTTTCTGCTATCAGTTCATCGAGCGCCAGGGCCCCTGAATGGCTCTATGAGCACGGCTTTCTCAGATGGCCAGCAAGCCGGCCCGATTCCGGATGCCGCGCACCACACTGAACACCGTCAGCGCCGACGTTTTGGGGTTGGCCGCCAAGGGCTTGCCGCGCAAGATCAATTCGAAGCTGCCGAAGGCCCCGTTGGCCTCCACCTCGTGGCGGTTTTCGGTGGCGGAGGGGTCGGCCAACAGGCGTACCTGGGTGTGGTCCAGGCCCAGGCCCGCCAGCGACACGGTGGCCGCCACGTTCGCGTTCTTGGGAAAGCGGCGGGCGGCTTCGCGGGCCGAGCCTTCGAAGATTATCGTAGGCTCGGCGAGCGAGTCCAGGTCGAATTCGGCTTCGGCCGGCGTGCCGCGCCAGGCCAGCGGCGGCTTGGCGCCAGTGTACGTCACGTATTCCAGCCCACCCGCCTTGGCCGCAGCCAGGGCGTCGATGCCGCCGATAGCGCCGGGCAACAATTGCAACTGGCTACCGCCGCGCGCCGCGGCATCGAGGAGACGCTCGACCATGCCCGGCTCGGCCAGCGCGCCGATCGACACCAGCAGGCACGAAACGCCTTGCTCCAGCGCCGGCAGCACGTGCTGCTCGATGGCCTGGTGGCCGGCGCATTCCACCAGCAGATCGGGCGAGCGGGGCTCGAGCGCCAATTGCGTTGCCACGCGGGCCTGCGGGAAGAGGGCGGCCACGCCGGCGCGGGCCGAGGCCAGCGAGCGTTCGGTGGCGATCACCTGATCGAGGTGGATCGTGGCATCGCCCTGTAACAGTTGCAGAACGCTTTGCCCGATGGCGCCGTAGCCGACGAGAGCGATGGTTGGCATGGCGGTATCGATCCGGACTCAATTTTTCGCCGGCGAGGTGCGTTCGACCTGTTGCCGGGCCAGCTCGGCCAACGTTCGATCCCCCTTGACCGCCGCCAAGGCCACCTTGGCCTTGAACGCCGCTGAGTGTGTTCGTCTCGTTCTCTTGGTCATTTCCTGGTTCCTTTGCCAGCATTATCGCCGGCTTAAGGCCCAGAGCGAACCACTTGGCCTGCTGGCAGGCTCAGTGTTGGCTCTGGCAAAATCAACAATTTACCCGGGTGATTTCATCGTTAACCAAGGCGACCGGCTAAGTATCGAACGCTGCGCTGGCAATGCGTAGGGTTGCATCTTGCGCTATCATGAACTATCAAGATGAATCATGATGGAGGTGGCCATGGCAACTACTATTCGCGAAAAGTTTTCATCCCAAGCTGCTCCAGAGGTGCTGGCTGCGCTGCGTCAAATCGCAGAAAGCCAGGGTCGCCAGTTCCAGGCTGTGCTTGATGAAGCCCTGCGCGACTACATCGACCGGCAACAGAAGGAACGACCTCGTCGTCATGTGATGGCTTCGTTCGCATCCAGCCTGGATGAGTTCGACAGTCTGTACCGCGAACTGGCTAAGTAACCGTGGCTCACGATTACCTGACCGTGGCCGATGTGCTTGGGATGCACACCGTGCTGATGCAACGCTACGGCGGTGCATTGGGCGTACGGGATCCAGGGGCGCTGGAGGCTGCGCTGTTCCGCCCGCAGACTGGTTATTACGATGACATCGTGGCCGAAGCCGCTGCGCTGCTGGAAAGCCTGGCGATCAATCACCCGTTTGTGGACGGCAACGGGCGCATTGCTTTCGCGGCTGCCGACGTGTTCCTGCGCATCAACGGCTGTCGCTTGCAACGCGCACCGATGCAAATCCATACAGAGATGATGCAAATGTTCGAGTCGGGCTCCTTCGATATTGCTCACCTTGATCCCTGGTTGCGGTCTTTCACTTTCGCCGCAGAGTGATTGTCAATGGCCGCGACGCCTGGCCCCCCGCCGGCACCAATCCAGGACCCCGGGACTCCTGTAATCGGCTCCGGTAAAAGCAGCCAGACTTTGCATGGGTATACGTTGATCGTCCTGGCGATCGAAGCGTTTGCTGGCGAATGCGGCCAACCCTTTGGATAAACTGAAGTACCGGGTATCCGGAGTCGGGATGTTGCACTGGCGCAGGCAGTGTGCATAGACCATTTCGATAGCGCATACTTCGGCCTGCTCGTCTTTGGCCGGAAACTTGGCCAGCCAGGCTTCGAAGCCCGGCGCGATGGCGGTTGTCCAGGTGTCCGATCGAGGATCACGGTACACCAACGCCTTGGGCCTGGCGCCCTGTGGCGAGCCTCCCACCTGCAGTAGCGTTTGCAGGATTTCGCCGCCTTCGCCTTGCAGCACCTCCTGCACCTCAGTGGCGAGCAGGTCGAGAGAAAGATGCGCCTGCGATGCCTGTCCCTCCGGCGCCACGGGTTCGAACGACATCGCGCCCATGGCATTGTCGCCGATGAAAGTCAGGCGTTCGAGCGGCCCGATACGCGCCGTGTTGAGACCACGGCGCCTGAACAGGCGATCCATCAGCAATAAGCCCCAGCCGTCCGGCAGAGCGTCGTAAACGGGCCCGGGCAGACCCATCTGGTGGGGCGGGAAGCCACGGCGCAAAGGCGGCCCTTCCAGCGGCAGAGTGTGGGACGACAGTTCCAGGCCGCGGCGTTTTGCCTCAGGGCTATATTCGAACACAATCTGCGGACGACCACTCAAGGCCGTGGTCGACATCAAGGTGCCCCAAAGCCATCGTTCGCCCCAGCCCTCGTAATACACATGCACGCGCTCAAGCATGGCCCGATCTCCGTTTGATGCGCTGGCGCTTGGCGCCGTCTTCGTAGCGGCGAATGTCGTCAAGGCTCTCCAGCTTGGGCAGGAACAGACCTTCAAATTCTTTGACGCGCCCCAAGACCATGGCCACGCGAACCACGTTTTCGAATCCGACATTGCGCCCCGCTTCCAGGTTGGAGACGGTATTGGCGCCGATGCCGGCGCGTGCGGCGACCTCGGCTTGTGTCATTTGCTGCGCAAGCCGTTCGGTGCGCAGCCGCTCACAGAGTCGCTTGACGACTTCGCTAGGTTTGCTGAAGCTCAAATCCAACATCCGCGCTCCAGGGTTGGCTCGAGTTGGTAGCGCCTTATACAAAGCACTCGCCCAGATTCAATGGGCACTATAATTCCCGGATTTTGTGTGTTATTCGAGTTAAACCCGATTAAATCACAATATAAGGGAATTGTAGTGCGGCCGATGGGGGAAAAACGTAGGGCGGCGGCTCTGCGCGAGTGGGGATGCAACAGCGCCGCCCACAAGCCCAGATCCTCATTCACGAATCCTGGGGCTCGCGCACAAAGCCCAGCTTCGCTTCGGCCTCCGCCGTCTTCAGGGCGAGCAAGGGCGCTCGCGTCGCGCCCAGATCATCCAGCCGTAGCGCCAGCCCGTGGGGCAGGGCAACACCATCACCTCCGGCCTCGCCCAGCGCCTCCAGCCGCTGCGCCAGCGTCTGGCCGTCATCAGTGTGCAAGCGCTCCAGCAACGCCGCCAGATCGCGGTCGAGGACCATGGCCGGCCCCTGCGGCATTTGCAGGTACAATTGGCCATCGTCGCCAAGATACCAGGTCGTGACTTCGCTTACCGACACGCCATGATGGGTTTCGAGATGATGGCCCTCGGCGGCCAGCCGCACCACCAGGGGCGCGGCATCCAGCGTGACGTAGACGCGTTGCGGGCCATTCTGGAAGTACCAGCGGCCATCGGGCTCGGCGGCGTAGTTACGGCCGATGAAAGCCAGCAATTGTTCGTTGGTGATGCCTTCGCCCGGCTGGCCGGGACGCGCGTCGCCATTCGGATGCAGGCGCCATTCGCCACGGCGATCGAGCGAGAGCCAGCCCGCCACCGCCGGCACATTGGGCCAGCGCTGGAGGGCGGCGAGTACGGCGTCGTCCATGGCTCGGGCTCCGGTGGGTTCAGGGCCAGGCCGGAATCAGCCCCGGCCCCGGTAGGGCGGCACGCCGGTATCGGGCAGCCACACCCCCTCGGGCACCGCGCCGGTTTGCCAGAAGACGTCGATCGGGATCCCGCCGCGCGGATACCAATAGCCGGCGATGCGCAGCCAGCGCGGCGCCAGCGTATCGACGAGCCGCTTGCCGATCGACACCGTGCAGTCTTCGTGGAAGGCGCCGTGATTGCGAAACGAGGTGAGATACAGCTTGAGCGACTTCGATTCCACCAGCCAATCCTGGGGCACGTAATCGATTACCAGGTGGGCGAAGTCGGGCTGGCCCGTGACCGGGCACAGCGACGTGAACTCCGGCGCGGTGAAGCGTGCCACGTACAGCGCATCGGGATGCGGGTTGGACACCCGCTCCAGTGGAGCGCTGTCGGGGTCGGTGGGCGCCTCGACGGCGCGGCCGAGCTGGGTGAGGGAAGAGGTGTCGCTGGACATAAAGCAGTTCCGGGAAGCCGCGTGGCAAGGAAGGCCGGCGCGGCGGGTTCATCATAGCAGCGTCCGCGTGGCGGAGGCCTGTGTGAAGAGCTCCGGCCTCCCGGCCGCGAGGTGGACGGGGTTTGCGCTTGGACACGTGGTCAAGCGGCTTTCGCGATGAGCCGCGGGCGCTGGGCGCCGGCAGGCGATGCGCGGCGGGCCAGGGGATCGCCGGCTCCGCGGGATCAGGCCGGCAACAGCCCGATGCGGTCGTCGCGCCGTCGCAAATACGCAATAACCGGGATCGCCAGCAGCACCATCCAGCCCTTGCCGACGATTTGTCCCGCCATATAGTCCAGACTGCCGAAGGCCAGCCAGAGGAAGATCGTGGTGTCGATGATCAAGCCCACCACGCTGGAGGCCACCACGGCCAGCACCAGCCGGCGGCGCTGCAGCGGCGTGTACACCGCCAAGTCGGCCAGTTCGGAAAATAGAAAAGCCGCGACCGAGGCCAGCACCAAGGAGGGGGGCGCCACCCACCACGACAGCACGCCGCCGATGAGGATGGCGACCACCGACCATAGTACGCCCAGCCGGCGCTGCACCATATCCCGCAGCACCAGGGCCAGGCCAACCATCAGCACGCCGCTGGGCGACATCAGGCCAGGAGCCACGGGAATCAGGCAGGGCCCATCGGGAGGGCACACCAGCCCGACGTTATGGATCATCCAGTTGGCAACGGGAACGGACAGGGCGAAGGCCAGCAGAAAGGCAAAGCCTTCGGCGCGACGGCGCGCATCGAGAGAGGACGACATGAAGCACTACTCCGGGCGGACAGGCGGCACAAGCCTGGGCGCAGAACGAGATGAAAGAGGGGGCGAGGCAGCGTGCCAAAGACGATAGGGCCGCTGCCATCGGAAACGGGCCAGGGCTGGCAGGTGCGAAAACCTGGGCGCAAGGCGCGGCGTCAGCCTCAAATTAGAACCGATTTGGATGAGAAACGCCAATGCCCCGCCGAGGTTGGCGGCCCAGCGATCACACAGTAACGGAGTCTGCGGCCGCGAGGCGTAGGTGTCCGTTCACGGTATCCGGACAAACCCGAGGAGGTGAAAGCGGACGAATAGGTTTAAAGTTCGGAATGTATGAATTCGGTTGAATTGCTTCGTTACCGCCTTGGCGGCGCCGACCTTGCAACCTCATATTCAAAATGTGTGTTACGCAACGACCCTCCGGAGGAGCATCATGGATATCAAAAAATGGCTGAAAATCGGCCTTCTTGCCGGTGCCATCGGCATCGCGGCCGGCCCGGCGCAGGCGCAGCAAAAACTTTTACTCAGCACTTTTTTCCCCACGATGCATCCGCTGTATAGCAAGGTGCTGGTGCCGTGGGCCGAGGCCATCGAAGAAAAAACCGACGGCCGGGTGGTGGTCGAGTTCTCGGCCAGCAGTCTGGCGCCGCCGCCGGTGCAGTTCGACATGGTGCAACGCGGGATCGCCGATATCGCCGTGCAATCGCCGGGCATGATGCCGGATCGCCTCCGACCCGATGTGATCACCGAACTGCCCGGTGTGGGCGGCTCCGCCGTCAACGTGTCAAAGGCGCTATGGCGTACGCACGAAGCCTATTTCGATCAAGACGACCGCTACCGCGGTGTGCATTTGCTGTCGTTGTTCGCCTTTCCGCCGCAGGCCTTCTTCTGCGTCAAGCCATGCCCCACCTCGGTGGACGAAATGTCCCGCCTTCGCATGGCGACACTGCCCAGCACCGCGGCGCGCCAGTATGGCAAGGTGACCAGCGGGGTGGTCGCCGGGCCGATGGCCCGATTCTTCGAGCTGGCATCAAAAGGCACGATCGACGCCTATGGTTCGGCCACGGCGCTCGACGTCCTAGGGTTCAACCTCGCCTCGAGCACCGAAGGCGCTTTGCGCTTTGACAACCTCAGCACCGCCGGCAGCTTTGCCCTGGTCATGAACCCGCGCGCCTGGGCCAAGCTCTCGCCGCAAGACCAGGCAATCATCACCGAGCTCAGCGGCGAAGCGTTCGCCGAACGGCTCGCCGCGCTCGATGAGGCGGAGAGCGGCGCCTGGAAGAAGCTCGAGGCCGAAGGCGTGACTTTGCAGCAGGCCAATGCCGAGATGAACACGCAGTTGGCCAAAGAGTTCGCCTTCCTTGACGACGAATGGACGGCGGCCATGAAAGAACGCGGCATCGACGGCGCGGCCGCGCTGGGCTTTTACCGTGAGCAACTGCGCGAGTCGGCAACTCCATGAAGCTCGGCCAACGAGCGGTGGGTTTTTTGCAGGGCTGTGCCGGCCTGGCCCTGTTCGCCATGCTCCTGATCGTCACCATCGACGTGGCGGGCCGGCATTTTTTTGCCAAGCCTCTCGTTGGCGCGACGGAGCTGACCCAATACGCGATGGCCATTACGGTGTTCGCGGGCTTGCCCGTGATCTGTCTGCGTCGTACGCACATCACCATCAGCTTGTTCGACGGCTGGCTCGGTCCACAGGCCCAACGTATCCAGGGCCTGCTGGTGGGAGCCGCCAGCACCATCGTGCTGGCGGCTCAGGCCTGGGTGCTCTGGCAGGAGGCCGGCTGGCTGCACGAAATGGGCAGCGTCATCGGTTATCTGCAATTGCCCACCTATCCCGCCGCCTATGGCATGGCCGTGCTGTCGGGGATGGCGGCGGTGGCCAGCCTCTGGTCCGGTTTGTTTCCGCCCGCTTGGGCGCAGCCCCGCGACTCCGGCTCGGGTTCGTCCGAAGCCGGCGTTTCCCATGATATGCACTGAACCGTAGAGAATCATCCTCGCATGCAAACAGCTTTGCTGGGTTTTATTGCGCTGTTTACACTGGCCTTCATCGGTATCCCGCTCGGCTATACGATGCTGATCGTGGGCGTCGCGGGCTTTGCTTCGTACCGGGGCTGGGAAGCGGCGCTGGCCATGGGGTCGCAGCAGGTGCTCGATATCGGGATGAGCCACAGTTTTTCGGTGATCCCGCTGTTCGTGCTCATGGGCTCCTTCATCTTCAAATCAGGTATCGCGGACGAGCTTTTCACCACGGCCCAGCGCTGGCTGGGCGGTTTCCGGGGCGGCTTGGCCCATGCCGCCCTGGGCGCCTCTGGCGGCTTTGGCGCGGTCAGCGGCAGCTCGCTCGCCACCGCGGCAACCATGGCAAGAGTCGCCGTGCCCGAGATGCGCCGTCACGGCTACGACCCGGCATTCTCGGGCGCCACGGTGGCGGCCGGCGGCACCATCGGCATGCTCATCCCGCCCAGTGTGCCCATGGTGATTTTCGGCATCCTGACCGAAACCGACATTGGCAAGCTCTTCATCGCCGGTATCGTGCCCGGCATTCTGCTGATGCTGCTGTATATGGGCACGGTCGTCATCAGGGCGCGCCACAGCCCCGAAAAAATGGGAGCGGTCCTGCACACGACGTGGTTGGAGCGGATGCGGTCGTTGCCTCAGGTCCTACCGGTGATCGGGCTTTTCCTCTTCGTTTTTGGCGGCCTGTATCTTGGCGTCTTTACGCCCACCGAAAGCGCCGGCATCGGCGCCGCCGGTGCGCTTGCGCTCATGGCGGTCCGCCGCCGCGCCTCTTGGCAACGGGTGCGCGAAGCCCTCTGGGAAGCCGCCGAACTCACCGCCATCCTCATCCCGGTCACGATAGGCGCGGCCGTGTTCGGCAACTTCCTCACCATGACCGGACTCACCTATCAGGCGGCGGAATGGATACAGGCCTTGAATATATCGCCGTTGGGCGTGGTGCTGGCGATGTGCCTGGTTTATATCCTGCTGGGATGCGTGTTCGACAGCCTGGCGATGCTGTTTCTTACCTTGCCGATCTTTTTTCCCATCATCCTGCAGCTCGGCCTGGACCCGATCTGGTTCGGCATCGTCGTCATGATCGTGGTGGAGCTGGGCCTCATCACGCCGCCGGTGGGTATGAACGTATTCGTCGTCAAGGGCGTGCTCACCGATGTGGGCACGTGGCAGATTTTTGCCAATATCATCTGGTTCGTCCTGGCGGGATTCGTGTGCCTGGGCCTGGTGATCGCCATCCCCGAGCTGGCCACCACCTTGCCGTCGCTGATGCGTTGAGGCTGTGCGTCGTGTCCACAGGTTCAATTCCCAGGCGGGGCTCCGGACGGTATCGGAAAACCGCGCCCCGAACCTAGCGAAGCCGCATGTTGGATTGCCATCAAGAGCGCGCCAGGATCCGCGATACCTTTCCCGGCGATATCGAAAGCCGTGCCGTGAGCCACGGATAACCGCAAGAACGGTTCGCCGAGGACGATCGCGCAGTTTCCCTCTGCGCTATTCGTCTTCACCGCGATATGTCCTTGGTCATGATAGTGAGCGAGCACGCAATCGAAGCGGCCGTCTAGGCATTGGCGAAACAGACTATCCGGAGCGATCGGGCCTTCGACACAAACTCCTTGGGCGCACGCTGCTTGTACGGCGGGACCGATCGTCTCGGCTTCTTCGGTGCCAACCGCATGCGGATTCAATCCGGCGACCCCGATTCGGGGGCTAGCTACGCCCCATGACGTTAGCGCGCGATGAGTGAGGAGAATGAGATCTAGAATACGGCTTTGGGTGATCTCCGAGAAAACGGTGCGTAAGGGGATATGGTCGGTGAGATGGGCGACGCGCAAAGTACCCGCTATCAGGAGCAAATGGGTAGATTTCCCACCGCTGTCTACAGCCGGTTGGCGACGTGAAAGACGGATCGACTCGAAGTTGACTGGTGCCTTGATGACGGCGTCGACTTTGCGATCGAGGGCCAGTCGGGTGGCCACGTCCCACCACTCTACGACGGCGCGGCCACATTCTGCCGAAACTTGCCCCACTTTGAAGGCCTGGCGGTCAAACGTGCCGGGGTCGAGGACCGAGATCACTCCGGCTTCGAAGTGCGCATGGTCCACATGGCTAATTGAGCGAATGTCGAGGCGTATGCGAAGGTGGCTTGCGGTATTGCGCACTACCCCGGCATCCCCGATTAATAAGATGTGTGCCGGCTCAGGATTGGCTACGAGAGATTTGAGAACCACCTCGGGACCGATGCCGGCCGGGTCACCGATCATGATGGCGATACGTGCGTTCTTTTTCATGCCCACATTCTAGAGCGGAGCAAACAAAACAGGCGCATAACAATTGGGCATGGCTCGATAACAAAGTATTCTTTGTCAAGCACTGGTCGGCATTCCATGATGCAAGTTGGACAATCTATGGAGGTGCCAATGACGTGTTCAGGATGGCCAGTCGACCGATTGCGCAGCGTATTGCATCTTGCTGATGACGGCCTCGCTCGTCTTGATCGGCGTGTGTACACCGATGCTCAAATTTTCGAATACGAACTGGAGAGGATTTGGGAGAAAACGTGGATATTTATTGGCCACGAGAGCCAGATCCCAAACGCCCATGATTTCATCACGACCCAAATAGGGCGGCGGCCCGTAGTCTTGACTCGAAACCAGCACGGAGACGTGAAAGCTTTTATTAACGCATGCAGTCATCGAGGTGCGCAGATTTATCGTACCGTTGCGGGGAACTCCAGGGCGATGTCGTGTCCTTATCACGGCTGGGTGTTCTCCAGTAACGGTGATCTGCTGGCGGTTACCGATGAGGCCGGAGGGGCTTATCCCGAGTCTTTTCGGAAGTCTGAGTTGGGCTTGAATTTAGTGCCTCGGCTGGAAAGCTATCGGGGCTTCTGGTTCGGTTGCCTGGAGCAGGAGGTCATAAGTTTAAAGGAGCACCTCGGCGACGCCGCGATCTATATGGATCTTCTGCTAGATCAGTCGGAAAGCGGCTGGGAGATCATTAAGGGGTCCTCCGACTACACCTACGAAGGCAACTGGAAGTTGCAAATGGAGAATGGCGTAGACTCTTATCATGCGCCGTTCGTGCATGCCAACTTCTCGGCCACAATCGCCAACAGGAAGCGCGCCAAGGGTCAAAGTGGTGCGATTAAGGCCATGAATGTTACCCATGATCGAGAGGCGATGAAAGGAGGGTACTTCGACTTTGGGCGAGGTCATGTAACCATTTGGCGGGATTGGGATAACCCCCAAGACCGTTTCAATTTCACCATGCTTCCGAAGCTGCAAAGCCGGCTAGGCCACGTTCGCGCACATTGGGCCATAGGCCGCCTGAAGAATCTGCTGATCTTCCCCAATCTCATGTTGATGGATCAAATGAGTACCCAGGTACGCGTCATTCATCCCATTGCTGTCGATAGAACTCGAGTAACAGGTTACGCCTTTGCGCCTACCGATGAGCCGCCGGAGATGCGCCGGCAGCGGTTGCGATTCTATGAGGATTTCTTTAACGCCAGCGGCATGGCGACACCTGACGATCTGGATGTCTTCAATCTGTCTCAGCGAGCTTTCCAGGGCGTGAGTCCGGGTTGGAGCGACCTGAGTCGTGGTGCACTTCATAAAGTGGCTGGCGCCAATGAACATGCCGAAGAATTAGGGCTGCGGCCCCGGGCCTCTGGCGGCTGGATTGAGGACGAGGGCTTGTACGTGGGAATCTACGAAGCCTGGATGGACTATATACTGAAGGGCAACTCCGATGTCTGATGATCTTGTGCAGAAAGTCTCGCAGTTTGTGACGTATGAGGCGGAATGTCTCGACCATCAACGCTGGGATGAGTGGCTCTCATTAATGGACGAAAATATCCAGTATTGGGTGCCGGCCTGGCATTCGGAGAGTGAGCTGACCAACAATCCAAGGCGAGAGCTCTCCTTGATGTACTACGATTCGCGACAAGGTCTCGAAGATCGAGTTTTTCGGATACGATCCGGCCGCTCGGTTGCATCTAATCCGATGCCAAGAACCTGCCATTTTGTGACTAACGTACGAGCTCAGATGCAAGCGGATGGAAGTTGTCATGCCGTGGCCAATTGGCAAACGTTAAGTTGGCGTAATAAAAAAACAAGCACCTATTACGGTTTCTATGATTATGTATTAACAGCCACTGAAGGAGTTTTGGGATGGCGGATACAGCGCAAGAAAATTACCGTTCTCAACTCTCTGATTGAGAATGTGCTGGATGTATATTTGATTTGATTTCGAGAGGAGAACGATATTATGCAAGCTCACAAAAAAATTCGGAGAGTATTTTTGGCAGCACTGGGAGTCGCCATCGCCTGGGGTTCGAGTCACGCTGCTGCACGCATCGACGACTATCCCAATCGACCCATCACGGTGGTCGTGCCATATCCGCCTGGTGGCAGTGCGGATATGGCAACGCGAATCGTCGCGGCGGAGTTGTCCAAGAAGGTTGGTCAAACGGTGGTTGTTGAGAATCGCGCCGGTGGCGGAGGTATAGTTGGTGTGGGATCCGTTGCCAGATCCACGCCAGACGGATATACGCTTGCCGTTGGTGTTTCTGGCATTCTAACTCTCTGGCCGGCGCTGGGGCAAGAGATGCCCTTCAGTCCTCTGAAAGATCTCGCTCCGATTACGTTGATGGTTGACAACCCGTTGGTGATTGCCGGAAATAAAGATCTCGCGCCAAAAACAATGACCGAATTGCTGGAGTATGGAAAGCAGCAGAAACAGCCTCTGCCTTTCGGGTCTGGCGGTCAGGGAACCGCCATGCATTTGGCCGGCGCTCTTTTATCAAAAGAAACAGGGGTCGAGTTATCTCATATACCCTATCGAGGAACCAATCCGGCGCTTCAGGATGTCTTGGCCGGGCATGTTCCACTGGCAATCATTGATGCTGCCACCGCCAGGGAATTGGTAGCTCAAGGGGAGGTCAGAGGATTCGCCACCACTGGAGCTCAACGGTCGCCAACAATGCCGGAGTTGCCTACGGTCGCGGAGTCTGGTGTTCCTGGCTTTGTCGTCACAAGCTGGTTCGGTCTCCTGGCTCCTAGCGGAACCCCTGAAGAAATCGTGGATTTCCTCTATCGGCAAGTGGATGAGATCTTGAAGCGCCCTGATATTCAAGAGCGATTTATTGCCGCCGGCCTGGAGCCCGCCACCATGCCGCCACAGGAATTCCGTAACTTGATCGAGTCGCAGATAAGCCACTATCGGGAAGTGGTCCGAGAGAGTAACATAACCATCGACTAGAGAATCACGCCTTGTCTTTTTTCACGCCAGCAGTGGGCGTGCCGAAAAGAGCGTTGCGAATCTCAAAGTCAACTTCGTTCCGGGTCCATTGCGATGCCAAGCTTTCGAGAAATGCATAAACATAGCCACGAACGAAGCGATTTGGGTTAATGAGTGCGTTGATCGAGCTTGGCGGAAACAGATGGGATACCGGCAGGGTTTCAGTGCCGGAAACCGTCGGCAGCGAGGCAGGCAGCACGGCGATGCCAAGGCCGTTGGCAACCAAAGAGCGCATCACGCTGGCGTCCATGGCATAGGCTGCAGGCCGAAGGTCGTAGCCATTTGCCTTATACACACTACTCACTCCCCAGCTCGTGGTGGAGGAGCGTAAGCAGATCATCGGATAGTCCAATAAGTCGGCGAGCCCCAAATCCGTGCGAGAAGTAAGTTCGTGTCCCTCTGGTACCAGGAGCTGCAGCGGAATGTCCACCACATGGAGCGCGATTAAATTGGACTCGATCGGGGGTTCGCCGATAGTAATCGCGATATCCAATTCTCCATCCTGCACCTGGGCAATGGACTGCGGTAGGGTGATCTGTCGGACATCGATGACTACCTGGGGGTACTGAGCATGCATGGCCGCCAGTGCTCCCGGGAGTAGCGAAAGAGCATAGGTGTGTAAGGTGCCAATGGTGAAGGTGCCGCTTTCCTGTGTCAGGTATTCCTGGCTCATGAGAGCGAGACTTTCCATATCATTGATCACGCGTCGCGCCGTATGCACGACGCGTGCTCCACTTTCAGTGAGACCGATGATGCGCCCAGAATTACGTGCCAGAATTGCGGTGCCCAATTGTTGCTCTAGAAGGCGAATTTGACGGCTGATTCCGGGCTGGGATGTGTGTAGCACCCGGGCAGCTTGCGAAATGCTGAAGCCGCAATCCACTATTGCAGTCAGGTAGCGTAATTGTGTCAAAGTCATATGGAGGCTCCTTCTTGCGGTTAATCGCTAGTGTAGTTCATTATTGTCACCCATCCAGGTGACATTGCACCCGACATCTCGCTTGTAGAGTATTCCACATGCCGAATGCCACGCGGCGCCGGCCATCACTGGAATCAAGGAGACGTCATGCAATACCTGCGCAACACCTGGTATGTGGCCATGTGGTCGGAGCAGCTCGTTCCGGGGAAACTGGAGCGGCGGGAAATCCTTGGCGAGCCACTGGTCATCTACCGGGCGCCGGACGGCGGTGTGGTGGCGCTGCAAGACCGGTGTCCCCATCGTTTCGCCCCATTGCATCTGGGCAAACTGCAGGACAACGGCGCCATCGAATGCGGCTACCACGGCTTGCATTTCGATCGCCACGGCAGCTGTATCTACAACCCCCATGGCAAGGGTCTGGTGCCCGAGGCCGCCAAGGTGCGGGCCTATCCCGCCCACGAGGCGCACAGCCTGGTGTGGGTGTGGATGGGCGACAAAACGCCGGATGCTTCGCGCATCCCGGATCTCTCGATGGTCGGCCAGGCGCAGGCCCGCTACATCACGCAGCGCGATCATCTGGAGATGGACGCGGGCTACCAGTTGGTCGTGGATAACCTCCTCGATCTGTCGCACACCGTGATCCTGCACCGGGGCGTGCTGGGCAACGCCGATACCGCCTCGGCGCAGATCCGGGTGGACCAGCAGGGCGATGTGGTGACTGTGTCGCGCTGGATGCCCTCGGTGCGCCCGCCGGGATTGTTCGACATGCTGTTTCGCCGCGACGGCGAGCCGGCGGATCATTGGACCGACATTCGGTGGATGGCGCCGTGCTATCTCGTCAACGATGCCGGGGTCACGGCGCCGGGGGCCGACCGTGCCGAGGGTTCGGGCATCTACGGCCGACGGGCGGCGGCACAACGATCGCCGCGGACGCCGTGGCGCGTTCGTCCGCCGATGGCTATACCGTTTTGTCGGCGGACAACGGTACGCTGATCTTCAATCGCGCGCTGTTCAAGAACTTGTCATACAACCCCGAGCAGGATTTCACGCCCATCGGCCTGCTGGCGGAGTTTCCGCTGTTCATCGCGGTGAATCAACCGTCGGGCATCAAGACCATGGCTGAGCTGGTGGAGCGCGCCAAGGCCAATCCGGGGCAAGTCTCGTTTGCCACGGCGGGCATCGGCAGCCCGCATCAATTGGCGATGGAGATGCTGCTCGACAAGACCGGGCTGGACATGGTGCATGTGCCATACAAAGGCGCCGCGCCGGCGATCCAGGACGTGGTGGGCGGCCACGTGCCGGTGATGATTACCGACGCCGCCAGCGGCATGCAAATGCTCAAGAGCGGTGAGTTGCTGCCCTTGGCGGTGTTCGGCGCCGCGCGCCATCCGCTGTTTCCCGACGTGTCGACGCTGAGCGAGCATGGCTATACCGACGTGCCGATGTCGGCCTGGATCGGCATGGTGGCACCCAAGGCGACGCCGCCCGCCGCTACGCCAAGTTGCCGTAGCGGCTATGCAACTCGTTCACCGTCGAGACCTCCAGCTTTTTATACAGGCGCTTGCGGTAGGTTTTGACGGTGTTGATCGAAATGTCCTGGTCGAGGCCGATCGCCTCGTTGCTCATGCCGGTGAGCAGGAGCTTGAGCACCACGCGCTCGTTGCGCGATAAGGAGAGTAGTTTGTCGTGCCGGGTGCGGTCCACCGGGTAGCGCTCGACGATCGCGGGCGGGCTGCCCGCGGGAGCGGGGGGCGTTGCTGGGCCAGGTGGTAATCGGCGTAGATGAGGTCCGCGAACACGCTTTTGTACTGCGAGCTGGGCACCGCCTTCATGTCGAGGTGCACGACCTGCACGCCACGCAGGCTGGGGATCGCGATGGGCGCATGGGTCGATTGAGGGCTCATGGCGGCAAGGAAGCAGGATGAAAACTCAAGCCCCCAGCGTGGCGTGCAGGCGATAGCGGGTGGGCGGGCCGAGAATCGTCTGGTATTCGATCGGCCGGTTCTGGGCGTCGAAACCCAGGCGGTGGACATCGACCAGAGGGTCGCCAACCTTGACTTGCAACACCTCGGCCAGGACCGGATCGGCCAGGATGGCGCCCACCGACACCTGGATGCGGCCATAGGGGCGGCCAACGCGCTGCAGCAATTCGCTCAGCGGCGTGGTGGCGAAGTCGTTGCAATCGAGCTGCCCGCCGACGTCGGGCGGCAGGTACACGGTGCTCAAGGTATAGGGTAGGCCATCGCGTTGGCGGCGGCGGACGATACGCAGGACCTCGTGGGACGGCGCCAGGCCCAGGCTCTCGGCCACCGCCGGCGGTGGCACGTGCCACAGGCATTCCCGCAGCTCGACGGTGGTCTGATCGCGGTTCTCGGCGACCCGCTGCATGAAGCTGGCCAACGACGTCTGCAGCGCCGCCACCGCCTCGGAGCGGGCGACGAAGGTGCCTTCGCCTTGCCGCCGTTCGATCAGCCCGGCTTCTTCCAGCGATTGCATGGCGCGCCGCACCGTGATGCGCGAGACGCCGTACGTGGCGCACATGGCGTCTTCGGTGGGCAGGCGCTCGCCCGGCTGGTGGCGGCCGGTGGCGATGGCGTCTTCGATCACCGAGGAAATCCGGCGATGCAACGGTACGCCAAGCGAGGCTTTGCGCAAGCTCATGGCGATAGGGCTCCGGGCAGGCCGCCGCCGCGTGGCGCGGGGGCGAGGCGCGGTGGCCTGCCGCCGGACCCGGGGCAAGCGTGGTGGAGGAAAACGAAATGGCGTGCAAGCATGGAGCGAAGAAAAAGCGGCGCGGGCAGCCAGGAACAGTACCACGAGCCGCGGCCGTGCCGCCGCGTGCGCTCGCCCGGGCCCGGATTCGACTTTCTTTGGTCATTATGTCATCATGATAATAGTATGTATAAACCCATCGTTCCCGGAACCTCCATGCCCGCCACCCTGTTCGACAAGCTTTGGACTCGCCACGTCATCGAGTCGCTGGACGACGGCTTTGCGCTGTTGCACGTGGACCGGCACTACATCACCGATGCGGGCGGCCAGCATCTTGCAGCGCTGCATCGCCGCGGCTTGCGGCTCCGCAATCCCGAGCTGTGCTTCGCCTCGCCGGATCACGCCATCGGCACCGCCCCCGGCCGGATCGGTACCACGGAACATGGCTTGCGCTACCTGGCCGATCTGCGGCGCGAGGCTCGGCGCCATGGCATTACCCTGTTCGACGTGGACGACGAGCGCCAGGGCATCGTGCACGTGATGGGCCCCGAGCAGGGGCTGACCCTGCCCGGCAGCCTGGTGGTCTGCGCCGACAGCCATACCTGCACCAACGGCGCCTATGGCGCGCTCGCCTTCGGCATCGGCGCTTCGCAATTCCTGCACGTAGCGGCCACGCAGACCATCGTGCTGCAGAAGCCGCGCACGATGCGGGTATGGCTGGATGGCCGTAGGGCGACGGGGGTCACGGCCAAAGACGTCATGCTGTACGTCATCGGCCACCTCGGCACCGCGGCCGGCAACGGCTATGCGGTGGAGTACGCCGGGCCCGCGATTCGCGACATGACGATGGAAGAGCGCATGACGCTCTGTAATCTGGCGGTCGAGATGGGCGCCCGCTGCGGCCTGATCTCGCCCGACGACGCCACTTTCGAGGATCTGCGGCCGCGGCCCTACGCCCCGAAGGGCGACGATTGGCACCGCGCGGTGGCCGACTGGCGCGCATTGCCAACCGATCCGGGCGCTCGCTTCGATGTCGAACTGACCATCGAGATTTCGGAAGTGGCGCCGCAGATCACCTGGGGCACCAGCCCGCAGCACGTCGTGGGTATCGGGCAAGCCATTCCGGTGGACGTGGGGGGCGGGCGGAACACCGTGGAGGCGGCACAGGCCTATATGGGATTGCGGCCTGGCCAATCTCTGGAAGGCCTGCCGATCGACTACGTTTTCATCGGGTCCTGCACCAACTCGCGGTTGTCCGACCTGCGCGCCGCCGCCGCCGTGGCGCGTGGGCGCCGGGTGGCGCCGGACGTCACCGCCTGGGTGGTACCGGGTTCGCGCGCCGTCAGCCGCGCCGCCGAAGCCGAAGGCCTGGACCGGATATTCCGCGACGCCGGATTCGAATGGCGGGAGCCGGGCTGTTCCATGTGCCTGGCCGCCAACGGCGAAACCGTTCCCGCCGGCAAGCGAGCCGTCTCCACCTCCAACCGCAACTTCGTCGGCCGGCAGGGGCCGGGCGCCCGCACTCACCTGGCGAGCCCCGCCATGGCCGCCGCCGCCGCCGTGACCGGCCGCATTACCGACGTTCGTCAACTTTCGATTCTGCCGTAACGCCATGAACCGATTCACGACCCTGCACGGCACCGCCGCGCCGCTGCCGCTCGATAATGTCGACACCGACATGATCATTCGCGTCGAGCCCCTGTTCTCCGGCGTGCCGCGCGAGCAGCTCGGCGCCCACGCCCTGGCGGCGCTGCGCTATCGACCCGATGGTTCCGCCGACCCGGACTTCGTGCTGAACCGGCCGGAGTACGCCGATGCCACCATCCTGGTGACCGGCAGCAACTTCGGCTGCGGCAGTTCGCGCGAAGGCGCGGTATGGGCTTTGGCGGGGCTGGGCATCCGCGCCGTCGTCGCCCCCGGTTTCGGCGAGATTTTCTTCAACAACTGTTTCGAGAACGGGCTGCTGCCCATTCGCCTGGCCGCCAACATCGTGCGTCGGCTGCAGCGGCAACTGGCCGAAGGCTTGCACGGCCGCCGGCTTGGCATCGATCTCGAACGCTGCGAGCTCACCGCGCCCGACGGCGAAGTGCTTTCCTTTGCCGTGCCCCGGCTCAAGCGCGAAGCCTTGCTCGAAGGGCTCGACAGCATCGCCGTTACCCAAAAGCGCGACGCGCGGATCGCCGCCTACCAAGACCGCGAGCGACAGCGCCGCCCCTGGCTTTTTCTGGTTTCCAAACCGTAATGTTCCTGCTGCCCGGCAGCCTTGATCGAGGAGATCCCATGTTCCAGTTCACCTTCCAGCCAGGTCTTGGCGGCCCCATGATGCGCCGCCGTTTCATGGCCACTCTGCTGGGTGTCGGCGCGGCCGCACTGGCTGCCGCGCCCTTCGCGGCCGAGGTCGCGTACCCCGGGCGCGCGGTAAGGATGATCGTGCCGCTGCCGGCCGGAGGCGCCTCCGATAGCCTGGCCCGGCTGATCGCCCAGCGCCTCGGCGACCAATGGGGACAATCCGTGATCGTGGAGAATCGCGGCGGCGCCGGCAGCATCATCGGCACCCAGGCCGTGGCCAGCGCCAAGCCCGATGGCCATACCTTCGGCATGGTGATCTCGGCGCATACCATCAACCCCAGCCTGCGCAATGATCTGCCTTACGACACGCTCAAGGATTTCACGCCGCTCACGCAAGCCGTGAGCGCTCCCATGGCCGTGGTGGTCCATCCCGACTTTCCCGCCAACGACATCGCCGAACTGGTGGCGCTGGCCAAGTCCAAGCCGGGCGCCATCGAGTACGCCTCGCTGGGCATCGGCACCGCCACCCATTTGTTCGGCGAACTCCTGAAGCTGCGGGCCGGCATCGATCTCACCCATATTCCATATAGCGGCAGCAGTCCGGCCTATCAGGATCTTCTGCCCGGACGCGTGCCGGTGGGCATCGTGGTGATGGAGTCGGCGCTGCCGCACGTCGCGGGTGGCCGCCTGAAGATGCTCGCGATATCCACCGCCGAGCGCGCGCCCTCGTATCCGGAATTCCCCACGGTATCCGAGACCATCCCCGGCGTGGTGATGGACAGCAGCATCGGCTTCGTCGCGCCCGCGGGGCTGGCGCCGGAAGTCAAGCAGACACTGGCCAACGGCCTGATCGAGGCCCTGCGAGATCCCAAGGTGAAAGAGCAGGTGCACGCCCTGGGCTACTCCCTGGTGGGATCGGATCCCATCACCTACGAGCAGGTGCTGGAGCAGCAGATCCGCCAGAACCAGGAGGTGGTCAAGGCGGCGGATCTGAGGATCGACAAGTAGACGCCCACCGCGGGGGGTTTGCCCGCCCGCCAGGCCAGGCTCCGACGCCGGAGCAGGCGCCTGACCAGCGCTCTCGCCGGAGAGCGCAGCGTTCCCTGGGATGGAAGCCGGTTGCGTGACCGGATAGAGGCTGTATTTGTCCGTCCCGGCGCGGCTGTTCGCCGGCCACCGTGGCCAGCCCCTGGCTTTCCCAGCCCATCCATGCTATTGTGTTTACGTATTATTTTGGGCGGGTTATACGTCTTCGCCCAGGCAGCGCCAGCATGGCGCCTAGCCCCCACCTCCTTCGTCTTTTTCACCATCATCGTCATGCCCGGAACCCTTGTGTGCCGCCTCCGGTGGCTGCCCAACGGTAAGAACCTGGCCTGGCTTGCCGCCGCTCGGTGAGTGTGGCGTCAGCCGGCTGGCTGACCGTTCCTGCTCCCGAGCCACCCCGCATGCGTCTTGTGTTGCCGCCAGCGTTATCACGCTGGCGGTTGCTTCTCATCCATTTTTTCAGAGGAATCAGATCATGTGGAATGACCGTTGTCTGAATCGCCAGGACGCCATCGTCCTTTCCCGCACCGCCGAACAGTTGATGCGGCTTGCCGACGTGGAAACCAACGTCGGCGAGGCGCTGACCGAGATCGTGGCGCAGGCCCGAATCCTGCCGGAAGGCGATCGCGCCACCGCCTACGTCGAGCTCAATGATCGACTGACGTACGAGATGTGCGACACCGGCGCGCGGCAAACCGTGACGCTGGTGGCGCCCGACGAAGCCGAGCCCCGGGCGGGCAAGATTTCGTTCGTCAGCCCGGTGGGCCTGGCCGTGCTGGGCATGCCGGTTGGCGCCGAGGCCATGGTGTGGCTGCCCGATGGCCGGCAGATGCCGATACGCATCGTGTCCACGGTGCCGCTGTCGGCGTGAGTAGGTCGGATGTGGATGGCGGGCTGGCCTGGTCGGCCGTCGCTTGCGATAGCCGTGGCGCCGGCTCTTTAGGGCACCTCGAAAAACCTCAATGACCTTCCATGTTGGTACAATACGCATCCTACCGAAACCAACGTGATCTGACCGTCCCGCCATGTCTCGCAACGCCATCAAGAACGACCTGTTTTCCCACGATCAGCGCCGCCAGAAGCTAGACGATATGGGCGACCC
>JALOAI010000068.1 GCA_023228945.1 Pigmentiphaga sp. | reverse complement strand
TCGTTCCAGCCGATGCCGTAATAATCGCCGACGACCTGCGCGATGGATCTGACGGTCAAGCGATGATGTCTCATGCCGGCGCTCCGCTCTCGGCCGCCACCGGCCGGGCGCGGCGGCGTTCGTCCAGCCGCACCACCTTGTCGCCTCGGATGGAGCGTTCAGGGATGCGGTGCGTGGCCGGAACGATGGCGCGCTCCAGGTTCTCGACGCGATCGGCGATGTCGAGCAGGGACGCGCCGGCCAGGCGCAGACTGTTGTTGTTGAGGGTGCGGGTCATCATCAGCCCGTTGACCTGCGAAATGAGGGTGCGGATTTCGTTGGCAAGCATGGCGATCACTCCTGTGCGCCGAGGTTTGACCAGGCGTGGCGAATGGCCGAGACGGTGATCTCGGCTCCCCCGCCACTCATTGCGGCATAGGCAAGCGCCTTGCTGACCCCGCGCAGCGCGCCGGGCTTGCTGGCGATCTGCTGGAGCAAATCCAGCTCGGCCTTGCCCTTGACGTTCCACGCGGCCGCCAGCGCCCGCACGTCGCCGATCGTCGGGCGCGAGATGAACAGGCGCGATCCGATGCGGGAGAAGAGCTGGGCGAAGTGGCTGGCGCGTGTGCCGCCGGTGAGGCGTGCATAGACCGCCTCGTTACCGACAAGGGCGAGGCCGATGCCGGTTGCGTCGTGGATCGAGCGCATCTGCTCAAGGGCCGCGACAGAAAGGTGCTGGGCCTCATCAATGATGAGCAGGCCGCGCGTCCCCTCGACCTTGCGTCGGATGGCGCGGGCGATCTTGCGCGCGCCGCCCGCTGCATCCCTGATGCCGACCGCCTCGGCGACCTCCTCAAGCGACGGCACCACCGGCGCGCTGTCAGGGGCCATCGTGGCGATCCAGACGGACGGGTTCGTGTCGCGGTAGTAGCGCAGGCTGACTGTCTTGCCGACGCCGGGGCCGCCATAGATGCAGACGATATCGCCAGCCATCTGCCCGTAGGCCAGGGTGTCGAGGATTTTCTGGCTCGATGGCGAGCGGAAGAATGACGGGATCGCAGGCAGCGCGCCTGTCGCGTCATCCTCCCGGCCGCGCGCCGAAAGCCAGTTTTCGACCTTGCCCTCGATCTCCTCGTTCGAGCCGGCATATTTGCCTTGGAGCCACTGATTGAGGGCCGAGGGAGAGATGCCGATTTCGCGCGCGGCGGCCGCCTGTGAAAGCCCGGCCTGGCGCATCGCCTCGCGCATACGATCGCGGGCACTGGTCGGCACGCTGACCAGTGTGTCCATGTCGCTTTCGGTGGGCACCGGGCGCTCGATATGGACAATGTTGGTTTCTTCGGTCATTTATTACGTCTCCTTCGTTCAGGGGATGGCCGGCTGGCGGTGATGCGCCTCCGGCCGCTTTTCCAAGGGCGGTCTAAAGTTGCTCCTTGCGAAATCTCTCGTGCAGCGCGCGCACATTGGTTGCGAACCGCTCTTCGAACTCATCAGCCTGATCGTCCGGCAGCTCGAACGGCGCATCGTCCGTGCCGGTGCGCTTCGCCTCGCGCGCCGGATCGAAGGGCTTGGTCCAGTGCGCGGCGATCACCTTGTGATCGACCGATGGCGCGGGATCGTCCGGCGCGGGCTTTGTGGCGTTTTCGTAAAGGGCGGCGCGCTCCAGGGCGCTCATGCGCGACACGGCGGCCGCTTCCTTCTTGGCGGCCTTCGCGGCCTGCTCGCGGAACTTCTTCAGCTCGCGGCTCGACGTGGTGTCATTGAAGGCAACGCTCGGCCGGTGCTCAGCCTGACACAGATAATCGCCGGCCAGCGAATAGATGAAGATACCGGCGTGCAAATTGTCGGGATCGAAGTGCGCCACGATGCGCTTGCCTGCGATCCGCGCGCTCGCCTCGCTCCAGTAGCGGTTCCGGCCATGGGTGCTCTGGCCGGCCTTGATCGACACCATGCCGGTCTGATCGACCCTGACCACCTCGCGCACCATCAGCAGCATGTTGCGCTGGCGCTGCGAGAATTTGCGGAAGACGATTGAGCGGGTCGCCTCTTCCCATGCCTCGTCAAAGCTCAACAGGCCCCGGCAGGCTTCCGTCTGGCGACCCTTCTGGCTGTTATGGCGGGCGATCTCCTGATCGAGCACCGCCTGCAATTCCGCCGCGTCGATGGCTGTCTTCCGGCTGAAACCGCGATCGACAAAAGCCGGATGCGTGGCGACCTTCTCGTGGATGCCGCCGATGCCGAAGGCGCGCTCGATCGGCTTCGCGCCGGGCGTGCCGGTCACCCTGTCGGGATTGGTCCATTTCGGCGTCATCCCGAGCGCGGGCAGAAGGCCCAACCCGTCGAAGTCCTTATCCTTGAAGCGATGCCGGCCGGGCGCGCCCGCCGTCATGGTCTTGTTTGCGGCAACGCGGGTGTTATCGAGCCATACGAACTGCGGCGCGCAGACGCCGGTCAGGTCATAGGTGGCGAGCCGGAACAGGTCAGTATTTTCCGTCTTGCCGAGCCGCCATGCGAGGATTTTGCGGGTGCGCAAATCCTGATAGAGCCAGGCCGTCGCGGTGTTGATGATCTCGCCGTCCGGGAAGCGCACCCAGAGCCGATCGAATTTGAGCCCGTCGCCATTGACCGCCTCGCCGGCCGCGAACACGGTGGCGTCTCGCTTCTGGCGCGGGAACAGGGCGGCCATCGCCTCCTCGCCCTCGCGCATCAGTGTCAGGGTGATCCGGTCGATATCGGTCTCGATCCGCCGCGCCATCGTGCGCTCGGACGGGATCGTCCAGCCCTCGACGGCCGCAATCTTTTCCAGTCGGCGATAGGTGTCGGCATGGGATGGCTGGCGGCGGGTCAGGTAGTGACCGGCGTACCAGTCCCAGGCGCGCGGGTCGCACTCGGCCTTGGCCTCGGTGTTCCCGGCATAGCGCGGCGCGAGGGCGGCGAGCCAGTCCTGCCGCTCGATCCCCTTCACCATGGCGAACCAGCGCCGGATCGTCGCCGGATTGACCTCGGCCTCGGCCGCAACATGGTCGATGGCCATGAGCTTCTTGAGGCCGGCTTCCATCAGATCGGAAACCGCTTCCAGGACCTTGAGGCGACGGCTCGCTTCCTGATGGTGGGGCTCGGTAAGCCGCTCGAAGCGCGCCCACAGGCCATCCTGATCGTAGCCCTTGCCGCGCACCGGCTTTTTCGGGGTGCTATGGCGCAGGATATAGGCGGCGCGGGCTTTGTCCGGCAGGCTGGAAAAGTGGTACTCGAAGCCGCCACCACGGCCAGCGCGCTCGCGGCGCTGCCAGTCTTCGCGGTTTGCGCGGCGGATCAGTGCGCTGGTAGTCGAAGGAAGTGTCGGCAGGCCCAACTCGGCCCAGTCCGCTGCGGTGCGCCACTCGATCATGTGCGCCCCCGATTGATGCTGACCGGAGACATCTTCTTGAGCTGGGCGCGCCGGGCGCGCAGCTCCTCGATCTCCTGATCGATAAAGCCGATCTCCGCACCGATTGCCTCTTCACCCACCAGCAGCCGGCATCCGACCTTTTCGGCGATCATGGCGAGCAGGTCGTAATCCTTGGTCGCAAGGATCATGGCGACCAGGCGGACAACGGAAATCTGATGCGTCTCGCGGCTCTCGGCCGTGTAGGCGTCGAGCATGTTCTTGGAGATATCGTCGCCGAGCATCTCGCTCATCTTGGCGGCGACCTCATACCGGGACAGTGACTGGCTCTTGAGGCTACGGCTCAATGCCTGGCGCAGCTCGCAATCGAAGCCTGCGATCGAACCGGGTCGCACCTCGGCCGGCGTCGGCACCACGAAATAATCATCGAACGACATCTGCCGTTCATCGCGGTTGCGATAGCTCTTGCGGCCACTCATGCCTTGCCACCATCGGTTGCATCGGCATTGGCAGGCCGCTCGCATCCGGGGATGACGAATTGCGGGCCGACCTCGGTCATCTCGATCGGAAACTCGAAGTCGCCGATTGGCTCGGCGCGATCCTCGATACGATCGGCGATCTTGCCGATTTTTTTCATGGAACGATCAGTCATGCCCCCCCCCGAAAAAGAAGCGGCCGGACGCACCGAGCGGGAAGCGCGGCTTGTCCGGCCAGTTGGGGAGGAGGCGGGTTGAGGTTGAATGGCGCACGCAAACGCCACCACCATCATCGCGTGCCGCAGATCATCGACTTGGGCCTGAATATCGGCAGGGATCGAGCCATCCAGCCGCCGCACCGCGCTGAACGATACCGCGCGGACGGTGAGATAGGCCGAGCCGAGCGTGAAGCCGGCCTCGACGCTCGCCTCGCAAAGCTCGCCGAGCCTGTCATGGATGATCGCGTCGGGCAGGCGAAGGATCAGCGCTGCGCGCTCGGCGTCGGTCGCCATGCCGATGATCTGCTCGGCGGGCGGGAAAAGGGTGCTGTCGGTCGAGGCGCGCGTCA
The DNA here is from genome assembly GCA_023228945.1 of Pigmentiphaga sp. Lineage (GTDB taxonomy): Bacteria > Pseudomonadota > Gammaproteobacteria > Burkholderiales > Burkholderiaceae_B > Verticiella. Next base: position 705 of record JALOAI010000068.1, on the reverse strand, counting down.
TGCCGCAAGCTCCATCGCAAGCCCGCCCCACTGGCGGGCGATGGCGTCGGCGATGCCGGGATAGGTGCGGCTCCGGTCGGTGGCGCGATTTGCGGAAGGTGGAACGCGGTTCTGGCCGCTGTCCGTCTGGTTGGCCCAGCGCTCCACCATCCGGCCCGATCCGCGCGGCCATTCCACCATGCGCCCGGCAAGCCTTTGCGCGGGGTCGATGGTGAGCGGCGGCAGACCCTTGAGCCATAGGCAGGTCTTTTTGCTGGCGTCGTCGCCGAACTCATATGGCTGGACGATCTGATCCGGCTTGCGGATACGGGACGAGATGCAGGAGACCGGGTTCTCGATAGCGATGCGCGGGACAGGCGCTGCCATCAGCTCGCGGACGAAATCGAGCGCCTCCTCGGTAAGCTCGGCGCGGGGCCGGCCATCAACCATCGCGCCTCGCTTGTTCCAGTGCAGCCCGGAGACCGCCATGAATTTGCATTCAGGATGCGCCACGACCCCCCCCCATCCATGATGAAGGTGATGCCGGACATCATCCTGAATGTGATATTCGCTGCCGTCCTCGGCCGGCTTGAGGTCGCAGGACCAAGCCTCGATCCCCATCGCGCGCATACGGCTGCGGATGGCACCGGAACACTCACATGCGATTAACCATGGCCGAGCGCGCATGTTTATGCCGCCCGTGAATTTTTACGCTGACGAACGTGC
>JALOAI010000067.1 GCA_023228945.1 Pigmentiphaga sp. | reverse complement strand
TTCCGGCGACCGTCGCGGCGAGGATGAACCAGCCCGGAATGAACGGCGCGAACACGAACAGAAGCAACATGCCGACCGATGGAACGAGGAAGGCCAGGCCAACGGCCGTGCCGACCGTCACAGGGTTTTGCCGCCGCTTGTGCGCCAGCCACGCGCCGACAAAGCAGACCGTGACCAGGTAGAACAACCAGCCGCCGAAAGCCGCCTTGATGCGCTCACCGAAGCCGCCGAAATAGCCGCTCACAGTCGAGCCGCCGAGCTGTTCCATGCGTTCCGCGCCGCGTTGCTGCACCTGGGCGCGATACTCCGCAAGAATCGTCTCCGCTTGGGCCGTTCCAATACCCTTGCCGAACTCAACGCCTCGCGTCACGGACTGCTGCACGACATTGACACCGGCCGTTGCCGCCGCTGCTGGCCGTTCGCCGTCCAGGCCCGCCAGAATCCGGGCGCTGAAATCGTCCAGGCTACCCGCAGAGGCAAGGCCCGCATTCTGCAAGAACAGGCCCAAATCGTTGCGATACAGGCTGAGGATATTCGCCGCGCCTGGCGCGTTCCGGTTCGCCACCGCAGCGGCTTCCAGTTCCTTCAAAACCGGCAGCAATTCGGCCCACTTGTCCCGGTAGGCTTGCCAATTCCCGGCGTTCGTCGCCATCGACAAATCTTGCTGCCCAATGTCCAGCTTTTGCAGGTTCGTTTCCCATGTCTGGAAAGCCGCTTCCTGCGCGTCACAAACGCGCTTCACCCAAGCATCTACATCTTCCGCGCCGTAGAACTTCGCGGCCTCTGTTGCCGGGTTGCATTCGGGGAAAACGCGGGCGTGCGCCGTGTTCGCCAACGACAACACGAATGCCCCGAAAAACACCGCCACCACGGCGGCCCACATTCTCGAAAGTAAATCTTTCACGTCCATCATGTTTCACCTCTATGTCAGGTCACAAATTGACGGCTAGGAACGGTTGCCGCCGTCCTCTCCATCATCGGAAAAAGCCTCATCGCCAGCCGCTTCAAAACGTGCCTTTGTGGCGTCAGCATTTGGCCCGTTGAGCGCACCAGCCGCGAGGGTCAAAGCGCCCAAGATCACGGAAGTCGGATAGTCCGCCATGCCGGACTTGATGACCAAGCCGCCTAGCTGAATTTTCCGGCGTGCATCTTCTCTCCTGGCGTTCATCCGCAATCGTCCTAAGTTGCGCTCAATCTGCGCTAGGCGTTGCCGCCACCGAAGCAGCTTGCTTGCCTTCGCTTTTGCGAAATTTTGAGGCGATAGCCTCAAACTCCTTCCGCAGTTGAGCATCATCTATTTCGAGATCACCAAGACCGGCGGCAATGGCAATCTTGCCGATTTTCTCGGCTGCCTTGTTTTCCAGATCGGCCAGTTCCGACTTGATGCGGTTCAGTTCGGCCAGCTTGTCGGCCTTACGTTCTGATAGGGTTTTACGTGCCATCGTTACAGCTCCTTTCGAGATTGTGGGTTATGCGCACACGATCTTACCACCGGCGAGGCTGGCGGGGAAGGCACGGCGCTGGTATAGTCATGGAGCGGAAGCGAAATGCGCACTTACGGGTTGCTGCGCAACCCTTGTCCGGCAGGGGATACCCCTGCACCCCTTTTTAGCGGCTAAAACGCCAAGGGAAGAAATGGCGATATACCACCTAAACACGCATACGATAGGACGGGCGGCCGGGCATAGTGCCGTGGCCGCTGCCGCCTATCGTTCCGCGTCGTCGCTGGTGGATGAGCGCACCGGGGAAGCGTTCGACTTCACCCGGAAAGGCGGCGTTATTTCGTCGGAAATCGTCACGCCCGAAGGCGTGCCAGTTCCCGAGCGTGCCGCCTTGTGGAATGCCGCCGAGGCCGCAGAGAAGCGCAAAGATGCGCGAGTGGCCCGCGAGTGGCGGGCGGCCCTACCGCATGAGCTGAACGACGCCGACCGTAAAGAGCTGGCAACGCGCATGGGGCAGGCCATCGCCGACCGCTACGGCGTGGCCGTGGATGTTTGCATTCACGCGCCAGACAAGGACGGCGACGACCGGAATTTTCACGTTCATATGCTGGCGACCACGCGCACCATTGGCGAGGATGGAACGCTAGGCGCAAAGGCCGTCATTGAGCTGGCAAACAAGGACAGGCAGAAGGCGGGCATTCCCGGCACCAGCCAGGGCGACATTACCGACATTCGCAGGCAATGGGCCGAGCTGACAAACGAGGCGCTAGAGCGTGCCGAAATCAGCGCCCGCGTAGATCATCGTAGCTATGCAGATCAAGGCGTGGAACTCACGCCGACCAAGCACATAGGCCGCGATGCCGTGGCGATGGATAGGCGCGGACTGGACGCCGACCGGATCGACATTCACAACGCCGACCGGCAGGAACAGGCGCAGCAGATCACCGAGCGCCCGGAGATCATCCTAGACAAGATCACGGCAACGCAGGCCGTTTTCACGCGCCGGGATATTGCCGCCGAGCTGAACCGCTACATTGACGACGCCGACCAGTTCCAGGGCTTGCTTACCAGGCTGGAAAATTCGCCGATTCTGGTCGAGATGGAACCGGCCAGCGGGCGCGAGCCGGCGAAGTTCTCCACCCGCGAAATGATCGACACCGAGCGGGGCATGGTGGACATCGCCGAGCGTCTGGCACAGGCGGGGCGGCACGGTGTTTCTAGCCCGATCACGAACGCCGCCATTGATGGCGCTGGCACCCTATCGGCCGAGCAGCAAAACGCCGTCCGGCACGTCCTCAAACCGGGTAGCCTGGCCGTAGTCATCGGCGATGCTGGAACGGGTAAATCTTTCAGCATGAAGGTAGCCCGCGAGGCATGGCAGGCGCAGGGCTTGAACGTGCGCGGCGCGGCCTTGGCGGGCAAAGCCGCCGACGAATTGCAGGCGGGCAGCGGCATCGACAGCCGCACGCTTGCCAGCCTTGAATTTGCTTGGAAGAACGGAAAAGACAAGCTCACCAGCCGCGACGTTCTGGTGATCGACGAAGCGGGCATGATCGGCAGTCGCCAGCTTGGCCGCGTGCTGAAATCCGCCGAGCAGGCCGGGGCAAAAGTGGTCTTGCTTGGCGACGATAAGCAGCTTGCCGCCATCGAGGCGGGCGCGGCTTTCCGGGGCGTTGTGCAGCATGTCGGCGCGGCAGAAATCACCGAGGTTAGGCGCCAAAAAGAGGCATGGGCGCGGGAGGCGGGCCAGCAGTTTGCCCGTGGTTCCGTGGCCGATGGTCTGGCGGCCTACGCCGAGCGCGGACACGTTCAGATTCACGACAGCCGGGACGCTGCACGCGACGGCTTGGCGGCCGCCTATGTCGGCGATCAGGGCAAAGGTAGCCAGATCATCCTTGCCCACAGCAATAAGGACGTTCAGGCGCTCAATGAAGCCGTGCGCGAGGCCCGCAAGGAACGCGGCGAGCTGCGAGGCACGGCCCGCTTTATGGCCGAGCGTGGAGGCCGGGAATTTGCCCCAGGCGACCGCATTGTGTTCCTGAAAAACGACCGTGACCTAGGCGTGAAGAACGGCACCCTTGGCACCGTCGAGCGTGCCGAAGATGGAAGCCTGGCCGTGCGTCTAGACAGCGGCGAAGCGCGGCAGGTGCAGGCGTCCCAATATGCCGCCGTCGATCACGGTTACGCCGTCACGATTCACAAGGCTCAGGGCGTCACCGTCGATAGGGCTTACCTGCTGGCGACCCCCGGCATGGATAGGAGCCTTGCCTATGTCGGCATGACCCGGCACCGCGAGGCGGCGACCCTGTTTGCAGGAGCCGACGACTTCACCGACCGCCGCGCCGGCCGCCTGGTCGATCATGGCGCAGCGCCCTACGAGAACAAGCCGGAGAACCGGGCCAGCTACTTTGCCACCTTGGAGAACGACAAGGGCGAGCGGCACACCATTTGGGGCGTCGATCTTGAACGCGCCATTGCATCCAGCGGCGCGAAGCGCGGCGACCGTATCGGCTTGGAGCATGGCGGCTCTGAAACCGTGCGCTTGCCGGACGGCACGACCGCCGAGCGCAACACCTGGCACGTTCGCGGCGCGGCCGAGCTGGCCGCCGGGAAGCTGGCCCAGGTGCTGGGCCGTGAGCGGCCGAAAGAAAGCACGCTGGACTTTGCCGACCGGCGCGGCTTCGACGGTGAAAGCGTGGTGCGCCGCTGGCTGGAGCGTGGCCGCGCCAAGGTGTCGGCACTGGCCGGGAAGATGCGCGATGCCCTGGGCCGCAATCTGGAACGCCACGGCCGCCCCGACCTCATGCCCGCGACCGACATTGCAGGCAAGCCGACCATGCAGCGGCCGGAGCAGATCGAGCGCACGCCAGAGGACGAGAAGAAGCGCCGGGCGGCCGAAATCGCGGCGAAGTTCCGGCAGCAGGTCAGCCAGGAACGCGGCGAGGTGGCAGCGCCGCAGCAGCGGCCCCAGGCGGAGCGCCCGGCACCCGACCCGCTGGCCGGATTCCGCGCCGGCATCGAGCGGGCCGAGGCCGCAGGCGGTGGCCTGGCGCTGGACGTGGCACGCGCACAGCTTGCCGTCGCCGAGGAGTTCCAGGCGGCCGGGAAAGACCCCCGGCACCATTCGGCGGCGATCATGCAGGAAGGCCAGCAGCGGGCCTTTGCGGGCCTGGCGCAGCAGGGCCAGGCCAAGGCCGAGCCGGAGCGCCCGGCACCCGTTCAGGTCAGCGAACAGGCCCGCAAGGTTGCAGAGGGGCAGGCACGCCAGGAAGTCAGCCGGTTTAAGACGCTGGCCGCTGGCCGCCGCAACAACATTGCCGGTTTCACCGACCGCAGCCCGTCGAAGTGGCAGGCATTGCCCGGCGAGCTGCGCGAGCGCATCGAGCGGTTCAACGCCATGCCAGAACAGCGCCGGGCGGTCGAGCTGGACAAGATGCAGAACGAGCTTGCCGAGCGTTACGCCCGCGACCCCAGGGCGGCGCAGCGTGACCGCGAGCAGTCCAGGCAGCGCGACGGCTATAGCCGGTAAATGATTTATTTGGATATTAAAAGAACTTGTTTTGACGGTTTTTGTAGTATCCTTAAACGAGCAATAGGGGTTTTACGCCAGGAGGAAAGACGATGAGCACCGAACCGACGAACGAAGAACTTGCCAAGAGCTATGCAACGAAGATCGAGCAGGCCCAGGAGCGCCGCGAGGCGAAAGACCAGGAGCGGCTAGAGCGG
>JALOAI010000066.1 GCA_023228945.1 Pigmentiphaga sp. | reverse complement strand
AATTCGCCAGAGTGTTGATTTCCGCCGAGAACTGACCCGGGATTGGGCGGTTTTTCCATTGAGAAGTGACCCATGTTTGAACCCACCCCTGCTGGTTGATCGCAGGGGATTTTGGAGTGATAGACATGGCGTTACTGAGCGTTATCCGACGCTGGCATCTGCGGGATGGACATTCGATCCGGGAGATTGCACGGCGCACGGGACTGTCGCGGAACACGATCCGCAAATACCTGCGATCCGACGAGGTGGAGCCCCGCTTCCAGGTGCCGGATCGGCCGAGCAAGCTTGATGCCTATGCCGAGCGGCTGTCGGCCTGGCTGAGGACGGAAGCAAACAGGCCGCGTAAGCAGAAGCGCACGATCAAGCAGTTGCACGCTGACCTGATGAGCCTCGGCTATGAGGGCTCATATGGTCGTGTCGCCGCCTTTGCGCGAGCCTGGAAGGAAGAGCGCCAACGTCAGATGCAAACGAGCGGGCGCGGCACCTTCGTGCCGCTGGCGTTCGAGCCCGGCGAAGCGTTCCAGTTCGACTGGTCGGAAGATTGGGCGGTCATCGGCGGCGAGCGCACCAAACTTCAGGTGGCGCACTTCAAGCTCAGCTACAGCCGCGCCTTCATCGTGCGGGCCTATCCGCTGCAAACGCACGAGATGCTGTTCGATGCCCACAACCACGCCTTCCGGGTTCTGGGCGGCGTTCCCCGGCGCGGAATCTACGACAACATGCGCACGGCGGTCGACAGGATCGGCCGGGGCAAGGAGCGGCAGGTCAATGCCCGCTTCTCGGCGATGGCCAGCCATTATCTGTTCGAGACCGAGTTCTGCAATCCGGCTTCGGGCTGGGAGAAGGGGCAGGTCGAGAAGAACGTCCAGGATTCCCGCCACCGGCTATGGCAACCGATACCACGCTTTCCATCACTGGAAGCCCTGAACGACTGGCTGGAGCAGCGGTGTCGGGAGCTGTGGCAGCAGATTCCCCACGGCCTCCGACCCGGGACGATCGAGGACATCCGAGCCGAGGAAGCCCGCTTCCTGATGCCGGTGCCTCGGCTCTTTGACGGCTTCGTCGAATACACCAAGCGGGTCTCTCCGACCTGCCTGGTCCATCTGGAGCGCAACCGCTACAGCGTGCCGGCCTCCTTCGCCAACCGGCCGGTCAGCCTCAGGGTCTATCCGGAACGGATCGTGGTTGCCGCGGAGGGGCAGATCGTGTGCGAGCACCGCCGCATCATCGAGCGGTCGCATGACGGCCCTGGGCGAACCGTCTACGACTGGCGTCACTATCTGGCGGTCATCCAGCGCAAGCCCGGAGCTCTGCGCAACGGCGCTCCCTTTACTGAACTGCCCGAAGCCTTCAAACGGCTGCAGCAGCATCTGCTCCGCAAGCCTGGCGGCGACCGGGAGATGGTCGAGATCCTGTCGCTCGTCCTGCAACATGATGAGCAGTTCGTGCTGACTGCCGTGGAGATGGCGCTGCAGGCCGGCGTTCCGACCAAGGTCCACATCCTCAATCTCCTGCACAGGCTGGTTGACGGCAAGCCGATCGAGACGCCGATCGTGGAGGCACCGCAGGCGCTGAGCCTGGTCAAGGAGCCACAGGCCAATGTCGAACGCTACGATGCGCTCCGCCAGGCTCGGGAGGTGCGCCATGCGTCATGATCCCGCCAGCGGCGCTATCGTCATCATGCTCCGGAGCCTCAAGATGCACGGCATGGCGCAGGCCGTCGCTGAGCTCACCGAGCAGGCCTCTCCCGCCTTCGAGGTCGCCATCCCGATCCTGTCGCAACTGCTGAAGGCCGAGATGGCGGAGCGGGAGGTCAGGTCCGTAGCCTACCAACTCAAGGCAGCCCGCTTCCCGGTCTATCGCGACTTGGCAGGCTTCGACTTCGCCAGCAGCGAGATCAACGAGGCCCTCGTGCGCCAACTCCACCGATGCGAGTTCATGGAGGATGCCAACAACGTCGTGCTTGTCGGCGGTCCGGGCACCGGCAAGACTCATATCGCCACCGCCCTCGGCGTGCAGGCCATCGAGCATCATCGCAAGCGTGTCCGCTTCTTCTCCACCGTCGAGCTCGTCAACGCGCTCGAGCAGGAGAAGGCTCAGGGCAAGGCTGGTCAGATCGCCAACCGGCTCGCCCATTCCGATCTCGTCATCCTGGACGAGCTCGGATACCTGCCCTTCAGCGCGTCTGGCGGGGCGCTGCTGTTCCATCTGCTGAGCACGCTCTACGAGCGCACCAGCGTCGTCATCACCACCAACCTCAGCTTCAGTGAATGGGCGACCGTCTTCAGCGATGCCAAGATGACGACGGCGCTGCTCGATCGACTCACACATCACTGTCATATCCTGGAGACCGGAAACGACAGCTTCCGCTTCAAGAACAGCTCCGCCCAAACCCCAACGAGCAAGAAGGAGAAAGCCGCCCACTTGACCAAAACCTGAGACCCAAACCATACATGAAGGCGGGTCACTTCTCGGCGAAAATCCCGGGTCAGCTCTCAGCGGAAATCAACAACCTGTGCGCGGAAATGGCCGCCGCGGTCGAATCCAGCCGCGCGCTCGTCTCCTACGCAGCTTGGTGCTTTGATCATGAGCCGGCACAATCGGCATTGCAGGCGATCCTGGCCAAGTCGCACCTCGACGATGTCGGCAGCTTCGTCGCGCGCCGCGCGATCGAAGTCCACGGCGCCGTCGGCCTGACCGACGCGGTCGGCCTGCACTACTGGTGGAAGCGCATCGCCTTCAACCGCACCGTGCTGGGCGCGCCAGACAGCTTGCGATCCGAGGCCGCCCGGATGCAAGGCGATGGCCCGTAAGGGTAGCGCGCCCTCGGAACCGGCTTTCTCCAGCGAGCGATTGACGCCGACGATCGCGCGCCCATGAATCCTTCCTTCGAAGACCTTCGACGCGGCCGCGCCGCCATGGCAGCTCTGCGCCTGGACGTTGGCAAGCCTGGCCGACCCGACGCAGGCGCTAGTCGCGCTACCAAACAACGCCGCCGAAGTAATCTGGATGTGCGGGAGCTGAAGCCGGGGCCAGCAATGGCCAGCCACGGCTTCGAGCCCGTTCATCCGGCGCGGCCGGCTTCCCCGATCTGCGTCCGGTAGAGCGCGCCGAGGCCGTCTATCGTTTGCGTGTAGCCGGCCAGTCGCAGCAGGTGCCACGCCATGGCGTGGTTGCTGGAAGTGACGGGCTTGCCGAGCTTCGCCTCGACCTTCTCGGCGATGCGGGCGACGCGCAGGCTGGTGCAGGAGATGAACACCGCCTCGCAGGCATCCGACGCGCCGACCTCCATGATCGCCCTTTCGATGGAGTCAGGGGTGATGCGGGCGACGCGGTTGTCGTCGGCCTCGTTGAACGAGCCCATCACCGGGATCTCCAGCCCGCGCTCGATGAAGGCGGCGCGCAACGAATGGTTGATGGTGGCGATATAGGGCGTCAGCAGCGCGACGCGCTTCCTGCCCAGCGCCGAAAAGGCGGCGACGGCGGCGGTGACCGGGTCCGTCACCTTGACGCCCGGCATCACCTCGCGCACACGCTCGGCCACGGCGGCCTCGCCGATGACCAGCGCGCCCGAGGTGCAGCCGAAGCCGATGGCGCCGAAGGCGACGTCGGGCAGAAGCCGCACGGCGCCCGGAATGTCGGCCTCCATCCTGCGCAGATTGTCCGGCGTGATCTCGACCGGCGACGGCAGGCGCGCGCCATAGAGCGCGACGCCGTCCGGCAGCGCGAGGCGGAACTCGTCCTCGATGGTCTGGTCGGTCTGCAGCACCAGAAGGCCGATATTGGCCAGCGTGCCGACGCCGGCGTCGGTGTCGAAGGCGATGTGCTCGATGTTCGAGATCAGGTCCGCCGGCGCGGCCGGCCTTGCAGCGATGGTCATGATGTTCCTTCCCGGAATGTGAGGCGGCGGATCGCGATCAGGCCGCGTCCTCGGCCGGCGGCTCGCCGCCGAGATAGAGGTGGCGCATGGCCGGGTCGGCCAGGAGGTCGGCCGCCCTGCCCTCGATGGCGACCTTGCCGAGCGACAGCACATAGGCGCGGTCGGCGACGCCGAGCGCCTCGAAGGCGTTCTGCTCGACCATGACGATGCACATGCCGGTGCGGTCGCGAATGGCGGCGATGGCGGCGAAGACGTCGTGCATCATCGCCGGCGACAGGCCGGCCGAGGGCTCGTCGAGCAGGAGGACGCGCGGGCCGGAGATCAGCGCGCGCGCCAGCGACAATATCTGCCGCTCGCCGCCCGACAGCGCGGACGCCTTGCGCTCCTGCTTGGAGGCCAGCATCGGATATTCGCGCATCAGCGCGGCATAGCGCGCATTGCGCTCCTGCGCCGCGAGATGGCGCGCGCCGAGGAGGATGTTGTCGGCCACCGTCAGCGTCGCGAAGACGTTGTCGGTCTGCGGCACGAAGCCCATGCCCTGATGGCGGATGCGCTCGTGCACCGGCATGGCGGTGACGTCGCGGCCCTCGATCTCGACCCTGCCGCCGCGCGGCTTCACGTAGCCGGCGATGCACTTCAACAGCGTGGACTTGCCGCAGCCATTGGGGCCGAGGATGGTGACGATCTCGCCGCCGGCGGCGGCGAGATCGATGCCCTGGAGAATGTCGGGGCCGTCGCCGTAGCCGGCACGGACCTTGTCTACCCGGATCATGACAGCACCTTCGGTCGTTCGACGGACTTGCCGAGATAGGCTTCGACCACGCGCTCGTTCTCGGCCAGTTGAGCGGGCGGGCAGTCGGCGATGATCTCGCCGCGATCGAGCACGATGCAGCGGCTGCACAATTCGCGGATGAAGTGCATGTCGTGCTCCACCACCAGCATGGCGACGCCGCGGGCGTTGAAGGCGCGCAGCAGCTCGACCATGCGGCTGCGCAGCTGCGGGTGGACGCCGGCGGTCGGCTCGTCGAGGCATAGAAGCGACGGACGTGTGCGCAGCGCCAGCGCGATGGACAGCAGCTTCTTCTGCCCGCCGGAGAGCGAACTGGCCGGCTGGTGGGCGACGGCCGAGAGGGCGAACTGGTCGAGCAGCGTCTCGACCTCGGGGTCGTCGGCCGGGCGGCGCAGGAAGGCCTCCACCAGCCCCGCGCCGTCGCGCGAGCCGGCGGCGAGCACCTGGCGCACGCTCATGCGGGTCGGCATCGACGGCAGCTGGAAGGTGCGGACCAGACCGCGCCGGGCGATG
>JALOAI010000065.1 GCA_023228945.1 Pigmentiphaga sp. | reverse complement strand
GGCCCTCCATTTCGGGAGCGTCGATGTTGAATATCCGAACAGCTTCGGACTGCTGTCCCATACCCAGCCGGATCGAGTCACCGTCCCAGACGCGGATTTCCGCCGGTTCGCAGGAAGCCGTGCAGAGCAGGACGGAGATGACGATATGGCTGAGCATGGCAAGAGGCTTTCATAAGGGGGAGGCTGACGCGACTGCTCAGACTTCTTCCTGAAGTCGGCCATTGACGCAATGCGGATCGACCTCCGCCTCGATCCGCTGCGTCCGCCCCATCCAAGGCGCCGGGTGGATTGCCCGCGCCCAATCGGCGAAGGACGGGATACGGCCCAGATCCTCGCGGACATGCTGCTCCCCGACCCATCGGGCCGGGATCACCCTGCCGGTGGACAGGGTGATCGTCGCCCCGAAAATGGTCTCGGCCATGAAGATGCCCTCGGCATGGTGGCGAAGCGCGCGATGACGAAAATCGGCCAGGATCTCCTTGCTGGCATCGAACCAGCTATGGATGGGCAAGTAATCCTCGACCGTGCCGCCCCATTTCTTCACCGACGAGAGCGCATGATGATAGGGATGTGCCATTTCCGCCCCCTCAGAACTCGTGACTGTAGAATTCGGTGGCGGTGTAGCGCTCGTTGTAGTCGAGCGTGATGGTGCGCGCCGCCACATCGAAGCTGAACTCGCCATAGGCGCCATCATTGTTCTCCCAGCCGCCATGGGTTTCCGAGAGGAAGTCATAGGCGAGCTGTTCGATGGCCGCCTCAACGCCCATTGAGATTGCGGTCACCTTGTCGGTTCCCCATGCCACCGTGGCAATGGTGATCTCGCCCTGCGGCAGGTCCACGGTCCGGTCGTCCGATTGCGCGGTGATGTCCTCGATCTGGCCGCTGTCGCCAGAACCGTCGAAGGTGACGGTCACGAGAGTGATGCCTGCGGCGGCCAGCGCATCGAACAGCGCCGTCTTGTTGTCGGGACGGACCGCTTCAGCGCGACGGTTGCGCTCATCGCGCTCGGCGAAGAAGCGCGCGACGCTGGCGGCCATGTCGAATTCCGGCGTGGCTGGTTTGTCGGTATCGGTCATTGGATGATCCTCCAGGAGAGCGGGATGATATGGCCCGGCGGCGCTCTCCTCTCCTTCCGCCAGGCTCGCCCCGATCCCGGCCCAACTCTCCCTTTCCAGAGCCGAGGCGAGGCCTCGGCACCGCCGCTGGCGATGCGCAGCCTGCGCATGGCACAAGGCCCGGCTGCGCCTGACGCGGGCCGGGCCGTCGGGCGGAGGCGCTTTCGCGCCTCAGCCGAAGGGATCGAGTTCGAGCTTCACCATCTCTTCGTCGCCGTCGAACTCGTCGGCGGGCATGGCGCCGTGGGTGCCGTCCCCGGCCTGGAACACGACGATCACGACCATCAGCGTGGTGGCGAGGCTGGCGGCGAAAGCGGTGGCATCTGCGTAGGACATGGGTTCCGGCTCCTGTCTTTGGAGGCGGGGGACCATCCCCCGCGCGACAGGCGCCCGAAGTGTCTGACCGGATCTGCAATCACCCTCGGGCGTTCGGATTCTTTCCGAATCCCCGAGGGCGGCACGCGCGCGTAAGCCGACCCCACCGGGGTTGAATGCAAAGAGACGGTCGGACCAAGGTTAGCGAATGGAAGCGGGGGATGGTGCTTTGCGTCGAGCCGGTGCCGGAAACCCGTCGCAGATGCTTTGCTGCGCCAGCCTCGTTGCCGGCGGATATTCAGGGTGTGTTTCAGGCCGGGGACGGAACCCGTTGCCCCCACAACACCAAGGAGTTGGCGCAATGGTGAAGCTCGAACTCGATCCATCGCTGCTTGTGCAGCGATACCCGATAGCCCCGTGTGCAAGGTTCGGCTTTCAGGGCCGGTCAGTCCCAGAACCCATCGGCGATTTCGCGGGCGATCATGGCGCGGGCCTTCATCATCACATCGTCGCCGGAGGTGTCGATATGACCGAAAAAGCGCGTCCGGGCGCCATGGGCCGTCCAGTCGGCATAGCGGCAGTATTCGCGGGCATCGAGCCGGAAGGCGCGCATGTCCTCGGCCCAATGCGGTTTCGGTTCCACGATGACGGTGACGCCGTTGCGGGTTTCCTCCCAGGGAAGCGAGCGCTCCGATGGCGGATTGCGGCGGTCATCGGCGAAGATTTCATCGACCGTCATCATGATGCGCCCCCATCTTCGGCCTTCTCGACAAAGCCGGCAGGATCGTCGGGATCCGGCGGCAGATAGGCGTCATAGGGGTTGCCGCTTGCGAGATGGCCGAACGGCGTGAAGACGTAATCACCCCCGTCGCGGCCGACCGCGCACAGGACATAGCGTGTCTCACGGGTCGCGGCGTCGAGGCATTCCATAAGGGCGAGATTGCCGTCATCGGCAGCACGAAGCAGAGTGTCGAAGTTCGTTCGAACGGGATCGGGAATGGCCATTGTGTTCTCCTGAAACGAAGAAGGCCCGCCGTCACGGGACAAGCGGGCCGGATGAACGGGATCGGCGATGGTCACGCGGCAGCTCGACCCTCGACGGCATCGGCGCCTGCCTCGTCGGCGGTGATCTCCTCGAGGCGCGCGCGGCTGTAGCCGTTCCTGGCTAGCCAGAGTTCGGCCGCCTCGTGGTTCTCCGCGAGGTGCAGCAATTCGACGTTCTCTCCGACATCCTGCACAACACGGACCTGACCGATCTTCGGGCGTTCGACAACCCGGAAGCTCAGATCGCTGTCGATGCCGTAGCTGCGCATGATGGTGATGAGGATGATGCCGCCTTCGCCGAAATCACCCTCATGCAGGGTGAAGGACGGCGGCGTCGTGTAGGTCGGGCGCTCGCGGCCCGGTTCCTTGCGCACGAGGCGACCGGCCCCGTTGCGGGATTTCCACGCGGCGAGCTTCTTGGTGAAACGTGCGGGCGGTTTCGGCTGGCCGTCGCTATAGGCCACGAGCGAGCCGAGAGGCGCAATGTCGAAAATGAGGGAAGCGGACATGATCTTGCTCCTGAAACGAAAGCGGCCCGGCGAGATGCCGGGCCTTCAGATGGAAGGGATGGAATGCGGGGCGGCGGAGGCCGCCCCGCTGCTGCGCGTCACTCGGCGGCGACGAGGGCCTCTGGATCGTCGGCGGCCTCGGCCGTGTCCTCATGGCCACCGGCGAGGAAGTCGGGCAGCGCCACGCTGTCCTCGTCCTGATCGGTCGCGCCATCCACGGCCTGCGCCTCGATGGCGGGGCGCAGCGGCTCCGGCAGCCAGCCGGTATCGGCCAGGAGCCGTTCGGCCTCCTTCGCCATATCGCCCTTCTTGAGATGCGCGATGAGATCGGCCGCGCGATCGCCGGCGCCCTCGCGCACCGCCTCGATGATGCGGGTCTTGGTCACGCGACCCAGGTAGTTCTCGACCGTGGGCCTCCAGCCCGCTTCGACGAGATCGAGGCCGGTGGCCTGTGCCAGCCGTTCGGCCTCGGCCATGCGGCGGTCGAGACCGTGCTGCGAGATGCCATTCCCCGAATAGGGGTTGGGCCGCTCGTAAAGCGCGTTGACCCCGAAACTGACGCAATGGGCGAGCAGCGCCAGGCGGCTGGCATCGTCGAGACCGTCGATCCAGTCCCAGAGCCGGTCGTCATCGCCAGCGGGGATGTCGCCCCGCCAGGCGTCCGCGCGCTCGTCGATCATCTTCGCGGCGGCGCTGTCAGCGAGCCCGGTCGCATCCGTGGGAAGATAGATGTGACGCACGGCGGCATAGAGGCTGGTTCCCGAGGTGGCGGTGCGCTCGAAAGTATCGAGAACCAGCTTGTGCAGCAGCGCCGTCATGGCGACGCGCGGATTCTCGGCAAGCGCATTGCGCAACGCCAGCGTCCGCCAGGCGGTCAGGTCGGTCACCAGCCGCTCGGGCAGCGGCTTGACGGCATCGTCCTCCTCTTCATCGCCGTCCGGGACCGGCTCGCCGCCGACGGTGATAACCGCGCGCTGCACCGCATCGGGATCGGACGGGTCGGCACCTTCGCCCGCATCCTCACCATCGACGCTCTCGGGTTGTTCGTCCTCGGGGCGGACATAACCGGGACTGACGATCAACTCGCCATCGCGGTCGATGCTGACGAAAACACCGGCACGGGCGATGTCTTCCGGCGCGAAGGTGACGGGCCGGTTCTCGAAGCCTTCCAACTCGGCTTCGATCTCCCCGAGCCGCTGGTCGATCTCATCGGGCAGGTCGTCGGCTTCTGCATACTGCGCTTCGAGTTCGTCATACTCGTCGCGCAGCGCCTCGCGGGCGGTGCGCTCCTCGTCGGTCAGCTCCTGGGTCACACCGACCAGCCTGCGCAGGCCGTTGGCGTAGCCGTAGGGAAGTTCGACTGCCGCGTCGATCCACTTCCAGCCCTGTCCGGCGATCTCGTCGGCGACAGTGCGCAGCTTCTCGTCAACCAGGCGGTCGAGCAGCGTGACGTCCTGCAACCAACCGCCGTTCTCGTCGGAGAAGAGATCGCGCAGCACCGGGCCGCCCGCCGCCTCATAGGCGTCGATGCCGATGAAGCGGGCGCGCTTGTCGGCAGCCGGAACCGTGGTCTCGGTCAGCAGGCTGCGGATGTGCCAGGGCTCTTTCTGCCACGACGTGCTGATCCGCTCCCAGACCTGCTGCTGGCGCTCGTGGTCGGGATTGACGGTGAAGGCTTCCAGCATCGCCAGCGTCATCTCATTCCGCGCATAGGCGTCGTGCAGCGCCGGCGCGACCGTCGCGAGACGAAGGCGCTGCATGATGTAGCGCGGCGTGGTCCGCCAGGCGTCGGCGATCTCCTCCTTCGACATGCCCATGTCGAACATCCGCTTGAACGCCTTGAACTGGTCGAGCGGATGCAGGGCGAGGCGCAGCAGGTTCTCGGCCAGCGAGTCGTCGACTGCCGAGGTCTTGGCATCGGCCTTCTTGACGATGCAGGGGACGAGGCCATCGGCCGGGAAGCGACCGGCTTCGACGAGGCGCGCGATGGACCTGTAGCGGCGGCCGCCGGCCGGGGTCTCGAAATCGCCGGTCTCAACGCCGTCCGCGTCGAGGATGGCGCGAACGTTGAGGCCCTGCACGAGATCCTCGCGCCGGTCGATGTCATGGGTAAGTTCGTCCAGACCCGCCTCGACGTCAGCCTCGCGAACATTGCTGTCCGACAGCCTGATCCGGTTGAACGGAATGTCGCGCGCCCGTGAAAAGACGATCATCGGGGCGACGGGCTTCTTCCTGGCAGCTTTGGCCATGGTGATTTCTCCGCGACGGGCGGCCGGGAGCCACTCTCTCGACCTCCAACCCGTCACGAAGCGAAGCGCCGCCCTCTTCCTCTGAAGAGTGCGACGCCAGGCCACAAAGCCGGCAACCGGAAATCAGGATTCCCGGCTTTCCGTATCTGTGGATGTGCGGGTGAATGCCGCACCGGCGCGGTAGAGGGCTCGTTCCGCCGCCTGGATGCTGCCGGTTTCCCACGCAGCCTCCGCCCAGACCGAGATCGGGAAATCCCCGGTGAAGAGCAGATCCCGCTCGATCCCCATGCCGAAGGGCAACCGGACCCCACGCAGCTCTTCCAGGCTCCACGAGCCGAGTTCGGGGTAGCCGATATCGGCCAGGCCGAACATGATGTCGCCGCCCTGATCCAGCTCGGTGGCGAGCCAGACGCCCGCGCCGAAGGG
>JALOAI010000018.1 GCA_023228945.1 Pigmentiphaga sp. | reverse complement strand
GCGGCCAAGTATGGCTTGAAGACCGTGGATATCCTCGTCGAACTGGGCAAACGCCGCATGGTCGGTGGCCAGGAAGACATGATCGTGGATGTGGCGCTGGATCTCAAGCAGCGGCAGGCGGCCTGAGGCCGGGACCGCCAGCAGCAGCCGGGTCCGGAAATGGCGCTACGGCTCTCCAAGACCCTTGGCCGCACAATCGGAAGCGGATCACACCACGCGGCTTTACTCTACGACAACACCAGACGATTGAACGACCTTCTCCCAGTTGGTGAGTTCGCTCCGCACATATTCATCGAACTGCTCCGTGGTATTCGGTTCCCAATCGAAGCCAAGTCCCGATAGCACTTGCTGCACCTTATCTTCACGCATTGCCGCCCCGATGGCTTCATTCGCTTTCACGATGATGTCTTGAGGCGTCCCGGCGGGAACAAAAAAGCCCACCCAGGTATAGTCCGCGTTGACTTCGAACCCCGACTCGGAAATGGTCGGAACCTCCGGCAAAGCCGCGATACGCTTGTCGCCCGAGATCGCAAGAGGCTTCAACTTGCCTTCCTTGATCCACTCAAGGAGCCCGGGGGTAGCAAACGGTAGCGCCCCCACCGGCACGTGGCCTCCTACCACCGCCTGGAAGGCGGGCCCCGCACCGTTGTAGCCAACATGAGTCATATTGGTTCCGGCGACGACATTGAGGAGGTTCTCTGTCGACAGGTGCGAGATAGTGCCAACACCGGCGGTCGCATACGACAGATCCTGAGCTTTACTGAGTTCAACGAGCTCCTTGAGCGTCGTTACCGGCGTCGACGGGGTGCTGAAGATCAGCGTGGGGCTATAGCCGGCATTGATGATCGGTGCGAAATCATCGGCGCTGTACCCGGGCTCTTTGTAGAGATAAGGGTTGACGGCATAAGAGGTGCTGGTCACCAGGAACGTATAGCCATCTGCCGGAGCCCGTGACACCTGGCGCGTGCCTATCGAACTCCCAGCTCCCGGCCTGTTTTCCACGACCACCGGCTGCTGCCAGATCCGCGTCAATCCTTCTGCGATAGTACGAGCAATCGTATCGACGCCGCCGCCGGGCGAAAACGCTACAACAAGTCTCACCGGCTTGCTGGGATACTGCTCCGCGGTTTCGGTGGCGGCAACGCTACCGCCGGTCATCAGTAGGGCGGCCATGGTGCCCAAGAGGCGTGCTGTGGTTCTCATCAGGGTTCTCCTCAGTGAATTTGTTTTGCGGACCTTCAGATGGATGCGCTTGACGATGGTGTTATTGCTCTCGGGGTGGGTGCTGCAGCGTGAGCTTCGAGCGTTTCCAACGCCTGCGCCACCACCGGCGCATCCACCATCTTCCCCTCCACCGAGATAACGCCTTGCGCCTGGTACGCCTCGCTCTGCGACGCCGCTACGATCTTGTGTGCCAGCTCGACTTCCTCGGGCGAGGGGCTATAGGCTTGCCTCACCGCAACGACCTGGTTCGGATGGATCACCATGCAGCCGCTCACGCCGATCGCGCGAGCTCGCGTCGCCAGCGCTTCAAATACGGAAATGTCCTTGAAATCGGTGATCGGCCCGGGCACGCCAAAGCAGGCCCGGCCGGCGGCGGCCGCTGCCATGGCCAATTGCTGCAACGGCAAATCCAAAGCGGCAAGGCGCGACGGCACCCCCAAAGTGGCGCAATAATCCTCGGGCCCGAACACCAGCCCCGCGACGGAACCGTGTCTGGCGATCTCGACGGCGTTGACGATTCCCAGGGGCGACTCCACCGAGGCAATCACAGAAGGCCGCAAGGTGTCATCACCCAGCGGTTCCAAAGCAGCCCGCAAGCGATCGAACTGCTCGAGGTCGTGCAGGGTTTCGACCTTGGGCACGACGATATAGTCCGCCCCGGCTTCAGCCGCTGCGCGTATATCCTCAGCCATTAATTCCGGTGCAGTGTTGATGCGTACCATGCACACGCAGCCCGCACCCTTCAGCCTCGGGACTGCCGCCGAGAGTGCGTCGCGCGCTTCCCGCTTCTTGCTGGCGCTTACACCGTCTTCGAGATCGAGCACGATCGCTTCCGCGCCTCGCTCATGGGCCCTGCTGACAAGGCGCTCGTTCACGGCGGGAACCATCAGCGCGGTTCTGATCTTTCTCAGGCTTTTCATCCTACGACTCCTTCTTGTACCAGGCGAGCCAGCGCCTCTTCATCGATGCCAAGTTCGGCCAGTACCGCCTGGTTGTGCTCACCGAGCTCCGG
Source organism: Pigmentiphaga sp. (assembly GCA_023228945.1). Taxonomy (GTDB): domain Bacteria; phylum Pseudomonadota; class Gammaproteobacteria; order Burkholderiales; family Burkholderiaceae_B; genus Verticiella. The sequence goes on along the minus strand of JALOAI010000018.1, from coordinate 123,991 downwards.
CGCGCCGGACCGGATGCCTCCCGGCGTGTCGGAGAATCGCGGCACGACGTTATGCATCGGCATCTTGCCGAGATCCGGGTCGGGCACCGTCACCAAGGATTGCCGGACCTGCACGAACTCATCGTGCAACAGCTCCTCGTTGCGCATGACAGGACCCACGGTGACATTGGCTTGACTGAAGTAGTCGAGGACGTCCGGACGGCTTCGGCTACCGATGAAGTCTTGAATGACCGAATCGACGAAATCGATGTTGCGCAGGCGGGCTTCGTTGGTACTGGTACGAGGGTCGGTGACGAGATCCGGCCGATCGATCGCGATGAACAACCGCTCCGTCATCCCCTGGGTCGTGGCGGATAGCGCAACCCATTCCCCTTCCCGGGTTTGATAGACGTTGCGCGGCGCGGCGGTTTCGGATCGGCTGCCGGCCCGCTGGCACATGCGCCCGGTGAGGAGGTAGCTGGCCGGATCGGGCCCCACACACGACAACATCGAGTCGAACAAGGAGAGATCGATCGTCTGCCCTCTTCCGCCATTGGCATTGATGTTGTGCAATGCGGCAAGCACCGAGCCGAAGCCATAAAGCCCTGTGATCATGTCGGCCAAGGTCATGTTCGGCAGCACGGGCGGCCTGTCGTCGAATCCCGTCTTGGCGGCGAGCCCGCTATAAGCCTCCACCAAAGTGCCAAACCCTGGCCGGTCGCGATAAGGCCCCGTTTGACCCCAGCCGGAAATACGCACGATGACGAGGCGCGGCTGCAACTCCAGGAGCTCGTTCGGTGCAAGACCCATTTTCTCGAGCGTGCCCGGCCGGAAGTTTTCTACCAGTACGTGCGCGGTCTTTACCAGCTCTTTGAGAATCTCCAATCCCCTGGGGCTTCTCAGATTCAACGCAACGCTTTTTTTGTTTCTCGCATACGCGCGCCACCAGATAGGCACGCCGTTTGTGACCCAGCCGCGAACCGCGTCTCCGTGTTTTGGTGATTCGACTTTTATGACTTCCGCCCCGAGATCGCCCAATTGCAAGGTGAGCATATTGCCCGCGATGACACGAGATAAATCGATCACTCGCAAGCCCTTCAAAGGCCCCACGGATTGCGTGGCCATCGCCAAGCCATCGGTTGCGCCACTAACTTCATCAGGGTTATGTTCAGACATTCAATCTATGGTTATCCGGTATCGCCGCCAAGCGGCCGCAGCCGGACTATCCCGACCGCTCCAGCCACGATATTAGGGCGTTGACCCGGGCAAGGCCATAAATTACATTTAATAAACTCTATTAGACGAGCTAATATGCATCTTCGCTCCACGCTGGATCTGAACCTGCTTTTCGTCCTGGTGGCCTTGCTGGAAACCGAGCAGGTATCGGCAGCCGCCGATCGATTGAACGTCACTCAGTCCGCCGTCAGCCAGTCGCTCCGTCGGCTGCGGGAGCACTTCGACGACCCCCTGTTCGTGCGCACCGGCAACCGGCTCAGCCCCACGCCCCGCGCCCAGGCGCTGCGCACGCCCATCCAGCGCATCGCCAAGGATCTGCACGAGCATCTCCTCACATCGCCAACGTTCAATCCCGCCACCGCCGAGCGCACCTTTACGCTGTGCCTGTCCGACTTATCCGAATTCCTCAGTCTTTCGAGTTTTGTCGAAGCATTCAGGCGAGCGGCTCCACGGTGCCGGCTGCGCAGCCTGCGGGCCCCGGTTAACGATCTGATCTATCTATTGGAAACCGGCCAGGCCGATCTGGCCCTCGGCGGCATGCTGCCCGAGATGCCGCCAAGCCTTCGACAGCATCGTTTGCTGGATTACAACTACGCCTGTATCGCGGGATCGGCCAACGAGGCGGTAGATGAGGCCCTCACGCGCGAACAATACTGCCAGTTGCCACACGTGATCGTCAGCCGCACCGGAGGCTTCGATGACTACGTGGAACGGGATCTTCGCAAGCTCGGGCTGGCTCGCCACGCCGTGATCAGTTTGTCCGACAACATCGTGGCGGCAAAGCTGGTTTCCGAGTCGGACATGATCGCGACGATTCCGCTGGGCGTGGCCAAGCGGTTTTCAACACTGTTTCCCATCAAGGTGCTGAAGCTGCCTTTTCGGCTACCGCAGACGCTGTCACGCCTTTATTGGCATGAGAGGTTTCATCGCGATCCATCCCATCAATGGCTCCGCGCGCTGGCGGCGGAGCATCTTGCGGCGGCGGGGTGAGCCTCACGTTGGCATGATTTATTCGATTTCGATCCTGGCGTCGGTAATCACCTTGCCCCACAGTTCTTTTTCGCGACGGATAAGCTCATTGAAAGCTGCGGGCCCCGAGCCCACGACACCCATGCCAAGCTCGGCGATGCGGCGGCTGTCTTCGGGATTCTTGAGCGCGGCATCGAAGGCGTCGGCGATGGTCTGAATAATGGCCGGCGGAGTGTCGGCGGGAGCCACCAGGCCCAGGAAGGTACTGACATCGAAGCCTGGAAACGTCTCGGCCACGGTGGGATAGTCGGGCGCGGAGGGGAAACGCTCGCTGGATAGCACGGCTATGATCTTGAGACGCCCCGCATTGACCAGCGGCAAGGTGGAAAGCAAGGGATCAATAAGCAAAGGAACGCGTCCACCGACCACGTCGGTATGGGCCGGGGCACTGCCCTTGTAGCCAATATGCAGCAGATCGATGTTGGCAACCCGGTTCAGCAACTCGCCGGCCAGGTGTGAGGTGCCCCCGGCTCCCGGCGTGGCAAAAGAGAGCGTGCCCGGATTCTTGCGAGCAAACTCCACGAGTTCTTCAATGGTGTCGTAGGGAGCATCCGCGTTGGCGGCAAGCACCAACGGCACATAGACCATCTGGGTGATGCCGGTCAGCTGGTCCAGCGAGTAACCCAGGTTCTTGCGCAATAGCGTATTGGTAACAAAGGCGCTATTGACCACACCAAAGGTATAGCCGTCCGGCGCGGAGCGAGCCACCGTGGACACGCCGATGGCGGTGCCGGCACCCGGCACATAGTCGATCAGCACCGCGTGAGGCCAGCCCTCCGACACGCGCTGTGACAGGATCCGCGCCAGTGTGTCGGTCGGGCCGCCGGGCGGATAGGGGATGATCAGGCGCGGCTGTTTGGTGGGGTATTTGTTGGTTTCACTGGAAGCACGAGCCCACGAAGGAAGTCCGAAGGCCAGGGCGGGCGCGGCCAGTGTGGCGGCCTTGAGCAGAGTACGGCGGTTTGTCATGTCTCCTCCTTGGGATGACAGGCTGTTGATGGGATGTAAAGCCGCTGGATTGCTCACCCGGCCAACAGGCGCGCCCAGGTGCGATAGGCGTCGTGAAAACAGGTCTCGTCACCCAGGGAGCGAGGACCAACCGTCCATGCAGCCTCATTGAGTCCCAGTTCGTCTTGGTAAGGATTGCGCGCGGGCAGATCACTGCGATCCATGCCTCGGGCATAACCCTGGGTCCACCCCGCGCCGATCGCCCCCAGGCCGTCCTGGCTATGCTCGTACACGACATTGTCATCCGGGGTCGCAAAGCCGCTGGGATTAAAAAAATCCTCGTAGTCGCGTAGCCGAGCCTCGCGCTCTTCCGGGGATTCGCCAAGGGGCGCCAGGCAATAGGTGCGCATTTCGGTGAGATCGGGGGCCAGCGGATGTATGACACGCAGCATCATCGATGTCACGTTGTCCACCATCTGCATGTTGGGAAAAATCGTGAGGTTGCGGCCGTAGCCCGACCACTTCAGTTGCGCGTCGCTCATGTGCGGAGCAAAGCGTTCCCGGCGTTGGGCCAGCAAGGTCTCGGAAGCGCGTGAACGCGAACGCCACATCACCGCGTGGCCGTTGCCAAAGCTGAAGCTGCCCTGCTCTCCCTCGGCCGCCCCGGTGGGTGGGGGGCCACCCATTTCAGGCAACAGAGGACGTTTTTTCAGCAGTTCGACGTATGAGACATGAACATGGCTGAAGTGATACATGTCCAGCGCATTCTCGATCTGCAGCTTCCAGTTGCCGCGGAAGGTGTAGGTCACCTTGCCAGGCAGAAACTCCAGGCCCTGCGGCGCCTGGGCAGACATGAGGTCGAGGAAGTGACTCGCCTCGCCAAGATAGTCTTCAAGCTCCGGGACATCGGGATTGATGCTGGCAAACAGGAAGTCGCGATAGCGGGCAAACCTCGGCAGGGGAACCAGCCCATGATCCTCTGCCTGAAAACCGGGAAGATAGCGACCCTGTTCGCGCTCGCTGATGTGTTGGTTCAATCCAGCGCTGTCGTAAGCCCAACTATGATATCGACAGACGTGAACACGCCGATTGCCATGGGGCGCGGGCTGCAGCAGCATACCGCGGTGGCGGCAGGAATTGAAAAACGCACCCATGTGACCGTGCTCGTCAGCCATGAGCAGAATGGGCTGGCGGCCTATCGTGGTGGTGACAAAGTCGTGCGGCTTGCTCAACTGGCTGGCCAGGCCGACGAACACCCATCCACCTTCAAAGATCCGGGTCTGCTCCATCTCGAAGACGCGGGGATCCAGGAAGGCGCTGCGATGCACGCGAAAAACGCCATCTTCGGGACGATCATCCAGCAGGGGCTGAGCCGGTGCGGCGGAGGTGCGGGGAGAGGAGTTCATACACTGTAGAAATCGAGGACGGTGGCAATACGATCGTTGATGAGGGTGACGACCTTCTCGCGGATCTTCCAGGTATCGCTGCGCTGGCTGAAGGCGTGGCGATAGCGGCCGAAGAGCATCTTTTGCTCACTCGTGCGGGGGTCGTATTGATGGCTGACCCATTGGCTATGCCAGGCCCCGCTTTCCGGAAGTCGGTCATCCTCCAGCCAGATCGGCAGGCTCACCTGGTGACTGGTACGGGGCAGGGGATGAGTCGTGATCGACTTGCCCTGAACCACCCGACGAACACGTTCGGCGAGCGCGGTCTTGCCCCGCAAATAAAGAAACGACACTTCGGCGCGCGGGTTGTCGATCAGGGCGTGATCATCGCGCCAGCTCGGCACCCAAAACAAACAGTCCTCCTCGTAGAGATCCAGCCAGTCATCCCAGCGTTGCATGTCGAGCAGGGCTGCCTCGCGTTGTAGCAGGGCGGCAGCGTCGAGTTCGGAGATCGATTTCATGAGGTGGTTCAGGTGAAGGCAGAGATGGCGCCGGTTTCGGCACAAATCGCGCGCACGACGTCGCGCAGGCGAGGTATGGCTTGCTCGCTCAGGTAGCTGGCCGGCAAGCGGCTGGCGGGTCCTCCGCAACTGATAGCGTAAATATCGCCATCGGGCGCCAGCAGATAAGTCGCCACGGCGTGGATATCGGGGTACCACTCCCCGAAGGAATTACAGAACCCCGTAGTCTGGAGTTCGGTCGCGGCGCGTTGCAGTTGTTGGGCGAGTTCGCCCGCTTTGGCCTGATCATGTCGCACCAGCGTTTGACACTGCGCCTGTCGTTCTTCTTCGGTTAGGGCGCATAGGTAGGCCCGGCCTATCGCCGATGTCGCCAGACTCAAGCGCGACCCGGCTCGCAAACGCGTCGTCAGCGTCGCGGCGCGCGGCTGCACCGTATCGAGCAGCACCATATCGAAGCGATCGCGAATCCCGATGTGCGCGGCGCCGCCAATCTCTTCGACGATAGGCGGGACCACTCGCCGGAACTCCGCCCGGACGTCGATCTTGTCGAGAAATGCGCGACTGAGCTCCAGCACACCCGCCCCCAAGGCAAATAGTTCGGTGTGGCGAACCTGGCGCAGCAACCCCGCCTGCAAGAGACGGGTGGTGATGCGGGAAACGGTGGCTTTGGGAATGCCGGTGATGGCGGCGAGATCGCGATTGGCCAGCGGCTCTGCGGACTGGGTGACCACCCGCAAGATGTGCAGGGTTCGGGCCAGAATGCCGGAATCATCGTCCAGCTGCAGAACCTCCTTCGGACCTGTAGTACTCATTTCGTTTCATTTTTTGATTACCGATGATGTAAAAATTAAAACACCCGCGTCGTTGAACTGTCAAGGCAATCCGGACCCGCGTAAAGAACCCCGACCCTTCAGCCGGGGCCCTTCCGCCACGGCTCGGGCGCACCTTCGGCCTCCGTCGGGCTGGCCTTGCCATCCTCGCTGCCAATGAATGCGCCCCGGCGCAGGCGCTACAAAGTCGGGGTGCGCAAGCCTGGCTTAGTACGGCTCCATCTCCGCCACCTGATGCGCCGGAATCCCCGCCCGCCCCACAGCCCCATGCAGCTCGACACCCGGCAGCCATTCCGCCAGCCGTTCGCGAACCTTGAGCAACTTGGGCAGATGAATCCCCGTGCGCAGGCCCAGCGTATGCAGCAGATACACCAGATCCTCGGTGGCCACGTTGCCGCTGGCGCCCGGCGCGAATGGGCAGCCGCCGAGGCCGCCCAGGGCGGCGTCGAAGGCGGTCACGCCAGCTTCGAGGCCCGCCACCACATTGACCAGGGCCAGGCCGCGCGTGTCGTGCAGGTGCAGGCCCAGGGACAGGTGGCCGATGTCGGCCTTCACCTCCCGGCAGAGCGTTTTTACCTGGGCCGGATTGGCGTACCCCACGGTATCGGCCAGCGCCATCTCATCCGGCCCGAGTTCGGCCATGGCCGACATCAGCGCGCGCACTCGCGCCGGGTCGATGGCGCCTTCCAATGTGCAGCCAAAGGCGGTTGCCACGCCGGCCAGCACTCGCGGCCGACGCTCGGGAGCGCAGGCCCGCACTTGCGTCATGATCTCGGCAAACTCGGCCAGAGCCTGGTCGGCGCTGCGCCCCGCGTTGCCTTTGCTGTGCGCCTGGCTGGCGGAGATGACGAACACCAGCATTCCCACCCCGGCCTCCAGGGCTCGCTCGGCGCCGCGTCCGTTCAGTGCCAGCGCCGCCGCCGAGATGCCCGGCAACGCGGCCGCGCGGGCCGCCACGAGTTCGGCATCGGCGAACTGCGGCATGGCTTTGCGCGAGACGAATGACGTCACTTCGAAGGCGCTCACGCCGGCGTCGGCTTCGGCCTCCAGCCAGGCCAATTTGGTGTCGGTGTCGACATGGAAGGGCACCAATTGCAAGCCGTCGCGCAGCCCCACTTCGCGCACCGTAATGAAATCACTCATCGCTGAACTCCTGAAATTCTGAAAGACTCAATGCCCGGTAAACCGCGGCTTGCGTTTTTCGTTGAACGCGGCCACGCCTTCCACCCGATCCTGGGTTTTGACCATGCGCTGATAGGCCTCGATCTCGAACATCATGCCGGTGGCGAAGTCGCTTTGCAGGCCATAGTGGATGGAATGCTTGGCCTGGCGCACCGCCAACGGCGCGTTGTTGGCGATGCGTCCGGCCATGGCCAGGGTCTCGCCCATCAGGGTTTCGGCGGGAAACACGCGATTGACCACGCCCCAGGCCAGGGCCTCGTCGGCGCTGAACGGCACGGCGCCCAGGATGAGCTCCTTGGCGCGGCGCTCGCCCACCGCGCGGGCCAGGGTTTGCGTGCCGCCGGCCCCAGGCATGATGCCCAACGAGGTTTCGGTGAGGGCAAACCGCGCCGTGCTGGCGGCGAAGGCGAAATCGCATTGCAGCAACAGCTCCAGGCCGCCGCCATACGCCGCGCCGTTGGCGGCGGCTATCACGGGGATGGGACATTGCGCGATGGCACGCACCGTCCGTTCCATCAGTTCGTGCTGCAGTACCCATTGTTCTTCGGTGAGGCCGCGCCTTTCTTTCAGATCGCCGCCAGCGCAGAACGCTTTATCTCCGGCCCCGGTGAGCACTACACAGCGAAAATGATTTCGCACGATCTCGAGCGGATGGAAAATATCGAACAGCTCGTGGGCGCTTCGGGTGTTGAACGCGTTGGACGCCTCTGGCCGGTTGAAGGTAACGCGCAGCACGCGAGGCAGGGGCTCATCGACCTTCAAGGTGTCCCAGGATCTGGCCAGCACTTGCTCGGGCCAGTTTTCATAACCGTTGCCTATCCAATTCGACATGGTGAGAGAGAACTCCAGAAGATTGAAAAACGCCAATGGCGAGTGGTGGCGACAGAATTCCACATCGTGGCCCATAATAGCCACATTTTATTCCGCTATCTGGACTATCCCATGAGCACGAACACCAACGCGGCTTCGGCCGGCACCCAGGCCATCGCCCGCGCGGCCGCGTTGCTGCGCGCCCTGGCCACCCATGGCCAGTCAGGCTATCGCCTGGCCGACCTGGCCCGCCAACTGCAAATGGAACGCCCCACCGTACACCGCATCCTGCGGCGGCTGGTGGAAGAACGTCTGGTCGAACAAGATCCTCGAAGCCGGCGCTATCGGCTGGGGCCCCTGATCTACGAACTTGGCTTGGTGGTGGAGCCGCCGGCCAATCTGCGCGAATGCTGGGATGCCTCGATCGACACCCTGGCCCAGCACTCCGGAGACACTGTTTTCGTGCACGTTACCAGTTCCCTGGATAGTGTCTGCATCGACCGCCGCGAAGGCAGTTATCCGGTCAAGGCGCTCTTGCTGTCGGTGGGCCGCCGCAGACCGCTGGGCACCGGCGCGGGCAGCCTGGCCATGCTGGCCACACTGCCCCCCGGCGAGGCCGAACGCATTATCGCCGCCAATACCGTGCGTCTGCACATGCTGGGCGAAACCGATCCCGATGATTTGATGCGCCGCATCGAGCAGGGCCGGCGCGACGGCTACGTGATGAAGCACCCGCTGGATATGCAGGAGATCCTGTCGGTCGCGGTGGCGGTGCAGGATCCGATGGGCAGACCCACCATGGCGATCTCGATTTCGGCCCTGACCTACCGGATCCGCGACCGCGCCGACATGCTCCTGCCGTTGCTGCAGCGCGAGGCCAAGGTGGTTTCCGCGCGCCTTGGCCAGCAGCCGGGCGCCGGCCTGGCCGGTTGAAGCGTTCGCCCCGAGGCGGCGCAAACGGCACACCCGGGCTCACGATGGGTAGTCCACAACCTGGAATTACAATGTCCGACTTGTCGTCCACCCGCTCCTAGAATGGCGTGGTCCTGAACACCGCTGTTCAGCCACTCAAAGACCGAAAGGCATCCTAGGAGACCGTCATGACAACGCCATCCCGCCGCCACGCGCTGCAATTGGGCATGTTCGCCGCCCTGGCCGCGGCACTGCCCCCCACCATGGCCGCGAGCGCCAGCGATACATGGCCAGATAAAGCCGTGCGCATTGTCGTACCTTACTCGCCCGGCGGTTCGGCCGACATTCTCAGCCGCGAACTCGCGCAGCATCTCAGCGTCGCTACCGGGCAATCCTTCATTGTGGATAATCGTCCCGGCGCCGGCGGCTGGGCGGGCGCCCAAAGCGTGATGCGGGCCGATCCCGATGGCTATACCCTGCTGCTGGCAACCAACGGTTCGCATGGCTTGTCGCAGCTATTCATACCCAACTCGCCGTTCGACCCCTTTACCGACTTCACCCACATCACGCCGGCCGTCATGATGCCCATGGCGATCGTGGTGAATCCGTCGGTTCCGGCCACCAACGCCACCGAGCTGGTGGAGTGGGCCAAAAAAGAGCCCGGCGAAGTGAGCTTCGGTGTTGCCGGTATCGGCAGCCCCCACCACCTGGCGGGCGAGAACCTCAATGGATATGCCGACGGCAAGTTCAGTGCCGTGGCCTACAAGGGCACGGGGCAATCCATCATCGACGTCATCGGTGGCCATATTCCCATGGTGGTGTCTTCGCTCGCCGCGGCCCTGCCTCATCATAAGCAAGAGCGCCTGCGCATCATCGGCATGGTCGAGGCCGAACGCGCCGCCGCCGCGCCGGATATTCCCACCATCGGTGAATCACTGCCCGACTACGTCATGCCCGACACCTGGATGGGCTATATGGGGCCGCCCAACATGGACCCGGCGCTGACGGCTCGCATCAACGAACTGTTCGTGACCACCTTGCAAAAACCCGAGGTGCAAAAGAGCATCGATGAACTCGGGTTGCAGGTACTGACCAGCAGCCCCGAAGCGTTCTCGCAACGCATGAAAGACGATGTCGAGTTCTTCAAGAAGATGATCAAGGATCGCAACATCAAGACCGAGCTCTGACCCACCAAAGCCGACGCGGCAGCCCTATCGGAACGCCAAGCGTTCCGCCCCATCCCGCGTCGCGCCACGCCACCGGGCGGCCTCTCCGCCCGATTCTCTCCCTCGCTTCATTCGTCACCGGCCGTGCCCCGCTTCATGATCCTGCCAAGCCCAGATAACACCATGCCTTCGACTCACTCGCCTGCCGTCGCCACTACCCTGCCGCTGGCCGGCATCACCGTCGTGGAGATCGGCCAGAACATTGCGGCACCTTCAGCCACCCAGATATTGGGCGATCTTGGCGCCCGTGTGGTCAAGGTCGAAAAGCCCAAAGGCGACGACGCCCGCGCCTGGGGGCCGCCGTTCTGGGAAGGCGCGGCCACCATGTTCCAGGCGGTCAATCGCAACAAGTTGTCGATCACGCTGAACTTCCGTGATCCCGCTGAAGTCGCGGCCCTGCGCCGTTTCATCCTGGCCGAGGCCGACGTCGTGATCCAGAGCATGCGCCCCGGCCTTTTGAAGGAGCAAGGGCTGGATGCCGACGACTTGCGGCAGGACAAACCCGCCCTGATCTGGTGCGACCTGGGTGCCTTCGGCAGCGTCGGCCCGCTCTCCCGCCACCCCGGCTACGACCCTCTCATGCAAGCGTTTGGCGGCCTGATGAGCGTCACGGGCGAGGTCGGCCAGGCGCCCGTGCGCACCGGCTATTCCGTGGTCGACTCGGGCACCGGCATGTGGGCCAGCAATGCCATTCTGGCGGCTTTGTTCCAGCGCGAGCGCAACGGGCAAGGCTGCCAGATCGATGTTTCGCTACTCGAAACCGCACTGTCGTGGATGACCGTCGCGGCGGCGGGCTACCAGAGCAGTGGCGAGATCCCACAGCGCTTCGGTTCCGGCGCGGCCTCGATCGCTCCCTACCGGGCCTATGCCACCCAGGATGGCCATGTGGTGGTGGCGGCGGGCAACGATGGTTTGTTCCAACGTTTGGCTCAGCTCCTGGAGCATCCAGAATGGCTGGACGATCCGCGATTCGCCGGCAACGCCCAACGAGTTCAGAATCGCGTGGCGTTGGATGCCCTCATCGGCGACATTCTCGCGGGCCAGACCACCGCCGCGTGGTGCGAACGGCTTGAAGCCGCGGGCGTTCCCAATGCGCCGGTCCAGAACGTCGCCGAAGCGCTGGCACACCCCCAAACCCAGGCGTTGGGCATCGTACAGCCCGTACCTGAATCCGACATGGCCTTCATTGGTCTGCCGATTCGCTTCGACGGAATGCGGCCGCCGATTCGGAGCGCGCCGCCGGCGCTCAACGCCCATGGCCACCTGCTCGATCCGTACCGGCAAGGCTGAACCCTGCGCTCAAGCTTTCCCGTGTCCGCCAACGGCGGCTTCAGCCTCCGCCGGGCGGCCGGAGAAGAAGGCCGGCTCCCCATGCTCGCGGGTTCGCTAGCCCGAATAGGCCTAGCCTCCTGCAGGCCGTCGTAAAAGGGTAGGCGCCCCGCCGGATGCTGGCGGGCTCGCGCTTGGCATGTGTGAAGAACTCCGGCCGTATCGGCCGGAGCTTCTCCGCCACAATACGGGGGCACCTGCGGTGCCGTTTTTAAAATTTGCCTCGCTTGACCTCGCCCTGAAGGGCGAGGCTTTCGCATAGGCGCGTGGTCAGTAAGACCGCGGCAAGCCCAGCGTATGCTCGGCGATATTGGCCAGGATCAGATTGGTGGATACCGGCGCCACCTGCATCACCCGCACCTCGCGCCACTTGCGTTCCACATCGTATTCGGCGGCAAAGCCAAAGCCGCCATGGGTTTGCAGGCAAGCCTCCGCCGCGTGCCAGGCCGCCTCGGTGGCCAGGAGCTTGGCCATGTTGGCGTCTTCGCCGCAGGGCAGGCCCGCGGCGAACATGGTGGTGGCCTTGCGCACCATCATCTCGGCCGCCACGGTTTCGATATGGGCGCGGGCGATGGGAAACTGCACGCCCTGGTTCTTGCCGATGGGGCGGCCGAACACCACGCGCTCCGAGGCGTACTCGGTGGCTTTGCGCACGAACCAGCGCGCGTCGCCGATGGCTTCCGAGGCCGCAATGATGCGCTCCGCGTTCATGCCATCCAGGATGTAGCGGAAACCCTTGCCTTCGTCGCCGATGCGGTTGGCCACCGGCACCTTCAAGTTATCGATGAAAATTTCGGTGGTGTTGTGATTGACCATGGCCTTGATCGGCCGGATGTCCAGGCCGTTGCCTCGCGCCTCCCGCATATCCACCAGCAGCACCGATAAACCCTCGGTCTTGCGCTGCACCTGGTCGGCGGGCGTGGTGCGCACCAAGAGCATCATGAGGTCGGAATAGAACGCGCGAGATGTCCACACCTTTTGACCATTGACCACATAGTGATCTCCCACGCGCTCGGCACGGGTTTTGATCTGGGTGGTATCCGAGCCCGTGGTGGGCTCGGTAATGCCGAAGGCTTGCAGGCGCAGCTCGCCCGATGCGATACCGGGCAGGAAGCGTTGCTTCTGTTCCTCGCTACCGTGGCGCAATAGCGTGCCCATGGTGTACATCTGGGCATGGCAAGCGCCGGCGCTGCAGCCGGCGGCATGGATTTCTTCCAGAATCACCGAAGCGGCGCGCAGCGGCAGACCCGAACCGCCATAAGCTTCGGGAATCAGGACCGACAAATAGCCGGCGTCGGTCAGCGCCTTGACGAAGGCTTCCGGGTAGGCGCCGCGGGCGTCGAGCTCTCGCCAATATTCTCCCGGAAAGTCTGTACAAATACGGCGTATGCTCTCGCGGATCTCGGGATAATCCTCGCCCAGGGGAACGGCGTGGGTGATGGAATCTAGCGCAGCTGACATAGGGCAATGCCTCGATTAAAGGGGAAAGAACCCATGCCGGCAACGCGTGATGGCGCGTCGTGCCGGCAAGGCGTGGCGGGCGAGCCGGCAGGGCCGGCCTCATGAAGGCGCGCAAAGCCTCAAAGCGCTTGGCGCCGCACGAAGATATTGTGAGCGAGAAACGCCCTGAAACGCCCCTCATAATTCCAAATTATGGAATCATTAACAGCTCTGTGGCGTGGACCGGCTTACCCCCGCGGCCTGGTCGCGGCGGAGCCCCCGACATCGAAAGCCCCTTCGGCAATGGCAGGAAAGATCTCCGCCCAGCATCGTAAGTCCACACTATGGACCATACGGACTACCTCCGGAGCGCCATTCAAGACGATAATCTTCGAGCATCGCTAACGAGCGCAGCAGCGGCCCGCCATCCGATGCTGAAGTTCCTTCACATCAAAGGCTGCCACCGAACAGGCGCCGCCCCGCGCTAAAACGAGGCCTCCAATGCCCCACGACCTGACCCATCTCATCGCCGCGGAAGTGTGCGGCCGCACCCCCGACACTCTGCCGGAGTCCGTCTGGGCCGTGGTTCGCCACTGTCTGCTCGATACAACCGGCACCGCCATTGCAGGCGCCCAGGAACCTTTCGTCCAGGCGCTGCGCCAAGAGCTTCTGGATCAGGGCGGCCGCCCCGAGTCCGCCGTCTTCGGCGCCGCCCAGGCCTTACCCTCGCTATCGGCCGCCCTGATCAATGGCACCGCCGCGCACGCTCTGGATTACGACGACGTCAACTTCCACATGGCGGCGCATCCGTCGGTGGCCATCCTGCCCGCCGTGCTGGCGTTGGGCGAGCGTCTTGACGCCACCTGGGCCGACGTCGCCGCCAGCTTCGTGGCCGGCTACGACGCCGGATGCCGCATCGGCCGCTTGCTGGAGCCCAGCCACTACCGCATGGGTTTTCATGGCACCGCCACCATCGGCACCTTTGCCGCGGCCGCCGCCTGCGCCCGCCTGCTACGGCTCTCGGTGGAACAAACCATCAATGCCATCGGTATCGCCGCCACCCAGGCCGCCGGCATCCGGGCCATGTTCGGCACCGCCTGCAAACCCCTGCACGCCGGCAAGGCGGCGCATAACGGCCTGTTCGCCGCCCTGATGTCGGCACGCGACTTTTCCAGCCACCCGCACGCCCTCACCGCGCCCGCCGGTTTTGCCGTCACTCACAGCCATGATCTCAATCTGGATCTGGCATTGGCGCCGGCCCCCAACCGGGGCGTCTTTTTGCACGACAACCTGTTCAAGTACCACGCCGCCTGCTATCTGACGCATGCGGTGGCCGACGCCGCCGCCAGCCTGCGCGATGAGCTCGACGCCAGCCCCGAGGACGTGGCCGAGCTGAACCTGGTCGTGTCAACGGACCTCGATACGGTATGCAACATCGCCGCGCCCCGCGACGGCCTGCAGCTCAAATTCAGCGTGTGCGGCGTGGCCGCCCTCACGCTGCTCCGCCGCGACACCTCGCGGCTGAGCGAGTACAACACGGATATCGTGCAAGACCCCGCCTTCACCGCTTTGCTGCCACGCATTCACGTGGTGTTCGAAGCGGGGCGCGAAAAAACCGTCGCAGACGTCACCCTGCGCCTGCGCACCGGGCGGCAAGCGTCGCGGCGCGCCGATTCCGGCATCCCGATGAGCGATCTCGACGCCCAGGAGGCACGCTTGAAGGCCAAGTTCAGCGGCCTGGTGTCTGATGCGCTGGGTAACTCGGCCTGCGAAGCACTCTTGCGGCAGTACGACGCGCTCACCCCTGAAACCCCGATACGTGTCTGGATGAAGGCCGGCTGCCACCACGCCTGAGATGAAACTGCCCACACACTCTTGAGCACCCGTTTCATCGACTGCGGGTGGCGCGCAGCGCAATGGATAACTGATATGGCAGGGTTTACTTCTTCTCGACCGCCAATCCGGCTCCTTTGATCAGTTTTTCGTATTTGGCCACATCTTCCTTCAGCCAGTCGCCGGTTTCCTTGCTGCCCATGAAGACCGTTTGAATATCCAGGGCATGCAGCTTTTCGAGCACCGCCGGATCTTCCATGGCCTGCTGGATGGCGGCTTCCAGTTTGGCAATGACTTCCGGCGGCGTGCCCTTGGGCGCGGTAATGTTGACGAAGGCGTCGTTGCTGTCCATCTCTTTGAAGCCCGCCTCGCCGGTGGTGGGAACGTCGGGCATGGATTGGATCCGGGACGGGCTTTGTACGGCCAGGATGTTCAAATCGGTGCCATTCCGTTCCTTGACCATGGCAGTGTACGGCAGGGTACACGCTTGAACCTCCTTGCCGACCAGGCCCACGACGGCGGGCGCCAGGCCGTTGTAGGGAATGTGCTCAACGGCAAAGTCCTTGCCAGTGTCCGCCTTTACCACCTCCTTGAACATTTCGAGCTGCAGATGGTTCAGGCCGCCCACGCCAGTGCTGCAAAAACTGACCTTGCCCGGATGCTTCGCCACATAATCGACCAAGCCCTCCAGGGAGTCGACACCGAGGCTGGCGCTGGAGACGATGACCGACGGGTTCACCGCAACCACAGCAATGGGCTCGAAATCCGCCAGCGTCAGATCGTAGCCGGGGATGAGCATATGCATATAGCCATAGGCGGAACCCGAAGCGATCAGCATGGTATAGCCATCGGGGTCGGCGGACGCCACCGAACGCGCGCCAACCGAACTGCCCGCCCCCGGACGGTTGATGATGATGATTTGCTGGCCGAGGATGTCGTCGGCCTTGTCGCCGATGATGCGTGCGGTGGCGTCCAGGCTGCCGCCGGCGGCAAACGGCACTACGAGGGATATCGGCTTTTGCGGGTAGTCCGAGGCCGCGCCGGCCGGCATGGCGAATGCCGCCATCAGGCCTGCGAACAGAGCCCCGGCCGTCCATCGGCGGCCGCGTGGATATTGATACATAGTCTCTCCTTGTTTGTGGTTGTGGTGGTCCTGCGGAATCAGCGAGCCGGCGGCGCACCGGCAATGGTCACTCGCGTGAGATAGCGGTGCTGCCCTGTGTAATCCGGGATGGCGCGATGCATGGTGCAGCGGTTGTCCCACACCAGGATCTGGTTCTTGCGCCACCTTACCCGGCACGTGAAATCAAAGCGCGACACATGCTCGAAGAGGAAGGCCAGGATGGGCGCGCTCTCCTCGTTGCTGAAACCGTCGATGCGTTGCGCGTAGGTCTTGTTCACATAGAGGAACGGGCGGCCGGTGGCGGCATGGGTACACACCAGCGGGTGCGCAACCTCGCGATCGCCCTCTTCCACCTTGAGATCGTCTCGGGCCGCGCCCGCGTTGTACTTTCGGCCCTGGGCCAGGTAGGCCGAGCCGAATATGCGGGTGGCGCTATGCACCACGCTGTGCTGCTCCAGGAAGGCCTTGTATTTAGGCGATAAGGCTTCGTAGGCGGCATACATGCTGAGAAACCCGGTGTCACCGCCATATGGTGGAACATCTACCGCCCGCATGACGATCGCCGTGGGCGGATTATCGAGGAACGTGCTGTCGGCGTGCCAGTTCTCGCCGATCACGCGGCCGGTGTCGGACGCCAGCCGGCGGATGATCTGCACGTCGGGATAGCCTTCGACGCTGTTCAGCTGAGGCACTCGGGAGATCTCGCCAAAGTGCTGGCTGAACGCAAGGTGCTGCTCGTGCGTCAGATCCTGGTCGGGGAAGTAAACGACCTGGTGGTCGCCGTAGGCCTGCGCGATCTCCTCCCAGACTTCCGACCTGAGCGGTTCGCGCAGATCGACCCCGCCGATCTCCGCACCGAGCACGCCGGTGAGCGGATCCACGCGGATATGTCGATAGTCACGCGTCTTGATGAGCGTGGGATGGGCGTCAAATGTTGAGCGAACTTGCATCACGAACTCCGAATACACGGCACCGAAAAAGCGCGATGCCGTTGCCCACGCCGCGATGTTGAAGAACTCCGCCTTTCGGCCGGAGCTTCTCCGCCACCATTCGGGTGCGCGGCGGCAAGGGCTGCAGTCCGTTTTGGACACTTGTCCAGTATAGGCCGCCCGAATATCGATAATTCAGATAGTGGAAATCTGCCTTGGCGATTTCATGGTGCCGGCTTCGCAAAAGCCTCGAACAACACCGACCGCAGCCATCGATTGGCCGGATCGCCATGCAGGCTGCGCCCCCAATGAAGATGGGTATCGAACACGGGAGACGGGAAAGGCAGCGGCAGCTGTACCAACCGCGGATAATTCGAGAAAAAATGCGCCAGCGCATCCGGGATCGACGCGATCATGTCGGTATGGGAAATGATTTCCGGCATGCTCATGACATTCGGCGTGGTCAAGACCACCCGCCGATGGATGCCTCGCTGCGCCACGTATCGCTCCAGCAGGCCTTGGGTGCGGCCGGCGGCCTCGACCACGATGTGCCTGGCTTCCGAGTATTTCTTGAGATTGAACCCGTCAATAACACCGTGGTTGGCCGAACCGCACAAGCACACAAAAGCGTGCCGCCCTATCTTGCGGCGCACGAGCTCGCTCGCGGAGAGATCCGGCAGATAACCCAGCGCCAGATCCACGCCACCGTCCGACAAGGCGCGTTGCAATTCGTGCGGCGGCATGGTCACGGAGCGGATGCGCACGCCCGGCGCAACCGCCACCACCGCGTTGAGCGCACGCGGCATGTAAATCGCCTCCGCCACATCCGTCAGGGCGATCCGGAACTCGCGCTCTTCGGTGGCGGGATCGAAGCCTTCCTTCTTGAGGATCCGCTGCTCGATACAGTTGACCGTGTCGCGCATGGGGCCGACAAGGTCCTTGGCCCGCGCGGACGGCTGCATGCCCGAAGACGTACTCACAAACAGTACGTCGCCGAGCTCGCGCCGCAGGCTGGTCAGCGCCGTACTCAGGCCCGATTGGCTCATGCCGAGCGCCCGCGCCGCGTGGCCGACACTGCCCGTATCGAAGACCGCCAGGAAGATCTTCATCGAGCGGAGGCTGAGATTGCTGCTTCGGGACATGGCGACAGATCAAGGGAATCACGAACGAGATGATCTTACCGCCGCCCTGCCTCGGCATAGGTCTTGGTTTGCTTTTGGTCGCGTGATCAGTTCACGCGGATGCCCGCATCGCGAATGATGGCCTTGCGTTCGGCGGTCAGCGCTGCCAGCGCCTTGTCATAGACCTGTGGCCCCTGGAACGCCGGAACCAGGCCAGCCCCCCGCAACTGGGATTGCACGTCGGGGCGCTGCAGCGCCCGCTCCGCGGCGCGCGCCAGGCGCTCCAGCGCCTCCGGCGGCGTGCCTTCCGGCGCCATCAGGCCATACATGGTCATCATGTTGTAGTCCGGGTATTGCTCGCCCAGCGCCATCACTTCCGGCAGCAGCACGAAGCGCTCTTTTGAGGTGACGGCGAGCATCTTGGCGCGGCCGGACTCGATCAGCGGCTGGATGCTCGTCGACACGCCATACAGCAGATCGATTTCGCCCGACGCCAATCCGGCGGCGCCGGCCGCCGTGCCACGATAAGGCACGTCCGTCATGGCCACGCCGGCGTGGCGCGCAAACTCGATGCCAGCCAAGTGATGCGCGGAGCCGACGCCCGGCGTACCGTAAGTGAGCGGATGCTCGCGCTGGCGCGCCTGTTCCAGCAAGGTGTCGATGGAGGTGATGCCCGAAGCATTGGAAGCCGCGAGGACCAGCGGCGCCTCAGCCAAGTTGGCAACGGGTATCAGACGGTCCAGCACCGCCTGCGCCTCGGGGTTATCGAAGGCGGGGTTGGCGAAGATGCCGTCGGTGGTCAGCAGCAGCGTGTTGCCATCCGGGGCCGAACGCACCACCGCCCCCGCGCCCACGATCCCAGAACCCCCGGTGCGGTTCTCCACCACCACGGTTTCGTTCAGTTCGAGGCCGAGTGCGTGCCCTACGGAACGCGCCACCGTGTCGGCGGCGCCGCCGGGCGTGAAGGGCGCCACGATGGTGATCGGCGCCGCGGTGGCGGATCCTGCCGCCAACAGGGCGCCGCCCAGGATGCCGGCCAGCCGGCTTGCGTTTTGACGCGTATTCATTGCTGTGTCTCCCGATGAATGATGCAGGTTGATGACATTGAAAAAACCCGAGTTGGAGGCCAAGACGGTTCGGCCAAGCCGCTCCCGCGGGTAAGCACAGCCGAACCAGCATGGCATGCTCGCGACCCGAACCGCCTTGGCGTAGGAATGCGCTTCGGTTTCAAGTCCGGGACAGGCGTCCCAGAATTTCGGCGTTATGCTCGCCAGCCTTGGGCAGCGGATACCGCACGCCCGGACGGCGGCCGCCCATCAGCAGCGGCAACAACACGGCGAGGGTGTCGTCACCGTCCTCAGTCCGCAGCGGCACCAGGCCGCCGCTGGCCAGTAAATGAGGATCGGTCGCCAGGTCTTCCGGGCGAGAGACTTCGGCGAACGGCACGCCCGCCGCTTCCAGGGCCGCCGTAAGCTCGGCGGCGTCGCGGGCCGCGAGGCTGGCCGCCAGTTGCGGCAGCAAGCGCTCGCGCGCCGCCACCCGGGCCGTGTTGCCGGCATAAGCGGGATCCGCGTCCAGGTCGGGCCGCCCCAGCACTTCGCACAAAGCCTGGAACTGCTTGTCGCTCACCGCGCCGATGAACAGCTGGCGCCCTTCGGCCAGCGTGAAAATATCGTAGACGCCCCAGGCCGAGGTGCGCGAAGGCAAGGGCGGCACGGTCTCGCCGGTAATGAGATGCTGCTGCAGATGCTGGGCCATCAACAGACAGCAGTTCTCGAACAGGGCGCTCTGGATTTCCTGTCCTTTGCCGGTGCGCTCGCGCTCGCGCAACGCGGCCAGTACGCCGATGGCGCCGAACATGCCGCCCATGATGTCGTTGACCGAGGAGCCGGCGCGCAACGGCATTCCCACCGGACCGGTCATATAGGTCAGTCCGGCCATGTTCTGCACCACCTCATCCAGCGCCAGCCGATCTTCATAGGGCCCGGGCAAGAAGCCTTTATGCGAAACATAAATGAGCTTTGGATAAAGTTCCGACAAATCGGCATAACCCAAACCCCAGCGAGACATCAGGCCGGGACGGAAATTCTCCAGCAGCACATCGGCCGTACCCAGCAGCGCCCGGGCCCGAGCCTGCCCCTCCTCGCTCTGCAGATCGATCGTGACGCTTTTTTTGTTGCGATTGAAGGCCCGAAAGAAACCCTGGCCCAAGCCGGGCAAGGCGCGGGTGCGATCGCCTTCGGGCGGCTCCACTTTGATGACCTCCGCGCCGAGATCCGCAAGGATCATGCCGCAGGTCGGACCCATGACCATGTGGGAAAACTCGATCACGCGGAGCCCGCTCAGGGGCAAGCCATTCGATTCGGCGACAACGGATGTCAAGACGGTCTCCCGGAATGATGACAGTGAGCTGCGATCATGGCGGCCCAGGGGATTGAGCGCTCTGGACCGCTGCTCAGCACGAATGGAGGCCAGTATCTGACATTCCCTAAAGGAACTCTAGTGATTATCCGGAAGCCTTGAGTTTCCGTTTAGGAAACATTAAAGCGATCAAACATCACTGGTCCCCGCGCACTCCCTGTCTTAAGGTATGTCGTATGCCTCGTCGCCGTTCAGGCGCCAAAATCCGGTATCCCGGCGTCATCCGGGACGACCCCGCCATCCGATTTGCGAGACCTCGATGACGAATCCCTGCCCCAAGAGCCGATCGATCGGCCGCATCACCCTGTCCCTGGACGACGGCCGGAACCCTCTGCGCCTGCGGCTCGATGGCCGTGCGCTGTTCCTGACTCAAGACGCCGCTCGCGTCCGGCGGCAACTGACCGGCGCTCGCCTCGAACCCGAGCCCGGGCTAGCGGAATTGTTCAGTCATGTGTCCACCGACGCCATCATCAAGGCCAATCCGGATTGCTACTACTACGATCATCGCCTGGGCGAGCGCGTCCTGCGGTCGTTGGGCAATGGCGCTTATATCGAACCCGGCGAGTTGCGGGCCGGCGGCTTCGGCCTGATCCTGGCCGGCCCCGGATGGGGCGAAGGCAGTTCTCGCGAAGTCGCCGCCCTGGCCTTGCTGCAGGCCGGCATCGGAGCGATCTTTGCGCCATCGATCGCGCCCATCCACCGCCAGAATTTGATCAACAACGGGATGATCCCGCTCACCGACGAGGGCTTGGCGCGCAGGCTGGCCCGGGGCGAATGGATCGACTTCGATGAGGTCGTGGCGGATTGGGACGCCCTCTCGGTCGCGGTACTGCGCGCCGGCGGTCTGCTGGCCTACTTGCGGGCGCTGGATGCCAATCCCGATAGCGTGGCGCGCATCGCCACCCCGCACCGTGCCATGACCATCGCCGAACGCATCATGGCCCGCCACATGCGCACCCGGCACGGCGCGGTGCGGCCGGGTGATGCCGGCATCCTTGAAGTCGATGTCGCGTTCTCGCACGATTACGCCACCGCGATCGCCGCCTCCAGCGCCGAGCTGGCGCTGGGGCGGCCGGTACGCGTCGCGAGCCCGAACAAGATTCATGCCTTTCCCGATCACCTCGGCCTCGCCCATCAGCAGGCCGGCGTGACGCCGGAGGCGCTGGCGGGCATTCACGATCTGCGCACGGCGCAAGCCGAGTTTGCCCAGCGTACCGGCATCCATTGGCACGCCCAAACCGATGGCAGCGCGCAAGGCATCTGTCATACCGTGGTGCGCGAGCGTATCGGCTTACCCGGCCAAACTATTGTTGGCACCGACTCGCATACCTGTTCGGCCGGTGCGCTCAACGCCCTGGCCTACGGTATCGGCAACAGCGAGATCGCCGGCGTTTGGGAGTGGAACCGCCTGCTGGCCCGGGTTCCGGCCTCGGTGCGGATCGAGCTGCGAGGCTCGCTCCGCGGCTCCTGCACCGCCAAAGACGTGATACTCCATCTGGCCGGCGTCGGACGGCGCAGCAGCATCTTTACCGGCAAAGTCATGGAGTTCGGCGGACCGGGGCTGGCCACTCTGCCCTTCGAAGAACAAGCCGTCCTCGCCAACATGGCCGTCGAGTGCAATGCTCTCACCGCGATCTGCGAGCCGACGCCGGCGATGCTCGACGCCCTGGCGCGGCAGCGCGGGCTGCCGCGGGCGGAGATCGAATCGCGCTGCGTATGGCCCGATCCCGACGCCCGCTACGACCATCGCCTGACCGTGGATCTGGACATCATCGAAACCCTGGTGGCCAAGCCGGGGCATCCCGGCAATGGCGTACCCATCAGCGAGGTGCGCGGCACACCCCTGGACATCGCCTATGGCGGCTCCTGCACGGCCGGCGACTTGGGCAGCATCCGTCAGTATGCCGAGGTTCTGGAGCAACGCCAGGTGCGCATTCCGACCTATGTCCAGTACGGCTCGCACACCGTGCGCGAGGCCGCCCTGCAAGGAGGGCTGCACGATATTCTCGTTGCCGCCGGCGTGAACGTGATCACCGAGCCAAGCTGCGGGGCCTGCGTCAACGCTGGCCCCGGCGGGCCGGCGCAAGGGCAGACCGCAATCTCGGCCACCAATCGCAACATGCCCGGCCGCATGGGCGCGGGCGACGTGTACCTGGCCAACCCGAGGGTGCTGGCGGCCTCGGCGGTGCTGGGCTGGATTGCGGGACCGGAGGATCTGCCGCCGGTGGCATAAGCCAACATCAGTTACCTGTTTGGAGCCACACCGGTTCTCGAAACCGTGCTTTTAATCGATCCTGATGCCCGCACTGCGAATGACTTCGCCAAAGAGGTCGTAATCACGATCGATACGCGCCTTAAAGGCTTCGCCGTCCGACGCCTATACCGTTTGGCCCAAGGATTCCAGCTTCGATCGTATCTCCGGCGAGCTTAAAGCGATCTGGAAAGCTTCGTGCAATCTGTCGATAACCTGCTGTGGCGTGCCGGCCGGTACGGCGAATCCCGCCCAGCCGCCGACGTCGATCCCTTGCACGTCCAGCCCCGCTCGATCTCGATACAGCTCGCCAACGATCTGCCCGCCCGTCGCGCCATAAGCATAGGAAATCTGCCCCGGATTGCGCTGAATATGGTCGGTTAGCTCCTTCAACGACTTGGCCGGAAACTCGGGATTCACTGCGATCACCATGGGCATCGACGACGCCAGCGTCACGGGAGTGAAATCCTTTTTGGGATCATAAGGCAGGTCGGCATAGAGGTGCGGGTTCATGACCATCGTGGCACTGACCGCCGTCAGCACCGTATAGCCATCGGGTTTGGCTCTTGCGACAGCTTGCGCGGCAATCAGGGTTCCGCCGCCGGGCCGGTTCTCCACGAGCACCGGAACCTCCAGGTTTTTGGCAACGTCCTGGCTGATCAGGCGCGCCAGAATGTCCGCTCCGCCTCCCGGCGCAAAAGGCACCACGATCGTGACCGGCTTTGATGGAAAGCTCTGCTCGGCCAGCGCCGGAGAGTTCGACGCAATTCCAACGACTAGAGTCGCCAGTAGTCCACCCATTTTGTATCGCATGGTTTTCCATCACCTGTAAGTTGTTAGAGCCGTTGATGTTCGAGCGAATCATCGCAGCCGAGAGAAGCGAGATCGAAAAGCTGCCGCCGACGTTCGCCCGACCTCGGGCCGTGTTGCCGATAAGGCCTTCAATCGATCTTGATCCCCGCGTCACGAATCACCTCGCCGTAAACCGCGTAGTCGCGGTCTATCCATTCCGCGAGGGTTTTTCCGTCCGCCGCGTACACGGTTTGCCCCAGCGATTCCAACTGGTTTCGTATCTTGGGCGTGTTCAAGGCCGCCGAGAACGCGGCGTGCAGCTTGTCGATGGTGCTTTGCGGAGTCCCGGCGGGCACGAAGAATCCCGTCCAGTCGGCAATATCAACGCCCTCCAGACCCGCCTCGCTGAGCGAAGGAGTATCGGGCAGCGCGGCCGAGCGCTTCGCCGAAGACACCGCAATGGGCCGCAGGCGATCCGACTTCAGCAGCGAAAGCGCCGGAGTCAGCGCGTCGACGATGATCGGCACGTGTCCGCCCATGACGTCATTCTGTGCCGGCGAACTTCCGTTGTAGGAGATGCCCTGGATTTCCACGCCCGTCTTTTGCCGGTATAGCTCGCCCAGCACCTGGGCGGGAATGGCGCCGTAGGCATAGGAGTACTTGCCGGGATTCTGCGCCAGCAGAGCAGTCAGCTCCCGCAGCGACTTGGCCGGAAACTCGGGGTTGACCGCCAGGACCAATGGCATGGACGACGCGAGCGTGACCGGCGCAAAGTCCTTCTTGGGTTCGTAGGGCAGCTTGCTGTACAAGTGCGGGTTCATCGTCATCGTCGAGCTGATGGCGGTGAGGATGGTGTGGCCATCGGGCGCCGCGCGGGCCACCGATTGCGCGGCGATCAGCGTGTTGCCGCCTGGCCGGTTTTCCACCAGCACCGGCACCGACAAGTTCTTGGCCAGCTCTTCGCTCACCATGCGCGACAAGATGTCCGTGCCGCCACCCGGCGCAAACGGAACGATGATCGTCACCGGCTTGCCGGCCGGAAAATCCTTTGCGCTGGCGGGCGACGCCACCAGCAGGCCGCCCGCAAAGCAGGCTGCCATCCACCGATGAACGCCATTTTGTACATACTTTCTCATGGTTTCCTCTCCTTCCTCGATCGCCCTTTATGAACCACTCGGCGCCGTAGGCGACGACACCGATGCCAACAGACTCCTGAGCCGGGCGCCCGTTTCGTCGCCCAGCGCCGCTTGACGCCATTCTCGTATCGTTGTCGAGGCCCTTGCACCCTTCAAGAAGGGCAGGTGCTGTAGGATCAGCCGATAGTGCTCCAGGCCGCGTTCATAAGTGTCGCCATAGCCCTTGATCAAGCGGGGACATTCCGCGAGCTCGCAGGCAAGGCGGTAATCCACCGCGGCGGTACGTGCCAGCAAGTCGAGCCATTCCTGTATCTCTTGTGCTTCACGCTCGAAGCGCAGCGAATGGCGGCGCAGACCCCTCAGGGAATACACCGCGTAGAGCAGCAGAAAACCACCCAAGGAGGAAGTCCGGATCACCCTGCCCCTGCGTGTCAGGCGCGAGAGCAGCGGGCGCAGCCACGACGAACGCAGCAGCCAGCGCCCGGCAGGCGCCGGCAAAACATCCGCAATCTCCTGGGGCCGCGGATGAAAATACTCATGAATGTGGACGAGTTGGCTCTCTTGCCCACCCACATCGTCGTGGATTCTGCCGAAGCGTCCGGCACGCATCTTCAGTTGCGCGACGCGGATGGTGTCTTCGTAGGTCATCCATAAGGCCAGGTACCGCGCGGTTTCTCGCAGTAGCGTGGCCTGCGGATCATTGCGGCTGGCCTCGAGGTCGCGAATCGGCTCCAAACGCTTCAGCAAAAGCGCGGCATAGGCGGCGTCTTGATAATTGGCGGTCTTGGCGACACCAGCCTCCAGGACTTCCGCGGCCTGCGGCGGAAACTCCGCCCGGACGCGATCCAGGATGGGGCGCAGCTCGGCCGGCGGCTCCGGCGGCGATACGGCGGCGGCGGCCGATGCGGCTTCATCACGATACGCCTCGAAGCCCGCACCGAATGCGGCCAGGCTGGCTTCCACGCCGATCCCGCCTTCCCGGATGGCCTGCTCACACGCCGCACGATCCCAGGGGGCAACGCCCGACGCGGCAAAGGCGCCGAACAAGGTAGCGCTAATGACGCTTCGGTGGCGTTCGGCCAGGCTGGAAAAATCTCGGCACACCATGAGGCGCGCCGACTGGCGCGCCTGCTCCAGGATACGCTCGGCGTCGATCCGCCCATCGCCCGGTGTCGCCTTCTCGGTGAGGGTGTAGACTCGATTGCGGGAGGCGATGAGCAGCGTCCGGTCGGGCGTGACCAGCCCCCGCTGCACCGCGCGGCCGCATTCCATGAGTTCCGAAGCGATTACCACGTCCACATCGCCCGGCGTGGGCATCAGGCCGAATATGGGTTGGCGTGAGTCCCGCGCCACGGCCAGGACTTCCACGTAATAGATCGTGGCCCCGGTGCGTTGCGCCACGCCGGGCACCGACGTCGACTGCGCGTAGTATCCCTGGCGCTCCGCACACTGGACGATCCAATCGGCCAGCACGCCGCCTCCCTCGCCGCCCATGGCGAGGATGGCGATCTTCAGTGGCCGCGTCGTGGCATCAACCCGCATGGTTCCACTCCCTTGCCGAGAGCCGCTTTTGCAGCGGACGGATCACCCAGGCCGACAAGCGGGCGTACCAGCGCTCCCACCGGCTGGGATGATGGATCAGCTCGGTGCGGTAGAACGACGGGCAAAGTACGGCGGCATGGGCCACCTCGCCACACAGGCCGCAGCCAACGCAACTGGACAGCACGGTGGCCACCGGATCCTGGCGCAACGGATCGGGATTGTCGCGAATCGATAGCGACGGGCAGCCCGACAAGCGAATGCAGGAATGATCTCCCGTACAGGTATCGGCGTCCACGCCAAAGCGTTCCACCACCACGCGCTTGCCGCTTCGTATGCGATCACGAATACGCGGTTTGATCCGCCGCTGCTTGTTCAGCATGCACTCCGATTGCGCGATGACGACCTTCGGACCGGGCTCGTCGGTGGTCAGGGCCTCCCGCAGCACGGATTTCATGCTTTGCAGGTCGTAAGTATGCGATACCGTTCTGACCCATTTGGCTCCCACGCCGCGCACGGTCTGCTCGATGGGTACCTGGGTGACCTGATTTTCGTTCGGAGAGTACGACGACAGGATGTCCTGCCCGCCCGTGGCGGCCGAGTAGCCGTTGTCCACCAGCAGGATGACGTTGTCGTTGCGGTTGAAGACGGCGTTGCCCACGCCGGTGGTCAGGCCGTTGTGCCAGAAGCCGCCGTCGCCCATCACGCTGATGGTGCGGCGCGCCGCATTCGACACATTGAAGGCCGCCGCGCCCGCCGCGCCCAGGCCATAGCCCATGGACGTGGCGCCGATATTGAAGGGCGGTAGCGCGGCAAACTGATGGCACCCGATATCGGCGCTCACATAATGCCGCCCGATCTCGGCTTCGACCATTTTCAGCGCCGTGAAGATCGGGCGCTCCGGGCATCCGGTGCAGAAGCCCGGCGGCCGTGGCTGCACCTCGGGCACGTCCACCAGCGGCACGCCCGGCATTGACGGCACAATTGGCACCACCTTGGGCGCCAGCATCCTGGCCACGCCATCGGGCAACGCCGGCGCCGGCTCACCCGCGGGATCGGGGTGTCGCTCCAGGAACTTCAGCAGGCCCTTGAGCAATACCTGGATGGTGTATTCGCCCGCACGAGGCAGCATGTCCTTGCCGTGCAGCATCGTCTCGATGCCTGCGCGCCGAAGCAAGGTATGGATGGCCTGCTCGATGAACTCGGGCTGCCCCTCTTCCAGCATCAGCACCGCCGATTTGCCTCGGCAGAAAGCCAGCACTTCTTCGTCCACCAGCGGATAGACGACGTTCATCACATACACGGGAATCTCGGCTTGCCCGAAGACATCGGCCAGGCCCATGAGCTCGAGCGCGCGCATCAAGGTGTTGTAGAGCCCGCCCTGGACGATCAGGCCGATATCGGCGCGGCGGTCTTCGTCGTCGAATACCTCGTTCAAACCCTGTTCGTGGATGAAGCGCTGCGCCGCCGGCCAGCGATCGGCGATCTTCTCGTGCTCGTGCAGGAAGGTGGCGGGCGCCAGCGCCATGCGTTGCACATCGCGGCGAGGGTCCGCCATGGCCTCCGCCAGCGACATGGCGGGCCTGCGATTGCTGGCGGCCTGGAATCGGCCATGCATATGGCAGGCGCGCACACGCAGCGTCATCATCACCGGCGTATGGCTGACTTCGGAAAGTTCGAAGCTTTTTTCCACGGCGGCCACGATCGAGGCCAGGTTGGGCCGGGGATCGAGCAGCCACATCTGGGACTTCATGGCGAAAGCGTGCGAACGCTCCTGGATGATGCTGGAACCTTCGCCGTAGTCCTCGCCCAGGATCACCAGCGTACCGCCGGTGACACCGCCCGACGCCAGGTTGGACAGGGCGTCGGCGGCGACGTTGGCGCCGACGGTGGACTTGAAGGTGATGGCGCCGCGCACCGGATAATGCACCGACGCGCCGAACATCGCCGCCGCCGCCGCCTCGCTGGTATTGCTCTCGAAATGTACACCCAACTCGTCGAGGGTTTCGCGCGCATCCGCCAGCACATCCATCAGGTGCGACACCGGGGAGCCTTGATAACCCCCGACGTAGGCAACGCCGGACTGCAACAACGCCTTGGTGACGGCCAGGATGCCTTCGCCCTCGAACTCTTCGCCCTGCGTGAGACCCAACTTCCGGACTTCTTGCTTGAAAGAACGTTCTGCCATGACAATGCCATCTTTGGTGATACCCGGTTGGCGACATCCGCCGCAAGCGGCGATCTGCGCCAACAATCAACGGCCAAGGTATCGTTGCGCGTCGCATGGCGTCAATGCGGTTAATTGTTGGAGTGGATGAATTCCACTCATCCTGGTGGAGTCACGGCATGGAGATCAAGCAACTGCGGGCGCTCAAGGCGATCGCCGACACCGGCAGCTTTGGCGAAGCGGCCCACCAGCTCGGCCTGACGCAATCGGCGCTGAGCCACCAGATCCGGCGCCTGGAGGAAGAGCTCGATGAAACCCTGCTGATCCGCGCCAGGCCCAAGGTTTACGCGTCGCCCGCCGGGCTCGAGGTGCTGCGCTCCGCGCAGCGGATCTTCGGCGAGCTGATGGCGCTGGAATCGCGCTTCGCCAAAGACCGGGCGGGGCCAGCCACCGGCACCTTGCGGGTGGCGGCCACCACGATGTCCATCACCTATGTGCTGGGCGACATCTGCGAAGCCTTCATGGATCGCTATCCCGGGATCGAGCTGATCTTCACCGCCACCGAAACCGCCGATCTCGCCTTCAAGCGCGTGCTCACCGGCGCGGCCGACGTGGCCTTCGGCCCCTTGTTCGAATCGCATCCCCAGCTCACGGCGCTGGCAATCGGCCAAACCGAGCATGCGTTCATCGTGCGCCAGGATCATCCTCTGGCCAACCATGAAACGGTATGCCATGACGACCTTCTGCAGTACCCCATCGCCCTGTTCCAGCCCGGCAGCGGGACGCGCCTGATCACCGACGGGCTGTTCGGCGAAGGAGCGGCTTATCCGCAAATTCTCACCGAGTCGAACGATGTGCAGTTTCTCAAGCGCATCGTCTCGATCACCAGCGCCACGGCGCTGGTCGCGGTCTACGCCTTGTCCGACGAGCTGAGCCGCGAGAGGCTGCATCTGTTGCGCTATCGGGATCGTCCCTTGCTCGTCGACGTCGGCATCGTGCACAAAAGCTCGCTGCTCATGAACACGCTCGAGCTTTTCAAAGCGCTCTGCTTCGAGATCCGTGGCCCGCGCCCCGTGGAGATGCTGATCGAGAATGCACACCTGAGCCGCCCGCTGCACGCCCAGCATCGTTCAAGGCAGCTTTGATCCCGGCGTTGCGAAGTTCCATCACCGCGTCGCGGCATGGCGATACCACCGCCACGTGCCCGTCGGGCTTGCTACCATCACGCTCTCACCCCTACCCTAGGAGCCCATCCGTGAGCCGTCCCTACATCGTTCCGTCCGAGATCGCCTTCAAGCACTGCGATCCCGCCGGCATCGTGTTCTATCCCCGCTATGTCGAGATGCTCAACGACACCATCGAGCACTGGTTCAAGCATGAGCTGCAGGTGGATTTCCACGAGTTGCACATGACGCGGCGGCTGGGTATTCCGGTGGTCAATCTCAATGTCGACTTCCAATCGCCCGGCAGGCTGGGCGACGCCATCACCAAAGAGCTCCGCGTAGAGAAGCTGGGCCGCACCTCGGTGGGCCTGCGCATCGAACTGAAAGCCGCCGAGCCGCCCCATACGCCCAAGATCACGGCGCGCATGACCATCGTGTTCGCGGGCCTGGATACCATCAAACCCACCGACATCCCCGCCGACATCAAGGCCCGCATCCAGGCCATGATCGACGACGGCGAAGCCTGAACCAGGAAACAACATGGCGGAACTCAAAGACCGGCTGGAACACCGCGACGGCGGCATCTTCGATGGCGACCGGCGCTACATCATCATGCGGGCCGACGTACTGATGGGTGTTCTTCACCAGTTGCCCCCCGAGCAACGTCCGGCCGTCCTGGCCGCCATGGCCGACAGCGTGGCGGCCAACGGCGGCAAGTCGGCGCAGGCGTATTTCGAGGCAATTGGCCGCGACCCGGCGGTACTGCTGGAAGTGATGGAATCGTCGTCGGCCGATCTGGGCTGGGGCGAATGGCGCTTTGTCGCGCCGGACGGCAGCGCCCCCTCGCCCGCGAATTTATCGCGTGGCCTGCACGTCGAAGTACGCAACAGCCCCTTCGCCGCGGGGCATGGCCCCGCCGAGCACCCCGTGTGCGCGCCCATCGCGGGGATGCTGCGGGCGGTGGGCAGCTTGCTCGTGGGTGGCGCCACCGTCACGGAAATCGAGTGTGCGGCCCAGGGCCACGCGCATTGCCGCTTCCGTCTCGAACCCAAGGCGCAGCCCTGAGATCAGCCGACCCAGCCGGCCGGCCGCTATGACCGCTTCATGTCCAACAGACGTTCCGGCCCGCAGGCCGGAGCTTCCCCGCTACCCTCGAGCAGCCCCGGCGGCGGCGCATCAAAGCGGCTCCAATCGCGGAAACCCTAATGTTTCAGTGGCGATCCAGGCCGCCTCAAGGCATCAACTGCACCATCGGCAAGGGCGCATCCGGGTTTAGCAAATGTACCGTCTTTCTGCCGATCTTCCAGCCGTCGTCCTCGCGCACCAGGTCGTGCACCGCCACGGCGCCCAGCACCACCTGCCGGTCACCCTGGGTTTCCAGGTAGACATAGCGGGTGCGTAATCTGGCGGTGCCCGCCGCTGTGTCGCAGGTTTCGATCTCCGGCTGCTGCAACACATGCAGGCAGCGGACTTGCGGCCGCAGCGAGTGCGCCTTGCCGGCGGTCAGGCGCTCCACGCGCACGCTGAGCAACAGGCGGTCTTCATACAGCATGGCGGGCTCGAGCTCGGGATCCTGGTCCTCCGGGCGCAGCGGGATCCAATAGCTGCCGTCGGCGGCGAACAGCGCCAGCCAATCTTCATAGGCGCCGTCGTCAATCAGGCGGGCCTCGCGCACCACCAGCCGCGTCAGCATCAGGGATTCATCGCTCGTCATACCACCTCCGGTGCGGGCTGCGCCAGGGCGTCACGCCAGGCGCGAAACTGGTTGCGCATCAACAGCTCGTCGTTGCCGTCCTCCACCTCATGCGGCAGGGCGGGCTCGGCTTCGCCGCGATAGCCGCGATGCAGGCTGATCCACTCGTTGCCGCCGGCATGCAGGCTGCGCTGCACGCTCTCGAACAGGCGGATATCGTCGTGCGCCACGATCGAGGTGGGCGAGAAGACCAGGCGCGTGTAGTTCACGGCCTGGCGCCGCAGCGCCTCGGGCGCGCCACGCGGCGCCAGCGCCCAGACCTCCAGCCGCGTGCGGCCCGCCGCCAGCGGCTGCAGCACGCGCAGCAGCGCCGGGCTGGCCTTGAGCGCCAGGCTGGGGTAGAGCACCGTGTTCTGCGGCGAGAACGACAACACTTCATGGGCTCGCGCTTCCCCGTGAGCCTCGCGCAGCATGTCCTGGTAGCCCGGAATCGCGGCATAGCCGGAATGCAGGCTGAACTTGGTGCCATGGATGCTGTGACCATGGGCCGTGACCCGGGCGCCCATCTTGGTGTAGAAGCTATAGCCGGCGCCAAAGGGCAGCAGCTGCTCCATCGCCATCTCCTGCTCGGCGCCACTCAGGCCGTCGCCCACGGTCTTGGCGGCGTGGGCTGCGGATTCGTGCGTGGAAATGGGGTGGACGCTGTCGTTGACATTCTCCAGGTACATCTTCCAGTTGCAGCTCATCTCGCTGCGCAGCGGCGGGCCCACCACTTCCAGCTCGCCGCTGGGCGAGCGGTCGGCGATCAGATCGAGAATTTCGAGCACGCCGGCGAAATAGTCTTCGAATGCCGGGCCGTCGGGCGACAGGCGCGCGAAGACCAGACCACGGTATTCGCGCACCCCGCCGGGCTTCGCCAGACCCTTGCCCGCGGGGCTCTCCCAGACGCCACTGCCTTCGTAGTCGTTCTTGAGCGGGAGCGACAGCAGGCTGCCGTCGAGCTTGTAGTTCCAGGCATGGTACGGACACCGCAGCAGTTTGCCGGCGTTGCCGCGCTCGTCGAGCAGCAGCTGCGCGCCTTTGTGGGCACATCGGTTGAAGAACACGCCCAGCTCGCCGCCAGGCTGCCGCATCAGGAACACCGGCTGGCCCGCCAGCGTGGTGGTGAGGTAATCCCCCGCCGCCGGCACCTGGCTGGCATGGCCCACGTAAAGCCAGCTGCGCGCCCAGAGGCGTTCCATTTCGAGGTCAAACACCTCTTCGTCG
This sequence comes from Pigmentiphaga sp., assembly GCA_023228945.1. Lineage (GTDB taxonomy): Bacteria > Pseudomonadota > Gammaproteobacteria > Burkholderiales > Burkholderiaceae_B > Verticiella. The sequence goes on along the minus strand of JALOAI010000018.1, from coordinate 91,730 downwards.
ATATAAACGTCGCGGTGTACACGATCGGGCTGCACGAGGGCAGCCAACCGCGCCGCGTCGGCACGATAAAATCCGCTCATGAAAGTTCCTTGAAAAACAAAGGCGGCCATGGGCTGCCGCCGGGGACCGGCCCCGCCAGCACCGCATCATGGGATGGGGCTGGCGCCGGCGCGCGGGATCACTCCTTATTTGATCTTGATGTTCTTGTCTTGCAGCAAGGCATCGAACATGGCGACGTCGTCCTGGATCAGCTTCGACATCTCGGCCGGCGTGGAAGTGGAGATCTGCAGGCCGACCTTGGCGAATTCCTGGATCACGTGGGGCTGGTTCATGGCCTTGGCGATATCCTGGCTCAACTCGTCGACCACGTCGGCGGGAGTGCCGGCGGGAGCGGCGGCCGCAAACCACAGCGAGAATTCGATGCCGTCAACGCCCAACTCCTTGAAGGTTGGCGTGTCGGGCAGGAACTCGCTGCGTTCGTCCGAGGCGGCGGCCAGGACTTTTACGCGGCCGTCCTGCAGGAAGGCGCTGCTGCCGATCAGCACATCGAACATGAAGTCGAGCCGGCCGCTGGCCAGATCAATGAGCGCCGGACCCGCACCCTTGTAGGGGATGTGCTCGCCCTGGATGCCGGCCCGCACCTTGAACACCTCGCCCGCCAGTTGGGTTTCGGTGCCTACGCCCGGCGAGCCGAACGACAGCGAGCGCTTCTTGCCTTCGGTGATCAGGTCTTGCAGGCTGTTGGCCTTGCTGTCGCCCGGAACCAGCAGGAACACCGGCGCCTTCGAGAGCGTGCTGATCGGCGCCAGGTCGCGATCGGGATCGTAGGTGAGCTGATCGTAGACGAAGCGATTGAGCACGAAAGCGCCGCCATGCCCCACGAAAATGGTGTTGCCGTCCGGCTTGGCGCTCTTGATGCCGTTCATGGCAACCTGGCCGCCGGCACCCGGCCGGTTATCCACCACCACCGTGGCGTACTTATCTTGCTTGGCCAGCTCCTGGCCCAGCACGCGGGCGAGGTTGTCCACCGCGCCGGCCGGAGTGAACGGAATGATGATGGTGAGGTTCTTGCCGGTAGCCTGCGCCTGGGCGGCCGATAGCGGCGCCAGGGCGAGGGCGGCGCTGCACAGCAGGCCGCCAAGCAAAGTGGATGCGAGTTTCATGAGGGTCTCCTCCAGAGGTACAAAGAAAGTCCGCTGCCGGTATCCGGAGATATCCCGGCCGGGCCAGTCGGATGGATAACGGCAGCCAGGGTTACGGTATGGCTGACCAGAATTGCGCGGTACTCCGCGAATCGGGGAAAAAGGAGAGTGGCATCGATCATGTTCAGCCCTCTTCTCCACGCAGTAGCTCAACCTGTTCGGCGTAGTACGCCGTGCCGCAGAGGCGCAGGTTTTCTTCGACGCAGGCGGCGGCCCGTTCCGGATCGCGGGCCACGAAGGCCTCGAAAATCCGCTCGGTGCGCTCGAGCGAGCCGCCCCGCATCTCGGGATTGCTCAAGGCCCGGATCCTGGCGAGGTCGGCCACATCGCGCAGTCGGCCGAGAGTTTGCGCCAGGTGCGGATTGGGTCCCATGTCGAGCCATGCCTTGCGAAAACGCCAGCCGGCGTACATGAAACGGACGGCGGAGTCATCCCGATGCGCCTGCCTGGCCTCCTGCAGGGCCACTTGCATTTCGCCGAGACCCTGCATGGTGACCTGCCGGCAGGCGTCCGCTGCCGCCTTGGGCTCGAGCAATAGCCGGATCTCGTATACCTGGGCGAGGTCGAGCGGCGCGAAACGCTGCAGGCGGAAACCCCGCGCCGTGCCTTCTACGTAGCCTTCGTTCTTGAGCTGCATCAGGGCTTCGCGCACCGGCATGCGGGAGACGCCGAGCTGCTCGGCGATCTCGTGGTCCACCAGGCGATCGGCGTAGCCGATCGTACCCTCCATGATGCGCTTGCGCAGCATGGTGTAGACGCTTTCCCGCAAGTTCTGTTTGCGCGCCATTCAGCCCTCCGTGGCGTCGGCCCAAAGGGCGTCGGACTCATGCATCTCGAGCCGCACCGCGGTACCCGCCGGCAGCGCTTCGGGGGTGCGGACAATCAGGCGCGCACCGGATTCATGCGCCACGGTGGCCAGGTGCCGCACTTCGCCAGGCGCCAACCCGGCGGCACGCCGCACGATGGTGGCGTCTTCGATCACTCCCCGGGGCGAGGCCGGCATCCAGCCCAGGGCCGTGCCGCTGCACCGCCCGCAGCGGCGGCGGGGCGGAAACTGCAACTGCCCACACGCCGGACATCCATACAGGCGAAACTGCGTCATGAGCCCCCTCCTGCCTCGAGAATGACCGCTGCGGCGCACATGCCGTAGCGATACTCCACCATGCCATAACCACTGGCCAAGCCATAGCGAGCTTGGGGCACCTGGCGTTCGTCCGCTTCGCCCATCAAATGCCGGGCCACTTCGACGATGCCGTGCATGCCGCCCGCCGTCCCGGCCTGCCCGGCGGACAATTGTCCGCCCGAGGTATTGACCGGAAAGCGACGGGTGGCGAGTTCGCGCTGGATGAAACCCGCGTAGTCGCCATCGGCGATAAACCCGAGATCATCGAGCTGGGCCAGCACCATTGCGGGATAATCATCGTAGATCGCGGCGAGCTGGATGTCACCCGGGCCTATCCCGGATTGCCGCCAGAGCTCGCCGGCCACCTGGCGCAGCCCCGTGGCCAAGCCATCGCCCTGTTGGCCATCGGGATTGTGCCGCGCCGCGAATCCGGCGATCCGAGCGTGGCGCCCGCGGGCGCGGTCGGTTCGGGCCAGCACCAGGGCATTGGCGCCCGATACCACGGGTACACAGTCGTACAGGCCCAGGGGATCGGCCACCATCGGCGCGTCGAGGTAGGTCTCCAGGCTCAAGGGTGTGCGATAGACCGCCCCGGGGTTGAGCATCGCCCACTCGCGCTGCGCGACCGCCAGCCGCCCGTAGTCGGCGCGCTGCAACCCGTAGCGTTGCATCTGCCGCGTGGTGAGCATCGCGAACACACCGTTCGGGCCACCGTACTCCAGCGGCCGCAGCCAGTTCCGGGTGGTCTGGTTGTAATGATCCACCAGCCGGCTGAAGTCATCGGCCTGAAACACGTCGCCCGCCACCAGCACGATCAGGTCGGCATCGCCGGCCTGCAAGGCTCGCCAGGCATGTTGCAGTGTATTGAAGCCGCTTACGCCGCCACAGCCGTCGTCCATGAACCACCGCGTCCGCAGGCCCAGCGACCAGGCCAGGTCTACCGCGCGATCGGGAGCATGGGTGAACGACGACACCGCCAGGCCATCCACGTCGTCCAGGCTGAAACCCGCCCGCTCGACCGCGTCGATCACGGCCTGGGCCAGCAAGTCGCCCGTGCCCACGCCCGACTCCACGCGCCGGCGATAAGGGACCTCCGTGGCCGCCAGTACTGCGACGTCGGTATCGAAAACGCCGCTCATCGCCGCACCTGATAGCCGACCGCCTCGCGATCCCAGGTGTGCGGCGTAACGCCACGATCCCGCAATTTGTACTTCTGGATCTTGCCGTTTTCGGTGGCGGGCAACTCGGGCATGAATTCGACGTAGCGCGGGATCGCAAAGTACGACACCCGGTTCTCGCAATGCTGCATCAGCGCGACGGCATCGAGCTGGTGGCCTTCGCGCAACACGATCGCGGCCATGACTTCGTCTTCGGCCAGCTCGGAGCGCACCGCGTACACCGCCACGTTGGCCACCGCCGGGTGGGTGAGAATGGCCTGCTCCACCTCGTAGGAGGAAATGTTCTCGCCGCGGCGGCGGATGCTGTCTTTGATGCGGTCGAGGAAGCGGTAATAGCCTTCGCTGTCGCGCAGCACGCGATCGCCGGTGTGGAACCACAGGTTGCGCCAGGCCTCCACCGTTTTTTCGGGCATTTCGAAGTAGCCCAGGGCAAACGAGAATGGCTCGCTGGAACGCACGATGAGTTCGCCCGGGGTGCCATCGGGCACGGGGTTGTCCTGCTCGTCCACCACCTGCGCCTCGAAGCCGTCGGTGATTTTGCCCATCCAGCCCGGGCGCTGCTCATGCAGGCCATTGCCCATCAAATGGTTGGTTTCCGTCGAGCCATAGCCATCGAGCAGGCCGATGCCGCAGCGATCATGGAACTGGCGGTACACATCCTCCGGGACTCCAGGCGCCAGCGCGACGCGCACCCGGTGCTCGCGCTCGGCGGGCTTGGGCTCCTGGGTGAGCAGCATCGGCACCATCGCGCCCAGCAAATAGGTGACAGTGGCCTGATGGCGCACCAAACGCTCGAAGAACTGGCTGACCGAGAAGCGCGGCTCGACCACCAGGGTGGCATCGAACAGCAAGGCCTGGAACATCGCGTTGAGCGCATTGGTATGGAACAGCGGCAGCGTGGTGTGCAAAACATCGCCCGGCCGCAGCGCCAGCTTGCTGCCGGTATTGAGCGCCCACCAGTAGAACTGCGCATGCGGGCAGACCACGCCCTTGGAGGGACCCGAGGTGCCGGAGGTGTAGAGAATGGCGAAGGGGTCGCCCGGCTGCATGTCGGCCGCGGCCACCGGCTCGCCGGCCGGCGGGAACGCCATCACCTCGATGCCGGTGGCGGGGCTGGCGGACTCGCCTTCGTCGAGGCGCCACAGGCGCTTGACCGCCAGATCGGGCCAGCGCAGGTGCTCCAGCGCCGGCCACAGGCTTTGTTCGATCACCAGCAGTTCCGCGCCGCAGTTGCGCAGGATGTGCTGCAGTTGCTCGCCGCGCGAGGCGGTGTTGATGGGCACCGCCACCGCGCCTAGCCAGGCGCAGCCCAGCACGGTTTCGACGAACTCCAGGCGATTGCCCACCAGCAGCGCCACGCGATCGCCACGACCCACGCCCGCGGCCTTCAGCGCGCCGGCCCGGCCGGCGGCCAGGGACTGCAGGCGGGCGACGTCCCACTCCTCATCACCGATGCGCAGGATCGGCCGCTCGGGAGCGGACTCGGTGCGATGCTGGAGCATCCCCGGTACGGTGCGCGCCGGACTCGGCAGAAAGGGCATATAAGCAGTGTCGGACATGCGAACTCCTGAAAAGCAATCACGAAGGAGCTGGCAGTCGGCGAACCAGGGCTGAAACGCCAGCGTCTTAACCCCAATAGTATACTGTTTATGACAACGGATGGAAATATAAAATTTTCATCTCTAATATCAATTATTTAAATCGTCTTCAACAGAATACCCTAGGGATAACCCCGGGTTCCAGCCTGCGTCGTTACCCCTTTTATCCTTGGTCTCGGCGTTATCGCCGCGTAGAGTTATCCTGACGATGAGCGAGGCAAACGCCCGTGCGTACCGCAGGGCGCCGCCTGACCAATCCACCTCATCCCGGAGACTCCCATGTCCTTGCCCGCCCCCCTGACCCAACTGCTCGGCCGACTGTCCACCGATCTTTTCATCGGCGGCGCGTGGCGGCCCGGAAGCGACGGCCAACGTATCGACGTTCTGGACCCCGCGAGCGGCAAGGCCATTGCCTCCGTGGCCAGCGCCACCGAAGAAGACGCGCGCGCGGCGGTCGATGCCGCCGCCGATGCCGCTCCCGCCTTCGCCCGCACGCCGCCGCGGCAACGCGGCGAGATCCTGCGCCGCTGCTACGACTTGATGATGCGCGACAAAGACGCGCTCGCCCAGCTCATTGCCTACGAGAACGGCAAGGCCCTGGCGGATGCCCAAGGCGAAGTCGTCTATGCGGCCGAGTTCTTCCGCTGGTTCTCCGAAGAAGCGGTGCGCATCAACGGCGACCTCGGCCTAGCGCCCGGCGGCGGCAACCGCATGCTGGTGCAGTACCAGCCCATCGGCGTTTCGGTACTGGTGACGCCCTGGAACTTCCCGGCGGCCATGGCCACCCGCAAGATCGCACCCGCCCTGGCCGCCGGCTGCACCTGCGTACTCAAGCCTGCCACCGAAACGCCGCTCACCGCCTACGCCCTGGCGGCGCTGTTCCAGGAAGCCGGCGTCCCCGACGGCGTGGTCAACGTCATCACGACACGCACGTCGGGCAAGATCGTCAGCTCGATGCTGCACGATCCGCGCGTGCGCAAGCTGTCGTTCACCGGCTCCACCGAAGTCGGCCGCGTCTTGCTGCGCGAGGCGGCCGGCAACATCATCCACAGTTCGATGGAGCTGGGTGGCAATGCGCCATTCCTCGTGTTCGACGACGCCGACCTCGATGCCGCGATCGAAGGGGCCATGGTGGCCAAGATGCGCAACGGTGGCGAGGCTTGCACCGCCGCCAATCGCTTCTACGTGCAACGCGGCATCTATCCGCGCTTTGCCGAACGTCTGGCCGAACGCATGGGCGCTCTCACCCTCGGCAACGGCCTCGACCCCGATACCCAGTGCGGCCCGCTGATCAACGCCGCCGCCGTCGACAAGGTGGCGGAGCTGGTGGACGACGCCGTCAAGCGGGGCGCACGCGTGTTGGCGGGAGGCGGCCAGCCCAGTCAGGGAGGCTGCTTCTATCGCCCCACCGTGCTCGGCGACGTGCCGGCCGACGCCGAACTGCTGCGAGAAGAAATCTTCGGGCCGGTGGCTCCGCTGGTCGTGTTCGACACCGAAGAAGAAGCCATTGCCCAGGCCAACGCCACGGAGTATGGCCTGGTTGCCTATCTCTACACGGGCGACCTGCAACGTGGCCTGAAGATATCGGAACGATTGGAAGCCGGCATGGTTGCCCTCAATCGCGGCCTGGTGTCTGATCCCGCGGCGCCTTTCGGCGGCGTCAAGCAAAGCGGTCTGGGCCGCGAGGGCGCCCACCATGGCATCCTTGAATTCATGGAAGCCAAATACATTGCGACCCAGTGGTAAAACCTGCGCGCCAGGCGCGGCGCATCCGGCCCTACAAAAGCCCCTCGATCGGCAGCCACGACAAAAACTGCACCCACATGCGGCGCCAGATCGAGGTGCCCGGCTCGGACGTGAAGCGGCGCACCCCCTTACCGTCATCCTCGCGCTTTTCCCAGATCAGGCGACCGTCCTCGTCGAGCAAGAGGCGGTAGGCGCGCTGAGGCACGGCGATATCGAAAGCCTCGTCGATCTGAGACGCGAGTTCGCGGCTATGGATGACGAAGCCCATCTCGGTGTTGTAGTTGACCGAGCGCGGATCGAAGTTGAAAGACCCGACAAATACGCGCCCGCCATCGACGGCGAAGGTTTTGGCATGCAGGCTGGATGAGCCCGAGCTGCCGGAGAGGCCAAGGGCGCCGCCGTGACGGCTGTCCGGCGTGGATTGCAGGCGGGTTTCGAAGAGTTCGACCCCCGCGCGCAACAGGGGCTGGCGATACTTGCTATAGCCTGCGTGAGCCACCGAGATGTCGGTGGCCTCGAGCGAGTTGGTCAGCACCCGCACCCGGACGCCCCGCTCCACCAGATCGGCAAACGCCGCCACGCCGGCCTCGGTGGGGATGAAGTAGGGTGACACCAGCTCGACGTCGTGCTCGGGCTCGCCGATGATCTCGTGCAGTTGATTGGGCAGCAAGGCCTCGGGCTCGGCTTTGCCCAGCCCTTTGGCGGGGTCGTCGCTCACCATCTCCACCGGTACCCAGTCCAGCGGCAGGGCGCCTTCGCGCAGGTCGAACAACAGTTTGGAACCCGCCACGGCCTGGAGATACTGCTGGGCCTCGGGATCCGCGCGCACCCGGAGGATGCGCTGTGCCAGCGCCGCGGCCCCCCCTTCGGCCAGGGTTTCGGACAAGACGATGGCCGCGGGGTAGGCGGATTCGCTCTCCCAATAACGATCGAAATCACGTGCCACGTCGGCCACCACGGGGCCCACCGCCAGGACGTCGAGATCGGCAAACAGAATGTCGGGCGTCGCATCGAAATAGGCGTCGGCGATATTGCGCCCGCCCACGATCGTGGCCTGGGCGTCGACCGTGAACGACTTGTTGTGCATGCGCCGGTTGAGGCGTTCGAAATCGGTGAGGAAGTTCAGCACCCGCACGGCGCGCAGCACGAAAGGATTGAACAGCCGCACCTCGACGTTGGGATGGGTGTCGAGCTCGGCCAGCCAGACATCGATATCGCGGCCGTTGTTATCGTCGAGCAGCAGCCGCACCCGCACGCCCCGGTTGGCGGCATCGAGCAGCGCTTCGAACATCAGGGCGCCGGTCATGTCGGGCCGCCAGATGTAGTACTGCACGTCGAGGGCATGCTGGGCGGCGCGCGCCAGGGCCACGCGAGCGGCAAAGGCTTCGCGGCCGTCGGCCAGGGCATAGATGCCCGACAGCTCGGGATGTGCTTCGATCTGCGGCCGCAAGGCATCGGCCAGGGCGCCCCCCGATGGCAGCGAGCGTTCGATGGCGGGCTTGCCGAGCGCAGGCGGCCGAGGAGGCGGCCCGCATGCCGCCAGCAGGCCGACGCACGCCCACGCCACCAAGCCGCGTCCAGCGGCAAGGGCCAAGGAAGAAGAAACCGTGAAACCCGGCAAGCGCATCGCGCGACGGACTAGCGGCGGCGGCCACCCACGATCAGGACCAGGGCGCCGACCACGATCAGGCCGATCCCGGCCCACAACGGCACCGTAACGTGCTCCTGTTTCTCGACGGTGGCTTCGAGGGGGCCGACCTGCAGCACGGTTTCTTCGGAGGGGTAGGAAAATGTGCGATAACCCAAAGCCACCGCGCCCAGGACGATCAGGATGACGCCAACCCACATGACAGGCTTCATGATGCAACCTCCTCCGGAACATAAAGAACTTCGGCTGGACAAACGATACACCATGACCGCCGCCACGGCACCGTTCCGCCGAGCGTCGGCGTTGTCGTCGCGTCACACCCCCTGCGTGCTCATGCAATCCATCGTAAGATCGGCATGGCAATGATCCCGGCCGTTGCCGGGACTATCCCGCACAGGAGATCCCCATGAATGCCGTTCTGGCCTGCATCGACGGCGGCGCCCAGACAGCCGGCGTCTGCGACTACGCCAGTTGGGCCGCGCTGCGCCTGGCCGCCCCCTTGCGTTTTCTTCATGTGCTCGGCCGCTCGCCCGAAGCGACCCTGGTTCACGATCTGAGCAGCAACGTCGGCCTGGAAGCCCAGGAAACCCTGCTCGCGGAGCTGACCCAGCTTGGCGAGGCCCGCGAAGAAAGCGCGCGCCGCCAGGCACAGGAAATTCTCGACGAAGCCTGCCGCCGTGCCGCCGCGCAAGGTGTCGCCAATGCCGAAAGCCTCCAGATCCAGGGTCAATTTATCGAAACCCTGCTGCAGCAACAGTCGCAAACCCGGCTCGTGGTCCTTGGCCAGCATCCCGTACCCGGCAGCGTCCCTCGCCTGCGCCTCGACCACAATGTCGAACGCGCCGTGCGCAACCTTACGCGGCCCGTCCTGGTCACCACCACGACATTTCGTATGCCGTCCCGCGTGGCCATTGCCTTCGACGGCAGCACAACCGGCCGGAAACTGATTGAAACCCTGGCCGCAAGCCCGTTTCTGCGCGGCCTGGATTGCATGGTGCTGACGGCCGGCCAGGAGCACGATGCAATCGTCGAACAACAGCAATGGGCGCTCGACACACTCACCGCCGCCGGCTTCACGGCCGAAGCCCGGCACCAAACCGGCAATGCCGACGCGGTCATCCTCGACCAGATCGACCGCCAGCGCGCCGATATGCTCATCATGGGCGCCTATGGCCATTCGCGGATCCGCGAGCTGATCGTGGGCAGCACCACTGCCGCGTTGCTGCGTACCAGTCCGGTTCCGGTCCTGATCCTGCGCTAGCGCCATGGCTTCCGCGACCATGGCGCCGGGGCGGGGCGAATAAACATCGGTTTCTTACCTCTTCGCTGGCGCGTCGGCCGGCACGGCCCAGATTATGGATTTGCTCCCTCTGTTACTCATCACCGCTGGCGCCACGGCACTGGCGGTACTCTCCCAATTGCTGACCGGTTTCGGCTTCGCCCTGGTAATCGTTCCCATCCTGCTCTTGATCGCCGAGCCGGCCGAGACGGTGGGCATGGCCGTCGTGCTCGGTCTGGTGATGTGCGCCATCATGACCTGGCGCGATCGGCAGCATGTGGATCGCGGCAAAATCGCCGAGCTGCTGCTCGGCTCGCTGATCGGCCTGCCGATCGGGGCCGCGGCGCTGGCCTGGCTGCCCGACGCGGCGCTCAAATGGGTGATCGTGGCCTCGGTCAGCGGCGCGCTGCTGGTGGTGGTGGCCAATCTCGCCCTCCGCAACCGGCGCAGTACCACCACGGCGGTGGGTTTGCTCTCGGGCGCCCTGCTCACCTCCACCGGTATCAATGGCCCGCCGCTGGTGGCGCTGCTGCGCGCCAACCAATACCCGCCATCGCGCTATCGCGCCACCTTGTCGGCCATCTTCACGGTCCAGAATTCGGTGGGCGCTGCCCTGCTTGCCGGTACCGGCAAGCTGTCTCTGCTGTTCCTGGCCATGCTGGGCGCCGGCCTGCTGGCCATGCCGCCGGCCTTCTGGCTGGGCGAGCGGCTGTTTCATCGCATCGATGCCGCCCGCCTGCGCCAGGGGATCATCGGCATGCTGCTGCTGTGCCTGGTATCGGTGCTGTGGTTTCGATGAGCTTTCCGGCCCGGCCGATGAACTGAAGACCGGCCCACGCCCGGCGGGGCGGGGCGCTGGCCGGCGCCTCGGGCTTATTCCTTGTTGGGTTGCGGCGTCACTCGCAGGTAAGGGCGAACTTCCGTCCAGCCCTTGGGGAATTTCTGCTTCAGCACCTCGGGATCCTTGAGCGCCGGCACGATGATCACGTCCTGGCCATCTTCCCAGTTGACCGGCGTGGCCACGCTATGGCTGTCGGTCAGTTGCAGCGAGTCGATGACGCGCAGGATTTCGTTGAAATTACGGCCGGTGCTGGCGGGATACGTGAGCGTGAGGCGAACCTTCTTTTTCGGGTCGATAATGAACACCGAGCGCACGGTAGCGGTTTCGCTGGCGTTCGGGTGGATCATGTCGTAGAGGTCGGACACTTTGCGATCGGCATCGGCCAGGATCGGGAAGTTCACCCGGGTGCTCTGGGTATCGTTGATGTCGTCGATCCAGCGCGTATGCGAATCCGCATCGTCCACCGACAAGGCCAGCACCTTGACGTTGCGCTTGGCGAACTCATCGGCCAGTTTGGCGGTGTAGCCCAGCTCGGTGGTGCAAACCGGCGTGAAGTCGGCGGGGTGAGAGAACAGAATCCCCCAGCTATCGCCGAGAAACTCATGGAAGCGGATACGGCCGATGGAAGAATCTTGTTCAAAATCAGGGGCGATATCGCCCAGGCGCAAGGTGGCCATGATGGAACCTCCTGTAGGATGACCCTTGGTACCCCCCATGGGCACGCCGGGGTCTATGGCATATAAACATTATGAAGACGCTCGGCGATATTCTCAAACGTTATATCACCTGGGGTTATACCCTTACGCCTCGTCCCTATATTCTCCGTTCTCCCAACACAGGAACGTCAGCATGCGTTATCTGAATCTCGGCCGCTCCGGCCTGCAAGTGTCGCGGCTTTGCCTGGGCTGCATGAGCTTTGGCGATGCCGCCAACGGTGGTTCGCCCTGGGTACTCGACGAAACCGCCAGCCGTCCTTTTCTGAAGCAGGCCCTGGATGCCGGCATCAATTTCTTTGACACCGCCAACGCCTACTCCGCCGGCGCGAGCGAAGAAATCGTGGGCCGCGCCCTGCTGGAGTATGCCCGGCGTGACGACGTGGTGATCGCCACCAAGGTTTTTTTCGACGCCCAGCCGGGCCCCAACCGGGTGGGGTTGTCGCGCAAGTCCATTCTGCGCGAGGTGGACGCCAGCCTGCGCCGCCTGGGCACCGACTACATCGATCTCTACCAGATCCATCGCTGGGACGACCGCACTCCCCTCGAAGAAACGCTTGAAACCCTACACGACCTGGTGCGTGCGGGCAAGGTTCGTTATCTGGGCGCCTCCACCATGTACGCCTGGCAGTTCGCCAAGGCGCTGTATACCGCCGACCGCCACGGCTGGACGCGCTTCGTCAGCATGCAGAATCACTACAACCTACTGTACCGTGAAGAAGAGCGCGAAATGATGGGCCTCTGCCGGGCCGAAGGCATCGGCATCATCCCCTGGAGCCCGCTAGCACGCGGCCGCCTTGGCCGGCCCTGGCAGGAGTCCTCGCTGCGCATGGACACCGACCAGATCGCCAAAGGCCTGTACCTCGGCGGCGAGGATGCCGACCGCGCCATCGTCGATGCGGTGGGCCGCATCGCCGAGGCCCGCGGCGTCTCGCGGGCGCAGATCGCGCTGGCCTGGGTGCTGAAGAACCCACTGATCACGGCGCCGATCATCGGTACCACCAAGCCCCATCATCTGGGCGAAGCCCTGGCGGCGATGGATATCGTCCTCACCGACGACGAAATCCAGGCGCTGGAACAGCCTTATCGCGCCCGGCCCATGACGGGGGCGCGCTGAACCCGCGCCGAGGCTTGCGCTTGGGCGCGTGGTCAAATCACCGAAGCCGCGCAGCCATCCATCGGGATCACCGCCCCCGACACATAGCTGGCGAAGTCGGAAGCCAGGAATAGCGCGACGTTGGCGATCTCCTCCGGCTGCGCCATGCGCTGCATGGGGATGGAGGCCAGTTGCTCGGCCAGGAGTTCGGTGGGCGGCCTGCCGGTGGCGCGCGACGCCGCCTCCAGGCCTTCCTCGACCCGGGTGGTTTGCGTCAGGCCGGGGTTGATGGCATTGATACGCACCCCCTTGGCCGCCACGGCGCGCGCATAGCCCACGGTGGCCAGCATCAGTGCGGCATTGGCCGAGCCGCCGGGGATATGGGTGGGCTTGGCCACCCGGCCGCCCTGGCCGATGATGTTCACGACATTGCCCCGGCCACGCTCCAGCATGCCACGCACAACCGGCTGCATGACATGAAGATACGTGAAGTACTTCGCATCCATGGCCTGCTGAAAAGCCGCCACGTCGAGTTCGTCCGGGGGATACCGGCGCGCCGCGCCCGCCGAATTGATCAGCACGTCAATCGGTCCGTGCCGCTCTTCAGCCTCGATCACCGCCCGCTCGGCCGCCTGGGCGTCGGTCAGGTCGGCCGCGAGCGTATGCAGCACCACACCTTGCGCCTCGCATTGCTCGCGAGCCTGCCGCAGATTGTCTTCGCTGCGTGACACGCCGACCACCATCGCGCCGGCGCGGCCAAAGGCCAGCGCGCATGCCAGGCCGATGCCTTTGCTGGCGCCGGTAACCAGCACCCGCTGGCTGTTGAATTGAATGTTCACATAGCCTCCTGCTTGAAGAAATCCTGCCATTTGGCGCCGCCATATATCAGCGCCGCGCTCCGCTGGTCGAGACACGCCAAGGCCATTCGCATCGCCGCCCGTTCTTGCTCCGGAAGATCCGCGACGATGGCCTCCTCGATGCGGTTGATGGTGTCTTCCACCTGTTGATGCACCGCCCGGCCCCGTTCGGTGAGTGCCAGACAGACCCGGCGCCGGTCCTGGTCGTCGGGAGTGCGGCTGACGTACCCCCGCTGAACCAGCTGCTCCACGGCACGCGACACGAAAAAAGCGTCGGTGCTGGTGTGCAGGGCGACATCTTTGCTCGACATCGGCTCATAGCGGCCGATAACCGCCATCACCCGCCAGGTGATCAAGGTGAGTTGAAAAGCCTCCTCCAGCATGGGCGTAATAAACCGCGCAATCCGATTGGAAATAATGGAACAACGATAGGACAGCCGTTCTTCGAGTCGAAAAGTCACCATACCGGGGGATTCCTGAACAACGAACGTCGATGCCCCGCATGGCATCGGCAAGTGGAATGGTACCGCTGCCGCCCAGGCTTGACGCAACGAGAGGCATCGATAAATAATAGCGAAACGCTACTATTGAACTTCGAAAACAAATGAGGAGCAACATGATGAAAGCCACTGCACGACGTCTCATCACCGGGCTGGCCGTCGCCGGCTGTCTGGGCTTCGCCGCCAACGCCACCGCCCAGGCGGTGGCCTATCCCGAAAAACCGGTACGCATCATCGTGCCGTTTCTCGCCGGCGGAGCGGTCGACGTCGTCGCGAGGGAGCTCGCCGAAGGCCTGTCGCGCGAGTTCGGGCAAAGCGTCATCGTCGAGAACCGAGCCGGCGCCGGAGGCACCATCGGGGCCGACGCCGTTGCCAAGTCCGCGGCCGACGGGTACACCCTGCTCTTCACCGCCCAAGGGCCTCTGGTCATCAATCCTTTTCTGCTCGACTCCCTGCCTTACGACGCGCAGCAGGGCTTCGCCCCTATCTCGATTGTGCTCGAGGCTCCCAACGTCATGGCCGTCAGGCCCGATTCGCCGCTGCGCACACCGGCCGACCTGATCCAGGCCGGAAGCGCCGCCGATGCCCGCGTCACCTACGGCACGCAAGGCCTCGGCACCACCGGTCACATCACCGGCGCCATGATCGCCCATGCCACCGGCATCAACATGGAGCATGTACCGTACAAAGGTTTTGGCCCCGTTCTCACCGATGTCATCGGCGGCCGGGTCGATGCCCTCATTACCGACACCTTCAATGTCGTGCCCAGGGCGCGCAGCGGCGAGTTGCGGGCCGTGGCCGTGGCCGCCGCCGAACGAAGCCCCGCCTTGCCCGATACGCCCACCTTCGCCGAAGCGGGCTACCCCAGCATCGTGGCCGGCCCCTGGTTTGCGCTGGTGGCTCCGGCCGATACGCCGGAAGAAGTTCAGAACACGCTCGCGCGGGCGGTGCACCAGGTAGCGAGCTCGGGCAGCCTGGCGCAACGCATCAACGACCTGGGGGCCCGCAGCCGCACCACCCCGGAGGCCGCCGATGCCGCGGCGTTCGTCGATAGCGAGTACCAGCGCTGGGGCGACGCCATCCGTGCCGGCGGCGTGCGCCCGGCAAATTGACTCAACATTTTCTCCAGAGCACAACATGCAAACAGCACTCGAACCCGCCACCGAGGCCCAGGCCCATCCCGGCGCCAGGCCTTTCGAGATCGAGCCCTACGGGCCCACGATCGGCGCCGAAATCCATGGTCTTGACTTCTCGCAGCCGCTAGACTCCGCTACCCTGGCCCGCCTGGAAGCGGCGCTGATGCGTCATAAGGTGATCTTCGCCCGCGAGCAACACCTGAGCTCGGCCCAGCACGTGGCGCTGGGCCGCCAGTTCGGCGATCTCGAGGTCCATCCCTTCCGTCCGCAGGGGGAAGCCGCCGAACTGATGGTGCTCGACAATCACAAGGACAACCCCGTGCTGTCCACCGACGTCTGGCACAGCGACACTACCTTTCGTGAATGTCCCACCAAATACTCGATCCTGCGCTGCGATATCACGCCACCCACCGGCGGTGATACCCTGTGGGCCGATATGTGCGCCGCCTACGAAGGCCTGGGCGCGCCCCTGCGGCAAATGCTCGACTCGCTGTACGCTGTCCACGACTTCCTGAACTTCCGGCGGCTTTTCGGCAGCTCGGAAGAAGACCAGCGGCGTTTGCGGGAATTTGAACAGCGTTACCCCAAGCCCAAGCATCCCGTGGTGCGCACCGTGCCGGAAACCGGCCAGCGGGCGCTCTATGTGAATGCGAACTTCACCGAGTCCATCGTGGGCCTCGGCCCCGAAGAAAGCCGCTGGCTGCTCGACTTTCTGTTTGCCAGGGTCCACGTGCCCGAGTATCAGTTCCGCTTGCGCTGGAAGCCGGGCACCCTGGTGCTTTGGGACAATCGCTCGACCCAGCATTACGCCAATAATGATTATTACCCCAACCGCAGGCGCATGGAGCGGGTCGCCGTGGTGGGAGACCGTCCGCAATGAAAACCGCCGCGTCCCGCTTCGCCACGCCCGGCGCAATCGATATCCATTAGCATCCCCGCCTGCGCATTATCCTCGCCCACGCGGGCGGCGGCCTGGTGATCCCGTCAGTCCTGATCGGCATGCAGGCCGGGCACTTGCTCCACCACCCAAGAATCCGACAAGCCCAGGGCCTTCGCTGTTGGCCCGCCGCCGCGCTCGAGATACACCACGGTGTGCCCCGCTTCGGCCAGACTGAGCAGCAGCCGCCCCGACTCGATCCGGCCGGCGGGTGCCGGCCGCCGCGATGCATCCTTGCGCGCCAAGGCCAGGATCGGTTCGGGCACGCCATCGGCCACCAGCAAGACATCGGCCAAGTTGAGCGCGCGCAGCGCCGCCAGGGTGAGCGATCCCGGGTCGCCTGGCCCCACCCCGACCACTACGATGCGGCCCACGGACGCCACAGCGCGTTGTGCCAGCTCCGCGAGCAAAGCGCTTTCCGCCTCGGCGGGGCGGCCCTGGCGCAACAGCGCCGCCACCTCGCCCTCGTACAGCCGGTCATAGAATGCCCGCCTGGCGGCGAGGTTGGCGAAGCGTTGCCGGATGGCGTCGCGATGCTTCGCCGCCAAGGCGGTGAGCGGACCAAGCTGGGGATCGATCAGGGCTTCCAGACGCTCGCGTATCCGCCGTGCAAACATGGGTGCCGCGCCGGCCGACGACACCGCAATGGTAACGGGATCGCGATCGACCACCGCCGGCACCTGGAAGTGCGACAGCTCGGGGTCGTCCACCACATTGACAAAACAGCGCCGCGCCGCGCCGGCGTCGGCCACGGCCCGATTGACGGCGCGATCCGCGGTGGCGGCCACCGCCAGCCACATGCCGTCCAGGCACTCCGGCACGAAATAGCCTTCGTGCCAGCGCAGGCGCCCGGCGTCGAGCGCATGACGCAGATCCATATGCAATTCGGGCGCCACCACGGTGACATCGGCTCCGGCGGCCAGCAGGGCGGCGGCTTTACGCGCAGCCACCTCGCCGCCGCCCACCACCAGCACCGGTCGGCCCCGCAGATCGGCGAAGAGAGGAAAAAGTTTCATATCGGCATTATCACCGGCACGGAGCCGGCCGCGATCCCGCCGCGCTGTCGGGAGCGGCGCCAGGGCCTGGGCTAGAGCCCGACGTCATCGCCTGGACGGCGCAATGCACCAGGCCGATCTGCCGCGTGATCGGCGCAGGCTGCTCGCGGCGGCCGGCCAGAACGTCGGCGATGTACGCGGCGATGCGGTCCGGCGCGATGTCGGAGGGCCAGTCGGGCAGCGTCGCGATCGATCCCGTTTCCGCTTCCTGGACGCGGAAAGGCCGACCGGCGATGAAGGCATCGGTTTGTTGCAGGCGGCGAGCATCGGCCACGGACTCGCCCTCGATGCCGCGCGATAGCAGGGCGTCGGCGCCGATCTCGATGTAGGTGGCGGTCATAGACCGCAAATATTCGGGATGGGTATAGCTGCCGATCACCAGCGCCCGTGATTCACAGGGATTGAGCAGCTTGACCAAGCTGTGCGCGGGGTTGCGCAGCCCCACGACGCGGCGCACCTCGAGCAGCCGGTTCAAGGCCGGCGATAGCATCTCGATCGGCAGGAAGTTGACGACATCGTTGCGCACGTCCGCCACGCGCTCCAGCGGTGGAATCCCCATCGCGGCCAGTACCTGGGCGGTGGTGGTACGGCCGGGATCCTCGCGCACGCCATGGATCACCACCCGCAAGCCGCCCTCGACCAGTCGCTGCGCCAACAGCGGCGCCAACACCGGCAGCCGGCGCGCACCGTTGTAGCTGGGCAGCACGACCGTGGGCCGGATCGCCGACGCGGGCACGCGACTCAGGCGCTGGCGCACGGCGTCGAGAAATCCCGCCATCTCCTGTGAGGTTTCACCCTTGATGCGCATGGCCAGGCAGAAGGCGCCCACCTCGAGGTCGGTCACCTCGCCATCGAGCACCTGGCCCATCAGGTCGGCCGCCTGCTCCCGCGAAAGCGGCCGCGCACCGTCTTTGCCGCGGCCGATTTCCTTAATGTAGTGACTGATGCCCATGGTTCTGCAACACTCCGGTCGATAAACATCGGCGCCGTGCGGCGCATCACGCGCCACCGCGCCATTCAATCCCGAACACACGCCATTGGGTCTGGCCGCGCGCCGGTACGGCATGCCCCGAGGCCGCAAGCTCCACGATACGGCGAGGCTCGCAGCGAGCCCGATCTGGCGGGACCGGGGCCAACTTCGATTCCGAGGCCTCATGCACAACGACATCGACCTCAACCTCCTGCAGTTCTTCAACACGCTGTACATCATGCGCAGCGTCACGCTGACGGCGGAGCATCTCGGCATTACCCAGCCGGCGGCGAGCCAGCGCCTGGTAAGACTGCGAAACCTCTTGCACGATCCCTTGTTCACCCGTGTATCCGGTGGCATGAAGCCTACACCCGTTGCGGATCAACTCGCTCCGTTCGTTAGCCAGGCCATGGATTTGATCCAGCGCGGTCTGGCCGAACACCAGACGTTCGATCCCCGGCAATCGAAACGCCGCTACCGCTTTCACATGAGCGATATGGCGGAAGCCCGCTTCCTGCCGCAGCTGCTCGAAGCCTTGCCATCCCTCGCGCCCGGGATCAGGCTGGAGTGCTCATCTTACGACCTGGGCCAGGTGGCGGATCTGCTGCACGAAGGGCATCTGGATTTTGCACTGGGGTCGCTACCCATGCTGGAAGGGCTGGAGCAACAGCCTCTCATCCAGGACATCTATGTCCTGGTGAGCCGAAGATCCGGAGAGGAAGAGGAGGCGGAAACGCCCGTCAACCGGGACGATATGCAAGATCTGGAATACATCTCGGTGCGCAGCAACGCACCGCCACATGCCATGCTTCTGGAATTGGGCCTGGAGAATCGCATCCGGCAAAATGCGTCGAACACCTTGGTCATGCTCAAGCTCATCCAGCAATTCGGCTTCCATGGCATCTTGGCCTCCTCGGTGGCGTACAGTCTGCTGGACATGAGCAAGTTCAGCCTCCGCCCCTTCGGATTTCCCCAAACGCCGTTTACCGTGTCTTTGTATTGGAGCCAGCGCTACGCTCATCTTGAATATCACCGCTGGATGAAGAACCACATCGCCAGCAGCGTGTGCTGACATCCCGCGGCGCTCGCCTCGCCGTGAACGGCGAGACGAGCGCTTAGGCACGTGGTCATAAAAGCAGGGCTTATATCGCTTAGTCGGTTTGGATTATTGCGTTCGCCCCGCATTTCGCTGAGACTCATTCGCTCGCCCCCCGGGGCCAAGACCGACGTTCATTGGCTCAAATCGATTTCAACAGGAAACGAAGCAATGAAGATCCCACGCTGCAGTCCGGCCATCGCCCTGGCACTGGCCGTCATTGTCTCCCCTCAGGCACCGGCCGCGGCGGCAAGCGCCATCGCCTGCGATCCGATCAGGATCATCGATCCGTATCCTCCCGGCGGCTCCACCGGCAACCTGGCCCGGCTGGTGGCCGACAAAATGTCCAAAGATTTAGGTAAGACGGTCGTCATCGAGAATCTGGGCGGCGCCAGCGGCAGCATCGGCTCCGCACGGGTGGCGAGATCCAAGCCCGATGGCTGTACCCTCGTGATCGGCAACGATGCCACGCACGCGACGAACTATCATCTCTTCCCCGACATGCCGTTCCATCCACTGGAGGATGCCACACCCATCACTTTGGCGGCCAAAAACATCATCATTCTGGGAGTTCGCAAGGACTTTCCGGCCGACGACATGGCGGGCTTGATTGCCTATGCCAAGGAAAATCCCACCAAACTGTTTTACGGCAGCTCAGGCATCGGGTCGCCGCATCACTTGTCAGGCCCGCTGCTCAACGAGTTGGCCGATATCGACCTCGTGCATGCACCGTATCAGAATGGGCCACCCGCTCTCGCCGATGTTTTGGGTGGACATATCCCCATGCTGTTCTCGAGCCTTTCCGTGGCCTTGTCACATATCGAGTCGGGGGACCTCAAGGCACTTGGCGTCACCGAGCCGGAGCGATTCCCCGGGCTGCCCGACGTAGCCGCGATCGCCGAGACGGTGCCGGGCTTCGCGATGACGTCCTGGGTGGGTTTTTTTGGGCCCAAAGGGATGCCCGACGACATCCGCGATGAGCTCTACGCGTCCATGGCCAAGGCACTGCGCAGCGAAGACGTGACCGCCACCTTGAGCCAGATGGGGCTGCTGGTGACCGCCACGCCTCCCGCGGAATTTGCGGTTCAACAGCGTGAGGACTTCGAGCGCCGGGCAAAAATCATCGCCGACAACCAGATCAAGCGAGAGTGAGCGCAAGACCGCCATCTTCCAACTTCCCTTCGGGGTTCTCACGCAGGACAGACTGACTATGCCGGACACCTCCCTCTGCGCCCAGCTTTCGCTGACGGAGTTATCAAACCTGATTGCAAGCCGCAGAATCTCGCCCTCGGAAGTCGTCCAAGACGCCCTGGCACGAGTCCGCCGCCTCGATCCCGTAGTGCGCGCTTTCATTACCGTCACGGAGGATGCGGCGCTGGCGCACGCACGCCAGCTGGATGACGAATGGTCGCGCGGCCAACTGCGCGGACCGTTGCACGGCTTGCCCATCACCTATAAAGACAATATCGCCCTTGCACAAACCCGTACGACGGCAAACTCCCGCAGTCATGCCAACTGGGTTCCTAGCCAGGACGCCGAGGTGGTATCGCACCTGAACCAGGCCGGAGCGGTGTCGCTGGGCAAGGTGATGCTTTGGGAGCTTGCCGGAGGTGCGCCCACTCCGAGCGCGCTGCATCCCTCGCCGCGTAACCCTTGGGACCTGAACCACAGTCCCGGGGGCTCCAGTAGCGGTTCGGGGGCGGCGGTAGCGGCGGGCTTTGGAGTAGGCTCCGTAGGAACCGACACCGGCGGCTCGATTCGCAATCCTGCCGCGTCATGCGGCCTGGTGGGTTTCAAGCCCACGCTGGGTAGCGTCAGTACCGCGGGGGTGATCCCTTTGTCGAAAACCCTGGATCACGTCGGCCCCATTACCCGAACGGTGGCGGACAACCTGCTCATGTTCGCGGCCATGCAGCCCTCTGGCCTCGATCCAGCCACGCTCGATCCCACTCGCTACCAAACCGACAGCCTGCGCGGCATGCGGCTGGGGGTGCCTTGGCATATGCTAGAAGTCTTTGAGTATGACGAGGATTGCCGAACGGCTTTTGCGGAGGCTTTGCGGGTGTTGGCCGATCTGGGTGCCGAGATTTTACCGATCCAACTTCCGACCTTCGAAAAAGCCTCGGCCTGGGGCGGCGAGATCACGGCGATGGACGCTTACGACGAGTATGGTCGCCGTATGAGCACGCACCCCGAGGAGTTCGAAGCTACCTTCACCGCGCGGATCACTCAGGCCAAGCAATTGACCGAGGAGCGCCGCAACTGGCTGCGCACCGCGCGCGCGCAGTGCCTTGACGAGTGGCAGACGGTTCGCCATCGGGTGGACATCGTGGTGACGCCGGCAAGCCGTGGCGTGGCCGACAGCCTGGACGAGTCCCTCAAGCCGGGCTACGGACCTCGCGCCGAATACACTCGTATGTATAACGTCTCCGGAATGCCAGCCTTGGCGATGCCCATGGGCTGGTCGGAGGGGTTGCCGCTCTCGATCCAGTTCGCAGCCGACTATCACCAGGATGCCCAGATCTATCGCGTAGCCCTGGCCTACGAGGCGGCGACGGGATTCACAAGCCATCGGCCAAATCTGTAGCGATCTTTCCCAACGTACGGATCCCGTCGGGGTTAAAGACCGGGCCATCGCAAGCGATGGTCCGGTTCCGCCTTCTTGCCTTGAACGGCCACGGGCCCCGCGGCATTTTGCCGCGGGGCCCGTGTTGTTCTGGGCCGGCTTACGCCGGCACCACCGCCGTGACTTCGATCTCGACCTTGGCGCGGTCTTCCATCAGCGCCGTCACTTCCACCGCCGTCATGGGGATGTTGTAGTTGCCGATGACTTCGCGGAAGGCCTGGCCGACGTCTTTGCCGGCGGCCAAGTATTCTTTTTTATTGACGACGTACCACGTCATGCGCACGATGTGCTCGGGCGTCGCGCCGCCTTCCTTGAGGACGGCGACGATATTCTCGAGGGCCTGGCGCACCTGGCCGGCAAAGTCGTCGGTGTGGAACTGGGCATGGGCGTCCCAGCCGATCATGCCGGCGACATAAATCTGGCGACCGGTCACGGCAACGCCATTGGCGTAGCCTTTCGGACGGGGCCAACCTTCGGGGAGCAGCACTTGCATGGGATTTCCTTATCGTGATGGGTTGCGGTTCCAGCCCTGCCGGGGCCGGAACCGATGGAATCAAGAGCCGGCGGAAGCCGCGGCAACGTTGCCCTCGATCGCGGCACGCAGATCGGCCGGGATTTCGATCGAGTCATGGGTGTCGAGCGAGGTGGTGACGATTACCTGTTCAACCCGTGCGCGCACGGTGCCGTCGAGGCCGACACAGCGGTGCTCGAGCTTGAGCGACTTGCTGCCCAGGCGGATGACTTCCAGCTCGAGGACGACTTCGTCGCCCATCAGGCTGATGGCGGTGAAGTCGACGTCGAGGTGTACCGTGGGCATGCCGGTGCGGCGCTCGATCACCAGCGTGCGGTAGCCGATGCCCAGGCCGTCGGTGATCCAGTCTTCGACCGTGCCATTGAACATGACGAAATACTGGGGGAAGAATACGATGCCCGCCGGATCGCAGTCGGAGAACCGGATCGTGTAGGGGCGGGAGAAGTGAACACTCATGCGGCAATCTCCTTGAGCATCTCGCGCGCGATGATGAGTTGCTGGACCTCGCTGGCGCCCTCGTAGATGCGCAGGGCGCGGATCTCGCGATAGAGCTTTTCCACTGGCACCTCGCTGACCACGCCCATGCCGCCCCACATCTGCACGGCGGCGTCGATTACCTTCTGGGCGCCCTCGGTGGCCACGTATTTGGCCATGGCGGCCTCGCGCGTGACGGTCTTGCCCTGATCGCGCTGCCAGGCGGCGCGATAGGTGAGCAGCGCGGCGCTCTCGAGCGTGATGGCCATGTCGGCCAGCTTGCTCTGGGTGATCTGGAAATCGGCCAGCATTTGATTGAACATTTTGCGCGTGGTGGCCCGCTGCAGGGCTTCGTCGAGCGCGCGCCGGCCGAAGCCCAGCGCCGCCGCGGCCACCGAGGTGCGGAAGACGTCGAGCGTGCGCATGGCGATCTTGAAGCCCTCGGCCGCCGCGCCGATACGCTGGCTCAGCGGGATGCGGCAATTGGTGAACTTCAGCCGGGCCAGCGGGTGCGGCGCGATCACGTCGATGCGTTCGGCGATTTCGAAACCCGGCGTGCCGGCATCGACGATGAACGCCGAGATGCCGCGCGCACCGGGGGCTTCGCCGGTACGTGCGAACACCACGTAGAAGTCGGCGATGCCGCCGTTGGAGATCCAGGTTTTCTCGCCATCGAGAATGACTTCGTCGCCCTCGACCCGGGCGCCGCACGCCATGGCGGCGACGTCGGACCCCGCCTGCGGCTCGGAGAGCGCAAAGGCGGCGATCGCCTCGCCGGAGGCGACGCGCGGCAGGTAGCGCTGCTTCTGCTCGGGCGTGCCGGCCAGGCTGATCGCGCCCGAACCCAGCCCTTGCATGGCGAAGGCGAAGTCGGCCAGGCCATTGTGGCGGGCCAGGGTCTCGCGCAGCAGGCAGATGGCGCGGGTGTCGATGGTATCGTTCAGCCCGCCGAACTCCTTGCCGGCCACGGCATGCCGCAGCCAGCCGCCCTTGCCCAGCAAGGCCACCAACTGGCGGCAGTCGTCGTCGACATTGGCGCCATGGCCCTGCGGCAACTCCTGCGCCGCCCAGTCGTCGAGGGCCACCGCCAGCTCGCGGTGGCGCGGCTCGAAGAAGGGCCAATCGAGATAATTGCGATCGGCCATGATCAGTTTCCTTCGAACTTGGGCTTCTGCTTGGCCACGAAGGCGTGGTAGGCGCGCGAGAAATCCTCGGTGAGCATGCAGATGGCCTGGGCCTGCGCCTCGGACTCGATGGCCTGCTCGATGCTCATGTTCCACTCTTGGTGCAGCATGGTCTTGGTAATGCCGTTGGCGAAGGTCGGGCCCGCCGCGATGTCGCTCGCCAGCTTGCGGGCGGCTTCGTCCAGGGCCTCGGGCTCGACCAGGCGATTGAAGAAACCCCAGCGCTCGCCCTCTTCGCCGCCCAGCGAGCGGCCGGTGTACAGTAATTCGCTGGCACGGCCCTGGCCGATCAGGCGCGGCAGGATGGCGCAAGCGCCCATGTCGCAACCCGCCAGACCCACTCGATTGAACAGGAAGGCGGTTTTGCTGCGCGCGGTGCCCAGGCGCATGTCGGATGCCATCGCGACGATCGCGCCGGCGCCTGCGCAGACGCCATCCACGGCGGCGATGATGGGCTGCGGGCAGGCGCGCATGGCCTTGACCAGGTCGCCCGTCATGCGGGTGAACATCAGCAGCTCGGGCGCGGTGAGGCGGACCAGCGGCCCGATGATCTCGTGCACGTCGCCACCGGAGCAGAAGTTGCCACCGGCGCCACGCACGATCACGGCTTTCACATCCTCCGCGTACTTGAGCTGGCCGAAGAAGTCGCGCAATTCGGCGTAGGAGTCGAAGGTGAGCGGGTTTTTGCGTTCCGGCCGGTTCAGCGTGATGACACCGACCTGGTCAACGGCCTCCCACAGGAAATGCTGGGCCTGGTAGCCGGCCAGCGATTTGCGGTTGCCGGCCATCAGGGCGGGATCGACGCGCGGAGTGGAATCGTGGGTCATGCGGAGTCCTCGGAAAAATCGTGGTGCGTGAGATGGACGCGCAGTATGCCCAATTGGGTGTACAACTGTTGCATCTGCTTGTCCGTCATGTTGCCGAACAGCTCGAGTATCCACTGTTCGTGGGCTTGAGCCATGGCTTCGAACGCTTCGCGCCCTTTGGGCGTGAGGCGCACGATGCGCGAACGCTTATCGGTGGTGCTGGCCTCGCGCAGCACCAGCCCTTCGCGGGTGAGTTCGTCGGTGAGCCCGGTGACGTTGCCGCCGGTCACCATCAAATGTTGTGATAAATCGCGCATTTTCAGGCCCTCGCCATAGCGATAAAGCTGGGCGAGGTAGTCGAAACGCGCAATCGACACGCCAAAGCGCGCACGCAGCCGGCGGCGAACCTCCGTTTCCAGCTGCTTGGAGCATGAGAGCAGGCGCAGCCAGAGCTTGAGCGCGGCGTGGTCGTCGCTATGGACGCGCGCCTCGTGCCCCAGGCCGTGCGCATCGCGCAACATGGCGTGCGAAAGGTCGGGCATCACGTAACCTCGCCACCCGAGACGGAGATGGCCTGGCCGGTGATCGATCCGGCGGCTTCGCCGCAAAGCCAACGCACCGCGTCGGCCACTTCGTCGGGCTGGATCACCCGGCGTTGCGGATTGCCGGCGGTGAACTCGGCCATGGCTTCCTCGGGCGAACGACCGGTCTTTGCCACGACGTTGGCGATGCTCTCGCGCAGGATGTCGGTATCGGTGTATCCCGGGCAGACGGCGTTGACGGTAATACCCTTGCGCGCCAGCTCGAGGGCCAGGGAACGGGTCAGCCCGATCACGCCGTGCTTGGCGGCCGTATAGGCGGCCACGTAGGGATAGCCCTTTTGGCCCGCGGTGCTGGCGATGTTGATGATGCGGCCCGTGCCTGCGGCCAGCATGTCGGGCAATGCCGCCTGGCAGCACAGGAAGGTGCCGGTGAGGTTCACCTGCAGCATGCGCTGCCAGAGATCGATCGACGTTTTGCCGAACGGCGCGCTTTCGGCCTGGCCCGCATTGTTGACCAGGATGGTGATGGGGCCCAGGGCATCACGCGCCTGCGCGAACGCCGCCTGTACGCCCGCCGGATCGCCGATGTCGGCGGTGACGGGCAGATGCGGGCCGCCCGGCAGCGTGGCGCGGAGGCCTTCAAGCGCCTGAAGATTGCGGCCGAGCAGGGACACCCGGGCTCCTTGCTGCGCCAACAGGCGCGCCACCGCGGCGCCGATGCCACGCGCGGCGCCGGTAACCAGCGCGTGCCGTCCCTGCAGGGGTTGAGGCGTGGTCATCACAAGCCCTCGGCTTCGGCCGGCGCCGCCGCCGCCAGCTCCATCTGGCGCGCGCGCTCGAAGTTGACCTCGAGCTGGACCTTGGCGGTGCGGTACTGCTTGGGCCACGCGATGTCGTGATAGCCGATGTGGGCGGCTTCCTGCAGCGTCCAGGCCGGATTGGCGAGGTGCGGCCGACCCACCGCGCACAGGTCGGCACGGCCGGCGGCGATGATGCTATTGACGTGATCCGCCTCGGAGATGGCGCCCACCGCGATGGTGGGGATGCCCGCTTCGTTGCGGATACGGTCGGCAAACGGCGTTTGGAACATGCGGCCGTAGACGGGTTTTTCGTCGTGGCTCACCTGGCCCGAGGAGACGTGCACGATGTCGACGCCCGCGGCCTTGAGCATGCGGCCGATTTCCACGGCGTCGTCGGGCGTGATACCGCCCTCGACCCAGTCGTGGGCCGAAATGCGTACCGACAGCGGCAGATCCTGCGGCCACACGGCGCGTATCGCGTGGAAGATTTCCAGCGGATAGCGCATGCGGTTCTCGAGCGAGCCGCCGTATTCATCGGTGCGGTGATTGGTGAGCGGCGAGATGAAGGCGGACAACAGGTAACCGTGGGCGCAGTGCAGCTCCAGCCAGTCGAAGCCGGCCTCGGCGGCGTAGCGGGCCGAGCGCACGAAGTCGTCGCGCACGCGATCCATGTCGTCGCGCGTCATGGGGCGCGCAACCTGGCTCCGGTCCTTGAGATATTGCGTGGCCGAGGCCGATATCAGCGGCCAGTTGCCGCTTTCCAGCGGGAGATCGATGCCCTCCCAGGCGACGCGGGTGGAGCCTTTGGGGCCGGCATGGCCAAGCTGGATACCAATCTTGGCGGAGGTTTCTTGGTGCACGTAGTCGACGATGCGCTTCCAGGCATCACGCTGCTCGGTGTTCCACAGGCCGGGGCATCCCGGGGTGATGCGGGCGTCGGGCGAAGTGCAGGTCATTTCGACCATGACCATGCCGGCGCCGCCCATGGCGCGTGCGCCCAGGTGGGTTTGATGGAAGGCGCCCGGCACACCGTCGACGCAGGAATACTGGGCCATCGGCGCCACCACCACGCGGTTGGGCAGCGTGACGCCGCGCACGGTGTAGGGCGTGAACATCGGCGGAATCGGCTCCTGGCCCGGCTTGCGTTCGATCCCGGCCTGGCTGGCAACCCAGTCTTCATAGCGCTCGATGTAACCGCGATCGCGCAGGCGAAGGTTTTCGTGGCTGATGCGCTGGCTGCGGGTCAGCAGCGAGTAGGCGAACTGCTCGGGCGGCAGGTTGACGTAGCGGTCGACGTTCTCGAACCACTCGGTGGAGTTGCGCGCGGCGTTCTGGATCCGCAATACCTCGATGCTGCGCACGGCCTCGTAGTCGCGCAGGGCGGCGGCGAGGTCGTCGGGCGAGCGGCCGATGCAGCGCGTGAGCTCGATGGCGTCTTCCAGCGCCAGCTTGGTGCCCGAGCCGATCGAGAAGTGGGCGGTGTGGGCGGCGTCGCCCATCAGCACCACCGGCGCGCGGCCGTTGTGATGGACCCAGGTTTTGCAGATGACGCGCGGGAACTTGATCCACTGCGCCGAGCCGCGCAGGTGCGAGGCGTTGGAGACCAGCGGATTGCCGTCGAGATACTTGGCGAAGAGTTTTTCGCAGAAGGCGATCGACTCTTCTTTCTCCATTTTGTCGATGCCGGCACCCAGCCAGACACGCTCGGGGGCTTCGACGATGAAGGTGGAGGTTTCGTCGTCGAACCGGTAGGCGTGGGCCTGGAACCAGCCCCATTCGGTTTTTTCGAAGGCGAAGGTGAAGGGCTCGAACAGCTTTTTGGTGCCCAGCCAGACGAAGCGGCAATCGCGCACGTCGATGTCGGGCTGGTAGGTATCGGCGTATTTGGTGCGGATGCGGCTGTTGAGGCCATCGCAGGCGATGATGAGATCGGCGTCGGGGTAGTCTTCGTCGCTCTCGACGTCGGTTTCAAACACCAGCTTCACGCCGAGCTCTTCGCAGCGGGCCTGCAGGATGTTGAGCAGCCGCTTGCGGCCGATGCCGCAGAAGCCATGGCCGCTGGACAGCACGCTGTGGCCTTCGATCAGGACTTCGATGTCGTCCCAGTGATTGAAGGCGTCGAGGATCTGGGTGGCGGTTTTTTCGTCGGCGGCGCGTAGATTGCCCAGCGTTTGGTCGGAAAACACCACGCCCCAGCCGAAGGTGTCGTAGGGCCGGTTTCGCTCCACCACGGTGATGTCGTGAGCAGGGTTTTGCTGCTTCATCAGCAGCGCAAAGTACAGGCCGGCGGGGCCGCCTCCAATGCAAACGATTTTCATGCGATCTCCGGATGGGAAACGTGTGTGGGGTACCGGGTGCGGACACACCAGCGGCATGGCAAAAATTAATTTAGTTCTAAAGCATTTTACCGATCACATCCGTCGATACGCAAGCCCCTGATCACGACTTTTTATTGCCATACATCAAGGTTATCCGGGAAAACAATTACTTGACAACTAAAAGATAGAGATCGCATAGTTGACACTTCGATAGCCTAGGATTGCGCCGTACTCACCATGCCCTACACCGCCCATCGCGACACCTTCGTCCTCGATAACCTGCCGCCCCCCGCCGACTGGCCCGAGTTTCTGTTCGACCAGCCGGAGCTGCAGTTTCCCGAGCGTCTCAACGCCACCACCCAATTGCTCGACCTGGCGATTACCGAAGGGCATGGCGACCGGCCGGCCATCCTGGGCCAGGACCTCCGCTGGACATATCGCGAACTCCAGGCCATCGTCAACCAGTTGGCCCGCGTCCTGGTCGAGGATCTCGGCCTGGTTCCAGGCAACCGCGTGCTGCTGCGCGGCGGCAATTCGCCCATGCTCGCGGCCTCGTGGCTGGCGGTCATCAAGGCGGGGGGCATCGCTGTGGGCACCATGCCGCTGCTGCGCGCCAAAGAGCTGAAAGACATTGCCAAACTGGCCCAGGTGAGCCATGTGCTGTGCGATAAATCCCTGGCCGAAGAGCTCGAACTGGCGCGCCAGGATTCCCCCTACCTACAGCAAGCCAGGTACTTCGGCGAAGGCGGCGATCTCGAAGCCGCCATGGCCGGCAAGCCGGGCACTTTCGAGGCCATCGTCACCGCCGCCACCGATCCCGCCCTCATCGGCTTCACCTCCGGTACCACAGGCGTGCCCAAGGGCACCGTGCATTTCCACCGCGACGTCATGGCGATGTGCGAAGTCTTCCCGCGCCATTGCCTCAAGCCCACGGCCGACGACGTTTTCATCGGCACTCCGCCGCTGGCCTTCACCTTCGGCCTGGGCGGCATGCTGTGTTTCCCGCTCTGGGCCCGCGCCAGCACCGTGCTGATCGAACGCCTGGCGCCCGAGCCGCTGATGAAGGCCATCCAGGATCACCGCGCCACCATCTGCTTTACCTCGCCCACCGCCTACCGCCAGATGGCCAACCTGGTCGACCGCTACGACATCTCGAGCCTCAAGAAGTGTGTCTCCGCCGGCGAGGCCCTGCCCGACGACACCCGCCGCCGCTGGCGCGAAGCCTCCGGCATCGAGATCCACGACGGCATCGGCGGCACCGAGCTGATCCACATCTACATCGCCTCCAGCCCCGACGACTTCCGCCCCGGCTCGATCGGCAAGGTGCTGCCCGGCTACCGCGCCATGGTGGTGGACGACGACATGAACCCCCTGCCGCCGGGCGAAGTCGGCATGCTGGCCGTCAAGGGCCCCACTGGCTGCCGCTACCTGGCCGACGATCGCCAGAAGAATTACGTCCGCAACGGCTGGAACCTCCCCGGCGATGCCTTCTGGATGGACGAAGACGGCTATTTCCACTACGTGGCGCGGGTCGACGACATCATCGTCACCTCGGGCTACAACGTCTCCAGCCCCGAGGTGGAGTGGGCGCTGCTGGCCCATCCGGCGGTGGCCGAGTGCGGCGTGGTGGGCGTGCCCGACGACGACCGCGGCCAGATCATCCGCGCCTTCGTCGTGCTGAAGCCCGGCCACCAGGGCAACGACGCCATGACCGCCGAGCTGCAGAAGTTCGTGAAGGAAACCGTGGCGCCCTATAAATACCCGCGTTCGATCCGCTACGTGGATGCGCTGCCGCGCACCGAGAGCGGCAAGCTGCAGCGGCATCGGCTCAAGAGCGAGGGATAACGCCCTTGCCGGAACCCCCGCCGGCCGGTAATGTCTCAGCATTACCCGCCACCGCGAGGCTAGCCCCGCTCCGAAGGGTTCCGCATGAAAATCCTGCTCGCCGGCGCCACCGGCTTTGTCGGCCGCCATCTCGCCAACGCCCTCGAAGCCGCTGGCCACGAAGTCCACGCAGCGGTACGCCACCCGTCCCGCGCGCATCGCGTATCGCCCACGCTGTGCGCGAAGGCGGCCGATTTCACCCTGGCTACCCGCGCCGCCGACTGGCTGCCTCTGGCAGGCGGCATGGACGTCGTCATCAACGCGGTGGGTATCCTGCGCGAAAGCCGCCGCCAGCCCTTCGAGCTCATCCATCATCGTGCGCCGGCGGCGCTGTTCGACGCCGCCGCCCAGGCCGGGGTTCGACGCATCGTGCAGATCTCGGCGCTGGGAGCCGACCATCCCGCCGGCACACCTTATCAACGCAGCAAAAGCGCCGCCGACCAGCATCTGCTTTCGCTGGGCATACCGGCCGCCATCGTGCGCCCGTCGGTCATCTTCGGCAAAGGCAGCGCCAGCGCACAGCTATTCCGGACGATGGCCCATCTGCCGCTGATCCCGCTGCCGGGCGATGGGTTGCAGCAGCTGCAGCCCATCCATGTCCATGATCTCGCCGATGCCGTGGTCGAGTTGCTCGAATCCGAAACCATGGCCACCGGCCCGCTCGATTTCGTGGGCCCCGAGGCCCTCAGCTTGCGCGAGTTCTATGCGAAACTGCGGCATGCCCTGGGTATTCGTCGCCCCGCCCGCTTTCTTCCCATTCCCATGCCCCTGATTGAAACTGCCGCCCGCCTGGGCTCGTATCTGCCGGGCGTCGCGCTCGACACCGACACGCTGGCCATGCTCAACCAGGGCAGCGTGGGCGATTCCAGTGTTGTAGCCCAACTGCTGCGCCGCCCGCCCCGGCCCGTCGAACACTTCGTCGGCAGCCGGGGAGAGCGCTGATGGTCCGGCGCCGCATCCTTCTGCTCGGCAGTCGCGGCCAGCTCGGCCACGCCCTGGCTCGCAGCCTGGCCCCCCTGGGAGAGATCACCGCTCCCACCCGTGAGCAATGCGATCTTTACGATCCGGGCGCGGTGCTCCGCCTGCTGGAACGCACCCGGCCCGACTGCATCGTCAATGCCGCCGCCTACACGGCCGTGGATGCCGCCGAACACCACCCCGCCCTTGCCATGCAGCTCAATGCCTCGCTGCCGGCCCTCCTGGCCGAAGCGGCCGGCCGAACGGGCGCCTGGCTGGTGCATTACTCCAGCGATTACGTCTATAGCGGACGCCAGGCCACGCCGTATACCGAAACCGACGCCACCGAGCCGCTCAATACCTATGGCCGCAGCAAACTCGCCGGCGATCAGGCGGTGGCCGGCTACTCGCGCCACCTCATCCTGCGTACCGGCTGGGTATTTCATCGTTTCGGTGCCAACTTCCTGCGCACCATCCTTCGGCGCGCGCGCCAGCAAACCCGGCTGCAAGTAGTCGATGATCAACTAGGCGCGCCCAACAGCGCCGAGTTCATAGCCGCGGTCACCGCCCATGTCTTGCGCGATCTCTGGCGCGATCTCGGGGCGCCCGGGCTGTATCACGTTGCCAGCCAGGGCCACACCAGTTGGTACGGCTATGCCTGCCACCTGCTCACCGAGGCCGGGCGCCATGGCCTCGCGCTGCGCTGTTCGGCCGACACCATCCAACCGATCTCCAGCCAGGTCTTGTCCAGGCTGGCCTCGCGGCCGGCCTACGCCGTGCTCGATACCGCGCGCCTCTGCGACACCTTCGATCTGGTCATGCCGCCCTGGCAGCTCGGCGTCTCGCAAGTGGTACAAGACATCCTTCGCCTGGAAGCCTCCTGAAAGATCCTCGTGTCCGACGCTCAACCCTCAACACCCTCCACTCCCTGGTCCGACCTCGAAGCCAGCGGCTCCGGACTGGACATCGAACACTTCCTCACCTTTTTGCTGAGCCGCCTCGGCAACGAAGCCCAGCGGCTGGTCACGTCGCGCTATCTCGAGCCGTTCGCTCTATCAGTGTCGGAGTGGCGCACCCTGTCGGGCCTGGCCAAGCACTCACCCACGCCATTCAGCCAATTGGTCGCGGTGTCGTCGGCAGACAAGGCTCTGGTGTCACGCAGCCTGCAGGAACTCGCGCGCCGCGGGCTGGCCAAGGTCGACCCCGATCCCGACAACGGCAAGCGCAAAGTTTGTCGCATCACGCCGGCGGGACGGCGCCTGTATCGCCGTGTCATGCCGGGCGCTCAACGGCGCCAGGCCGAGATCCTGCTTCATCTCGATCGCGCGGAACGCGATCAACTCTATCTGCTGCTGGAAAAGCTGCGGCCCGCCATTGGCGCCATCCCGCTCCCGGCGGGCGATGCGCCAAAAACGGCCGGCGCTCCGTCGGCCCCCGCGCCGGCTCAGTAACCACACTCGAAGCACTGGCGACGGGAGCGGCGCTTTTTGTTTGGGTCAGGCGGGCACTTCGTTGAAACGCCCCGCCTCGAGCAGTGCGCGGTAGGCCGCCATGTCGTCGATGGGATGCCGTGCCACCCCGGACTCGACTGCGGCCCGGGCCACGGCCGAGGCCACCTCCACCACCAGGCGCGGATCGAACGGCGTGGGGATGATGTAATCCCGGCCGAATGTTAGCGCGCGGCCGGGATAGGCGGCGGCCACGCGGTCGGGCACTTCGCGGCGGGCCAATTCGGCGATGGCGCGCACACTGGCGGCCTTCATTTCCGACGTGATGCGCGAGGCGCCGCAATCCAGCGCCCCCCGGAACAGAAAGGGAAAGCACAGCACGTTGTTGACTTGGTTGGGGTAGTCGGACCGGCCCGTGGCCACGATGCAATCGGGCCGCACCGCGTGCGCAACCGCGGGATGGATTTCGGGCTCGGGATTGGCCAGCGCCAGGATCACCGGGTTGGCGGCCATGGCCGCCACCATGTCGGTAGACAACAGGCCGGCGGCGGAACATCCGAGAAAGACGTCCGCATCGCGCATGGCGTCGCCCAGGGTACGCACCGCGCGGCGGGTGGCGAAGCGAGCCTTGTTGTATTCCATGTGTTCGTCACGGTCTTCGAACACCACGCCGCGCGAATCGATGAGGACGATGTTGTCGTGCCGCAGACCCAGGGTGATCAGCAGATCGAGGCAGGCGATGGCGGCGGCGCCCGCACCGGAGCACACCAACTGCACGTCGGCCAGCGACTTGCCGGCGATCTCGAGGCCGTTGAGCAAGGCGGCCGACGTGACGATGGCGGTGCCGTGCTGATCGTCGTGGAACACCGGGATGTTCATGCGCTCGATCAGCTTGCTCTCGATGTAGAAGCACTCCGGGGCTTTGATGTCTTCGAGGTTGATACCGCCGAACGTGGGCTCGAGGATGGCAATGGCGTCGATCAGTTTGTCGGGGTCGTGCTCGGCCATTTCAAGATCGAAGACGTCGATCCCGGCGAATTTCTTGAACAGGCACGCCTTGCCCTCCATGACCGGCTTGGCCGCCAGCGGGCCGATATTGCCCAGACCCAGTACCGCGGTGCCGTTGGAAATCACGCCCACCAGATTGCCTCGCGAGGTGTAATGCCGGGCGGTGTCGGGCTCGCGCACGATCGCGTCGCAAGCGTGCGCGACGCCCGGCGAGTAAGCCAGGGCGAGATCGTACTGGTTATCAAGCGCCTTGGTGGGAACCACCGAAATTTTGCCCGGCGCCGGTTGGCGGTGGTAGTGGAGGGCTTCCTCGAGAATGTCGTCGTTCATGGCGGGAGTGGAGCGGCTAGGCGAATGCGCTGATGCGCATTCAGGAAAATCGAACCCGCCTGGCCATCGCGGCGCGGATGGCGGCCGCCGGCCTTGCCAGGTTCTGGCCAGAGCGGCGCCCGGCGTAAATTCCGGACAAAGCGGCGGCAGCGAGTGGGAAGGGGTGTTTCGCCAGCAACGCAAGAGTAGGCATCACGGCTATTGTCTTAGATTTTTACCCGCCGTAGCAAACGGCGGGGTCATCGATCAATCTCCCAGCATCGCCCCGGCGAATTCGCTGGCCACGAAGGGCTGGAGATCCTCGATGCTTTCGCCCACGCCGATCCAGTAAACCGGCACCGGGCGCACACCTTGCGATCCCGCCGCCACGGCGGCAAGAATACCGCCGCGGGCGGTGCCGTCGAGCTTGGTCACCACCAGGCCGGTCAGGCCCAGCGCCTCATCGAAAGCCTTGATCTGGGCCAGCGCATTCTGGCCGGTATTGCCATCGACCACCAGCAAGACCTCGTGCGGCGCGCCTTCGTCGGCCTTGCCGATCACTTTGCGGATTTTTTGCAACTCGGCCATCAGGTGCAGTTGAGTGGGCAGACGGCCGGCGGTATCGATCATGACCACGCCCATGCCTCGCGCCCGCCCCGCTTGTACCGCATCGAAGGCCACCGCCGCGGGATCTCCGCCATCGCCCTGGGCCACCACCGCCACCTCGTTGCGCCGGCCCCATTCCACCAACTGCTCGCGCGCCGCGGCGCGGAAGGTGTCGCCGGCCGCCAGCAGCACCGGCCGGCCGGCGGCCTGGAAGGCGCGGGCCAGCTTGCCGATGGAAGTGGTTTTGCCCGCGCCATTGACGCCGGCGATCATCACCACCAGCGGCGTGGCGCGTTCGACGTCGAAACCTCGCTGCAGGGGTTTGAGATGTTCGGTGAGCAACTCGCGCAGGACCTCCTTGACGCGAGCGCCGTCTTCGATGCGCTCCTTGCGCACGCGCGAGCGCAACGCGGCGAGCAGGGCCTCGGTGGACTCCACCCCCGCATCGGCCATGATGAGCGCGGTTTCGAGTTCTTCG
The DNA here is from genome assembly GCA_023228945.1 of Pigmentiphaga sp. GTDB lineage: Bacteria > Pseudomonadota > Gammaproteobacteria > Burkholderiales > Burkholderiaceae_B > Verticiella. The sequence goes on along the minus strand of JALOAI010000018.1, from coordinate 56,783 downwards.
AAGAGGTTCTCGTCGACCTTGACGTTGACGAACAGGCCGGTGAAGTTCTGGCCCGTGCGCGACAAACCCGATTTCAGCCGCGACAGCCAGGATTTGCGCGTGGACTCCTCGGCCGCCGGTTCGGGCGCGGCCGGTTGCGGCATCAGCGGATGCGCGCGCGCACCGTTGCCGGGGCGCTCGGCCGGGATGCCGCCGACCGCGGTTGGGGCGGCGGGCGGTGGTGATGCCGGCGGCTCAGGTGGCTTAGCCGGCGTTGCCGGGGGCGGCGAGGCAGGAGGACCAACCGAAGGCGACGGCACCACGGCAGCTGTTCGTGCGGTCTCGTTGGCCGCCGGCGCGGCTGGCGCCGCGGCCAGCTGGCGCGCCTCGGCATCGGGCGATGGAACGATTGCTGGCGGTTCGGCCTTCGGTGGGGCAATTGTCGGCGGCTCGGTCTCGGCCCGGGCCGCGGGGTGCGGCGCGGCCGCAGGTGCTTGTGGGCTGGCCGGGGCGGCGCCTCCAATCAGCGAGGCCATCCGCGAAGGCCGCGTATCGACCTTGGCAGCTTCTTCGACCGGTGCCGCGGCGGAAGCGGACGCTGGCCGTGGGGGCTCCGGCGTGTGCGCGGCCGGCTCCGACGGGGGCGAATCTGGTGCGGGCGACTCCGGTGCGGCAGGCGGCGGAATATCGTCGCGCCGCTCTTCGGCCGCCGGAGGATCGGAGGGCTTGGTTTTCTTGCGGAAAAAGCTGAACATGGACCTGCCGGAAGGAGTGACAATCGTGCAATCCACGATGATAGCCCTTATCATGGCCCGCCCCGGCGGCCATTTGCCCGCCGTGCCTCCCTGGCGACACCCTGACACCTCTTTATGCCGCAGCGCCCGCCAAAACCCCCACCCCGGCATGCCGCCAGCACACCGCGGCAAGTCCGCATCATTGGTGGCGACTATCGCCGCAGCCTGCTGCCGGTGCCCGACCTTCCCGGCTTGCGCCCCACGCCCGACCGCGTGCGCGAGACGCTCTTCAATTGGTTGCGCCATCTGTGGAACGGCGATTTCGCATCGCGACGCGTGCTCGATCTGTTCGCCGGCTCCGGTGCCCTGGGCATGGAAGCCGCCTCGCGCGGCGCCGGCCACGTTACCCTGGTCGAAGCCGACCGCCGGGCCGCCCGTCTGCTGTTGCAAAACCGCGACCGGCTGGGCGCGACGCGAGTCATGATCCATCATGGCGATGCGGCCGCTTTTTTGCGCCGCGACGAGCCACCCTACGACCTGATCCTGCTCGACCCACCCTTCGATACCGACTGGCTGGCACGCCTCTTGCCCACGCTGGCGGGGCACTTGACGGCCGCGGGCTTCGTTTACACCGAAAGCGGCACGCCCCCGGTCGCGCCCGCGGGCTGGGTCGTCGTACGTGAGGGCCGCGCCGGCTCGGTTTATTATGGACTGTTGGCCCCGGACCTCAACCCCAATACCGCCGGGGGGTTTGCTGCAACGCAAAAACGCGAAATAATCCATCCTGGCTAGCCGTGGCGTATCGGCAGCCCCGTCTTGCCAACCCCGTGCGTGTCGCACCGCAATACCGACCGCCGATATCCCAGGAGAGCCCGATGATTGTTGCCGTCTATCCCGGCACGTTCGACCCTCTGACGCGCGGCCACGAAGACCTCGTCCGCCGTGCCGCCACCCTGTTCGACAAAGTCGTGGTGGGAGTGGCCTATAGCCACGCCAAAAAACCGTTCTTTTCCGTCAGCGAACGCGTCGACATCGCCCGCGAAGTGCTGGGCCACTATCCCAATGTCGAAGTGGCCAGCTTTGGCGGACTCTTGAAAGACTTCGTGCGCCAGCAAAACGCCCGCGTCATCATGCGCGGATTGCGCGCCGTGTCCGACTTCGAATACGAGTTCCAGATGGCGGGAATGAACCGATACCTGCTTCCCGATGTCGAAACCCTGTTCCTCACGCCGTCCGATCAGTACCAGTTCATCTCGGGCACCATCGTTCGCGAAATCGCCATGATGGGCGGCGACGTCAGCAAGTTCGTATTCCCATCGGTCGAACGCTGGCTGCAAACCAAGATCGACCAGATGGGCGGCCCGCTCAAGGCCGATTGACCCCTGGAGGGTGCCATGGCACTGCGCATCACCGACGAATGCATCAATTGCGACGTCTGTGAACCCGAATGCCCCAACGATGCCATCTCGATGGGGCCCGAGTATTACGTGATCGAGCCCAGCCGCTGCACCGAGTGCGTCGGCCACCACGACGAGCCGCAATGCAAGGTCGTCTGTCCGGTGGAGTGCATCGAGATCCACCCCGAGTGGGTGGAAAGCCCGGTGCAGCTCCATCTCAAGTATGAGCGGCTGATTGGCGAGCCTGAAAAGCTGACGTAAAAACCTCGCGGCGGCAGAGCTCCTCTGCTCACCGCGCCGTTTCCGCCACCACACCAACCGCCGCTTCGGCATGCAACCGCGCAGCCGCTTCCAGCGCCTCCAGCATGTACTGCTGCTGAGGCGCCAGATCATCCACCATCCACAGCACGCCCACCGCGGAGGGCTGGGAGGCCGTTAGCGGTAGCCGTCGCACGGTGCCGTCGCGCTCCAGTTCGCTGGCGCTGAGGCGGGAGGTGATGAAGAGTGCCCCCATCTTGCGTGCCATGGCCCGGTTGGTAAGCGCCGAAGCCGACTCCAGCAGACTGCGCGGCACCGGCATCCCCGACCGCTCGAAGGCGCGCTCGACCGTCCGGCGCATCGGCGAATCCGGCACCGGCAAAATCCAGGGCTGGTCGGCCAGATCGGTCCAGTCCACCGCCGGTCGGCGCTGCAACGGATGATCCACACTGGCCATGATGCACGCGGTTTCCTGGAACAGGGCCCGGCGCTGGCCGCCGGCATTCAACGCCTCACGGTCGAAACGCGCAACCAGCAGATCAAGCTGGTGCTGACGGAGTTGCGGCAACAGCATATCGAAAGTGCTCTCGCGCAGCACGACCTCGATCTCCAGACCGCGCTCCTGCAGCCAGTGGATGGCATCGGGCAGCAGCACTGGCGCCAGCCCCGGCAGTACGCCCAGGTTCAGGCGTCCCAGCCGGCCGGCCTGCCGGGCCTGGAGCTCGTCGGCCATGCGCATCGTGTCGCCCAATATCTGAGCGGCCAGCCGCAACACGATATGGCCGTATTCGGTGGGGGCCAAACGGCGGGTGGTGCGTTCGAACAGCACCACGCCCATCGCATCTTCGAGATCCCTGAGCCATTTCGACAAGCCCGGCTGGGTGGTGGCCATCAGAGTGGCAGCCCGGCTGAGACTGCCGGTATGCGCGATGGTGACCAGCGTCTGCAGCTGGCGAGGGCCGAGCCGGCGAGTCCAAGCGGGAAGATCCGACATTAATACGATTTCCTATATAAATCCATGCCCACTATTCATTATGAATCCATGACTCCATGGGTGCATACTGAAACATTAGCCTTACGTCATGACACAAGCGGCCGCACCAACGGCCGCAGCTTCTGGAGACTCTGATGACCTTCCGCTTTTCATTCACTCTGCGCCACTGGGCGGCAGGCGCCGCGCTCGCCGGCCTGGCTTCGGCCGCCACCGCCGCCGAGTTCCCGACACAACCGGTGCGATTGGTGGTGGGCACACCGGCGGGGGGCGCCATCGACGTCTACACCCGCATCGTGGCCAACGGTCTGAGCGGCGAGCTGGGCCAGCCCGTGCTGGTCGAGAATCGCACCGGCGCCGCCGGCAATATCGCGGCGCAGTCGGTGCTGCAGCAGCCCGCCGATGGCCATACGCTTTGGGTGGGCACACAGGCCATGGTCGAAATCAATCCTTCGGCCTTCAAGCAAATGCCCTGGCAGCCAGGCGATTTCACGCCCATCATTCGCGGCATCGAGGCGCCGCTGGTGCTCGTCACCCATCCATCGGTGCCCGCCAAAACCCTGCCCGAGCTCGTCGAATGGGTGAAATCCAAGCCCGGTACCGGCTATGCCTCGTTCAGCCCCGGCACACCGTCGCACTTCCTGGGATACCAGTTCTCCAACGACCTGGACCTCGATATGATTCACATCCCATATCGCGGGTCGGCGCCGCAGGCCACCGACCTCGCGGGCGGCCACTCCCTGCTGGGTTTCTCTCAAATACAAAGCACCTTGCAGCTGATCCAGGATGGACGGCTCAACGCCATTGCCACCACGGGCGTCGAGCGCTCACGCTTTCTGCCCGACGTTCCCACCTTGCAGGAGCTCGGCCACCCCGAGATGAACACCACCATCTGGTTCGGCATCATGGCACCCTCCAAAACGCCGCAGGACGTCCAGCAACGCCTGACGGAAGCCTTCGCCAAGGTACACGCCGATCCGCAAGTGCGGGCCAAGCTCGAAGAAGCGGGCTACGACGTCTCGGGCGAAACCGGCGCGAGCTTCGCGCAATCCATCGCCGACAGCCGCAAGCGCTGGGCCGGCCTGGTCGAGGCTTCGGGCTTCGAGGCGGGCAAGTAGGCCTCTTCGCCCTCTTTCACGTTCTGGGAGCATCGCTCCCGGAACACCCCCTCAAGAAACGAAACGATAACTTCCGGGACTCCCCATGAAACGCCGCCACTTTGCCGGTTTGCTGCTGACCGCCGCCATCTCCTTCCTGACCGCTCCCCTGGCATTAGCCCAACAAACCCATACCATCATTATCGGCTTCGCGGCCGGCGGGTCGGTCGACGCCACCGCCCGACTGCTGGCGGAGCAGCTCACCAAGCTCACCGGCGAAACCTACATTGTCGAGAACCGCACCGGCGCCGCCGGCCGCATCGCCATCAACGCCGTCAAGCGCGCCGCCCCCGACGGCAAAACCCTGGTACTGGTGCCGCAAGGCCCCATGACGCTGTTCCCCAATACCTTCGCCAGCCTCGATTACGAGCCACGCACCGATTTCACCCCCATCGGCCGCCTGGTGACGCAAGAGAACGTGCTGGTCGTGGCCAACGACGTCCCGGCCACCAACGGCGCCGAGCTGAAAGCCTGGCTGGAGCAGAACCCCGGGATGGCCAGCTTCGGTTCGCCGGGCACCGGCACCGTACCGCACTTCGTCGGCGAAGCCGTGGCGCATCGCCTGGGCGTTCCCATGACCAACATCCCCTACAAGGGATCGGCGCTCACCGCCAACGACGTGGCTTCCGGCGTGCTCAAGATCGGCTTCATGCCGGCGGCCGATGCCCTGCCGCTGGCTCGCCAAGGCCGCATGAAGATCCTCGCCACCACCGGTACCCAGCGCTCGCCGCTCACTCCCGACTACCCCACCATGAAGGAAATCGGCATCGACTACTCGCTGGATGGCTGGTATGCCTTGTTCGGCCCCGCCGGCATGGATCCCAAGCTGGTGGAAAGCCTCAATGCCAATGTGGTCAAGGCCATGTCGGAGCCATCCGTCGTCGAGCGGCTGGCCTCGCTGGCGCTGGAGGCGGCGCCCGGCAGCCCCACCGAACTCGCCGATCTGGTTGAGCGCGAACGCGGTGAATGGGCGGAGCTGGTGCGCGAAACCGGCTTCAAGCCTCTGTAGCCGGCGTTTTGCGCGGCCGACCACGCGGCCGTGGTGCCGCGCGTCGACCGGCCAGGCGCTCGGCACGCGCCACGAAATCGCGGTCGCCCAGTGCCCACTGGCCCGCCAAGGCCTCTTGCAGCGCGGAGGAGGCCGATGCCTCCAAGCCATCGCGCAACAAACGGCGATAGCTGGCCTGGCGATCGAATGGCGTATTGCCGCATCGCCAGTAATCCGGATGCATGTTGAGCGTGCCCGCGCTTTCCAGCCCGGCATGGGCACGGGCCGACGACCAGCGCCAGTACTCGCCTCCCGGCGCCAAGCCATACCTCACCGGCAGGCTTTCGAGCCAGATCAGCGCGGGCAGCACCCACTCGCCGGGCTGGACCAACGCCGAACGATAACGTCCCTCGAACACCTGGCCGCCGCCGCGCTGAGCCGCGATACGCCGCCCCAGGCGCTGCACCAAAGCCCGCAGCGCATCGGCCGATGGCGGCGTGATCAGCAACAAAATCTCGCGCGGTACCAGCGCCCAGCCATGCAGGGCCACTTGCCGCGCCTGAGCCTCCTGCGCCACCCATCGCGCCCAGGCGTCGAGCACGGGTACGTCCGCCTCGGACGGCGCGGGCAGCACCGCGATCTGCAGCAGATGCGGGGTATCGGGGCAAAACAGGCGGGCCAACCTGGCCATGGTGGACTCCATGATGGCCCGGCCGAAGTGGATGGACAGGCCGCGCCACTGTATATCCCCGATCCGCCTGGCGTCCAGCGGTGAGGGGTTAAGTTCCTGATAACGCTCCTGAACGTGCGAAGCCGGGCTTGGGTTCGAACCCGATGTATAGGACAATCCGATTCCACCGCCCACCGGATTGCCACCATGTCCCAAGAACTCCTGATCGACGTCCATGACAACGTCATGTGGCTGACCATCAACCGCCCCGAACGCCGCAACGCCATCACCGTGTCCGTTCTCCAGGCGCTCACGGAAGCCATCGACGATGCGAACCGCCGCCGCGAGCTGCGGGCCATCGTCCTCACCGGCAGCGGCAACCAGGCCTTTTGCGCCGGCGCCGATCTCCGCCACGATCCTGCCTTCCGCTTCGATTATTCCGAGCCGCACTCGTACTCGGCCAATCTGTTTCGACGGGCGCGAGCCGGCACATTGCCGCTCATCGCCCGCGTCAATGGCGCCTGCCTGGCCAGTGGCATGGGCCTGCTGGCGATGTGCGATATGGCGGTGGCGTCCGACAAGGCCACGTTCGCTCTGCCCGAGGTGCGTGTGGGCCTGTTCCCCGCGCAGGTGCTGACGGTGCTGCAACATCTCATCGGCCGGCGCAAGCTCGCCGAGCTCTGCGTCACCGGCGATGCCATCACCGCCGATGAAGCCCTGCAGATCGGCCTCGTCAATACCGTGGCGGCCGACTTCGATCGCGCCCTCGATGCGCTACTGGCGCGCATACGCGACAAATCCCCGGCGGCAATCCGGCGCGGACTCTATCTGATGAAGCACATCCAGCATATGCCCTTCGAGGAGTCCATGGCCTTTACCGAAAGCCAGATCGGCCTGCTCGCGCTTACCGATGATGCCCGTGAGGGCCAGGAAGCGCTGGCCGAACAACGCAAGCCGCGGTTTACGGGGCATTAGCACGCTGCAGCCACGGTCATCGACTCCCCGGATGCCACCAAAACTTCTCGATCAAGGCGTGCCGCGCGCCCGCTTGGGGCGAATATCGTCCGAGAAACGCTCCGTCGCGACCGAGACAATGGTTTGTCGTAATCGGCGGGCCGCAGGACTCAAGTACCCGTGGCGGCGCACCAGCAGGCCGACTGTGCGATCGGATCGCCAATCTTCGGGAGTTCGCAGGGCCCGATAACGTCCGGATAAACCTTCGCGGCGCAGGAATGAGGCCGGCATTAACGTGATCGCGCCGACCGCCTCGCCAAACTCCGGAGCCGTCAGATAATCATTCAGGCTCAAGACCACTTCGGGAATGGGAAGCTTCCGTTGGAGGAACTGACGCTCGAACCATTTGCGTACCGAGCTGCCGATACTGGGCGCTACCCACGATTGCGTAACAAGCTCTTCCCAGGTCACGCGCCCCGATCGCCCAAAGGAAACCCCCACCGGCACGATCGGCAGAATGGGATCGGCAAACAACACTTGCCATTTCAGCGAGGCCCGGTCGGGCGGCAGGTTGGTGATGGCGAAATCGCATTCTCCCGCTGCAACGCCTTGCGCCAGCGAGCGCGACATGCCCCCTGTGATTTCCACGTGGATATTGGTAGTTGCCCATAACTTTCGGCAGGCGTCGGCAAGCAGAAGCTGCGGAACGGAAACCCCCAGGCCTACGGTCACCGTTCCAGCTTCAGCCATGCGCAGATCACGAACGGCGGCCAAACCGTCTTGCAGGTTTAAGGCCGCCTTGTCGGCGTGTTCCACAAAAGCCCGTCCCGACTCGGTCAGCGCCACGCCTCGCGGCAAGCGCTCCAGAAGCTTGGCGCCAACCGCTCTTTCCAGCCTGGCAACCGACTTGGACAACGTGGGTTGGCTGATGGCTAGCTCTTGAGCTGCTCGCAGCAGCGTCGAGTATCTGGCCACCACCACGAAGTTCCTGACGTCTTCCGATCTCATCGCTATTCCAATTTGGCATGTATAGATGAATCCGGGATTATGGCTTAACCCCGGGGAGCTACGTAAAGTGGTCGCGATGGCTATTAACCGAACAAAGAACCCTTATGTCGATGGATACCACCGCAACGCGCCACACCGGGGATGCTCCGCCCCTTTCGGGTTTGACTGTCGTGGACTGGACGCATGTCCTGGCGGGACCTGTCACGAGCTACAACCTGGCTGTGCTCGGAGCCCGCGTCATCCGCATCGAAAGCGTTCAAGGCGGCGACATCATCCGCATGCATAGCCCCGATCCGGCGCTCGCTGCGATGGAAATGGGAGATGCGTTCGTCATGCAGAGCGCGGGCAAAGAGTCGTTATCGATCGACGCGAATGACAGCGAGGCTCGCGCCATCCTGGAGCGCTTGATCGCTCGGGCCGATGTCTTGGTGGAAAACTTTCGCCCAGGCAAACTGGCCGCCTTGGGATTCGATCCACAACGGCTGATCCGATGCTATCCGCAATTGATCGTATGTTCGGTTTCGGGCTTTGGGCAGCAGGGAGAACACGCAGAGAGACCGGCCTACGATCACGTCATCCAGGCCATGAGCGGCATGATGGACGCCAATGCCGACGAGCAAGGCAACCCCCGGCGCTTCGGCTCGCCCTTGATCGACTATGCCACCGGTATGCAGGCCACCGTGGCGATCCTGGCCGCGCTCGCTCGGCGCAGCCGGGAGGAGTCCAGGGAGTGCGGCGAATGGCTGGACGTGTCCCTTCACAGTACCGCTTTGGCGTTACTCACACCGGCCTACGCTAGCCATGCCGTCAGCGGACAGGCGCGCCAACGTTCGCGCAGCACGGCATTCTCCGGGAATCCGCTCTCCGGGACCTTCGCTACACGAGACGGGTTTATCGCGATCGTCTGCAATACCCGCAAACAGTCCGGCAATTTCCTGCGGGCCTTGCGAGCAGCCGGCCTGCCCCGGCCGCAAATCGATCAGCTCGAGGAGTTCGTCGAGTCCGGCCAGGTCGACAGCGTCCATGAATGTCTGGCCAAATTTCTTCAACAAGAGCCATCTTGTGTTTGGGAGAACCGGCTGATCGACGTCGATGTCCCCGTCGCCACGGTCGTGTCGCCTGCGCAAGCCTACGATCTCGCCGGCGGGGGTCCCTATTTTTGGCCCAAGGTGCGGGTTCCCGGCAAGACGGGGACCGAGGTCCGAGTGCCCGGCGCCGGTTTCTCGTCGTCCCGAACGCTCACGCCAGAGCTGTCCGCACCGCCCCGCCGCGGAGAGCATTCCGAGACGATTCTTGAAGAGCTGGGTATGAGCGAGGCTGACATCGAGGGCTTGCAGGTCCGTGGCGCCATACACACGGCCGATAGTAAATGGTCATGATCGTGTCGGATCCGATTCCCTTAATGGTTCTGGCCACGGTGGTCGGGTTCCTGATCGGAGCAACGGGCATCGGAGGCGTACTACTGCCGCCGGGGCTTATGCAACTGCAAGGGCTTGCGGTTCACGATGCGATGGCGCTGGCCATGTTCGCCTTCGCGGGACCGGGTTTATTCGCGTGGCTCCGTCATGGCTCCCGTGTGGTCACTGATCGCTGGCTATTGTTCGCGGCGGTCCCTGGGGCGCTCGTCGGGGCACTGGCGCTCGCCTTCGTGGCCGAAACCCTCGCCATAGCGCTGCTGGCTTCGGTTCTCGTTTTGTCCGCAATCCGGCTACTTCACCCCTCGATCCATCGGCCGCGCGCCGGCCGGTCTGCGGTTTCAAGATCGTCCACCCATGCCGCGACGGGGATGCTCACCGGCTTTTGCTCGGCATTGACGGCCACCAGCGGCCCGTTGGTGTTGCTGCCACTCTTGCTATGGCAGGGAGCGGCACTGCCATCGGCAATCCTTCTGGGTCAGCTCATCCAGCTTCCGATTTCCCTTGCCGTCACGTCGGTGCATACGCTCAACGGCGAAGCACCTCTCGGCGCCGGCCTGGTGATGGGCTTGCTCCTGATCTCCGGCACCATGGCGGGCCAATACTTTGCACAGCGTCTCCCTTCCCGACTTCTGTCAGGAACGGTATGCCTCCTGCTGTTGGGCACCGCGGGCGCGATGCTTTGGCGCCTTTCTTCATCATGAAAACCCTATTGCCGCAGCCCGGAGTGGCTCGCGTACACGTCGAGCCCGAACTCAACCTCGATGCGTTGACTCGCGGCCGCCGGTTTCCCGCGGTGCCAATCGATCTGGATGGGGCCTCGGTCGACGCCTATCTTGAGGTCACCGGCGAGCGCCACCCTCTGTATGGGGCCGACAACCGCCGTTGGGTTCCGCCACTTTATCCCACGCAGGTGCGCTTCATTAAGCATTCGCTGGGCGGACGCTGGCCGAGTGGCACGATACAAGTCGATCAGCAGCTTGCCGCCTATCGGCCACTACACCAAGGTGAGATCCTCACCCTCGATACCGTGGTGTCCGACACCGAAATCCAGGCGGACCGGCGCCGTTTCGAACTGATGTCGACGTTGCGCGATGAAGAACATCGTATCGTCTCCATCCAGCGCTCCACCGCGCTCTACCTGGATCCGGCCACCACGGCCGAACGCCGCAGCCGTCCCTCCGCGCCTCCGCCGTCGCCAGACAGCGGAGCCAGCCGACTGAGCGATCGCTACTCGCTGGAAAGACTTCGTGCCTTTGGCCGCGTGGCGGGAGCCAATGATCCAATCCATATCGATCCCGGCTTCGCAGCCCACAGTCCCCAGGGCGGCAATATCGTTCAAGGTCGGCTCGTTCTGGCCTTGATCTCGCGCTTGATGGTCGAGCGCTTTGGCGTGCGGTGGATCGAGGCGGGTGGGCTCGAAGTCCGTTTCCGGCGCCCGGTACGCGTCGACGATCTCGTCACCGCGTGGCTCGATGGTTCGCCCGACACCTCCAATAGATACCGACTTGGCTGCCACGACTCCTGTGGACAGCTCGTGTTCTCGGGATTGGCCCAGGCTGGCAGCCCAGGGCCGGGCGCATCCGGCCTTTCAACAACGCAACGCTAGACCTCAATCACAACCCGGAGACGATAGACATGAGAACCTCGTCAGCAATTCCCAGCCTGTTTGTAGCTGCCCTCGTCGGATTGGCGCCCGCGGCGCAAGCCGATGACTTCCCCAGCCGCCCGATATCCATTGTCGTGCCATTCGGGGCGGGTAGCGGTTCCGACATTACCGCGCGTTTTTATGCCCAAGCGCTCAAGGAAACACTCGGGGCTACCGGCGTGGTGCAACTGAAGCCCGGCGCAGCCGGCATGATCGGCGCCCTATCGGTGGCGCGTGCCGCGCCCGACGGCTACACGATTCTCGTGGGCAGCGGCACCGTCAACGCGGCCAACTACGCCTTGTACCGCGATCAAATCGAGTACTCGCCCCAGGATTTCGACACCGTGGCCACCCTGATGGTCACTCCCCCCGTTCTTTTGGCCAACGACAAGCTCCCGGGCGCCACCATCGACGAGATCCTCCAACAAGCTAAAGACTCCGGTACGCAGCTTGACTGTGGCAGTGGTAATGCCGTGACGCAAGTGGCATGCGATCTGCTGGGGGCCAAGACGGGCGTGCCCATGGTCAACATCCCCTATAAAGGAAACGCCCAAACCTTGACCGACCTATCCTCGGGTCAGATCACGCTGGCATTTTCCGATATGGCGGCGGCGGCGCCATTCGTGGCGCGCGGCCAGGCCCGGCCGGTGGCCGTCCCGATGATCGGACGACTCCCGACCCTTCCTAATGTTCCGACGTTCGAAGAGCAGGGGATCGAAGATTTTGAGTTTCTCTCTTGGGGCGCCTTATTCGTTCCCGCCGGGACTCCCCAACATATCATCGAGAAGTTGAACGCCGCCGCACGCCACATGCTGGCCTCGCCATCGTGGGAGCAACAGCGCAAGCTGGGCGCCGGACTCCTCATAGACGGTGATCTGGAAACGTCGGCCACCTTCGTGCGAGATGAGCAAGTCCGGTGGGAGCGTTACGGCCAGCAAAGCGGCATCAAGGGCTCGATGTGAACACCCATCCCCCCCTGCTCTTGGCTCAGGATCGTGGGGCAACCCGGGTCCTGACGTTGAATCGGCCGGAAAAGCGTAACGCGCTCAACACCGCTCTTTTGGAAGCCTTACATGCAGCCTTGCGCCTTGCCTGCGAGGACGCCGCCGTTCGCACCATCGTCCTGGCCGGAAGCGGCCCGTGCTTCTCGGCCGGCCGCGACCAAAAGGAAGCGCCAACATCCGACATCCGCCTGGATGATGGCTCGCTTGAGCAAGCTTCAGGATTGTTTACCGCTGTACTGCGCTGCCTGATCGATTGCCCCAAGCCGACGATTGCCGCCGTCCACGGTTATGCCCTGGCGGCGGGCCAGGCGCTTACCTTGGCCTGCGACTTCGTGGTCGCGGAGAGCAACGCGCAATTCGGCAATCCTGAAATGCGCCTGGGCTTTCCCGCCGCCATGAATGCGGCTTTGCTCGCGCGGCACCTCGGACGCCGCAGGGCAAGGGAGATCGCGATCACCGGAAGCCGTTTCTCCGCCGACACCTATTACCGTTTCGGTCTGGTGAATCGCTTGGTCGAGCCGGGCAAAGTCCAGAATGAATGCTTGAGTTGGGCACATGAGCTCAGTGAGCTCGCGCCCTGGGCCGTCCGTCAAACCTTCCAGTTGTTCGACGCAGTCGAATGCTCAGGCATGGAATCCTCCCTACGCGCGGGCGACGCACTCAATCAACTTCTGTTCGCGGCAACGCAACTGAAGTGAGTACCCCGATAGCGGCCGGGCGCGACGCCATTCGTACCCGGGACATGCATGACGGGGCATCGCGCCACGCATTCAACCCCGCTCAGCCCAGCCACCGCCCCAGTCGCGCCATCGCTTCCTGCAGCCGTTCCAGGCTATTGGCGTACGAGAACCGCATATGGTGCTGGGCGCCCGCGACGCCGAAATCGATGCCCGGAACGGCGCACACTCCCGCCTGCTGCAACATGGCTTCGGCAAATGCCATGCTATCGGAGGCGTAAGCGCTGATATCGGCGTAGATGTAGAATGCGCCGTCGGGCCGTACCGGCACGCGCAGGCCAAGGCGTTCAAACTCGGGCAGCAGATAATCGCGACGCTGACGGAAGGCCTCGCGGCGCTGTTCGAATTCCGCCAGAGCCGAAGGGCCGAAGCAGGCCAGCGCGGCTTCCTGGGCCAGCGATGGCGCGCAAATCACCAGGTTCTGCGCCAGCTTTTCAAATGACGGTACAAGATAAGGCGGCACGATCAGCCAGCCCAGGCGCCATCCGGTCATGTGGAAATACTTGGAGAAGCTGCTGACGATGATGAGATCTTCGTCGAGGTCGGCCGCCGAGCGGCGCTCGGCATCGTAGCTCAGGCCCAGGTAGATCTCGTCCACCAAAGTAAAACCGCCGCGCGCCTTGACCTCGGCAACCAGCTCGGCCAGGGCGGCGCGGGTGATCGAGGTGCCGGTAGGATTGCTGGGCGAAGCCACGAAAACGCCGGCGGTATCCTTGCGCCAATGCGTGGCCACTTGGCGCGCGGTGAGCTGGAAACGGGTATCTGGAGTGGTTTCGACGAGGCGGGCCACCCCGCCAGCGGCGGTGACGATGTGCCGATTGCAGGGATAGGCCGGATCGGCCATCAGCACTTCGGCGCCCGGGTCGAGCAGGGCCGCGCATGCCAGCGTGAGAGCGCCCGAGGCGCCCGCGGTAATGATCACGCGCGCCGGGTCGATCGGCGCGCCGAGCTGTTCGCCCTGAAACCTGGCGATGGCTTCGCGCAGCGCGGGCAGGCCGAGCGCCGGCGTGTACTGCGATCGACCGGCATGCGCCGCTCGTTCCAGCGCCTCGACGACTTCAGGAATGGCGGTGAAATCGGGCTCGCCGATGCTCATATGGACGATGTCCTGGCCGGCCGCCTGCAGCGCATCGGCGCGCTTGACCAATTCCATGACGTGAAAGGGAGAAATCTGGGCGAGCTTGCGGGCGGGCTGGAGCATGGGGCGACAACGAAGGAAAGCGCGGGGAACAGTGAGGATGAAGGACCGATTCCGGCCTCAATGGCCTCTATGGTAACCGGGCCACCGATCATGAGCTGGTCGGAGCCTTACGAAGCAGACCTCGCCTCACCGGGCGGCTATCGCGCGGAACCGGGATCGAACACGGCCGCCAACGCCGGCAGTGCGCGCGAATCGCTCACCAGCGCCATCTGAAAAAATACCGCGCAGGCGTTGCCCACGCCCTGCAGTGCTTCCGGATCAATCGTGTTCAAGTCGATGAGCAGAAACTCCAGCGCCGGGTTGAAGCGGTGCAATGCCGTGGGCAGTTCACCCTCGTTCGCGCAGCGAGGTTCCGCCGCGCCAGGGCCAGCGTCCCGTGTAGAGCACCACCGGCAGCACCACCGGATATGGCTCGTCGGGACCGATCTCACCGGAGTTCAGGAGTGAGTTCAGGAAGAGGACCACGTACTCCAGCACTCGCAGCGCCATGCGGGAATCGGGCCGTGCCTGCAGTTCCAACAAGATGTAGAGGTAGACCCAGGCTTGCTGACCATCGCCGCGCCGGCGCAGGCGCCAGACAATGTCGCCGCTGCGGTGGCGCAATTTACCGTCCACCCAATGCGTCTGCTTTAGCTCCAGCGTTTCCAGATCCCAGCCGGCCAGCAGCTCGGGCGGAAGCCAGCCCCTCTTCCGGGGTATTCAGGGAGCCTCTTCGTCCCTGAAGCGGCTCATGTCGCCGCCCACTCTTTTGGTCAGGCGTTTGGCTGCATCCCACAGCAGACGCTCCATATGCACGACATTGCCGGACGTAAAACGGCTGCTGGGCCCGCTGAGAGTCAGAGCTCCCAGGATCTCGCCGTTGTTGGCGAAAACAGGCGTGGCGATGCCCGCCATATCGTTCTCGATCTCGCCGAAGCTCAAGGCGATGGGCCGCTCGCGCAGACGGGCGAGGTCCGCGCGCTCCGGAGATGAAAAAGCCATCAGGAGCTTGCCCGCGGCACCACGCCCCATGGGCCGGACGTCGCCCGGTTGCGTATGGTCGCGGATGAGCCGCGGCGAGTTGATTCTCCAGAGACACACCCGATAATCCTGGTGCCGTACGTTATATGCCGCGCTTTCCTGGCTGGCATCCACCAGTTCACGCAGCACGGGCAACACCCACTCGGCGTGAATGGCGTTGCTTTGATAGCGGGCACCCAAGAGAAAAGGGCGAGGCCCCACCTGATACGAGCCGTCGCTGAGCCGGATGAGATACTCGTACTTGAGCAGCGTCTCGACCAAGCGCAGCGCCGTGCTCTTGTACAAGCCGGCGCGTTCGGCCAGCTCCGTGAGCGTCATCGATGGCAGGCCGCTCTCGAACGCATCCAGAATATCAAGAGCCCGCTCCACCGACGCGACGAGCCCCGTCTCGCCCTTTGCGGAAGTGTCCGTGGATTTCTTGCCGGCCTTGGTTCCGGCTTTGGATGCACTCTGTATCATGACTCGGCGTTCAACGAACTTATTCTGAAAGAGGCGGCCCTTTCAGCACCAGGGGTGACGGCGGCCGCCATGATCGCTGGCGCCACCCTCGGCTCAGGTCGGCGATTCGATCATGCTGCGCATTCTACTTCCAGCTGACCAGCAGATCCGCCAGCTCCGTCAGCAAATCCGGTTTGTCGTCGAGATAATGGGGGGCATGCGCCAGATCGTAGCGCTTGCCTCGGGAACCCGCGGCTTTGACCCAGGCATCGATCTGCGACGGAAACACCGTTTGATCCGCCGTGTGGTTCACGACGAGTACCGGGCAACTGGTGTCGGCCAGGCAGCTTGGCCCATGGGCCCTGGTGTATCGTGGGCTCCACTGGCTCAGGAACGACCGCAAGGTGCAGAAGCGCGCCAGGCCATTGGACGCCAGATTGGCCAGAAACGCATTGCCCTGGATCGTGCCTTGCGTTCTGTCGTTGGCGTCCAGGGCGAGATCCAGCAGACGCGGGTCCGCCTGGGTACAGTGAATGATGAACGCCTCGTCCGCGCCCTCTCCCATGGGGCCTTGCTCCAACTGCCGGAGCCGCGCCAGCACCCACTCGGTAATGTGATCGAGCCTCGCCCGTTGCGCATGCCGGTAGGCGTGGACCCACTCCTCGGCGTAGGCGGGGCCATTCGCAGGATCGTACATGTCGAGCGACGCGCGGCGAAGATCGGGGTATCGCTCATCCAGGATGGCGGGATCGATCTTCATGAGCAGTTGCTCGGCCCGCCCCGGATGCGCGCACACCAGGGCGAGCGCATCCGCGGCGGGCAGCTCGCCGGCTTCGAGATTGATCGAACGTCCGTCGGGAGTCGTTTGGATCGTCAGCCTCTCGGACTGCTGCTGATAAAGGGCCGCAAGCGAACCTCCGCCCGAGTTACCGATGAGCACGATGCGCTCGAAGCCTTCGTGTCGCAAGTGAGTCATGGCGGCGCCCAGATCCTGGATAGCCCGCTCCATGATCAGCATGGAATCGTTGGCGACATACCGGGTATTGACCAGACAAACTGCCACACCGCGCGCGACGAGCGGATCGATCAGATAATGGCTATGAAAATTGCTGGTGGGATGCACCAGCACATAAACCGTTTGCGGCCGCTCGCCCTTCCAGACCAGGCGTGCGAATATTTTGGGATTGCGGCGCTGAATGCCGCTCTGGCTTTCCATGAAGCCACCCGGCTTGACGGGGATCTCGATGAATTTGTCCATTTTTGGCTTGATATCTGTTTTTCGTTCAGGCACCGCGCACACGGTCGATAACGGCTTGGGCCTGGTTTTCGTCCGGCAGCCGCCATCCGCGCCAGGCAACATGGCCGTCGGGCCTTACCAGCACATACGGGCGCGCGTATTCTTCCCGCACATGGGTATCGGTGCAACGGATCACACGCAGCGGCACATCAGCGCTGCCCGCGGCGGCGGACAAGGCCTGGCTGTCATCCGCCGCGCCCCCCAGCACCAACAACACGAAATCACGGCCGAACCAATCCAGCGTGGATGAGCCATCTTGCAGCCACACATGGGGTGCTCGCGCACCTGGCGCCGACGTTTGCCGGTAGACCATGACCTCGGCGGCAGGGAGCTCCTGCCAGTCCATGGGCACCTCGTAGCCTTCTGATTGGTGCTGGATCAGTCGCTGCCACTCCCGCAAGGTAGACGCGCGCAGCGGCTTGCCGTCCGACAACCTGGCCTGGGGCGTTGATTGCGGGTCGATCTCGGCGTAGGCGTCTTGCGCCGGAGATTCCGCAGCCTTGAGCTCGTCTGGCCAGCAGATGGGCGAATCACGATACACGTATCCGAGATCGATGCCCAGTTTGTACCATTCTCGCAGCATCGTGGCGGAGAATTGTCTGCCGACGTGATAGCGAGTCAGCGCGCCCGCGTAAGTGGAATCCAGCAAATCCGGCCTGGCGCCGATCGAGTTCAGGCGTTTCCAGTTTCCGGTGGCTTCGCGCACGGCGCGCAGCCCGATGGGGCGCCGCTCCTGGCCGTAGCTATCGAGCAAGTGCGGACCGGCCCAGCCTTTAAGGACGGCGTCGAGTTTCCAGGCCAGATCGACGGCGTCCTTGATGCCGGTGTTCATGCCGAATCCACCCGTGGGGGAGGTGGCGTGGGCGGCATCGCCAGCGAGAAAAACTCGACGATCGCGATAGCGCTCGGCCACGAGCTCGCGGCGCGACCAGTTCAGGACGGAGCGTATCTCGAAATCGAAGGGTTGCCCCACCATACGCTCGAGCCGCTGGCGCACGTCGGCTTCGGACAGGGCGCTGCGCTCATCGTTGAACAGCTGTACCCGCCAGAGATCCTTGCCGTTCATGGCGGACATCGTGCCATAGGCGCCTTCGGGCCCGATGAACAACCACCGATAACCTGGCCGGTGCTTGTGGTACGAAAATAGATCTTGGCAGTAGAAGAGAACGTTGGTGGTGTAGTTCAGCAAGCCAACGCCGGTAAAAGGGATGTCCAGACTCCGCCGCACCGCGCTATTGGCGCCATCGCACCCAACCACGAAACGGCATCGCAATTGCCCCGGGGCGCCGGATTCGTTCAGGTAGCGCACGACGACTCCGTGGTCGTCTTGTTCGAGTGCCTCGTAGCACGCGTTGAAACGCAGTTCGACACCCGGAAACGACGAAGCCAGCCTTTGCAGAATGGGGTCGAAATGGGTTTGCGGACAGCGAATGCGCGCCTGCGGGCTGGGCGCGCTGAAGCGCATCTCCGGCCCTCCGGAAGGCAGCGCAAACGATTCACGACCAAGTTCGTAACCATCCAGGCTGGTGACATACACCATATCCTGGGGATAATCGGACGGAAACGCGTACGCTTCCATCTGGTCGATGATGCCCCATCGCCGGCAAAACTCCATCACCCGGAGGTCGATACCGTCCATTTTGGGATGAAGCACGACCCCATCCGTTTGTTCTAACAAAATACAGCGCTGGCCGCGCCATCCCAGCTCGGCCGCCAGGGCCAGACCCACGGGGCCTCCGCCGATGATGACGACGTCGGTGTCGTAGCTTGCTGCCATCTTGGGTTTCCTAGATCTGATGCTCGAGTTCGAGGTCTTTGACGGGCTGCTTGGTTTGCGACCAGCGCTCGAGAATCCGCTGAGCATCGCGTTCCATGGCGGCATCGGGAACCACTTTGCGGTTCGTCAGTTCCAGCCGATGGCCGTTGGGATCAAAGAAGTAGATGGAGACGCAAAGGTGGCCGTCTTTGGGGCCAATGACCTTGACCCCCGCGGCCTCGAGCCTGGCTTTCGCCGCCAGCAAGGTCTCGCGGTCCCGCACTTGCAAAGCGAGATGCTGCACCCACTCGGGCGTGTTGGGATCCCGGCCCATGGGCTTTTCTTCCGGGGTTTCGAAGAACGCCACACAACTGCCATCCTCCATCGCGAAGAAAACATGGATGTGCGGGCAACGCTCTTTGGTGGACTGCACGTGGGAATCCGTGACCGCCGCGACCAGGCGCATATCGAGCAGGGTGGTGTAGAACCGCGCGGTTTCCGCGGCGTCGTGGCAGCGATAAGCCACGTGATCCAAGCGCATGGGGGTGAAGGACATGACATGCTCCGTTAAATTGACCATTTTTCAGATAATAACAGAATCGTGTTCTATTCTAATACTCACTTGATCCCGGCGTGGCGCCGACATGGCGGACTCCGAGGCGGTGGAGAAGCTCCAGCCTACTGGCCGGAGCTTCTCCACCGCCAGTAAGGGGAGACTCTGGTTCCAGTGAACGCCCGCTTCGCTTGACCTCGCCCTGAAGAACGGGACTTGCGCTTTGGCCCGTGGTACCGAAATATTGCCATCTAGCGCCATTCTGTAGCAAAATAGAACTTCGTACTAATTTTTAATCGGGAGATCCGAATGAACCGCTTACCCCGCACCGCGCTACTGAGCGCGCTTGCCGCCACGTTGTTTGCCAGCGGCTCGTCTTTCGCGGCCGACCCTCCCCGCGTGATACGTCTGATCGTTCCCTACGCGGTCGGGGGTGGCACCGACATCCTGTCCCGACATGTGGCGGATGAGCTGTCCCGCGAGTTGAATACGACCGTCGTCGTCGAAAACAAGCCGGGGGCAGGCACCAATATCGGCGCCATGGAAGTGGTGCGGGCGCCGAACGATGGCACTGTCATCTTGATGGGTGATCTCGCACTTGCGGTAAATCCCACACTCATGGCCAACATGCCATATTCGCCACAGAACGACCTCACGCCTATCGCTCATGTGGCCAGTGCGCCCCTTGTCTTGATCACCAACAAAAAGAGCGGCATCGAGTCGGTGGACGAGCTCATCAAGCAGGCCAAAGACAAGCCCGACTCCATCACCTTCGCCTCGGCCGGCCTGGGAAATCCACCCCACCTCGCAGGAGAGCTATTCAAGCTGACGACAGATACCGATATCGTTCACGTACCGTACAAGGGAGTGGGGCCGGCGCTTACCGATATTCTTGGCGGTCACGTCAATATGTTGTTCACCGGTATCAGCAGCACCAAAGCGCTGATCGACGAAGGCAATCTGAACGCCTTGGCCGTCACCGGCAAAAACCGGGCGCCAACCTTACCCAACACACCGACCATGACGGAGCTGGGCTACGGCGACGCCGATGTCACATCGTGGTGGGCGCTTTACGGGCCGGCGGGAATGAATCCCGATACCGTGAAGTCGTTATCGGAAGCCGCCGAACGCGCGCTGGCAAAACCGGCCCTGAAAGAGAAGCTCGCTCAGCAAAACATCGAGGCGGACTATGCCGGAGCCGATCAGCTTGGCGGCAAACTCAAGACGGAAACCCAACGATGGGCCGAAGTTATCAAGAAAGCGGGCATCGAACCGCAATAACGGCATCGGCCGCCGCGGCGAGGATGCCCGCCACCCAGCACGGAAGTCGGCGAGTCTTCGCCTTACGGCTGAACCGACGTCGCCCGCGCGCGACTTCGTAACGGTGAAGCGCTCCGGCTCCAGGGAACGACGGCCTCGCTTGACCTCGCCCTGAAGGGCGAGGCTTGCGCATAGGCGCGTGGTCAAAGACCGTTAATCGGCTCAATCGAAGGAGAAAACGCAAGATTTCCTGCTCGGGCGCAGAAAGGAAAAACGCCGCGTGCGAAAGCGCAGCGCGGCGTGTGGAGTTATTCAGCGACGGTTTTTTGTGATCACCTGCGAGGTCATGCAAAGCACGCCTGCAATTCTGCTGGCTCGCTGTTCAGGTGGCGTTGCCGCCGAGCAATCCAGGGTACTTCCCGCCCCGCAGCTCATCGAGTGCCTTGCCGGTCAGCTTCCAGGCATCGCCCTTGAGGCGAACGATCAGCTCCCGCCATACGCGCTCGAAGGCGAGTACCGCATCGCCGTCATCGAAGCGGATGCCGGCGGGCAGCAGAGGCGCGATGTCTTCGGTGAGGCTGCGCGTGAGCTTTTCCAACATGCGTTGCTCGGCTATCGCACGGCTGATGGGTTTGCCTTCAAGCACCAGGTAGTGATCGAAGCAGGCAATGAGCTTGTCCGTATCCAGCGCGAGCTGGTCGAGTCCGTGATGGAGATCGAACAAGTCCCGGTTCTTGCGCCGCTGGAGCAAGGCGCGCAGCTTGGTGCCAAACAACTCCTCGGGGGCAAAGGAAACGATCTCGGTTTTTCCGCCGTACCAATCGTTTTCCACCGCGAACGGATACGGCATGAGACCCAACAGGTTATCGTGTTCGCGGGTGTTGATCTCGACCTTGAGCTTCAGCGTCGCCTGCGCGTCGGCCTCCGGCGTGAATCTGAAGACCAGATGCATCGAATGTCCCGCCTGTTCGCGGTTGCACTTACCCAGCCATGACAAGGCTGCGCGGATCGCATCAACCGTCGCGCCGATGGGTTCCGCCTGGGTTTGCACCAGGTCGATGTCTTCCGAATAGCGTAGCGGCTGCTTGAACAGAAGCTTGTTGATGGCCGTGCCGCCCCGAAACGCGATCTTGCCCTTCAAGGCCGGCGCATTGAACAGGTCACACAAGGCACGGCAGATGATGAGGTCTTGCTCGATCTGGCGCGGATCGGGCCAGGGCGCCGTGGTGCTCCAGCCCTGAATGTGGGCAACAGGAATCAAAAGTCGGTCTCCACGGATTCATTGATGACGAGCTTCCATTTGGCATCCTTCTCGTGGAGCGCGGCCAGCGAGGCCAGCAGCGGCTTGACCGAAGGGTCCAGCGGCTTCATGGACTTGGCCTGGTGCGCGAACGGCTCCAGCGTGCCGGCCTGACGGACATGGCCGGCCTGCTCCAGCAGATACCCGAGACGCCGCACAGAGGCGTTTTCATAATGCTCGGCAGCCTTCGCCAGCTTGCGTGGATCAACCTTTGCGCCCAGGTCTTTCACCATTTGCGCCACGCCGTTGATGCCGGCAGCCTTGTGGAAGTAGCGCGCCGCATCAAGCAAGGTCAGTTCCACGCCCGCCACCTTGGCGAAACCCGCTTCGCTCTTGATCTGGCCGAGCCAATCCGGCTGGTTGACCTTGGTGAAGGCGGCCGGTGCCTGGTAGACGAATTGGAGCTGATGACGGCCGATGTCGATGTTCCGCAACTGTTGGGGCGCGATCACCTGAAAAACCATCGCAGCCTGATGCGAGGAACCGTGAAAGGCCGCCGCGCGCAGCAGCGAAATCCGGTAGTCGATTTCCAGATAGCGCATCAACGGGTCGATCCAGCGCACGGGATCGGGCGCGCCGGCCGCTCGATCTTCCGGCCGGAGAATCAGGAAGAAACCGCGCCGGGGGCGGGCCAGCCGCTGCTTCCTGCCCAACCGGGTCGCAGCGGTTGCAAAGGCTTCGGGGCTCAGATCAAGCGCCCGCAAACCTTCCTCCCGGCTGAAATACGCCCGGCCACGGGAAAGTTGCTCATCCAAGTATCGGTCAAGTGCGCCCATTCCCCGATTATATGCGTAAACCAACAGAAAAGTATTGTTTTTGCATATATCTGGGGACTACTCAGAACTTCGGCGGCGCGGCCGGTGTCGTCGGCGCGGTGGGCGCAGGGTCGCCGCAGCCGGCCAGCAGTGCCGCCAGCGTCAATGCAGACCATCGTTTCATGGCATGACCTCCCGTTGAACGCGAGCGCGCCGCGTGCGCGCTCGCTCTAGTCACAAGTCCCCGAGGGCCGGCCGCACGGCTCAGGGCGGTGCGGGTTCGAGGCAGACCTTTTGCGACCCCCGCTGAAGAACGGAGTTTGCGCTCTGGCCCATGGTGAAAAACTCCGGCCGTATCGGCCTGAGCTTCTCCGCCACAATACGGGGGCACCTGCGGTGCCGTATTTAAAATTTGCCTCGCTTGACCTCGCCCTGAAGGATAAGCCCGGACACCGGACAGTCCCTGCGGACTGGCCGGTGCCTGGCGCATCCAAGCGGCATGCAGGCCGTGAGGTGGACGAGGCTTGCGCATAGGCGCGTGGTCAACCTGCGGGTTTTTGCAACAGCGCCTTGAGCGCGCCGAGCCGGTCTTTTGCGCTCATGCCGGCCTGCGCGTCGGGCACGACGTCAGGCCCCAGGCCCATCTCGGTGATGAAGCGCGAAGGCTCGCGCACCAGGTCTTCGCGCGCCCGGCGCCGCCGCCGGCACCAGCTCAGGTGCAGCGAGCGCTGTGCCCGGGTGATGCCCACGTACATCAGGCGGCGTTCTTCCTGGATGCGCTCGGCCAGGGATTCGGCGGCTCGGGCCGGGTCGCCTTCTTCGTCGTCCTTGCCGAGGTGGGGCAGCAGCCCTTCCTCCACGCCGGCGAGGTAGACGTGCGGGTATTCCAGGCCCTTGCTGGCATGCAGGGTGGAGAGCTTGACCGCATCGGGTTCTTCTTCTTCGCCGCGCTCCAGCATGGTGATGAGCGCGATGTGTTGCACGAGTTCAAGCAGCCCCATGCCGTCGTCGTCGGCCTTGCGCTTGAGCCAGCCCAGCAGGTCGAGCACGTTCTGCCAGCGCGATTGTGCGGCGCGCTCGTCAAATTGATCGTACAAATATCGCTCGTAGCCGATGGCCTGGATCATGTCGTCGAGGATGGCCACCGCCGAATCGGCGGCTTGCGGCACAGACATTCCCGGCTTGGCGACACCCGCCCGCCACTGCAGCCGGTTGATGAATTCGGCAAAGGTGCGCAGCGGGGTCAGCAGGCGTTCGGCCAGTTGGCTTTCCAGGCCCGCTTCGAATACCGCGGCAAATAGCGATATCTGGCGCTGGCCCGCGTAATTGCCCAGTGTCTGCAAGGTGCCCTGCCCCACGCCTCGACGCGGCGTGGTCACAGCGCGGATGAAGGCCGGGTCGTCGTCTTCGTTGGCGATCAGGCGCAGATAGGACAGCACGTCGCGCACCTCGGCCTTGTCGAAGAAGCTCTGGCCCCCGGAAATCGTGTACGGCACCTTGGCATTGCGCAGCGCCTGTTCCAGGATCCGCGCCTGATGATTGCTGCGATACAGGATGGCGAAGTCGCGCCAGGCGCAGCGCCGCTCGAAATGCGCCGCCGAAATCCTCATTGCCAGGCTCTCGGCCTCGGCTTCTTCGTTGTCCATCGGCGTCACCACGATGGGCTCGCCGGCGCCATGTTCCGACCACAGGCGTTTGTCGAACAGCTTGGGGTTGTGGCTGATCACCTGGTTGGCCGCGGCCAGGATACGCTGCACCGAGCGGTAGTTCTGTTCCAGCTTGATGACTTTGAGCTGCGGATAATCGGTGGTGAGTTTGCCGAGGTTCTCGACCGTGGCGCCACGCCAGGCGTAGATGGCCTGGTCGTCGTCGCCCACCGCGGTGAACATCGCGCGGCTACCGGTCAGCAGGCGCACCAGATGGTATTGGCAGGCATTGGTGTCCTGGTATTCATCCACCAGCAGGTAGCGCAGCCGCGACTGCCAGCGCTCGCGGGCCTCGGCGTCGCGCTCGAGCAGCAAGGCGGGCAGCCGGATGAGATCGTCGAAATCCACCGCCTGATAGGCCGCCAGGGTGTCGCGATAGCTGCGATATACACCGGCGGCATCGGCCTCGGTGGCGCTGGCGGCGATCTTCTCGGCGTGTTCAGGCTCCACCAGGGAGTTCTTCCACAGCGAAATCGTGTGCTGCACACCGCGCAGCCTGGCTTTATCGGTGGTGGCCAGCAGATCCTGCAGGATGGCCTGGGCGTCGTCGGCGTCGAGGATCGAGAATTGCGGCTTGAGCCCCACACGCGGGGCTTCTTCGCGCAGCATGCGCACTCCCAGGGCATGGAATGTGCAAACGGTCAGCCCACGGGTCTGGCGGCGCGGCAGCACCTGCTGTACGCGGTGCACCATCTCGCTGGCGGCCTTGTTGGTGAAGGTCAGCGCCGCCACATTGGCGGCGCGATAACCGCACTCGCTGATGAGATAGGCGATTTTTTGCGTAATCACCCGGGTTTTGCCGCTGCCGGCGCCAGCCAGCACCAGGGCCGGGCCATCGAGATACAACACGGCCTCGCGCTGAGAAGGATTGAGGCCGGCCACCCAGTCGGCGCCCGGCGCGGCGGCCACGGTGGGAGACAATTGGGACATCAGATCTCCAGGGGATCGACTTCGAGTTGCCAGCGCACGGCGCGCGCGCCCGGCAAGCTGGACAAAGGCGGCAGCCATTGCCGCAAGAAGCGTTGAAGTGCCGGACGGCTCCGGCTTTCGACGAGCAATTGCGCTCGTTCGACGCGGTTGACGCGTACGACGCGCAACGGCACTGGATCATACAGGGTAACGGCGGCATCGCCGCCCGCCGCGTCAGGCAGGGTGGCCGCCAGCTCGCGGCAGGCGGCCAGGAAAGCCAGGGTCTGCGGCAACTCGCCCGATTCGGCGGTGAGCAAGGCTTGATAGGCGAACGGCGGCAAACCGGCGCCACGGCGCTCGTCCAGACCGTGCCGGGCGAAACCCACATAATCATGGCGCAACAAAGCCTGGTACACCGGCTGCTCCGGGTAGCCCGTCTGTATCATCACCTCGCTGCCATCCTGGTGCCGTCCGGCCCGGCCCGCCACCTGCATGAGTTGGGCGAACAGCCGCTCCGGAGCCCGGAAGTCGTGCGAGAACAGCATGGTATCGGCGTTGAGCACGCCCACCAGGCCCAGCCGGCGGAAGTCGTGCCCCTTGGCCACCATTTGCGTGCCCACCAGGATATCCACCTCGCCCGCATGCACCTTGGCGAACAGTTGCTCGGCGCTACCCTTGCGCCGAGTGCTATCGGCGTCGATGCGGGCCACCCGCGCTCCCGGAAAGCAGGTTTCCAGAGCTTCTTCCAGGCGCTGCGTACCGCGGCCCATGGGCTGCAGATCCTGATTGCCGCAATCGGGGCAGTCGCGCGGCACGCGCGACACCGCGCTGCAATGGTGGCAACGCAATAGCGACCGCCCTTCATGCCGATGCAGCACCCGATAGGCCGAGCATTGGTCGCATTGGCTGACCCAGCCGCAAGCCGGGCAATGCAGCACGGGCGAGTAGCCGCGTCGATTGAGGAAAATCAAGGCCTGCTGGCCTTGCGCGATGCGTTGGCCTATCGCCTCCAGCAACAAGGGCGCCATGCCATGCTGCAGCGCCAGGCGGCGCGTATCGATCAGGCGTATCGCCGGCAGCGCGCTGCTCACCGCCCGCGCCGGCAGATCCAGACGCTGGTAGCGGCCGGCGCCGGCGTGGTGCCAGGATTCGAGCGATGGCGTGGCCGAACCGAGCACCACCGGAATATTCAGGTCGCGGGCGCGCCAGATCGCAAGATCCCGCGCCGAGTAGCGCAAGCCTTCTTGCTGCTTGTAAGAGGCATCGTGTTCTTCATCGACCACGATCAGCCGCAAGCGCGGCATCGGGGTAAGGATGGCCAGCCGGGTGCCCAGCACGACCCCGGCTTCGCCGCGAACCACGCGCAGCCAGGCCGCCAGCCGCTCTCCCTCGGCCAGACCGCTATGCAGCACCGCCACCCCGGCTTCCCCCGCCATCGCCCGCAGCCGCGACAGCAGCACCTGCTGCAGCTGTGGCGTCAGGTTGATTTCGGGCACCAGCAACAGCGCCTGGCCGCCAGCCGCCAGGATCCCGGCGATGGCTTGCAGATACACCTCGGTTTTACCGCTGCCGGTCACGCCATGCAGCAGGAAGGCGCCGTAGCCGGCGCAGCCCCGGATGGCCGCGGCCGCCTCGGTCTGCGCCGGGTTGAGCGTGGGCGAGGGCGCCGCCTCCACCTCGGCCGAGGCACGCCGCCGGCGCGCATCATTGCGCCGCACCGGCCCGCCCTGTGCGCGCTTGCCGTGATAAGCCGCCACCCGCCGCAGCGGCCCCGGCAACGCGGGCAGCATGACCTCGCCCCAAGGGCGATGGTAGTAATCGGCGGCGAAGGCGGTGAGCCTCAGCCAGTCGGCGGGCAAGGCCGGCAGATCATCCAGGACTTCCAACACCGTCTTGATCTGTTCCGGATCGAAGGCCGGTGCCGATGGGCGATCCACCACCACGCCCACCAGCTCGCGACGGCCGAATGGCACGATCACCCGCTGGCCCACCGCCACCTCCGCCTCGCAGCGGTAATCGAAATGACCCTGCAGGGGAACATCGAGGGCCACACGAACCCATGGCAAGGGCTGGGGATCGGACATCGGGAGCGACAAAGTTAAAGTGATTTCTCGAAAATGATGCTAAGCACGCATGACCCCATCAAGTTTTCCCCCGGCGAGCGGCAGCCTGTGGATAACTTTGGGGACAAAGGCCGGAAAAGTGGCGATTTATGCCCATATCACATTTGATCGCCCTTGTGCAAAGCGATCTCATGGAATTATTAATCCTTATAAATCAATGCTTTAAATAAAAACGCCGAGATTTCGAGGCGATTTGACAAGCGCCGCAAAATCACCTCGGAGCTGTGCACAAATCGCCACGGCCTTGCACCGCAAGATGGCTTGAAACCCGCATGAACACGTTCTGGGCGGCGATTCTGGCCGCCCGCCCAGGGGTTTTCAAGAGAGTTCTACCGTGCCGCAGCATGGCCTTGCCTGGCGTTAGGCCGGAGTATGGAAACGGCGGCTATGCTGATGCACCGTTTCGACCAGGGCGGAGACGGATTCGGGTGGCGTGAACTGCGAAATGCCATGCCCCAGATTAAACACATGGCCGGCGCCCGGCGTGACCGGGCCGAAATCTTCGATGACCCGGCGGGCGCGCGCCGCGACCTGTTCAGGGTTGGCGAACAGCACCATGGGATCGAGATTGCCCTGGAGCGCCACGCGATCCTGCACGCGGCGCCTGGCCTCGCCCAGGTTCACCGTCCAGTCGAGCCCCACCGCATCGCTGCCGGCGGCCGCGATGGCTTCGAGCCAATGCCCGCCGCCCTTGGTAAAGAGCACCGCCGGCACCTGCCGCCCTTCGGCCTCGCGGGTGATGCGCGACAGCACCTGCCGGGAATAGGCCAGCGAGAATTCCTGGAAATCGCCATCGGCCAGCACGCCGCCCCAGCTATCGAAAATCATCACCGCCTGGGCGCCCGCATCGATCTGGGCGTTCAGGTATTCGGCCACGGCGTCGGCGTTGATTTGCAGGATGCGATGCAGAAGATCGGGACGCTGGTACAGCATCGTCTTGATGGTTCGGTAGTCGGTGGAGCCAGCGCCTTCCACCATGTAACAGGCGAGGGTAAACGGACTACCGCTGAAGCCGATCAGGGGCACACGGCCATCGAGTGCGCTGCGGATGCGCCGGACCGCTTCGAACACGTATTCGAGCTTGGCCAGATCGGGTACGGCCAGCCGCGCCACGGCGGCTTCGTCGCGCACCGGGTGGGCAAAACGCGGCCCTTCGCCCTCGGCAAAGCTCAGGCCCAGGCCCATGGCGTCGGGCACGGTGAGGATGTCGGAGAACAGGATCGCGGCGTCGAACGCGAAACGCTCCAGCGGCTGCAGCGTGACTTCGGTGGCCAGGTCGGGGTTGGTGGCCAACCCCATGAAAGAGCCGGCGCGGGCGCGGGTGGCCTTGTACTCGGGCAAATAGCGCCCAGCCTGCCGCATCAGCCAGAGGGGGGTGTACTCCACCGGTTGGCGCAACAAGGCGCGTAGGAAGACATCATGACGCAACTCGGGGTAGGACACGGCTACGACCTCAATGGGGAGAAGCCTCCGATTTTAACGGCAAGGTACGCCAACGCCGGATTTGGCGCAGGGGCGCCGCCTGCCGGTAGGTGGCGGAGTCGATGTCGAACTTGCGCATGAGCCGCCAGAAGGTGCGCCGGGTGATACGGCCGGCGCGCGAAGCCTGGCTCACGTTGCCGCCATATTGGTACAGCATGGTGGTGACGTACTCCCGTTCGAACTCGGCCACCACGTGGCCACGGGTTTCACGGAAGTCGCGGCTGGCTCTTTCGGGGTCGAGCAGAGCGCGCACGCCCCGGCCCATCCATTGGGTAACAATAGCCCCGGGATCGGCCTCGGTCGAGGCCGGCGGCAGGTACTCGACCGTTCCGGTGATGACGGGTTCGGCAGCCTCGCGGCCCTGCGGCGCCGGACCCGTGGCCGCCGCGCGCGCGCGGCGGCGGGTGGCCAGCCGGCGGGCCGTTCTTACCCAGCATTCGTCCACGCCGGCGGTGTGGGCGACGAAATCCGCCACCTCCAGATGCATCAGATCGGCCACGGCACCGGCACTGAGCCCGTTTGCGAGCACCACCACCGGTGGCAGCCCCATATCGGCGGCGGTGGCCAGCGCCATGCGCGTCCAGGCCAGCGTGGCGGGCACCACCGGCAGCAGGCAAACATCGAAACGCTGCCAATAGGGCGCCAACCGCGCCAGACCCTGCCGGCTGGCCTCGGGCCATGCCAGGGGGCCGGAGGGCTCGCCCGGCAGGCCGGGCAAGGGCCAGGGATGCAACAGCAGGTTTGCGCTGCCTTCGAGCCACCAGCCCGGACCAAACCACTGATCAAAACCCTCGAGCCAGGGCACTACGCCCTCGATCCGCCGCCGCATCGCTGTCCTCCGTTGCAATAGCCCTGTCGAGCCGGCGCCGCCATCATGCGCGGAGACCCTCCGGGTCACAATCCGTACTTGCCGGGGAGGGTATTCTGTCCGCAATTCGCCACACCCTCCGGATATCGGCCATTCGAACTCCGCATCCAGTACGTGACCGGCACCGCCGCCATGTCGTAAGATGCCCGGCACCTATGAAACTCATGCCTCTCGACGCTGGCTCAAGCGCCCCCGACGCCACATGGCGCGCCTATCTCCTGGGCCTGCTGCCCGCGCTCGCGCTGGCGGCGTGGTTATTCCCGCCCGAATTCCTGGCAGGCCAAGGGTTGTTCTTCCATGATGGCGAAATCAGCCGCGAGATCAGTGGCTGGCTGTTCTTCGCCCACGATGGCTGGCAACGCCCGCTGCTCTATACGCCCTGGCTCAATTACCCGGAAGGCCTGAGCATCGCGTTTACCGACAGCGTTCCGCTGATGGCGTTGCTGTTCAAGCCGCTCGCGGGCCTGTTGCCCGATGGCTTCCATTATTTCGGCCTCTGGCACGCCGTGGCGCTGGTTATCCAGGCTCTCGGCGCGGTATTCCTGGTACGCTCGCTCGGCTGCCTGCGGGCGCTGCCCGCACTGCTCGCCGCCGCGTTCGCCGTGCTCTCGCCACTATGGCTGGCACGCTTCGGCCACTCGGCGCTCCTCGCCCAAGGTATCCTGCTGTTCGCCCTTGGCGCTTACTTCCGCGCGCAGCGCGGGCAATGGTCGGCCAATCAGGGCACGCTGGCGCTGGCGTTGATCTGTCAGCTGGCGCTGTTGCTGCATCCCTATCTGCTGGTCATGTGCTATGCCATCCTGGTGGCCTGGCTGATCGAGCAATGGCGCGACGAGCGCCGTTTCCTCATTCAACTGCTGCGCCTGGGCTCGAGCGTGGCGATCACCCTGCTGCTGGCCGCCATCCTCGGGTTCTTCGGTGGCGCTATTCCCGGCAGCGGCGCCTATGGCGAGCAAGGGCTGAGCCTGACGTCGCTCTGGTGCGGCGGCTACGGCTCACCCTGGCTCACCTGCGAGCCGGGCGCGGGCGAGCGCTACGCCTACCTCGGCATGGGAGCCCTGCTGGCGATTGCGCTTGCCGCCCTGCTGCAAGGCCAACGCATCCCGGCAGCGCTGCGGCGCCATGCCGGCCTGGTTTTGGTGCTGCTGTTGCTGGCGGCTTTCGCGATCACCAACCGCGTGGCGGTGGGCGATCACATCGTCGCCTCCTTCCCCTTGCCCGAAGCCATGCTGCCCTGGGTCGGGATGTTCGAGGCCAGCGCGCGCTTCATTTGGCCCCTGGCCTATCTGCTGACCTTCACGGCGCTGGCCGCGCTGATGCTGCGCGGCTGGGCCGGGATCCTGCTGGTGGTGATCGCACTGGGGCTGCAATGGGTGGACACCACCACCCGCCGCGACGAGATCCGCATCGCCGCGCGATTACCCGAGCCCGTTCCCGATCCCGCCTGGGAGCGAGCCTTGCGCGGCATCGCCCATGTCAGCATTTATCCGGCGTTCGGTTGCGGCGACATCGATCCGCTGGCCTACCTGCCGGTGCAAACGCTGGTCGCCCGCCAGCATGCCACCCTCAATACCGCCTATGCCGGCCGGCTAACGAGCGACTGCGACGTAAAACACGCCCGCCTACAGCACGAAATCCGGCCCGGCCAGTTGGTGCTGGCCCCCACCGCCCTGCCGGCCGAGGGCTTGCCCCAGGGCATGCGCACCGCTGCCATGCATGGTCAATGCCGCGCCCTGCCGATCGCTCCCGTGCTGTGGGGCGTGGCCAGGCCGCAAGAACTGCTCGCCTGCCGTTCGGAACCCGCTGATCAGTGGTAGCGCGCCTTATCCGACGCCGTGCCCGGCATTCCGGGTTTCATGGCGCAAGGCCAGCACCAATAGCGCCGCCACGGCGAGGCAGGCGGCAAGAATGCCCAATCCCGGTGTGAAGCTGCCGGTGTTCTGCTTGATCCAACCCATCAGATAAGGCCCCACGAAGCCCCCCAGGTTGCCCACCGAGTTGATCAGCGCAATGCCCCCGCCGGCCGCCGCGCCCCGCAAGAATGCCGGCGGTATCGCCCAGAAAGGGCCCAGCAGGGCATAGATGCCCACGGATGCCAGTCCCAGGCAGCACAGCATGATCCAGGGCGACTCCCACAACAGGCTGCCGATGAAGCCGGCGACGCCCAGGACGGCCGCCAGGACGACGTGCTGGACGTGCTCGCCGCGCCGGTCGCTGCGGCGGCCCCAAAGCAGCATTGCCAACGCGCTGACCGCATATGGTATGGCCACGATGACCCCAACCATGGCATTGGAGAAACCCATGGCCTTGGTAATCTGCGGCAGCCAAAAACCGATGCCATAGAGCGCGATCACGATGCCGAAGTAAGACGCGCACAACAGCAGGACACGACGATCGACCAGGGCCGGCCACATGGCGTGCAGCGACCGGCCAGAGGTGAGCCGATGATCGGCGGCCAGGTCGGCCTCGACGATCGCCCGCTCCTCCGCGGTAAGCCACTTCGCGCGCGCGGGCCCGTCCGGCAGCACGAGCAGCACCACCACGCCCAGCACGCAGGAGGGCAGACCCTCGATGAGAAACAGCCACTGCCAGCCCCTGAGTCCCAGGAAGTCGTTCATATCGACGATAAGGCCCGAAATGGGGGCCCCGATGGTGTTCGCCAACGGCACCGCCGCCATGAACAGCGCGATGAACTTGGCGCGATGGCGCGCCGGAAACCAGTAGGTGAGGTACAACAGCATGCCCGGCAGGAACCCGGCCTCGGCCACCCCCAGCAAGAAGCGCAGCACGAGGAAGCTCCAGGTGCCCGACACGAAGGCCATGGCGGCGGACAAGACTCCCCAGGTGATCATGATGCGGGCGATCCAGCGCCGCGGCCCCACCTTTTGCAGCAGGACGTTGCTGGGGACTTCGAACAGAAAGTAGCCCAGGAAGAAGATCCCCGCCCCCCAGCCGTAGATATAGGCCGTGAACCCGAGGTCCTGGTTCATCGTCAACGCCGCGAAGCCGATGTTCACCCGGTCTAGGAAGGCCATGAAGTACAGCAGCATCATCAGCGGGATGAGGCGCAGGCTGATCTTGCGGTAGGGGTCGATCCGGACTTCGTGCTTCATGCCTGCTCCCTGCGGCGGCGAACCTAGCGAAAGACCCCGGCGCTCGCCATCGGCGCCGCGTCGTTGCCCCGGAGGGACCCGTCAGCCAACCCGACTTGCTCGGGACGAAAAAAAACCCACCTCGCGGCAGCGGAGTGGGTTTTGGACGATATATCGACCCCCGATGGGGTGATATGGGGCTGGCGTCAGCCGCGGCGCAGCTTGCGGATGGCCGCCAGCTGCGCGGCCAGCATGGCCAGCTCGGCCTCGACCACGGCCACTTCGGCCTTGTCTTTGGCGTTGCGCAGGGCTTCTTCGGCCTGCTTGCGCGCCGTTTCGGCCTTGGCCTCGTCGAGATCACGGCTGCGGATCGCGGTATCGGCCAGCACGGTGACCGTGCCCGGCTGGATCTCGAGCAGGCCACCGGCCACGAAGACGAGTTCCTCGGCGTCGTCGGCCGTGACGATCTTGACCGTGCCCGGGCGGATGCGCGAAATCAGTGGCGTGTGGCCCGGCAGGATGCCCAGCTCGCCGGCTTCGCCGGGGAGCGATACGAACTTGGCTTCACCCGCGAAGATCGAGGCTTCGGCGCTGACGACATCGACATGAATGGTTGCCATCGGGCTTCCTTTGAAAAGAAGGTTGAAGGACGGCGGCCACCGCGACGAACGCGCCGGCCGCCACCGCGCCTGAGCATTACTTCAGGGTCTTGGCCTTCTCGAAGGCTTCGTCGATGGTGCCGACCATGTAGAAGGCCTGCTCGGGCAGCGCATCGCACTCGCCCTCGACGATCATCTTGAAGCCGCGGATGGTTTCCTTCAGGGACACGTACTTGCCCGGAGCGCCGGTAAACACTTCGGCCACGTGGAAGGGTTGCGACAGGAAGCGCTGGATCTTCCGGGCGCGGGCCACGGCCTGCTTGTCTTCCGGCGAGAGCTCGTCCATGCCCAGAATGGCGATGATGTCGCGCAATTCCTTGTAGCGCTGCAGGGTTTGCTGCACGCCGCGGGCCACTTGGTAGTGCTCTTCGCCCACCACTTGCGGATCGAGCTGGCGCGAGCTGGAATCGAGCGGGTCGACGGCGGGGTAGATACCCAGTGCGGCGATGTCGCGCGACAGCACGACGGTGGAGTCGAGGTGAAGGAAGGTGGTGGCGGGCGAGGGGTCGGTAAGGTCATCCGCCGGCACGTACACGGCCTGGATCGAGGTGATCGAACCCGTGTTGGTGGACGTGATGCGCTCTTGCAGGCGACCCATCTCTTCGGCCAGGGTGGGCTGGTAGCCCACGGCGGAAGGCATGCGGCCCAGCAGTGCCGACACTTCGGTGCCGGCCAGGGTGTAGCGGTAGATGTTGTCGACGAAGAAGAGGATGTCGCGGCCTTCGTCGCGGAACTTCTCGGCCATGGTCAGGCCGGTCAGCGCCACGCGCAGGCGGTTGCCGGGCGGCTCGTTCATCTGGCCGAACACCATCGCCACCTTGGACTCGGGCAGGTTATCCATCTGGATCACGCCCGCTTCCGCCATCTCGTGGTAGAAGTCGTTGCCTTCGCGGGTACGCTCGCCCACGCCGGCGAATACCGACAAACCGCTGTGCTGCTTGGCGATGTTGTTGATCAGCTCGAGCATGTTGACCGTTTTGCCCACGCCGGCGCCGCCGAACAGGCCCACCTTGCCGCCCTTGGCGAAGGGGCAGACCAGGTCGATCACCTTGATGCCGGTTTCGAGCAGTTCCACCGAAGGCGACAGCTCGTCGAAGGCGGGCGGCGGCTGGTGAATGGCGCGGCGCTCATCGCTATCGATGGGGCCGACTTCGTCGATCGGGCGGCCGAGAACGTCCATGATGCGGCCCAGGGTGCCGCGACCCACGGGCACCGAGATCGGGGCGCCGGTGCCGGCCACGGCCATGCCGCGGCGCAGGCCGTCGGACGAGCCCATGGCGATGGTGCGCACGACACCGTCGCCGAGCTGCTGCTGGACTTCGAAGGTCAGGCCCTTCTCGGCGAAGGCGGAGCTGTCGTCGGCGAGGGTGAGGGCGTCGTAGACCCTGGGCATTTGGTCGCGGGGAAACTGAATGTCCACCACGGCGCCGATGCACTGAACGATGGTTCCGTTGCTCATATCGATTCCTTGAATGTTGAGATGCGCCGGCAGCGGAAACGCGCGTCGCACCCTGCAGATTCCTGTTTGCTGGCGGGCGGCGCCGGCCTTAAACGGCCGCCGCGCCCCCTACGATTTCCGAGATTTCTTTGGTAATGGCCGCCTGGCGGGTCTTGTTGTAGATCAGCTGGAGCTCGCCGATTACCTTCTTGGCGTTGTCGGATGCGGACTTCATGGCCACCATCCGGGCCGACTGCTCGGAGGCCATGTTCTCGGCTACCGCCTGGTACACCAGCGCCTCGACATAGCGCAGCAGAAGCTCGTCGACCACCGTCTTGGCATCCGGCTCGTAGATGTAGTCCCACGAGTAGCTGGACTTCTCGGCTTCCGACTGCTCGAAACGCTCGGACGAGAGCGGCAGCAACTGCTCGATCACCGGCTCTTGGCGCATCGTGTTGATGAAGCGGTTGTAGGCCAGGTACACGGCGTCGATGCGGCCTTCGGCGAAATCGTCGAGCTGCACCTTGATGGCGCCGATCAGGCGATCGAGGCTGGGGGTATCGCCCAACTGGGTTTCCTGGGACACCAGGTCGACGCCGAGTCGGGTGAGGAAGCCCAGGCCCTTGTTGCCAATGGCCGTTGCCTGCAGCTTCACGCTGTCGGCTTCGAACTCTTTGATGCGATTGAGCACCGCACGCAGCACGTTGGTATTGAGACCGCCGCACAGGCCTTTGTCGGTGGTCACGACGATCATGCCCACAGCCTTGATGTCGCTGCGCGTCACCAGGTACGGATGGGAGTAATCCGGGTTGGCCTGCGACATATGGGCGGCGATATTACGTACCTTGTCGGCATACGGGCGGGCGGTGCGCATACGATCCTGCGCCTTGCGCATCTTGGACGCTGCCACCATCTCCATTGCCTTGGTGATCTTGCTCGTGTTTTGCACGCTCTTGATCTTGGTACGGATTTCCTTGATTCCGGCCATAGCTCTTTATCCTAAACCCGGGGCGGCGACCGCCGCCCCGGCAGGGTGCCACCCGCCTGCGCGGGATGACGTTGCTCAGTAAGACCCGTTCTTTTTGAAGTCCTGGATCGCCTCGGCCAGCTTGGCGTCGTCGTCCTTGGACAGTTCCTGGGTGTCTTCGATACGGCCGATGAGGTCGGCGTACTTGGACTTCAGGTAGTCCTTCAGGTTCTTCTCGAACGACAGCACCTGGGGCACGTCGACGTCGTCGAGGTAGCCGTTGTTGACGGCATACAGCGAGACGGCGAGCTCCCACACCTGCAGGGGCTGGTACTGAGGCTGCTTGAGCAGCTCGACCACACGCTTGCCGCGCTCGAGCTGGCGCCGGGTGGCGTCGTCGAGGTCGGAGGCGAACTGGGCGAAGGCGGCAAGCTCGCGGTACTGCGCAAGGTCGGTACGGATGCCGCCGGCGAGCTTCTTGATGACCTTGGTCTGGGCCGCGCCACCCACCCGAGACACCGAGATACCGGCGTTGATGGCGGGGCGGATACCGGCGTTGAAGAGGTCGGTTTCGAGGAAGATCTGACCGTCGGTGATCGAGATCACGTTGGTGGGCACGAAGGCCGAGACGTCGCCCGCCTGGGTTTCGATGATCGGCAGCGCGGTGAGCGAACCGGTTTTACCCTTGATGGCGCCATTGGTGAACTTCTCGACGTACTCCTCGTTGACGCGGGCGGAACGCTCGAGCAAACGCGAGTGCAGGTAGAAGACGTCGCCGGGATAGGCTTCGCGGCCGGGAGGGCGGCGCAGCAGCAGCGAGATCTGGCGATAGGCCCAGGCCTGCTTGGTGAGATCGTCGTAGATGATGATGGCGTCTTCGCCACGATCGCGGAAGTACTCGCCCATCGTGCAGCCCGCGTAGGCGGACAAATACTGCATGGCAGCCGAATCGGAAGCCGTGGCGGCCACGATGATGGTGTACTCGAGCGCGCCGTGCTCTTCGAGCTTGCGCACCACGTTGTTGACCGTGGAGGCCTT
This sequence comes from Pigmentiphaga sp., assembly GCA_023228945.1. GTDB lineage: Bacteria > Pseudomonadota > Gammaproteobacteria > Burkholderiales > Burkholderiaceae_B > Verticiella. Next base: position 19,981 of record JALOAI010000018.1, on the reverse strand, counting down.
CTGGCCGATCGCCACGTACACGCACGTGATGTTCTTGCCCTTCTGGCTGATGATGGTGTCGACGGCGACGGCGGTTTTACCCGTTTGGCGGTCGCCGATGATCAGCTCGCGCTGGCCGCGGCCGATGGGCACCATGGCGTCGATGGCCTTGAGGCCGGTTTGCACCGGCTGCGACACCGACTTCCGCGCGATCACGCCCGGCGCGACCTTCTCGATGATGTCGGTGGCCTTGGCGTTGATCGGGCCCTTGCCGTCGATCGGAGTGCCCAGGGCATCCACGACGCGGCCACGCAACTCGGGGCCGACCGGCACTTCGAGGATGCGGCCGGTGGTCTTGACGGTATCGCCTTCGGAGATGTGGGTGTACTCGCCCAGAATCACCGCGCCGACCGAATCACGCTCGAGGTTCAGCGCCAGGCCGTAGGTATTGTTGGGGAATTCGAGCATTTCGCCCTGCATCACATCGGACAGGCCATGGATGCGGGTGATGCCGTCGGTCACCGACACCACGGTCCCTTGGGTCCGGATATCGGTCGACGAGCCCAGCCCTTCGATGCGGCTTTTCAGCAGTTCGCTGATCTCGGACGGATTGAGTTGCATGGATAGACTCCTGGAATCCTGTTAACCGGTGCTGTATCAGTGGGCCACCAGCGTGTCGCGCATACGCTCGAGCTGCGCCCGCACCGAAGTGTCCAGCACCTGATCGCCAACGACCACGCGCACGCCACCGATCAGCGAGGCGTCGACGCGCACGTCGGGCTTCAGTTTGATGTTGAACTTCTTTTCGAGCCCGGCGACGAGTTCGGCCAACTGGGCTCCGGTCAGTTCGTAGGCGGTTTCGATGAGGGCATCGGCACTGCCTTCCTGACGATTTTTAAGCTGGACGAACTGCGCCGCGATCTCGGGCAGCAGCAGCATGCGGTCGTTTTCGGCCAGCATGCTGAGAAAATTGACTGCCTTCGGGCTGGGCGTGGACTTCAGGAGGCCGCGTACGAGATTGGCGCGCGCGGCCGCGTCGAGGTGAGGATCGGCAAGCACCGCCTGGACCTCGGGATGGCCCACGACCTGGGCCATTTCCTGGAGCGTGTCGGCCCAGGCGCCCAGGCCGGCGCCGTCGGTGCCGGCCACTTCAAAGATGGCCTCGGCATAGGGCCGGGCGATGGTGGACAGTTCAGCCATGGTGGAAAATCCTGGTGATCAAAGCTGGGCCTTGAGCTGGCCGAGAAGCTCGGCGTGGGCTTGGGCGTTGACTTCGCGCTTCAGGATCTGCTCGGCGCCCTTGACGGCGAGATCGGCCACCGAGTCGCGCAGGGCTTCACGCGCACGTTGCATTTCCTGTTCGGCTTCCTGCTTGGCTTGTGCCAGAATCCGGGCGCGTTCCGCCTCGGCATCGCGGCGGGCCTGTTCGATCATGGCGGCGGCTTGTTTCTCGGATTCAGCCAGACGGGACTGGTTCTCGGCCTTGGCCGAAGACTCCAGCAGGCTGATGCGAGCTTGCGCCTGTGCCAGATCTGCCTTGCCGCGTTCGGCATCGGCCAGACCGGCAGCGATTTTCTGACGACGCTCGTCGATGGCCCTCGTCAGCGGCGGCCACACGAATTTCATCGTGAACCAGCCGAGAACGAAGAACACGAGCATCTGAAAGAAGATCGTTGCGTTCAGATTCACGGTCGTTTCCCTATTGCAAGAGGTACTTCAGTAGTGGTGGCGGCGACTGCCGAGTCGCCACACCCTGGGAGAGGCGCAGGCGGTGGGCCCGCGGTTGTCAGCCAACGAAAGGATTGGCGAACGCGAACAGCAGGGCGATAGCAACACCGATCAGGAAGGCGGCGTCGATCAGGCCGGCGAGCAGGAACATCTTGGTTTGCAGGGCGTTCATCAGCTCAGGTTGACGGGCCGAGGCTTCGATGTACTTGCCGCCCATGATGGCGATACCCAGGCAGGCACCGATGGCGCCCAGGCCGATGATCAGACCGCAAGCGAGAGCAACGAAAGCGACGTTGGTCATGACAACTCCTTGAAAGATATGGGAAATCAGGAAACTAAAGAGAACAAGAAAGATTGGGTTGCAGCCTGCCCTATGCCCACCGCACCCCGACTACACGCAATACCCGGCTACCGGCCGGTATCAGTGCCCCTCATGCGCCTGGCCGACATACACCAGGGTGAGCATCATGAAGATGAAGCCCTGCAGCAAAACGATCAGGATGTGGAAGATGGCCCAGGCCGATCCCGCCAGGATATGACCGATACCGAACGCGAAGCTGGAGGCGTTGAAGCCCGTCCAGGCGGCGCCGAGCAGGGCGATCAGCATGAAGATCAGTTCGCCGGCGAACATGTTGCCGAACAACCGCATGCCAAGCGATACCGCCTTGGCGAGGTACTCGATGATGTTGAGCAGGAGATTGAACGGCGCTAGCACCACCGCCATGAAACCGGCACCATGGAAGGGCGCGGTGAAGAGCTCTTTGACGAAACCGCCAGGGCTCTTGATCTTGAGGCCGTAGTAGAGCATCAGGAGCAGCACGCCCAGCGCCATGCCCAGCGGCACGTTGAGGTCGGCGGTGGGCAGGATGCGATGATAGTGGATGACGGAATCCAGACCCGTCCAGGCCAGGATCCGGGGCACGAGATCGACCGGGATCAGGTCGAGCGCGTTCATCAGGATCACCCAGAGGAACACGGTGAGCGCCAGCGGCGACACGAAGCGGCGGGTCGTCTCGTTGGGGATGATGCCCTTGGCCTGCTCTTCCACCATTTCGGCCAACATCTCGATCGCGCCCTGGAAGCGGCCAGGAACGCCCGACGTGGCCCGCGACGCGGCCCGCCACAGGAGGAAGCAGACGATCGCTCCCATGAGGATCGCCCAGAACAGGGAGTCGTAATTGATGACGCCAAAATCGGCTACCACCGATTGCGGCTCTCCGATATTGTTGAAGTGCCCCAAGTGGTGCACGATGTATTCGGATGCGGTAGGCGCAGCACTAGCCATCTGAAAACCCTATCGATTTGCCGTATGCACTGTGCGGCGAACGCCAGGCACACTCGGTGAACTACGAACTTTTGAACAACGACAACGCATAATGGCTTTTGAGGGCCACGATCAGGCCGGCGATCAGCGCCGGCCACACCAGGGCCCCTCCGGCCAGGCTCACACCCAACACCAGCAATGCGGCGGTGGCTCCGAGCTTGAGGAATTCGCCAAGGAAGAACGTCACCGGACTCGCCTTGCCGACTCCCACGGCTGAAAACATCAACCGCAATGCAAACAGCACGTTGGGCAGCGCATACGAGCCCGCCCCCACCAGCGCCGATACCGCGGCGGCGGCTCCCGCCCAGCCCCAGGCCACCAGCACCACGGCCACCACCGCCACCAGCTGGACCAGGACCAATCGCGCCAACAGGCGCAAGGCTCCGTGGTTCAGCCGGGCGATTTGCTCGGCGGTGAGATCGGCAGAGGCGATCTCGGGCTCGGGGGATTCATCCCAGGGTTCGTTGGCCGCGGGCCTCGACATGCGGGACGAATCCCGGTCGGGAGCTTCGATCTGGGTCATTGTGCCTCCCAATCGTTGCGCCCGGACTACCTGGCCCCGGCTCACAGTCAATGCCTGCGACGCTTGGATATTGGTTAAGCGTCAAACTTTTCGAGTATAACTTGTTTCAAGTTTGGCCGGCAAATCGCCTGCGTAAAAACCCTAGGTTTTGTGCAATCGTCTGCCGGCGGCGGCTTGCGCCAACCTTCCAGAGCCACCCTTAATACCCTGAAATATAAAGGCTTTTTGGCTGCTCCAGCGAATTGCTGAAACCTCGGATGGTGTTTGTTGCTTTTTTACAAAATACTTGGCTTCAGAAGTTGTTGCGACGCAACAAATCATCGGGAATCCGTTCGAGCGAGGCCACGCCGGCCAGCGCCATCGTACGGTCAAGCTCGTCGCGCAAAATCGCCAGGGCTCGTGCCGCGCCTGCACGACCGCCACTGGCCACGCCAAACTGCGCGGCCCGGCCAACCAGCACGCCGTCGGCGCCCAGCGCCCGGGCCTTCAGCACGTCGCTGCCGCGGCGCACACCGCCGTCTATCAACACCAGACCACGGTTGGCCAGCTTGGCCACTTGCGGCAGTACATCCAGGGCGCTCACCGCGCCATCGAGCTGCCGTCCGCCGTGATTGGATAACACCACGCCATCGCAGCCGAGTTCGAAGGCCCGGCGCGCGTCGTCGGCGTGCAGGATGCCCTTGACCACCAAGCGATGCGGCCACATCTCGCGCAGTCTTTGCAAGGCCTCCCAGTCGTAGCTGGCATCCATGCGCCGTTGTACCAGCGCGGCCTGCGATTCGGCGTCCGGGGCTTCGAGGGTGACTAGATTCGCCAGTTGCGGCGCTCCCCGCCAGTTCTGGGTCAACCAGTGCGGGCGCCGCGCCATATCCCACAACACGCGGGGCGTGAGGCGGAATGGCTGGGTGAAGCCGTTGAACAGGTCGCGCTCCCGCTTGCCGCCCACGGCAACATCGATCGTGAGCACCAGAGTGCGATAGCCGGCGGCCAGCGCCCGCCGTACCAGGCCATCGGCGATGCTGCGATTGATGACGTAGAGCTGGAACCAGAGATCGCCGCCCGCCTGCTCGGCGACTTCTTCGATACTGCTATTGGACGCGGTGGACAGAATATAGGGCAGGCCCGCGGCCGCCGCCGCCTGCGCGACCGCGATATCCGCCTTGGGCCAGAACACCCCGGCCAGGCCGATGGGCGCCACCGCCATGGGCGATGGCAGCTCGCGATCCCACCACGACACCGCCTGGCTGCGCTCCGACACATCGCGCAGCAGGCGCGGCTGCAGCCGCCAGTCGTCGAAACCCTGCCGGTTGGCCCGCAGCGATAGCTCATCCTCCGCCCCGCCGTCGAGATACTCGAACACCAGACGAGGCAGGCGCTGGCGCGCGCGCTGGCGCAGTTCGGCGATATTGACGGCGGCACGGATCATGGGAGGCTCAGGAATCGGGAAATGAAAAAACCAACCCCGGCGGGGCCGGGGCTGGACGACGGAAAACAGGCCGAGATTATGGCGCGCTCGCCGGGGTTTGGCTATGCCTGCGAGGCATCGAGCACCCGGCGGCCCTCATGTGCCGGATCCGGGCGGCGCGCAGTCGCCGCGATGCCGCCACAGGACGAACGCCGCCGGCTTTTGGCCGACGGCATGATCCCGGATATCAGAAGGGATACTGCTGGCCGCCCTGCTCGATGGTGATCTGACGCAGCTCGGTGAACTCGGCGATCCCGGCCTTGCCGCCGAAACGGCCATAACCGCTGTTTTTTGTACCACCAAATGGCACGTGCGCTTCGTCGTGGACGGTCGGGCCATTGATGTGGCAGATGCCGGCGTCGATGCGCTTGGCCACTTCGATGGCGCGGGTTACGTCGTGGCCGAACACGGCCGATGCCAAACCATACTCGGTGTCGTTGGCCAGCCGGACGAGATCGTCTACTCCCTTGCCGCGGATCACGCATACCATGGGCCCGAAGGACTCCTCGTAGTAGATGCGCATGGCGTCGGTTACGCCGTCGAGCACGGTGGCCTGCATGAGCGTGCCGTTTGCCTTGCCGCCGGCCACCAGCCTGGCCCCCTTGCCCACGGCGTCTTGGATGAGTTCCATGCAGCGGTCGATCGTGCTTTGATCCACCACCGAGCCCAGCGGCGCCTTGCCCTCCGCCGGGTCGCCCACCGTCAGGGCATTGGCGCGCTCGGCGAACTTGCGCACGAATTCGTCGGCCACGGACTCATCGACCACCAGGCGTTCGGTGGACATGCAGATCTGGCCCTGGTGCATGAAGGAACCGAAGATGGCGGCATTGACGGCGTGATCCAGATTGGCGTCGTCCAGCACCACCAGCGGCGCCTTGCCGCCCAGTTCAAGCAGAGCGGGCTTGAGATGGCGCGCCGCGGTTTCGGCGATGATGCGCCCCACCCGCGTGGAACCGGTAAAGTTGATCCGGCGCACCGCGGGATGCGCGATCAGGGCATCGACCACCTGCGGGGCGTCATTGGGATCGTTGGTAATGATATTGACCACACCTTTGCCCAGACCCGCCTGCGAGAGAACGTCACCGATCAAATGATGGGTTTTTGGGCATATTTCAGATGCCTTGAGGATGACGGTATTGCCGCACGCCAATGGCGTGGCTATGGCGCGCACACCCAGGATCACCGGAGCATTCCAGGGAGCGATGCCCACCACCACGCCCACCGGCTGGCGCACCGCCAGCACCGTGGTGCCGGGTTTGTCGGAAGGCAGGACTTCGCCCGATACCTGGGTGGTAAGGGCGCCCGCTTCGCGCAGCATGTTGCTGGCCAGGTGAACGTTGAACTGCGCCCATGGCGCGGTGGAGCCGGTTTCCTCCATCATGGCGGCCACGAATTCGTCGACCCGCTCGGCCAGGATATCGGCGGCGCGCAGCAGGCGCATGCGGCGTTCGCCGGGCCCCAGCGCCGCCCAGCCCGGAAACGCCGCCTGGGCCGCATCCGCCGCCGCCTTGGCGTCTTCGACGCCGGCGGCCGCCGCGCGGGTGGCCACCGCGCCGGTCATGGGGTTGTGGCGTTCGAAGGTGGCGCCATTGCTTGCGGCCACGGCCTGGTCATTGATGAGCAACTGTAGATCGTTCATAGAAATCTCCTGAGTCGAAAGTGGCCGCGGCGCGAGGCGCGCTTGCCGATCGCGAAACGCCGGACCCGGTTACCAGCTCACAAGGAAACGCCGGGACGCCCCAAGTTTCCTTGACCCCCTCGGGGGGCCTGACGCATAGCGGCAGGTATGGGGGCGCTCACAACCTTGCCCGGATTGAGAATATTGCGGGGATCGAGGGCATGCTTGAGGCTACGCATGATCTCGACGCCGACGTCGCCGTGCTCGAGCGCGAGGAACGGCATCTTGTGCAGCCCGACGCCATGTTCGCCGGTACAGGTGCCGTCCATCGCCAGGGCACGCTCCACCAATCGATGATTGATGGCCTCGGCTTCATCGTACTCCGCGGGGTCGTCTGGATCGAGCAGCATCTGGACGTGGAAATTGCCGTCGCCCACATGGCCCACCACCAGCGCCGGGAAACCGGCCTTGGCCAGATCGAGGTTGGTCTGGGCGATGCATTCGGCCAGCCTGGAGATCGGCACGCAAACATCGGTGGTGTTGGCTCGGCATCCCGGGCGCAGGTTGATGCCCGCGAAATACACATTATGCCGCGCCGACCACAGCCGGGTACGGTCTTCGGGCTGGGTGGCCCATTCAAAATCCTCGCCCTGGTGGCTATCGGTAATGTCGCGCACGACTTGCGCCTGTTCCTGTACGCCCGCCTCCGAGCCGTGGAATTCGAACAGCAGCAGCGGCGATTCGCGCAGCGTCAGCTTGCTGTAGCGATTGACGGCGCGCACCGTCGTGGTGTCCATCAGCTCCACCCGGGCCACCGGAATCCCCATCTGGATAATTTCGATCACGGCCCGCACCGCATCATCCACCGTCGGGAAGTGGCAAATGGCTGCCGACACGGCTTCGGGCAGCGGATACAGCTTGACGGTGACTTCGGTAATGATGCCGAGGGTTCCCTCGCTACCCACGAATAGCCGGGTGAGATCGTAGCCGGCGGATGATTTCCGGGCCCGCCGCGCCGTGCGCAAGACTTGACCACTGGCGGTAACCACCGTCAGGTTGACCACATTCTCGCGCATCGTGCCATAGCGCACCGCGTTGGTGCCCGAGGCTCGCGTGGCGCACATACCGCCCAGGCTGGCATCGGCGCCGGGATCGATGGGGAAAAACAAGCCGGTATCGCGCAAGTGGTCGTTCAGCTGCTTGCGCGTTACCCCGGCCTGCACCGTGACGGTGAGATCCTCGGGATGCACCGCGACCACCGCATTCATGCGGCTGAGATCGATCACGACTCCGCCCTCGATGGCCAGAAAGTTGCCCTCCACCGACGAGCCCGCGCCGTAGGCGATCAGCGGCGTGCCATGCGCGTGGCAAATCGCCGCCGCCGCGGCGACGTCGTCGGTGCTTTCGGCAAACACCACGGCATCGGGCGGCATCGTCGGATAGGCGGACTCGTCGCGGCCATGGTGCTCACGCACCGCCGCGGATTGCGAAAAACGCTCGCCAAAGCGCTCGCGCAAGGCATCGAAGCACGCCGGCGGAATGGCACGGGGTACGGCTTGCAGATCACGGATGGCATTCATGGGATAGCTCCACAACAGAAATTTCTGGCCGCGCGACCGGCCCGATCAAAGCCTTCGCCGGAACCGCGAGGCTACAGGTCTTCCAGGACCTTGCCCAGCCCCTGCCGTTCAAGCAGGGACGACAGGTGTTCCCAGCCATGGAAGTCGATGACGATCTGGCCCCGCTCGCGCGCGCCGAGCTTGAACGCCACCTTTGTGCCAAGGACGTCGGAGAGCTTTTCCTCCAGACGGGCAACGTCGCGCCCTCCTCCCGTCGAGGCGCCTCGGCGCCGTGACGCGCTACCGTCCGCTTCCGCCACCGTGCTCGCCACCAGCCGCTCGGTTTCGCGCACCGAAAGACGCTTGGCCACCACGACGTTGGAAAGCTGGATCTGCTGGGCGGCGTCCAAGGCCAGCAGGGCCCGCGCGTGGCCCATATCGATATCGCCCGCCAGCAGCATGATCTGGACAGGCTCGGCCAGATTGAGCAGGCGCAAAAGATTGGTGGTGGCCGAACGTGACCGGCCGATGGCCTGCGCCGCCTGTTCATGAGTCAGGCCGAACTCGTTGAGCAGGCGATGCACGCCTTGGGCTTCTTCCAGCGCGTTGAGATCTTCGCGCTGCATGTTTTCGATCAGCGCCATCACCGCCGCCTGCTGATCGTCCACTTCGCGGACCAGGACGGGAACTTCCGCCAGGCCAGCCATGCGCGCGGCACGGAAGCGGCGCTCACCGGCGATGATCTCGTACTTGGCTTGCTTGGCCGCGCCTCCCGGGATGGGACGCACCAGGATAGGCTGCATCACTCCTTGCGTGCGGATCGACTCCGCGAGCTCGCCCAGCGCCTCTTCGTCCATGCGCGTGCGCGGCTGGTAGCGGCCGGCCTGGAGCTGTTCGATAAGCAACACGGCCGGCCCCTGCGCGGCGGCCGGTTTGCCCGCGGTACGCGCGTCGGCCCCCCGCTTATCGGCCTGAAGAACGTCGAGAACGGCCTCGTCGCCGCCCAGCAAAGCTTCCAGACCGCGACCGAGACCCTTGGGTTTCTTGGCTACCATAATATGTTCCTATCAACGTAGAAGCAGTGGGCGACTTCACGAAGTTGCCGCCACGCCTCGAGTTCTTTTGGCCCCTACCGTGAAGACTCCGGCCTCCCGGCGGGAGCCCATGGGTCAAAGCTTGGCCACGCGCTTGATCATCTCTTTGCCAAATGCCAGATAGGCCTGGGCGCCACGGGACGATTTATCGTAGAGCACGCCCGGCACGCCGTGGCTGGGCGCTTCCGCCAAACGCACATTGCGCGGGATCACCGTGCGAAAGACCTTATCGCCAAAGTGTTCCTCGAGTTGCGCCGATACCTGTTGCTGCAGCGTGACGCGCGGATCGAACATCACGCGCAACAGACCGATGATGCGCAGATCCGGATTGATATTGGCATACAGGCGTTTGATCGTATTGACGAGATCCGACAGCCCTTCCAGGGCGAAATACTCGCACTGCATGGGAATGACGACGCCGTGCGCCGCCGTCAGGCCGTTGAGCGTGAGCAGCGACAACGTGGGCGGGCAATCGATGAGAATGAAATGATATTGGTCCGAAACCTCCTCAATCGCGCGCTTCAGGCGGAGCTCGCGTTCCTCCATCCGCACGAGGTCGATCTCCGCGCCCGAGAGCTCGCGATTGGCCGGCAGCACGTCGTATCCCGCGGCTTCGGCGCGAACCTTGGCGGTAAGGATGCTCTGCTCGCCGATCAGCACCTCGTATACCGTGTGCTCCACGGTGCGTTTATCGACTCCGCTGCCCATCGTGGCGTTGCCTTGGGGGTCCAGGTCGATCAGCAGCACTTTCTGGCGCTGGATGGCCAACGAGGCGGCCAGATTGACGGCCGTGGTGGTTTTGCCCACCCCGCCCTTTTGATTGGCAATGCAAAACACGCGCGCGGAAATCGGCTTGGGAGGCATGGAAATCAGTTCCGGTCAGATGAGTCGGGGGAAGCAACGGTGTTGTCGACGGCGGAGTCGGTACTGGCCGGGGCCAGAACCAGAACGCAACGCTGTGCGTCCAGCCCGGCCACCTCCAGTGTTTCGGAGGATTCGACGCGCCAATCGGGCGCAACGCGCGCCAGATCGGCCAGTTCGTCGTCGGGATATCTGCCTTTCATGGCCAATAGGCGGCCGCCGGGCGCCAGATGCTGCTTTACCAGTTGAACGAAGTCGGTTAGCGAGGCAAAGGCCCGGGAAACGATGAGATGGCTGCCCTGCGGCGGCAGTTGTTCGATACGGGCATGACGGGCGGCAAGGCCAGGAAGCCGCAAGACGCCCGCCATCTGTTGAATGAAGGCGGTTTTCTTGGCAACGGCATCGACGCACGTCACCTGCCAATCCGGCTTCTGGATCGCGATCACCACTCCGGGCAGCCCTCCTCCCGATCCTACGTCGAGAATCCGGATAGATCCCGTCGCGCCGGCCGCCTGCTCCGAGCCGGTGGCCGAGGCGGCCCAACGAGCCGCTTCGCGTTCGAGCACCGGGAGAATCGATAGGCTGTCCAGCAAATGCTGGACCCTCATCTCCTCGAAGTCCCGCACGGCGGTGAGATTGTAGGTCCGGTTCCAGCGATGCAACTGTTCAAGATACTGACGCATTTGCTGCAACGCAGCATCGCTCACCACCACACCCATGGCCGCCGCATCGGCCTGTAAGTTGGCTTCCCACACCGACATTGAATTGCTCACGCCACCTCCGTGGTCATCGGTGCAGGCCCCCTGCTCTCTCCATTTTTTGAGTCGCCAGCAAAACGACTCTGATGTAGACGTTTCACGTGGATCATCAGGAGGGAGATTGCAGCCGGCGTCATGCCTGAGATACGTGATGCCTGCCCTATCGTTTGAGGGCGATGTTGCTTCAACTTCTGTCGAACCTCGAACGACAAACTTTTGACGTCATCGTAATTCAAGTCCTCCGGCAGCCTTTGGTTTTCATGAGCCAATTGCTTATCGACTTCTTCCTTCTGGCGAGAGATATAGCCGGCATACTTGATCTGGATCTCGACTTGCTCGGCGGCATCACCCCATGGCAAGCCTGGTCCGGCGAAGCATTTATCCCCGGCATCGCGTGCACGCATCAAATCCGTGTAGCGAACATTGGGCCGCTTGAGCAAATCGGCTAAGGAGTACTCGCGCTCGATGGCTTTGCCCAACAAAGGCGTCGCCACCTCCGGCGGAAATGTCGTGGGATTGATCCACGTGGAACGTAGCCGTTGTATCTCGGCTTCCACCTGATCCCTCTTGCGGCTGAACGCGTCCCAACGCGTGTCGTCGATCAATCCTAGACCACGACCGACTTCGGTTAGCCGCCAATCGGCGTTGTCTTCCCGCAAACTCAAGCGGTACTCCGCCCGGGAGGTAAACATACGATAGGGCTCGGAGACGCCGCGCGTGATGAGATCGTCCACCAGCACGCCGAGGTAACCTTCGTCGCGCCGAGGTACCCAGGCTTCCTTGCCCTGGACCAACAGCGCCGCGTTGGCTCCGGCAAGAAGACCTTGCGCCGCTGCCTCTTCGTACCCCGTCGTACCATTGATCTGCCCCGCAAAGAACAAGCCGCGCAAAGCACGGGTTTCAAGGCTGGCCTTCAGACCCCTGGGGTCGAAATAGTCGTACTCGATCGCATAACCGGGACGAAGAATGTGAGCGTCTTCCAGACCGGGCAACGAATGAACCAAGTCCAGCTGCACATCGAAAGGCAGGCTCGTGGAAACCCCATTGGGATAGAACTCATTCGTTGTCAGTCCCTCGGGCTCAAGAAACACCTGATGCGACGTTTTGTCGGCAAACCGATGGATCTTGTCTTCGATCGAAGGACAGTAGCGCGGCCCGACACCCTCGATAATGCCGGTGTACATGGGCGAACGATCCAACCCGGCCCGGATGATATCGTGGGTGCGCTCATTGGTGTGTGTGATCCAGCAGGGCACCTGCCGAGGGTGCATGTCGGTCTTGCCCAGATAGGAAAACACTGGCACGGGGTCAAGATCGCCTGGCTGCTCTTCCAGCTTCGAAAAGTTGATGGAACGTCCATCGATGCGAGGTGGCGTTCCCGTTTTCAAGCGTCCCTGGGGCAGCTTGAGCTCTTGCAAACGCGCGCCCAATGAAACGGCGGGCGGATCCCCCGCTCTGCCCGCAGCATAGTTCTCCAATCCCACGTGGATCCTGCCATTGAGGAAGGTGCCGGCGGTAAGCACCACCGCATGGGCGCGAAACCGCAGCCCGATCTGCGTCACAGCGCCAACGACACGATCACCCTCGAGAATGAGGTCGTCTACCGCCTGCTGGAACAGCCAGAGATTTTCCTGATTCTCCAAGCGGCTGCGGATAGCCGCCCGATACAGGACGCGGTCCGCCTGGGCACGCGTAGCGCGAACCGCTGGCCCTTTTGAGCCATTGAGAATACGAAACTGAATGCCCGCCTCGTCGGTCGCCAACGCCATCGCGCCGCCCAAGGCATCGATTTCTTTGACCAGATGTCCTTTGCCAATGCCACCAATCGATGGATTACATGACATCTGGCCCAGAGTCTCGATATTGTGGGTCAACAGCAAGGTTTGGCAGCCCATGCGAGCGGACGCCAGTGCAGCCTCGGTGCCCGCATGGCCGCCACCCACGACGATTACGTCGAATTGCTTAGGAAATTGCATACATCCTCCCGCCACGGGGAAGCGAAAGCCAAGCAAACTCGAAACCATGAGGTTGCCGGCAACCACTGAAACCTGGGAGTGTTTCACGTGGAACAACAAAAATGCTGGAACACCAGCTTTGATTCCTGATGTTCTGAACACAGCCAGTTTTCTATTTTACCCGACCGGGCCCTACGCGTCTTTATGTTTCACGTGAAACACTATGACTATGTACTCAAGCGCAAGTAAAGAACTCCGGCCTTGCGAGGTTGTCGCAAAATAGTTTTCTACGTGATCATTGATGGAATGGGCTGCGGAGGCCGGACCGCTGGGGTTCTTGCGGCGCCACGCAGCCGGCCCTCGGGGCTTGGGCAGTCGGTCGGTCTGTCCGCTGCGCGGCCAGACTTCCCGCGTCCCGGGTCGGCGAACGGGCGGCGGGCAAACTCGCCCTGGGTCGCCTGCGGCGCCCCAGAGCTCAGACAGTGCCCGCCGACTTCCCCCGCCCGCCGGCCCGGGCCACAGCGCCCTCCAATGTCCCAAGCCCCGAGGGCCAGCCGCGTGGCTCAGGGCGGCGCGGGTTCGAGGCAGACCTTTTGCGACACCCTCTGAAGAACGGGGCTTGCCCTTTGGCCCGTGGTCCTTCCCGACGAAGCGTTATTCCTCGTTGCCATCCCAGTTGAGACGAAGGTGCACCGTGTAGTGTTGTTGGCCCGGCAGGGAATAGCTGTCGACCACCATCAAAAGACGACCGGCCTCATCCGCAAAGCGCGTTGCTTTGCGCAGTAACGGAGATCCTTCTGCAACACCCAGGACTTTGGCCAAGTCGTTATTGGCGGCGGTGGCGTCAGCATGTTGCACGACTTGAAAAACGCGGTCACCGGTGAGGCCTTCAAGCGCCGTGTGGAAGGCTCCCGTCAGCCGCGACAGCTTGTTCTTGAGATTACGCAGCTGCGGACCGACATAAACGTAACTAAAAGAAACTTTAGCATCGTTTCGCAACTCGACCACAGGGAAACGCAGCCATCGCGTGCCAAGCGGGCATGCCAGCAGAAGTGCGAGTTCGGCGTCGGCATTGACGTTCCTGCCCGTTCCCACCTCGAATCGCGAGCCGGCAGCCTCCGGAAACAGGCTATCGAGAGACTCCTGCGATTGCGTGTAGTTCGGGTTGATTTCCTGGGTTTGTACCTGAGTGCCGCGTCCTGCGCGACGCGATACCAGCCCCATATCGACCAAAGTACGCAAGGCGGAACGCATGGTGTTCCGCGAAACTTTGAATTGTTCCGCCATCTCGAGCTCGGGGGGCAGCATGCTGCCAACCGGGTATTTGCCGCGAGCGATGTCGTTGATCAGGGCTTGGGCGATGACCGCATATTGCGGTTGATTCTTTTTTGTAGGCACAATATCAGTTTCCATTGACGACAGGTTGAACGGCGACGGCCTGCGGGCCTTGGGATCCCGCCTCCGTATTGAACTCCACCAGCTGCTCGGGGTTGAGGTAACGGTATCCTCGTCCGATGATGGCTCTGGCGGCGACAAAAATGTCGGGCCCGCCATCGACCGGAGTTATGAAACCGAAACCCTTATCGGCATCGAACCACTTGACGATGCCGCGTTGTGAAACTTGCATGATCATGATGCCGCGGTAATCTCAAAATTGACTTTCGGAGGCCGGGCAAGCCCCATTATGATGGGACTTGCAATCCGACGCATGGCGATTTGCCAGTACTTTATGGCAGCCCGGCAGGATTCAATACGAACCGTCATACCGACATTTTAATCGACCCAGACACGTTTTCATGACAACCCGCCACTTTGCTCCGCCAAACTTGGTTTCCAGACTCCCGGACGTCGGTACAACGATCTTCTCGGTCATGAGCCAGCTCGCCGCCACCCATCAGGCCATCAACCTGGGGCAAGGGTTCCCGAGTTTCGATCCCGATCCCGTTCTGCTCGAGGCGGCCCAGCGCGCGATGCGGCCGGGCAACCATCAGTACGCCCCGATGGCGGGGCTGCCCGCGCTACGAGAGGTGATTGCGTCAAAAACCCTCCGTCTTACCGGTCAGGCTTACGACCCCGACACCGAGATCACCGTCACCGCCGGAGCGACCCAGGCCCTCAGCTCGGCGATCGCCGCGGTTGTGCATCCAGGAGACGAAGTGGTGGTGATCGAGCCTTTCTATGATTCCTATATTCCCTCCATCCGGCTCGCGGGTGGGGTACCGGTTGTCGTTCCCATGCGTCCGCCAACCGCGGACGACCCGGTTTTTCGCCCTGATTGGGATCGGCTGCGCGCGGCGCTCACGCCTCGCACCCGGGCGATCATGGTTAATTTTCCTCACAATCCCACCTGCAGCATCCTGACCGAGGCAGACCTGGACGCGCTGGAAGCGCTGGTTGGCGGCACCGACATTCTGCTGATCTCCGACGAGGTCTACGAACATATCGTCTTCGATGGCCAGCCGCACCGCTCGATGGCGTCCCGGCCGTCCCTGGCGGCCCGCAGTTTCATTGTTTCGTCGTTTGGCAAGACAGTGCATGCCACCGGCTGGAAGATAGGGTATTGCTGCGCGCCCCCGAATTTGACGACCGAATTTCGCAAAGTGCATCAATTCGTGGTCTATGCGGTGAATTCCACTTTGCAGCATGCGCTGGCGGAGTACATGGCCGATCCCGCCCACTACGAGAGCCTTTCGAGCTTCTATCAGCAAAAAAGGGATTATCTGGCGAAAGGTCTGGCCCAAGCGGGATTCGAGGTGCTGCCAAGCCAGGGAACGTTCTTTCTGGTGGCCGGGTATCGGGCTTTGTCTCGCAGCGAACCAAACGACTTCGCCCGCTGGCTCACGCAGACTCATGGGGTTGCCGTGATCCCCTTGTCCGCCTTTTATAGTCCTGACAGGGCTTCAGAGGCCCGCTGGGTGCGTTTTTGCTTCGCCAAGACGCCCGACGTGCTGGATGCCGCGATCAAGCGTCTGGAGGCCCTGAGGCCCGTTCAGCCAAGCTGACCCCGCCAGGCAGTCTGCATTTTGTTTGCCGGCCCCCGGGTTCGCCGGCTTGGCGTTGTCCCAATCGCCGCGCGGTAGCTCCCGCGCTTCTTGTTTTGCCCTCACCCCTGCCTTCTGAGAAGCCAGGGGTTTTTCTTTTAACTCTTTTATCAAAACGATGATAACTACATAAGGCACTGTGGATGGTGTGGGCAAGTTGCCAAGTCCATGATTCCGTGAATGTTTGCGCCTCTTTTTGCTCGGGACAACACTTGGCGTTGCCGGGGATGGGCTGGCATAAGTCGCGGGCCTATCGCCAGACGTACGACTTATCCAGAATCGGTGCACGCCTTGTGCACAAGTCTGTCAACAGCATCGGTTTGAAGCGGTATTTCAGACCTGTGGGCCAGCGACTTTCCAGGCCCGCATCGCAGCGGCGAATCTGCTGCGATCCGTTGTTATTCCTACGTATTATTGATATCAAGACGACAATAAGTAATAAGTACCTGTGCATAACCGTTATAACTCTATAAAGTCATTAAAAATCAAAGACTTAAATTGGTTTTTCACTGCGGGAAAGTGGCTGGTCAGCTTGGGGATAAATGGGCACAAGTCGGCACGTCCACCGAAATCCGGCAGTTATCCGGAATCCATGCAAGCGTTGTGCACAAGGGAGCCTTCTAGAGTGGATCCACAGGGCTGTGGATAACTTTGTGGGTTAATGGGGCGCGGAACGCGATTGCCCGCAGGCTTTTCAGGAAGCCGTGTGGCGTGTGAAGAACCCGGCCGGGCGGCCGGGGTTCTTCACTTCACCTGACGGTGAAGCCTGCGCCGGATGCGTGGTCAGGAGTGATGGGAGATCCCGGGTGGGCGGTTCAGGGCCGGCAGCGGCCACGGAACGGCTTCGTGCGGCCACGAAGCGCGGAATCAGGTGCGGAAGGCGCAAGATCGGGCGGCGAGCGCTCCAGGGGCCTGGAGCGGGCCGGAAACACCGCTAGAAGCGTGTGTTGCGGGTGACGGACCAGCGGGCCGAGAAAGCCCCCAGACCCGAGACCACGACAAGAAAGCCGATGAGCAGGGGCCAGGATGGCAAGCGCAGCAGAAAGTCGCTGCCATAGCTTTGCGCCAAGCCGCGCAGCGCATCGTTGAGGAAGACAACGGCGATGGCGGCAATCAGGAGGGAAAGCAGGGCGGCGATACCTGCCGTGAGCGCGCCCTGGTACAGGAACGGCCGGCGCACGAAGCTCTCGGTGGCGCCCACCAGCCGGGCAACGGTAATTTCGTCGCGTTGCGCCAGGGCCTGCATGCGTACGGTGTTGAACACCGTGGCCAGAACGATGACCGCGACCCCGATGGCCAGTAGCAACAGGCCCAACTGGGCGAACTGGATGAGGCTTTGCAGGCGCTGGATCCATTCGCGATCGAGCTGGACCTGGTCGACCCCGGGCCATTGCTGCCAGCGCTGGGCCAGCTCTGGCGCTTGCGTGGCCGCATCGCCGCCTTGCAGCGTCACGATGATGGCATCAGGCAGGGGATTATCGGGCAGGGCCCCCAGGGCGTCTTGCCAGGCTGGCTGGTTTCGCAGGCGGGCATAGGCCTGGTCGCGCGGAACCCAGGCGACTTCCAGCAGCTCGGATTCCGCCTCGGCCTGTACGCGGGCCAGTGTGGCCCGGCCGTCGGCCGCCGCCAGGCCGGGGGTGAGGAAGAGGGTGATCTGCGGCTGCGGAGAGAACTGCTGGGTCACCGGCTGTAGCGACGTGAGCAGAGCGGCTCCCACCAAGGGCACGGTGAGGGTCAGGGCGATGACCGCGATATTGGTGAGCGTGGAGAACGGCTGCAGCGCCAGCCGGCGCAGGGTGGTGCCGAAGGCGTAGCGATGTTGGCGCAACCAGGATTTCATGGCTGCGGCTCCTGGGGTTGCTTTTTGGATGGCAGGACGTGGCTGGAGACCCGGCCGTGATCGACGTAGAGCACGCGCTTGCCATGGCGGGTAATGAGATCGCGATCATGGGTGGCGATCAAGGTGGTGACGCCGACATGGTGGAAGTCGAGGAAGACATCGATGATGCGTTGCGCGCTGGCGTCATCGAGGTTGGCGGTGGGCTCGTCGGCGATCAGCAGCGCCGGGCGATTGACGATGGCGCGGGCGATGGCAAGGCGTTGTTGATCGCCCCCCGAGAGCTCGACGGGACGTAGTTTGCTTTTGCTCGACAGGCCCACTTTGTCGATGGCGGCTCGGGCCCGGGCGTGGGCGGTGGCCGTGTCGTGCCCGGTAACGATCAGCGGCAGCACGACGTTATCGAAAGCGCTGCGATCGTTGAGCAGGTGGACATCTTGCAGGATGACTCCGACCGCGCGGCGCAAATAGGGGCGGGCGCGGGCGGGCAGCCTGGAGAGCTCGTGACCATTTACCTTGATCTTGCCACGGGAAGGCTCGATGAGCCCCGCGATCAGCTTGAGCAGGGTGGATTTACCGGCTCCGGAAGGCCCGGCAATGAAGAGGAGTTCGCCGGCCGCGACGTCGAAATTGACGTCGGACAGGGCGTTGAGGCCGCGTCCGTAGGACTTGAAAACATGCCGGAATTCGATCATGGTGGGGCGATGGTAACTCAGCGCGGCGTCGTATAGAAAAGTCCCGGTGTTGGCGCCGCCGCTTCTGTCGGCCTTGGGACAGAAAAACAAACGCCCCCCGGTTTGGTCGGGGGGCGGAGGATTTGAGAGTCGGACGAACGCGCTACAGCGCGTCGGTGATCATGAACTCGATGGCGGCCCGCAGTTGCTCGTCGGAGGCATTGGCGGCCCCGCCGCGCGGTGGCATGGCGCCTTTGCCGGTGATCGAGATTCTCAGCATTTCGTCCAGGCCCTGGGCGATGTAGGGCGCCCAATCGGCCTTGTTGCCGGTTTTGGGAGCGCCCGCCACGCCGGCGGCGTGGCAAGCCATGCAGACGGTTTGATAGAGCTGCTTGCCCACCGTGGCGGCTTCGGGGCCGATGACGATGGCCGTGCCGGCGTCGGCCGGAGCTTCGGCGGCAGCGGGTGCGGCTTCGCCGGCGGGCGCCTCAGCCGCGGGAGTGGCGGCGGCGGTGGTGTCGGGCGCGGCCGCTGGCGCCGGAGCTGGAGCCGGTGTGGGCTCGGCTTGCGCGGTGGCGGTTGGCGCGGCTTCCTGGTCTTCTTCGGCGGCGGGCTCGGCGGGTTCGGGGAAGTTGCCGCCGGCCTGGCTGGTCATGTAGACCACCGCGCGTTCGATTTCGAAGTCCGAGAGCTGGACGGCGCCGCCCTTGGGCGGCATGGCGCCCTTGCCATGGATCGTGGACGCGACCAGGGCTTCGAAGCCGGTGGCGATGCGCGGCGCCCATTCTTCGCGGTTACCGGATTTGGGCGCTCCGGCGACGCCGGCGGTGTGACAGGCCGCACAGACCTGCTGATAGACCGCATCGCCGGTGAGGAACTCGCGAGGGGCCGAAGCGTCTATCAGTTCGAAGCCGGCCATCGGCGCAATGCGCGCTTCGACAGCGGTGGCGGTGAGCGCATCCGAGCCGGCGCCCACTCTGTCCTGATTGGTAACGAATTTAACCAGCATGATGATGATGACGACTGGCACGATAAAGGCCAACACCACGACCGTTATCAGTTGCCGGGGCGTTTTGATCACCGACTGATGTTCTTCGGTGCCGTGTTCCGTAGCGTTGCTCATGAGGGGGTCCTACATGCGGGTAGAAGGAGATCCAGACAAACCTCAAACGCCCGAGTATAGCGGTTGGCCGTGCAGGAAGGAACTCGAAGCACTCCTAAAGTGTGGGAATCGAAGGGTGGACTGTTCGTTTGACACGCTTCTACGCTACAATGGCAGGCTTGCATGTGGCCTTGGCGCCAAACAGAGTGCAACAACGCGCCCGTAGCTCAGGGGATAGAGTATTGGCCTCCGAAGCCAAGGGTCGCTGGTTCGATTCCAGCCGGGCGCGCCATAAACATCAAAGGGGTTAGCCCACATTGGGGGGCTAGCCCTTTGTCGTGTGCGCCCAGCATGGGCGCACTCTCGGAGGTGCAAGTCCTCCCGTAAGTTGATCACAGCGAACGAAGTGAAGCGCAACTGCATGAGGGTGACCGAGTGTGGGAAGGAAGCGTGGAGCGAAACT
>JALOAI010000064.1 GCA_023228945.1 Pigmentiphaga sp. | reverse complement strand
TGATCGTGGGAAAACAGGTCGTTCTTGATGGCGTTGCGAGACATGGCGGGACGGTCAGATCACGTTGGTTTCGGTAGGATGCGTATTGTACCAATATGGAAGGTCATTGAGGTTTTTCGAGGTGCCCGTCAGTGTCAGCCAGCTCTTTGAAGCCGACTTCGTCGAGTCATTACTCGGCATTCTGGTCGATACCGACACGCCGGCCGAGCACCTCGTCCTCGAGATCACCGAATCGCTGCTTCTGAACGATCTCGACGACGCCCAGGCCATCCTGCGGCGTCTGCGCGGCCACGGTGTACGCTTTTCAATCGACGACTTCGGCACGGGCTATTCGTCGCTTGCCTATTTGCAGCGGCTACCCCTCAATGAGCTGAAAATCGACCAATCCTTTGTCAATGAGCTGCCCGCCAACACCAACAACTTGGCCATCGTCCGCATGATTCTCGGGCTGGCCAATGCCCTGAACCTCGAAGTGGTGGCCGAAGGCGTCGAAACCGCCGATCAATGGCGCATTCTCCGCCATGAAGGCTGTCCGCATTTTCAAGGCTATCATTTTGCGCGGCCCACGCCGCCCAACGATTTCCAGGCCTGGGTCCATGCTCCCCAGCCCTTTCAAAGCCGGCTCCGACTCCCCGAGTAGCTCTCCAAACCGGCGGTCGTCTACGCCTCTCCCTTTCATGCAACCTGCTCTCCCCTCTCCCGCCGGCCTGCGTTTGGCCACGGTGCTTGCCGCCCTGTTCCTCGTGGTTCTGGCGCTGGCGATTGCGCTGCCCCTGCTCGCCGAGCGCCACGCCATCCGGCAACTCGAAGAACAACGTCTACACCGGCTGACCCAGACGTTGATGCTAAAAGTGGCCCAACAGCTCGACGTTCTGCACCGCTCCTTGGACGCCTTGCGAGACGACGCCGCCATCTGGCTGCTCGAACCCGACGGGGCCGAGGAAACGACACGCCGGCTCGAGGCGCTGGGCGATGCCATCCCTGGCCTTTTGGCGATGCGCATCATCGACCCTGCAGGCCAATCCTGGGCGAGCTACAACGGCGAGCGTTTCGCCGCCGACACCGATCCGGAGGATCCGCAAGCAGGGTTGCTGTGGGTACAAACGCCACTGCGCGCGGAGATGGCGGGCCCGGAGGCGGTGCGCGTGGCGCTGCCCGATCGCATGCCGGCCCGCAGCCAGGCCGATACCATCGAACTTCTGCTGGATGGCGACGCCTTCCGCCTTTCGCTTCAGGCATCGCGCTACACCGACGACACCCATCTGGCCGTGCTCGGCGAGGCCGGCCAGCCTTTGGCGGTTTTACCCGCCGAGGCCGCCGCCAGCAGCCGTGCCATCGTCGATCATCTGCAAGCCGGCCGCCAGCCGGCGGGCGGCGCAAGGTCCGAAGTACAGGTCGCCGAGGCCGACCCTCCCACGCTGGACACCTCCCGCCTGGCCGCCATCGCCAACATCGATTCGGAGCTCACTCGAGGGCCCGGCACTCTGCGCATCGTGGCCAGCCGTGATTTCCAGGACCTCTACGCGCACTGGTGGCATACGGTGCAAGTGCGCACCGGCCTCTATTTGCTGACCCTCGTCGTCGTCGTCCTTGGCCTCGCCTCCCTGCGTCGCAGCCTGTGGGAACAACATCGCCTCCGCGAAACCGCCCTGGCCCGCCAGCGACTCTTCGCCAGCATCGTCGATAGCACCGCCGAAGGTATCCTGATCACCGACCGAAACGGCATCATCGTCGAGGTCAACGAAGCCATGCACCGCATCAGCGGTTATCCGCGGGGTGAACTCCTGGGGCAAAGCCCGAGGCTGTTCCGATCCGACCGCCAGCCACCCGAAGACTATGCCGCACTGTGGTCGGCCCTGGCCGACCACGGGCATTGGTATGGCGAACTCTGGAATCGCCGCCGCGACGGGTCGGTATACCCCGCGTTGTTGACCGTCAGCGCCGTGCGCAACGATACCGGCGCAGTGGAACATTACGCCGCCATCATGAACGACATCACGGCGCTCAAAGACACCGAGGCCGCGCTACAGCGCTTGGCCGACCAGGACGCGCTCACCGGCCTGCCCAACCGCCGCTGCTTCACCGAACAGTTGAGCCTCGCGTTGCAGGAGGTCGAGACGACCGGCGGCAACCTGGCCTTGCTCTTTATCGATCTCGATGGCTTCAAGCAAATCAACGATGCCCATGGCCACGACATCGGCGATCGCCTGTTGCGGGTGCTGGCCCAACGATTGCAAGGCAGGCTCCGCCAGTACGACCTGCTGGCGCGCCTCGGCGGCGATGAGTTCATCGCCCTGCTGCGGCAAGTGCCGCCTCTCGAAGGCAGCGGCGAAGACTTTCGCGATGTCGCCCAACGCTTGCTGCACGCGGCCCACGAACCGGTCGAAATCGATGCGTTGCCGCTTCAAGTGTCGGCCAGCATCGGCGGCGTGGCGCACACGGGTCAAGGTTCGCCCGCCGGGCCGTCTGTCGATGCGGCGTGGTTGCTGCGCCAGGCCGACCACGCCATGTACGAAGCGAAGGTGAACGGTAAGAATCAAATCGTCTTCGTGTCATCGGCCCGGCCTGATAACGGCCACGCCTGAGCCCGGGAGTGCTGGCGTTGGGCCGCTTCGTCGCCCAGCGTGCTCATGAACCGGCGCAGGATGGCGCTAGCATAAACGCCGGCAGCCGCGCCCAGAAAGTCGGTGAAGTCGATGCCCGCCGTTTGGTCGGCCTGATCGGAGATGGTACGCACCACGGCAAATGGTACGCCGAACTCATGGCACACTTGGGCGACGGCCGCACCCTCCATCTCGACGCATAAAGCGTCGGGCAAACGATGCCGCAGTTCGCCTGCCGCCTGACTCCCGTGCACGAAGCGATCTCCGGTGGCGATCAGGCCACGATGTACCTGTGGCCGGTCCAAGTGGATTCTGCCTTGTGAGGCTTGCGCCACGCTCCGGCGGGCGTCGTGCGAAACAAAGGCGGTGGCGCTCGCATACAGGAGATCCGACAAACCGGCATCCGCCGAAAAATGGCTGATGCCGAGCAGTGGCGCCTCGAACGCCGGAAACAGCGGGCGAGCATCGAGATCATGCTGGATCAATTGCCTTGCCACCACCACATCGCCCACCTTGACGTCGGGATGAATACCGCCAGCGAGGCCGGCAAAGACGATCGCCTCTACGCCGAATCGCTGGATCAATGTCACCGTGGTGGCCGCCGCCGCGACCTTGCCAACGCGGGACAGGCACGCCACGCAGGGCTGCCCTTCCAGCGAACCCACATGGAACTGGCGCAGACCGATGATCTCGTGCCGGGTTTCGGGCCCCATGGCGTCGAGTACCGCCTGCAATTCGCCGGGCATGGCGGCCAGAATGGCGATGGGGGGAGATGTGCCGTCAGGGCGCTGTGTCATGCGATGAATCACACCAAGGAACGATACGAGACATTATTGCAGCTGAGAGCCGTTAGGGCGTAGGCCAATCCCAAGCGTGAATCACCGCTTATCCCGTATAGTATGGTTACGAGTCGCTACTGCTCGCATTCTTACGTCCTATCCCTCCCGCAGCCTCTGGCCTTCATCCCAAAGGAGATCCGCTTGTCCCACACTTTTCGCGTTTTTGCTGATTACGATATCTGGAACGTACGCCCCGACGAAGGTAGCGAAGAATTTTCCTGGGTACCCGTCGTCAGTTGGTCCAATCAGCGTTTCGAGCTCCGTTTCAACGATGGCGGCAATCCCACCCACATTATTTTTGAAGGCAACTTTTCGGCCAACGGCACGCCAGCCACGCTGGGCGAGGTTTCGGGCCATATCCATACGCTGCAGGTCTTCGTCAATGGCGTGCAGGAAGAATACAAAGATTGGGCGCCCGGCTTCGACGTCCGCAATATCGTGAACTACCATTACGATGCCGAAATGGCGGCGCTATCGGGCGACGATCTTTTCGTGGGTTCGCTCAACTTCCCCAACGACGACGCCGTCCAATCCCTGGGCGGCAACGATATCTTCATTGGCTATGGTGATTCCAGCGGTTCGTGGGGCGATGTGTTTTATGGCGGTGCCGGCACCGATACTGCCGTTTATCGTGGCAATCTCAACGAATACCAGGTCCGTTCCGATTTTATCTACGACCTCCGCATCGACGATGGCTCCACCCATGTGCCAGGCCTCACGGTACGCGACAGCGTGCTGAATCGCGACGGCTACGACCAGCTCAACGAAGTCGAACGCCTGCAATTCAACGACATCAATCTTGCATTCGACATCAACGGTGTGGCCGGCCAAGCCTATCGCCTTTACAAGGCCGCCTTCAATCGTCAACCCGACGAAGGAGGCTTGGGCTACTGGATCAACGAGCTCGACAGCGGTTACTCCCTGCTAGGGGCGGCCTACAACTTCCAGGCCTCCGAAGAGTTCGTTTCTCTCTATGGCGAGAACATCAGCGATGCGGAGTTCATCAATACCCTGTATCTCAACGTGCTGCATCGCGCGGCCGATCAGGAGGGCTATGACTATTGGCTGGGCGAACTAGCCAAAGACGGCTATGAGCGGGCCCATGTCCTGCGCGAGTTCTCCGATTCCGCCGAAAACCGCGACAACGTGATCGACCTCATCGCCAATGGCATCCGCTACGAAGCGGTCGATCCCATCTCGGCGTAAGTCGTCTCCTTTGCCCGCGGGAGGAATCGCCGCTCCCGCGGAGCCCTCGGGCGGCTAAAGCGCGCCAACTTGCGTTGTTTCTGTACGGAACAGCCGTTCGGTTGGACGCCAGCGCGTGGCGTAGCCGTCGCGGCTTCCGTAGCATGCTCTCCGTTGTATGTCCGAGCATTCAACATCGATCGAACTCACGGAGACAAATATCATGATTCCACACGCCTGGGAAGGCATCCCGCAACAACGCAACTATCCGTACAATTGCTGGTGGGTAGCAGCTTTTGGCGACGACATTGGCCGCTCCCTTCTGGCGCGCTGGCTGCTCGATACCCCGGTCGTGCTGTTCCGGCGAGAGGACGGCACGGTCGCCGCGCTGGAAGATCGCTGTCCTCACCGTATGGCGCCTTTATCGATCGGACGGCTGCAAGGCGACACCGTTGAATGCGGCTACCACGGTTTTCGGTTCGCCGATAACGGCCGCTGCGTCAGGGTACCGACCCAAGACTCGCCGCCGGACATTTCGGTCCGGTACTTTCCGGTACGTGAGATCGGGCCATTGGTCTGGATCTATCTTGGCGACCTCGCGGTGATAGATCAGGTGCCACCACCACCCGACATGCCGTGGCTCACCGACCGCGCTTTCGCCCTGCGCCATGGCACGATGGAGATCGCCGCCAACTACATGCTGCTCAAGGAGAACGTCCTCG
The DNA here is from genome assembly GCA_023228945.1 of Pigmentiphaga sp. Lineage (GTDB taxonomy): Bacteria > Pseudomonadota > Gammaproteobacteria > Burkholderiales > Burkholderiaceae_B > Verticiella. The sequence goes on along the minus strand of JALOAI010000064.1, from coordinate 750 downwards.
ATCTGACTCACTTGGGCTATGTTCATGCCTCGACCTTCCAGGTTACCGACATCGTCCGGCCGCCGGACGTTGTCGTGGATGGCGATACCGTGCACTACCGGCAGCGCTTCATCAATGCTCCTTTACCCGCCGGCTATGCCCATACCTTGGGGCTACCGCCCGGCACTCCCTGGAACCGCGAGACTCATGGCTCGTTTCTGTCGCCGGCGATGCAACAGGGCGCCACGGATCTCAGCGATCCGTCCCTGCCCGATGCCCTTCCCGCCAGCACGCGCTTTGCGCATGCGACGACCCCCATAGACCAAAGTCGCATGCTGTATTTCTGGGTTCTGGGCCGTAATCACGCCAACTCGCCACAAGAGATGAACGGCTTTGCCGACTTCATCAAAAAGGGGTTCGCCGAAGACCGGGCCGTGCTCGAAGCCGTTCAGGCCTTGGCCAACCGCAATCCACGCCGTGGCGGCCACGATGAGCGCAGCGTCAAGGCCGATGCCGCCGGCGTTCAAGCTCGCCGCGTCATCGCCCGCTGGATGGCTCGAGAAAACGCAGCCACGGCTTAAAATCTCTGCGTGACGAAAGATCCCGATTTCGACTCGGAAGTTTCGTCGTTACGCGACGCACTGTTAATGTGAAAGAGAGCGTTTTTCTGACGCACGTGCCCCTGACCTTCGCAGGCCATGACTTGCTTCCCTTGAGTCCCGTGGCGGGTCAGGCGTCGCTGGGCGGGGTGATGTAGCCGAACTTGACCAG
>JALOAI010000063.1 GCA_023228945.1 Pigmentiphaga sp. | reverse complement strand
GATGCTCGGCCGAGGACCCGGTTGCGGTGCGGGTGACGGCCGAAAGCGGCGATGACCTTGCGCACGTCACCGGCCTGTTTCACCAGTGACTGGTAGATCGGCTGAAGGGAAGCAGGCGCTTCCGCGGCGATCTCTTCGCGAAGCCTGATGAGCAGGTCGATGCGCGCGAGGTGATCCGGGCCTTCGCAATGGCCAAGCGGCTGGCTGTAGACGATTTTGGACCATGGCACGTGCAGCGATGAGTAATGGCCGTTCGAGAACCCCTCCTTCGCCAGCGACAGCGCGGCTGGGTCCTGCGCGAAAGCGCGCGGCGTTCCGCGCCACAGCGAGCGCGAGAACTGGTCAAGCATGATGATGAGCGCCAGCCTGCCTTCGGGATCGCTGGCCCAGCCGTCGAGATCGCCTGAGGCTGCGCGGCTTGTGAGGTCGGCGAAGCGCGCGACGATCGCGTCATCTGCTCCGCCGTGCAGCCGCCACGACCAGTGATCCCGATGCGTTTCAGCCTCTATCTGTGAGGAGCGACCTTCGGGAAACCAGAAGTCGAGAACGTCGTTCCACGGGGCGGTGCTGGTATCCATGTCGATCCTTTCCGGCAGTTGCCAGCGATGAGACGGGGCTGGCGCGGCAAGAACAACAGACCCCGCATCGGAGCGGGGTCTGCGATGAGGCTTCAGCCGCGCGCGGCCTCGGTCGCGGGAAGGGCGGCGGCTTTTGCGGTCCTCCCGCCGGGCGCGGTGGCCTTCGGTACGCGCAGCAGGCGCATGCCGTTGGCGATGACGATCAGCACCGAAAGCTGGTGGACCAGCATGCCGCCGGCCATGTGGACGTTGCCTGAGAACACGCCCGCCAGCAATCCCGCCACCGTCACCAGCGCGATGACGAGGTTCTGGCGCATATTGCCCAGCGTGGCGCGCGAGATCGCCATCGCTTCAGGGATCTTGCCGAGATCGTCCTTCAGCAGCGCGATGTCGGCGGTCTCGATGGCGACGTCGCTGCCGGCTGCGCCCATGGCGATCGAGGTGTCGGCGGCGGCAAGGGCGGGGGCATCGTTGATGCCGTCGCCGACCATGGCGACATGCGCGCCGTCCGCCTTCATCTTGCGGATCAGTTCCAGCTTGTCCTCGGGCATCAGCCCGGCATGGACCTCGTCAATGCCGACCTCGCGGGCGATGGCCTCGGCCGCGCCATGCTGGTCGCCGGTCAGCATGACCACGCGGCCTATGCCGATCTCGCGCAGCCGGGCGATGGCTTGCGCCGCGCCTTCGCGGGCCATGTCGGACATGCCCAAGAGCCCGATCAGCTGCCCGTCGCGCGCCACGAGGATCGGCGTCTGGCCGTTGGAGAGCAGACGCTCCAGTGCGGCTTCGCCCTCCTGGCCCAGCGGGATGCCGAGCGTATCCATCAAGCGGCGGTTGCCAGCGGCAACGGTCCGGCCGTCGATGCGGGCGGTGAGGCCCATGCCGGCATGTTCCTCCAGCGCCTCGGGCGTGGAAAGCGGGCCCTGCCTGCGGCCGGCCTCGACGATCGGGCGGCCGAGCGGGTGGGTCGATCCGGCCTCGGCGGTCGCGGCCAGATGCAGCAACTCGGCCTCGGCAACGCCGCCCATCGCGACGATGGAGGCAAGCTGCGGCTTGCCTTCCGTCAGCGTGCCGGTCTTGTCGAGCGCCAGCGTATCGATCCGGCCGGCACTTTCCAGATGCTGGCCGCCCTTGATGAGGATGCCGCTGCGCGCCGCCCGGCCGATGCCGGCGACGATGGAAACCGGCGTCGAGATCACCAGCGCGCCGGGGCAGCCGACGACCAGCAGCGTCAACGCCAGACGGATATCCTGCGTCACCGCGAAGGCGGCGACCGCGAGCCCGATGATCGATGGCGTATACCATTGCGCGAAGCGCTCGATCATGCGCTGGCTCGGAGCCTTTTCCTCCTGCGCTTCCTCGACGCGCTGAATGATGCGGGCAAGGGTGGTGTCGGCGCCGACATTGGTGGCGCGAATGCGCAGCAACCCGTTCTCGGCGATCGTTCCTGCATGGACGTGGCTGCCCGGCGCCTTTTCGGCCGGCATCGGCTCACCGGTAATCGCCGCCTCGCTGACGGCGGCGGTGCCTTCGGTCACCTCGCCGTCCACCGGGATGCGCTGGCCGGCCCTGACCAGAACGGTCTCGCCGATCTCGACCATATGCGCCGGTATCTCGACGGGATCGCCGTCGCGCAGCACGGTCGCGGTTGCGGGCGCAGCATCGAGCAGCGCCTTCAGCGCGCCACGGGTCTGGCCCATGGTGCGCGCCTCCAGCCAGCCGCCGAACATGAACAGGAAGGTGACGGCCGCCGATTCCCAGACCTCGCCGATAATGAGCGCGCCGACCGCCGCAACGGTGACGAGCAGCTCGATGCTGAAATGCCTTACACGCAGCGAGCGCCAGGCGCGGATGGCGATGTCGGAGCCGGCAAGAAAGGCCGCCGCGACCATCAGCGCCGTCCATGCCTCGACCATGCCGAAACCGTAGCGCGCCAGTAGACCGGCCGCGATCAACCCGCCGCTGCCGACCGTCAGCCAGAAGCGCCGCCGTGCCGGATGCACGAAGGCGCTCCTGATACTGGTGACGAGACTGGTCATCTCATCCTCCTTTCATTCAGATCTCTGGAAACGGCCGCCGCGCCGACTCGCGGCGCGGCGAAACAAGCGGAGTGCCGATCAGAAGGCGGCAGGCTGCGCCTCGTAGCCGGTTCCGCGCACCGCTTCGACGAGCGCCTCGACACTCGATTGCGCGGGGTCGTGCTCGACCTCGATCTTGCCGGTATTGAAACGCACCTCGGCCTTCGCGACGCCCGGAAGGGCGTTGAGCGCCTTTTCGATCTTCGGCACGCAGGAGGGGCAGGAAAGCTCATCGCTGCGCAGGATGGTTTTCTGGGTCATGATCGGGCTCCTTTCGATAATGGGGGAGAGTGTCCCCTGCCTCATTGATCTAAGGGTTTGATCCCGCATTGCGATTGGCGAACCCGGCAAGCCAGGCTTGCATGAATGCACAGGCCGCTGCCTTGGGTCTGGTCCAGCGGGAGACCACATTGGGAGCTGTGGTGGAATCGTCGCCTAAAATAGAGGAATTCTCGTGCGTGGATGCACAGGTCAACAATTCTCGACTTCCTGGCGCATGCTTTGATGTGGACGTGCCGCTGCCGGGGAGACAGATTGAAGATACCGATTCCGAAGTCGTATCGGCGACATGACCATATGCGAAGATCTCATGGGCGGAGTTGAGTGAGATCAACGAAACGGGTCAGCATTTGTGCAAAGAACTACAGAGATGGAGCATATCATGCGTGGATTTGTTGATGACATCGAGGAACTGACCGAAGGAAACACGGATTTTCGCCGTGTTGTTTATACGGCAAAGAATATGCAGCTCGTCCTGATGGCGCTTCAGCCCGGCGAGGAGATCGGCGAAGAGGTTCACGACGACGGCGACCAGTTCTTCCGCGTCGAGGATGGCGAAGGAGAAATCCTGATCGACGGCAACGTGAGCAGGATCGGGGCCGATATGGCCATGATCGTACCCGCTGGGGCGCGGCATAATGTCAAGAATACCGGCAATGAGCCGCTGAAGCTTTATACGATCTACAGCCCGCCCGAGCATGTCGACGGTGTCGTTCAACCAACCAAGGCTGAAGCCGACGCCGCTCATGAACATTTCGACGGCAAGACCAGCGAATAACGCCGTTGCGCAAGCAGTGGCTTGCGGAGACAAGCCATGAATGGTGTTGCTGCTTGCCCTCCCGCACCGAACCGCGAGAGGGCAAGATGACAATTCTTTGCCCGGAGATGAGGTGAAGACTCCGATGCGCTCGACTTTCCCGCCGCACGGCAGCGATCATCCGCAAAATCTGACATTCGCCATCGGCGTCATGGTAGTGCTATCGGCGATCTGTTCTTCGAACTGCGGTTGCAGCTGATCGCCGTTCACAACGGAGAGCGCCGGTGCATGCCGGACGGCATCTGACGGCATCTATTGAATCGCGCAAATGGGGCGGCGCGGTGTTCCGATGCAACCTGGTGAACGGTCGAAGGAGGCCCTATGAGAATTTGAGGCCGAGTCTCTTCCGCCTGGCAGGAGCCGCTGGCGGTTCTTCGACGGGCCTTGGCTTGCGTCCTAATCCCATCGATTTTGCCAGTGCGGAACGCGCTGCGGCGTAATTTGGCGCGACCAGCGGATAGTCTGCTGGCAGACTCCATTTCGCACGATAGTCGTCCGGTGTGAGGCCATGATGGGTCGACAAGTGGCGCGTCAGGGATTTGAACTGTTTTCCGTCTTCGAGACAGACAATGTAGTCCGGTGTCACCGACTTTTTGATTGCGACTGCGGGCTTTTGGGATTCTGATACGACTTCCGCAGGCGCATTAGCCTGCTGCAGCAGGCTCGAATACACCCTGGAGATCAAGCCGGGCAGTTCGGCGACGGGTACAGGGTTGTTCGACACATAGGCCGAAACGACATCTGCGGTCAGTTCGATGAGCCTGTCAGATCCATCGATCAGGGTTTCGTTCACGCTTAATACCTCTTTTCGTCGATACTATTCTTGCGTAGCCACTTAATGGATTGCAGCGTCGTATTACAATGGGGGAATATGCGTTGCCTTGCGGACCCGGCTGTTGGCTGAGTCGACGCCTTGGCGATCTTCGCCATGCCGGCTTCCATCCGTGACGCCAGAAAGGATAGACGACCCATGCTCGCGGTAATCACAAGCTGGATCGATCGTCGTCGCGCACTTCGGCACCGCTGGAAGGAGGATGCGCTTCGGCTTCTGACGACGGAGGAAACCAACGCCTATTATGAGGCGCAACGCCGGGCGACGCGTTATCGTGTGCGCGGTGACAGAGCGGAGTTCTACCACTGGGCCAAGGTCGCGGCCGAGATCGCCCGCCTTTCGCCTCGCGTGGAAATGGATTTGGGCATGCTGCGCAGGATCGTTGCGGAGGAAGAACGGCGAAGATCCTGACGCCGATGCACCGTGCCGCTTGCGCGCCGCGGCCGGCAAGGGAAGCTTCGCCGCAGCGGTCACGTCGATGCCGACCCGGCAAATCTGCCGGGTTGCCCGCCGCGCCCTTGCCCGCCTTGCTCTTCGCGGCCTCCGGTATCTGCCCCGAAAGGATCGGGAGCGGGAATCGGGTAAGAGGAGCATGGGACGTGCAGGCGCGAAGAATGGAAAAAGCAGATCTGGAAGAGTTGAGAGGGAAGGTGCTCTGCAGCGCGGTGCTGGAAGAGGCAGGGTTTGCACTCGACCTCAAGGAAAGTACACGAAAGGCGATGAAATATCGCCGGGATTCCGAGATCATCATCGTCATCCATGACGGCAAGGGCTGGTTCGACCCCCTCGGCGAAGGCAAAGGCGACGTCTTTAACCTCGTCGAACATTTGCAAGGCGTACGCTTCGTTGAGGCCATGTACGAAGTTGCAGGCCTCGTTGGGTTCGTTCCGACCTCACCCGTCTGGGTGCGGGAGTCGCGCGATCGAAAGCCGGATCTCTCCGTTTCCGAGCGATGGCGCACACGGCGCAAGCCCTGGAAGGGATCGGCAACCTGGCGCCATCTGACAGACGAGCGCGGCCTTAGCGAACGGATCGTGCGCATTGCGATTTCCACCAATCTGCTGCGCGAGGGTCCCCATGCGACCATGTGGGCCGCCCATACCGATAAAGACGGCGCCATAACGGGATGGGAAGAGCGCGGTCCGGACTGGCGAGGCTTTGCATCCGGGGGCGCCAAGGTGCTGTTTCGCCTTGGGCGGCCGGACGCTCTGCGCCTGTGTGTGACGGAGGCCGCGATCGACGCCATGAGCCTGGCGGCGATCGAGGAGATGGGCGCCGGAACGCTCTATCTCAGCGCCGGGGGCGGCTGGTCTCCCGCGACGTCCGAAGCTCTGAGCCTGCTGGCCGAGCGTCCCGGCGCCGAACTTGTCGCGGCCACCGACGCCAATGCGCAGGGCGAGGTTTTTGCCGAACGGCTCCGCGAGATCGCTGAACAGACAGGCTCTGCCTGGTCGCGTCTCCTGCCTCCGCATGACGACTGGAACGATGCTCTCCGTGTCCGCAACAAGGAGCGAGAAACAAAGGAGAGGGAAGAAGGATAAGGCCTGCCGCATG
>JALOAI010000017.1 GCA_023228945.1 Pigmentiphaga sp. | reverse complement strand
ACACCTTGGTGGTGGGATACATCGGTTCGCTGGCCATCAATCCCGAGCTTTTCGAAGCCTTGCCTTACGATCCGCTGACCGATCTGGCGCCCATCGCGTTTCTGGCGGGCAATCCGCTGGTGCTGGTCACGCGGCCGGGCTTCCCGGTTCCCGACCTGGAGGCTTTGAAACGCGCCTCACGCGCCGCGGCCGCCGGTCTCAGCTATGGCTCGGGCGGGGTGGGGTCGGCCAATCACATGGCCGCCGTCTTGTTCGGCAAGGCGGCCGGCATCCCGGCCGTCCATGTTCCCTATAAAGGCGCGGCGCCCGCCACCATGGCTTTGCTGGGCGATCAAGTGGATTTCATGCTCAACGGCATGTCGGTGGCGCTGCCCCATATCCAGGACGGCAAGCTTCACGCGCTGGCCGTGACCACCGCGGAACGGGTGGACTCCATGCCGGAACTGCCGACGCTCGAGGAGCTGGGTGTCGCGCCCTTCGATGTGTCGGCCTGGTTCGGGCTGCTGGCACCGGCCGGTACGCCTGCCAGTGTGCTCGATGCACTCGAGGCAGCCACGCTCGAGGTGCTGGGGTCGCCCGAGGTGCAAACGCAGCTGGCCTCCATGGGATTCGTGCCGCGCCTCATGGGGCAGGCCGAGTTCGGCGAGTTCATGCGGCGGGAGCATGCCTTGTGGTCGCAAGTGGTGCGCGACTCGGGCGCCCGCGTCGATTGAAGCCACCGCTATGGCGTGCCACCAGGCCGCGCCGCGACACGACCCATCCTTTGAACCCAACTCGGAGTGGCTTCTAGATGCCGCGTTCGCCCAATATCGTGCTCATCATGGCCGACCAGCTCACGGCGAGCGCTCTGCGCGCCTACGGCAACCAGGTTTGCCGGACGCCGCATCTCGACCGCCTAGCGGCGCGTGGGAGCGTGTTTGCGCAGGCTTATTGCAACTTTCCGGTGTGTGCGCCGTCGCGCGCCTCGCTGTTGACCGGGCAACTGGCCAGCCGCCTGGGCGTGTACGACAACGCGAGCGACTTTCGTTCCAGCGCACCGACCTTGCCCTACTACCTGAACGCGCTGGGCTACCGCACGTGCCTGTCGGGCAAGATGCATTTCGTCGGCGCCGATCAGTTGCATGGCTACCAGGAGCGCCTGACCACCGACATCTATCCGTCGGACTTCGGCTGGACCCCCGACTGGCAGAAGTTGATCCCGGTCGCGGCCACCGGCTTGAACCTGCGCAGCGTGGTGGAATCGGGAGTCTGCCGACGCAGCCTGCAGCTGGATTACGACGACGAGGTGGCGGCGCGCGCCGTGCAGCGCATTTACGATTACGGCCGCGATCGCGAGCAGCCGTTTTTTCTCACGGTATCGTTCACCCATCCGCACAATCCGTATGTCATAACGCAACCGTACTGGTCGCGTTATGACGAGCAGGAGATCGACCCGCCCCGGGTACCGGCGGTACCGCCCGGCACACTGGACCCCCACAGCCAGCGCCTGCGCCGCATCTATCGCTTTGATGAGTACGACATTACCGAGGCCGATGTCATGCGTTCGCGCCACGCCTACTACGCCATGACCAGCTATGTCGACGATCGCGTTGGCGAGATTGTGGCCGCGCTCGAAAACATGGATCTGATCGATGACACGATCATCGTATTTACCTCTGACCACGGCGACATGCTGGGCGAGAAGGGGCTTTGGTACAAATGGATGCTGCTCGAGGGCGCCATGCGCATTCCCCTCATCATGGCGGCGCCTCGCCAGCGGCCCGGCATCGTGCCCGCGCCGGTGTCACTGCTCGATCTGGCGCCAACCCTGCTCGAACTGGCCGGGGCGGGGCGAGCCGGCCTGGAAGCGGCGACGCCTTTCGAAGGACGCAGCCTGGCGCCGGCCTTGCGGGATCCCGATTCGCTCGACGGCGAGTGGCCGATCTTCGCCGAGATGACGGCCGATGGCGCCTATCATCCATGCTTGATGCTGCGTGCTGGAGCCTGGAAGTACATCCATTGTGCCGACGATCCGCCGATGCTGTTCAACCTTGCGGAGGATCCCGACGAACTGCGCAACCTCGCGGCTTTGCCAGCCTATGCCGAGCAAGCCGAGGGCCTGGCCGGCCTCATACGCGCACACTGGGATGAATCGGCGCTGGCCGAGGCGATGCGACGCAGCGCGGCCGAGCGCCGGTTGATCCAGGCCGCCCGCCTTGGCGCCGGCCATCCCGCCTGGGATTACGAACCAAGGCGGGATCCCACGCAGCAGTTCGTACGCACCGGCGCCAATGTCTCGGCCACGGTGGTCAAGGGGCGTGCCCGCTATCCGCAGGTGCCCTCGAAACCCGCTGATCACGAGGTGCCGCCACTCTGACTCCCTGGTCCCGTGGGTGGTACCGAGGGCCCGCCAACTTCGGGCAGCCGGAGACGGGCTCCCGCGTGGCCCGTCGAGGACGGCGAGCTACGATCCGAACAACAAGTTTGGCAGCCACATGGAGAACGCGGGCACGAGCGCCAGGAGGACGATGCGAATCACATCGGCGAAGAAGAACGGTGTCACGCCGCGAAAGATGGTGGCGGTGGAGACGTCGGGAATCACGCTGCGCAAGACGAAGATATTCATCCCGATCGGCGGCGTGATGAGGCCGACTTCGACGGCGACCACCACGACGATGCCGAACCAGACTGGGTCGTAGCCCAGGTCGACGATGATCGGGAAGAACAGCGGCACGGTCAGCAGAATCATCGACAGGCTCTCGAGAACGCTGCCGATGACCAGGTAAACCAGCACCAGCACCAGAATGATGATCCAGCCCGGCACGCCAAGCTGGTTGATCCACTCGACGAAGCCTTTATGCACTCCGGTGTAGTTGATGAACTCGCTGAACATCAGGGCGCCGATCAGCACGGCGAACAGAATCGCCGACGTGCGTGCGGTTTCGACCAGAATCTCGTAGAGCACCTTCCAGGATAAGACGCCGCGCGAGAGCGCGAACAGAAAGCTCAGGCCGGCGCCGATGCCGGCGGCTTCGGTGGGGGTGAAGATTCCGCCGTAGATGCCGCCCATCACCAGCAGGAAGAGGAAAGCGATGCTCCAGACCTCGCGCAGCGAGCGCAGGCGCTGCGGCCACGTGCTGCGCTCGCCCGGCGGCCCCTGCCTGGGGTCGCGCCAGGTGGTATAGCTGACGGCGGCCATATACAGCGCGATGCCGATCAAACCCGGAATCACTCCCGCCGCGAACAGCTTGCCGATGTGCGTGTCGGTGATGATGCCATAGATGAGCAGCATGATGCTGGGCGGGATCAGGATGCCGAGGGTACCGCCCGCGGCGATCGAGCCCGTGGCCAGGCGATCGTCATAACCGTAGCGCCGCATCGAGGGCATGGCCACCTTGGCCATGGTGGCCGCCGTGGCCAGGCTGGACCCACAGACCGCCGAAAATCCGCCGCAGGCGGCGACCGTGGTGAGGGCCAGGCCGCCCCGGCGGTGGCCCAGAAAAGCATAGGCGGCGTTGAAGAGTCCTTCGGACAAGCGGGCGCGCGTGACGAAATTGCCCATGAGGACGAACAGCGGCACCACGGCCAGGCCGAAGTTGAGCGAGCCTTCCTTGGCGGTATGCGCCGCCAGCGCCAGGGCCGGCTGCCAGTCGGTGAGCATCGAAAAGCCGATGAAACCGACCACGGCGAGCGCGACGGCGATGGGCACGCGCGCGAACACCAGCGCGAGCAAGGCCACCAGGCCTATGGCGGCTGCGTTCATCGCGGCTCCTTGGCGGGACGGAAGATGCCGGTCAGGAAGCCGAGGGCGGTGGCCACGGCGAGGACCGACATGAGTTGGACGATGGGGGCGAGCGGCAGATCGAGATAGGGTGTGGTACCGCCGTAGCGGGCGAGCTTGCCGGCATCGACCCAGAGCTGCCAGCCGATCACCGCGAACGTGACGCTGCCCAGGAGGTGCGCTGCGATGCGCTGGGCGGGCCGCAGCCAGGCAGGCACCACCCCGTCGAGCAGATCGACGGCGATCTGCTCGCCACGATGGCTGACGCTGGGCAGCACGGCAAAGATGATAGTGGCCATCAGGATCTCGGTCAGCTCCATGGTGCCGGGCAGCGGCTGGTTGAACAGTTCGCGGCCAACGACGTCGACGAAGCTCATGCCCATAAGCGTGAACAGGGCGATGGCCGCCACCCCGTCGGCCAGTTGGCTCAGCATGAGAAAAACGCGGCGGCCTCGGCCCGCGGCACCAGCGTGAACCGCGGTGGCCGGCTTGGAGCCGGTTTCGGGAAGCGAGGTGGACATGGCATTCATGGGGTCTGGAGTTCGACGATCTTGCCGCGGAAGTCGGCCAGCACCGCTTCCGGATCGGCCAGGCCAGCGGCCTGGGCCTTCTGGATCCAGGCGCTATCGGCGACGGCAAAGGCCTGGCGCAGGTCGGCGACGAAGTCGTCATCAGCAACCGAGAGCATTCCGCCGTGCGCCTCGACGTCTTCCAGTCCAGCCCGATCCATGGCCTCGAACTCCGCGCCCATGCGGCGGCTCAGGGCTTCGCCCGACAGTGCCATGATGGCCTGGCGGTCTTCGGCGGACAGGCGGTTCCAGGTGCGCTCGTTGATCACGATGGACATGCCTAGGTTGGAGAAGCCGCCGGGAATCTGCAGCCCGTGCTTGATGGCGCGCCCGACGTTGAAATTCTTGACGGCTTCACGCGACAAGAGGGCGGCGTCCACCACGCCGGTGGACATGATTTCATAGAGCTGTGAAACCGGCCGCTGAACCGATACCGCGCGCACGGCGTCCATCATGGGAATCTGCGACGGACTGCCGACCCTGATCTTCAGGCCGCGTAAATCGTCGATGGACTGAATGGGCCCCGGTATGGAGAACAGTGCCCCCGGGCCTTGCGTGAAGATGGCCAGCGGTACCGTGCCTTCGTGTTCGTTCAGCGCGGCCAGGTGTTCCTGATGCAAGCGCCAGGAGGCGACCGCCAGAGCTTCGGCATCGTCGCCCAGGAAGGGCAGCTCGAGAATCTCGTGGGCGCGAAAGCGGCCCGGCGTGTAGCCGTGGATGACGAAGGCCAGATCGGCCATGCCATCTCGGACGACATCGAATTGCGCCGGCACGGCGCCGACTACCTTCGGCAAGGTCTCGACCTTGACCCGGCCCTGCGTGGCCTCCTCGACTTCCGTTGCCCAGGGCTGGATGACGTTGGTGAGCAGCGGATGGGTGATGGGCAGCCAGTTGGAGTAGCGGATGGTCTGCGCCTGGGCCGTTCCCGCGTAGAGTCCGAGCGCCAGAGCGGCGGTAGCGGCCAGACGGGTGGCGAGGCGTGGAAGTTGGGTTGCAAACATGAGAGTCTCCTGGGACTTTTGGTGTGGTGAGTGATAGGGGAGCCGCGCGCCGGCGTCAACCGAGATTGAGCATGACCGCCTTGGTCTGCAGGTATTCCCGCATGTGCTCGTTGCCCGATTCCCGTCCATAGCCGCTCATCTTGTAGCCGCCGAACGGTACGGCCGGATCGAGTACCTGGTAGCAATTGACCCACACGGTGCCGGTACGCAAGCCGTGGGCGACGAGATGGGCCGTATTGAGGTCGCGGGTCCAGACGCCCGCGCCCAGCCCGTACTCGCTATCGTTGCCGCGCACGATGGCTTCTTCGACCGTATCGAAGGGCAGCACCGCCACCACCGGGCCGAAGATCTCCTCGCGGGCGATACGCATCCGGTCGTCGACGTCGACGAACACCGTGGGCGGCATGAAATAGCCGTTGGCCATCTCGCCGCTGGCGATGCGGCTGCCGCCTGCGACCGTGCGGGCGCCTTGTTCGCGCCCGATACCGATATAGTGGGTGACGCGATCGAGCTGCTCCTGCGAGGCCAATGGGCCGAGCAGAGTGTCGGGATCGAGCGGATCTCCCGGGCGCATCCCGTTCGCATGCTCGGCGAGCCGGTGGACGAATTCTTCGTAGATCGGCCGCTGGACGAAAAGGCGCGTTCCCGCGCTGCAGATCTGGCCCGAATTGGCGAACACCGCACGGGCCGCGCCGGGCACCGTGATATCGAGGTCTGCGTCGGCAAACACAATGTTGGGTGATTTGCCGCCCAGCTCCATCGAGAGCCGTTTCAGATTGCCGGCGGAAGCCTGCACGATCTTCTGGCCGACTTCGGTGGAGCCGGTGAACGCGATCTTGTCGACGCCGGGATGGGCGGCCAGGGCTGCGCCGGCGTCGCCCATGCCGGTGACGACGTTGACCACGCCCTCGGGGATGCCGGCTTCGAGGGTCAATTCGGCAAGGCGCAAGGTGGACAGCGGCGTTTGCTCCGCGGGCTTGAGCACTAGGGTACAGCCCGAGGCCAGCACGGGACAGAGCTTCCAGATGGCCATGCCGATCGGGCCGTTCCAGGGATTGATCGCGCCGACCACTCCCACGGGCTCCTGCCGGGTATAGACCAGCGATTCGGCGGGCAGTACCGAACTTTCGATGGATTCGCCATGGGTAGAGGTCGCCAGGCCGGCGTAGTAGCGCAGCAGGGCAACGGCGCGAGTGCGGCCCAGGCGGGTGCGGCTGATCGGCGCGCCCAGATCCAGCGTGTCGAGCAGCGCGAGCTCATCGAAATGCTGGTCGACCAGATCGGCCAGCCGCAGCATGACGTTCTGGCGATCGGCGGGCCGGAAGCGGCGCCACGGGCCTTCCAGGGCGCGGCGGGCGGCGGCCACCGCCAGGTCGATATCCGCGGCGGCGCCATGCGCCACCTCTGCGAGAACCTGCCCCGTAGCCGGATTGAGCGTCTGGAAGGTGGCTCCGCTCAGGGCGGGCTGCCACTTGCCATCGATGAACAATGGCTTGGGTCTCGAGGCAAGGAACGGAGGCAAGGAGAAGGACTGGGGCAAGGTCATGTTTGAAAAAAAGGGCGTTGCGGAAAAAAACCGGCCCGCGTCAGGCGAAGGCGAGGGAGTCGGCACTGGATGGGGCCGTGGCGGGCTGGGCCGCTGGGCGCAAGATGAACTCGGCGCATCGTTCGCCGATCATCATCGCTGGCGCGCTGGTGTTGCCGCCGATGATGGTGGGCATGATGGAGGCGTCGGCCACGCGCAAGCCGTCGATGCCATGGACCCGCAGCTGAGGGTCGACCACGGCGAACGGGTCGGAGGCCGGGCCCATCTTGCATGTACCCACGGGATGGTAGGCGGTGAGCACTTGGCGGCGGATCGCGGCTTCGATGTCGCCTGAGGTGCTGACCTGGGGACCTGGCTCGATTTCGTGTCCGGAGTAGCGAGTCAGGGCGGGCGAGGCGACGATGCGCCGCGCCGCTTGCAGGCCGCGGACCAGCGTCTCCAGGTCTTGGGTGTGTTCCAGGAAGTTGGCCCGGATGCGGGGCGCAGCGAGCGGGTCGGCCGACGCCAGTTCGAGGCTGCCGCGGCTGAGCGGACGCAGCAACTGGACGAGCAGGACATAGCCATGCCGGCGCGGGATGGTGCGGGCGTTGTCCTTGAGGCCGACGAGCAATGTCATCTGGACGTCGGGCCTGGCCAGCTCCGGCAGCGTGCGCAGGAACCCGCCGGCCTCGGCGGCGTTCGAGGCGAGCATGCCGCGCCGCTGCGCCAGGTACGACAGAGGGCTCAGAAGCACGCGGGGCAGGGAGCGGGCCGAGAGCGCATAGGTCTCGCCGCTGGGATCCTCTACTGCCAGGAAGATCGTCGGATGGTCCTGCAGATTGCCGCCAACCCCGGGCAGCTCGCGAATCACCGGAATGCCGAATTGCCGCAGTTGCGGCTGCGGGCCTATGCCCGAGAGCAGCAGCAAATGGGCGGAACTGATCGTGCCGCCGGCCAGGATCACTTCCCGACTGGCTCTGAGGGCGCGCCGCTCGCCCCGGTGCAGCACAGTCATGCCTTCCGCGCGCGAACCGGAGAACAGGAGGCGTTCGACCCGGGTGTCGGTCAGGACGGTGAGATTGCTGCGGTGGAGGACGGGATGCAGAAAGGCGCGGGAACTGCTTTGCCGGACACCGTTGTGCTGGTTGAGTTCATAAAGCCCGAAACCGTCCTGGCTCGCGCCATTGAAGTCGTCGTTGCGGACGTGGCCGGCTTCGGTGGCCGCCGCCACGAAAGCGTGGGCCAGCGGATGGTTGGCCTTGGGTCGCTGTACGTGCAGCTCGCCCTGGCTGCCGTGCAGCGGCGAGGCGGAGCCGTGCCGGTGTTCATGGCGGAGATAGGCGGGTAGTACGTCGGCGTAGCTCCAGCCGGTGTTGCCAAGGGCCGCCCAGTCGTCGTAGTCGCTGGCATGACCGCGGATATACACAGTGCCGTTGACCGAACTGCAGCCCCCCAGCAATTTGCCGCGCGGACAAGGCAGCTCGCGGTCTTGCGTGCCGGGGCCTCCTTCCATCCGGTATTGCCAGTTATAGCGAGGATCGGACAACAGGAAGATATTGCCCACTGGCAGCGAAGTTTTGGCGTTGAGCGGAAAGGCGCGGTCGGATTCGCCCGCTTCGATCAGGGCGACCTGGATCGAGGGGTCGGCTGACAGCCGGTTGGCGATCACGCAACCGGCGGATCCCGCGCCAACCACGATGTAATCGAATGCAGTCATGTTGATTCCGACGAAATCGAAAAATCGGGTATTCGCCGATTTTCGGCTTGATGAGATAAAGAAATTATGATCATTTTCATGATGTTTTTATCTCATAAAATGAATATCGAGAGAGCTGCGTTTGCCGGCATATGTAAAGACTCGTGCCAGGTAGCGATGACAGCGGCAAAGACCCATCCAGGCATGGGATACCACATTGACAAAGCGTAATCGATCGTGCGATGGGAGTTTTCAAGCAACTGCCGTTTCGGCTTCGGCTTTTTTTAGGTTGTTCACCAGAATGCGGGCACGATTGACGGCGCCATCGCTCGCGATGCCCACGAAACCCAGGTCCGGCGTATCGCTGAGGCGCCGTTGCTGGGCTTCCAGGGCCCGTTCGTCTTCGCAGATGGTTTCGTAGAACTGATCGAACAGGAGCTCGGGCACACCGGTTTCGCGGGGCGCATTGGTGCAGATGGTCCAGATGTAGTGCGTGGTCGTCTCGGTTTCGGGTGTGACGCCATGGACGTTGAGCAGAACGAAGCCGTTGTCGCGCCGGCCTTCGTAGGCGCCCGTACCGGCATCACAGGCGCCGGCATTGACGCGCAGAATATTGCCGTGGCGCGGCTCGTACTCCACTTGCTGCCAGCGGTCTACCTTGCCCTTGAAGCCGCCCGCGGCTATGTAGGTGCGGGGCGGCACGGAGTCGGGCATCTTGCGCAGCAAGGTGACTTTATTGCCGTCGAAGGCGATGCTCACGTTGGCGTCGAAGTGGGTTTGCGGCGAACCGCCGATCGTATTGGCGTGGATATAGACGATGTGGGTCAGGTCGAGGATGTTGTCGACCAACAGTTGCCAATCGGCCTTGACGTGCATCGTGTACGGACGCCAGCTCCAGGCCGGGTCGCGGTGCTCCGGGTTGTCGAGGATCTGGCCGGGGTCGGCGAGCTCAGAATCGCCCATCCAGATCCAGATGAAGCCGTCCTTCTCGTGTACCGGATAAGAGCGGACGTTGGCGGCCGCCGGAATGCGGTCCTGGCCGGGGATGCGCGCACAGGTGCCGGTGGTCGCGAACTCCACGCCGTGGTAGGGGCAGCGGATGATCTCGCCATCCACATGGCCTTCGCTCAAAGGCATGGCCCGGTGGCTGCAGCGGTCCATCAGCGCGCTGATCCGGCCCGAGGCGGTGCGGAACAGCACCACGGGTTCGTTCAGGAAGCGGCGACCGAAGCATTTGCCGGGCTGTACGTCGGTCGAGAATGCGGCGACGTACCACATATTGCGCAAGAACATGGTGTATCTCCTGTCTGGGCGGCAGCGGTCGGCGTTCTGGCCACGCCTTGAGTCTGGGAGGCGAGAGCGCTGGCGCCGGGCGAGCCCGTCTACGTAACAGGCTCCAATTCTAGAAACTCGGCCCGGCGCATGGGATTCGAAGAGGCGGCGCCATATTCAACAATCGGGATAATGACCGCTTGATGAAGGCGCTGAAAACCGAGGGTCGCGAGTGATTTCTGTCCTGGGCTCATTGATCCCGGCCTTGAGGGTCAAGTTATTTATTGTTAATGAGAATTGTTATCCTATCAATGATTGAGGTTTTCGGAGCTTAATGGATGATGAAAATTCTGGTTTTTGAATATCTTGCCGCCGGATCGAATCCACGCTTATCGAATGGGCTTCTATCATTCGGTCACGAATCGCGGTGCCGATTCAGGTGGCATCGTAGAAATTGAATGATGGCTTGACCATGGTTTGGAGAAATCGATGGAAACGAAGGATGCAGTGGAGCTAACCCGCGTTGGCCCGGGTACCGTCATGGGCGAGTTCATGCGGCAATATTGGATGCCGGCCCTGATGTCGTCCGAGGTCAAGGCGGACGGGGACCCAGTGCGCTTGATGATCCTGGGTGAAAAACTCGTGGCGTTTCGCGATACCCACGGGCGCGTCGGAATCATGGACCACCGCTGTCCGCACCGTTGCGCCTCGCTCTTCCTGGGGCGCAACGAAGAAGGGGGGCTGCGGTGTGTCTACCATGGCTGGAAGTTCGACGCCGATGGTCATTGTGTGGACATGCCCAACGTGGCTCCGCATCAGGATTTCAAATCGCGCGTCCACGCCAAGGCCTACCGCACCGCCGAGCGCAACGGCCTGGTCTGGGTATACATGGGGCGCCACCAGGCTTCGCCACCGCCGCTACCCCAGATCGAGGCCAACCTCATCCCCAATAGCGAGATCTGGTGCCTGCAGCGCGAATGCAACTGGTTGCAGGCGCTGGAAGGCGACATCGATACCTCGCACGTCGGCTTCCTGCACGTCGGCATGCTCGGTCCCGACGATCTGCCCGAGGACCATCCCATGCGGCCAACTGTGATCAACCGGTCGCCGGAGTTCGAAGTGCGCAACACCGACTGGGGTGCCATGTATGGCGGTTTTCGCCCCAATGACGATGGGCAGATGTCGTGGCGCGTGGCGCATTTCATGTTCCCGTTCTGGACACAAACGCCCAACGCGCGTTTCTCGACGCGGGCGATCGCGCGCGCCTGGGTGCCGATGGACGACCATCACAGCATGCTGTTCGATATTTCGGGCGGCGTGGACGAAGGCAACCCGGCCTATATTTCCACGCGCAAGAACGGCGAGCCTTTGTACGAGAAGTTCGTCTACGAGCCCAACACTACCGATTGGTATGGCCGTTGGCGATGCCGCGATCGCGCCTACAACGACTGGGGTATCGATCGCGAATCCCAGCGCAGCGGAGAGCAATACACCGGGATCGGCAACATTACGATCCAGGATCAGGCGGTGACCGAAAGCATGGGGTCGATTACCGATCATGCGTTCGAGCATCTGGCGCCGACCGATCAGATGATCGCGCGCACCCGCCGGCGTGTTCTGATGGCGGCGCGCGCGTGGCGCGACAAGGGCGTGTTGCCGCCGGGCTCCGAGGAGCCGGCCGTCTATCAGGGTGCGCGCTCGGGCTCGTTCCTGCATGCGCCCGAAGTCTCGCTCGAGCACGCCTATGAGGCCCAGCTCGAACAGGCCGTGCGCTGGCTGCCGCAGGAGTGATGGCGAATGCAGCAGGCAAGGCTACGCGAGGTTCGCTGGGAGGCGGAGGGTATCCTCGCCTTCCGGCTGGAGCCGCCCGACGGCGGCGGCTTCCCGGCATTTACCGCGGGTGCCCACATTGACGTCGAGCTTGGAGCGGGGCTGACGCGGAGTTATTCCTTATTGAGCGATCCGGCCCGCCGCGATGGTTATGAGATCGCGGTGCAGCTGGAGCCCGGGAGCCGCGGCGGATCACGGGCGATCCACGAACGCTGGCGGCCGGGAGACATGGTGTCGATCTCCGCGCCACGCAATCATTTCCCGCTGGTCGAAGACGCGCCGCACAGCGTGTTGATCGCGGGCGGTATCGGTATTACACCCATGTTGTCGATGATCGCCCGGCTGGAGGCGCTGGGCCGATCCTGGGAGCTGCATTATGCGGTCCGCACGCGGGCGCGCGGCGCCTTCCTGGATCGCCTGGAACCCTATCCGTCCGCGGGCGTGACGATCGACGACGAGCCCGAAACGCCGCGCTTGGATCTGGAGCGAATCCTGGCTTCGGCGGGCGATGCCCACGTGTATTGCTGCGGCCCGCAAGGCATGCTCGATCGCTACCGTAGCCTGGGTGAGGGCTTGGGCGAACGCCTGCACTATGAGTATTTCGCGGCGGATACCGAAGTGGCCCGCGATGGCGGTTATCAGCTGCGGCTTGCCAAGCGCGGGGTCACGCTGGATGTCGACGCGGGCGAATCCATGCTGGATGCCCTGCTCAATGCCGGAGTGGACGTCGGCTTTGCCTGCTCGGAAGGCATCTGCGGCAGTTGCCGCGTGGCCGTTCTGGACGGTGTTCCCGACCATCGCGATCTCTTCCTGACAGAGCCCGAGAAGCAGGAGAACCGCTCGATCATGGTCTGCTGCTCCGGCTCGCGCTCACCCGTGCTTACCTTGGATCTCTAACCTGAAACCTTGGAAAAAAGGAGATATCGATGCGTCGTCTTACCACGCGTCTAGGCGTTTGCGTTGTTCAGATGATGGTTGGCCTGCGAGCGGGTCAGGGCGTGCCGGGCTTGGCTCGGCGGGGCGAGGCTCCGCCGGTGTCGGGTTTTGACGATGGCGGCTGTAAGCGGCTGACCTCCCCCCGGGCGGGCGCCGTTGCGGCCTGGAGCATGAGTGCCCTGGCCGCTCTTGCGCTGGCGGGCGCGGCCAAGGCCGAAACCTGGCCGTCGAAGCCCATACGATTGATTGTTCCCTATTCGGCCGGGGGCAGTACGGACCAGTTGGCCAGGGCAGTGCAGCCATCCTTGAGTCGGCAGCTGGGCACGCCGGTGATCGTCGAGAACCGGCCCGGAGCCGGGGGTGCGATCGGCACCGAGCTGGTGGCGCGGGCCGCTCCCGATGGGTATACCCTGATTTTTGGCAATTCGGCGCCGAGCGCCGTCGTGAGCCTGCTGAGGGAGGTGCCCTACGATGTACGAAAGGACTTTGTCCCCGTCTCGACCGTCGCCCTGGTGCCGCTCGCCTTGGTGGGCTCCAACAAATTGAAGGCGCGGAACTTTCAAGAGTTTCTGGACGAGGCGCGACAGCCGGACGCCAAGCTCAACTACGGATCGGTGGGCACGGGCTCGATGTCGCATTTGACGGGCGAGTTTCTCAACGAGCTGGCCGGCCTGTCGGTGCTGCATATTCCCTATAGCGGCGGCGGCGCGCTGGGCACGGCGGTGATGGCCGGTGAAGTGGAAACCGCCTGGGTGAATCCGCTGGACGGCACCGCGATGGTGGCGAGCGGACGGGCCCGTTATCTGGCCGTGGCCTCGCCGGAGCGCCTGGACTGGATGCCGGATGTACCCGCGGTAGCGGAGTTCTTGCCGGGTTTCACCAGTACTGCCTGGTTCGGCGTGCTGGCGCCCGCGGGCACGGCCCAGGACATCATTGAACGACTTAACGAGACCATCGTCCACGCGGTGGCCGAGCCTGAAGTGCGTCAGGCGATCGAAAACAAAAAGGCTGAGCCGCGCAGCAGTACGCCTGCCGAGTTGGCGCAGCGTATCGACAATGAGCTCGCGCAATGGGGCCCGCTGATCCGGCGCAATGAAATCAGGCTGTGAGGACAATCATGAATATGAATACGACGCAAACGCTCCCCGGTGGGGAGGTGAATTTCCGCTTTGATGGACAGATCGTGCTGGTCACGGGAGCCGGCCGGGGCGTGGGGCGGGAGATCGCCGCGCTCTTTCACCGTGCGGGAGCCCGGGTGGCGGTGACGGATGTGGATGCCGAGGCGGCGGCGGGGGTGGCCCGGGAGCTCGATGCCTCGGGCGAGACGGCCCTGGGAATCGCCCTGGACGTGCGGCGCAAAGCCGACTTCGAATCTGTGCGGGACCGCGTCGTGCAGGCCTGGCAGCGCGTGGATGTGGTCGTCAACAATGCCGGCTATGGCAAGCGCACGCCGGTGCAGGAGATCTCGGAGGCGGAGTTCGATGACATCGTGGCGATCAATATGCGCAGCGTGTTTCTCAGCTGCCAGGTGTTCTCGGAACTGCTGAAGGAACAGGGCTATGGCCGCATCATCAACGTGACGTCGCTCGCGGGGCAGAATGGTGGTACCGTAGCATCCCCCCACTATGCTGCGGCCAAGGCGGGCGCCATCATGCTGTCCAAGTACTTTGCGCAGCTGATGGCCGGCACCGGGGTAACGGTCAACGCCGTTTCTCCTGGTCCCATCGACACCGCCCGTGGCCGCCTGACGGAAGCCCAGATCGAACGCATGGAGTCGCTGGTGCCGATCGGCCGCTTTGCCCAAGCCTCCGAGATCGCTTCGGCGGTCGCGTTACTGGCATCCGGGCAGGGCGGTTTCTTCGTGGGCGCCACACTGGATTTGAACGGGGGGCTGTTGATGAGGTAAACGATGCCCCCGCACGGAGAAGGTGTTCTGAGTCCATTCGATCTCAATCTGCGTCACTTGCGCGGCTTGCTCGCGGTCTGTGATCTCGGCAGTATCAGCGGCGCGGCCGAAGCGTTGAGTTATTCGCAGCCCGCCCTGACCCAAGGTATCGTCAAGCTGGAAGCCCTGTTGGGCCAGAGCCTGTTCGAGCGCCTGCCGCACGGCATGGCGCCCACGGCGGCCGGCCGGGTGCTGGCCGAGCGCGTGCGGGTCGCATTCGAACACCTGGATGTCGGTATCCAATGGCTCAAGCTGCCGCCCGAATTCCAGCCGGATCGGCGCCTGAGCATGACGCAGTTGCGCGCCTTCCTGGCCTTGGCCGACGCGGGCGGTTTCGGCTCTGCGGCGCAAGCGGTCGGGTTGTCGCAAACGGCCGTGCACCGGGCGGTTCGCGATCTCGAAGAAAACCTGGAGCGGCGGCTGGTCGAGCGGCGCGGGCGAGGGGTGAGCATCAATTTCCTGGGCAAGCGGTTTGCGCGCAGCTGCCGGCTCGCCTGCCACGAAATCGAGGCCGCCTTCTTCGAACTCGGCATCGACACCTCCCGCAACGCCATTACGCTGGGGACCACACCGCTGGCCCGGCCCTCCCTGGTGCCGGAAGCCATGGCGCGGATGGTGGCGGGCGAGCCTTCGGCCAGTATCCAGGTGTTCGAGGGAAGCTGGGGCGAGCTCGTCGAGCTGCTGCGCGATGGCCTGATCGATCTGATCGTGGGCGAGCTACCGCCGCATGAGAGTCCGGATCTCGTCAAGACCGCGCTGTACTACGAATCGCTGGTGATTGTCGCCGGGCGGCAGCATCCGCTGGCGGGCGTACCGGCACCTTCGCTGGAGACGCTCGCGACCTATCCGTGGATCATCGGCCCCGACAGCTCGCCGCTGCGTTCCGAATGGGAGCGTTTGTTTGCCAGTGGCCGCCGGCCGGCCGCTCCGGTGGAGTGTGGTTCGATCATGATCGTCGGGCGCCTGCTGACGTCCAGCCAGTTGCTTACCCTGGCCACGCCCGGCCAGGTGGCCCTGCAGATCCGCAGCGGCCTATTGGCACGCATTGGCGAGCCCCTGCAGGCCCGCCGCCATACCATCGGATTGACGGTTCGGCACAATTGGCGGCCAACCGCGGTGCAGAAGCGTTTTTTGTTGCGTTTGCAGGAGGCGGTGGCCGACGTGGGCGCCACGCCGCTGGCCGTGGAGTGGAATACGGTCGGCGCGTCCCCCGTCGCTGGAGGCTCGCGCGCCGCGCTATGACGACTGCCCGAAGGAGTCTGTTTCAGGCGGCGCCGATGTCGCGCGACACCGCCCGCGCCGCGGCTTTGAGCGCCGGTGCCACGGTGTGGCGCAGATAATCCTCGGTGCAGGTATACGACAGCCCGCCAAAGTTCAGGGCCATCGGCTCGCCGTCGGCGGTGGGCAAGGGCACCGCCACCGAGTGGATCTCCGGGGTCACGTCGCCCAGCGACAGCGTATAGCCATGTTCGCCCAGCGTCTGACGCGCCTGATGCAGCTTGGCAGCCAGGCGGGGCCAGGCCGCGTCGCCGTGGTGGCGCTGTAGATCGGCCAGCAGTTGCCGGTGCCGTTGAGGATGGCTCTGCGCCAGGCCCGAGAGATAGGCGCGGCCAAGAGCCGAGGTGGCGAGCGGTATGCGGGTGCCGATCTCGTGATGGGAGCGCAGGGCGGCCTCGCGCGAGCGGGCGATTTCGATCAGCACCATATCGAAGCCATCGCGTACCGCGAGATAACTGGAGCCGCCGAGTTCGCGGGCGAGTTCGGCCATGTGCGGACGGGCCACCTCGCGCACGTCGATATGTGCCAGAAAAGCCCGGGAGAGCGAGACCACGCCGGCGGCTAGCGAAAAACGCTCGGTGGCGGGATCCTGGCGCAGCAGGCCGAGCCCGACCAGGGTCGCGGCCAGGCGGGTGACCGTGGGCTTGGGGATGGCCGTGCGCTGCGACAACTCGGCATTGCTGAGGCTGGCGACGTTCTCGTCGAAGCAGCGCAGCACGGCGATCCCCCGCTCGAGTGCGGATACGGTACCCGCCGACGCGGCGGCGGGAGCGGTGCGTGGCGGCATGACGCCTTCCTTGTGTAAAGTGGGGCGGGCCGTATGATACTACCGGTACCGTCCGGACCCGCTTGATGACCGGCATTTTGCCCGGCCCGGCTCGCCGGAGTCCAGCGGAGCCGGGGCGGGAGGCCGGCCGATCATGAGAAAGCCGAAGGCGGGCGGCCGCAGCCGATCAATCGAGCACGGCGCCCGAAGCCTTGACGATCGGATCCCATTTGCGGATTTCTTCGTGGATATAGGCATTGAACTCATCCGGAGTGTTGCCGATGGGTTCCATGCCGATTTCGTTGAGGCGCTTGGTCACCTCGGGCATGTGCAGAACCTTGGCGAACACCTTGCTCAGCTTCTCCACGATGGGCTTTGGCGTGGCGGCGGGCGCCACGACGCCGAATACGCTTTCAACACGGAAGCCGGGCACGACCTCCGACACCGAGATCACCTCGGGGGCCGCGGCGGAACGCTCGGCGCCGGTAACCGCCAGGGCCACCAGGTTGCCGCCCTGGATGTGCGGCATCGACGAGAACAGGGGATCGATCAAGAGGGATACCCGGCCGGACATGACTTCAGGGTAGGCGGGGCCGCTGCCCTTGAAGGGCACGTGCAGCATCTCGATACCCGTCATGTTCTTGAGCAATTCACCCGACAAATGCATGGAGCTGCCGCTTCCCGGCGACGCATACGTGATGGCCTGAGGGTCTTTCCTGGCCATGTCGATGACTTCCTGCAGCGTGGTAACGCCGAGCTTGGGCGAAGCCGTGATCACGATCTGCGAGGAGGCCAGCAGCGACACGCCGGTCAGGTCTTTCTCGGTGTCGTAAGGCATGTTCGGGCGCAGGCTGGGGTTGATCACGTGCGAGGTGACCACCATGCCCAGCGTATAGCCGTCGGGCTTGGCACGAGCTACGTAGTCGGTACCGACCACGGTGCCGGCACCCGGCTTGTAGTCGATGATGACGGTCTGGCCCAGCTCTTTCTCGAGATTGACCGACAGCAGGCGGGCGAGAATATCCACCGCGCCGCCCGGGGAGTTGGGCACGATGAGCTGGATCGGCCGGGTGGGGAAGTCATCGGCGTTGGCGGCCAGAGCCGGCATGGCCAGCGAAAAGCCGAGGATGCCGGCGGCGAGCGTCTTCATTGCGGTTTGCATACAGGGACTCCTGGAGAAAAATGGGAGAGCGGGCTCAGTCGGGGCGCACCAAGGTGACGCCGCTACCGGTGTCGCCGACATTGGCGCGATAGAGTTTCAGCCAGCCGCGATCGAACATGGGCGGCGCGGCTTGCCACGCGGCGCGGCGCGCCGCCAGCTCATGGTCTTCGACGTGCAAATGGAGGTCGCGGGTGTCGAGATCGATGGTGATGGTGTCGTCATCGCGTACCAGGGCCAACGGGCCGCCCGTGGCTGCCTCGGGCGATACTTCGGCGACGACCAGGCCTTTGCACACCAGGCCCGAAAGGTGGCCGTCGGTCAGCATGGCAACTTGATCGCCCAGGCCGGCGCCGTCGATGCCGAACACCACGCGCGAAGCTCCGCCACCCATGGCGGGGCCGCCGCGTACGCCGGCGCCGCGCATCACGATGACGTGGCCGGGCCGGATGGCGCCATCGCGCAGCGCCTGCAGCGCCGCATCCGAGGTGTCGAAGCAAATGGCGGGGCCGGTGAAGCGGCGCGACTTGCGTTCGATGATGCCCGCCTTGACGATGCCGGTGTCCGGCGCGAGGTTGCCGCGCAGCACGATGATGGCGGGGCTGTCGGCGACGGGGCGATCGAGCGGCCGGATCACATCGTCGTCCGCCACCGTCTGGCCGGCCAGATTCTCGGCCAGTGTGCGGCCGGTCACGGTCATCACGCCGGTATCGAGGCGGCTTTCGAGTTGTTTGAGCACGGCGGCGGCGCCGCCGGCGGCTTCGAAGTCTTCGATGGTGCCGTCGCCCACCGGCCGCACCGCGCTCAGCACCGGCGTCTGGCTGGCGCATTCCTCGAACAGCCTGTAGACATCCACCGCGCACTCGCCTTCGGTGGCCACTGCCTGCAGATGCTTGATGCTGTTGACCGAGCCGCCCACCGCCAGCATGGCACGCACGGCGTTGGCGAAGGCGCCCGGCGTGAGAATGTCGCGCGGTTTGAGGTCGTCCCAGATCATTTGCACGATGCGCGCGCCCGCTTCGCGGACAAAGGCCATCATGCGCTCGCTGTTGGCCGCAATCGGCGTGCTGCCGGGCAAGGCCATGCCCAGCGCTTCGCACACGATGTGCATGGAATTGGCGGTACCCATGCCCGAGCACACGCCGGGGCCGCGAATGGCTTCGCGGCTCATGCCGATCACGTCGTCGACCGGAACGGAGCCGGTGACGGCGTGCATGGACTGGATGAAGACATCTTCGATGTCGACGTGGCGGCCACGGTATTCGCCGCTGGGCTGGTAGCCACAGGCCACCACCAGGGTGGGCACGTTCAGGCGCGCCGCCGCCATCAGTTGTCCGGGCACGGTCTTGTCGCAGGAAGCCAGGCACACCATACCGTCGAGCTGGGCGCCCTCGACGGCCACCTCGATATCGTTGGTGATCAGGTCGCGGGTGGCAAGCATATAGGCGCCGCGGCCGCCGGCGCCGGTAATGAAGTCCGACGGCGCCGACGTGCGGATCTCGAAGGGCACGGCGCCAGCCGCGCGGATGGCGGCCTTGAGCACCGCCGCGACGCCGTCGAGGTGGCTGAAGCAGCTGGCGAGCTCCGAGGAACTGTTGACGATGGCGATTTTCGGTTTCTCGCAGTCTTCTTCGGGGATGCCGAGGGCTTGCCATTGGGCGTTGCGTACCGCCCAAAGATAGGAACCGCGAGGAAAGTTGCTGCGCAATGGCCGGGCCATGGGAACTCCTGAACTGAGCTGCCTCGCGGAACGACACCGCGAACGAATTATTTTGGAATCATATTTTAAATTATTTTTTGAAATCGTATTTCAAACTAAGTATTAACCCTGAAATGAAGTCATTGCCATTGTGAAGAACTCAGCTCGCTGTAAACGACGAGACATACGCTTGGACCCACACATACGCTTGGACCCGTGGTCAAGAGACGGCATGCGAGCTAATATGCTTCGGGACGCGGCGGTCCAGGGCTGCGAGGCAGGCTTCGGCGTGGGCGTCACCAGAAATGTCCAAGAAACGAGGAGACGACTTCATGAAATACATCGCTTCGGCGCTGGCCGGCCTGACCCTGGCGGCCCTGGCTTCAGGGGCAGCCTTGGCCCAGGATGGCGCCGCGACCTATCCGGATAAACCGATCCGTGTCATCGTGACTTTTCCGCCGGGCGGCTCCGCCGACACCGTGATCCGCCTGCTCGCCCCCAAAGTGGGCGACAAGCTCGGTCAGCAACTGATCATCGATAATCGCCCCGGCGCCGGCGGCCACATCGGCATGTCCGCCTTGGCGCAGGCCGAGCCGGACGGCTACACCATCGGCGTGGGAGCCGCCGGCGCGATGGCGATCAATGCCATCTTCTATCCCGAACGCAACTTTCATCCATTGCAGGAGCTGGCGCCGTTCACGCTGCTCACGCAAATCCCCTTCGTGTGGGTGGCGCGCAAGGATCTGCCGGCCAATTCCATCGGCGAACTCATCGAAGCCGCCAAAAAAGGCGAGAAGTTCTCCGGCGCCCACGGCGGCAACGGCTCGGCCATGCATCTGTCGATCGAGCTGCTCAACCAATTGGCGGATATCGATATCGATTCGATCGCCTACAAGGGCAGCGGTCCGGCGGCGGTCGCCACGGCGGGTGGTCAGGTGGACGTGGCGGTGGTGGATATTCCATCGGCCTTGCCGATGCTGGAGGGTGATCGGGCCAAGGTGCTGGCCGTCACCAGCGAACGCCGGATCGCCGGTCTTCCCGAAGTCCCCACCATGCTCGAAGCCGGCGTCGACGACTACGTCTCGGTGGGCTGGTTCGGCATGGTGGCGCCGGCCAAAACGCCGCAGCCCATCCTCGATAAGCTGCACGATGCGTTCGCCGAGGTGATGAAAGAGCCCGAGTTGCAGGAGAGGGCCCAGGCCATGGGCGTCGAGCTGGTGTCCATGACGCCGGCCGAATACACCAAGTACATCCAAGACGAAACCACCAAATGGGAACAGGTGATCCAGACCGCCGGGGTCAAGCCCTAGCCGAGCGCTGGGCGGGGTCGGCGGCGTCTTGATCCTGGTGGGGTTTTACTTGGGAACGTGGCGCACCAGTTCGGTGGCCTGATCGAGATCACGGTACAGGCGTTCGAGCAGATCGCGGCCGATGGTTGCTTCCAGTTGGCGGTATTTTTCGTCTACGGCCGGGCGCATGCGGGCGATGAGAGTCTCGCTTTTGCGAGTGAGAGAGATCTCTTGCCGCCGCTGATCGGCGTCCAGGCGTTCGCGGCGGATCAGGCCGCTGGCTTCCATGCCGGCCAGCATGCGGGTGAGGCTGGGGCTGAGGATCTGGCAGGTGCGGGCGATCTGATTGGGCTCCATCGGCCCGGATTCGCTCAGGGTGCGCAGCACCCGCCACTGCTGTTCGGTCACGCCGGCCTCGTTGAGCACTGGCCGAAAATGTGCCATTAAAGCCTCGCGGGCGTACAACAGCAGGTGAGGCAGGTTGCGATGGTGGAAAGCATCCATGGCGTCGGCGGGCTGGGGCTCGCGCGCGTTCATTGACGGCACGCCGCCCAGGCCACCACGGCCCAGGCGGCGATGAAGGCGACGCCGCCCAGCGGGGTGATGGCTCCCAGCACCCGGGTGCCGGTGAGTACCAGGGTGTACAGGCTACCCGAGAACAACACGATGCCCGCCAGCATCAGCCAGCCCGCCAGACCGATCAGCGAGCTCCCCAGGCGCGGCAGCAGCAAGGCGAGGGCGAGCAGGCCCAGACCATGTACCAGGTGATAGAGCACGCCGGTATTCCAGACGGCGATCAGGTCGGCGTCCACGCGCGTTTTGAGGCCATGGGCGCCGAAGGCGCCGGCGGCGACGGCCAGCATCATATTGATGGCGGCGAGCAGTACCAGGATACGGTCAGTCATCGGTATAGGGATTGGGCAAATGCTGGTGCGCGAGGATCGCGATCTCGAGGGACTCCATCAGCCGGGCCTCGTCGTCGTCTTCATGATCATAGCCCAGGGCATGCAGCGTGCCGTGGGTGACCAAGTGCGTGGCGTGTGCGAGCAGCGGCTTGCCTTGCGCGGCGGCTTCCGCGCGCAGCACGGGCACGCACAGCACCACGTCGGCGTGACGCGTGCCGTCTGGCGTGTCGCCATAGTCGAAGGTCAGGACGTTGGTGGCGTAGTCGCGTTCGCGATAGGCGAGGTTGAGTTCGCGTCCTTCGGCGGTGTCCACCAGGCGCAGCGTGAGTGCCAGCGCGGCCGGCAAGGCGGGCCTGGCGGGGTCGGGAGGCAGGGCGGCGAGATCCCGCAATACACGCTCGGCCCAACGGCGCAGTCGCCAGCGCGGGAGTTCGGAAGCTGTGGCAGCGTACTGCACCACGAGGCTCAACGATGGTATGGCGCTGGCGGCGCGGGAAGATCGTGTCACGGCAGTCATCGCCGGAGCTTAGTTGGCCGGCGGCGCCGAGCGTTCGTAGGCTTCGACGATGCGCGCCACCAAGGGGTGGCGCACAACGTCGCGGCTGGTGAACTCGGACATCGCAATGCCGTTGACTTCGCGCAGCACGCCCAGCGCATCGGCCAGGCCGCTGCGCTGGCCCTTGGGCAGGTCGACCTGCGACGGGTCGCCGGTGATCACCGCCTTGCTGCCAAACCCGATTCGGGTAAGGAACATTTTCATTTGTTCCGGCGTGGTGTTCTGGGCTTCGTCGAGGATCACGAAGGCGTGGTTGAGCGTTCGGCCCCGCATATAGGCCAGCGGCGCGATCTCGATTACCTGCTTCTCGAACAGCTTCTGCACGCGCTCATAGCCCAGCAGGTCGTAGAGTGCGTCATAGAGCGGCCGCAGGTAAGGATCGACTTTTTGAGTGAGATCGCCCGGCAGAAAGCCCAGCCGTTCGCCGGCCTCCACCGCGGGGCGCGTGAGCACCAGGCGCTGCACCGCATCGCGTTCGAGGGCATCGATCGCGCAGGCCACCGCCAGCCAGGTCTTGCCGGTGCCGGCGGGGCCGGTGCCGAAGGTAATGTCGTGGCTCAGGATGTGCTTCAAGTAGCGATGCTGGCGTGGCGTGCGCGGGCGCAGATCGGTGCGCTTGGTGCGCAGCACGATGGTTTCGTCGTCGGGATCCGGTGGCATGTTGGACGCCGGGCTGTCGCCGTTCACTTCGTCGCTGTCGGCGTCCGGGCTGTGGCGCTGCATCGCTTTGAGCTCGACCAGCCCGAGCTGCACGTCGTCCACCGACAGCGCGGTGTGGCGCGCACGCACGTGCAGAAAATTGAGCGCCACCGCGGCTTCTTCGGCGCGCTCGCCGGTGAGGGTAACGCGGTTGCCGCGGCGCGCCAGTTCAACGTCGTAGGCCGCCGCCACTTGGCGCAGGTTTTCGTCGATCGGGCCGCAGAGGTTGGCCAGGTGGGTGTTGTCGCCATCGAGCAAAACGGTGGCGGATTGCGGACGGCGCTGTCGTTGACGGCCCTGGCTCATGCGTTGGCGACTCCGGAGAGGGGGGAAGATTCGGCGGTGAGGACTTCGCCGCGCAGAGTATGGGCCCTGGCCTCGGTGATGACGACGTCGATCATTTGGCCGATCAGGCGCGAGGGCGCGGGAAAGTTGACGATGCGGTTGTTCTCGGTGCGGCCCATCAGCTCGTCGCGGCTGCGCTTGGAATAGCCTTCGACGAGGACGCGGTGCGGCTTGCCCACCATGCTGGCGTTGATCACGGCGGCCTGTTCGTTGATCAGGGCCTGCAAGCGCTGCAGCCGCTTGAGCTTGACGTCTTGCGGCGTGTCGTCTTCCAGGTCGGCGGCGGGCGTGCCCGGCCGGCGCGAATACACGAAGGAGAAGGACTGGTCGAAGCCGACGTCGCGGATGAGCTGCATCGTACGTTCGAAGTCGGCCTCGGTTTCGCCGGGGAAACCAACGATGAAGTCGGAGGACAGCGTGAGCCCGGGCCGCGCGGCGCGCAGGCGGCGCACGATGGATTTGAACTCGAGCGCGGTGTAGCCGCGCTTCATGGCGGCCAGGATGGTATCGCTGCCGGCCTGCACCGGCAGGTGCACAAAGGGCACCAGTTTGGGCAGATTGCCGTGGGCCTCGATCAGCCGGGGCGTCATCTCCTTGGGATGCGAGGTGGTGTAGCGAATGCGCTCGATGCCGGGGATTTCGTGCACGTATTCGAGCAGCAGGGCGAAATCGGCGATCTCGCCGGCGTCGCCCAGCGGCGCCCGGTAGGCATTGACGTTCTGCCCGAGCAGGGTGACTTCGCGCACGCCTTGGTCGGCGAGGTCGGCGACTTCCACCAGGACGTCGTCGAAGGGCCGCGACACCTCTTTGCCGCGGGTATAAGGCACCACACAGAAACTGCAATATTTGCTGCAGCCCTCCATGATGGAGACGAAGGCGGTGGGGCCGTCGATGCGCGCGGACGGGAGGTTATCGAACTTCTCGATCTCGGGGAAGCTGATGTCGACCTGCGGGCGGCGCTCGCTGCGCCGGCGCGCGATCATCTCGGGCAGGCGATGCAGGGTTTGCGGCCCGAACACCACATCGACATACGGTGCGCGCTCGACGATGGCCTGGCCTTCCTGGCTGGCAACGCAACCGCCCACGCCGATCACGAGGCCGGGCTTCTCTTGCTTGAGCAGACGCATGCGCCCGAGATCGGAAAACACTTTTTCCTGGGCTTTTTCGCGCACGGAACAGGTGTTGAAGAGAATGACGTCGGCTTCCTCGGGGCGATCGGTGAGCTCCAGGGCCTGATCGGCATTGAGCACATCGATCATTTTGGCGGAGTCGTATTCGTTCATCTGGCAGCCGAAAGTGCGGATGAACAATTTGCGGGGCGGGTTTGCGGTGTCGGTGCTCATAGGTGGCCGTGGCGGGGATTAGCCCGTGGGCGGAAAAAATGCCCGGCGGAATGGGCCGGGCGGGAAGGGCGTCAGCGGGATTCGTGGGGAACGGGTTCGTCCATGATCTGCCGGTACCACTCGTGGAAGTGCTGCATGCCGTCTTCCATGGGCGATTGGTACGGACCGGATTCGCTCACGCCGCGTTCCATCAGGCGGCGGCGGCCGGCGTCCATGCGCTCGGCGATTTCGTCGTCTTCGATGGCGGTTTCCATATAGGCGGTTTGCTGCGCCTCGACGAACTCGCGCTCGAAGGCGACGATTTCCTCGGGGTAGTAGAACTCCACGATGTTAACGGTTTCCTGGGGGCTCTTGGGATAGAGCGTGGAGAGCACCAGGGTGTGCGGATAGATTTCGATCATATGGGTAGGGAAGTACGTTACCCAGATCGCGCCGAAATCGGGCGCCTTGCCCTGGCGGTAGGCCAGGAGCTGATCGTGCCAGCGCTGGTAGACGCCGGAGCCGGGCTGGGCGAGGGCCTTGTGCACGCCCACCCGCTGCAGGCTGAACCAGGGGGCGAACTCCCACTGCAGGTCGTCGCAGGTAACGAATTGGCCCAGGCCCGGATGGAAGGGGCCGACGTGATAGTCCTCGAGATAAACCTCGATGAAGGTCTTCCAGTTGTAATGGCACTGATGGTGTTCGACCCGGTCGAGGACGTAGTCGCTGAAATCGAACTCGGGGCGCGAGAACAGGGCGCCGAGATCGGCCGCGGCCTGGCGAGGCCCCTCGAACAACAGCCCCTCGACGTTCTGCAGCGGAAAGCGCTGGAGATCGAGCGATGGCTTGCGTTCGAACTGCGGCGCGCCGAGCAGGCGGCCGCCGGGCTCGTAGGTCCAGCGGTGCAGCGGGCACACGATATTGCCGCCCTGTGCCCGCAGGTTGCCGGCGCAATCCGCGGCGCCGGCCACATCGCCGGCCTTGCCGCCCAGCATCAGCGCCTGCCGGTGGCGGCAAACGTTGGAGAGCAGCTCGACCCCTTCGGGGTTGCGCACCAGGACTCGGCCGTTGTCTTCGTGCAGCAGGGTGCGGTAATCGCCGACGTCGGGCACGAGTTTTTCGTGGCCTTGGTACTGGGCCGATTGCTGGAAGATGCGCCGTTGCTCTCGGGCAAAGCGATCAGGATCGAAATAAGCGGAAACCGGCAATTGGGCGCGGCTGGCCGCTACATGTGCCAAACGAGCGATATCGGTCATGGAGTCCCTCCGCGTGGCTGAGCGTCGCAGCAGGCGGGGCGGCGAGATCGAACAAACCTAGCATTGTAGCGTGAATTTGGTAGTAATAACATGATCTTAGACGTGTGCAAAGTGGAATCGGGGCCTGCGTCGGGTAGGGGCCGACACATTCACATACCGCGGCATCGCGAGCCGACTGCCGGTTTGCCCTACAATCCCAGGTTTGTCGCTGATCGATGCCGGAGGTTCGCTTGGCACGAGCCAAATCTCAAACCGAGGAGGGCGGCGCCACGGCGCTTGGGCCCGACTTGTTGTCGGAGCCGCCGCTGGCCGGTACGCCCGCCACGCCGGCGCAAGAGCTGCCCGCCGACTTCGAGGCCGCCCTGGCGGACCTCGAAACCCTGGTGCAACGCCTCGAGTCGGGTGAACTCTCGCTCGACGCAAGCCTGCACGATTACCGTCGTGGCGTAGAGCTGGTGCGTCTGTGCCAGGAGCGCCTGGCCCGGGCCGAAAAACAGGTGCAGGTGCTCGACGCCGACCTGCTGCGGCCGCTGGAGGGCGACGACCTGAGGGGCGACGCATGAGCGCGCCGGGCCGTCCCAAGCGCGAATTCTCCCCCGGGGAGGAAGTCGCGCAGCGACTGGAGGGCAGTCCATCCAGCGCGCCGGGCCGTCCCAAGCGCGAATCCTCCCCCGGGGAGGAAGTCGCGCAGCGACTGGAGGGCAGTCCATCCAGCGCGCCGGGCCGTCCCAAGCGCGAATCCTCCCCCGGGGAGGAAGTCGCGCAGCGACTGGAGGGCAGTCCATCCAGCGCGCCGGGCCGTCCCAAGCGCGAATCCTCCCCCGGGGAGGAAGTCGCGCAGCGACCGGAGGGCAGTCCATCCAGCGCGCCGAGCCAGCCGCCAGAGCTGAAGGCCTCTTCGGCCCAGGTTGGTGAAGCTCGCCTGGTCGTAAGGCCGGGCGGCCCCGCCGTGCCCGCGCCGCGCGCCGATCGATTGGCATTCGAATCCTGGCAGGAGCAGCATCGCGAGCGCGCCGAGGCGGCCCTGCTTCGTCATTTGCCGCCGGCCCAGGCCGAACCCGCGCGCCTTCACGAGGCCATGCACTACGCGGTATTGGGTGGTGGCAAAAGGGTGCGGGCGCTATTGGTCTATGCCGCGGGCCAGGCCTGCCAGGCCAGTGGTCCGGCCGCCGCCGCGGCGCTCGATGCCGCGGCGGCGGCGGTCGAGCTGGTGCACGCCTATTCTTTAGTGCATGATGATCTGCCGTGCATGGACAACGACGTCCTCAGGCGAGGTCTGCCCACGGTCCACGTGAAGTACGATGAGGCCACTGCCATGCTGGCGGGCGATGCGCTGCAGCCACTTGCCTTCGAGGCCCTGGCTGGCATGCCGATAGCGCCGGCGCTGGTGGTCCAGGCCACTCAGGTGCTGGCCGGCGCCATCGGCAGCCGCGGCATGGTCGGAGGCCAGGCGATCGATCTGCAGAGCGTGGGCGTGGCGCTCGATCTCGCCCAGCTCGAAACCATGCATCGCTTGAAAACCGGCGCGCTGTTGCGCGCCAGCGTGAGCCTGGGCGCCATTGCGGCCGGCGCCAGCTCCGCCGCCCGGCTCGCGCTCGATCAATACGCACAGGCCGTGGGGCTGGCTTTCCAGGTCGTCGACGATATCCTCGACGTCACCACCGATAGCCAGATCCTTGGCAAAACCGCCGGCAAAGACGAGGCCGCCAATAAGCCGACCTACGTCTCCTTGCTCGGCCTCGAAGGCGCCCGCGACTTCGCCGAGTCGCTGCGCGGCCAGGCCCACGCGGCCCTTGCCGACCTGGCCGAAGCCGCCCGGCATGCCAGGGCGCTGGCCAGGCTGGCCGATTTCGTGGTGTTGCGCACGCACTGACCCCGTGTCGGAGCGCAAGCCCCGCGCCGGTGATATATCAATAGGGATGAGCAGCATGTCCACCGAATATCTCGATCGCATCGCATCTCCTGCCGACTTGCGCAGCCTATCGCGTGCCCAGCTGCGCGTGCTGGCCGATGAGCTGCGCCAGTTCGTACTGCAATCGGTTTCGCGCACGGGCGGTCATTTATCGTCCAACCTGGGGACTGTCGAGCTCACCATCGCGCTGCATCATGTGTTCAACACGCCGCACGATCGCCTGGTCTGGGATGTCGGCCACCAAACCTACCCGCACAAAATCCTCACGGGGCGGCGCGAAGCCATGGCGCGCTTGCGGCAGCGTGGCGGTATTTCGGGATTTCCCAAACGTTCCGAATCCGAGTTCGACGCCTTCGGCACGGCGCATTCGTCCACGTCGATCTCGGCCGCCCTGGGCATGGCCGTGGCGTCCCGCAATACCGGGGCGGCGCGCAAGCACGTCGCGATCATCGGCGACGGCGCCATGACCGCGGGCATGGCGTTCGAGGCGCTCAACAATGCCGGCGTAACGCCCGACGTCGACCTGCTCGTCATCCTCAACGATAACGACATGTCGATTTCGCCGCCGGTGGGGGCGCTCAATCGCTATCTGGCCCGGCTGATGTCGGGGCGGTTCTATGCGGCGGCACGCAATGTCGGCAAGGCCGTGCTGTCGCACGTACCGCCGGTGTTCGAACTGGCGCGGCGTTTCGAGGAACATGCCAAGGGCATGGTCGTCCCGGCCACCTTTTTCGAAGAACTGGGCTTTACCTATTACGGCCCGATCGACGGGCACGATCTCGATTCGCTGGTGCCCACGCTGCAGAACCTGCGCCAGCAAAACGGGCCGTTGTTCCTGCACGTGGTCACCAAAAAAGGCCAGGGCTACAAGCTGGCGGAGTCCGATCCGGTGCTCTATCACGGTCCGGGCAAGTTCGATCCGGCGGTGGGAATCAAGCCGGCGGCAACGCCAGCAAAGCTGAGCTTCACCCAGGTTTTCGGGCAGTGGCTGTGCGATATGGCGGCCGCTGACGAGCGGCTGGTGGGGATCACCCCCGCCATGCGCGAGGGTAGCGGGATGGTCGAGTTCGAGCAGCGCTTCCCGCGCCGCTATTTCGATGTCGGCATCGCGGAACAGCATGCGGTCACCTTTGCGGCCGGGTTGGCCTGTGAAGGCCAGAAGCCCGTGGTAGCCATTTATTCCACATTCCTGCAGCGAGCCTACGATCAGTTGATCCACGACGTGGCGCTGCAGAACCTGGACGTCACCTTCGCGCTCGATCGCGCGGGGCTGGTGGGCGCCGATGGCGCCACTCATGCCGGCAACTACGATATTGCGTTTACGCGATGTATCCCCAACATGGTGGTGGCCACGCCGTCCGACGAAGCCGAGTGCCGTTTGCTACTGTCCACCTGCTACCAGCATCCCGGGCCGGCCACCGTGCGTTATCCTCGGGGCGTGGGCACCGGCGCCATGCCGGCGCCCTCCCTTGAAACCGTGCCGCTGGGCAAGGGTGTGGTGCGCCGGCAGCGGCAGGCCGACCCGGCGGGCGGCGTGTCCATCCTGGTGTTCGGCACGCGGCTCGCCGCGGCTCTGGAGGCCGCCGAAGCGCTCGATGCCACGGTGGTCGACATGCGTTTCGTCAAGCCTCTCGACGCGAGCCTGGTGCTGGAGCATGCCAGCCGTTATGCCGGTCTGGTCACCCTCGAAGAGGGTTGCGTCATGGGCGGCGCCGGTAGCGCAGTGGCCGAGGTGCTCAACGCGGCCGGCCGCACCACGCCGCTGTTGCAACTGGGGCTCCCCGATACCTTCATCGACCACGGCGACCAGGCGGGTCTGCTGGCCGAGGTGGGGCTGGATGGCGCGGGCATCGAAGCCTCCATCCGACGCCGCTTCATGCCAACCATGACTATCGTACCCAGGCACGTGGCTTCAAACTGAGGAATAATCCGGGATGACCACGCGCCAAAGCGCAAGCCTCGCCCTCAGGGCGAGGTCAAGCGAGGCCAGATCCCTGCGGCGCCAAAGGCGCCCCCGATTGGTGGCGGAGAAGATCCGGCCGCCAGGCCGGAATTCTTCACCTTATCCCGCTCGCCTATGAATTCTCCGATCGACTCCATTCTCACCATGCCGGACGTGCAGTCCAGCCTCGATACCCGCCAGATCGCCATCCAGCGCGTCGGCATCCGCGACGTGCGCCAGCCCATGTTGGTGGCAACGCCTGAAGGCAGCCTGCCCACCGTGGCCACCTGGACGCTTACCGTGGCGTTGCCGGCGGAACAAAAGGGCACGCATATGTCGCGTTTCATGGCGCTGCTCGAATGCCATCGCCAGCGGCCCGTCGGCCTGGCCGGGTTCCAGGCCATGGCTGCCGAAATGCTGGTCCTGCTCCAAGCGGAGCGCGGAGACCTGGCGGCCGAGTTTCCCTACTTCATCCAGAAAACCGCGCCCATTTCGGGTGTCAAAAGTCTGATGGATTACCAGGTGCGGTGGCGGGCGGTGGCAACGGCCGAGGCGGTGTATACCGAAGTCAGGGTAGTGGTGCCGGTTACCAGCCTGTGTCCGTGCTCGAAGTCCATCTCCGAATACGGCGCGCACAATCAACGATCGCACGTTACGGCGACCGTAGCGCTGGCCGACGCGGCGTCGTTCGATCTCGAGGGTCTGATCCGTGCCCTCGAAGCGCAGGCGTCCTGCGAGCTTTGGGGGCTGCTCAAGCGTACCGACGAAAAATACGTCACGGAACGGGCCTACGACAATCCCAAGTTCGTCGAAGATCTCGTGCGCGACGTGGCGGCCGCGGTGGCGGCCTATCCCGGCGTGGCGAGCTACGTAGTGGAAGCCGAGAATTTCGAGTCCATCCACAACCACT
Organism: Pigmentiphaga sp.; assembly: GCA_023228945.1. Lineage (GTDB taxonomy): Bacteria > Pseudomonadota > Gammaproteobacteria > Burkholderiales > Burkholderiaceae_B > Verticiella. The sequence continues at coordinate 106,034 of JALOAI010000017.1, read as the reverse complement.
CGGCCTACGCGGTGGTCGAGGGATGAGCCCGGGCACAAGACCGTCTCTCGCGAGAGGGTCTTGTGCCCGGCGAATCCGGGCGGCCTGCAAAGCCGCGAGGTGGTTCGAATTTTCCGGTGGTCGCAGCCGGTTCAGTCGCGGAAGTTCTCGAAGGTCAGCGGCAGGTCGGTGATGTCTTTGCGCAGCGTCGCGATGGCGCTTTGCAGATCGTCGCGCTTGGCGCCCTGCACGCGAACGCTATCGCCCTGGATGCTGGCCTGGACCTTGAGCTTGCTCTGCTTGATCAAGGCCACGATTTTCTTGGCCTGCTCCTGCGGGATGCCATTGCGCACCGTGAGCACCTGCTTGACCTTATCGCCGCTGATTTTCTCGACCTTGCCATGATCGAGAAAACGCACGTCGACGTTGCGGCGGGTCATTTTATTGAGCAGGACATCGAGCACTTGATTGAGCTGGAACTCGCTGTCGGCAAAGGCCGTCAGGATCTTATCGGTCTGTTCGACGCGCGCGTCGGAACCTTTGAAATCGAAGCGGGTGCCGATTTCTTTATTGGTTTGATCCACCGCGTTGCGCAATTCCACCGCATCGGGCTTGCATACGGCGTCAAAGGAAGGCATGCCTGGCTCCTGTGCAAATCAAAACAACCAGTATGACATAATCGCCGCCGTGCCCGATTCGACCGATCTCCTGCCGCCGTCCTTGCGCGCCGTCGCCCTGCAGAGCCGCAACACCTTGGCCCTGCGGGCCGAGGCGGCCGTGTTGCGGGTGTTCACCGCTCCCGAGCAGGTGGCCGCGCTGGGACGGCACGCCGCCCAGGGAGCTCGCGGCTGGGTGCTCGGCGGCGGCAGCAATCTCGTTCTGCCCGCCAGCGTGGCCGGCGAGGTCTGGCAAATGGCGCTGCGCGGCATCACCCTGGAAGATGAAACCCGCGAGCATTGGCTGGTGCGCGCCGCCGGCGGCGAACCCTGGCATGAGTTCGTCGCCGCTTGTGTGGCTCGTGGCTGGGGCGGGCTCGAGAACCTGGCCTTGATCCCCGGTACGGTAGGCGCGGCGCCGGTGCAGAATATCGGCGCCTATGGCCTGGAGTTGGCGGAACGCGTACATAGTGTCGAGGCCTACGAAATTCCCGCCAAACGCTGGCGGCGGCTGGCGGCGGCGGAATGCGGCTTCGGCTACCGTGACAGCCGCTTCAAGCGGGCGGCGCCCGGCCACTGGATGATCACCGCCGTCACGTTCGCTTTGCCACGCCGCTGGCAGCCCCGGCTCGACTATCCCGATCTGCGGCGCTGGCCTGGTTGGGAAGAGGCCCCCCCGAAACCCGAGACGGTATTCGACGCCGTGTGTGCAATCCGGCGGGCCAAGCTGCCGGATCCGGCCCGTCTTCCCAATGCCGGCAGCTTCTTCAAGAACCCGATCGTGCCGGCTGCCCAGGCCGCTGCGCTGCGTGAACGCCACCCTGGCGTCCCGGCCTGGCCGCAAACCGATGGCGGCGTCAAGCTGGCCGCCGCCTGGCTGATCGAACAGGCGGGCTGGAAAGGGCGCCGGCTGGGCCCGGTGGGCATGCACGAGCGGCATGCCCTGGTGCTGGTGAACCATGGCGATGCCGTGGGCGACGACGTGCTGCGTTTGGCCGGAGCCGTGCAAGCCGACGTACGGATTCGTTTTGGCGTGACGCTGGAAATCGAGCCGGTGCGGATTGCGGACGCCCTCGGCGACATTTAGCCGCGGTCCAGGGCGCGGTTCTCGCCCTGTAGGGCGAAGTGAAGAACTCCGGCCTGTCGGCCGGAGCTTCTCCGCCACCATTCGGGGGAGCCTTCGGCTCCGGCAGATTTGGCCTCGCTAACCTCGCCGTGAACGGCGAGGCTTGCGCTTGGGCGCGTGGTCAGCCGAGGCTGGTCCAGCATGAAGCCCACGCACCTCGTCTGATGGCAGTGCGCTTTCAGCATGAAGGCGGGAGCTTCTCCGCTCATCATGAACGGAGTGGCGCAGGCACGTGGGGAGCTCAGCCGGTCAGGCCCAGTACCTGCCGCATGTCGTACAGCCCCGGCTCGTGGGCCGTCAGGAAACGCACCGCGCGCAGGCTGCCCTGGGCGTAGGTGGCCCGGCTGCTGGCTCGGTGCGTGATCTCGATGCGCTCACCGATGCCGGCGAAGGTGACGGTATGGTCGCCCACGATGTCGCCGCCGCGCAGCACCGAAAAGCCGATGCGGCCGTCCTCCCGCTCGCCGGTGTGGCCGTGGCGGGACCAATCGGCAATGTCTTCCAGCTGCTGGCCCCAGGTCTGGGCGATGACCTCGCCCATTTTGAGCGCGGTGCCGGAGGGTGCGTCTACCTTGCGGCGATGGTGGGCTTCAAAGACTTCGACGTCGTAGTCTTGCCGCAGAATCTCGGCGGCGAGCTCGAGCAGCTTGAGCGTCACGTTGACGCCCACGCTCATATTGGGCGCGAAGACGATGCGGAGTTCGCTGGCCGCCTCGCGAATGGCCGCCTGCCCGGCGGCGTCGAAACCCGTGGTGCCGATCACCAGCCCCACGCCGTGGCGGCGGCAGGCCTGGAGGTGGGCCAGGGTGCCTTCGGGGCGGGTGAAGTCGATCAGATAATCAGCCTGCGCAAGGCCGTCGAGATCATGGGTGATGGCCACGCCGCAAGGGCGGCCCAGAAAGCCGCTGGCGTCTTGTCCCAGGTTCGGGCTGTCGGCGCGATCGAGGGCCACGGTCAGTTGCAGGTCGTTGGCGTCGAGCACGGCTTCGATCAGGGCATGGCCCATGCGGCCGCTGGCGCCGGCAATGGCGATACGAGTGGTCATGGCGGTACGGAAAACATGAAGGGAGAAGGGCGCGGCCCAGCGATACCAGGCGCGCCCGCGATAGGGTGGCTGAGCCTCAGCGTAGTGGTTCGCTGATGATGAGTTGGTCGAATGCCGCGGGCGCCACCACTTCGGCACCGGGCGAGCCTGGCGGGAGTTCCGGCGCCACGGCTTCGGCTTCGAGGGGTGAGCCGGGCGGTGGCAGGCCGGCGGGGCCGATGACTTCGGCATCGGGATTGACCGTGCCTTGGGTGCCGATGGCGCCACCGGGCTCGCCAACCGTAACATCGGGAACCAGGTAGCGTTCGTTGTAGCCTTCCGCCGCCACTTCCCGCTCGGCACCCTCCAGCGCTTGCTGGAAGGGCTGCAAGGTGGGCTGGGGGTCGCCGTCCCAGCGTACCAGCCGGTCGTTTTCGAAGTAGACGGTGAAGCGCCGTTGCTCGACCTCGCCATAACCGGGCTTGAAGCGATAGGGATAATCCCAACGTTCGGCATGGAAGAGCGGGGTGAGCGTGGGTGTGCCCAGGATGAAGCGGACCTGTTCGCGGGTCATGCCCGGCTGCAGCTGCGACACCTGTTGTTGCGTAATCCAGTTGCCCTGCTGAACGCTGGGGCGGTAGGGCTGGTAGAACGCGCGCCCCGAGCGGTCGTCGGTTGCGCAGGCCGCCAAAGTGGCGCAGGCGGCGAAGGCGAGCGCAAGGCGGGCGACGGACCGATATGGCTTGGCTGGGAACGGGGTCGAAGCGAAAAGATGCACGGTGGGGCCTATTTTCGGAGGGTCCGGTAAAACCGGTATGATAATGGCTGCCGACCAACCCGGGGAAACCCGCTTACAGGAAAGCCTCATGACTGATCAGATCGAACTCAAAAGCATCGGCCTAAAGGCTACCTATCCCCGCCTCAAGATCCTCGATATTTTTCGCAGGGGCGAACTCCGTCACATGAGCGCCGAAGATGTATATCGTGCGCTGATGACCGAGGGGGTGGAGATCGGTTTGGCCACCGTTTATCGGGTGCTCACTCAATTCGAACAGGCCGGCCTGCTCGAGCGCAGCCAATTCGATAGCGGCAAGGCGGTATTCGAACTCAACGAAGGCGACCACCACGATCACCTGGTTTGCACCAGTTGCGGCCGCGTGGAGGAGTTCTTCGACCCCGAGATCGAACGGCGACAGCATAACGTCGCCAAAGAGCACAAATTCGTGCTCACCGGCCACTCGATGGCCCTCTATGGGCTTTGCCCCAAGTGCGCCGCCTCGCCGCGCCAAAAAACCGGTGGCCAACAGCCCCCGCCAGCCGCGTAACCCGATCGGGTGCGCCAACCCCTTGCGGGGTCGCGTCAGCCCGCCAACATCTCTCTTGCATGCCGCCGCGTCGTGTCGGTGATCTCGATGCCACCCAGCAGGCGTGCCAATTCTTCCACTCGTTTCTGGGCGTCCAGCGGTTCGATCCGCGAACGTGTCATCCCTTTGCGTTCCTGTTTGCTGACCCGAAAGTGCGTGTTGCCGCGCGCCGCCACCTGGGGCAGATGGGTCACGCACAACACCTGATGACGCGAGCCGAGCTCGCGCAGCAGGCGCCCGACCACCTCCGCCACCGCGCCGCCCACGCCGCTGTCGACTTCGTCGAAGATCAGCGTGGGCACGCGCGCGGCCTGGCTGGCGATCACCGAGAGGGCCAGGGAAATCCGGGAAAGCTCGCCGCCCGAGGCGACCCGGGCCAGGGCCCGCGGTGTGCTGCCGGTGTGGCCGGCCACGCGGAACTCCACTTGCTGGTCGCCGTGCGGGCCGGGTTCGGCCGGTAGCAGCGCCACCTCGAAACGGCCGCCGCGCATGGCAAGATCTTGCATGGCGGCCGTGACGGCTTTGGAGAGATCGCGGGCCGCGGGCTCGCGAGCCCGGCGCAGCGCGGCGGCAGCCTCTCGCCATTCGGCCTCGGCCGCCGCCACGGAGCGGCGCAGGGCGTCGAGATCTTCGCTGCCCGCCAACTGCGCGAGTTGTTCTTGCAACTGCTCGAGCCTGGCGGGCAGGGCGTCGGGCTCGAGGCGATACTTGCGGGCCAGGTCGAACACCGCGCGCACGCGCTGCTCGACCTCGGCCAACCGTTCGGGGTCGGGTTCGAGGCGGGCCAGGTAGCCGCGCAGGTCGGAAGTGGCTTCGCCCAGCGCGATGCGAGCCGACTCAAGCGCCTCCAGAGGGCTGGCCAGGCCCGGGTCGTGGCGTTGCAGCTGCTGCAGGGTCTGGCAGGCCGCCACCAGCCGGTGATGCGTGTTGTCGTCGTCTTCATCGAGCTGGGCCAAGGTTTGCGCCACGCCTTCGATCAGGGATTGGGCATGGGCCAGGCGGTCGTGCTCGGCCTGGAGTTCGGGCCATTCGTCGGCGCCCAGGCCCAGCTTGGCGATCTCGTCGTGCTGCCATTGCAGGCGCTCGCGCTCGATCGCCAGTTGCTCGGCATGGCTTTCGATGTGTTCCAGGGCCTGCAGGCGCTGGCGCCAGGTTTTCCAGGCATCGGCCACTGCCTGGCGCAAAGCCATGTGGCGGCCGTGCGTGTCGAGCAAATCGCGCTGCGCGTCGGTGCGCAGCAGGCTTTGATGGGCATGCTGGCCGTGGATGTCGACCAGGGATTCACCCAGCTCGCGCATCTGGGTCAGCGTGGCCGGCACGCCGTTGATGAAGCCGCGGCTGCGGCCGCGTTGGTCGATGACCCGCCGCAGTAGCACGGAGTCGCTGTCGAGGTCGTGGGCGGCCAGCCATTGCCGGATCTCCGGAGTGGGGGAGAACTCGGCGGTAATGTCGGCGCGCTCGGCGCCCTCGCGGACGACGGAGGCGTCGGCCCGATCGCCCAGCGCCAGGGCCAGGGCGTCGATCAGGATCGACTTGCCGGCCCCGGTTTCGCCCGAGAAGACGGTGAAACCGCCATGGAGTTCGAGGTCGGCATGGTCGACGATGACGAAGTCGCGGATGTGCAGTGAGCGCAGCATGGCGGGAGAAGGGTCATGTCAGTCTCCGCTCGGCCGCCCGAAGGAGACTGAGCCCCCTCGGGGGGCAGCGAACGAAGTGAGCGTGGGGGTGGTTCCATCTCCGCTCGGCCGCCCGAAGGAGACTGAAGCCCCCTCGGGGGGCAGCGAACGAAGTGAGCGTGGGGGCGGTTTCATCTCAGCGGTGGGACGGCGACTTGCCGCTGGCTTCGGCCGGCATGAGATTCCAGAGCAGCTTTTGGCGCAGGGTGTCGAAGTAGCTGTAGCCGGGCGGATGCAGAAAGCGGATGGTATGGGGGTTGCGCCGCACCACGATGCGGTCGCCCTCGGCGATCTGCGACCAGGTCTGCATGTCGAAGTGAACGCTGGCGCCGGTTTCGACCCGGCCGATATGGTTGAGGATGACTTCGAGCGTACACGAATCGGGCAGGACGATAGGCCGATTGGACAGGGTTTGCGGCGCCACCGGTACCAGCACGATACCGTTGAGCGAAGGATAGAGGATGGGGCCGTGGGCCGAGAGCGCGTAGGCCGTGGAGCCGGTGGGCGTGGCGATGACCAGGCCGTCGGCGCGCATCGAGGCCATGCTTTCGCCATCGACGCTGATTTGCATTTCGATCATGCCGCCCCGGCCGGCGCGGTTGAGCACGACGTCGTTGAGGGCGCTGGTGGCGAACAGGGTTTCATCGCCGCGGCGTACGGAGGCGGCAAGAAGCATGCGTTCTTCGCTTTCGTAGTGGCCTTGCAGCAGCAGGCCCACGGCCTCGAGCGCATGCGGCAATTGGATGTCGGTGATGAAGCCCACCCGGCCGTGGTTAATGCCCGCCAGGGGCACGTTGTAGCTGGCCAGGTGGCGGGCCACCGCCAGCATGGTGCCGTCGCCGCCCATGACGATGGCGAGCGAGGCGCGCTCGCCGATCTGGTCGAGCGTGGCGGTGGGGTAGTGCGCAACCTGGGTGTGGTGCGCGGTATCGGTTTCGAACAGCACCTCCCGCCCCGCGGCGCGCAGCATGTCGGCCAGCTCGAGCAGGGGGGCGGCGATGCCGGCGTCGTGGTACTTGCCGATCAGGGCGACGATGGGAAAGTGCATGGAAGGTGTGGCGGCGCGGGGGCTGGGCGTGCTGTCAAGGGTTCGGGAATTATAGGGGTGGTAATCGCGGCATGATGCCCCATGTATCCCTCAAGAACCCATATCCGCCGCCCCACCAGCGGAGTTCCTGGCCGCGCCCAGGTTCGTCGTCTAGAATACCGCCATGGATGATCGTGCTCGCGCTTTGCTAAAAGCCCTCGTGGAACGCTACATTGCCGACGGCACGCCGGTGGGTTCGCGGACCCTCTCCAAAGTGTTCGACCTCTCGCCGGCCACCATCCGTAATGTCATGGCCGATCTCGAAGAGCTCGGCCTGATCCAAAGCCCGCATACCTCCGCCGGGCGGATTCCCACGCCGCGCGGCTATCGGCTCTTCGTCGATACCATGCTGACCGTGCAGCCGTTCGAGTTCGAAATAGCCAGTGGCCAGTTCCGCGACAATCTCCCCGCCGATCCTCAGCGGGCGGTGGCGGCGGCGGCGGCGATGCTGTCCAATCTGTCCAAGTTCGCGGGCGTGGTCATGACGCCCAAGCGTGCGCAGGTGTTCCGGCACATCGAGTTCATCCGTTTGTCCGAAAAACGCGTCCTGCTCATCGTCGTCACGCCATCCGGCGACGTGCAGAACCGCATCCTGGCCATGCAGCGCGACTACACCGACCAAGAACTGCTCGAAGCCAGCAACTTCTTCAACTATCACTTCAGCGGCAAGTCGTTCGAAGAAGCCCGCCAAACCCTGCGCAACGAGATTCGCCAGTTGCATGCCGACATCTCCGCATTGATGCAGGCCGCGGTCGATGCGGGCACCGAGGCCGGCGCCGACGACGACGATGTCGTGATCGCCGGCGGCAGCAAGCTCCTTGAGGTCGACGACATTGCGTCCGACATGAACCGCCTGCGCAAGATGTTCGCGCTGTTCGAAAAAAAATCCGAGCTGCTGCAATTGCTCGAACTCTCCAGCCGGGCGCAAGGCATCCAGATCTATATCGGCGGCGATTCCCAGCTCCTGCCCCTCGAAGACGTCAGCGTGATCACCGCGCCCTACATCGGCATGGACGGCGAAGTCATTGGTACGCTGGGTGTCATCGGCCCCACGCGCATGGCTTACGAGCGGGTCATCCCCATCGTCGACATTACCTCCCGCCTTCTTTCCAACGCCCTCAGTCAGTCCTGATCCATGGCGGCATTTCTGCAGCGGTTCCTCGGACCGGGCCGGTTCCTGTCCGATCCCCCTCCCTCTGATCCCTTCCAGACACCACCCGTGCCGGGCGGCGGCCGGGCTGGCGTGTTGTTGGTCAATCTCGGCACGCCCTCGGCGCCGGATGCGCCGGCGATCCGCCGTTTTCTCGCGGAGTTCCTGGCCGACCCTCGTGTGGTCGAGTTGCCGCGCGCGCTCTGGATGCCCATTTTGCACGGCGCGGTGCTACCCTTGCGACCGCGCCGTCTGCGGGCCAAGTATGCCGGCATCTGGATGTCGGAGGGATCGCCGTTGCTGGTGCATAGCCGCCGCCAGGCCGACGCCGTGCAGGCCGAGCTGGCCGCCCGGGGCCACGATGTCACGGTCGCGCTGGCGATGCGCTATGGCGAGCCCGGCGTGGCGGCGGGTATCCGCCAATTGCGGGAGGCCGGTTGTCGCCGCATTCTGGTGGCGCCGCAGTACCCGCAGTATTCCGCCAGCACCACCGCGACGGTGGTCGATTGTGTCGCCGCTTACGCCGGGCGCTTGCGAGACCAGCCCGAACTCCGCTTCATTCAGCGCTTCTACGACGACCGCGGCTACATCGCGGCCGTGGCGCACCGCGTGCGCGAAGCCTGGTCCCGGCAGGGGCGGGGCCAGAAGCTCATCATGAGCTTTCATGGCCTGCCCAAACGCTCGGTGGAGCTGGGCGAACCCTATTTCGCCGAATGCATGCAAACCGGCAGACTGCTGGCCGAGGCCCTGCATCTGGCGCCCGAGCAGTATGTGGTGACATTCCAGAGCCGTTTCGGCGCCGCCGAATGGCTGCAACCCTATACCGAGCCCACCGTGGTGGCCCTGGCCGCGCAGGGGATCAAGACGCTCGACGTGGTTTGCCCCGGCTTCACCGCCGATTGCCTGGAGACGCTGGAAGAGATCGCCCAGGAGAACGAGCGGGCGTTTACGGCGGCGGGAGGCGAGGCGTTGCGGCACGTTCCGGCGCTCAACGACGACCCGGCCTGGATAGGCGCGTTATCATCAATGCTCGAACGTCATCTGCAGGGCTGGGAAACCCGCCTCGCCCGCACCCCCGGAGGTGAAGCATGAATCAACCCCGAAAGCCGGCCGATCCCGACACGCAACGTCGGGATCGCGCCCTGGAGGAAACCTTCCCGGCCAGCGATCCGCTGCCTGCCGGCGGGCCGTCCGCGCCGGCGGCGCCGCATCATGTCGCCGATGAAGACGAAATCGAAAAGATGCTCGATGATGCCCTCGAAGACACTTTTCCCGCCAGTGATCCTCCGGCGCTCGACGATCCCGACCATCCCGAGCCCACGCCTTGACCCCGGGCCAAAGCGCAAGTCCCGGTCCGCCTCGCGGCCAGCATGCCGCTCGGGTGCGCCAGGCACCGCCAGTCCGCAGGGACTGACCGGTGTCCGGGCTTATCCCGCAGGGGGGCAGCGAGGCCGTCGTTCCCTGGAGCCGGAGGGGCCCCAGGAGGATGACGGAGCAGCTCCGGCCGGGAGGCCGGAGTTCTTCACGACGGAGCCGCCGCCATTGCGCGGCGGTTCTGATTTTTGAGAGGCGGCGGCGCTGCCCCCAAAGGGGATTTTTGCCTCGGGAACGCAAAAAGAACCCTTGAATCGCTTGCTTCCATCCCCATGTACGGCACCGTATGTGCCGAAGGGCACGCAGACCGCATTCAAACAAGGAGGTTGCCGATGGCGGCGCAACATGATCAATCCCAGGACAATTCCCCCCAGGACGACGACCGTATCGAGCCGTCCGCGGCGGGCCAGGAGCCGGGCGGCGGCGAGGTCGGGCTCGATCCGCTGGAGGCTTTGCAGGCCAGCTTGGATCTCCTGAAGCAAGAAAACGCGGAGATGCAGGAGCAGATGCTGCGCGCCGCCGCCGAGGTCGAAAACACGCGCCGCCGCACCCAGGAAGAAATCGCCAAGGCGCGCAAATTCGGCATCGAGTCCTTCGCCGAAAGCCTGGTGCCGGTCAAGGACAGCCTCGAGGCCGCCCTGGCCCAGCCCGACCAGACCACCGAAGCTTGGCGCGCCGGCGTCGAAACCACGCTACGCCAGCTCATCACGGCCTTCGAGCGCCATCGCCTGGCCGAGATCGCGCCCGCCGTCGGCGACCGCTTCGATCCGCACCAGCACCAGGCCATCTCCACCGTGCCATGCGACCAACCCGCCAACACCGTGGTGCAAGTGCTGCAAAAAGGCTACCTCATCGCCGATCGGGTCTTGCGGCCGGCGCTCGTTACCGTGGCTGCTTGAAAACCCCGCGACGATCCCCAGATTCGGAGCATCCAATCTTCAATCTCTTTCAGGAATAACACATCATGGGAAAAATCATCGGGATTGACCTCGGCACCACCAACAGCTGCGTGGCGGTGCTGGAAGGCGATCAGGTCAAGATCATCGAAAACGCCGAAGGCACGCGCACCACGCCTTCGATCATCGCCTACATGGAAGACGGCGAGATCCTGGTGGGCGCGCCGGCCAAGCGCCAGGCGGTGACCAACCCCACCAACACGCTGTATGCCGTCAAGCGCCTGATCGGCCGCCGCTTCGACGAAAAAGCGGTACAGAAAGACATCGAGCTGATGCCTTACGCCATCGTTAAGGCCGACAACGGCGACGCCTGGGTCGAGGCGCGCGGCAAGAAGCTCGCGCCGCCCCAGGTGTCGGCCGAAGTGCTGCGCAAGATGAAGAAAACCGCCGAAGACTATCTCGGCGAGGAAGTCACCGAGGCCGTGATCACGGTGCCGGCCTACTTCAACGACAGCCAGCGCCAGGCCACCAAGGATGCCGGCCGCATCGCCGGCCTTGAAGTCAAGCGCATCATCAACGAGCCCACGGCGGCGGCGCTGGCCTTCGGCCTCGACAAGGGCGAGAAGGGTGATCGCCGGATCGCGGTGTATGACCTCGGCGGCGGTACCTTCGACGTGTCCATCATCGAGATCGCCGACGTCGATGGCGAGAAGCAGTTCGAGGTGCTGTCCACCAACGGCGATACCTTCCTGGGCGGCGAAGACTTCGACCAGCGCGTCATCGATTACATCATCGGCGAATTCAAAAAGGATCAGGGCGTCGACCTCAGCAAAGACGTGCTTGCCCTGCAGCGCCTGAAGGAAGCCGCTGAAAAGGCCAAGATCGAGCTGTCGTCCAGCCAGCAGACCGAAATCAACCTGCCGTACATTACGGCGGATGCCTCCGGTCCCAAGCACCTCAGCGTGAAAATCACCCGCGCCAAGCTCGAAGCCCTGGTCGAAGACCTCATCGAGCGCACCATGGAGCCCTGCCGCATCGCCATCAAGGATGCCGGCATCAAGGTGTCCGAAATCGACGACGTGATTTTGGTCGGCGGCCAGACCCGCATGCCCAAGGTGCAAGAGAAGGTCAAGGAGTTCTTCGGCCGCGAGCCGCGCAAAGACGTCAACCCCGATGAGGCGGTGGCGGCTGGCGCCGCGGTGCAGGGTTCGGTGCTGTCGGGCGACCGCAAGGACGTCCTGCTGCTCGACGTCACCCCGCTGTCCCTGGGCATCGAAACCCTCGGCGGTGTGATGACCAAGATGATCCAGAAGAACACCACCATCCCCACCCGGTTCTCGCAGGTGTTTTCCACCGCCGACGACAACCAGCCAGCGGTGACCATCAAGGTCTTCCAGGGCGAGCGCGAGATCGCCGCCGGCAACAAGATGCTGGGCGAATTCAACCTCGAAGGGATCCCGCCCGCGCAGCGCGGCATGCCGCAGATCGAAGTCACGTTCGACATCGACGCCAACGGCATCCTGCACGTGTCGGCCAAGGATAAAGGCACCGGCAAGGAGAACAAGATCACCATCAAGGCGAACTCCGGCCTCACCGAGGACGAAGTCCAGCGCATGGTGGCCGACGCCGAGGCCAATGCCGAGGAAGACCGCAAGGTGGCCGAAACCGCCCAGGCCCGCAATCAGGCCGACGCCCTGGTGCACGCCACGCGCAAATCGCTGGCCGAATACGGCGACAAGCTCGACGCCGCCGATAAGGAGGCCATCGAAGCCGCGATCCAGGAGGTCGAAGCCGTGCTGAAGGACGGCGACAAGGACGCCATCGACGCCAAGGTCCAGGCCCTGACGTCTGCTTCGCAGAAGCTTGGCGAGAAGATGTACGCCGACATGCAGGCGCAGCAAGGCGACGCCGGCGGCGCCGCTCCGGGCGGTGCCGCGGGTGGCAAGGCCAACGACGACGATGTGGTCGACGCCGACTTCAAGGAAGTCAAGCGCGACAACTAAGCGTCAGGTCGTGCGCCGGGGCCCTGGTGCACCGGCGCGCGGCGTTTCTTCCGATTCGCGCCAACGCCTGCCCGCGTGGCCGCCTCCCAGGCAGCCATGCCGGCAGGCATCGTCGTTTCGTCACGGGCGTGGCGCGGGCGGCGAGGCCGGCGGCCCCTGGCGGTCGCTTTGACTGTAAGCAACCCGCCGCATCAACCGACATCAATCCATGGCAACACGCGATTACTATGAAGTCCTGGGCATAGGCAAGAACGCCTCCGAGGACGAGATCAAGAAGGCCTACCGCAAGCTGGCCATGAAGTACCACCCGGACCGCAACCCGGATAGCAAGGAAGCCGAGGAGAAATTCAAGGAGGCCAAGCAGGCCTACGAGATTCTGTCCGACGACCAAAAGCGGGCGGCCTACGATCGCTTCGGCCACGCCGGCGTGGATCCGTCCGCCGCCGGCGCGGGGGGAGGGCAGCATTTTGCCGACGCCTTTGGCGATATCTTCGGCGAAATCTTTGGCAACCGGGGCGGCCGCGGTGGCGGACCGCAAGTCTATCGTGGCGCCGACCTGCGCTACAGCATGGAGATCACGCTGGAGCAGGCGGCCACGGGCTTCGAGACCGAGATTCGCGTACCCAGTTGGGAAACCTGCGAGGTTTGCCATGGCAGCGGCGCCAAGCCCGGCACCAAGCCGCAAACTTGCGGCACCTGCAATGGCGCGGGCGCGGTGCGCATGCAGCAGGGTTTCTTCAGTGTGCAGCAGACCTGCCCCACCTGCCATGGCAGCGGCAAGGTGGTGCCCGATCCTTGTGTGCCCTGCGATGGCGTTGGCCGCGTCCGCAAGAACAAGACCCTGCAAGTGAAGATACCTGCCGGAATCGACGACGGCATGCGCATCCGCTCCAGCGGCAACGGCGAGCCGGGCATGAACGGCGGCCCTCCCGGCGATCTGTACGTGGAGATCCACCTCAAGCCGCACGATATCTTCCAGCGCGACGGCGACGACCTGCATTGCGAGCTACCGATTCCGTTTACCACGGCGGCGCTGGGCGGCGAGATCGAGGTGCCCACGCTCAGCGGACAGGCCGAGATCACGGTGCCCGAAGGCACGCAAAGCGGCAAGACCTTCCGCTTGCGCGGCAAGGGCCTGCGAGGCATACGCTCCAACTACCCGGGCGACCTGTACTGCCACGTAACCGTGGAAACCCCGGTGCGCCTCACCGACGATCAAAAAGTGCTGTTGCGCAACTTTGCCGATTCGCTCAATGAGGGCGGCTCCAAGCATTCACCGCACAGCAAGTCGTGGACCGACCGCGTCAAGGCGTTTTTCAGCTGATCAGCGCACGTCGTTGGTCACGCCCAGTACGCCATCGACCGCCGCCACCAGGCCGTTCAGTTGTTTGGGATCGAGGTCGTCGGGCGCCTGCCCCGTAAGGCGGACGACGCCCGATTGCGTGCTGACCTGCAGATCGGCCTGGCGCCATATCGGGTGCTGAACCAGGGCCAGGCGCACGCGGGCGGTGATGCCCGCGTCGTCGGCGTAGTTGGCGACGCCGCGATTATCGTCGGTACTGCCGCAGGCGGCGAGAACCGCCAGCGCCAGGCTCGCCAGCGCCAGGCGCAGGCGGGAAAGCTTGAACATCATGATCGGAGGGTTCCGTGGTGGAGCCGGGGAGATCCCGACTGCGCGATAATGCGGGCTGACTTGATCAAGGAGTGGACGTCATGACTGCCCGACTGCACAATCTGGCCCCGGGATATTACTGGTACTCGATGGACAACGATCCGTACTGCGTTCTGCATATTCGTGAACATGGCGAAGCCCGCCTGATGGGGACCGATGCCGAAGTGTCTGAGCATGACGTGGCCGCGTTGCTGGATCGGGGTTGCAAGTTCTTCCGTATCGAGCCGCCGCTGCCCGACGCCGATTAAAGCGCACCACCAGACAGGCGCGCTCGGCGAATCAATTTTTTTCCTCGGGAGCGCGCTGGAAGGTCCAGCGCTCGGTATCGTGCTGAAGGGTAAGGCGATCGCCTTGCAACTGATACTTGACCCCGGTTTCAAAGAGGGCGGTGGCGGCGGCATCGATGGCCATGAGCTCGTCGTTGCAGCTCATGCGCGTGCCCACGAAGCCCTTGGGCACCTGTAGCGTATTGCCGTCCTGGGTGTAGCGGCCCGAGAGCGCGTTGCAGCCATGAAAATGCACGCGGCTGTCGAGGAAGCGCAACTCGATGGACGGGGATGCCGGGAGTTCGAGGGTGCGGCCCGAGACGCTGGTGAGCTGCCAATGCGAAGATTCCAGGCTTGGATAGCCCTCGGAGCCGGGGAGGGAACTGCAGGCGGTCATCAGACTGGCGGCCAGCACGGCTAGCAGTGCGGGGCGTTGCATCACGGATTCCTTGCGAGTGTGGGACGGCTGCGACAATCTGGCCGCCATCCAGGATCTTATACCAGCTTGGCGCCGACGCGCGCGATGATTCGGGCAGAGTTGTCTATACTTAGGGATTGTATCGATGCGGAGCACTGACTCGATGAAGTCCGCCCTTACACTGTTGGCAGGGGTCCTGTTGGGCATGGCCGCCGTGGCGCCGGCGCAGGCGCAGGCACTGGGGCCGGAAGGTTTGGCTACCGGAGTCGATCCCAACACGCTTATCAACCACGACGTCAAGTGCGATGTGCCGTTCCCCGAAGAAGCCATGCAGGATCTCCCCGGCGGATTCAAGGGCGAGACCGTAGCGCTGCTGACTTTCAATGTTGAAGGCCGTTTCCGTTTTGCGCGCGTACTGCGCTCGTCGGGCAACGAAAAACTCGATCACGCCGCTTTGCGCGCCGGGCTCGACGCCAAGTGCGAGCCCTTCGGGGATCCCAAGGATCCCGCCCTCGAAGGCAGCCTGATCGGTATTCCGTTTGTCTTCACTTTCGATAATTCCCGCGGCTCGGATCCCGTCGAAGTCGTACCGGTCCGCTAAGGCGGCTGCGCGGCGCGGTCTGGCGCCGCGAGCGCGGCCTGGCTTTAGTCCTGGCGGTGGGTCACTTCCACCAGGTGATAGCCGAATTGGGTTTTAACGGGGCCTTGCACCACGCCCACGGGCGCGCTGAAGACGACTTCGTCGAATTCCTTGACCATCATGCCACGGCCGAAGGTGCCCAGATTGCCGCCATCGCGGCTGGAGGGGCAGCTGGAGTTTTCGCGGGCCACTTGCGCGAAATCGGCGCCGCCTTCGATGGCGGCCTTGAGTTCGTTGCACTGGGCTTCGGTCGAGACGAGGATATGGCGGGCGCTGGCTTGGGTCATGATGACGTTCCTGAAAGGCAAAGGGAAGCAGCATACCATTCCCGTTGCCCGGCCGCCCGGCCGCCAGCCCCGCTCACGCCCGTGCAACCCTATGGCGGCGTGCCCGCGGCGGCCTCCTGGCCTGCCTTCCGCATCCGCCCCGACAACCTCGAACTTTCGGCGGCTCAGAATGCGGGATTGGGGGCCAGGGGTGGCAACGTGGGGCGCGCGGTGGTATCGAGCTGGTCGAGTAGAACGAAATCCGCAAAATCAAAGCCCGGGGCCACAGTGCAGCCGACCAGGGTAAAGGCGCCGCTGGAGGCCGCCCCCTGCCAGGCGTGGGCTGGAACAATCCGGACGGGGCGGCAGCATTCGTCCGCCACGCCCAGCCATTCGTGGCGCACCATGTGGCCGGGTGCTTCGGCGATGCTCAGGCGCAGCGGCGCGCCTTCGTAGAAATGCCAGACTTCGTCGGCCGCCACCCGATGCCATTGGCTGACCGCGCCCTCGGGTAGCAGGAAGTAAATGGTCGTCAGGGCCGCCCGCTGGCTGCCGTCGGCTCGGCTCACCGGTATGGCCGAGCGGTAGACTTCGGCAAACAGCCCGCCCTCGGGATGGGGCTGGAGCTTCAGTTGATCGATGAGTTGGCGGGCACGGGGATGCATGAAGGACGGTCGCGAGAGAGGTGCGAAATGTTCAGCCTGGCGTTGGCTCGTTCGGCAAGGGCGGCGGCCGGCGAGCGTCGGGCGGTGAGAAGGCGAGCGGGTAGCATAGCGCCGATTCACCGCCAGCCGCTTGCGCCTGGTCTACGGTTACACTAATTGGCCTCGTTCATCTCACAGGGTGAGTTTCATGCGCTTGCTCGTTGCCCTTTTGCTGCCCTGGCTGGTGTTTTTCACCATCGGTCGCCCCTTTGCCGGCATCATCTGCCTGATCCTGCAGATCACCCTGATCGGCTGGATCCCCGCCGCCATCTGGGCGGTCTACGCGCTCAGCCAGTACAACACCGACAAAAAAATCTCCGAGGCGCTGAAGTCGCGCTGACTCTTCCGACTACAAACGCTTGAGATCGCGGTAGAAGGTTTCGTGCGGACCAATAGCCTCCAGATAGACCAACCGCACAGCGTCATCAACCGTGTAGCCCAAGAGGTAAAGCTGGTTCTGGCTGCGAAATTTGTAGACCAGTAGTTCCGCCAGATCGCCTTTCTTGCGTTCGCCCACGGTCGGATCCGCTGCCACGACTTCGGTAGCGGCATCCACATCCGCCGCCACGTTGTCGTGCAATTTTTTGTAGGCTCGGGCAAAGCGCCGAGTTTGTTGTAAGCCGTAGCGCATGCACAGTCAGCTCAACGCGCCGAGCGCGGCACAAAGGGCGTGGCATCACGGCGAGGTTCGGCCAGCGAGGCCAGCGATTCGGCGATGAAGCTTACCGGCAGGTCGGGATTGTCCAGCGCGGCGCGACCGACCTTGGCCCAGTACTCGATCTGGCCGGCAATAGTGCGGTGCTCGCTCGCGGCTTCGGAGCGCGCCTGATCGTACAAGGTCTGGTCGATGCGAATGGATGTCGATGTGCCCATGGTGTCCTCCGAACAGATAAAACACGTCACGCAAGCAGATTGCTACAAATGTGGTAAACCATCAAAGATCGCATGATTCGCTTCATGGGGATCCAGCGGATTTATCGTTTGACGGCAGTAAAAAGCAGCCCGCCTTCAGTGACCACGCGCCCAAGCGCAAGCCCCGTCCTTCAGGGCGGGGTCAAAAATTGCCGAACATCGTACCCAGGGCGATGACCACAGCCAGCGCCAGCAGCGGGCCGCCCATGGTCACCGCAGCAATGTTGAGATACGACTGGCGATGGTTGAGCTTGCAGATCGCCAGCAAGGTGATGATGGCGCCGCAGTGGGGCAGGGTATCGAAGCTGCCGGCGGCCAGCACCGCGACGCGGTGCAGCAGGTCGGGGCTGATGCCGGCGGCCTCGGCCATGCGCAGGTAGTCTTCGCCCAGGGTTTGCAGGGCAATGCTCAAGCCGCCCGACGACGACCCGGTGATACCGGCCAGCGTGCCCATGGCGATGGCCTCCGACACCAGCGGGTTGCCGGGCGTGACGTTGAGGACGGCGTTGCGGATCAGCGTAAAGCCCGCGAGGCTGGCGATCACCGCGCCGTACCCCACCTCCGAGGCGGTGTTGAACAGCGGCAGCATGAAGCCGAATACGCCCTTGTTCACGGTCTCGCGCAGGTGCCGCCAATGCCCCAGGCGCGACACCACCAGCGTGGTGCAGGCCACCGCCAGGGCGATGATCAGCGCCCACAGGCCGGTCAGTCGCGACGGATCGAGTTCGGAGTAGCGATCGGTGATCGCCGTCATATCCGCGCGGGGAAACACGCCATAGGTGAAAAGGGCATTGACGCCCACCACCAGCAATAGCGGCAGCAGGGCCAGCGCCAGGGGCATGGGTGGCGGCTCGTCGGCGGTGGGCGTGTCCTGGCCTTCGAGGATGTCTTGGTCTTCGGGGTGATGCCCATAACCTTCGCCGGCCTGCCGCGCCTTGGCTGCCCGCCCTTTCAGCCACCAAATGCCAAAGCCGAACATGATCAGGCCGGCGATGATGCCCAGTCCTGGAGCGGCAAACACGTTGGTGCCGTAATAGGGAATGGGGATGGCGTTCTGGATGGCCGGCGAGCCGGGTAGGGCGGTCATGGTGAAGGTGAACGAGCCCAGCGCAATCGTGGCGGGCACCAGGCTCTTGGGGATATCGGCGGCACGGAACAGGTTGCGCGCGATCGGATAGATGGCGAAGGCCACGACGAACAACGACACCCCGCCATAGGTGAGCAGGCCGCAGGCCAGCACCACGGTGACGATGGCTTGTTTCTCGCCCAGCTTGTCGACGATCCAGCGCGATAGCGTGGATGCCGCGCCCGAGTCGGCCATCAATTGACCGAACAAAGCGCCAAGCAGAAAGATGGGCAGGAACTGGATCACATAGCCGCCCAGCGCCGGCATGAAAGTCTCGGTATAGATCGGCAGAAACAGCCCGATCTCGCCCGACAGCAGCACCGCGAGGCCCGCCATGAGCGGGGCCAGCAGCAGCACCGTGATGCCGCGGTAGGCCAGGTACATCAAGAGCAGCAGGGAAACGATGATTGCCAGCATGCTTGCCATGGGAATCCTGAAAGTAAGCGGAAAAGACGCGCGCCGACGGCGGGGCCACGGACGAGGCGGAGTCTACCCGAAGCGCGTAATGGTTTCCCTCCGGTTATGGCCCGGTGATGTTTTTTCAATGTCCTTTTGCGGCGGCCCACACCATACTCGACGAGTATCCCGATAATCGATTGGCCGGAAAGGCCGGTCCGGAAGAGGAGTCTTGGCATGGGTTTCTTGAAGAACGCCTGGTATGTGGCCATGTGGGCGGAGAATCTGAAAGAAGGGGAGCCCAGGGACATCACCATCCTGGACCAGGCAATCGTTGTGTTTCGCACCGCCGGCGGCGGCGTGGCGGCGCTGGAGAATCGCTGCCCGCATCGCAGTGCGCCGCTGCACCTGGGTTCGGTGTGCGCCGACGGAACGATCGAATGCGGCTACCATGGTCTGCGCTTCGACGGTTCGGGCAGTTGCGTGCTGAATCCCCACGGCAAAGGCATCATCCCGGCCGGCGCCAGGGTCCGCCCCTATCCGGTCTGTGAAAAGCACACGCTTATCTGGGTGTGGCTTGGCGATCGTCCGGCCGACCCCGCCGAAATCCCCGATCTGTCGGCGCTCGACAACTCGCCGCAGGAGCACGTTACGCTTCGCGATCGGCTGGAAATGGACGTCCATTATCAATTGGTGGTCGATAACCTCCTGGATCTTTCACACACCGCTTACCTGCACAAAGGTGTGCTCGGCAACCCGCAGACCACCGCCGCGGCGGAGATCGCCGTCCAGCAGTCGGGAAATACCGTCACCGTGTCGCGCTGGATGCCGGCGGTGCCGCCGCCGGGCCTGCACGATCTGATGTTTCATCGCGATGGCGCTTTGGTGGATCATTGGGCGGCCATGACCTGGCATGCGCCGTCGGTGCTGGTCAACGATGCCGGTGTCACCCGCCCTGGCGCAGGCCAGGCCGAGGGCACGACCTTGCTCGGCTTTCATCTGCTCACGCCGGTCAGCCGGCGCAAGACGATCTACCATTTCGCCGCCGTCAGGATGAATCCCGTTCCGTTCCCCGAGCCGCTGCGCCTCGAGATCATGGAGCAGCTCTCCCGTCTTCGCCGGCAGGCCTTCACCACTGAAGATGAGCCCATGATCGAAGCGCAGCAGCGTGCCATCGATCATGTGGGCGAAGAGAACGTGACGCCGGTCCTCCTTGAAGTGGATGGCGGCGCCGTGCGCTATCGCCGGGTACTCGAGCGTTTGCTGAAAGACGAGGCCGCTTGCGCGTCCTGAGCGCCGTGGGTAAAGTCGACAGCCATTCTTCCGGGTAGCGAGTGCCCGGAGGCGGCCCAACGTTCGATCGCACGGCATGACTTCCCACACTTTCTTTTGGCACGATTACGAAACCTTTGGCGCCCGGCCCCGGCGAGACCGGCCGGCGCAGTTCGCCGGCATTCGCACCGACACCGATCTCAACGAGATCGGCGAACCCGTGATGCTGTATTGTCGGCCGGCCAACGACTATCTGCCCGAGCCCGAGGCTTGCCTGATCACCGGTATCACGCCGCAGCTGTGTTTGGAGCGCGGCGTGCCGGAGCACGAGTTTGCCGCGCGCATCGAAGCCGAGCTGGCGAGGTCCGGCACCATCGGGGTGGGCTACAACACGATTCGCTTCGACGACGAAGTCACGCGCTTTCTGTTCTGGCGCAACCTCATCGATCCTTATGCCCGCGAATGGCAGAACGACTGCGGCCGCTGGGATCTGCTCGACGTCGTGCGCCTGACCTACGCCTTGCGGCCCGATGGCATCGAATGGCCGAAACATACCGAGGGTGAACTGCGTGGCAGGCCCAGCTTCAAGCTCGAGCACCTGAGCGCGGCAAACGGGCTGGCGCACGAAGCCGCGCACGAGGCACTGTCGGACGTGCGCGCCACGATTGCCCTGGCGCGACTGATCCGGCAGCGCCAGCCGCGGCTGTTCGACTTCGCCCTGGCCTTGCGCCGCAAGGAGCGCGTGGCAAGCGAGCTGGGCTTGCCGGCCAGCCAGGCCGAGGCCAAACCGTTCTTGCACGTCGCCGGTATGTTCCCCGCCGAGCGCGGCTGCCTGGCGGTGATGTGGCCGCTGGCCAGCCACCCCGTCAATAAAAACGAGCTGATCGCCTGGGATCTGACGCACGATCCCTCCGAGCTCGCGGCTCTCGACGCCGACGCCATTCGGGAACGCCTGTTCACCAGAACCGAGGATCTTGCCGCTGGCTTGAGCCGCCTGCCCATCAAGTCGGTGCATCTCAACAAATCGCCCATGGTGGTGGGTAATCTCAAGACCCTGACGCCGGCCATGGCCGAACGCTGGGGCATCGACATGGCCACCGCCCTGCGCCACGCGACCGTGGCGCGTGATCTGCCGGATATGAGCGCAATCTGGGCGAGTGTGTTTCAGCGGCCCACGGCACCGGCGCCCGATGTGGACGAAGACCTCTACGGCGGTTTCATCGGCAACGACGATCGTCGCCGCCTGCAGCGTTTGCGCATGCTGGCCGCGACGGAGCTCGTGGATGCTCGCACGGGCTTTGATGATTCCCGCCTGGACGAGCTTTTGTTCCGCTATCGGGCACGCAATTTTCCCGACACGCTCACCGAAGCCGAGGCCGAGCGCTGGGAGGCCCACCGGGCCGCACGCCTGCTGGGCGGCGCCGGTGGCGCGCTCACCGCCGAAGGAATGTTCGAGCGCATCGATGCGCTCTCGGAGCAAATCGACGACGAGCGGGGAGAGGCCATCCTGGGAGCGCTTTACGACTACGCCGAAGCGATCGTACCCATGGGTTGAGCACGGCCCGGCGTCTTTCCCCACGGTTATAGCCCGGTGACGGATTTTCAATTTCTTTAAGACTGTTGCATGGGCATACTCGATTCAGGATGACACCTGAGGGTGTTTCGTAACCTGGAATTGAGGAGATGATTTTCGTGCACAACATTCTTGGGAGTCCCTGGGCCGCGATGGCCCTGGTCGTGGGCGCGTTGTTGGGAAGCGGCCCGGCCCTGGCAGACACCGACTATCCCGATAAAGCCATTCGCTGGATCGTGCCGCTGCCGCCGGGCGGTGGCGTCGACTTTTCCACGCGGGTCGTCGCAAACGAATTGTCCAAGCGGCTGGGCCAGCCCATCGTCATCGAAAATCGCCCCGGCGCGTCCGGCACCATCGGCGTGCAGGCGGTCGTGCGTAGCGCTCCCGACGGCTACACCCTGCTCACCGGCAACCCGGACATGCTGATCTCCGGCCCGCTCATGCTGGGCACCGAAAACTTCGACGCGCAGAAAGACTTGTCACCAATCGGGCTCATGGCCAGGGTGCCGTTCTTCCTGGTCGTGAATCCCGGCAAGCTGCCGGTCTCGAGCCTGGCCGAGCTGGTGGAGTACGCGAAGAAGAATCCGGATCGCCTGAGCTATGCGTCATTCGGGGCAGGTACCATCAACCATCTTTTGATGGAGCTTTTGAAGCAGCACTTCGATATGGACATTCTCCATGTGCCCTACAAAGGCGCGGCCCCCGCGGTGCAGGGGCTCATGGGCGGCGAAGTCGATCTCATGTTCGTCGGCTTTGGCCAGGTGCGCAGCAACATGGGTGGCGACCGTATGCGGCCGCTCGCCGTGAGTACCCATGATCGCCATCCTTTGTTGCCCGATCTGCCCGCTTTGCGGGAGCTTGGGATTACCGGCTTCGATATGGCGGATTCGCTGGGGGTTCTGGTTCCGGCCGGCACGCCGCCCGCCATTGTGCAGCGTCTGAATCAAGAGCTCAAGGCGGTGGTCGAATCGCCCGAAGTGGCAAAAGCCTACGGCGATGTCGGCACCATACCGGTCAGCAGCACACCCGCCGAGTTTGCTGCCGTGCTACAAGAAAGCGCTGACGCCTGGGCGGAAATCGTGACCGAACTCAAGCAGGAGGAACAACGTTAGGCCATGCCGCATTCTGAACGCACTCCCAATCTATTGCTGATCGTCGCCGATGATCTGGGCTGGTCGGATCTCGGCGCTTTCGGCGGCGAGATCGACACGCCTCATCTCGATGCGCTCGTTGCCCGGGGCCAGCGCTGGAGCAATTTCCACGCCTCGCCCGTGTGCTCCACCACCCGGGCGATGCTGATGACCGGCTGTGACCATCACGAAGTTGGTCTGGGCAATCTGGTGGAGTTGATGACGCCCGAACAGCAGGGTAAGCCCGGCTACGAGGGCTATCTCAACGGCCGCGCGGCCACGGTGGCGCAGCGTTTGCGGGCCGGCGGCTACCTCACGGCGATGTCCGGCAAATGGCATCTGGGCGTGGGTGGCGAGTCGCCACCGGATAGGGCGGGGTTCGAGCGTTCGTTTGCCCTCCTGCAAGGTGAGCACAATCATTTCGGCCACGATCAAACGGCCGAGAACGCCGGCTTTCACGGGGTTTCGCAGTATCGCCGCAATGGGCAAGCCATCGATTATCCCGTGGGAGGCTATTCGTCCGATGTCTTTGCCGATGAAATGATCGGCTTCATCGACGAGGCGCGGGACGACACCCGGCCATGGTTCGGTTATCTGGCCTTTACCGCGCCGCATTGCCCTTTGCAGGCGCCGCGCCATCTGGTGGATCGTTATCGCGGCCGCTACGATGCGGGGCCAGCGGCGCTGCGCGCCAGCCGGCTCGAGCGTATGCGCGGCCTGGGCCTGTCCACGGCCGAGGCCGTGCCGGCCGAGATCCGCGGCCTGACGCCCTGGGAGGATCTGCCCGAGGCCGATCGCCGGCTCGAAAGCCGCAAGATGGAAATCTACGCCGCCATGGTGGAAGCCATGGATGCCGCCATTGGCCGCGTGCTGGCCGCCTTGGAGCGTACCGGCAGGCTCGCCGACACGACCATCGTTTTCCTCTCCGACAACGGGCCTTCCGGTACGCTGCGTGAAGAGCTGCCCGGTTGGCGCGATTGGATCCAGGCCCATGCCGATAATCGCCTGGCCAACCTCGGCGAAGCCAACAGCTATGTGTCGATAGGGCCCTCCTGGGCGCAAGCCCAGGCCGCGCCATTCTCCTTGTTCAAGCGCTATACCACCGAGGGTGGCATCCGCACCTGCGCCCTGGCCTGCGGGCCCGGCATCCAGCAGCGTACCGAGAACCCCGCCTTCCTCCATGTCATGGATCTGGCACCCACGCTGCTGGAATGGGCCAACATTGATTCCGCGCCGCCCCCCGGCAGGATTGCCATGCGGGGGCGTTCCGCGGCCGGCTTGCTGAACGGTACCGCCCACGAGTTGCATGGCGATGCGCACGCGATGGCATGGGAGCTCGCCTACGGCCGTGCGATTCGCCGCGGGCCCTGGAAGGCCGTCTATCTGCCCCCCGGCGTCCGCAAGATCGCGGCGGAGATCCCCGTTCGACAATGGCAGTTGTTCCATACCGCGAGCGATCCCGGAGAAACCCGGGATCTTGCCGAGCAAGAGTCCGGCACGCTGCGCGAGCTGGTGGCGGCATGGCACGCCTACGCTCAAGAGGTCGGCGTCGTGCTGGAGCCCGGCGCCGCAGAGTAGCCCCCGCACCCGCAGAGGTGGAGCCCAGGCTGGCGGGCTCCGGCGCCGGCCAGGCATGAGCCTTCCGCAAGGAGGGCCGCATGCCTGGTCTCGTCATTCGGATGAGGCGGGGCGAGGGGTCAGGGCACGGAGGATGGGGTGCGGTATCCTTGGGCCAACGACGGCTAGCCGGGGTATGGCACATGAGAGCAATGCTGGACACCAATTTGCTGCGATGTTTTCTGGCGGTGCTGGAGCATCGCAAGCTCACCACCGCGGCCGAAGCCTTGTTCCTGACCCAGCCGGCGTTATCCAAAAGCCTGCGGCGGCTGGAGGAGGAGCTTGGCGTACCCTTGTTCACCCGCACTCCAACCGGCATGGTGCCCACCTCGTACGGCATCGCACTGGGTCGCCGTGCTCGCTTGATCGACCTGGAGTCGCGGCAGGCCCGCGAAGAGCTGCGCGTATTGCGCGAAGGCGGCGCCGGCTCGATTACCATCGGTATCGGCCCGCTATGGTCGGCGTACGGTATACCTGAGGCGGTGACGCAGTTGGTCGCGAAGCGCTCGAAGATGCATGTGCGCATCGTATCGGGCGTGCTCGATACCTTGATTCCCCAACTGCTCAAGGGCGAATTGGATGTCGTCTGCTCGGCGCTGGATTTCCCCGATCACCCGGAACTGCTCAAGCGCCATTTGTTCGATACCGTGCATCTCATGATGGCCCATGAGTCGCACCCCCTGGGGCAGCTCTCGCACGTGCCGCCCGCGCGTCTGCTCGAGTTCCCTTTGGTCGGGCTGGACAAGGACTACGCCGGGCTGGATCGGCTCGAGAAATTCTTCATCCGCAATGGCCTGCAATCGCCGGGCGTGGCGATCGAGGCGAGCTCGCTGGAAACCTTGTTTTCGCTCTTGATGGCGGGCTCCTGTATCGCCAGCGTGTCGTCGCAGTTGCTGGGGCGCGCGGCCCAACTGAACCTGCGCCCGTTGGCGGTGCCGGGCGAGCTCTGGCGCTTTCAAAGCGGTCTGATCTACCGCCGCGCCACCGATATGGACAGCCTGGCGGGTGGCGCGATTTCGGCTATCGCCGAGCAATTGACGGAAGTCTGACGGGTATTCCCCCGTGGAATGTTGGGATAAAAAAATACCAATCGACCCGGCATCGCGATCCGAGCATAGTACCTCTCACGAAGACCCACCGGCGTGGCCGGTGTGTAACAGCGGTCTTCGCGTACGAATCGCCGAATTCGTCGCAGCCGTCCGCCAGGCCGGCCGCGGCGAGATGGGCGATCGCTTTGGAGATGCCCGGAATGACAGCAGTAACCGATCCTGTGACGGGATTGCGAATGGTCGAATTGAGCCATCGCTGGGGCTATAACGCCCCGACATGGCCCGGATTCGACGATCTCAAGATCCATAAAATCGTCAACCATGCAAAGCACGGTGTGATGACCCAGATTTACAAGGGCACCATGCACGTTTCCACTCACGTCAATGCGCCGCTGCACATGGTGCCGGCCGCTCAGGGCGTGGGCCAGATTCCGCTGGAGCAATTTTTCGGCAACGGCGTGGTGCTGGATATTCCCAAGCAAAAGTGGGAATACGTGACGGTGGCCGATCTCGAAGCCGCGACGCCGGAGATCCGGCGCGGCGACATCGTCGTGATCGTCACCGGCTGGCATCGCCGTTATGCCGACAGCAAAGAGTATTTCGGCTATGCGCCCGGTTTGTCCGCCGAAGCCGCGCAATGGCTGGTGGCGCGCGGCGTCAAGCTGGTAGCGGTGGACACCGCCGCCGTGGACCACCCGCTGGCCACGTCGCTGGCGCCGCATCGCAACGGCCCGCAGATCAAATATCTGGCTCCCGAATATTTCGCCGAAACCGGCCGCGATGTGCTCGAGGATTTTCCGGATTGGAATATTGCGCACAAAGCGCTGCTGGCCGCCGGTATTCCCACCATCGAGAACGTCGGCGGCGATGTCGACACCGTGCTGGGCAAGCGCTGCACCTTTCATGCCATGCCGTGGCGTTGGCCCGAGGGCGACGCCTGCGTGATTCGCTTCGTGGCGATGTTGGATCCGGACGGCAAGTGCCGGATCGAATCCGGAAATACTCAGTGAGGCTGTTCGATGAGCACCGAATCATTGCAATTTTTTGACTTGAGCCAGCGTTGGGGGCACGGCATGCCCGAATGGCCCTCGGCGGCGTCCCTCAATGTGCGGACCTTGCAGTTCCATGCCAAGGAAGGCGT
Source organism: Pigmentiphaga sp. (assembly GCA_023228945.1). Lineage (GTDB taxonomy): Bacteria > Pseudomonadota > Gammaproteobacteria > Burkholderiales > Burkholderiaceae_B > Verticiella. The sequence goes on along the minus strand of JALOAI010000017.1, from coordinate 79,517 downwards.
GTCCGTCAAGGAGATCGAGGCCAGCATGCATCGCGGCACCCATATGGATGCGCCGATTCACGTGCTGGAGAACACGCCTTACATCACCGACTTCGAGATGCACCGGTTCTTCGGCACCGGGGTCGCGGTGTCCATTCCGAAAGGTAAATGGGGTGTCGTCACGGCGGAGGATCTGGAGCGGGCCACGCCGCGGATCGAGCCCAACGACATCGTCATGATCAATACCGGCGCCCATCGCTTGTGGGGCGACAACGACGAGTATTTCTCCTATTCCCCCGGCTTGTACAAAGAGGCCGCGCAATGGCTGGTGGATCGCAAGGTCAAGCTGGTGGGCATCGACGTGCAGGCCCTGGATCACCCGCTGGGGACCAAGCTGGTCTCGCACGGCACCGGACCTTCGCATCCCTGGCTGGAACGCGAGTATGCGGAGCATTCGGGGCGTCCGCTCAAGGAGGATTTCCCGCTCTGGGAGCCTTCGCACAAAGTCATGCTGACCGCGGGGATCCCGGGGATCGAAAACGTCGGCGGCGATCTCGATCTGATTACCGGCAAGCGCTGCACCTTCATGTGTTTTCCGTTCCGCTGGTATGAGGGCGAGGGCTGTGGCGTACGCGTCGTGGCGGTGATCGATCCGGAGCAGAAGTTCCGCTTCGAGTCCGGCCTGTGAGCCGCGGTCGGGAAGGAGGGGGATTATGACCACGAGCCAAAGCGCTAGCCCCGCCGCGGGGGCCGAGGCCAGGATCACGCCGATCTCCGACGCGCCGCGCTATGTGGCGCCTCGGCACTTCGACATGGACAGCTGGCGTTTGCAGGGCGGCGACGCCAGCGCCTTCGGTTGCCAGGTGGGACTGTCGGTGTTCCACCCTGGCGGTGGCGCCGAACATGGCGCCTCCACCGTCGATCGGGTGTACGTCGTCACCGCGGGCGAGATTACGCTCACCATGGCGGGCGAAGACCGCACGCTGCGCGCCTACGACAGCTGCTTCATCCCGGCCGGCCAGGCTCGCAGTTTGAAAAACCACGGTGTACTGGCAGCCACTTTAATCACCATCATCGCATCCTGAGCGAGCTTTCCGGTTCGCCATGGCCATGAAGACCGACCGCCAGCACGGTCGTAGAGGAGAACGATATGTCGCAACATCTCTGGAAAAGCGCTCTGTGCCTGTTGCCGCTCATCGCGGCGGGCTTTACGGCGCAAGCCCAAGCCCAGGCGCAGTATCCGGAACGCCCCATTCGTTTCGTGGTGCCCATGCCGCCCGGCGGAGGCACCGATTATTGGGCGCGGCTCACGGCATCCAAGCTCGAACCGATCCTGGGCACCCAGGTGATCGTCGAGAACAAGCCCGGTGGCGGTACGATCATCGCGGCGGACTACGTGGCACGGGCGCCGGCCGACGGCTACACCATCATGGTGGGCGATATCGGAACATTCGCGGTCAATCCCGGCCTGCATAAAACCCTGCCGTACGCCCCGCTGAAGGACTTCAGTCCCATCACGCTGACCACAACGGAAGCCCTGGTGCTGACGGTTCCCGCGAATTCCCCGCTGGCGTCCGTGGAGGATCTCCTGCGCCAGGCCAAAGCCGAGCCGGGCAAGCTGAACTACGGTTCGGCCAGTGTCGGCAGCCCGCATCATCTGGCCATGGAACTGCTGCAGGACCAGGCTGGCGTCCAGCTCACGCATATTCCCTACAAAGGCAGCGCGCCGATCATTCCCGACTTGCTGGGCGGCGCGCTGGATGTGGCCTTCCTGGACCTGCCGGTGGCCATGGCGCATTTGAAGTCGGGCCGCCTGAAAGGCCTGGCGGTTTTTGCTCCCGCCCGCTTGAGCGGCTTTCCGGACCTGCCGACGATGCGTGAGGTCGGCCTGGGCACGCAGGAGATCGAGGCCTGGAAGGGCCTGGTGGTGCCTGACGGCGTGGCGCCGGAGATCATCGACAAGCTCAACGCGGCCTACCGGCAGGTAAGCCAAGACCCGGACTTCGTCGCCAAACTGCAAGAGATGGGCGTGGAGACGACGCCCAGCACGCCGGAGGAGTTCAGCGCCTACATGGCGACCGAGATGGAACGCTGGACCGAACTGGTCAAGGCCAAAAATATCTCAATGTAGAACCGTGGCGGCCGTAGGGCCGCCACCCAAGGATCCCAAGCAAATGATTTCCGAAACCCTGAAGAATCCCCTGCAACTGTTCGAGGTGGCCGGCAAGACCGCCCTGATCACCGGGGCCTCCGGCTCGCTGGGCCGTGGCGTGGCGCTGGCGCTGGGCGCCATGGGCGTCAATCTGGTATTGGCCTCGGCCTCCCAGGAAGAGCTGGAAGAAGTGGCCGGCGAAGCCGAGAGCCTCGGCGCCAAGGTCAGGATCGTGCTGGCGCGTCCCGATGGCCCGGAGGCGGTGCAAGGCATGCTTGATGCCGCCCTGGAGGCCTTTGGCGGCCTCGACATGCTGGTCGTGGCGTCGGGCTATAACAAGCCCGGCTTTATCCAGGACCAGTCCTACGAAGAGTGGCAGTCGGTGATGGACGGCAACGTCAAGGGCGCTTGGCTGCTCTGCAAGGCCGTGGGCAGCTACTGGATCGCCAACCAACGGCCCGGCAAGGTGCTGCTGGTGTCTTCGGTGAGGGGCCGCCACGGCAACTACTCGGGTTACGGCGGCTATTGCACCGCCAAAGCCGCGACCGACGGCCTGACCCGCGTGCTGGGGGTCGAGTGGGCCAAGCACGGCATCACGATCAATGCCATCGCGCCCACCGTTTTCCGTTCCAAGCTCACAGCGTGGATGTACGGCGACAACGAACTGGGCCAGCAGACCCGCGCGCGTTCGCTTTCCCGGATTCCGATGGGACGGTTGGGCGAGGTCGAGGATCTGATCGGCATGGCGCTCTATCTCTTGTCGCCCGCCTCCGCGTTCTGCACCGGCCAGGTGATGTACGTGGACGGCGGCTACACCGCGGGGTAGGCATGGAACGTATCCACATCGCCGTGCTGGGGGCGGGCCGCATGGGCTGCGGTATCGCCCAGGTCTTTGCCGCCGCCGGCCATCCGGTCAGCCTGTATGACACCCAGCCGGCCGCGCTCGCCGCGGCGCCCGCCACGATCGCCGCGATGTCGCGCGCCCTCGGGCAGGAGGAGCGCGTCGGCAGTCTGGTGTTCACCGGCGATCTCGCCGCCGCGGTGCGGCCCGCCGGCCTGGTCATCGAGGCCGCGCCGGAGAACCTGGCGCTCAAGCGCGAGCTCTTCCAGAGGGTCGAGGCTTTGGCGGGCGAACAGGCGCTGTTGGCCACCAATACCTCGGCCATCGCGATCGGTGAAATCAGTGAAGGCATGGCCGCGGCCGCGAGGCTGTGCGGCATGCATTTCTGGAACCCGCCTCATTTGGTGCGGCTGGTTGAAGTGGTGCAGGCCGACGCCACTGCCGACACTACGATCCAACAAGCCATGAGTTTGCTCGAGTCCATCGGGATGTCGCCGGTACACGTGCGCCGCGACATCCCGGGCTTCATCGGCAATCGCCTGCAGCACGCCCTCAAGCGCGAGGCCATCGCGCTGGTGGCCGCGGGGGTATGCGACGCCGCTACGCTCGACAAAGTGGTCAAGGAAGGGTTTGGCTCCCGGCTCGGCGTCATCGGCCCGTTGGAACAGTCCGACCTGGTCGGGGTGGATCTGACCTATGCCATTCACCGCTATCTGAACGCCGATCTCGACAATACGCCGGGTGCCCATCCTTATCTGGAGAGTCTGGTGAAGGACGGCAAGCTGGGAATGAAGACGGGAGAAGGGTTCTATACCTGGACCGACGAGCGCGGTCGCGAGGTGAAGGCGCGAATGGACGAGTTCCTGGCGCGCCAGGCGCGGGAGAAGCTCTCCGGCCAGTCGTCTTAGGAGCCCGCCGGGGTGATCCGGGGCTCGTCCCTCTCGCCATCCGGCGCGATCGGCTCCAGCGCATCCAGCGATTGCCCCGCCTGGTCGCGCGCCGAGAGGATGGGCGCGCCCCGCAAGGGCCAGGGAATGGCCAGTCGAGGGTCGTCCCAGCGCAGGCAGCGCTCGGCCTCGGGATGATAATGCCGGGTGGTTTTATAGAGCAGCACAGCCTGCTCGCTGAGCGTCAGGAAGCCATGGGCGAAGCCTGGCGGAATCCAGAGCTGGCGAGCGCTGGCCGCATCCAGCCTGACCGCCGCCCAGCGGCCGAAAGTGGCGGAGCCGCGGCGAAGATCCACCACGGCGTCGTACACCTCGCCGGCCACCACCCGCACCAGTTTGCCCTGGGCATGCGGCGGCAATTGATAATGCAGACCGCGCAACACGCCCTGGCGAGATTCGGAATGGTTGTCTTGAACGAAGGCGATGTCCAGGCCGGTTGCGGCGGCAAACGTCAGGGTATTGAAGCTCTCGTAGAAGATCCCGCGATGATCCGCGTGCTGGCGCGGCGTAAGCAGCAGGAGTCCCGGAAGGGGGAGCGGCTGGACGTGCATGGTGCGATTCTCCGCGATCCGGGCGGGTCAGGCCGACAAATCGCCGTAGTGGCTGGCCACCCATTCGCGATAGGCGCCGCTGGTCACGCGTGACAGCCAATCGGGGTTGCCGAGATACCAGTCTATCGTTGCCGCCAGCCCGGCATCCAGGCCGATTCGCGGTCGCCAGCCGAGTTCGCGTTCGATTTTGCCGGTATCCAGGGCATAGCGCCTATCGTGGGCCGGGCGATCGGCAACGTGCCGGATGCGCATGACCGGCGCATCGGGGCGACGCGCGTCCAGCAAGGCGCTCAATTGTCGGATCAAGCCCAGGTTGTCGGTCTCGGCGTGGCCGGCCACGTGGTAGCTTTCGCCGGGCCGGCCCTGATCGAGCACGCGCAGCAGCGCCTGGCAATGATCTTCGACGTGGATCCAATCGCGTTGCTGGCCGCCGTCGCCATACACCGGGATGGGCGTACCGGCCAGCCGGCGCACGATGACCAGCGGGATCAGTTTCTCGGGAAATTGTCGCGGTCCGTAATTGTTGCCGCAGCGCGTGATCAGGGTGGGCAGACCATAGGTGTGATGGTAGGCCTGTACCAGGTGGTCGGCAGCCGCTTTGCTGGCCGCATAAGGATTGTGGGGCGCCAGGGGCGAGGCTTCCGTCCAGGGCTGGGCGTGGGCGGAGAGCGAACCGTAAACCTCATCGGTGGACACGTGGAGAAAGCGAAAGCCCCGGCGGCTGGCGGCGTCGGTGCCCAGCCAATACTGACGGCAGCTCTCGAGCAGCCGCTGCGTGCCCAGCACGTTGGTGTCGATGAAGCTGTCCGGGCCGGCGATCGCGCGATCGACGTGGGTATGGGCGGCGAAGTGCACGACGGCGCGTGGACGGTGCTCGGCCAGCAGGGCCTGCAGCATGCCGGCGTCGCGGATATCGCCGCGCACGAAGCGGTGTCGGTTTCCGGCAGGCAGGGCTTCCAGATTATCGGGATTGCCGGCGTAGGTGAGGGCGTCGAGGTTGAGCACGGGCTCGTGACGCTCGCGGCACCACAGATGAATGAAGTTCGAACCGATGAAGCCGGCGCCTCCGGTAACCAGAATCATGGTGTTCTCCCAGAATGGAATTCCGGCGATATCCGCGCGGCCCAATGGCCACGTGCGTTGTGGCTATGGACGGGATATTTCGCGACCAGATTTTGGCATCATGGCGGCAGTCGGTACAAATGAACCACGCAGGATTCGCCAATGAAAAAACCCGGCAGCTTTTGGCTACCGGGCTCTTCGGGTTCCGACCTTATAAATCAAGAACTTATTATATGGTCGGGGCGGCGGGATTCGAACTCGCGACCCCTTGCACCCCATGCAAGTGCGCTACCAGGCTGCGCTACGCCCCGAAAGAAGATGACTATAGCAGATGTTTGCCGATGTGTGCAAATCGACCGTCGCGGCAAGGCGCGTCGCGGCCACAGCCGACCGGCCGTGCCGGCGAGCTTCCAAAAGCAGGTGCGGAGCGAGCCGGCACCTGCGAGAATGTTTGTGTCACGATGTCATCCGGCATCCGGGATTTATGCCAAAATTGTCGGTGTTGTCATTTTCGTGTCAGCTTCGCCTGTCCGCTTGGAATATCGCATCCCGGGCGGGCCAGGCCTGCGGCGACACATGCAGCCAGCAGAAGGAATCTCAACATCCATGGCGGTGATCCCTGCGTTTTTCCGTAGCCTGGGCCGATTGGCACTGGGCTGTACTCTTGTGGCCGCGTTCCCGGCGTCGGCCTTGGCATCCTGGACGTTCACCGACGTTGCGAACCGGGCAAAGCAATTGGCGACCGAGCGTTATACCGCGCCCGAGCGCGCGATGCCCGAGGCGCTGAGCAACATCGATTTCGCCACCTACGAATCCATCCGCCAGAAGCCCGAGGCCTGGATGTGGGGCGACACGGCGTCGCCGTTCCGCATCGAGCTTTATCACGTGGGCATGCATTTCACCGCCCCCGTCACGCTCAATGTGGTGGATGCCGACGGCGTCCGCCCGGTGCAGTACGATGCGGGGCAATTCGATTTCGGCGATATTGCGTTCGATCGCTCCAGCCTCGATGGGTCCGGCATCGCCGGCTTTCGGGTGCTGTACCCGATCAACGATCCCGGCCAGCCCGAGCTCGTGGCCTCGTTCCTGGGGGCCAGCTATTTTCAGATGGTGGGGGCCGGGCAGGTGGCCGGTGCGCTCGCACGGGGCCTGGCGGTCGACACCGGCCTGCCGTCCGGCGAGCAGTTTCCCTGGTTCCGGGAGTTCTGGCTGCTGCGGCCCGGGCCCAGCGACCGCCATCTCACCCTGTATGCCTTGCTCGATGCGCCCAGCGTCACGGGGGCCTACCGGTTCGTCATCCATCCCGGCGAGCAAACGGTGGTCGACGTGAAAGCCGAATGGTTCTTCCGCAACCAGGTGGGCAAGCTCGGGCTGGCGCCCCTCACCAGCATGTTCCTGCATGGCGCCAACCAGCCTCCCGGCAATCAGCATTTTCGGCTGGAGCTCCACGATTCCGAGGGTTTGTCGATCGCCACCGCCAATGGCGAGTGGCTGTGGCGGCCGCTCAATAATCCGCGACGCTTGGCGATCAGCGCCTTTCAGCTCGATAACCCCCGGGGATTCGGGCTGTTGCAGCGTACACGCGACTTCAATCGATACGACGATCTCGACCATCGCTACGATCAAAGGCCGGGCGTCTGGGTCGAACCGCAAGGCGATTGGGGGCCGGGCCAGATCGAGCTCGTCGAGATTCCCTCAACCGATGAAACCAACGACAACATCGTGGCCTTCTGGACGCCGGCCCGCGTGCCGGCGGCGGGCGAGTCGCTGAGCTTGTCGTATCGTCTGCACTGGACGCGCGACGAGACCGCATTGATGCCCGAGGGCCTGGCCTGGGTGGCGCAAACCCGGCGTAGGCCTGGCGAAGTCCGCGGCCCCGATATGGTGCGCAAGCCGGACGGCACGGTGGTGTTCCGCGTCGATTTTGTGGGCGGCAAGCTACCGGCGTTGCCGGAGGATGCGGCGCTAACGGCCGACATCTCGCAAAATGGCAATGTCGAGATCCTGGGCAATACCCTGCGTTTTCATCCCGTGAACGGCGGCCGGCGATTGACGCTCCGGCTCAAGGTACTGGATCCGGCCAAGCCCGTCGAACTACGCGCCCGCTTATTGCTCGAGGGCGCTCCCGTGTCCGAGGTATGGAGCCAGCAGATCCCCAATGGTTAATTTGTCCCAGGGTACGCCGGCTCCCGCCAACGCCGACACGGCGCTCGATGTGCAACGCCTGCGCGAACGCTGCGGTCCCGCGGCGGAGGAGGCGGGCCTGATCGGCCTCGACGGCCAAGGCAGGGTCTGCGTGACCAGCGCTCCGCCGTTGCGGCGCGCATCCATGGTGCCAGAACCCTGGATCACCAACCCCGTCGTGGGTTACTGGCAGCGTTGGCGAGGCCGCAGGCGCCGGCGTCGCACGCCGGAGCCCGGCGATCCGGCTGCCGGCTGGCGGGCCGCCGGCAGCCGGCGCCGCAGTCTGCTCCTGCTGCTGGTGGTGGCGCAAACCATCGTCGCCACCTGGTACATGCGCGGGGTGCTGCCCTACCAAGGGCGCGACCTGCTCGAGATCGCCATTCTGGTGCTGTTCGCCTTGCTTTTCGGCTGGGTATCCTCCGGATTCTGGACGGCCTTGGCGGGATTCCTGCAGTTGGTGCGCGGCCGCGACCGCTACAGCATCTCCGCCAACAGCACCGGCCACGAACCGATCGATCCGTCCGCCCGCACGGCAATCGTCATGCCGATCTGCAACGAGAGCGTCGAACGCGTGTTCGCCGGCTTGCGCGCCACCTACGAGTCGCTGGCGCGCACGGGCCATCTGGAACACTTCGACGTGTTCGTGCTCAGCGATACCTACGATCCGGATATTGCCGTTGCCGAACAAAGCGCCTGGGTCGACATCTGCCGCGCCACCGGGGGCTTCGGCCGCATCTTCTATCGGCGCCGACGGCGCCGCGTCAAGCGCAAAAGCGGCAATATCGACGATTTCTGCCGCCGCTGGGGCGCCGATTACCGCTATATGGTGGTGCTGGACGCCGACAGCGTGATGACCGGCGACTGCCTGGTGCGAATGGTGCAGCTGATGCAGGCCAATCCGCGCGCCGGCATCATCCAGACCGCGCCGCGCGCCACCGGCATGGACAGCCTCTACGCCCGCGCGCAGCAGTTCGCCACCCGGGTCTACGGGCCCTTGTTTACCGCCGGTCTGCATTATTGGCAATTGGGCGAGTCGCATTATTGGGGCCATAACGCCATCATCCGGCTCGAGCCTTTCATGGAGCATTGCGCGCTGGCGCCGCTGCCGGGCAAGGGCGCATTCGCCGGGGCCATCCTGTCGCACGATTTCGTCGAGGCCGCGCTGATGCGGCGGGCCGGCTGGGGGGTGTGGATCGCCTACGACTTGCCGGGCAGCTATGAAGAACTACCGCCCAACCTGCTGGAAGAACTGCAGCGCGACCAGCGCTGGTGCCACGGCAACTTGATGAACTTCCGCTTGTTCCTGACCGAAGGCTTGCATCCGGTGCACCGCGCGGTCTTCCTGACCGGGGTGATGTCATATTTGTCGGCGCCGCTCTGGTTCCTGTTCCTGCTGTTGTCCACGGCGCTGTTGGCGGTACACACTCTCACCGAACCTCAGTATTTCGTGCAGCCGCATCAGTTGTTTCCCTTGTGGCCCCAATGGCAACCGCTGAAGGCCGTCGCGCTGTTGTCGGCCACGGCGCTGCTGCTATTTTTGCCAAAGGTGCTGAGCGTGCTGCTGATCGCTCTGGAAGACGCGCGTGGCTATGGCGGGCGGCTGCGCCTGGCGGCAAGCATGGTGCTGGAGTCGCTGTTGTCGATGCTGCTGGCACCGGTACGCATGTTGTTCCACACTCGCTTCATTGTCGCCACATTCGCCGGTGGGCATGCAAAATGGGTGTCTCCCTCGCGCGATAACGACGCCACGGCGTGGAGTGAGGCGTTCCGGGCCCACGCTTCACAATCGCTATTGGGCTTGGCGTGGCTGGCGCTGGTCTATTGGCTGAGTCCGAGCTTTCTGTGGTGGATGCTGCCGATTCTCGTGGCCTGGCTGGTCGCGATCCCGATTTCGGTGTGGAGCAGCCGGGTGAGCTGGGGCCAGGCGTTGCGGCGGGCGCGTCTTTTCTGCATTCCCGAAGAAGTACGGCCGCCCGCCGCGCTGCGCGCCACCCGCGCGTATCACGAACAGGCGAGGCAGCAAGCCTTGCCGGGGTTTGCCGGGGCCTTGACGGATCCCGACGTGGGCGTGCTGGCCCGCGCCCTGGCGCGGGCCCGGCATCGAGGCAGCGCCATCGTCGACGCCGCGCGCCTGCGCCGAGTGCGCGACTGGGCCCCCAAGGCGCCTGACGGCCTGACGGCCGCCGAGCGTATGGCGGTGCTGGACGATCCCGTGTTGCTGTCGGCGCTTCAGCGCTCGTCGTGGCCCGACTAGCGGTGTGGGCCGACACCGCCGTGTGCGGCGCTGTGGGCGCGTGATCAACGACTGTCATGCCGACGGCGGATTGCCGATGCTACAATCCAATACTTATTCTGGCAGTTTTTCTAGACCAACCGTCGAACACCGTTTTTTGAACGAAACCAATATTCCCTCCGCCAGCACTGACGCCGCTGGCGTGAACAGCCCGGCCGAAACCACGTTCGCCGACTTCGGCCTGCACCCCAGTCTGCTGCGGGCGCTGACCGAATCGGGCTACACCCGACCCACTCCGATCCAGGCGCAGGCGATTCCGGTCGTCATGGCCGGTCGCGACGTCATGGGCGCCGCGCAAACGGGTACCGGCAAAACGGCGGCTTTCACGCTGCCGGTGCTGCAGCGCCTGATGCCGCTGGCCAACCACAGCGCTTCACCCGCTCGCCATCCTGTGCGGGCCTTGATCCTCACGCCCACCCGCGAACTGGCCGACCAAGTCGCCGAGAGCGTCAAGCGTTATAGCGCGCAAACGCCGCTGCGCGCGGCGGTGGTGTTCGGTGGTGTCGACATCCGGCCGCAAAAAGACGCCTTGCGCCAAGGCTGCGAAGTCTTGATCGCCACACCGGGCCGCCTGCTGGATCACGTCGAGCAGCGCAACGTCGACCTCGGCCAGGTAGGCATCCTGGTGCTCGACGAAGCCGACCGCATGCTCGATATGGGGTTTTTGCCCGATCTCGAGCGGATCATCCAGTTGCTGCCACAGCAACGGCAAGGGCTTTTGTTTTCGGCTACCTTCAGCAACGAGATCCGCAAGCTGGCCCGGTCGTATCTCAACCACCCGGTCGAGATCGAAGTGGCGGCGCGCAATGCCACGGCCGAGACCGTGACTCAGATTGCCTATGCGCTCACCGGCGAAGACAAACGCGCGGCGGTGGTGCATCTGGTGAAGTCGCGCGGCCTGAACCAAGTCATCGTCTTTTCCAATACCAAGATCGGCACCGCCCGCCTGGCGCGGCAACTGATTCAAGATGGGATCCGCGCCGAGTCCATTCACGGCGACAAATCCCAGCTCGATCGGATGCGGGCCCTCGAGGCGTTCAAGGCGGGCGAGCTCGAAGTCCTGGTGGCTACCGACGTCGCGGCGCGCGGCCTCGATGTGGCGGGCGTGCCTTGCGTCATCAACTACGATCTGCCGTACAACCCTGAAGACTACGTCCACCGCATCGGCCGCACGGGTCGGGCCGGCGCATCGGGGGAGGCCATCGCGCTCTTTACCCCCGACGAAGAAAAATTCCTTCTCGAGGTCGAGAAGCTGATTGGCCGCAAGGTGCCTCGCGGCACCTTGGCCCTGCCGCCCTCGGCGCGCTCGCCGCGCCGCGAACGTAGTACCGATAGCCGCGATGGCCGCCGCCGCGATGAGCGCTGGCGTCCGCGCACGGCCCAGCAGCCGATCGATGAGTTCTTCCTGAAGCCCTACGAGCCGTCGAGCACGGTTTCGTCCCGTCAGGCGGCGCCGCGTGCCGAGGTCGACGAGCGGCCTTCCAGAGCCGACGTCGGGGTGTTGCTGGGCGGGCCCCGCCGCCCCCTGGACGAAGCCGCCTCCTGATCGAATACGCCTCCGGTTGCGCCGCGTGCCTCCGGTGCGCCTGTCAGTCTCCGCCCGGCCGCCCGAAGGAAGCTGAAGCCTCCCGGGGGCAGCGAATAGAGTGAGCATGGGGGCTGTTTTATTTTTATCTCAGGCTGGTCTGAATCTTGCGTGCCAGGGCTCCAGGGCCTGCCGATGAAAGTCCGTTACGTCGCTGGCGGGCAGGCGGGCAAAGCCCAAAGCCTTCCAGGCCAGTTGCAATTCCTCTAGCGGACGCGCCGTGTCGGCCGCGGGCGCTCCGTTCTGCTTCGATAATTTTCGTCCGTCGCCATCCGTGATTAGCGGTACATGCAAGGTACGGGGCGGCGGCGCAGCCGTCGCAGCCAGGGGAGGGCGCGACAGCTCTCGATGCAGTCGACGCTGGCGGGCGGTGGATGCCAGCAGATCGGCACCGCGCACGACGTCGGTGATGCCCTGGGCGATGTCGTCCACCACCACAGCCAGCTGATAGGCCCATAGCCCATCGGCCCGGCGGATGACGAAATCCCCCACTTCGCGTGCGACATCCTGGCGCTGCTCGCCGAACCAGCGGTCGATGAACGTTTCTTCGCCCGGCTCTACCCGATAACGCCAAGCCCGCGCCAGGCGGCCCGGGAGCAGGCCATTGCGGCAAGTACCGGGGTAGGGCGGCTCGCCGGTGACGGGCGAGACCGGCAGTGCGGCGTCGCGCAGCTCCCGGCGCGTGCAGGCGCAGCCGTAAGCCAGGCCACGCGCCCTCAGTAACGCTAGAGCCTCGGCGTAGACGTCGTTACGCCGCGACTGCCACCAGATCTCGCCATCGGCGCGCATGCCCAGCGCCTCCAACTGACCAAGGATGACGCGGTCGGCGCCGGGTACGGCGCGAGGCAAATCCACATCCTCGATGCGCACGCGCCAGAGACCGCCATGGGCGCGGGCGTCTACATAACTGGCCAGAGCCGCCACCACCGAGCCTCGGTGCAGGGGGCCTGAGGGGCTAGGCGCAAAACGGCCAACGTAGTGGGTACCGGCCGGTCGGTCAAGGGGAGGCGACATGCCGGGAATGATAGCGCTTGGAAGGTGCCGCGCGTCGTCGAGCTTGCTGGTGGCGATATCTGCGCCGGCCGGGCTGGGGCTCAATAGGGCCGGCGCAACCACAAGCTCATCAGTTCGGCGCGACTGCGTACGGCGAATTTCCGGAACACGGAAGCGACGTATTGATGGGTGGTCGATGCGGCCTGGCCGAGTTGCTCCGCCATGACTTTTTCCGACGCCTTGGTGAGCAGGAGCCCGAGCACCTTGCGTTCGGTCGGGGTCAGGGGCGACTTGGCGATCAGCGGGCCGCTGGTGAGCATGACCTGCCGGTGAAACCACTTGATGCCGCGCAGCGCGTAGGCGAGCAGGGCTACATCCCGCTCGGTGAACTCGCTGCGTGCATAGAAGCCGAAATGCGATTCGGCATCGCTGTTGATCGGGAAGCCCACGAAGGCCGCGTCGACCGTGCCGAAAGGCTTGTAATAAGTGTCGTAGAAGACGCTGCCGAACCAGTCGGCGGGCAGGTCGCGGCGCAGGACGTAAGTCCGGAAGCTGCCGACATCCCGCATGGGCAGCAGGAACGACGGATCGAGGTCGCGGCCGTTCCAGCGGGCCTGGAGCTCTTTGAAAGGGCCTTCGCCGGGGTGGGGATCGATGGGATGAAGCAATCGCGTTACGGCCACGCGCCACCCTTGAAGAGGGTCTTGGTCGGCGTTGCCCGCATTCAGGCGGAAGGCCCCGCCCCAAGTGGCGTTCCAGGCGCCCACCCGGCGGCAGAGCCGCTCCTGCAGGTGCCGTGTTGCCGCGTCGCTCTGGCCGACATTGAAATCGGTGAGCTCGTCCCACAGACGATGGATGTCTTCCTGCGTCTCGAGATCCAGCACGCTCGCACCTCGTTTTTTCGGCATTATATTTGGATACTTCCTGTATCGGGGCCCACTTCGGGCGCAGTCGGGGCACTGGCTCATCCGGCGGCGAGGCTCGTCGGGAGAACCCGTTCCCCGGCCACCCCCGCATCGATACCCGAAGCTACAATGCAACCCATGCCCACCGTTTCCGATCCCGCCCGTTTCGTCCACCTGCGCGTCCACACCGAGTTTTCGGTGGTCGACGGCATCGTGCGCATCCCCGATCTCCTCAAGCAGGTCGCCGCCTTCGGCCAGCCCGCCGTCGCCATGACCGACCTGGCCAACGTTTTCGGCCTCATCCGCTTTTACCAGGCGGCGCGCGGCAAAGGCATCAAGCCCATCGCCGGCTGCGATGTCTGGATCACCAACGATGCCGACCGCGAGCAGCCCTCGCGCCTGCTGCTGCTGGTGCGCAACCATGCGGGCTATCTCAACCTGTGCGAGCTGCTAACGCGTGCCTACCTCGAAAACCCTCACCGCGGACGGGCCGAGATACGCCGCGAATGGCTGGAGCAGTCGGCCGATGGTCTGATCGCCTTGTCCGGCGCGCGCACCGGCGACGTGGGGCAAGCTCTGCTGGCCGGCAACGAAAGCGCGGCGCGGGCGCTCGCCCAAGGCTGGGCCGATGTGTTCCCGGGCGCCTTCTATCTGGAGTTGCAGCGCGCCGGCCTGGACGGCGATGAAAGCGTGGTGCAAGGCAGCCTGCGCATCGCGCGTGATTGCGGCTTGCCGGTGGTTGCCACCCACCCCGTGCAGTTCTTGCTGCCCGAGGATTTTCGGGCCCACGAGGCGCGGGTGTGTATCGCCGAAGGCGAGCTGCTGGCCAACCCCCGCCGCGTGCGGCGCTTCACCGACCAGCAATACTTGTTGTCGTCCGACGCCATGGCGGAGCGCTTTTCCGACGTTCCCGCAGCGCTGGCCAACACGGTGGAAATCGCCAAGCGTTGCAATCTCGAGCTCGAACTCGGCAAACCGCGGCTGCCGGATTTCCCCACGCCCGATGGCATGGGGCTGGATACCTATCTGCGGCAGTTGTCGCAAGAAGGGCTCGAGCGGCGCATGCGCGAGCTGTATCCCAACGAGGCCGAGCGCACCGAGAAATGGCCTGAGTACCAGGCGCGGCTGGAGCGCGAATGCGGCACGATTATCGATATGGGCTTCCCGGGCTACTTCCTCATCGTGGCCGACTTCATCAATTGGGGCAAGGAGAACGGCGTACCCGTGGGTCCGGGGCGTGGGTCCGGGGCGGGTTCGCTGGTGGCGTATTGCCTGGGCATCACCGATCTCGACCCGCTGGCCTACGACCTGCTGTTCGAACGCTTCCTGAACCCGGAGCGGGTGTCGATGCCCGACTTCGATATCGACTTCTGCCAGGATAACCGCGACCGCGTCATCGAGTACGTCAAGCAAAAATACGGCCGTGCCGCCGTCAGCCAGATTGCCACTTTCGGCACCCTGGGCGCCAAGGCGGTGGTTCGCGATGCCGGCCGGGTGCTGGATTTGCCTTATCTGATGTGCGATGGCCTGTCCAAGCTGATCCCGCACAATCCGGCCGATCCCTGGACGCTGGAGCGAACGCTGGCCAACGAACCCGCCTTCCGCGAACGCTACGAGCAAGACGAAGAAGCGCGTGCGCTCATCGATCTCGCCAAGCCGCTGGAGGGCCTGACGCGCAACGTCGGCATGCATGCGGGCGGCGTCCTGATCGCGCCGGGCAAGCTCACGGATTTCTGCCCCTTGTATTGTCAGCCCGGCCAGCAAGACAGCGCCGTGTCGCAATACGACAAAGACGACGTCGAATCCGTCGGCCTGGTGAAGTTCGACTTCCTTGGCCTGCGCAACCTCACCATTCTCGATTGGGCGGTGCGCTATGTCCGCCAGTTCAATCCGGACCGGGCCGACTTCGATCTCATGGCGCTGTCGCTCGACGACCCGGCGTCGTACGCCTTGCTGTCCGATGCCAACACCACGGCGGTGTTCCAGCTCGAATCGCGCGGCATGAAGGAACTGCTCAAGAAGCTCCGGCCTAGCAACTTCGAAGACATCATCGCCGTGCTGGCGCTGTATCGGCCGGGCCCGCTGGGCTCGGGCATGGTCGACGACTTCGTCAATCGCAAGCACGGCCGGGCGCGGGCCGAGTACTTCGATGACAGCCTCGAACCGGTGCTCAAGAGCACCTACGGCGTCATCGTGTACCAAGAGCAGGTGATGCTGATCTCGCAGATCATCGGCGGCTACACGCTGGGCGGCGCCGACATGTTGCGGCGGGCGATGGGCAAGAAGAAGCCCGAGGAGATGGCCGAGCATCGCGAGATCTTCACCGAAGGCGCCAAGAAAAAAGGCTACACGCCGGAGCTCGCGACTACGCTGTTCGACCTGATGGAGAAGTTCGCGGAGTATGGCTTCAACAAGAGCCACACCGCGGCCTACGCCCTGATCGCCTACCACACGGCCTGGCTGAAGGCGCATCATCCCGCCGAGTTCATGGCGGCCACCCTATCGTCCGACATGGACGATACCGACAAAGTACAGATTTTCTGGAAAGACACACTCGCCAACGACGTGGCGGTGCTGCCGCCCGACGTCAACGCGTCCGATTACCGCTTCTTGCCCGTGCACGACGACGCCTCCGGCCGGGGCAAGCCGCCGCGCACCATCCGCTACGGCCTGGGGGCCGTCAAGGGCACCGGCCAGGGCGCCGTGGAGGAAATCCTGCGTGTTCGCGCCGATGGCCCCTTTACCGATCTGTTCGATTTCTGCCGCCGCATCGACCGTCATACCGTCAATCGGCGGACGATCGAGGCCCTGATCAAGGCCGGCGCCTTCGATACTCTCGAGCCCAACCGCGCGGCCCTGCTGGCCACCCTGGGCACGGCGCTCGAGGCCGCCGAGCAGGCCGAACGTTCGGCCAGCCAGGTATCGCTGTTTGGCGACGACGATCTCGCCGCTTCGGTGCAAGGTGAACTGCAGCAGGTGGCGCCCTGGGAACTGCGCGAGCGGCTGGCGCAAGAGAAAGCCGCACTGGGCTTTTATTTCAGCGGCCATTTGTTCGATGCCTGGCGCGACGAAGTTCGCCGGCTGGTGCCCATCCCGCTGGCTCGCATCCAGCCGCAGCGCGATCCACAATGGATGGCCGGCGTGCTGCTCGAAGTCCGAACGCAAATGACCCGTCGCGGCAAGATGGTGTTCGCCGTACTCGACGACGGCAGTGCGCAGTTCGAGATCTCGGTGTTCAACGAGCTCTTCGAGGCCAACCGCGCCTTGCTGCGCGAAGATCAGCTCCTCATTGTCCACGGCAAGGTATCCAACGACGAATACTCGGGCGGCGTGCGCATCGTGGCCGAAACCCTGTACGACCTGGAACGGGCGCGCGCCGCCCGCGCCCGCGTGTTGCGCATCGTGCTCAACGGTAACGCCGACGCCCAGCGCCTGCGGGAATTGCTCGATCCCTTTCGCGCCCAAGGCGAGGCCGGCGACGAACCCCGCGGCACGCCGGTCGAGGTGGTCTACCAATCGCGCACCGCCGCGTGCACGGTGCGTTTGGGCGACGACTGGCGAGTCCGGGTGCCCGACGACCTCCTGCAGAGCCTCCAGGCCTGGGCGGGTGAGCCGGGCGTGCAACTGGACTACTGATCCGATCGCGTATGGCCGCTTCCTGCCTGCCGGTGTTGATGTACCACCATGTTTCGCCGCACGTGGGTTCGCTCACGGTGTCGCCGGCCAACTTCGCGGCCCAGCTGGATTGGCTGGCACGGGCTGGCTACACGCCGCTCGGCGCCGCCGGGCTGGCCGACTTCTTCGCCGGCCGGCCGGTGCCGCGCAAGCCCGTGGTACTCACGTTCGACGACGGTTATCTCGACAATTTCGTCTACGCCCACCCAGAGCTGGTGCGCCACGGCATGACGGCCATGCTGTTCGCCGTGACGGGCTGGATGGGCGAGGGGCCGCCGCGGCCACATGCGGGGCAGGGCGGGGCGCTGCCCCAGACCTTCGGCCACCGCGAGGCCAAGGCGCGCCTCGAGGCCGGCGACACCGACGCCGTCATGGCGCGCTGGAGCGAGCTGCGGCAGATGCGGGAGGCCGGCAGTTTCGAGATTCATAGCCATACCCATACCCACACCCGCTGGGATCTGCGCCTGGACGATCCCGCGGCACGGCGTGCCGCGCTGGCCGACGATCTTGCGCGTTCGCGCACCGCGCTGGCGCAACGCCTGAACGTGAACTCCGATCATCTATGCTGGCCACAAGGCTATTACGATGACGACTACCTGGACGTGGCCTGCGCCCTGGGGTTCAGCCACCTGCATACCACCAAGGCGCGAGAGCTGAATCGCCCCGGTCAGGATACCCGCCATATCTACCGGGTGGCGGTCAAGAACCGCCGCGGCTTCGCCTTCGCCCAGCGGGTCTGGCTGGCCGGCCATCCGCGCTGGGGCGCGCTGTATAACCGCTGGAAGCGCTGATGCGACTCTCGGTCATCGTCATCACCCGCAATGAAGCCGACAATATCGCCGAGTGCCTGGCCTCGGTGGCTTTCGCAGATGAACGCATCGTGCTCGACTCAGGCAGCACCGACGACACGGTGGCACTGGCGCGTGCCGCGGGCGCCAGGGTGGAGGTCAATACCGATTGGCCCGGCTTCGGCCCGCAAAAGAACCGCGTGCTGGCCATGGCCGGAGGCGAGTGGGTGCTATCGCTCGATGCCGACGAGCGGGTCACGCCGGCCCTGGCGCGCGAGATCCAGGCCGTGATTGCCGATCCGCAGGCGGTATCCGCCTACGCCATGCCGCGGCTCTCCAGCTTTTGCGGGCGCTTCATCCGTCATAGCGGCTGGTGGCCCGATCTCGTCGTGCGCCTGTTCCGGCGCGGCCACGCCCGCTTCACCGATGCGGCCGTGCACGAGCGTCTCATGACCCAGGCCCCGCCGGGACGCCTGAAGGCTCACTTACTGCATTACACCTATCCGGATCTCGATACCGCCATCCAAAAGATGAACCGCTATTCCAGCGATGCGGCGGCCATGATGTACGCCCGCGGCAAGCGGGCTTCCCTGGCCTCCGCCTTCGGCCATGGCAGTTGGACGTTCATCCGCATTTATCTGCTGCGCCGGGGTTTTCTCGATGGCCGGCATGGCCTGGTGCTGGCGGCCGTGGCGGCGATGGGCAGTTTCAGCCGCTACGCCAAGCTGATGTTCCTCAGTCGTAACGCTCCCGCTCGTCCCGTCGATGAAGATTCTTGAGATCAATCTGGAACGAGGCTGGCGCGGCGGCGAACGTCAGACGTTCTGGACGGCGGACGCCTTGCGACGCGAGGGCGTGGAGGTATGCGTTCTGGCGCGGCGGGGAGAAGCGTTGGCGCGCACCGCGCGCGATGCGGGGATCCCGGTGGCCGAGGTGGCGGGCAATGGCGGCGCCTGGCGCTGGCTGATGCGCCACGGCCGGGGCTACGACGTCTGGCACGCGCAAACGGCTCACGCGCTTACCGCCTGCGTGCTGTGCTGGCCGCGCCCGCCGCTGGTGGCAACGAGGCGCGTGGCTTTTGCGCCTCGCGGCGCCGCCAGCCGGTTCAAGTACGCCAGGGCGGATAGCCTGGTGGCCATCAGCCACGCCGCCGCGGCGCCGCTGGAGGCCCTGGGGCTCGGTCCGGTGCTTCGCATCCCGTCGGCCGTCGAGGCGCTGGATATCCGGCCGGAAGCCGTGGCCGAACTGCGTGCGCGTTGGGTGCCGGCAGGGGCCAGGGTGCTTGGTACCGTGGCCGCCCTCACCGCCGAGAAGGATCCGCTGACCTTGGTGGCCGCGATGGCCGAACTGCGCCGCCGGCACCCGGAAGCCATCCTGCTGCACCTGGGCGACGGCGCCATGCGCCCAGTGGTGGAAGCCGCGATAGCCCGCCATGGGCTGGGCGAACACTACCGCCTGGTCGGCTTCCAGCACGATATCGCGCCCTGGTTCGGCCTGTTCCAGGGCTTCGTCATGAGTTCGCGCAGCGAAGGGCTGGGCAGCAGCCTGCTCGATGCCTTGTGGCAAGGCATTCCGGCCGCGGCCACCGCCGCCGGTGGCTTGGCCGAAGTGCTGGCCGACGATCGCGGCGTCCTGGCGCCGGTCGGCGATGCCGAAGCGCTGGGGCGGGCCTTGGCCAGCCTCTTTGATGAGGCGCCTGCCGCACGCGAAGCGCGTGAGCGACGCGTGGCGAAAGCGCGCGAATGGGTAAGACGTGAATGCGACGTGGACCGCATGGCCGGCCGCTATCGTGAGCTTTTCGATTCTCTGATTGAACGATGATGCCTTTTTCCAGCAGCACGCGCCCAGGCGCCACCTCCGCCGATCGTGACGGTGCCGGGCAGCATCCAAGCGCTCGTGCGCCGCGCCATTCTCAGGACGGCGGGATCGTCCGCCACCGCTCCACCGCGGCCGGACCCTTGTTTGTCGACCCGCCGCCGACGTGGACCGCCGCCCAATGGCTGGCCGTCGTCGGCGCATGCGGGTTGCCGCTGCTCGCGCTCACCACGCGGGGTGGAGCGAACACCGCTTACTTCGTGGTCTTGCTGAGCGCCGTCCTCGGCGCACTGACGCTCGGCGTGGCACGCGCCACCGACCGGACGCTGCCGTCTCTGCGGCCGTTCTGGCGGCCAGCCTGGCCGCTGGCGGTGGCGCTAGGCACGCCGCTCGCGGCGGTGCTATGGAGCCAGTGGCTCACCGGAACCTGGAGCGGCCGCCCCTACGACGGCATGTCGCGGCTCATGCTGGCCGCTCCTATCGCGTGGTGGCTGTGCCAGGTGCCTGAACGGCGTTTGCGGCTCTGGGCCTGGGCTTGCATGGCGGGCGCCGTTTTGGCGACCTGGATACTTTGGCAGTCCATTCCACCCTGGGATACCAGGCCCGAGCCGCCTTACGCAACGGCGATCACCTTCGGCAATCTGTGCTTGTTGCTGGGCGTGTTCAGCGCCTTGTCGCTGGGCTGGCGGCTCACTCGCTGGCGCGGCGAGGTCGTGATCAAGGCGCTGGCCGCCGGCATCGGCCTCTATGGTTCCTTCCTGTCGCAGTCGCGGGGCGGCTGGCTCGCCCTGCCGGTGATCATCGGCGTGCTGGTACTGATCCTGAACATTTCATGGCGGCGCAGGGCGGGCGTGGCCCTCCTCACCATCGCGGGCCTGGGCGCGGCCTATGTCGCCAGCCCCATGGTGCAAGATCGCGTGGTCCTGGCCGTGAGCGAGCTGCGGGACTTCCAGCGCGGCGAGAATCTCGAGTCCTCGATCGGCATGCGCATGCAGTTCTGGCAAGCTTCCTGGGAAATGTTCCGTGATCATCCGCTAACCGGAGTCGGCTCGCAGAACATCAACGCCGAGTTCCGTGAGCGGGTCGCTCAAGGGCGCATGGCCGAGCTGGGCGCCACGCATAACCACTCGCACAACGAAGTGCTGTGGTTCATGGCTTCGTGGGGAGCGCCGGGCCTGTTGGCGCTGCTTGCCGTGTACCTGGCGCCGTGGTGGGCGTTCGTGCGCGCCGCCCGCTCGGCCGATCCCGACCGGGCCACCGCCGGCCGCCTGGGCGTGGCGCTGGTCACGGGTTATGCTTCGTTCGGTCTCACCGAAGCCATGTTTGCCATCACCATGAACGTCGCCTTTTATGCCGGGCATGTGGCGATCCTGCTCGCCCTGGCTTTGCCGCGCCGGCCCGCCATAGCCGGAGGATCTTCATGAATACCCCACAACCCGCCATGACGAGCCGGATTTCCCCAGCGGAGCCAGAAGCCGGGGCCGATCGGGCGCTTCGTCGGGACCGTGCCCCGGTACCCGTCCTGATGTACCACCACGTGTCGCCCAATAACGACATGATCACCACCACGCCCGAACGCTTCGAGACGCAGATGGCCTGGCTGGCGCGTGCGGGCTACACCACGCTGGATACCGAGGGCTTTGCGCGCTTCCTGGCGGGCGGCGAGGTGCCCGAGCGTTCGGTCCTGCTGACCTTCGACGACGGCTATCTCGACAATTGGGTGTATGCCCATCCCATACTGCGGCGCCATGGCTTGCGTGCGGTATTGTTCCTCATCACCGGCTGCCTGCATGATGGGCCGCCACGGCCGCATGCGGAACGGGGCGCCGCCTTGCCCGACACGCCCTCGCATCGCGATTGCGAAGCGGCGATCGACATCGGCCGTGCCGACGACGTGATGCTGCGCTGGAGCGAGGTCCAGGCCATGCGCGAGGCCGGCACCTTCGAGTTCCACAGCCACACCCATACCCACACCCGCTGGGATAAACTCCATGGCGATGATCCGGCACGCAAAACGGCGGCGTTGCGCGAGGATCTCATCGCATCACGGGATACCCTCGCGCGCGAGCTGGGCAAAGCGTCCGACCAGCTATGCTGGCCGCAAGGCTATTTTGATGCCGATTACCTGGCGGTGGCCGGCGAGCTCGGTTTCCGCTACCTTTACACCACCGACCCCAAAGGGCGGAATTTGCCGGGCAGCGCGCCCAGCCACATCCATCGCATCGCCGCCAAAGACGAAGACGATCGTTGGCTGCGTCGGCGCCTGTGGCTGGCACGAAGCCGGCGCCTGGGACCGATCTACGATTACTTCCGCTACGGGAGGCGGCGGCGATGAGCCCTGCGGCGCGCATCACACCCCAGCCCATCCTGTTCCATATCCGGCATTTCGGCGTGGGCGGGATCGAGGCCGCCTTGCTGGGTTGGCTCAAAGGCCTTGATCGCAGCCGCTTCGCGCCAGCGTTGTCGATCTTCCTGCCCACCCGCGAATGGCGTGAAGTCTATCGCGAACAATTGCCGGACGACATACCGGTCCATGTGGTGATCGCCGACGAGCATCCCCTGGCCCGGCGCCACCAGGCAAGACGCGACGGCCGGCTGGATCGCCTGGGTCGCCTGCAACTGAGCTGGCAACTGCAATCCACTGGCCGGCGGGCGCTGCGGCGGCATCTGCGGTACATGCAGGAGCGTTATCCGGTTGTCGTCGACTTCGACCACACGCTGCGTAAGCTGGCCCCGATGCTGAAGGTGCCGGTGCTCGCCGTCCGTCATTTTGCCTTCTGGGACGAAGCCAGCGCCAAGGCACGTCGCGTGGGCCACGATCTGCTGGCCTACGATCGCGTGCTGGTGCTCAACGACGACATGCGGCTGCAGGCCGAGCATTTGTATGGTCCGGCCTCGCAGCGTGGCCCGCGCTGCACGGTGGTGCCCAATCTTTTCGACCTCGACGGCATGCGCCGCAAGGCCGCCGCCGGCCTGCCAGCCGGCGACTGGGCGGCGCTGCCCTACGCGGTGTGCGTGGCCCGCCTCGATATCCCCACCAAAGGGCTGGATACGCTGGTCCGGGCCTGGCGCCGGATGGTGGATGCCGAGCCCGCCGCGCGACTGATCGTCGTGGGCGACGGCAGTGATCGCGCCGAGCTGCAGCGCCAGATCGACGCCGCGGGATTGTCCGCGAACATTCTTCTGGCGGGCATGCAGGTCAACCCCTATCCCTGGATCGCGCGCGCCCGGCTGCTGGTGTCGTCCAGTCGCACCGAAGGCGCTTCCAACGTGCTCATCGAGGCGCTGGCCCTTGGCACGCCGGTGGTGGCCACCGACTGTCCGGTGGGCGCCAGCGATACGCTGGAAGCCGGGCGCTGCGGCGCGCTGGTGCCGGTGGACGATACAGAGGCACTGGCCGGCACCTTGCTGCAAGCGTGGCACAACGCCGAGTGGCGTGAGGTCATGCGCGAGGCCGGCATGCGGCGTGCGCTGGACTTCAGCCAGGAAAAGGGCAGTGAACGCCTGGGCCGGGTGGTGGCCGAAGTGCTGGGTGAGCGTGAGCTCACGGCTCCAGCGGGCCGCCGCCCCGCCTTGCTGCCCGGCAAGCTCAACGGCCTCCTGGTCTGGATGTCAGTCGAAGCGGGGCCGCAAGTCCAGATGTTGGAAGGGGCGTGGCATTTGCTGGCTTGAGAGCCGTGCTCTGGAAGTAGCTGGCGACGTTGATTATGCGGCGACTGGCTTTGGGCCCGAAGGCGTCTCTTGGGTCGAGCCATAAAGCACTCGAGTTGTGTGAAGGAGGCTGCCCATCGTTCTGAATATGTATGAAAGTATGAGCGACCCGAGTCGATGGCGCTGGCGCTTGAGCGCTTTGAGCAGTCATTGCTGCCCGAGCCTGCTACGCCGTCTCCGGATCCCAATGACGGAGTCGGCGGCGGTGATTGCGCAGAGCAGTTGTCAGCCATTCGAGAGCAACGCGAGCATTTTCGTCTGATAGGGATGGAGTTCGTGGCCGAGTTGGGGCGCCCATTATTGGATAAGACCGGGGCTTGATTGTTTGTATCCTATTTTATACAACAAGACAGAGCGGAAGATGGCAACTTCGGCGACTGTGAGCCGGTTGGCGAAGGTGTCTCGGAGATGCGGATTCACTACGGGCCTGGCTATCGCGTGTATTTCGCGCAGCGTGGCATGGAGATCGTGATCTTGCTGGCCGGTGGCGACAAATCCACTCAGAGCAAGGACATCAAGGCCGCGCTGGATCTGGCGCGGCAACTGTAAGGAGAGACCACCATGGAAACCATCAAACTGCGCAAGTGGGACAGTGCCGAGCACCTCAAGACCGAGGAAGACATGGTGTTGTACCTTGAAGCTTGCATGGAAGAAGCGGGCGATGACGCGGCCTTTATCGCCAAGGCGCTGGGCAACATCGCCCGCGCCAAGGGCATGAGTCAACTCGCCCACGACACGGGCCTGGGGCGAGAAAGCCTCTACAAGGCGCTGTCTGGCGAGGGAAATCCGAGCTTCGGCACCATCCTGAAGGTCATGCACGCTCTGGGCATCAAGTTGCACCCTCAGGCCATCGCCCAAGCCTGAGAGTGCTTCGCGGTGCAAGAGCGTTTTACAGCACCGCCGCCACCGCCTTGGCCACCGCGTCGATATTGCCGCTATTGAGCGCGGCCACGCAAATACGCCCGGTGTTGACCACATAGATACCGTGGTCTTCGCGCAGCCTATCAACCTGCGCCTGCGACAGGCCGGTGTAGGAGAACATGCCGCGCTGGCGGATCACGAAACCGAAATCGCGCTGGGCGCCATAGCCCTTGAGGCGTTCCACCAGCTCGTGGCGCATGGCGCGGATGCGGTCGCGCATGCCGGCGAGCTCGTTTTCCCATTGCTGGCGCAGCTCGGGCGTGGTGAGCACGGTGGCGACCACGGCGCCGCCGTGGGTGGGCGGGCTGGAGTAGTTGGTGCGGATCACGCGCTTGAGCTGGCTGACGGTGCGCTTGGCTTCGTCGGCGCTGGCGGTGACCAGGGTGAGGGCGCCCACGCGCTCGCCGTAGAGCGAGAACGATTTGGAGAATGAGGAGCTGATGAAGACCGACAGGCCGGAGTCGGCGAACAGGCGTACCGCCGCGCCATCGGCTTCGAGGCCGTCGCCGAAGCCCTGATAGGCGATATCGAGGAAGGGCGTGAGGTTGCGCGACTTGACGACTTCGACCACCTGGCCCCATTGCTCGTCGTTGAGATCGACGCCAGTGGGATTGTGGCAGCAGGCGTGCAGGACGACGATGGTTTGCTCGGGCAGGGCGCGCAGGCCGTCGAGCATGGCCTCGAAGCGCAGGCCCTGGGTATCGGGGTCGTAGTAGGGATAGGTGACGACCTCGAAGCCGGCGCCTTCGAACAGGGCGCGGTGGTTCTCCCAACTGGGGTCGCTGATGGCGACTTTGGCGCCGGGCAGCAACTGGCGCAGGAAGTCGGCGCCGATCTTGAGCGCGCCGGTGCCGCCCAGGGCCTGGGCGGTAACCAGACGGCCGCTATCGATCAGGGCGGAACCTTTGCCGAACAGCAGGCTCTGCACGGCTTTGTTATAGCCCGGGTTGCCGTCGATCGGCTGGTAGCCCCGCGGCGCCACCATCTCGACGCGTTCTTGTTCGGCCGCGCGCACGGCCTTGAGCAGCGGAATCCGGCCGGCGTCGTCGTAGTAGACGCCCACGCCCAGATTGACCTTGGTGGGGCGGGTATCGGCTTGGTACTGTTCGGTGAGGCCGAGGATCGGGTCGCGCGGCGCCATGGTAACGGCGGCAAAAAGAGAGCTCATGAAAAACCTTGAGTCAGCAGCGGGGTACGAGGGGAGAGGAGGAGAAGACCAGCCGGACGCGCGACTTGTATACGCTGCCGCCGCGCGCGACAATGGCAGGCTATGTGTTGATAAAAGAGTCTAGCATGTCCGACACCGGCTTCGTGAATTTTCCGGGCAGCCCGTTCCAGTTGTTCCAGCCCTATCCGCCGGCCGGCGACCAGCCCGCGGCGATCGCCGGGCTGGTCGACGGGGTGAGCGATGGCCTGGTGTACCAAACGCTTCTCGGCGTCACCGGCTCGGGTAAAACCTACACGATGGCCAACGTCATCGCCCGCCTGGGCCGGCCGGCGTTGGTGCTGGCGCCCAACAAAACGCTGGCGGCGCAGCTGTATGCCGAGATGCGCGAGTTCTTTCCGCGCAATGCGGTGGAGTACTTCGTTTCGTACTACGACTACTACCAGCCCGAGGCCTACGTGCCGTCGCGCGACCTGTTCATCGAAAAAGACTCGTCGGTCAATGAGCATATCGAACAGATGCGGCTGTCGGCCACCAAAAGCCTGCTCGAGCGTCGCGACACCGTGATCGTCGGTACCGTTTCGTGCATTTACGGCATCGGCAACCCCAGCGATTACCACGCCATGGTGCTCACCCTGCGGGTCGGCGACGTGATCGGCCAGCGCGAAGTCCTGCGCAGGCTGGTGGCCATGCAATACAAGCGCAACGACGTTGAATTCCTGCGCGGCGCGTTCCGGGTGCGCGGCGAGACGATCGACGTGTTCCCGGCCGAGCATGCCGAGCTCGCCGTGCGCATCACCCTGTTCGACGACGAAATCGAGGGTCTGGAGCTGTTCGACCCGCTCACCGGCAAGGTGCGGCAGAAGATCCCGCGCTTCACCATTTACCCCGGCTCGCATTACGTGACTCCCCGCGAAACCGTGCTGCGCGCGATCGAGGATATCAAGGTGGAGCTGCGCGAGCGCATTCAGTATTTCCAGCAGGCGGGCAAGTTGGTGGAAGCCCAGCGCATCGAGCAACGCACTCGTTTCGACCTCGAAATGCTCAACGAGTTGGGCTTCTGCAAGGGCATCGAAAACTACAGTCGGCATCTGTCCGGCGCGCAGCCCGGTGAGCCGCCGCCCACGCTGGTCGATTATCTGCCGGCCGACGCCTTGATGTTCATCGACGAAAGCCACGTCACCATCGGCCAGCTGGGCGGCATGTACCGCGGCGACCGCGCGCGCAAAGAGAATCTGGTCGAGTATGGTTTTCGGCTGCCCTCGGCGCTCGATAACCGGCCGCTGCGGCTGGAGGAGTTTGAAGACCGTGTGCGGCAGTGCGTGTTTGTCTCCGCCACACCGGCCGCCTACGAAAAAGAGCATGCCGATAACGTGGTGGAACAGGTGGTGCGGCCTACCGGCCTGGTCGATCCCCTCGTGGAGGTCCGTCCCGCCTCGACGCAGGTCGACGACGTCCTCGACGAGATCCGGCTGCGGGTGGTCCGCCGCGAGCGGGTGCTGATCACCACGCTGACCAAACGCATGGCCGAAGACCTCACCGAGTTCCTGAGCGAGCACGGTGTGCGCGTACGCTACCTGCACTCCGATGTGGACACCGTTGAACGCGTGGAAATCATTCGAGATCTGCGGCTGGGAGAATTCGACGTGCTGGTGGGCATCAACTTGCTGCGCGAAGGGCTCGATATTCCCGAAGTGTCGCTGGTCGCCATCCTCGACGCGGATAAAGAAGGTTTTCTACGTTCCGAGCGCAGCCTGATCCAGACCATCGGCCGAGCCGCCCGCAACCTGAATGGCTATGCCATCCTGTACGCCGACCGGATCACCGACTCCATGCAGCGTGCCATGTCTGAAACCGAGCGACGACGCGAAAAGCAGACCGAGTTCAATGCCAGGCACGGCATCACGCCGATCGGTGTGAGCAAGCAAGTCCGGGATCTGATCGACGGCGTGGTGGCCAGCTCCGATCCCGCCGCCGCGGCGGCCGCCGAAATCGAGGTGGCCCTTGATGAGCTCGACGAAAAACAGTTGGCGCGTGAGATCCGGCGCCTGGAAAAAGCCATGCTCGACCATGCGCGCAATCTGGAGTTCGAAGCGGCGGCGCAGGCGCGCGATCAACTGTTCCGCCTGCGTGAACGCGTGCTCGGGGCGTCCGGAGTCGGCTCCGTCTCCGACTAGCTCCCAAGACCCGGCAAAAATCTCTTGCAAGCGCTCGATGGCTGTTGTATTTTTGCACTGCACCATGGCACGGCGATGGCGTCACCGCTGCGGTTCATATCGACGCGGCTTACGGCCAACAGGTTTTCGGCAACATCGTAACCATGCTTAAAAAATGCTTGAAATATATCGGGTTTTCCCGCACACTTTCATCCATGATGACCAAGGTACTTTTCGTTTGCATGGGTAACGTCTGCCGCTCCCCCAGCGCGCAAGCGGTGTTCCAACACATGATTGGTGAAGCCGGGCTTGCCGATCTAGTGCAAGCCGATTCGGCCGGTACCCATACCTTCCATATTGGGGAAGCGCCCGACGCCAGGGCGCAGGCTGCCGCGCGCAAGCGTGGGTACGATATTTCCACGCATGTGGCGCGCCAGGTAAGGCCCGAGGATTTCCACGAGGCCGACCTGATCCTCGCCATGGATTGGGACAATCTTGCTGCATTGCAGCAGATGTGCCCCAAGGCCTATCAGCACAAGCTGATGCTGCTCATGCGCTTTTCCAACGAGTACGAAGAAGCCACGGTGCCCGATCCCTACTATGGCGGCCCCGAGGGCTTCAACAAGGCGCTCGACTACGTCGAAGACGCCTGCCAGGGTGTGCTCGAACTCGTTCGCAAGCGCGTCCTCCAGTACCAGGCCGCCTGAGCGCGGTCGCCCCAGCAGCGGGCCGTGGCGCACAAGCCGATCGGCCCGCTTGTCATTTCATCGTCCAACATCAGCCGCGCCCTTGTGCGCGGCGTTTTTTTGGCCATACCCTACTAAATTAGTCGGGTTTAGGTTATACTTGAGCAAATTGTTAGGGAATTGGCTCATGCGGCTTACAACGAAAGGACGATTCGCGGTCACGGCCATGATCGATCTCGCGCTGCGCCAGCAGGGCGGTCCGGTCCCGTTGGCCACCATCAGCGGGCGCCAGAACATCTCGCTCTCATATCTTGAGCAGTTGTTCGGCAAACTGCGGCGCCACCAGTTGGTGGAAAGCACCCGGGGCCCGGGCGGCGGCTATGTGTTGGGGCGCCTGGCGCGCAACGTCACGGTGGCCGACATCATCTTCGCCGTCGACGAACCGCTGGACGCCACCGACTGCGGCGGCAAGGAAGACTGCAACCGCGGCAACGATGGCCGGCCCGGCAAGTGCATGACGCACGAGTTGTGGACCACGCTCAATCGCAAGATGTTCGAGTACCTCGATTCCGTCACCTTGCAGGATCTTGCCGACGAACAGCGGATGCGCGAACTCGAGGCGGCCTCGCAGGCCCGCTCGGTGCGCGTGGCAAGGGGCGTGGCCAGGCCGGATTCCCGGCCCACCGCGATGTAGCGCCGCCCCTGCCACTTGAAGCCCGATTCCAGCCATACAAGGATGCCGTTCATGATCAACCGACCGATTTATTTCGATTACTCCGCCACCACTCCGGTGGATCCACGCGTCGCCGAGGTGATGATCCCCTGGCTTACCGAGCGTTACGGCAACCCCGCCTCGCGCAGCCATGCCATCGGCTGGGAGGCCGAGGAAGCGGTGGAAAACGCCCGCGCCCAGGTGGCCGAGCTGGTCAACGCCGACCCGCGCGAGATCATCTGGACGTCCGGCGCCACCGAGTCCAACAACCTTGCGATCAAGGGCGCGGCAAACTTCTACGCCGAGCGTGGCAAGCATATCGTCACGGTCAAAACCGAGCACAAGGCCGTGCTCGATACCTGTCGCGAGCTTGAACGCCAGGGCTTCGAGGTCACCTACCTCGATGTGCAGGAAAACGGCCTGATCGACCCGGAGGTCTTCATCGCCGCCTTGCGGCCCGACACCATCCTGGCCTCGGTGATGCTGGTCAACAACGAAATCGGCGTCATCCAGGATATCGCCCACCTGGGCGAAATCTGCCGTGAGCGCAAGATCATTTTCCACGTCGATGCGGCGCAGGCCACCGGTAAAGTCGAGATCGACCTGCAAAATCTCAAGGTCGATCTGATGTCGTTTTCAGCCCATAAAACCTATGGGCCCAAAGGCATCGGCGCGCTCTACATTCGGCGCAAGCCGCGCGTGCGCATCGAGGCCCAGATGCACGGTGGTGGCCATGAGCGGGGTTTCCGCTCGGGTACCTTGGCGCCCCACCAGATCGTGGGCATGGGCGAGGCCTTCCGCATCGCCCAGGCCGAGATGGCCACCGAGAACGAGCGCGTACGCATGCTGCGTGATCGCCTGTGGGCCGGCGTGTCCGACATGGAAGAGGTCTATCTCAACGGCGATTTCTTCCATCGCGTGCCGCACAACCTCAACGTGAGCTTCAACTACGTCGAGGGCGAATCGCTGATCATGGGTGTCAAGGAGCTCGCCGTTTCCAGCGGCTCGGCCTGCACCTCGGCCAGCCTCGAGCCTTCGTACGTCCTGCGCGCCCTGGGCCGCAACGATGAGCTCGCCCACAGTTCGATCCGTTTCACGCTGGGCCGCTTTACCACCGAAGAACACATCGAGTTTGCGGTGGGCCTGATCAAAGAGCGCGTCGCCAAACTGCGCGACATGTCGCCGCTCTGGGAAATGGCCCAACAAGGAATCGATCTCAACACGGTGCAGTGGTCTGCACATTAAAGTATTCAGGAGGACACCATGGCTTACAGCAACAAGGTCATCGACCACTATGAAAACCCCCGCAACGTGGGCGGCTTCGACAAAGCCGACGAAGGCGTCGGCACCGGCATGGTCGGCGCGCCCGCCTGTGGCGACGTCATGAAGCTGCAGATCAAGGTCGGTGCCGGCGGTGTGATCGAAGACGCCCGCTTCAAGACCTACGGCTGCGGCTCCGCAATCGCCTCCAGCTCGCTCGTGACCGAGTGGGTCAAGGGCAAGACCCTCGACCAGGCGATGCAGATCCGCAATACCGACATTGCCGAAGAACTCGCGCTGCCGCCGGTCAAGATCCACTGCTCGATCCTGGCCGAAGACGCCATCAAGGCGGCGGTCGACGATTACCGGCAAAAGCACAGTTCCTGATTCATTTCACGGGAGTCCCCATGGCTGTCACTCTGACCGAAAAAGCGGCACAGCACGTTCAGCGCTACATGCAAAAGCGTGGTAAGGGGCTGGGCCTGCGCGTGGGCATCACGACCACCGGATGTTCCGGTCTGGCCTACAAGCTCGAGTATGTGGACGACAGCGCTCCTGAAGACCACATGTTCGAGAGCCACGGCATCAAGGTGTACATCGATCCCAAGAGTCTGGTGTACCTTGATGGCACCGAGCTCGATTACGCGCGCGAAGGCCTGAACGAAGGCTTCCGCTTCAGTAATCCCAACGAAAAGGCGCAGTGCGGCTGCGGCGAGTCGTTCACCATTTGATGATGAGCGCCACCACCGAACCTGGTCCAGGGGCGCGCCTCGATCACGACCATTTCGCCTTGTTCGGGCTGCCGCCCCGCTTCCAGCAGGATCGCGGCGCCATCGATCACGTCTGGCGCGAGCTTCAGGCCAAAGTCCACCCCGATCGATATGCCGCCGGCTCGCCCACCGAGCGCCGCATCGCCATGCAATGGGCGTCTCGCGTCAACGAGGCCCACCGGGTTCTGCGCTCGCCGTTGCTCAGGGCACGCTACCTCTGCGAACTGGCCGGCCAGCCGGTGCAAGACGAAAACAACACGGCGATGGCGCCGGCCTTTCTTATGCAGCAGCTCGAATGGCGCGAGGCGATCGAAGCCGCTCGGCAAGCCGCCGACGCCGCGGCGTTCGAGCGCATCGAAACCGAGCTCGGCGATGCTCGCCGCGCCTTGGTCGCGACGGTCGCGCAGGCGCTCGATGGCGAGCCGCGCGATCTTCCGGCCGCGGTCGCGAGGGTGCGGGAATGGATGTTCCTCGAACGCCTGCTGGAAGAAATCGACACCCATCGCCCCTGAATCCGCCCGCGGCGCGATCCTGCCGCCGCTATGGCCCAACCACTGAATCCTTTATGGCTTTATTGCAGATTTCCGAGCCCGGCATGTCACCGGCGCCTCACCAGCGCCGCTTGGCGGTGGGTATCGATCTCGGCACCACGCATTCGCTGGTGGCCGCCGTGCGCAGCGGTGCGGCCGAGGTGTTGCGCGATGCCGACGGGCAGGCCTTGCTGCCGTCGGTGGTGCGCTATCTGCCGGGCGGCGAGGTGCGCATCGGGCGTCCCGCGCTCCAGGCCCTGGCCAGCGACCCCCACAATACCGTGGCTTCGGTCAAGCGCTTCATGGGGCGCGGCAGCCAGGAGTTCAGCGCCGAACGGACCGGCTACGACATCGTCGACGGCGAAGGCATGATGCGCTTGCGCACGGTGCAGGGCGAAGTCAGCCCGGTGGAAGTATCGGCGCAGATCCTCGCCAAGCTTCGTCAGTTGGCCGAGGACGTTCTGGGCGACGACCTCGTGGGCGCGGTGATCACCGTGCCCGCTTATTTCGACGACGCTCAGCGCCAGGCCACCAAAGACGCCGCCCGGCTGGCCGGGCTCAACGTGCTGCGTTTGCTCAACGAGCCTACCGCGGCCGCCATCGCCTACGGGCTGGATCACGCCGCCGAAGGCGTTTATGCCGTCTACGATCTCGGTGGCGGCACCTTCGACATCTCCATCCTGCGCCTGGCCAAAGGTGTGTTCGAAGTCGTCGCGACCGGCGGCGACACGGCCTTGGGCGGTGACGATTTCGACACCGCGATCGTCGACTGGCTCCAACAGGAGCATGGCCTGGCCTCGCTCACGGCGGTCGAACGCCGCGGGCTGCAAGTGGCGGCGCGACAGGCCCGCGAGCGACTCACCGATGCGCCAAGCGCCGAGTTCATATTCCAGGCTGGCGGCCGCGAGTTGGCGGCCACCCTGGACCGCGAGCAGTTCGCCAGGCTGGGGCAAGCCCTGGTGCAGCGTACGCTGGCCACCGTACGCCGTGCCCTGCGCGACGCCGACCTGGCGATCGACGACGTGCAAGGTGTCGTCATGGTCGGCGGCGCCACCCGCATGCCGCTGGTCCGCGAAGCGGTGGGCGGCGTGTTCGGCCGCGAGCCGCTGATCAACCTGGACCCCGACGAAGTCGTCGCCCTGGGAGCGGCCATGCAGGCCAACCTCCTGGCGGGCAACACCTCGCCCGGCGATGATTGGCTGTTGCTCGACGTGATCCCGCTCTCGCTGGGGCTCGAAACCATGGGCGGGCTGGTCGAGAAGGTCATCGCGCGCAATACCACCATTCCGGTGGCGCGGGCCCAAGAGTTCACAACCTTCAAGGATGGCCAGACCGCCATGGCCATCCACGTCGTGCAGGGTGAGCGGGAGCTGGTCGCCGATTGTCGCTCGCTGGCCCGCTTCGAGCTGCGGGATATCCCGCCGATGGTGGCCGGCGCCGCGCGTATCGAAGTCACCTTTCAGGTCGACGCCGACGGCTTGCTATCGGTCACGGCGCGTGAACAGAGTTCGGGCGCCGAAGCATCGATCCAGGTCAAGCCATCGTATGGCCTGTCGGACGACGAAGTGACCCGTATGCTTTCCGACGGCATGTGCAGCGCCGAAGCCGACATGAAGGCGCGCGGCCTGCGCGAGCAGCAGGTGGAAGCGCGCCGGCTGATCGAAGCCATCCGCGCGGCCCTGGCCGTAGATGGCGACCTGCTCGATGCGGCGGAACGCGGGACGGTGGAAACCGCCTTGCTTGAACTGGCCGATCTGGCCGAAGGCGACGACGCCGACCGCATCCGCGAGCGGATCGAGTCCGTGTCCGCCGCCACCGATTCTTTCGCCGCGCGCCGCATGGATCGCAGTATCCGCGCCGCCTTGCGCGGCCGTAACCTCGACGAGTTGGCCTGATGCCCAAGATCACCGTTCTGCCTCATCCCGAGATCTGCCCCGACGGCGCCGTCATCGACGACGCTCCCGTCGGAACCTCGGTCTGCCGCATCTTGCTCGATCACGACATCGAAATCGAGCATGCCTGCGAGCTGTCGTGCGCCTGTACCACTTGCCATGTGATCGTACGCGAGGGCTTCGATTCGCTGGAAGAGGCGAGCGACGACGAAGAAGACCTGCTCGACCGCGCCTGGGGGCTGGCATCGCAGTCGCGACTATCATGCCAGGCCATCCTGTCGGATGAAGACCTGGTGATCGAGATTCCCCGCTACACCATCAATCACGCCCGCGAAAATCACTGAACCGGGGCTGCTGGCCAAACGCAAGTCACGATTATGCGCTACGATTGACCTTGGCTATCCGATAGTCAGAATCAACGGAACTAATCCGCCGATTCATGGCCGTGCCGGATAGCAGTGGTGGCCGATGCGCAGTGCGGTCGTCTCCGTGCCGGTCGGTAGTTTGCGGAGCTCATGGGGGGGCCCGCATGCCTGGAGGGAATGATGTCCGCAAATCCCATTCAGTCCGCATCCGAGGCCGGCCGTAGCGATACGGGTGGCACGCGGCAAGCGTCGCAGCTGGTGCGTGCGATGTATCAATTGCTCGAGCTGGCCGACATCCAGGTCGGCGGCGGGCGTCCGCAAGATATCGTCATCCGCGATCCCCAGCGCCTGGCCGAGCGCGTATTCGCCCAGGCCAACCTGGGGCTGGGCGAAGCCTATATGGATGGTCTCTGGGACGCCAACCAGCTCGATGTTTTTTTCGAACACGTGCTGCGCGCCAGGCTGGCCGATAAGGTCAAACCGTCGCGCATGCTGTGGCATACGCTGCGCGCACGGTGGCTGAACCTGCAAAGCCAGCGCCGCGCCTGGATGGTGGGTGAGGCCCACTATGATATCGGCAACGACTTTTATCAGGCCATGCTCGACCAGCGCATGACCTACACCTGCGGCTACTGGGCGGGCGGCGCCCGCACGCTCGATGAAGCCCAGGAAGCCAAGCTCGATCTGATCTGCCGCAAGCTCG
This sequence comes from Pigmentiphaga sp., assembly GCA_023228945.1. Taxonomy (GTDB): domain Bacteria; phylum Pseudomonadota; class Gammaproteobacteria; order Burkholderiales; family Burkholderiaceae_B; genus Verticiella. The sequence goes on along the minus strand of JALOAI010000017.1, from coordinate 44,876 downwards.
ATCTGCGGCCCGGCATGCGCTTGCTCGATATCGGCTGCGGCTGGGGCAGCCTCATGGGCTTTGCCGCCGAACATTACGGCGTGAGCTGCGTCGGCGTCACCATCTCCAAAGAGCAGGCGGCCCTGGCCGGCGAACGCTATCGCGGCCTGCCGGTGGAGTTCCGACTCCAGGATTACCGTACGCTCAACGAAACCTTCGACCGCATCGCCAGCGTGGGCATGTTCGAGCACGTGGGCCGCAAGAACCACCGCGTGTACATGGAAACGGCGCAGCGCTGCCTGGCCGACGACGGCCTGTTCCTGCTGCACACCATCGGCAAGAATCAAACCGAATCCACGCCAGACCCCTGGATCGACAAATACATCTTCCCCAACGGCGATCTGCCGTCCATCGGCCAGATCGGCGAGGCCTGCGGCGGCCTGTTCGTCACGGAAGACCTGCACAACTTCGGCGCCGACTACGACATCACGCTGATGGCCTGGTACGCCAATGTCCAGGCCGCCTGGCCGCGTTTCCAAGAGCGGCTGGGCGAGCGGTTTCACCGCATGTGGAGCTATTACCTGCTATCGTGCGCGGGCGCCTTCCGGGCCCGCGACATCCAGCTTTGGCAGTGGGTGCTCAGCAAGCAGGGCGTCATCGGCGGTTATCAGCGCCCCGAGCCGGCGGCCAGCAAGGCCTGAAGACGCTCGGCGGGCCAATCCAGATAGCGGCGCAGCACATCCTCGGTGTGCTCGCCCAGCAAGGGCGGCGCGTTGCGGTATTCCACCGGCGTGGCCGACATCCGGATCGGATTGGCCGCGGTTGGCGCCGTGCCGGCCGTGGGATGGGGCAGGTTGCGCCATAGCTCGCGAGCCTGCACCTGCGGATCGGCAAACACCTGGTCCAGGGTATTGATGGGCCCGCAAGGCACGCCCACGGCCTCCAGGCTTTGCAGCCAATGGTCGCGGGTGTGTTCGCGCATCGCGGCCTCCAAGGCGGGGATCAGCTCGGCGCGGTGCACCAGCCGCTGCGAATTGGTGGCAAACCTGGGATCTTGTGCCCATTGCGGCTGGCCCAACACCGCGCAATAGGCCCGGAATTGCGTGTCGTTGCCCACCGCGACGATCAGATGGCCATCGCTGGCGGCAAACACCTGGTAGGGCACCACGTTCTGGTGCGCATTGCCCGCGCGTTGCGGCGCCACTCCGGTGGTCATGTAGTTCAGGTTCTGGTTGGCCAGCATGGCCACATGGCAATCGAGCAGCCCAAGATCGATGTGCTGTCCTTCACCACTGCGGTCGCGCTCGCGCAGCGCCGCCTGGATACCAATGACCGCGTAGAGCCCGGTGAACAGGTCGGTGACGGCGACCCCGGCTTTTTGCGGCCCGCCGCCAGGCAGGTCGTCGCGTTCGCCGGTGATGCTCATGAGCCCGCCCATGCCCTGGATCATGAAATCGTAGCCGGGCCGATGGGCATAGGGGCCGGTCTGGCCGAAACCGGTGATCGAGCAATAAATGAGGCGCGGATTGATGGCCCGCAAACTTTCGTAATCGAGGCCATAGCGGGCCAGCCCGCCCACCTTGAAGTTCTCCACCAACACGTCGCAAACGCGGGCCAGGTCGCGAACCGCCTCGGCGCCTTCCGCGCTGGCCATATCCAGCGTGACCGACAATTTATTGCGGTTGGTGCTGAGATAGTAGGCCGCTTCGGTGGTGGCCCGGCCCTCGGCGTCCGCCAGGTAGGGCGGGCCCCAGCCTCGGGTGTCGTCGCCGGTGCCCGGGCGTTCGATCTTGATGACTTCGGCCCCCAGATCGGCCAGCGTCTGGGTACACCAGGGCCCGGCAAGAACCCGGGACAAATCGAGAACGCGGACACCCGAGAGAGGGGCGGTACGGGGAGTCGTCATAGTGGTGGGAGAGCGAGATTTCCCGGCGGTGCGGGAAGGCATGATGTGCTTGCCCGGAGTGGTGTGCTATCGCGCCTACCGGACAAGGCGGCCGCCCCGCGAGGGCGGGGCGGAAAAACGCTTGTGCCGCGGGCGCGGCATGCCAACTGGGATCAGATGGGATCCCAGCAAACCACTTCGGGAGAGCGCTCGAGCTTGTAGAAGCTGTTGCGCATGGCCGGGATGGCGATCTCGGCGATATCTTCCGGCGTCCAGCCCTGGCTCTGATGCACCGAGCGGATCGGGCGCGGCTGGCTGAACAGCATGATTTCGTTGGCGCGCACGGCGAAGATCTGCGCGGTGACGTCTTTGGCGGCGTCGCTGGCCAGGAAAACGGCCATCGGCGCGATTTTCTCGACTTCCATCTTCTGCAGCTTGGCCACGCGGGCTTTTTCTTCAGGTGTTTCGGCCGGAATCGAGCTGGTCATGCGGCTCCAGGCGAAGGGCGCGATGCAGTTGGAGCGCACGTTGTAGCGGCCCATGTCGAGCGCGATCGACTTGGACATGGCGACGATGCCCAGCTTGGCGGCCGAATAATTGGCCTGGCCGAAGTTGCCGATCAGGCCCGAAGTGGAGGTCATGTGGATGAACGAGCCGCTTTCCTGGTCGCGGAAGAAGTTGGCGGCGGCGCGGCTCACGTAGAAACTGCCGTTCAGGTGCACGTCGAGCACCTGGCGCCATTCGTCCTCGCTCATTTTGTGGAACATGCGATCGCGCAGGTTGCCGGCATTGTTGACCACGGCATCGATGCGGCCGAAGTTGTCGACGGCGCATTGCACGATCTGGGCGGCGGAAGCCGAGCCGGCCACGCTATCGGTATTGGCGACGGCTTCGCCGCCGGCGGCGCGGATCTCGTCGACCACGCGCTGCGCCGGGCCGGCATCGCCGCCTTTGCCATCCAGGCCCACGCCCAGATCGTTGATCAACACTTTGGCGCCCGCGGCCGCCATGCCCAGCGCCACCGCGCGGCCGATGCCGCCGCCAGCGCCGGTGACGATGGCGACTTTGCCTTCCAGCATTCCACTCATGTTATCGCTCCTTGAAATGAAGGTTTATACCTAAACGATTGTATCGTGCAGACCCGGTTCAGCCGCCCGGCGAGCGCCGCTCCAGCAGCTTGAACGCGCCGTGCGCCACCACCAGGCATTGCGCCGTGGCGGCGTCGAGCACGCGGCCTTCGCAGTAGGCGATGGACCGGCCGCGCCGCAGGCAGGTGGCCTCGATGATGACCTCGCCACGTGCGGCATCCATGAAATGCGTGGACAAGTCGATGGTGGCAACGCCCGTCGTGGCGGGAGCGTGGCCGCGTGCCGCGGCGGAAAGCGTGAAATCGAGCACGCTCATCAGGGTGCCGCCGTGGACGTCGCCGCGGCTATTGGCGAGATCGGGCCTGGCCGGCAGCCGGGTACGGCAGAAATGGGTATCGATGGTTTCGGGAATCAGCCCGAGCGCATGCATGAACGGGACTTCGAAGCCGAAGTAATCGGTGGTATCGGTCTGGGACATGTGACTAGGATGCGGCGGCGCCGAAACAAGGGTGAATGATAGCTCGGGCATTGTAGGCGAGCGCGACGCCGACTCCACAACGAGAAAGCGCAACGTTCAAGAGCTGCCGCCGATATCCGGCACGTTGAAGCCGGCGTCACGCAGCGCCTTGATCCGCCGCCATAGCGTGGTGCGGCTGATCCCCAACTGCCGGCAAGCTTCCTCGCGGTTGCCCGCCGTGTCGCGCAGCGTTTGCAACAGCAGGGCGGCCGACGCGTCGAGCGACGGCGGCAAACCGTGTTCCGCCGGTGTGGAGGCTGCCGTTCTCCAGGGGATGTCGAGCCGGCCGGACGGACGGCTTGAGCCCAGGGCGGTCTGTCTGGCGCCTGTCGGCAGGGAGATCACGTCGGGATCGAACAGCTCGGGCAGCAGGTCACGCACCAGGGCTGGCGTGGGCCTCGGCTCCAGCGATGCCGCGATGACCATGCGTTCGACGAAATTCTCCAGTTCGCGCACGTTGCCCGGCCAGGGATAATTGGCCGCGGCGGCGAGGAGGGCGTCGACGAAAGGCCGGGCGCGCACCGCCGGCACGCCGAGTCGGGCCGCGATGGTGTCGAGCAGCGCGGCGGCGATCCGCGCGGCGTCGCCCTCGCGGTCGCGCAAAGGCGGCAGGTGCAGGCGCAACAGATTGAGGCGGAAGTAGAGATCGAGCCGGAAGCTGCCCGCATCGAGGCGACCGCGCAGATCTTCGTGGGTGGCGGCGATGATGCGTACGTCCACCGGCGTGGGTTCGGTTGCGCCCAGGCGCAAAACCTCGCGCTCCTGGAGTACCCGCAACAGCCGTGCCTGCAAAGGTGCCGAAACCTCGCCGATTTCGTCCAGGAACAACGTGCCCCCATGGGCGGCCTCGAACAATCCCGGTTTGCCGCCGCGCCTCGCGCCCGTGAAGGCGCCGTCTTCATAGCCGAAGAGTTCGCTCTCGAGCAGCGATTCGGGCAGGGCGCCGCAGTTGAGCGCAACGAAAGGACCGTGGCGCCGCCGGCTGGCCTGGTGGATGCCTTGCGCCACGATCTCTTTGCCGGTGCCGCTCTCGCCGGTCACCAACAGCGTTGCGTCGGATCTGGCGTAGCGTTCGGCCGCCTGGACGACCCGGCCTATGGCGGCACTGCCGCCAATCAGCGACGATAAGCGATAGCGTGCGCCGCCTCCGGGCGCGGCGCGTCCGCGCAAGCGGCGTTCGGAGCGGCGGATCGCGGTGGACTCCTGACCGATCAGGACCGCGCCGGTCTGCATCCCCTGTTCCAGGACCGGACGGCGGTGGGTGACCAACAGGGTATCGCCCACCCGGGCGACGCGGTCGTTCTCGGTGATGCCTTGGCGCAAGGTGCGTTCGAGACTCAGCTCGGGCTGGACTGCCCCCAGCCGTTTGCCGAGCAATTGCGAGCGAGGCTGGCCGAGGATGCGTTCCATCGAGGGATTGACGGTTTCGATGCGTTCGTGGCGATCGACCGCGATCACGCCATCTTGCAGTTGGTCGATGATGATATCCAGACGCTCGCTGCGCGCCGCCTCCTGGCGTGCGGCGCGCGCCAGGCGCAAGGCGTCTTCGAACGAACGCCGCACGGCCTCGGGTGAATAAAGAAAGATGCCCAGCATGCCGGCGCCTTGTGCCAGATCGGTGGCCAGGCCGGGAGCCACCACGGCCTTGATGCCGCGTCGCGCCAGGTCGCTGATATGGGCGCGGGCTTCGTCGCCGCTGACATAGCTGCGGACCTGCACGTCCAACTGAAAGGCTTGCAGAAAGCCGGACAGCTCGGGCGGCACCGCGCCATGCAGGAGCACCGCCATCGGCCCCTCGGCTTCGCGGGCGCTGGCCAGGGCCCGCAACACGTCGTAGCCATCGACCCGCACCGCCACGACCGGCACTTCGAGACGCTCGCGCAGATAGGCGCCGTTGGATCCGGCGGCGACCACGGCGTCTACCCGACGTTGCCGCTGCCGCCGCTGTACATCGCCCACCGCCTGCTCGAAGCGGCTGGAAATCACCTCGATATCGGCCTGGGCTTGGTATTCCGGGGCGATATCGCGCAATAAACCCTGCAGGCGATGAAAGCCGACGGCAAGAATCAGCGGACGCTGGGCGAGCGACGAATGGGGGGAGGGCATGGATCGAGGTTTGAAACGGTTGGTGTTTCAATTTTGAAACGATGAAACATCGTTGCAGACTAACCCAGGCAGGCGGTGTCTGACAAGAAGGCTTGCAATGGTTTGATTTTATTGAGGTATTCTGGATGCATGAGCAAACTGGTGGCGATGGCACGGTATTTGCGCCTGTACCGGCAGACTTCATGACCATGCGCCTCAGCACAAGCCTTAATCCATGATCAGGCCCAGCGAAGGCTATCCCGGAGCGGAGCCGGAAGGCGCCACATCGGGATGAAGATGCCCGGGCCGGCGTTGGCCGGGGTTCTTCACTTTATCCAGGAGAGTTGCCATGTCCACACCCGGTGCCCGCTTTCGCGCCGCCTTGCGGGAGGAATCCCCGCTGCAGATCGTAGGAACGATCAACGCCAACCACGCGCTGCTGGCGCAACGCGAGGGTTATCGCGCCATCTATGTATCGGGCGGTGGCGTGTCCGCCGGCTCGCTGGGCCTGCCCGATCTCGGCATTTCCACGCTCGAAGATACCCTGGTCGACGTGCGCCGCATCACCGACGTCTGCCCGCTGCCCGTGCTGGTGGACGTCGACACCGGTTTCGGCCCCAGCGCCTTCAACATCGCGCGCACGATCAAGAGCCTGATCAAGGCCGGCGCCGCCGCCTGCCACATCGAGGACCAGGTTGGCGCCAAGCGTTGCGGCCATCGGCCCGGCAAGTCCATCGTATCCACGCCAGAGATGGTCGATCGGATCAAGGCCGCCGCCGACGCCCGCACCGATCCGGATTTCTTCCTCATCGCCCGCACCGACGCCATCGCCGTGGAAGGCGTGGAAGCGGCGCTGGAGCGGGCCCAGGCCTGCCTGGAGGCGGGGGCGGATGGCGTGTTCGCCGAAGCCGCTTATGATCTCGATACCTACCGCCGTTTTGCCGGCGCACTGTCGGCGCCGCTGCTCGCCAACCTCACCGAGTTCGGCAAGACGCCGCTGTTCGATCTGGCCGAGTTGCGAGAGGTGGGCGTGGCCATGGCCTTGTACCCGCTGTCGGCCTTCCGCGCCATGAACAAGGCGGCCGAGAACGTATTCCGCGCGATCCGCCGCGACGGCCACCAGCGCAATGTGGTGGAGCAGATGCAGACCCGCGACGAGCTTTATCAAAGCATCGGCTATTACGCCTACGAGGAATATCTGGACGAACGCTTTGCCAAGCTCGGCGGCCCCGTTGGTGAATAAACCCTCATTTCAGGAGAGCAGTATGACGGAGACGACTTCCCCATCCGGCTTCAAGCCCAAGAAATCGGTGGCGCTGTCGGGCACGCCGGCCGGCAACACGGCGCTGTGCACCGTGGGCCGCAGCGGCAACGATCTGCACTACCGCGGCTACGACATCCACGACCTGGCCCGGCATACCGAGTTCGAGGAAGTGGCCCACCTGCTGGTGCACGGCAAGCTGCCCAACGTGGCCGAGCTCGCGGCCTACAAGGCCAAGCTGCGCGCCTTGCGCGGCCTGCCCGCGGCGCTCAAGGCCGCCCTGGAGCAATTGCCGCCTTCGGCCCATCCCATGGACGTCATGCGCACCGGCGTGTCGGTGCTCGGCTGCCTCACGCCCGAGAAGGACGATCACAACCTGGCGGGCGCGCGCGACATCGCCGACCGCCTGATGGCGTCGCTGGGTTCCATGCTGCTGTACTGGTATCACTACAGCCACAATGGCCGCCGCATCGAGGTCGAGACCGACGACGATTCCATCGGCAGCCATTTCCTGTCGCTGCTGCATGGCGAGGCGCCGAAGGAGTCGTGGGTAAGTGCGATGCACGCCTCGCTCATCCTCTACGCCGAACATGAGTTCAACGCCTCGACGTTCACCTCGCGCGTGATCGCCGGCACCGGCAGCGATATGTATTCGGCCATCGCGGGCGCCATCGGCGCCTTGCGTGGCCCCAAGCACGGCGGCGCCAACGAAGTGGCCTTCGAGGTGCAGCAGCGCTACGAGAATCCCGATGACGCCGAGCAGGATATCCGCGCCCGGGTGGCCAACAAAGAGGTGGTGATCGGTTTTGGCCATCCGGTGTATACGGTGTCCGATCCGCGCAACGCCATCATCCGTGACATCGCCCGCGAACTCTCGGAAGAGGCCGGCAACACCAAAATGTACCGCATTGCCGAACGGCTGGAAGCGGTGATGTGGGACGCCAAGAAAATGTTCCCCAACCTCGATTGGTATAGCGCCGTGAGCTACCACATGCTGGGGGTGCCCACCGCCATGTTCACGCCGCTGTTCGTTATCGCCCGCACCGCCGGCTGGAGCGCGCATGTGATCGAACAACGGATCGATGGCAAGATCATCCGGCCCAACGCCAATTACGTGGGACCCGAAGACCAAACTTTTGTACCGATCGGCGAGCGCTGATTCGCGCCGCGCGCCAGACCCCGCCCCGGGCGGCGGGGCCGCCCACTCTGAAGAACATCCGATACCTTGATGAATACCGCCTATCGCAAACCCCTGCCGGGCAGCGGTCTGGATTACTTCGACGCTCGCGAGGCCGTCGACCGTATCCGACGGGGGGCCTACGATACCCTGCCTTACACCTCCCGCGTGCATGCCGAGAACCTCGTGCGCCGCTGCGATCCTGAAATCCTGACCGAATCGCTGACCCAGCTCATCGAGCGCCGCCGCGACCGCGACTTTCCCTGGTATCCGGCCAGGGTGGTTTGTCATGACATTCTCGGCCAGACCGCGCTGGTCGACCTTGCCGGCTTGCGCGATGCCATCGCCGCCAAAGGCGGCGATCCGGCCCTGGTGAATCCCGTGGTGCCCACGCAACTCATCGTCGATCACTCGCTGGCCGTGGAGCATGCCGGCTTCGAGCCGGACGCCTTCGAGAAGAATCGAGCCATCGAAGACCGCCGCAACGACGACCGCTTCCACTTCATCAACTGGACGAAGCAGGCCTTTCGCAACGTCGACGTCATCCCGCCGGGCAACGGCATCATGCACCAGATCAATCTGGAGCGCATGTCGCCCGTCATCCATGCCGTCGATGGCGTGGCGTTCCCCGACACCCTGGTGGGCACCGACAGCCATACGCCGCACGTGGATGCGCTGGGCGTGATCGCCATTGGGGTGGGCGGCCTGGAGGCCGAGAGCGTGATGCTGGGCCGAGCCTCCTGGATGCGCCTGCCCGATATCGTGGGCGTGGAACTGACCGGCCGCCTGGCGCCCGGCACCACGGCCACCGACCTGGTGCTCGCGCTCACCGAGTTCCTGCGCAACGCCAAGGTGGTATCCAGCTATCTGGAATTTTTTGGCGACGGCGTGCCCAGCCTGACCCTGGGCGACCGCGCCACCATCTCCAACATGACGCCCGAATACGGCGCCACGGCGGCGATGTTCTCCATCGACCAGCAAACCATCGATTACCTGCGTCTGACCGGCCGCGACGAGCAGCAGGTACGCCTGGTAGAGAACTACGCCAAGCGGGCCGGCCTGTGGGCCGATAGCCTGGCCGGGGTCCAGTACGAGCGCGTGCTGCGCTTCGACCTGTCGTCGGTGGTGCGCAATATCGCGGGGCCGTCCAATCCCCATCGGCGCGTGGCCACCAGCGAGCTGGCCGAGCGCGGCATCACGGGGCCGGTACAGGCAGAGCCCGGCCTCATGCCGGACGGCGCGGTGATCATCGCCGCGATCACCAGTTGCACCAATACCAGCAACCCGCGCAACGTCATCGCCGCCGGCCTGATCGCCCGCAACGCCAATGCGCGGGGCCTGATGCGCAAGCCCTGGGTCAAGACCTCGCTGGCGCCGGGTTCCAAGGCGGTGCAGCTCTACCTGGAAGAGGCCGGCCTCTTGCCCGAGCTCGAACAGCTCGGCTTCGGCATCGTGGGTTTTGCCTGCACCACCTGCAACGGCATGAGCGGCGCGCTGGATCCGGCGATCCAGCAGGAGATCGTCGACCGCGATCTCTACGCCACGGCGGTGCTCTCGGGAAACCGCAATTTCGATGGCCGCATCCATCCCTACGCCAAACAGGCTTTCCTGGCTTCGCCGCCGCTGGTGGTGGCCTACGCCATCGCCGGCACCATCCGCTTCGATATCGAAAAGGATGTGTTGGGCCGCGACTCCCAAGGCCGGCCGGTCACGCTCAAGGATATCTGGCCCTCGGACGAGGAAATCGACGCGCTGGTGGCCGCCAGCGTCAAGCCGGAACAATTCCGCCGGGTGTACGAGCCAATGTTCGCCGCCAGCGTCGAGTCGGGAGCGGCGGTTTCGGCGCTCTATGATTGGCGACCCCAAAGCACCTATATCCGGCGGCCGCCGTATTGGGAGGGGGCCCTGGCGGGCGAACGCAGCCTGCAAGGCATGCGGCCGCTGGCCGTACTGGGAGACAACATCACCACCGACCACCTCTCGCCCTCCAACGCCATCCTGCCGGACAGCGCGGCGGGCGAGTATCTTGCCAAGATGGGCTTGCCCGAGGAGGACTTCAACTCCTACGCCACCCACCGCGGCGATCACCTGACCGCGCAGCGCGCCACCTTCGCCAATCCCAAGTTGATCAACGAAATGGCGGTGGTCGATGGCCAGGTCAAGCAAGGCTCGCTGACCCGGCTGGAGCCCGACGGCCAGGTCATGCGCATGTGGGAAGCGATCGAAACCTATATGGAGCGCGCCCAGCCGCTGATCATCATCGCCGGCGCCGACTACGGCCAGGGCTCTTCGCGCGATTGGGCCGCCAAGGGCGTGCGCCTGGCGGGAGTGGAGGCCATTGCGGCCGAGGGCTTCGAGCGCATCCACCGCACCAACCTCGTGGGCATGGGCGTGTTGCCGCTGGAGTTCCAGCCGGGCACCAACCGCCAGACCCTGGCGCTGGACGGCACCGAAACCTACGACGTGATCGGCGCGCGCACCCCTGGCGCCACGCTTACTCTCGTTGTCCATCGGCGCAATGGCGAACGCCTGGAAGTGCCCGTTACCTGTCGGCTGGACACGGCCGAAGAGGTTTCCATCTACGAGGCCGGCGGCGTACTCCAGCGCTTTGCGCAAGATTTCCTCGACGCGGCGAACGACGCCTAAGGACCAGCATGATCTTCGCACCTCAGATCAAGATCCCCGCCGTCTACATGCGCGGCGGCACGAGCAAGGGAGTGTTCTTTCGCCTCCAGGATTTGCCACCCGCGGCGCAGCGGCCCGGCGCCGCGCGCGATGCGCTGCTCATGCGCGTGATCGGCAGCCCCGACCCCTACGGCAAGCATACCGACGGCATGGGCGGGGCCACCTCCAGCACCAGCAAGGTGGTGATCCTGTCGCGCAGCGAGCGCCCCGGCCACGACGTGGACTATCTGTTCGGCCAGGTCGCCATCGACAAGCCGTTTATCGATTGGAGCGGCAACTGCGGCAACCTGTCGGCGGCGGTGGGGCCTTTCGCCATCGCCACCGGCCTGGTCGACGCCGGCCAACTGCCCGCCGACGGCGTCGCCACCGTGCGGATCTGGCAGGCCAACATCGGCAAGACCATCGTGGCCCACGTGCCCATGGGCGGCGGCGCGGTGCGGGAGACCGGCGACTTTGAGCTGGATGGCGTCACGTTTCCGGCGGCCGAGATCCAACTCGAGTTCATGGATCCCGCCGCGGATGACGAGGAGGGTGGGGCGCTATTTCCCACGGGCAATATCGTGGACGAACTGGATGTGCCCGGTGTGGGCAACTTCAAGGCCACCTTGATCAATGCCGGCATTCCGACCATCTTCCTCGAAGCCTCGGCGCTGGGCTATGCCGGCACCGAACTGCAAGGCGATGTCAATGGCGACGCCAAGGCGCTGGCGACCCTGGAAACCATCCGCGCGCACGGCGCACTGCGCATGGGCCTGATTGCTGGGCTCGCCGAAGCCGCCCAGCGCCAGCACACACCCAAAATCGCCTTCGTGGCCGCGCCCGCCGACTATGCCGCGTCCAGCGGCAAGACGGTGCGCGCAGCCGACGTCGACCTCCTGGTACGGGCCGTATCCATGGGCAAGCTGCACCATGCCATGATGGGCACCGCCGCCGTGGCCATTGGCGCCGCCGCCGCGATTCCCGGCACCCTGGTCAACCTCGCCGCCGGCGGTGGCGAGCGCAACAGCGTGTGCTTCGGCCACCCGTCGGGCACGCTGCGGGTGGGTGCCGAGGCACGGCTGCGGGATGGTCAGTGGGCGGTGACCAAAGCCATCATGAGCCGCAGCGCCCGGGTGTTGATGGAAGGGTGGGTGCGCGTGCCCGGCGCGACGTGACTTAAGCCTGGGCTGGTGGGCGAGGAGTCAGCGTCGGCATCAGCGGCCTCGGCGAGCAATCCCAGCGCGTCATTGCCGCGTAGGGGGTTGGCTTCGCCTGCCTTGCCACGCCAGGCGTGCCTTGTGGGCTCGCCTGGCGCAACGTCATGCGTCGTGGCTTGATAAGTTGCCGCATATCCGGCAGGGTGTCGGATACGCACCTTCTGCCGGCTTCGGATTCCCCGCTATGGCCGGCGGCCGCCTCGAGCGGCCCTGCCTTCAGGGAGCACGACGCATGGCACACCCCGAAAACCCTCAGGACCAAGTTCTTGTCGATATCGCCGACTACGTCCTGCAATACGAGGTCAAGAGCGACCTGGCTTATCACACGGCGCGCAATTGCCTGATCGATACCCTGGGCTGCGGCCTGGAGGCGCTGGAGTATCCGGCATGCACCAAACTGCTGGGGCCAGTCGTGCCGGGCACCCTCGTGCCGAACGGCGCCAAGGTGCCGGGCACGCCTTACCAACTCGATCCGGTGCAGGCCGCCTTCAACCTCGGCGCCATGATCCGCTGGCTGGACTTCAACGATACCTGGCTGGCCGCGGAGTGGGGACATCCTTCCGATAATCTCGGCGGAATCCTGGCCACCGCCGATTGGCTGTCCCGCCAGGCGGTGGCCGGCGGCAAGCCGCCGCTGCTCATGCGCGACGTGCTCACCGCCATGATCAAGGCGCACGAGATCCAAGGTTGCCTGGCGCTGGAAAACGCCTTCAACCGGGTTGGCCTGGATCACGTCGTGTTGGTCAAGGTGGCGTCCACGGCGGTGGTGGCCCAAATGCTGGGTCTCGATCGCGATGAAGTGATCAACGCCGTGTCGCTGGCCTGGGTGGATGGCCAAAGCCTGCGCACCTACCGCCACGCGCCCAATACCGGCAGCCGCAAAAGCTGGGCCGCGGGTGATGCCACCAGCCGGGCCGTGCGGCTGGCATTGATCGCCCGCACCGGCGAGATGGGCTATCCCAGCGCGCTCACCGCCAAAACCTGGGGCTTCTACGACGTGCTGTTCCGCGGCGAGCCCTTCCGCTTCCAAAGGCCCTACGGCAGCTACGTGATGGAAAACGTGCTTTTCAAGATCTCGTATCCTGCCGAGTTTCATGCGCAAACCGCGGTGGAGTGCGCGATGACGCTGCACCGGCAACTCGCGGCCCAAGGCAAGAGCGCCGACGACATCGCCGCCATCCGCATCCGCACGCACGAGGCCTGCATCCGTATCATCGACAAGCAGGGCCCTTTGAATAATCCCGCCGATCGCGACCATTGCCTGCAGTACATGGTGGCGGTGCCGCTGTTGTTCGGGCGCCTGCAGGCGTCGGATTACGAAGACGACGTGGCGGCCGATCCGCGCATCGACGCCTTGCGCGCCAAGATCGCCTGCCGCGAAGACCCCGAGTTCACCAAGGCCTATCACGACCCCGAGCGCCGGGCCATCCCCAACGCCCTGACGGTGGAGCTCAAGAACGGCACGGTGCTCGATGAGGTTGTATGCGAATACCCCATCGGCCATCGCCGCCGGCGCGACGATGGCATTCCGCTGCTGGAAGCCAAGTTCCGCAAAAATCTCGCGCGCCGTTTTGCGCCACGGCGGCAACAGGCAATCCTGAACGTTTCGCTCGACCAGGGCCGGCTCGAGGCCATGGCGGTACACGAGTACGTCGACCTTTATGTTTGACCACGCGCAGGAGGGCGGGGGTTGCCCGGCGCGCCCAGATCCTGAACCAACAGCTCATAGAACTCCGTCATCAGCGGCGACCAGATCGTGCGGTTGCGACCGATCACCGAAATATGTCGGTACAGGCGTCGTTCGAGCGGCACCGGCAGGCGTACCAAGGGTAGTTGGCCGGCCCGTCGCAATGTGATCTCGGGTACGGCCGCGATGGCCTCCAGCGAGAGTACGAGATCGAGCACGCCATGGGTGACCGAGTCCACTTCCAGGGCCGGTATCGGCGCCGGCAGCCCGGCGGCGGCAAACGCGTCGTCGATCAGCTTGCGGGCGTGGGATGACGCCTTGGGCAGCACCCAGCGCTGGCGCTGCAATTCATGCAACAGCACTTTCGGGCGTTGGGCCAAGGGGTGATGGCGGGCGGCCACGATGGGCAGCGCTTCCTCGATCAAGGGCAGTCGCACACAGCGTTCGCGCTTTGCCACCGCGTCCGCCTTGCTTTCGTCCTCGGCAACAGTATTGGCATTCCCCCTCAGGGCGTCTTGCCGAATGAACTTGAAGCCGGTATCGGCCGTTCGGACGGTATCTTGCCGCGTGGCGCCGACAGGCAGGCGGGGGGCGAGGCGGAGAGGATTATCGTGAAAGAGGGTATCCGGCGAATTGCCGGCCCCGTCGTACGTGGGGAGCACCGCAATGTCCAGTTGACCGCTCTCGACCTGGGCCGCGAGTTCGTCGGAGAGCGCGGCAGTGATCTGTACCCGCATCGCGGGCCGGCGAGGCAGCAGGCGGGCGAGGACGGGCAGCACCACGTCGTCCAGCGTGGCGCCGGTGGCGCCGAGGCGCAGCAGGCCGGCCGCGCCAGCGCGCAGCTCGGCGGCGTTGCGTACCGCGTCGTGGTACTCGGCCCGCAGCCGCCGGGCATGTTCGAGGAAGACCAGGCCGGCGGATGTCGGCTGGATCGGCCGGCTGTCGCGATGCAATAAGAGCAAGCCGCTTTCTTCTTCCAGACGCTTGAGCGACTTCGACAAGGCCGGCTGGCTGATGCCCAGGGCAACCGCGGCGCGGGCAAGGCCGCCATGCTCGACCACGGCGACGAAATACTCGATATCCCTTAAGGTCAGGTTCATGAATATAAGTTATCGGTAACTTTCTGTTTTGGCAAGTTGTCGCAAGGCGAAGCCCATACACTGGCCATCTTGCAGAGATGAGGCCGCATGGACAAGAAACCGAACATCGTATTGATCCTCGCCGACAACCTGGGTTGGGGCGAATTGGGCTGTTATGGCGGCGGCGCCTTGCGTGGCGCGCCCACGCCGAACATCGACGCCTTGGCGAAGCAGGGCGTGTTGCTGCAGAACTTCAACGTCGAGAGCGATTGCGTGCCCACGCGTTCCGCCTTGATGTCCGGCCGTCATCCGATTCGCACCGGCTGTGTCCAGTCCGTGCCGCCAGGCTTGCCGCAGGGCCTCACCCGGGACGAAATCACCCTGGCCCAGCTTTGTTCCGCCGCCGGCTATGCCACCGCGCACTTCGGCAAGTGGCATCTGGGCGATGTTGCAGGGCGCTATCCCTCCGATCGCGGATTCGACGAATGGTATGGCATTCCCCGCACCACCGATGAAAGCCAGTTTACGGCCTCCGTGGGCTTCGATCCCGAGGTCGCCGATATTCCCTACATCATGGAAGGAACCGCGGGCGGCGAGTCGCGCCAAGTCAAGATTTACGACCTGGAGACGAGGCGCACCATCGACGAGGAGCTGGTGGCGCGGGCCAACGCCTTCATGGCCCGCCATCATCAGGCGGGCCGGCCATTCTTCCTGTACCTGCCATTGGTGCATCTGCATTTTCCAACGCTGCCGCACCCCGACTTTGCCGGCCGCACGCGGCATGGCGACTTCGCCGATTCCATGGTGGAGATGGACCATCGGGTGGGCCAGGTGCGTGCGGAAGTCGAGCGCCTCGGCATCGCCGACAATACGCTGTTCATTTTTTGCAGCGACAACGGGCCCGAGTTCCGCGCGCCCTACCGGGGTACGGCGGGCCCTTGGCGCGGCACCTACCACACGGCGATGGAAGGCAGCCTGCGGGCGCCTTTTATCGCTTGCTGGCCTGGCCGGATTCCGGCCGGAAGCGTCAGCAACGAGATCGTCCACGTCACCGACCTGTACGCGACGCTGGCGGGAGTGGCGGGCGCCGAACTGCCTTCCGATCGGCCGATCGATGGCGTGGATCAATGGGCTTTCCTGTCGGGACAGACTGAATCGTCGGCGCGGGAAGGGTTCCCGTTCTATATCAAGAACGAGCTGCGCGCCATCAAATGGCGCGACTGGAAATTGCATTTCTACTGGGAGCCGGAAGTGAACGAAGGCAAGGGCAAGCTGGAGTCGCCCTATTTGTTCAACACGGTGCGCGATCCCAAGGAAGAGACCGATGTCCTGGTATTCAACACCTGGGTCATGGGCCCGATGCTGCGGCTCGTCCGGGACATGAACGAAAGCTTCAAGCAATTTCCCAATACACCCCCCGGGGCGCCCGACAGCGATGCGCGCCTGCCGTCTTCTTCCTGACCACGAGCCCAAGCGCAAGTCCCGTTCTTCAGAACGGGGTCAAGCGAGGCCGTCGTTCCCTGGAGCCGAAGGCTCCCCTCGAATAGTGGCGGAGATGCTCCGGCCGGAAGGCCGGAGTTCTTCACCGGAGCTCATTATGCGACTGACCACTCTTACGTCACAGCTGTTCCTGGCCGCAAGCCTCACTGCCGCGTCGTTGGCGCAAGCCGCCGAGCCGTGGCCGCAAGCCAAGCCCATCAATTGGATCGTCGGTTTCGCGCCCGGCGGCTCCGTGGACGTCATCACGCGCGCTTTCGCACAGCAGGTGGGGGCCGCGCTCGGGCAATCCGTTGTTGTGGAGAACCGTCCGGGTGGCTCCGGCGCCATTGGCCTGTCGGCCGCCGCCCGCGCCCCCGCCGACGGCTATACGCTGGTAACCATGGCCGGCCCCATCCTGTATACCGGCCAGGTGCCCGAGCTTGGCAAGGATCTCAGCGGCGTCGCCACGCTGGCCGAAGGCGCCGTGGTGTTGGTGGGCACGGCCGATGGCCCGCCGGACTTCGCCGCCCTGGCCGAGGCGATTCGCCGCGAGCCTTCGCGCTTTGCCTTTGCCAGTTCGGGCATCGCCACCAATCAGCATATCGCGGGCGAGATGCTGAACCTGGCCCTCGATGCCGACATGCTGCATGTGCCCTACAAGGGAGGCGGCCAGGCCGTCATGGACATCGTCGGCGGTCAGGTGCAATTGGGCATGCTGGGGGTCTCCGCCGTACTGGAGCAAGTGCGCAATGGCAAGCTCATCGCTTATGCCGTGACCAGCCCGACTCGCGTGGACGCCCTGCCGGACGTGCCCACCTTGCAGGAAGTCGGCATTCCCGGCTTCGAGGCCACCCAGTGGTATGTGGCCGCCGTGCCGGCCGGTACGCCCGAGGAGGTGCGCGATGGCCTGAACGTCGCCATCGGCAAAGCGCTGGAGTCGGATGAGATTCGCCAGTTGCTGGCACTCAATGGCATGTCCTTGCCTTCGGCGGCGGCGCAGGATCCCGAAGCCCTGGTTCGGCGTGCGCTGGACCAGGCCTGGCAGGTGGCGCGAGAGGCCAAGGTGGAGCTGCAATAAGGAGTCGTGCGATCGGGGGTGTTCCATAGGAGGAGAGATCGCCGGAACGATGGCGCTCTTCTTCACACCTCGCAACGGATCGCCCGCTGAGTCCGTGCGGAGGACGGACGAAGGCGTAGCGGTTCAGTGCGGAGCCGTGAAGGCGGGGCAGGGCTGCTACCATCGGCCATGCTCCCCTCTTTGCATGGGCCTCCATCGTGCGCTACGACCTGACCGATCTGCGTCTGATCCTCCATATCGGCGAGACCCTCAACCTCACCCGGGCCGCGGAAAAAACCTTTCTGTCGTTGCCGGCCGCCAGCACGCGCATCCGCAATCTGGAAGATGCCTTTCGCGCGCAGTTGCTGCTGCGGCACTCGAAGGGCGTGGCGCTCACGCCGGCCGGCGAGGCGCTGGTAACGCATGCCCGCACCGTGTTCCGGCAGCTCGAGTGCCTGCATGCCGATCTGCAGCCGTATGCCGCCGGGGTCAAGGGCACGTTGCGCGTGCTGGCCAACACCACCGCCACCAACGCTTTCCTGCCGGCCGCGCTCAGCGCGTTCCTGGCACGCCATCCCGACGTCGACATCGAGCTCGAAGAGAAGCTATCGCGCGAGATCGTGCCGGCCGTGCAAAGCGGCGCGGCCGATCTCGGTATCGTCGCCGGCCGCGTCGATACGCGTGGCCTGGAGGTGTGGCCGCTGCGGCAGGACGAACTGATCGTCATCGCCTCGGTGAACTACCCGCTGCACGATTTTTCCAGTATCCGCTTTGCCGATTTGCTGGATCAGCATCGTTTTGTCGGCATCAATCCCGTTAGCGCCATCCAGTCTTTTCTCGATGAAATTGCATCGTCGATGGGCAAGCGCATGAGCTTGCGCATCCAGGTAGGCAGTTTCGACGCGGTGTGCCGCATGGTGGAGGCGGGGGCGGGGATCGCCATCGTGCCGCAGAGCTGCCTGGAGCGTTATGCCCGCCACCCGGGGCTGCGGCAGGTGCGCCTGGCCGATCCCTGGGCGGTGCGCGAGTTGCGCCTGTGCCTGCGCGAAGACGATCCGCTGCCGGCATTCGCCCGTGATTTTATCGAAGACCTGAAACGCGCGGCCGCCGCTTAATGTGAAAGAGCGCTGTCTTTCATGATCAGGGGTGGCTGCAAGCCATCCTCGTTAACGGCGGCCAAAGCCCGTCTTTCACAATGGCGAATTGTCGCACTGCACCATGGCGGCTAAGCTGCAAGGCAAGTGAACGGGCGGTCGGGCAAGCCACTTTGCGGGCGTGCAGGAACCGGCGCGGTTCTGAACCCAAGCGGCTCAAGTGCCGCGCGCTTCGACCGCGCCTGGCTGTTGGCCGCCGGGATGATCAAGGGGCTATGGAGCTGAGATGTTGTCTTCGCAAGATGCGCTGTTTGCGGATATTCGTTCGGCCGTGCGCGAGTTGTGCACGCGCTTCGATTCGGCCTATTGGCAGAGGGTTGAGCAGAACAATGTGTTTCCCGAGGAGTTTGTCGACGCCCTGACCAAGGCCGGCTGGCTGTCGGCCCTGATTCCCGAAGCCTATGGCGGCGCCGGCCTGTCGCTGTCGGCGGCATCGGTGATCATGGAAGAGATCAATCGCAGCGGCGGCAATTCCGGCGCCTGCCACGGTCAAATGTATATCATGGGTTGCCTGCTCCGGCACGGTTCCGAAGCGCAGAAGGCGCGCTACCTGCCGGCCATCGCCCGCGGCGAACTGCGCCTGCAGGCCATGGCCGTGACGGAGCCGACCACGGGCACCGATACGACGCGGCTCAAGACCACCGCGGTACGCAACGGCGATCGCTATGTGATCAACGGCCAGAAGGTGTGGATCTCGCGGGTGCAGCATTCCGATCTGATGCTGGTGCTGGCGCGCACCACGCCGCTGGCGGAGGTCAAGCGGCGCTCCGAGGGTCTTTCGGTATTCCTGATCGATCTGCGCGAGGCCCTGGGCCGTGGCCTGAGCGTGCGGCCGATCCGGAACATGGTCAATCACGAAACCAATGAACTCTTCTTCGACCAGTTGGAGATTCCGGCCGACAATCTGGTGGGCGAGGAGGGCAAGGGCCTGCGCTATATCCTCGACGGCCTCAATGCCGAACGCATCCTGATTGCCGCCGAGTGCGTGGGCGATGGCTACTGGTTTACCGAGCGTGCACGACGCTATGCCGGCGAGCGCCGGGTATTCGAACGCCCGATCGGGCAGAACCAGGGCGTGCAGTTTCCCATCGCCCGGGCCTACGTCAACGTCGAGGCGGCCAGCCTGATGCGTTTCGAGGCGGCGCGGCGTTTCGATGCCGGCGAATCGTGCGGCGCGCAGGCGAACATGGCCAAGCTGCTGGCCGCCGACGCCTCCTGGGAGGCGGCCAACGTTTGTCTGCAAACCCATGGCGGGTTCGGCTTTGCCGCCGAGTACGACATCGAACGCAAGTTCCGTGAAACCCGGCTCTACCAGGTGGCTCCCATCTCCACCAACCTTATCCTCTCCTACGTGGCCGAGCACGTGCTCGAACTGCCCCGTTCATACTGAAGCCATCCTGGATGGCCGAGCCGCCGGCTGGGCGCAA
This sequence comes from Pigmentiphaga sp., assembly GCA_023228945.1. Taxonomy (GTDB): domain Bacteria; phylum Pseudomonadota; class Gammaproteobacteria; order Burkholderiales; family Burkholderiaceae_B; genus Verticiella. The sequence continues at coordinate 25,120 of JALOAI010000017.1, read as the reverse complement.
ACCCAGCAGACTCCGCGAAGTGGGCGAGGTTTGCCGTGCGCGACGGCGATGGTGAGACTAGGGCTTGGGCACTTCAGGCGCGCATCCGGCGGGAGACGAAGCCTCATCGGAACCGAAGGCTCCCCCGCATGATGGCGGAGAAAGCCAGGCCAAAAGGTTGGAGTTATTTACTTTTTGCGAGACGACGCCTTGAACACGATGTCTGCTGGGAATCCTGAAACGGCCACCTTCGCCGACGCCGCCCTGGCGTTGGCCGGCGTGCCGCCCGCCACGCGCGAACTCAGCGCGTTCGTTGCGGGGCTTGGCGCCGACTCCATACCAGGCGAGGTGATGCAGGCGGCGCGAGCGCTGCTGCTGGATTGGTTCGGCTCGGTGCTGGCCGGGCGGAGCGCCAGGCCGGTGCGGGTGCTGGAGGCTTTTGCGCGCAGCCAAGGCCCGGCGGCGGGGCCGGCCGAATGCATGACGCATCGGCAAACCACGTCGCCGTACTTCGCCGCCCTGATCAACGCCGCATCCAGCCATGTGGTGGAACAGGACGACTTGCACAATGCCTCGGTACTGCATCCCGCCACGGTGGTGTTTCCGGCCGTGCTCGCCGCCGCCGCCGAAGGGCGCTACAGCGGCCACGATCTACTGGTGGCGGTCATTGCCGGCTACGAAGCCGGGGTGAGGATTGGCGAATTCCTTGGGCGCTCGCACTATCGCGTATTCCACACCACCGCGACGGCCGGCACGCTGGCCGCCGCGGTGGCGGTGGCCAAGCTGCGTGGCTACGATCAGGAGGTGATCCTGCAAACCCTGGGCTCGGCGGGTACGCAGGCGGCGGGCCTGTGGGAGTTTCTGCGCGAGGCGGCGGATTCGAAGCAGTTGCATACCGCCAAGGCGGCGGCCAACGGCTATTTGGCGGCCTGGGCCGCGGGAGAGGGGCTCACCGGTGCCCGCAACATCCTGGAAGGCCGGCAAGGCCTGGCAGCGGGCATGTCGAGCGATGCGGATGCCGCCGCCTTGCGGGATGGCCTGGGCCGGCGCTGGGCCACGACGGAAACCTCATTCAAGCACTTTGCGTCGTGCCGGCACACGCATCCCGCCGCCGACGCCTTGCTCAAGCTGTTGCGCGTGGAAGCCCTGGACCCCGCCGACCTCGACACGGTGACGGCGCACGTGCACCAGGGCGCGATCGACGTCCTGGGAGCCGTGGATGTGCCGCGCAGCGTCCATCAGGCCAAGTTTTCGATGGGTACGGTGTTGGGGCTGGTCGCCTGGCATGGCCATGCCGGGCTGCTGGAGTTCGATCGGCACGCGCTCACCGATCCGAGGGTGGCGGCCTTGCGGGCAAAGGTGACGATGACGCTGGACCCGGAAATCGACGGCGCCTATCCACGCCGCTGGATCGGTCGGGTCACCGCGCGTGATCGCCAGGGCCGTTGGTACGAAGCCCGGGTGGAAGTGCCGAAGGGCGATCCCGGCAACCCCCTGACACGCGAGGAGCTGGAGGCTAAAGTATTGCAACTGGCGGCCTATGCCGAAGGCGCCAGCGAGATCGAAGCGCGAGCGCTGATCGACGCCGTGTGGCGGCTGGGCGAAGGGCCGTTGCCGGCACGATGGCTGCCGTCACCCGGGGATTCTTAACATTTTTTGTTTGCTGGACCAACACTTATGACGATGCGTAGTAATGATCCATCCCCGTCCACGGCCGCCAGCCCAAAGCCGCCGGCGGCCGATCCGGCCGCCTGGATCGGCCGCACCGAAACCGTGGCCGATCGCCTCGATGGCAGTCTGGCCGAGCGTGTGGCGGTAACCCTGGAGGTTGCCGCGCCCGCCGCCGGCGATGCTTTGCCGGCTTTATGGCATTGGGCGTTTTTCCAGAACCCGTTGCCGGCCGCTGGCCTGGGCGCTGACGGGCACCCGGCCCGTGGCGGCTTCCTGCCCCCCGCCGAAGGCCGCAACCGTATGTGGGCCGGCGGCGAGGTGGAGTTCCGGCAACCGCTGAGGGTGGCCGCGCCAGCCGAGCGCCACACCACCATCGAAGCGGTGGACGAAAAAACAGGCACCACGGGAAGCTTGCTGTTCGTGACGCTGCGCCATGATTACACGCAGGCGGGAGAACTGGCGATCCGGGAATGGCAGAACATTGTGTATCGCGCGCCCAGCCCGCCCAAAACGTCGCATGAGGCCGAAGTGCCGCCGGCCCAGTGGCGCCTGCCGGTCGAACCCACACCCACGCTTTTGTTCCGCTATTCGGCGGTCACGTTCAATGGCCATCGGATCCACTACGATCATCCCTATGCCACCGAGGTGGAGGGGTATGCGGGGCTGGTGGTGCATGGGCCGCTGCTGGCAACGCTGGCGGTGCAGGCGTTTTGCCGGGCCAACCCGGCGGCCGTGCCGCGGCGTCTGCGCTACCGCGGCCTGAGGCCGCTGGTGGTGCCGCAGGCGTTCGAAGTGGCGGGCCGGGTCGTGTCGCCGGGCAAGGCCGAGCTTTGGTCGGCCAATGCCCAGGGGATGGCGCAGCGGGCCGAACTGGATTTCGAATAAGGAAATGAGCATGTCGCTGACCACGCGTCCAAGCGCAAGCCCCGTCCTTCAGGACGGGGTCAAGCGAGGCCTTTGCATGAACGTCATCCCCGCCTGGTGGTGTGCGATAGCTCGGGCTATGGCGCCGACGAGGTCGGTCGTCTGCGCGAGGCCGGCGTGATCGGCTGAGCACACGACCACGACCGCCGTTCGCATTCTGATTCTTCAAGAGCGGCGGGTGGGTTCTGGCCGCTAAGCTCCAGTCCACTCGCGGCTCGCCGTGTTTGTCATCGTTATTGTGAGTGTCGCCATGAGTTCATCCCCGCCGCGTTACCATCCCGTACCGTCGCCATCGCCGACGGCGGCGGCGCGTTCGACGCTATTCGTTCCCGCCACCCGCCTGGACCGGGTAGACAAGGCGTTGGCGGCGGGTGCGGATCATGTCGTGATCGATCTTGAAGACGCCGTGGAGCCGTCGGCCAAAGTCGCGGCGCGCGCCGATCTGGCGGCCTTTCTCGCGGCTCGCGCGGGAGCGGCGCTCTTGGTGCGCATCAATGGCGTGGACACCGACTGGCATGCTGACGACGTGGCGGTTTGTACCCAACATCAGGCCGTGGCGGGCATCATGCTGCCCAAGGCCGAGGATGCCGATGCCGCTGCCCGCGTGGCGCGAACCAGGCCGGTGTGGGCCATCGTCGAGAGCGCGCGGGGCCTGCTGGCGCTGAGCGAGCTGGCGCGGGTGCCTGGTCTGGCCCGTTTCATGCTGGGTACGCTGGACCTGGGTGTTGATCTCGGCCTGGCCGCCAATAGCGCGGCGGCCGCCGCGCTATTGGACCAGGCGCGCTATCAGATGCTCGTGCATAGCCGGGCGGCGGGGTTGGCCGCGCCGATAGACGGCGTGTATCCCCGGTTGGACGACGTCGACGGTCTGCGCCGGCACGTTGCCCGGGCGCGCGATATGGGCTTCGGCGGTGTCGGTTGCATCCATCCCGCGCAGGTGGCCATCGTCCACCAGGTATTCGCGCCGGCGCCGGTGGAGCTGGACTGGGCGCGGCGAGTGCTGGACGAGGCCGCACGCACGGGACTGGGCGCCTTCCGCCTGGACGGCGAAATGGTGGATGCCCCCGTGATCGCCCGCGCACGAGCGGTACTGGACCGCGCAGGCGGCCCCATGTCATAACCGTGCGTCTGCCCGGGCGGGGGCCTGGCCGCGGGGCGGCGCCACCCGCGGAATGCGAGGTTCAGGCGACCCAGCGGAAGGTGAGATTCAAACGTTGCCGCTGCAATCGAGGATGCGGAAAATCCTGCAGCGGCATGACGCCGTGGTAGCGCATGCGGTCGGCGCCACCCCAAACGGCGACGTCGCCGTGATAGAGCGGTACGCGGGCGGCGGGATCGGAGCGTTTGAAGCCGCCGAACAGGAAGACCGCCGGCATGCCCAGTGACACCGACACAATGGGCGCCTGGGTATCGCGCTCGTTCTTGTCCTGGTGCAGTCCCATGCGGGAGCCCGGCCGATAGCGATTGATCAGGCAGGCGTTGGGCGTGAAGTCGGCGAAACCGGCGGCCGCGGCGGCGTCGCGCGCCAGCTCCGTGAAGGCATCGGGCATGGCGGGCCAAGGCTTGCCGCTTTCGGGGTTGAGGCGGCTGTAGCGATAGCCGTATTCATCCGAGGTCCAGCCCAGGGAGCCGCAGCCGGTGAGCGCCACCGACATCAGGCCGCCCCCGGGGGTGGTCAGCTGGCGGAAGGGAGCGGCGGCAGCGATGCGCTCGATGGCGGGCAGCAGCGCTTCCATCCAGGGCAGGGCGTGGCCGCGCAGCACGCAGGCGGCGGGCCCGAGGCTTTCGTGCTGGCCCGGAGAGGTGTCCCGAAACAAGTCCAGGGTGGCAACGTCGAAGGGGGAAGTCATCGGCGCATCGCGCCGCCACCCGGGCCAAAACTCTCCGGCCCGCGGGCGGCAGGGGGGTGGTACTCAGTCTTCCGGCCGCAAATGCGGAAATAAAATCACATCGCGGATGCTGGGGTTGTCGGTGAGCAGCATCACCAGACGATCGAGACCGATGCCGCAACCTCCCGTGGGAGGCATGCCGTATTCCAGCGCCCGGATGTAATCGGCATCGTAATACATCGCTTCTTCGTCGCCGGCATCCTTGGCGGCCACCTGGCGCAGGAAGCGTTCGGATTGATCCTCGGGATCGTTGAGCTCGGAGAAGCCATTGGCGATCTCGCGTCCGGTAATGAACAACTCGAAGCGCTCGGTGATCTCGGGCTGGTGATCGGAACCGCGGGCGAGCGGCGAGACCTCGACGGGGTAGTCGATGATGAAGGTGGGCTGCCACAACCGGGATTCGGCGGTTTCCTCGAACAGCGCGAGCTGCAGCGCGCCGAGGCCGGCGTTGGCCAGCGGAGGAAGGGCGAGATCCACGCCGCGCTGGCGTAGCGCCTGGCGCACGAAGCTGGCATCGGCCAATTGCTCGGCGGTATATTCCGGCACGTGCCGCAGGATGGCGTCGACGATGGTCAGGCGATCGAAGGGCTGGCCAAGGTCGAGCTCGCGGCCCTGGTAGCTCAGCAGGGCGCTGCCGGTGACGGCGATGGCCACGTCGCGCAGCAATTGTTCGGTAAAGTCCATCAGCCAGCGGTAGTCCACGTAGGCGGCGTAGAACTCCATCATCGTGAACTCGGGGTTGTGGCGCGGGCTCACTCCCTCGTTGCGGAAGCTGCGATTGATCTCGAACACCCGCTCGAAGCCGCCGACGATCAGGCGTTTGAGATAAAGCTCGGGGGCGATGCGCAGGAACATTTCCATGTCGAGCGCATTGTGGTGGGTCGCAAAGGGCTTGGCCGCCGCGCCGCCCGGGATCGGATGCAGCATCGGCGTTTCGACCTCCAGGAAGCCCGCGTCGAGCATGTTTTGCCGCACGGCGGCGATGGCTTTGCTGCGGGCCACGAAGGTGCGCCGGGTGTCGTCGGTCATGATGAGGTCGACGTAGCGCTGGCGGTAGCGCAGTTCCTGGTCGGCCACGCCGTGGAACTTGTCGGGCAGCGGCCGCAGCGACTTGGCCAGGAGGCGCAGGCTGCTGGCATGGATGGAGAGTTCGCCCTTGTTGGTTTTGAACAGGGTGCCTTCGACGCCGAGGATGTCGCCGATATCCCAATGCTTGAAGGCCGAGTAAAGCTCTTCGCCCAGCGCGCCGCGCTCGAGGTAGAGCTGGATCCGGCCAGTGGCGTCTTGCAGGGTGGCAAAGCTCGCCTTGCCCATCACCCGCTTGAGCATCATGCGGCCGGCTACGCGCACGGGGCCCGGCGCCGTGGCCTGGATCTGTGCGGAATCCAGGGCATCGAAGCGCTCGTGCAATTCGGCCGCCCGGGCATCGGGCGCGAAGTCGTTGGGAAAAGCCGGCCCCGCTTCGCGCAGGCGAGCCAGCTTGGCGCGGCGCTCGGCGATCAGGCGGTTATCGTCGGCAGCGCCCGACGCGGCGTGATTGACAGACTCGGTCATGGTGATGATGCGTTAGACGCCGTGCTTGAGACTGGCCTGGATGAAAGGGTCGAGGTCGCCGTCCAGCACTTTCTGGGTGTTGGAGATCTCGACGTTGGTGCGCAGATCCTTGATGCGGCTTTGGTCGAGGACATAGGAACGGATCTGGTGCCCCCAGCCGACGTCGGTTTTGGCATCTTCCATCTTTTGCTGCTCGGCCATGCGGTTGCGCATCTCCTGCTCATACAGCTTGGAGCGCAGCATGGCCATGGCCTCGGCCCGGTTGCGATGCTGCGAGCGGTCGTTCTGGCACTGCACCACGATGCCGGTGGGCACGTGGGTGATGCGCACCGCGGAATCCGTTTTGTTGATGTGCTGGCCGCCGGCGCCGCTGGCGCGATAGGTATCCACCCGCAGGTCGGCGGGATTGACTTCGATTTCGATGGAGTCGTCGATCTCGGGATAGACGAACACGCTGGCAAACGACGTGTGGCGGCCGCCCGACGAATCGAAGGGGCTTTTGCGCACCAGGCGGTGTACGCCGGTTTCGGTGCGCAGATGGCCATAGGCGTATTCGCCGGTGATCTTGATGGTTGCCGATTTGACGCCGGCGATATCGCCTTCGGATTCTTCCAGCAGTTCGGCCTTGAAATCCTTGCGCTCGCAATACTTCAGGTATTGGCGCAGCAGCATGGAGGCCCAGTCTTGGGCTTCGGTGCCGCCGGCTCCCGCCTGGATGTCGAGGAAGCAGTTGAGCGGGTCTGCCGGGTTGTCGAACATGCGGCGGAACTCAAGCATCTCGATGCGCTCGCCGAGGCGGTCGACATCGGCTTCGATGGCGAGCAAAGTGGCGTCGTCATCGTCGGCCTCGGCCAGTTCGAGGAGTTCGTGGGAGTCGTTCAGGCCGCGCTGGATCTCGTCCAGGACCAGGACGACATCCTCCAGGTTTTTCTTTTCGCGGCCGAGATCCTGGGCGTGCTTGGGGTCGTTCCAGACCCCGGGGTCTTCGAGTTCGGCGTTGACAACGTGCAGGCGATCGCTTTTGACAGCGTAGTCAAAGATAGCTCCTGAGGGCCCGTTCGCGTTCGATGAGGTCGGCGAGGTGGGCGACGAGCTGGTTCTGGCGTTCGGCTTCCATGGGGCAATCTCTCTTAAATGCAAAAACGGCAATCAATCCGGGTTAACCTTTAATTGTAGAACGCTATTGCCCATTCCGCATCCGTACCGTCGCCATGCTGCCTTTGTTCATTCTCCAGACCGGTAACCCGCCCCAGGCCGTCCGTGCCCGCCATGGCGGTTTCGACGCGATGTTCGGCGCTCTGCTGGCGCCGCTGGGCCGGCCCCTGCTGGCGGCCCGCGGTTACGCCGGCGAAGCGCTGCCCGACCCCGGTTCGGTGGCGGGCGCGGTCATCACCGGTTCGCCCGGCAACATCACCGATGCCGCGCCCTGGATGGCCGAAGCCGCCGAGTGGGTGCGCAAGGCCCATGCCGCCCGGCTGCCCTTGTTCGGTGTCTGTTTCGGCCACCAACTGATGGCGCATGTTTTGGGCGGCCGGGTGGACTACCATCCGGGCGGCCGCGAAGTCGCCACGCAGCCCATCGAGCTGACCGCGGCGGCCGAGGTCGACCCCTGGCTGTGTGGCACGCCCCGGCGGTTTGCGGCGCAATTGCTGCACGAACAAACCGTGATCGAACCGCCCCCCGGCGTGACGGTGCTCGGCGCCAACGCTCACGACGCCTATCAGATCCTGCGCTACGGCCCCAACGCCGTGAGTGTCCAGTTCCATCCCGAGTTCTCGGCCCCCATCATGCGCGAATACCTCGACATCATGACCGAACGCCTGACGGCGGAGGGTCTCGACGTTCCCGCCCTGCGTGCGGATGTGCGCGACACGCCCGTCGCCACCGGATTGTTGCGTGGTTTTTTTGCCGCCGGGCCGCAGTGTTAGTGGCAAGCGTAAGGGCTTTTTTTGCCGCCGGGTCGCCCCCAGGCAAAAAGCCCCGTCGGGGGGCAGCGCCGCCGTGTTAGCGGCAAGCGTGGGGGCTTTTTTCGCCGCCGCCCTGAGCGGCAAAGCCGATCCAAGTGCTTTTTCGCCGCCGGGGAGAGCCTGGCGGTGCGCCAATCATTTCCTCCGTCCTCTTTTTTGGCTTGGACGCCTATCACATGACCACCGATCAAAACGCCACCCTCAGTCAAGCGGGCGAAGCTCGCTCGCAGCAAAGCACGCCCCCAGCGGGTAGCGGCGAAAAACCGGTTCAGATGACCGAGTCCCGGACCGGCGCCGCGAGCCAGCGCCCGACGAAATGGGGGCAGGACGTCAGGAAATGGGAGCAGGATGTGGTCAAGCTGCTCAACGTCGTGGGTGTGCTGTTGTCGGTGGTGTTGATCGTCAGTCTCACCATCGAGACGTTTTCCAAGCCTTCTCCGGAAGAAAAGGCGCTTTATCTGGAGATACAGTTCATTATCTGTATTTACTTCCTGGTTGACTTTCTGATTCTATTCTGCATTTCGAGGGACAAAAAGGCGTTTATCTCCCGGCATTTCATCATGATATTCGTCGCCATTCCGTATTTGAATATCCTGGAGCACTTCCCCATTTCGTTGTCGGAAAACGCCATGTACCTGATACGGTTCATTCCGATTGCGCGAGGCGGAGTGGCGCTGGTGGTGTTGGTCAACATGGTCGTGAAAAAAAGCGTCACGAGCCTGTTCATTTCCTACATCATCATCTTCTTCTCGATGATTTATTTTCAGACGCTGATTTTCTATGTCTTCGAATCGGGCGTCAATCCGCAGATGACGTCGTATTCCGACGCCGTCTGGTGGGCGGCCATGACGGTGACCACGCTGGGATCCAGCATCCTGCCCGTCACGACCATCGGCAAATTCTCCGCCACTACGCTGGCGGTGGTCGGGATGACGACCTTCCCTATTTTCACGGTCTACGTAACCTCTCTCGTGCAAGGCTTCAGCAAGAAGGCACATTGAGCGCGGCGGCGGAGCGGGGGCGGGCGCTAGCCGATCAAGCACTTGATCCGCCGCCGCCCGGCAACGTCCGGGCCGGCCCGAGTCAGGCGGATATTGGTGCCGGTTTCGAGAGCACCCGGCGAACGATCTCGGAAGCGCCCTGGCGGATGCCGGTGGGCAGCAGGACCTGGGGTACCGTGGCAGGGACGCGGTGGGAGCCGAAGCGCAGGCCCCGGCCCTGCACGCCAAACACCTGTCCGTCGCAGCCTGGCAACACGCGCGCCAGCATTGCCGCCATCAACCGTTGCCGATCCACCGCGGGAGCATTCGGCGTGGCATCAAGCCGCGTGCCGGCCAGCAGAAGGGCGTCGTAGCGCTCCACCGGCAGCCCGCCGCGCAGCGGGCTATCGTCGTGCAGGGCAAGCACCATGGCGTCCACCTGCCTATCGAGCACCAGCATCTCGCCCGCCGCGAGGATGCTGGAGGGGTTTTTCAGCAAGGGCGTTTGATCGAGGAAGACTCCGCGATCATCGGCCAGTCCCACCCGCAGGCCGCGCGCGCCCAGCGCGTCGCGCAAGGCGTCGGTCCACAGCGCGGGTCGCTGCGCACCCAGAACCAGGATCACCGGTACGCGGCCGCCGTGGGGCAGCAAGCGCTGCAGGACGGACGCATAGAGATGGGACGCGGTGGCGAGTCCGAGACTGGGCTGGCCGTTGACCTCGCAGATGAAGGCGCCCGATTCATGCCATGACACGGCAATGTCGGGAATGAGCAGATCGACGCCGGCGAGGTCGAGCCCCAGTGCCTGGGCCGCCCGGACCGCCAGGCGTGCGTTGTCGGGATGCACGCGCTCGGTCACCGCCACCGGCATGCCGCCAGTGGCGACGTTCGCGGCACGCCGCAGGGGAATGAACTCGCCGGCGGCGGGACGGGACGCCGCGGTCAGGCCGCGCCGCGCGAGGAGGCCGCGGGCTTCGTCGTCGAATTCGAGGGACTTGAGCGGTGTGTGGGGGCCGGCTCCCCGGCGGGGGTCGGCGTTCAGGGCCGCCAGCAGTTCCGCCACCGAGCGGACGCCATCGCCGGTCACGCCGCCCGGGATGCGTTCCACGGCCCAGAGGAGCTCACCCTGGAACACCGTCAGGCGGTAGTCGCGCCCCGGCACATGCTTCTCCACCAGGACGTTGGGGGATTGTTGCCGTGCGGTGGCGTAGGCGGCGTCCACTTCCTCGTCGTTCTGCAGGTCGGCTGACACCGCGATGCCGCCGTCGCGATCGGCGGGCTTGATCACCACGGGATAGCCCAGTTGGCCGGCGGCCTGCCGCGCGGCGGCGGCACTGGCCACCAAATGGTGGTCGGGCACCGGAAGACCGGCGCGCCGCAGCAACGACGCCGTCCAGTTCTTGCTCTTGGCCAATTTGGCGGCAACGGTAGGAGTCTGGTCGGTATAGGTGCTGTCCAGCCAGCGCCCGCGGGCTCCATGGCCATATTGCACGATGCCGCCCGGCAATTCCCGAAACGGGATACCGAGCCGGTGCGCGGCTTCGACGAAGCGTGGCACATTGGACGCCCGGGAGCCGAAGGTGGCCAGGCGGTCCAGGCTCTGCCGCAGGGCGCGGCCTCGGGCGTCATGGGCGCCGGCTTCGTTCTGGAACGCGTCGATCCAGGGCAAGAGCGCCGCCAGTACCTGGGCCAAAGGACGCAAGGCGGACAACTGCGTCGGTATCACGCATCGGACCCGGCCGGAATCCAGGGCCGCCACCTGTCCGGTGTCGTATACCGGCAGCCCCAGCGAGCGCTGCAGCCCGCCCACGATCTCCAGGAGCCAGGCCACCGTGGTTGGCCAGTCGTCTTGCGCTGGCGAGGCCGGCTGCGGCAAGGAGGCCAGCCGGGTATCGAGAGATGTCAGGCCACGATGCAGGACGCGGCGCCGGGCGTCATCGAGCGGGGTGCCGTTGAAGGCAATCAACAGGCTGGGATAGCGAAAACCGTAGGCATAGCCGGTGAGGGCGCCCGGCGTGGCGATCAGTCGCCAGCGGAGGAAAGAGGAAGTCATCGAATCGGAAGAGGAAATCAAGAGTGAAGAACTCCGGCCTTTCGGCCTGAGCTTCTCCGCCACCATTCAGGGGAGCCTTCGGCTCCAGCGGATTGAGCCTCGCTTACCTCGCCGTGAACGACGAGGCTTGCGCTTTGGCCCGTGCTCAGTGCGCGGCCCCAGCCGGGGCGGGATCGGCCGCGGGCATGACGGAAGGCTTGGTGCCGACCAGCGTCAGCAGCGACCAACGCATGCCCACGCCGCCGTCGGCCTGTTCGACGATGCCGAGCCCGCCTTCAATGGCCCCGGCGGTATCGTCGATGTTGCTGGAGCGCAGATCGAACAATTGATGGCAGAACGCTGCCATGTCGTGGCGTTCGGGAAACACCCAGAAAAAATGCCGGGTGTGCCGCTGCAGGTTGCTGAACCCGGCGTCGCGCAATTCATCCAATGTGAGATCGTCCAGAAACGCGCCCTCATGCCCCGTGCTGTTGTGCTCTCCGACGTAGCCGTCGAGGAACCTCGCCTCTGGCGAGCCTGTGGCCACGTCCGACACGACGAGGCGGCCAGCGGGCCGAAGCACACGGAAAAGATCGCGGAACAGCGGACGTTTGTCGGCAATGTGATGGACGCCAGCCAGGCTGATCGCGGCGTCGACGCTGCCGTCGAGCCAAGGCAGGGGAAGCAGATCCCGGCCTTCGGCGTGCGTGCTGCCGTGGGCATTGAAACTGGCGCAGGGCTCATGCCCCAGCCAGACACAATCGGCGGGCAGATAGCGGCGAAGGTAGCCGCCGCCGGCCGGGACGTCGGCCACGACGGCGCCCGGCGCCAGGCGGGCGGCGTCGATGGCCTGGGCGAACTCCTGCCGCCGCGCATCGGGAAAACGCCGCATGGCCCGGTCGTAGGCCGAGCCCCGGACTTGGAAGAGTTCGTCGTAGGTTTTCACAGCAGGCCTCTGTCAGGAGCGGTGTGGAGTATCCCCGATGGATGGCGGAGACATCTCTGATGGATGGATAACCTCACACCATTGGATCATGAACCCTGGGCATCCTCGGCGTGCTCAAACACGAGCTGCACCGAAACCAGGCCATTCCAGGTGTTGGATTCCAAACGATAAGCGGCCCGGATCCGCGCCGGAAGAGGCTGGTCGCGGCCGAACCAGATGGCATCAAAGCGCTGGCCACTGCGTTCCAGGGCCAGTTTGAGGTGCTTGCCTCCCACCAGGCGTTGGTGATTCACCTGAAAAACGTCGGCAAACAGCGGGGCAGGAAAGCCCGCGCCCCATACTTCCTGGGCCAGAATGCCGGCGACGCCGACGTTGGCGTAGCCGCTCTCCAGGGAGCCGTCGGTTTCCAGTACCGGCTCGAAACGATCGCGGCCGCTCCATTCGCGCACGGCGGCGTCGAAGGCCGGGACGAAATCCGCGTAGGCGCTCTGGGGCAGGGTCAGGCCGGCAGCCATGGCGTGGCCGCCGAACTTGGCGATCATGCCCGGGTGGCGTTTGGCCACCAGGTCGAGTACGTCGCGCAGGTGGACGTCGGGAATGGAGCGGCCGGAACCGCGTAATTCGCCGTCGCCGGCCGGGGCGAACGCCAGGGTCGGGCACCAGAATTTTTCTTTCAGGCGGGAGGCGACCAGGCCCACCACGCCTTGGTGCCAGCCCGGTTCGTAGACGCACAGGCTGGCCTGACCCTGCCGGCCGATATGTTCGCAGGCGGCCAGCGCCTGCTCGCGCATCTCGGTTTCGATCTCCCGCCGCTCGCGGTTGATGGCGTCGAGTTCCCGCGCCAGGCGCAGCGCCTCGTCGTCATCGTCGGTGAGCAGACAGCGGATACCCAGGCTCATGTCGGCCAGGCGGCCCGCCGCGTTGATCCGAGGGCCCAGGGCAAAACCGAGGTCGAAGGTCGTGGCTTGGCGCCAGTCGCGGCCCGCGACGGCGAACAGGGCGCGCAGCCCGGGCTGCAGCCGGCCCTGGCGCATGCGCTGCAGGCCTTGGGTGACCAGCAGCCGGTTATTGTCGTCCAGGCGCACGACGTCGGCCACCGTGCCAAGGGCCACCAGGTCGGCCAATTCGGGCAGGCGCGGTCCGCCATCCGGAGGGTAGACGCCGCGCTGGCGAAGCTCGGCGCGCAGCGCCAGCATCAAGTAGAAGATCACGCCCACGCCGGCGAGGTTTTTGGAGGGAAAGCCGCAGCCGGGCTGGTTGGGATTGACGATGGCCGCGGCGGCTGGAAGCTCGTCGCCCGGCAGGTGGTGGTCGGTGACGAGGACCTTCATGCCGCGCGCGTTGGCCGCCGCGACCCCTTCCACACTGGCGATACCGTTGTCGACCGTCATCAGCCAATCGGGGCGTCCGGCGGGGTGGGTACAAGCCAACTCCACGACCGCCGGCGATAAGCCATAGCCGGTTTCGAAGCGATTCGGCACCAGAAAGTCCACCCGTGCGCCCATCTGGCGCAGGGCGCGCAGCGCCACCGCGCAGGCCGTGGCGCCGTCGCAGTCGTAGTCGGCCACCACCAGCAGGCGTTCACCACGGGCTATGGCGTCGGCCAGCAGGGTGGCGGCGTGCTCCACCTGGGTAAGACCGCGCGGCGGCAGCAGTGCCGACCATTGCCGCCGGATGTCCGCGGCCTCCCGCACGCCGCGCGCCGCCCACAGACGAGCCAGCAGGGGATGGACGCCGGCCTGTTCGAGATGCTGCCGGGCTTGGTCATCGATACGGCGTTGGGTGATACGGGTGGAAAGCAAGCGGAGTCTCCGATAAAGCGGGGCTGGGGCGGCTGGCGCAGCGCGGTTCAAAGAGCCAGGGGCTCCGGCATCATACGACTTGGCTCGTCCTTGCCCTGAACGCGTTGGCCGCGCGAACGGCCAAGCGTGGTGATTGCCAAGGCCTGGAGGAAAGGCAGCTGCCGGACATCAACTGGGTGGCCTGTCGTTGCTCAGCAGATGGCGTAGTGCGTCGTGCCGGGGCCGGCGCGGCCACCAGCGCGCCAAGCCGCGGCGCGGGCGCGGCGTCAGCTCCACCCAGCGTTCGCCGCCGGTCAGCACCCAACGATGCGCACCGTCGCCGGTGCGCCATTGGCCGGCGAACGCCGCCAGGTGCCGGCGATCGAACTCGGCCAGGGCCGCCAGCCAGCCGGCCCAATCGCCGCGGCGATACGATTCGGCCAGGCTGCTCTCGCGCCGGACCTGCCGCGCCGCCGCGGCCGCCGGCATGTGGTCGGCAGAACCCCCGCCATAGAGCCAAAGGCTGTTGATGGGCGCGCCGCCGCGCGCCGCACGGGCCTGGTTCACGGGGTGGTCGTGCCAAACCATCTGGATCAGATTGAGCAGTCGCCGCCAGCCGCGCGCGCCGGCATGCTGGGGCCACCAGTGCTGGACTTCCTGTCCCGCCGCGCAAGCCGGGGTGGGGCCGTAGGGCGTCCAATCCGCCGGAAGTCGAAAACGCCACGGCGGGCCGGCGTCAGCGATCACCGCGATACCGGCTTCGCTCAGGTCGCCCCGGATCGCCTCGAGCAGGCTGGCAGTCTCGGAGGGTTCCAATGAGTTCTGACGAGGATCGAGCAAGGTGACGCCTTGCTGGGTCACGTGCAACTCGCAGGGCAAGGCGAGCCAGACCGGCGCCGGGTCCGGCGGGGCGAGCTCCAGCGCCGGCCAGCCGCTGCCCAGCGGGGCGTCGCCGGGCGGCACGTAGCCCGCACGCCGCAAGAGCCAGGATTCGGCCGGGCTGGCGAGCGTATCGCGCGGGTCGCACGCGGTGGCGTGGACCTCGCCGTACTGCAACGCCTGCGCCAGCGTGGGCGCGGCGCGAGCCCAGTCTTCCAGCAGCGACGCGGCCATGGGGCCGGGCGGCAGGGCGTCCTCGATCAGCCATTCCATGGAGCGCGATTGTAGGCGCTATCTCCGGCAAAGTGCAGGCCGCTCTGCGATAATGCGGGCGTGAAAACCGCATACGAACTCTGGATCGGCTGGCGCTACACCCGCGCCGGCGGTGGCCGTCGCCGCGATCGCTTTCTTTCCTTCATCTCGGGCTCATCCATGGCCGGCATAGGCCTGGGCGTGGCGGCGCTGATCATCGTGTTGTCGGTGATGAACGGCTTCCAGAAAGAAGTCCGCGACCGCATGCTGTCGGTGTTGCCGCACATCGAGCTTTTCACGAGCGGTTCCGCCGCGCTCGACGACTGGCAAAACCTCACAGCCCTGGCCGGCCGGCATCCCGAGGTCCTCGCCGGCGCGCCTTATGTCTCCGCGCAAGCCATGCTGGCCCGTGACCAGCGGCTGCGCGGCGTGCAGGCCAACGGCATCGATCCCGCGGCGGAGCCGGCGGTGTCCGATCTGGCCGAACAGATGGTGATGGGCTCGTTGAGCGATCTTCGCCCGGGCGAGTTCGGCGTGGTGCTGGGCCGCACGCTGGCCGAATCGCTGGGTCTGCGGCTGGGCGATCCGGTGTTGATGCTGGCGCCCCAGGGCACGGTGAGCCCGGCCGGTTTTGCGCCGCGCATGCGCCAGCTCACGCTGGTGGGCCTGTTTTCCTCGGGGCACTACGAATACGACTCGGCGCTGGCCTTCCTGAATGTCGAAGACGCCCGCCGGCTGTTCCGGGATAGCGGGGTGGCCGGAGTCCGCCTGCGCATAGCCGACATGATGCGGGCGCCTCAGGTGGTGCACGAGCTGGCCGCCATGCTGCCGGCGGGTCTGAGGCTGTCGGATTGGTCGCAGAACAACCGCACTTGGTTTGCCGCCGTGCAAACCGAAAAACGGATGATGTTCCTCATTCTGGCCTTGATCGTCGCGGTGGCGGCGTTCAATCTATTGTCTTCGCTGGTCATGGCCGTCAACGACAAGCAGGCCGATATCGCCATTCTGCGTACGCTGGGCGCGCCACCGTCGGCCGTGGCCCGCATTTTCGTGGTGCAGGGCGCCTTCATCGGCGTGATCGGCACCGTCGGCGGCGTGCTGCTGGGTTGTCTGGTCGCATTCAACATCGATGTCATCGTGCCCTTCATCGAAGGCGCCCTTGGCATCGAGTTCCTGCCGCAGCAGATCTATTTCATCTCGCAATTGCCCTCCGATCCGCGTTGGAGCGATATCGGCGTGATCGCGGGCACGTCGCTGGCCTTGTCGCTGGCGGCCACCCTGTATCCCAGCTGGCGGGCCTCGCGGTTGCAACCGGCGGAGGTGCTGCGCCATGACTGAGCACACGCCCAAGCGTCCGCCGCATCCCGCGCAGGCCGATCCGATCCAGCCGCCGCTCGCCGCGAGCGACGCTTCGCACCCGCGGCCCTCCGGCGGACCGGCTGCGCAGAATCCCGTGCTGCGGGCGAGAGACGTCTGCAAGCATTATCTGGAGGGAGGGCAGCGTGTCGAGGTCTTGCGCGGCGTCGACCTCGACGTCAACGCGGGCGAGATGGTGGCCATCATCGGCGCCTCCGGCTCCGGCAAAAGTACCTTGCTGCATGTCCTGGGCCTGCTCGATGCGCCGGTCTCGGGTTCGTTGACCATCGCCGGAGAGCCGGCGGAGGATCTATCCGAACGGCGGCGCAGCGAGCTGCGCAACCGTTATCTGGGCTTCGTCTATCAATTCCACCATTTGCTGCCCGAGTTCAGCGCGCTCGACAACGTGGCCATGCCCCTGATCCTGCGACGGCAATCGCGAGCCGCCGCGCGCCAGCCGGCCCAGGCGATGCTCGAGCGCGTCGGACTGGGCGCGCGCGCGCGCCATACGCCAGGACAACTGTCGGGGGGCGAACGCCAACGGGTGGCGCTCGCCCGCGCCCTGGTTTCCAACCCGGCCTGCGTGCTGGCCGATGAGCCCACCGGCAACCTGGATCGGCATACCGCACGCGATGTCTTCGGCCTCTTGCGCCAGGTCAATCGCGAGCAGGGAGTGGCTTTCATCATCGTCACGCACGACCACGAACTGGCGGCGCAGGCCGATCGTCAATTGGCGATGATCGACGGCAGGCTCCGGCCCGCCACCTCCTGATCACACATCAAGAGCAAGCATCACCGCCGGATGAAGTCAAGCGAGATCAAGCTTCATCTGAAACTGAAGGCTTCCTCAGGCCGTGGCAACGAGCACCAGCCCGGCTGGTGCTCATCAATGGTGGCGGGATAAGCTCAAGCCGAAAGGCCGGAGTTCCTCACATCACCGGCCCGCCAGGGGGCGGCGGGCAGGCATGCCGTTTGCAGGTTTGCCGGTTCCCCATCCGTTGTCCATGGTCCCGGGCAAGCCGGGAAGGGGTGGCGAGCTTCTCAGAAAGAGGTCCCATGCTGATCGATACGCATTGCCATCTCGATGCGCCCGAGTTCGACGCCGATCGCGACGCGGTCATCGCCGATGCCCGGGCTGCGGGTGTAAAAGCCATCCTCCTGCCGGCGGTGGCGCCCGCCAATTTCGACACGGTGCGACGGCTGGCCCGGCAAGTGCCGGGTGGCGTCTATGCGCTCGGCATTCATCCCTTGCTCGTGCGGGAAGTCGGCGACGACGCGCTCGATGCGCTGCGGGCCGCCCTCGAACGCCATCGCGATGATCCCCGGCTGGTAGCGGTGGGCGAGATCGGGCTGGACCGCTTTGTGCCGGAGATAGCGGAAGGAGAGGCCTGGGACCGCCAGTGGCGGTTCTTCCGGCGCCAGTTGGAACTGGCGGCCGAGTTTGGCCTGCCGGCGGTGATGCATGTGCGGCGCTCGGTGGACCTGGTGTTGAAGGGCTTGCGGCAAGTGGGCGGGGTGGCCGGTATCGCCCACGCCTTCAATGGCAGCCGGCAGCAGGCGGATCAACTGATCGAGCGCGGCGTGGCCCTGGGCATCGGTGGCGCCATGACCTATACGCGGGCCTTGCAGATCCGCCGCCTGGCGGCCGCCATTCCCTTGCAACATCTGGTGCTCGAGACGGACGCGCCCGATATTCCCCCCGCCTGGCTGCATGAGCCCGACCGGCGCAACAGCCCGGCGGAAGTGAACGGTATCGCACGGGCCCTGGCCGAGTTGCGGGAATTATCGGTGGAGGAGGTCGTGCAATCCACGGGCGCCAGCGCTTGCGCCCACCTGCCGCGCCTGGCATCGGTTATTGGCAGCGAGCCCTGAAGCACGAGCCGGAGCGTGGCTCGCCCACCCGCAAAAAAGATTGCGGGTTTTCCCGAAATCCGGTATCTTGATATGCAATAAGCTATTGTTTTTATTCATATTTTTCCCTATTAATATATAATCAAGAGTTATTATGGCGGCTTTCAATACCGAACGCGTGCTCAGTGTCCATCACTGGAACGACACCCTCTTCAGCTTCAAGACCACTCGCGACCCCGCGTTGCGCTTTCACAATGGCCACTTCGTCATGATCGGCCTCGAAGTCGAAGGCAAGCCCCTGATGCGCGCGTACAGCATTGCCAGCGCCAACTACGAAGAAAACCTCGAGTTCCTCAGCATCAAGGTGCCCGATGGCCCGCTTACCTCGCGCCTGCAGCACCTGAAGGAAGGCGATTCCATCCTCGTCAGCCGCAAGCCGGTGGGCACGCTGGTGGTCGATGATCTCCTGCCGGGCAAGCATCTGTATCTGTTCGCCACCGGCACGGGCCTGGCGCCGTTCATGAGCATCATCAAGGATCCCGAAGTCTACGAGCGCTTCGAAAAAGTCATTCTGGTGCATGGCGTGCGCTGGACCAGCGAGCTCGCCTATGCGGATTACATCCAGAACGAACTGCCTTCCAACGAGTTCTTCGGCGATATGGTGCAGGGCAAGCTGATCTATTACCCCTTGGTCACTCGCGAACCGTTCAAGAACCAGGGGCGGATCACCAACGCCATCGACTCCGGCCACCTCTGGACCGATCTGGGTTTGCCCGCGCTCGACCCACAGGCCGACCGCGCCATGCTCTGCGGCAGCCCGCACATGCTGGCCGACGTCAGCGCCCTGCTCGACGCACGCGGCTTCAAAGTATCGGCCGGCGTTGGCCAGCCCGGCGATTACGTCATCGAACGCGCCTTCGTCGAAAAATAACCCTCGTTTGCCTCCAGGCTCCGCGTGACTGAGCCCGCAATCCCATTACCAGGGTTGCGGGCTCAGTCGTGAGGAGCCGTGACTCACACCCGAAAGGTTCTCGATAAGGTCCACGGGTTGGCGGCCAGCCTGTTGCCCTCGCGGGTTTCCACTAAACTATGGGGTTTTCCACCTTCGAGCCGCTCATGACCACCGTTCGCGCCGACGATCTCGCGCAATCCATTGCCGATGCCGTCCAGTTCATCAGCTTCTACCATCCCGCCGATTACATCCGGCATCTGGCCCAAGCCTATGAGCGCGAGCAGAATCCGGCCGCGCGCGATGCCATCGCTCAGATTCTCACCAACTCCCGCATGAGCGCCGAGGGGCGGCGGCCGATCTGCCAGGACACGGGCGTGGTCAACGTCTTCCTCAGGATCGGGATGAACGTACGTCTCGACACCGGCGGCAAAACCCTCCAGGAGGTCTGTGACGAGGGCGTGCGCCGGGGATATCTCGATCCCGATAATCCGCTGCGGGCCTCCATCGTCGGCGATCCGATCTTCGAGCGCCGCAACACCAAAGACAACACTCCCTGTGTACTGCACGTCGAGTTGGTGCCGGGCGACACGATCGACGTGCAAGTTGCCGCCAAGGGCGGCGGCTCCGAGAACAAAACCAAGTTCGCCATGCTCAATCCCGGCCAATCCATCGTCGATTGGGTGCTGGAGCAAGTGCCCAAGATGGGCGCGGGCTGGTGTCCGCCGGGCATGCTGGGCATCGGCGTGGGCGGCACGGCCGAGAAGGCCATGCTGATGGCCAAGCAATCGCTGATGGACGACATCGATATGTCCGAGCTGTTGGCTCGCGGGCCGCAAAACAAGCTCGAAGAACTGCGCATCGAGCTCTATCACAAGGTCAATGCGCTGGGCATCGGGGCGCAGGGCCTGGGCGGGCTCACCACGGTGCTTGATATCAAGATCAATATGTGGCCCACGCACGCGGCTTCCAAGCCCATTGCGATGATTCCCAACTGTGCGGCAACCCGCCACGTTCACTTCGAGCTCGACGGCAGCGGTCCCGCCACGCTGCAGCCGCCCAGCCTCGACGACTGGCCCAAGATCGACTGGGTGCCCGACTACGACAACTCCACCCGCGTCGACCTCGACACGCTCACGCCGGAGCAGGTGGCGGCATGGCAGCCCGGGCAAACCCTGTTGTTGTCCGGCAAGCTGCTCACCGGCCGCGACGCCGCGCATATGCGCATGAAAACACTGCAGGATTCCGGTGAAGCATTCCCCGTCGACTTCGGCAATCGGGTCATCTACTATGTGGGGCCGGTCGACGCCGTGGGCGACGAAGCCGTGGGCCCGGCCGGCCCCACCACGTCCACCCGCATGGATGCCTATTCCGACATGATGCTCGACACCGGCCTGCTGGCCATGGTGGGCAAGGCCGAGCGCGGCCCGGTGGCGATCGATTCGATCCGCCGCCACGGCGCGGCCTACCTGATGGCCGTGGGTGGCGCCGCCTACCTGGTATCGCGCGCCATACGCTCGGCCAAGGTCGTGGCCTTCCAGGATCTCGGCATGGAGGCCATTCATGAATTCGAAGTGAAGGATATGCCGGTCACGGTCGCCGTGGATGCGCGCGGCGTGTCGGTGCACGACACCGGCCCGCGCACCTGGAAGGCCCGCATCGAACAAATTGCCGCCGACGCTGCCGCCAGCGCGGTCTGATCCTTTCCTCTCTGGAGATCCTCATGGAAGCTTTCATCTGCGACGCTGTCCGCACTCCCATCGGCCGCTACGGCGGCGCGCTGTCGTCGGTACGCACCGACGACCTCGCCGCCAAGCCGCTCGAAGCCTTGATGGCGCGTAACGCCAAGGTCGATTGGGCCGCCGTCGAAGACGTCGTGTTCGGCTGCGCCAACCAGGCCGGCGAAGACAACCGCAACGTGGCGCGCATGGCCCTGCTCCTGGCCGGGCTGCCACAAGAAGTGCCCGGCAGCACGATCAACCGCCTGTGCGGTTCCAGCCTGGATGCCCTGGCCGTTATTGCGCGCGGCATCAAATCGGGCGAGATCGAGTTCGGCATCGCCGGCGGCGTCGAGAGCATGAGCCGCGCGCCGTTCGTCATGGGCAAGGCCGAATCCGCGTTCTCGCGCAGCGCCAAGATCGAAGACACCACCATCGGCTGGCGTTTCGTCAATCCGGCGTTCAAGAAGCTTTTCGGCACCGACTCCATGCCCGAAACCGCCGAGAATGTGGCCGAGCAGTTCAAGATCAGCCGCGAGGATCAAGACGCCTTTGCGCTGCGCAGCCAGCAGCGTTGGGCGGCGGCCAATGAGCGGGGCTTTTTTGCCAATGAGATCATCCCCGTGACCATCCCCCAGCGCAAGGGCGATCCCGTCGTCTTCGAACGCGACGAGCATCCGCGTCCGGCGACCACGATCGAGCAACTGGCCAAGCTCAAGGGCGTAGTCAAGCCCGACGGCACGGTGACGGCGGGCAACGCCTCGGGCGTCAACGATGGCTCCGCCGCCTTGCTGCTGGCCAGCGAAGCCGTGGCGGGCCGCTATGGCCTCACGCCGCGCGCGCGCATCGTGGCCGCCGCCGCGGCTGGCGTCGAACCGCGCATCATGGGTATTGGCCCCATCCCGGCCGCGCGCAAGGTGCTGGCCAAGGCCGGTCTCTCGATCGACCAGATGGACGTCATCGAACTCAACGAGGCATTTGCCGCCCAGGGCCTGGCCGTCACGCGCGACCTCGGCCTGGCCGACGATGATCCCCGCGTCAACCCCAATGGCGGCGCGATCGCCATCGGCCACCCCCTGGGCGCCTCCGGCGCCCGCCTGGCCACCACCGCGATGTACCAGTTGCATGCCACTGGCGGCCGCTATGCCTTGTGCACCATGTGCATCGGCGTGGGGCAGGGCATCGCGGTCATCATCGAACGCGTCTGATCGCTGGCGGCAGGATTGCCGCCAGTGCGCTACGGGCCCGGGCTTCGTCCCGGGCTTTTTCGTATCGCGTTGGCCGATCGGTGAAGTCTCCTCCCGGCGCCGGTCAATGGAATTGCGGCGGTGTGAACTCGGCGTCTTCGGGCATTTCGGCGTGGACCATCTCGCCGGTGGGATCGGGGAAATAGGGGGCGCCGCAGTCTTCGCAGAAATCGGGCGGCAGCAGGCCCGGCAAGCGCCGGATCTCGGTGATGCCGTTGCTGCGCAGGAGATCGACGATCTGGTCGACGGTATCGAGCGGGGTGCCTTGTTCGGTTTCGTCCACCGGGTCGTCGGCGCCTTCGCGCCCGAACAACGGCCAGACGCAGCCGTAAACCACGTCGTTGCTATTGCGTTGGGTGAAGCCGATGCGGTATTCGTCGATCTGTTGTTCGCCACAGCCCGCGACGACGGCACGGAGTTGGTCGGGGGTGGTATCGAGCGCGGTTTCAAGCCAGGTGATGGCGGCGCGGATCGCGAGCGGCCGCACCCGGCGGTCGGCGTCGCGATTGGCCACGTACCAGGCGTCGGGCAAGAGGATCTCGAGCCCGCAGCCGGGCAGCAAGGCTGCGAACGTCGGTTCGCTCTGGCGTGCCCATTGCTCGAGGCACTGGGCCCGGCTGTGGCTGGCGTCGAGGCTTTCCTGCCAGCGAAACATCGCTTCGCCTTCGGGAACGGCGATGGCGCCCACCAGGTAGCGCGTATCGGCCAGCATGCCGGGCACGTCTTCGGCATCGGGAAGCGAGAACTTCTGGGTGGTGGGTTTATCCAGCGCCTGGGCGCCCAGGCGCAGCAGCCATTGCTGCGTGGCCGAGAACGTGCGTGGCATTTGGTCGATGGCCAAGAGTGCCGGCGCCAGCGCCAAACGGACGTTGGGCGCCAGGACATGGCCGTGGAGCTGTGCCTGCAGGGCTTCGAGGGCATCGGGCCGAATCTTGCCGGCCGGGATTTGGTAACGGGTCCAGGCGGCCAGTGGCGCGACGACCAGCAGAACTTCGTAACGCTGCCCGTCCATTTCCATTACGATGGATTCGGATTGGGTTTCGCATAGCTCGATCAGCACTTCGTAGGCATTGGCGTTGGCCACCAGCAGGTGGTCGAGGGCGATCTCGAGAGCGTTGTCTTGGCCGGAGCGCAACAGTTTGGCCAGCACGGCTTCGATCTGGCGCTCCCAGAAGCGGTCTTCGACGCGGCTACCCGAAGCGCTGAGGGCGGTAGCCAAGGCGATCAGACGCTCGGCGTCGCGGTTGTGGCGGGTAGGACGGAGAATGCGGGAACGGGCCATGATGCGAAATATCAAGAATCAGCGGCTAGTTTAACTTACGGTGGCGGGGTACCGCCGCGCATCCGTTACCATAACGGAAAGCGCTACCGTTCCGTCCGGCGGCTGGCGCCAGATTCTTCTTTTCCTTCGGATCCAGCCTCCATGTCATCAGGGGTTTTCATGTACGAGCAGCTTGCGCTTTATATCGACGGCGAGTTCATCCATGCCGGCCGGCAGCAACAGGATGTAGTCAATCCAGCCACGGGAGAGGTCATCGGCCATCTGCCTCACGCCAGCCGCGATGATCTCGATCGCGCGCTGGATGCCGCACAACGCGCTTTTGCCCAATGGCGCCGCACGTCGCCACTGGAGCGTTCGAGGATACTGCGCCGCGTGGGCGAACTCGCGCGCGAGCGTGCACATGACATCGGCCGCCACATTACGCTCGATCAAGGCAAGCCGCTGCGCGAAGCGGTGGCCGAAGTGCAGATGTGCGCCGAGCACGCCGAATGGCATGCGGAAGAAGCTCGCCGCATCTACGGTCGAGTGGTGCCGGCGCGTGATCCGGCCGTACGGCAGATGGTGGTGCGCGAGCCGGTGGGCGTCTGCGCCGCTTTCACGCCCTGGAACTTCCCCTTCAACCAGGCGATTCGCAAAGCCTGCGCCGCGATCGGCGCCGGTTGTACCCTCATTCTCAAAGGCCCTGAAGATTCTCCGAGCGCGGTGGTGGCCCTGGCGCGGCTGTTTCACGATGCCGGCCTGCCGCCGGGCGTGCTGAACATCGTCTGGGGGGTGCCGCACGAGGTGTCCAGCTATCTGATCGAATCGCCGATCGTGCGCAAGATCTCGTTCACCGGTTCGGTCCCGGTGGGCAAGCAACTCGCGGCGATGGCGGGCGCCCACATGAAGCGCGTCAGCATGGAGCTGGGTGGCCATTCGCCGGTCCTGGTGTTCGACGATGCCGATATCGAGACGGCCGCCGTGCAATTGGCCAAGTTCAAGATCCGCAATGCCGGCCAGGTCTGCATTTCGCCCACCCGCTTCTATGTGCAGGAGGGGGTGTACGATCGTTTTGCCGAGCGCTTCGTGACCGCCATGAAGAAGATCACGGTGGGCAATGGCCTGGACGACGCCAGCCAGATGGGGCCATTGGCCCACGAGCGCCGCGTGGATGCGATGGAGTCCTTCATCGCTGATGCCCGCGAACGTGGCGGCGAGGTCCTGCTGGGTGGCGAACGCCTCGACCTGGCTGGCGGCAAGGGCAACTTCTATGCGCCGACCGTGGTGGCCAACCTGCCTGCAGAGGCCCGCCTGATGACCGAAGAGCCCTTCGGCCCCATCGCGCCGCTCAGCCGTTTCGGCGAGGTGGACGACGTGATCGCCCGCGCCAATAGCCTGCCGTTCGGCCTGGCCTCCTACGTCTTCACCACCTCGCTGCGCACGGCGCACAAGGTGTCGTCGGAGCTGGAGGCCGGCATGGTCGGCATCAACCATTTCGGGATCGGCCTGTCGGAACTGCCGTTTGGCGGCGTGAAAGACAGCGGCATCGGTAGCGAGGGTGGCCAGGAAACATTCGACGGCTATCTGGTCACCAAGATGGTGACGCAGGTGTAAGGGCTTCCGGGGCTTGGGTGCCGCCCGGCGGCAGAAAGGGCCCCCACGCTTGCCACCAAGTGCGACAAAAAAAGCCCCCACGCTTGCCGCTGCGCGGCGGCGCTGCCCCCCAAGCAACTGTGTTTTGAGTCAAGTCGCGGGGTTATGCAATTGTTCGTTCCAAGGCTGCCCCGAGCGAGCCATGGCGTTCAGGATGCGCATGAGTTTGTGCGCGCAGGCGACCAGGGCCACCTTCTTGGGTTTGCCCGCGGCGATCAGACGCTGATAAAA
>JALOAI010000016.1 GCA_023228945.1 Pigmentiphaga sp. | reverse complement strand
CATCGGCCAGGGTGGAGCACGGTCGAGCTGGCCTGAGCAGGCTCCGCCTCGAGGCTCAAAAGCTCGAGCGCTCACCGATCCAGTGCACCGGAAGGGCGGAAATCTTCTACCGCCCGCGCTCCTAGGGAAATCCCGAGGGAACCAAGGGGCAATGCACGCCAAGCGGGCTGTTATAGTCAGTAACTGTCGCATCCAGCAAGATGCGCCGTGATTCGCCGCACCCGCACTCCCGCCCGGCCAGGTAGCCCGGACGTCGTCACCGGCACCTTGCCGGGCCCGACCATAAGCAGGAGCCAGGGCCGCGACCGACTTGCCGACAGGAGACTACCCGCATGCAACGCTCTGTGCTCAAAACCCTGGCCGCCTCCGTGCTGGCCGCCGCCGCCTTCGGCGCCGCCCAGGCAGCCGACGTCACCCTGCGTTACGCCCACTTCTGGCCGTCCAACTCCAAAGTCCACACCGAAGTCTTCGAGGCCTGGGCCCAGTCGGTCGAAAAGGCCTCCGACGGCCGCATCAAGGTCCAGCTGTTCCCGGCGCAAACGCTGGCCAAGGCCGATGGTTCCTACCAGGCCATGGTCAACGGCGTGGCCGACATCGTCAGCGTGGTCCAGGGCTATACCTCCGGCCGCTTTCCGCTGAGCCAGATCGCCGAGCTGCCCGACATCGGCCTCAGCGCGCTGCAAACCGGCTGCGTCCTGCAGTCGCTGTACGACCAGGGTCTGCTCGACCGCGAGTACCAGGATTCCAAGGTGCTATACATGTTCTCCACCGGTCCGGGCACCTTGCACACGCGCGACACCCCGATCGCCAAGCCCGACGATCTCAAAGGCCTGCGGTTCCGCAATCCGTCGGTGGTGGCGGGCGAAGTCCTGCAAAAGGCGGGAGCGCGCAACGTCACCATGCCCGCGCCCGAGGCCTATGAGTCCATGCAGCGGGGCGTGATCGCCGGCACCGCCTTCCCCTGGGAGGCCATCCAGGTGTTCCGCCTGGTCGAGCTCACCGGCCATCACCTCGATATCCCGATCTACTCCACCGCTTTCGTCACGGCCATGAACAAGCGTTCGTACGATCGCTTGCCCGACGACCTGAAGAAAGTCATCGACGACCACACCGGGCCCGAGTGGCAGCGCAAGGCCGCGGCGGTGTTCGACGCCCTCGACGTCAGCGGCCGCCAGACCGCCATCGATAAAGGCCAAGAGATCATCGTGGTCGAAGAGCCCATGAACGATCCCGAGTGGGGCCCCTTGCTCAAGTCCGTGATCGACGACTATGTCGCCGATCTCAAAAGCAAGAACCTCCCCGGCGATGAGGTCTACGCTGCCGCGCTCAAGGCCAAGGCCGAGTGCCCGGTCACGCCAAGCTAAGCATCATTCGCCCGTTGCTACCCGGCGGCGGCGCCTTAGGGCGCCGCTGGCTTGCCGGCTCGGCGTCCGCCCAGCGGGCCCCGGGCCTGATTCGATTGGAAACGGCCTCTTCATGACCACCCTCCAAAACCTGCTGGACGCCGTCGTCCGCGTCCTGCTCTGGCTGGCCGGCGTCGCCCTGGTCGCGATGATGTTCGTCACCATCGTCGACGTCGTGGTACGCAACTTCGGCGAGTACATTCCGGTATTCCGCGAGATCCGTCTTTACGGCATCCTCGAAGTCGTTCGCTATCTGTTTCTGGTCTCCATGGCGGGCACCATGCCCTGGGGGGTGGAAAAATCTCAGGTCATCGTCGAGCTCTTCACGCAGAAACTCTCGAATACGGCGCGGGCCCGCGTCGATTCTTTCTTCCTGCTCGGCTTTACCGTGTTCGGCGGCTTCATGGCCTATGCACTGGTGTTGTCGGGCGTGCATGCCATCAATGCCAACGAAACCACTCCCGACCTCGGCCTGCCCATGAGCTGGATCCGCTTCTTCGCCGCCTTCTGCATGGGCCTGATGGGTCTGCGCGCCTTGCTCATCGGTATTCAGGGCCTGCGCCGGGGAGAGCTTCATGTCGCCTGAAATCGTGGGAGTCTTCGGCATCGTCGTGATGCTGCTGTTGCTCGTCATCCGCTGCCCCATCGCACTGGCGATGCCGGCGGTCGGCTTGGGCGGCTTTGCCTACCTCATCGGCTGGGAGCAAGCCCTGGCCCTGCTCGAAACCGCGCCTACCGATATCCTGTCCAATTTCAGCTTCAGCGCGATCCCGCTCTTCATTTTCATGGGTGTGCTGGCCTCGAAGGCGCGCATGGCGGGCGAGCTGTTCGACATGGCCCGCACCATTTTCGGCGCCTGGCGTGGCGGCATGGCGATGGCGGCGGTGATGGCCAGCGGTGTGTTTTCGGCCATCTCGGGCTCGTCCCTGGCCACCGCCGCCACCATCAGCAAGGTCGCGCTGCCGGAGATGGAAAAAAAAGGTTATGCGCAATCGCTGGCCGCGGGCGTGCTGGCCGCCGGCGGCACGCTGGGGGTCATCATCCCGCCCAGCATTGCGCTGTTGCTCTATGGCCTGATCACCGAGCAGTCGATCGGCGCCTTGTTCATCGCCGCGCTGATACCGGGCCTCCTGGGGCTGGCCGGCTACGCGCTCACCGTTTGGCTGATCGTCACGTTCAAACCGCAACTGGCCGGTGAGCCTTCGCCCAAGACCACATTCTGGGAAAAACTCCGCTCGCTGCGCTCCGTGGGCGCCTTCCTCATCGTCTTCATCGTCGTTTTGGGCGGCTTGTACGGCGGCTTCTTCACGCCCACCGAAGCCGCCGCCGTCGGCACCTTCATCACGCTGCTCATCGCGTTGGCGCGCAAGGTCACCTTGCACGAGATCGTCGGCGCGGTGGGCGAGTCGCTGGCGATGTCGGTGGTGATCTTCTTCATGCTGATGGGCGCCGAAATCTTCGGCTATTTCATTTCGGTGTCGAGGATTTCCTTCTACATCACCGACCTGATCAGCGCCGCCGGCTTCACGCCGCTGATGGTATTGCTGTGCATCCTCGCGTTGTACATCGTGCTGGGCTGCTTCATGGACGCCATGGCGATGATGCTGCTCACCGTGCCCGTGGTGTTTCCTGCGGTGATCGCGGCCGGTTTCGATCCTATCTGGTTCGGCGTGATCACGGTGATCACCGTCGAGCTCGGCCTGATCACGCCGCCGGTGGGCATGAACGTGTTCGTGCTCAAGGCATCGGCGCGGCATCTGCCGTTGGGCACGATTTTCCGGGGCGTCGTGCCGTTCGTTGCCGCCGATGTCGTGCGTCTGGCGATCCTGGTGGCCTTCCCCTGGCTGATGATCGGCATCATAAGCTGATCACACACCACAACGCAGTGTGAAGAACTCCTGCTTAGGCGCATGGCCAACGAAGCCGGCTCCCCACTCGCAAGGTGGGGGAGCGGACTCGGTGGCGAAACGGGAGCGCTTCGCCGCGGGGCGCGGCCCGGCCGCGTTCCCGCCATCCGGGCGCGCGGGCGGCGCTTGCCAAAATGTCGGTACCTCCGCGGTCTGGCAGTCCGGCGTCCAAGACCGCCTGGCGGGATCCCTCGCCATCGGCTTTCGTGCCTGCCGAAGGTCAGGCTTGGTATAGTTGGCTTCCCAAGGCGGCGCGGCAAGCCCGCAAGATGGTTTTTTGGCGGAGACGGCGTATGCGCCCTGCGCGCGCGGCAGGCATCGGTATCGTTCTGGCAATCCTGGCTGGCATGCTCTGGCTGGTCGCGGCCGGCGGTTTCCGGCAAGTGATCAACAGCCCTTATCCATTGGCCGAATCCGCCTCCAACACCTTGTTCACCGCCTTCACGGGCCGCTCGCCGCGCTATCTCGATCCCGCCAGTTCCTATTCTTCCGACGAAACCCCCTACACCTACAGCATCTACCAGCCGCTCTACGCTTACCACTACCTCAAGCGTCCCTACGAACTCATCCCGTACGGCGCGGCCGAGATCGCCGAGCCCAGCTACTACGACGCCGAAGGCCGCCCGCTGCCACCCGATGCGCCGGGCGAGCAGGTGGCGCAGAGTGTCTACGATATCCCCATCCGCCGGGGCGTGCGCTATGCGCCGCATCCGGCTTTCGCCCGCAATGCCGACGGCGGTTACCGCTATCTGGACTTGACTCCCGAGGATCTCCGCGGCGTGCGCGGCATCCCGGATTTTGCCGAGACCGGCACTCGCGAACTCACGGCCCACGATTACGTGTACCAGATTCGCCGCATGGCCGATCCGCGCGTGGTGGCACCCATCTATACCCAGATGAGCGACGTCATCGTCGGCTATCGCGAATACGGCGAGCGCCTGAGGGCGCTGGATGCCGAACGGCGCGCCGACGGCAAGTCGCACGAATGGCTGGACCTGCGCCAGGAGGGCTTCGATGGCGTCGAAGCGCTCGACGATCACACGCTGCGTATTCGCCTGATCGGCAGCTACCCGCAGTTCAAATACTGGCTGGCCATGACCTTCTTTTCTCCCGTTCCATGGGAGGCCGATCGCTTCTACAGCCAGCCCGGCATGGCCGAGCGCAACCTCGCGCTCAACGAATGGCCGGTGGGCACGGGGCCGTATTATCTGGCCGAGAACCGCGTCAACTGGAAACTGGTGCTCGAACGCAATCCGTATTTCAACAGTCTGGCCTATCCCTGCGAGGGCTCCGAGCAAGACGCCCGGCGGGGGCTGCTGGCCGACTGCGGCAAGCCTTTGCCGTTCATCGACCGGGCGGTCTTCAACATCGAAAAAGAAGCGGTGCCCTTGCAAGGCAAGTTCCTGCAAGGCTACTACGACGTGCCGCAGATCGAGCGCGGCGAGTATGGCGTGGCCTTCCGGGTGGCGGCCGAGGATTCGCCCGACAAGGCCGCCTTGTACGCCGAGCGCGGCCTGCAACTGCCCACGGCGGTAGAGGCCGGCATTTGGTATATCGGCTTCAATTGGCTCGATCCCGTGGTGGGCGGCGGCGACACGCCGGAGCAGGCCGAGCGCAACCGCAAGCTGCGCCAGGCGATCAGTATCGTGGTCGATTGGGAGCAGTATGTCGCTCTGTTCGAGGCCAACCAGGCGCAGGTGGCCTATGGCCCCGTCCCTCCCGGCATCCTGGGCTACCGCGAGGGCCTGGCCGGCATCAATCCGGTGGTCTACGACGTCGTCGATGGCCGTGCGGAGCGCAAGCCGCTCGACGAAGCCCGCCGGCTGCTCGCCGAGGCCGGCTATCCCGACGGCCGCCAGCTGCAAACGGGGCAGCCGCTGGTGCTGCACTTCGACGCCATGGGCGGCGCCTCCGGCGCGCGGCCGCAATACGATTGGCTGCAGCGTCAGTTCGCCAAACTGGGCGTGCAGCTCGAGATCCGCTCCACCGACTACAACCGTTTCCAAGACAAAATGCGCAACGGTGTGGCCCAGATTTTCATGTGGGGCTGGCTGGCCGATTATCCCGATGCCGAGAACTTCCTGTTCCTGCTCTATGGCCCCAACGCCAAGGTCGGTGCCGAAGGCGAAAACGCTTCCAACTATCGCAGTGACGAGTTCGACGCGCTCTTCGACCGCATGAAGTATCTCCAGGATGGCCCCGAAAAAGAACGGCTCATCTGGCGCATGACCGATATCGTGCAGCGCGACGCCCCGTGGCTGTTCGGCTACTTCCCCGCCTCGGGCGGCGCCTACCAGCAATGGGTGGGCAACGCCAACCCCAGCCAGATGATTCGCAACACCTTGCCCTATCTGCGTCTCGATTCCGCCGTGCGCGCCGAGCGCATTGCCGCCTGGAACTCGCCGGTCTGGTGGCCGGCGGGCTTGCTGCTGCTCTTGCTGGCGCTGCTGGCGTGGCCGGCCTGGCGCATGCTGCGGCGGCGCGAGCGCGCCACCGCCCTGGAGGACCGCCCATGACCGGCTACGTCATCCGGCGCCTGATCTACGGCATCCTGATCCTGATCGGGGTGAACCTGTTCACCTTCCTGTTGTTCTTCGCGGTCAATACGCCCGACGACATGGCTCGGCTCGCCATTGGCGGGCGGCGCGTCAGCGCCGACGCCATCGAGCAATGGAAGGTGCAGCAGGGCTACGATAAACCCCTGTTCGTCAATGCCGCCGCCGACGGCCTGGGCAAGGTCACCGACACCATCTTCTACGAGCGCTCGGTGCCATTGCTGCGCTTTGATTTCGGCTTTTCCGATGCGGGGCGCGACATCAGCTACGAGATCGGCCAGCGCATCGGGCCCAGTCTGGCGCTGGCGATACCCACCTTCCTGCTGGGCCTGCTGGCCAGTGTCTCGTTTTCCCTGCTGCTAGTCTATTTTCGCGCCACCTGGCTCGATTTCTGGGGTGTGGTGCTATGCGTGGTACTGCTATCGATCTCGGCGCTGTTCTACATCATCGCCGGTCAGTTTTTGTTCGCCAAAGTGCTTCGGCTCGCTCCCTACTCGGGCTACGGGCAGGGGCTGGATGTCGTCCGCTTCCTCGCGCTGCCGGTGCTGGTGGCGCTGGTGGCCAAACTGGGGCCCGAGGCGCGCTTCTACCGCACGCTGTTCCTCGAGGAAGCCGGTAAAGACTACGTGCGCACCGCACGCGCCAAGGGTCTGCCCGAGCGCATCGTGATGTTCCGCCACGTGCTGCGCAACGCCTCCTTGCCCATCCTCACCAGCAGCGTGGCGGTGATTCCCCTGCTGTTCATGGGCAGCCTCATCGCCGAATCCTTCTTCGGGATCCCCGGCCTGGGCAGCTACACCATCGACGCGATCAACGCCCAGGATTTTTCCGTGGTGCGCGCCATGGTGTTCCTGGGCTCGGCGCTCTACATCGTCGGCCTGCTGCTGGCCGATATTTCCTACACCCTGGCCGACCCGCGGGTCCGGCTGGAGTAGGAGAGCCGCCATGCCCAAGTTCGTTCTGCTCTGGACCGATGTCGCCCTGTTCGCCATCATCCTCGCGGTCGTGTTCTATGCCTGGCGGGTGCGGCATTCGCCCACCCGGCGCGCCACCTGGGCGCGCGTGTTGCACAACACCCCCGCCATGTGCTCCGCGCTGGTGCTCGGCATGTTCATCATCGTCGGCGTGCTGGATTCCATCCACTTCCGACCGCAGCTGCCGCCGGTGGCGGATGCGCCTCCCGGTACCCCCGTGGCCTATGCGCCGTTTACCGAATCCGTGCTCGATGTCATCCTCGAACACACCATTCCCGGCGCGGAACGCACCTGGTCGGCACCGCTGGCCTGGCGCCAGTTCACCAAAGAAACCGAGTTGATCGAAGGCGTTGCGATTCGCGGTTTCCCGCGCCTCGCCTATGGCGGTGCCCATCTGGCCGAACCCGAGACCGACTGGCTGGGCGACGTGCTGCGCCGCGGCGGCGCGGGCCTGGCGGCGGGCCTGGGCATTGCCTTGCTGGCCATGGCGGCCTGCACCGCGCTGCTGGCGCGGCAATGGTCGCTGGGCCTGCGGGTGGCCTGGCACGATATCCGCGCCGGCGTCACCAAAGTGCCCTGGCGGGCGATGTTCATTACCCTTGCCGTGCTGGGAGTCGTGATCGGCGCGGTGGCCGGGCTGGCCACCGGCTACCATGTGCTGGGCACCGACCGCACCGGCAACGATGTGCTGGTGCAAAGCCTCAAAAGCATTCGCACGGCCCTGGTGATCGGCAGCCTCACCACCATCGCGATGCTGCCGTTCGCGCTCAGCTTCGGCCTGGCGGCGGGCTACTTCAAGGGCTGGGTCGACGACCTGATCCAATATCTCTACACCACGCTTACCTCTATCCCGGGCATCTTGCTGATCGCCGCCGCCGTGCTGATGCTGCAGGTCTACATCGATACCCATCCCGACGACTACGCAACCGCCGCCGAACGGGCCGACCTGCGCTTGTTCATGTTGTGCATGATCCTGGGTGTCACCGGCTGGGCGGGTCTCTGCCGCCTGTTGCGCGCCGAGGCGCTCAAACTGCGCGAGCTCGAGTACGTGCAGGCCGCGCGCGCCTTCGGCGTGGGCCATGCCCGCATCATCCTGCGCCACCTATTGCCCAACGTGATGCATATCGTGCTCATCACCGCCGTGCTCGAGTTCTCGTCGCTGGTCCTGTTCGAGGCCGTGCTGTCCTACCTCGGCGTGGGCGTCGATCCTTCCATGAATTCCTTTGGCTCGATGATCGACATGGCGCGCACCGAAATGTCACGCGACCCCATGATCTGGTGGAGCCTGCTGTCCGCTTTCGTCTTCATGCTGGCGC
This sequence comes from Pigmentiphaga sp., assembly GCA_023228945.1. GTDB lineage: Bacteria > Pseudomonadota > Gammaproteobacteria > Burkholderiales > Burkholderiaceae_B > Verticiella. The sequence goes on along the minus strand of JALOAI010000016.1, from coordinate 128,683 downwards.
TGGTGCTGTCGGCCAATCTGTTCGCCGACGCGGTGCGCGACGCCTTCGACCCACGCGCCAGCCACTGGAGCCTGCGCCGCCGCAAGCACCGGACGCGCAGCGGAGGCCAGGCATGAACCGCCACCACCCGCGCTGCCGGCAACATGGCGCGGCTCTTTCGGGAGTCCAGCCGCGGATCGTCAGGAGGGCAGTCCCTTGAGCGCCGTCTACCCTCAATCCTTGCTCGACGTCGAAGGCCTGCAGGTTGCGGTGCACACCGACGACATGCACCGGCAAGTGGTGCGCGACCTGGCCGTAACCATCGAGCGCGGACAAACCTTTGCCCTGGTGGGCGAGTCGGGCTGCGGCAAGAGCATCACCGCGCTGGCGTTGCTGCGCCTCCTGCCCGATGCCGTTGCCATCGAAGGCGGCCGCATCGAGCTGCTGGGAGAGGATCTCAATCGTCTGCCCGAAGCCGCCATGCGCCGCATCCGGGGCGGTCGCATCGGCATCATTTTCCAGGAGCCGTCGACCAGCCTGAATCCGGTGATGCCGGTAGGCCGCCAGATCCTCGAAACCTTGTACACGCACACGCCGCTACGTGGCCGCGCGGCGCGCGACAAAGCCATCGAATGGTTGCGCCGGGTGGGCATTCCCGAGCCCGAGCGGCGATTCGATGATTACCCCTTCCAACTGTCGGGCGGCCAGAAACAGCGAGTGATGATCGCCATCGCCCTGGCGGCGGAACCCGAGCTCTTGATCGCCGACGAGCCGACCACGGCGCTCGACGTCACCATCCAGGCCCAGGTTCTGCAGTTGCTGGCCGAGTTGCAGCGCGACCTGGGCATGGCGATTCTGCTCATCACCCACGATCTCGCGGTGGTACGCCAGGTGGCCCATCATGTGGCCTTGATGTATGGCGGGGAAATCGTCGAAACCGCGCCCGCGGCCGAATTCTTCGAACGGCCGCGCCACCCCTATGCGCGCTTGCTGTTCGATGCCATTCCCGAGTACCGCAAGCGTGGCGAGCCATTGGCGAGGGTCTCGTCCGCCGAGCTTTTCGCCGGCTTGCGCGGCGAGGCGCCGGCCGTGCGCGCCGCTGGCGATGGCCTACCGGCCACCGGCAACGAAAGCGCCGGAACCCCGGCAGCGCGGTGGGCCGAGCACGCCACGGGGCAGCCGGCGCTGGCGGTGCGCGACCTCGCGGTCTACTATCCGATCCGGCGCGGCTGGCTGCGCCGCCGCACAGGCGAAGTCAAGGCGGTCGATGGCGTTTCCTTCGATCTCCACGCGGGCCGCACCTTGGCGCTGCTCGGTGAGTCGGGATGTGGAAAAACCACGATCGGCAAGGCGCTGCTGCGTTTGCTCGACCAAACCGCCGACATCGCCGGCACCGCCACGCTGGGCGGCGAAGATCTCCTAACGGCGGGCCGCGCCAACCTCAGGCGGCTGCGCCAGCGTCTGCAGATCGTGTTCCAGGATCCTTTCGCTTCGCTCGATCCGCGCATGCGGGTGGGCGAAGTGATCGACGAGGGCCTGGCGGCATTGCGACCGGAGCTCGATGCCCGCGAACGTGCCCGGGTGATCCAGCAGTTGCTGGAGCGTGTAAGCCTGCCCGCCGATGCCACGCATCGCCATCCGCACGAGTTCTCCGGCGGCCAGCGCCAGCGCATTGCCATCGCCCGCGCGCTGGCGGTGAATCCCGCGGTGCTGGTGCTCGACGAGCCCACGTCGGCTCTCGATGTGTCCGTCCAGGCGCAAATCCTCAATCTGCTGCGCGAGCTGCAGCACGAAACCGGCATGGCCTATCTGTTCATCACCCACAACTTCGGCGTGGTGGAGTATCTGGCCGATGACATCGTCATCATGGACAAAGGGCGGCTGGTGGAGTCCGGCACAGCCGATGCGCTGCTGCATCACCCGCGGCACCCCGTCACCCAGCGTCTGTTGGCGGCGGTGCCGCGGCTGGAAGCGGTGGCAAGAAGCTAGGTCGCCAGCCGCATCGCAGAATCGTTTATGATCGACCCTTCGCGCCGATGGTTGGCGTGATGGGGCGGCGGTAAAGCCGCCCACGGGTGTGTGGCCGAGCGGTTTAAGGCACCGGTCTTGAAAACCGGCGAGGGGTCAAACCCTCCGTGAGTTCGAATCTCACCGCACCCGCCATTCATACTGCCAAAAACGGGCACTACCACCCCGAAACCCGATACAATTAAGGGTTTTGTCATTCCGGCGTTTTGCAAAATTCATCCGTGACTTCCCTTTCTTCCTCCCATTCTCACCGGCGCCGTTACGTGCTGGGCAACTGGAAAATGAACGGCTCGCTTGCGGCCAATGCCTCGTTGTTGGAGGAGGTCATGGCGCAGCTCGCGGATCCCGCCTTGTCTACGCTACGCGAGTCCGACGCTCCGGTGGCGGTGGGGGTCGCCGCGCCGTTTCCCTATCTGGCGCAGGTGCAGCAGACGTTGCAAGGCTCCGTGGTCGGCTGGGGCGCACAAGACCTCAGCCCCGAAGCCTCGGGCGCCTACACCGGCGAAGTCTCCGCGGCCATGCTCAACGATTTTGGCTGCCGCTATGTGCTGGTGGGTCATTCCGAGCGTCGCGCCCGCCATGGTGAAACCAGCGAGCTCGTCGCCAATAAAGCCGCTGCCGCCCAGGCCAGTGGCCTGCTGCCTGTGGTTTGCTTTGGCGAAACCCTCGAGCAGCGCGAAGCCGGCCACACCCTGCGGATCATCCGCGAGCAACTGGCGCCGATCCTGGCGATGGGCGAGCAGGCGCTGCGCGGGCTCGTGCTGGCCTACGAGCCCGTCTGGGCCATCGGCACCGGCAAAACCGCCACGCCCGAGCAGGCCCAGGAGGTTCACGCCGCGGTGCGCGAAGCCCTCACGCAAGCCGGCGCACCAGAGGTTTCGGTGCTGTATGGCGGTAGCGTCAAGGCGGCCAACGCCGCCAGCCTGTTCGCGATGGCCGATATCGATGGCGGGCTTATCGGTGGAGCGGCGCTGGATGCCGCCGATTTCACCGGTATCGTCCGCGCGGCCTGCGCGGCGGTGTCCGCTTGATGCCGCATCCCTGGATTTCATTCGGCATCCGGCCCATGGCCGGAGCGCCACGCTGATTGCCGCCATGAGCGGTTGCGCTATCTGGAGCGTTTCAACATGCCTATGATTTTGACCTTGCTGCTTGTCGTGCAGATCCTGTCGGCTCTCGCGATCATTGCCCTGGTGCTGCTGCAGCAGGGCAAGGGCGCCGACATGGGCTCCGCCTTTGGCGGTGGGTCGGCGGGCAGTCTGTTCGGCGCCGCGGGCGCCGCCAACTTCCTGTCGCGCTCCACCAAATGGGCGGCCGTGGTGTTTTTCTGCGCCACCGCCGGCCTGGCCTATTTTGGCCAGGGCTTGCGCGGCAATCAGGAAGCCGATGTCGGCATCATGGAAGGCTTCGTCGCGCCCGATCCTTCGATTCCGCAAGTGGAAGGCGATCTACCCGAGGCGCCGGACGCCGCGATCCCCGCCGCGCCGGATGCGGCCGTGCCCGCGGTGCCCGATGTGCCTGCCGTTCCCGACGCACCGGCTGTTCCCGCTGCGCCGGCCGCCGAGCCCGAAGCCGCTCCGGCAACGTCGCAAGGCAGCGCTCCCGCGGCCGAACCGGCTCCGGCCCCGAGCCCCGCTGCCGTCGAGTCGATGCCCGCCCCGAGCCAGGTTCCCGCTGCCACCGAGCCGGTGCCCGCCGCCGAGGCCGCTGCCGCTGCCGCTGCCGCACCGGCCGAGCCGACCTTGACCGATTCGGCATCGACCGACTCAGCCTCGGTCGATGCAACCCCGGCAACCGAACCCGCCCCCGAAGCCGAAACGAACACGGCCGGTGGCGATGCGCCGGCGACAGCCGCCGAGTCCTCGCAATCCACTGCCGAATCCGCAGCCGAGGCGGAACAGGGCGCCGCAGCCGCACCCTGATCTCGCACGGGTCATTCAAAGGGGCGGAGCGTCCAGGCCGCCGCCCACCCATCCGTATTCGCGCCGGCGCCTGGAACAGGCCGTCGGTGCCCGGTACGCTCCAAAAATGCGAGTGACCACGCGCTAAGCGAAGTGCCGGTGCAGCCGGAGAGCATGCCGACCACCTCACGGCTTTGCATGCCACTCGGATGCACCGGGAGCCGAAAGCTCCTCACTGCCAGCGAAGAAGCCCGGGCCGCCGGGCCAGAGTGCGCCACCGCCACGATTCTCCACCCCTGACCCGAAATATCCGGGTAAATCCTGGGCCCGGAATCGCACCGAATCGCCAAATTACTGGAATATTCCAGTAATATTGCTGTGTTGGCCCGGGGCAGCGCCTCCGGGCTTTCGCCATATCGTCGAGCTTGGCACTGGCGGCGTTCTCGTCTCCTCGCCCGGCAGGGCGCCCGCACGGCCCGGCGCGCATTCCGACCCTTTCCCCGGAGACTCCTCATGACCACCTTCAGTCAAACCGCCGTTCGTCTCGAACGCCCCGCAGAATGTCCCGAAGAAGAATGGGCGCTGCGCTGTCAGCTCGCCGATTGCTACCACCTCATCGACTATATGGGCTGGACCGAGACCATCTTCAATCACATCTCGGCGCGCCTGCCCGGGCCGGCCCATCATTACCTGGTCAATCCTTTCGGCCTGAATTACACCGAGGTCACGCCACTCAACCTCCTCAAGGTCGACCTCGAAGGCCATAAGCTCGAACCCTCGCCCTACGACGGCAACCCGGCTGGCTTCGCCCTGCACGCCGCCGTGCATGCCGCGCGCGACGATCTGCAATGCATCATTCATACCCACACCACGCCGATTTCCGCCGTGGTGCAAAAGAAAAACGGCTTCGACCACAATAGCTTTTACGGTGCGCAGTTGTATGGCCGGATCGGCTATCACACCTTCGAAGGCATCACGCTGTTCGACGACGAGAAAGCCCGCATGGTGGCCAGCCTGGGCGACAAACATGTGCTGGCGCTGCGCAACCACGGGATCGCGGTGGCCGAAAGCAGTATTGCCAAGGCGTTTTTCCTGCTCTGGACGGTACAGCGCGCGGCCGAAATCCAGTGCGCGGCGGGCGCGCTGGGCGGCGAGGATACCTTGCTGCCGGTCGACATCCAGCAACGCTGCGGCGACCTCGCCGCCATGCTGATCCGCGACAGCGGCTTCGCCGTCAAGTTCTTCGACGCCCTGGTGCGCAAGATGCGCGCCGAGCGCGGACCGGCCTGGTGAGCGAATCACCCTCCGCCTACAGCCCGGCCAGCCAGGACTTCCGCAAGGAAGCCTTCCCGATCTATTGGGTGGCCCGGTTGCATGGGGTGTATCTGCAGCACCTGGAGTTCGCCTTGCGCCAGGTCGGCCTGGATGTACCCACCTGGCGGGTGTTGTTCATCCTCAGGGAGAACGGCACTTCGAGCCTCTCGGATGTCGCCGAACAGGCGATCGCCAAGCTCTCGACCATCGCCAAGACGGTGCGGCGCATGAAGGCCGAAGGCCTGGTCGACACCGCCACCGCGCGCCACGACGGCCGTGTGACCGAGGTATCGCTCACAGCCGCGGGCCGCGACGCCATCGCCGCCAGCCTGAGCGTTACGCGGCCGCTCTTCGAGCGCAGCTTCCAGGGCATGACGCCGGAGCAGATCCAGATGCTCAACCAACTGCTGGAAGGGGTATTCCACAATCTGTGGGACGATCGACCGGGATGATGGTGTGGCGGGCGCGACGACCGCGTGCGGCGGCGGCTGTGGCAAAAGACGGAAGAGTCGGGCGACATACCCGGCGGCGTTGCGGAGCGATCCGCTGCGACTTGTGTATGGCAAATGCATATGCTATAGTTTTCGTCTTGTCGCAGCTCGCGTTAATCGAAGCGATTCGAGGTATCGCAAGCTTCGCTGGCAAGCCGTCGTGGTGGAATTGGTAGACACGCTATCTTGAGGGGGTAGTGGCGAAAGCTGTGCGAGTTCGAGTCTCGCCGACGGCACCAAGGTATAGTTTCTCGTAGTCTCCTGAAGTCTACGGCGTCATCCAGAACCCGCATGAATCCTAGCGATCTGCGGGTTTTTTGTTGGGCTTTGCCCCATGGACAGGGGATGGGCAGTCGCTAGACGCGGTTGATCGCGCCGTTCCAACCGCACTAGGCCAAGACCCTCATGCGGTAATCTTCAACGTTCTTGAACCCATACGCCCGGCGTGAAAGGCTGTCTGGGGTTAGCGAGCGGATAGACCACACCGACACGGGTAAGCGGGAGGCATCACATCTCGGGCTCAGGTGCAGCGACGTTGTTTCGTGACGGCGAGCACTATCTGGACATTGAATGTTCAAATATTTTTCGTAAGCCCTTATCCTGGTTGATCGGCGGCCAAAGCGAGCCGGCCAATAAATAAATCAAGGGATTTGTGCTCGCCGTTGCCGTCGACCACGGAGGTTCATCATGTCTCGTCGCAGGTTTCTTTCCGGCGCCGTCGCCTCGCTGCTAACGGCCGGCTCCTTTGCCTCAGGACAGGTCATGAGTGAGACACCCTTGCACAGCGCAGCCGCAAGAAACGACGCTGCACTCGTCGCTCGGCTTCTGGCTGAGGGGGCGGAAGTCGATGCACGCAACGCCGGCGGGGCGACGGCGCTTCTGGTCGCCACCCACGCCAATGCCGTCAACGCCGCCAAGGTTCTCATCGACGCCGGCGCCGACGTCAATGCCAAAGACCATATCCAGGATAGTCCTTACCTCTATGCGGGCGCGCGCGGCCACCAGGCCATCCTGGAGATGACGCTGGCGCATGGAGCCGATCTGAAAAGCACCAACCGCTTTGGCGGAACGGCGCTGATCCCGGCGGCGGAGCGCGGCCATGTCGAGACGGTACGCACGTTGATCGAGGCCGGCAGCGATGTGGATCATGTCAATCGCTTGCAATGGACCGCGCTGCTCGAGGCGATTATCCTCGGTGACGGTGGCGCCCGCCATCGGCAGATCGTAGAGCTCCTGATCGAGGCTGGCGCCGACGTCAACCTTGCGGACGGCAATGCCGTGACGCCGCTGCAACACGCTCGCGCTGCGGGCTATCACGATATCGAGGAAGTTCTCCGCGCCGCTGGCGGCCACTGACGAAGCGATGGAGGTTGTCATGAACGATGCAAACCGTTTTCTGGACCGGGCAGTCGAGCTTGCGCGCCAGAACGTCGAGGCTGGCGGCCGTCCTTTTGGAGCCTTGGTGGTGCGGGATGGCGAGGTGATCGCCACCGCCGTCAACGAGATACATCTCAGCCACGACCTGACCGACCATGCCAAACTCCTGGCGATTCGCGCGGCCGCGCGCGACCATGGTCCGCAGGTGTTGAAAGGTAGCGCCGTCTATGCAAGCGGTCATCCCTGCCCGATGTGTTTGGCCGCCATGCGCCTGGCCGGGGTAAACGCGGTGACCTACGCCTATTCCAACCAAGACGCGGCGCCGTTCGGTCTGTCAACCGCCGATCTTTACAACGAGTTGAAGTTGCCTTTTGCGGAACAGTCGATGGAAATTCGCCACCGTCCACTGGACGGTTCGCCTCGACCGGATTTGTATGAACAATGGGCAAAGGCGCAGAGCGATCCCGAATGAGTGCTTGCTTGCCGTTCTCGTGGCGCCATCAAGGCCTGTCTCGAAGCGCATACTGCAAACGCCAACGTCCTGGAGTGCGGGCATGGCGCTTTGTAAAGGATACGTCAAGCCTATCAGGCTGATGAGGAAGAGCCAGGCCTCGCGATCCCGTTTCGTTCAGGCTACGGCCGCTTGGAATTTATCATCAGCCTGTTAACCCAGCGGTTTTTTTTTGGCTTGTGGTTTTACCGGTCGTGCCCTGTCAGGGAGACTTTAAGTTCATGAATTTTTTGATGTTCTCGGCATTGAACGCCGGCAGCAGCCCCAGTCCTCTAGTGGTTTCACTGGCTCTGTTTTTCAGTAAATATGCTCCCTATTGTCTGATGGCATACTGTGGTGTTGCTTTTGTCTTTGGCAATGCACGTTTGCGTGCTACCTTGTTCGTCACTGTAATCGCAGCGCTAGTCGCTGCAGCGATTAGCTGGCTTCTGGGTCGCTATGCCTATAGCCCTCGCCCTTTTGTAGATTCTGTGGGGCATGTGTTGCTGGAACATAAAGACAATGCTTCTTTTCCAAGCAATCACATGATGTTTATGATGATTTTCGCCGCATCATTCTTGCAAGGCAGGTATATAAAGACCGGTCTCGCATTTTTTGCCCTGGCGCTCGCGATCGGCTGGTCCAGGATCTATCTGGGCGTACACTATCCTGTCGATATTGCCGGTGGGGCATTGATTGGCGTAGGCACGGCGATCTGCGTCGGCAGAATCCTGCGCCCCAGAGCAAACTCCATTTTCGGACTTTGATTTGTGATGAAGAAAAGGAGCGGCATCAAGCTCGATAAGGCTTGCAGGTGAATCTCATGATTTTCCCATTTTGCTACGCTCGGCAAAGCTCATGCGGTGGCTCGCTGCAGGAGTATCTGCTACGCCAGACCGCACACGACAAATATATTTTTTCGGATGGCACGGCGGAGATCGTAGCGAAGATAAAGATAAAGGCCCGGCATTTTACCGGGCAGCCCATCGACGAAACGACGAAGGTGGAATTGATCGGCGAGGTTGATACAAGCCGTAAGCGTCCGCCGAAAATCGAGGCGGACGCTATTAGAGCCATCCAGTAGCCAGTGCCGAGGCGCGGCCATGTACAACGACGCACCCGCATCCGACGCAGCCGATGCGTTTGCGTCATGGCGGCTGGCGTCCAGGCCGGGCGCCCACGCATAAGCAACACGGCAGACGCAGCAAGCACCGCGGAACCCCGACATTGCGCCGTGTGGTTACACCACATCGGCCTGGCGCAGCCGCGCTACGTCTTCCCCGGATAGCCCCAGCTCCGCCCGCAGCACGGCCTCGGTATCCGCGCCAAAGCGTGGCGGTGGCCGGTGGCTGGGCGGCGTTTTGGAGAACTGCATGGGGTTGCGGATAAAGGGGATACTGCCATGGATTTCATGGTCGATCTCGATCCGGATGCCCCGATGCACCGCCTGCGGGTGAGCGAAGGCCTGGTCCAGCGTATTGACCGGGCCGCAAGGAACGCCGGCGGCGCCGAGTTTATCGGCCAGGAGGTGCTTGTCCCATTGGCGCGTCACGGCCGAAACCGCGGCGTTGAGTTCAGGGATATGTTCCATCCTTTGGCCATTGGTTTCAAAGCGCGAGTCATTCAGCCAGTCGTCGCGCTCCAGGGCTTGGCACAGCCGTCGCCATTGCAAGTCGTTGCCGATTTGGATAAACACTTCGCCCTCCAGGCAGGGGAAGCAGCCGGAGGGCGCAAACAGCAGGCTGCCGTTGCCGGCGCGTTGTGGCAGTTTGCCGGTGCTCAGGTAGTTCTGTCCCAGGTGGGCGGTGGAGGCGAGAGCGACGTCGAGCAAGGCCATGTCGATATACTGACCTTCGCCGGTACGCTCACGATGGAATAATGCCGCCAGGATGGCGCTGGTCGACATCATCCCGGTCATGACGTCGACCAGGGACACCATGGAACGCATGGGGCCGCCTCCCGGGACGCCGTCGGGCAGGCCGCAAGTGCTCATGATGCCCGATATCGCCTGAAAGACCGGGTCATAGCCCGGCAGCGAGGCCATCGGCCCGTCCTGCCCATAGCCCGTGATCGAGCAATACACCAGTTCCGGATGGATTTCTTTGAGAGAGTCATAGTCCAGGCCGTGGCGCTTGAGGTCGCCGACCTTGAAATTCTCGACCAGGACATCGCATTGCAACACCAGTTCACGCAAAATGCGCCGTCCTTCGGGCCGAGTGAAGTCGATGGTGAGCGAATGCTTGCCGCGGTTGACGCAAAGATAAGGTACGGAATCCTTCGAGCGACTGCCGTCGGGGTCGTGCAAAAACGGTGGCGAGTGGCGCATTTCGTCGCCAATCTCCGGGCGCTCGATCTTGTAGACGGTAGCCCCCAGATCTGCCAGTGACTGGGTGCACCAGGGGCCAGCGAGCACCCGGGTGAGGTCGAGAACCTTGATACCGCTCAGAATGGATGGATGGGTGTTCATATCAGTTATCCATTGCGCTGCGCGCCACCCGCAGCCGATGAAACGGGTGCCCAATCTTGGCGGCGGCGCCTGGCACGGAGGTCGGTTTCATCTCAGTTATTACTCGATGACCAGGTTCGCCCGGTCTTTGATTTCTCGGTAGCGTTCTTGGTCGCCGGCGATGAGTTGCTGGAAGCTCTCGCTATCGAGGAAGACCGGCACTACGCCCGCATTGGCCAGGATGTTCTGTGCCTCGCTTGTTTGCAGGATCTCGGCGACACTGGCTTCGAGCTTCTCGACGACGCCTTCGGGTAGATCGGCAGGGCCCAGCAGACCGAACCAGCCGGTGATGTCGAGCGCCGGACCGCCGGCTTCCTCCAGCGTCGGGATGTCGGGATAGGCGGGGATGCGGCTTGAGCCTGTCGTGGCCAGAACGCGGACGCGATCGCCTTCGCGTTGATTGAGGACGACGGGATCCATCATCATGTGGACGCGCCCGGCCATGAGTTCGGTCAGAGCCGCTGCGCTACCGTTGGACGGGACATGCACGATGTCGATATTGGCGTTCAGGTTGAGCGCTTCGGCCAACAGGCTGCCGAACGACCCGACGCCGGCCGAACTGTAGTTGAGTTGCCCCGGGTTGGCTTTGGCATAGGCCAGGAACTCGGGAACCGTGGTTGCCGGAACCGTTGTGCTGATGCCCATATACATCTGAGAATCTGCCGCCTTGGCGATGGCGGTGAGTTCCTTGGCCGGATCGTAGGGGCTGGGCTCGCGCATGACGGATTGGACGATCAAGGCACCGTTATTGGCCAGCAGTAGCGTATAACCATCGGGTTCAGCGCGGATCGTGGCGGTGACGCCGATCGAGCCACCCGCGCCTGGACGGTTCTGCACCACGAAGGGCTGCCCCAGTTTCTGGCTCAGCTTGTCGGCGAGAAGACGAGCGACGATATCGTTGGTGCCACCAGGGTTGTAGGGGGAAATCACGGTAACCGGTTTGCTGGGCCAACTGTCGGCCCGGGCCTCGCCCAGGGTGCCAAGGGTGGCGAGCGCCAAGCTTGCGGCGAGAGTCGAGAGGAAGTGGCGGCGACGACCTTTCGTGGACGTACGGCCGGGGTTGAACGGCTTGGGCATGGATGCCTCCTGGAGTGTGTCTTTTGCTAGAGATCGATGGAAGGGCGTTGCCGGGACGTGAGCCTTATCGGCCGGTAAAGTTCGGACGGCGTTTCTCGCGAAAGGCTTGGAGCCCCTCCTGGGCGTCCTGGCTGGCGGCAACGATCTCGGCCTCGAACTGTGTCTGGTACATGTTCTCCACGGGGCTGTGCGGCAAGGTGGCATTGACCATCCGCTTCAGGAACGACATGACCAGCGGCGCGTTATCGGCAAGGCTTTGCGCCAACTTTTGTGCTTCCTTCAAGGCCATCCCTTTTGGGGTCAAGCGGTTGACGAAACCGACCTCGTAGGCGCGCCGGGCGGGAATGGCTTCGCCCAGCAGCATGAGTTCGAGAGCGATCTTGTGAGGAATGCGGCAGCTCAGGGCTGAGATCAGGCCGGCGGCAACGCCGACCTTGGCTTCGGGATAGAGCAGGCTGGCTTCCTCGCTCGCGACGCAGAGGTCGAAGAAGCCGAGGATGGCGACGCCCATGCCGACCACCGGCCCTTCGATCGCCGCGATGGTCGGTTTCGTCACGTCGATGCCGAGTCCGGGCAAGGCTTTCCAGAACTGCGAGGGCGGATCGCCAAGGTCGGCGCCGGCGGTAAACACCGGCCCGTTAGCCGCCAGGACGAGAACTCGATTGTCGGACGCCTCGAAGCGCCGGAGTTCGTCGCGAAGCTGTTCGCACATCTCGTGGGTAAACGCGTTGCGCTTGGTTGGGCGGTTCAGGGTGAGGGTGGTGATGCCCCCGGCGGACTCGCTCAGGATGAGTGGTGCGTTCAACGAACTCTCCTCGAAGTTGACAATGGTCGTTCGGTATCGGACTTGAAGCGATGAAGTCTAAGAGGAAGAAAAGATAAGGTAAAACGAGTTATTCTTGGGGATTGATAAGATTGCCTAAGTAATTAAGATTGCGATGCGTTTGTCTCTTCGTCACTATCGCGCGTTCTGCGCCATTGCCCGTTCGGGCTCCTTTGTCGAAGCGGCCGAGGGCTTGCATGTCACGTCGTCGGCGCTGAGCCTGTTGATACGGGATCTGGAGGCCACCTGGGGATTTCGGGTGTTCGAGCGCACCACTCGTAAAGTGGCCTTGAACCAAAGCGGCGCCTTGATGCTGCCGCATGTGGAACACATGCTAGCGTCGTTGCGGGAAGTCGAGCGGATTGCGCAAGACGTTTCGGACCAGCGATCCGGCGTGGTACGGGTGGCGACGACGCAAGTCATCACCTGGACATTGCTGACCCGCTTCTTTGCGGAATTTCATCGGCTCTGGCCGGGGATCCGCCTGGAGCCCATCGAAGTCACCGCGGAAGATATCCTGGGTGCGGTGCAACGCCAGGAGGCGGATATCGGCATCTCCTTCAGCATGGACGGCTTGGACGATCTACGCCGAGAGTACGTGTTCACGTCGCGGGCGCATATGGTGTGTACCCCCGATCATAGGCTTGCCGACTTACAGAGTGTCGCCTGGCCCGAACTTCAGGACGAAGCCATCATCTTCATCGGCGAGAGCGCCGAGATGCGCTACCGCGTTTCCGTGCCCGAGCCGGTAAAGCTGAAGGCACATTATGTCGTCAGCAATACCAGCACCGCCTTGGCCCTCGTGGCCAGCGGCGCGGGCGTGGCGCTCTGCACGGGATACGTCAAACCCATGACGCGGATGCATAACCTGTCGTTGATCCCGATGTCACGGCCCGTTCTGGATCGTCCGTTCATGCTCTATTACCGCAAGGACAAGCCCATGACGCCGGCGGTGGAGGCGTGCCGCGGGGCGCTGCTGGGGTACTTCGCCCCCTACGGTTCACAGCCGATCGAGCAGGTTCTGGCTTGAGGCGGATCTGCCGGTGTTGCCCTGGGAGGATGCACGGACCGAGAGGAGGGTTCCCGGCCCTCCGGTAGCAAGCTAGTTGCTGCATAAACGCGTTCTAGAATGAACGCTCAGCCCGGGGCAAGGGCAGTGAAGAGATACGTTATTCGAAGGAACTGAAGCAGTCGGTGCTGCAGCGGATGATGCCGCCGGGCAACGAACCGATTGCGGCGCTGGCCGAGGAGTTCAACGTGACGGTGACCACGCTGTACGTCTGGCGGCGTGAAGCTCAGTCTGCCGGTGTGGCCGCGCCTGGCAACGAACGCCCTGCGGATGCCTGGAGCGCCGAGTTCAAGCTCGCCGTGTCAACGTCGGACCTGGTTTCCCCAGAAATGTCGAAGCAATTGTCCCCACCCTGTTCTAGCGGTGATCAGCCGGCGAGGCGATCGGCAGGGCTCCTTTGGTGGACGTCCTGGGTGCCGACGAGTTGATTTGGTGGGCGCAGGATTCAGAGACGACGGACGGTTGCGCAGATGGCCAGGCAACGATGAGCAGGCTGTTACGAGCGAGGAAGCGGACGCGCTGCGCCAAGTTGCCCTCGCGCTCGGCCTTGGCCATCGAACTGACGATCTCAGCGAGCGAGCCGAAGCAGACGCTTTCCCCTGCGCGCACGGCTTCAACGCCCAGCGTAATGGAATACATCATCTATGCCAACAACTGAAGTTGGCCAGCATTGCAAGGGACTGGCCGTGTCTGGCGCAGTCTGCTGCAGAAGCCGAGCAGCCGTATGCTGACTTTCTGGAAGCCGTTTTGCGCACCGAGTGTCATGCTCGCCGTGTTCGTACCCAGCAAATGATGACTCGGATGGCCGGCTTTCCAGCGCTCAAAACATTGGACTCGTTTGATTTTGCCGTTGCCACCGGCGCGCCCAGGGATGTCATTTTGCAGCTGGTTTCGCTCGCGTTCGTTGAGCGGCGCGAGAACGTCATGCTGCTGGGTCCGAGCGGCGTGGGCAAGACGCACCTGGCAATCTCCCTGGGCTACCTGGCAGCTCAAGCCGGATTGAAGGTCAGGTTCATCAGTGCGGCCGATCTGCTGCTGCAACTGGAAACCGCACAGCGTCAGGGCCGTGACAAGCCTTTCTTGCGGCCCTCCATTCAAGGGCCCAGCCTGCTCATGGTCGATGAGATCGGTTACTTGCCCATGACTGGCGATCAGGCCAACCTGTTCTTCCAGGTGATCGCCAAGCGCTATGAGGCGGGCTCGGTCATCACCACGTCGAAGCTGCCCTTCGGACAATAGGATGATGTACTTGGTGGCAATGAAATGAGGCGCTGGTGTCCGCCATGCTGGACCGGCTCTTGCATCATGCACATATCGTACAGATCAGGGGCGAGAGTTACTAAAACCTTGCCGTTCAAGAAGGTGCGCAGACCCATTTCGCCCCTGAATCCGTTGGAGGAACACTCCTCCGGCTCGGTCTGGTGAGCGTGATTTCAAGATCGAGGGCTCTGTTTCTTCCTCTCCAGTCTGCTGAAGGGCTGGGAGAGTTGCGCGTCCGTCAGCGTGAAATGGCTGCGACGGTTTCACAGGTCCAGGCTATCGAGTGTCCCCACCACCGGGTAGCGCCGGCGTCATGAGTTGCCGGCTTCATCCGGCCCCCGTCATGGCGGGACTACGCCGGTACTATTCCGTCGCGGCGCCGATCGCCTTCAGGCCGGCGACGGCACACAGGGCATCGATGTCGCCCGTGGGGGCGCCACCCACCCCGATGCCTCCAACCAAGGCGTTGTTGATCCGGATCGGCAAGCCACCGCCTTGGATGACCATTCGCGGATCCATGTCGCGCAGGCCGTCGTTTGCCGGCTGAGCCGCAATAAACCCGGCCAGGCCTGCGGTATCGCGACCCATGGCCGCTGAGGTGAAAGCTTTACCCGTGGCGCTCTGCCCGGTGTGAGGACCAGAGTTATCCGCCTTAAGCAGCACCTTGGTCGCACCGTCGCGAGCTACGATGGCGACGCTCACGTTGTGCTTCTCGGCTGCACAAGCCTTCAAGGCGGCGTCTGCAGCCTGGGTGGCGAGTTCAAGGGGCAGGTACGGTGCCGTGGGCAGTTGTTGCGCGGTCACTGCGATTGGAGCTAGTAGTACCGTTGCAAGAACAAAATTGCGAATCATTACGGATTCCTATGAAAAGTATTGCACAGCTGTTGAGGCATGGTGCGTCGCCAGCGTCAAGCTGGCGGCGTCCGCGTATCGTACCTTATATCAATCAGGCACTGACCCCAGTCATATTGGGCTCAACAGCCGAGATGTGCTTTTGTACCTGATGAGAACTATCTGGACATTTAATGTTCAAGTATTTTATGCGTCTTCGTCCCGGACGATCGGCGGCAGCACGGAGTGGGCCCATAAGTCGATCAAGGGATTTTGTGCTCGCCGTCGCCCACGGAAGTTCATCATGTTTCGTCGTAGATTTCTTTCCGGCACTGTCGCATTGCTGCTGACGGCTGGCTTCTCGACTTCAGGAATGGCCATGAGTGACACACCATTGCACAATGCAGCGGCAAGAAATGACGCTATGGGTGTCGAGCGGCTTTTGGCTGAAAGAGCCGAGGTTGATGCGCGCAACGCCAGTGGGGCCACAGCGCTTCTGGCAGCCACCCACGCCAACGCTGTCAAGGCGGCCAAGGTGCTCATCGACGCTGGCGCCGACGTCAATGCCAAAGACAACATTCAGGATAGTCCTTAACTCTATGCGGGCGCGCGCGGCCATGGCCACGTCGAGACGATACGCACGTTGATCGAGGCCGGCACCGATGTGGATCATGTCAATCGTTTGCATTGGACCGCGCTGCTCAAGGCGATCATCCTCGGCGATGGCGGCCCCCATTACCGGCAAATCGTAGAGCTCCTGATCGAGGCCGTGGCTGACGTCAGCCTCACTAACGAACTGAAGTGGCCTTTTGCGGAACAGTCGATGGAGATTCGCCACCGGCCGCTCGAGGGCTCCGCTAAGCCATTTTTGTATGAACAAAGGCGAGAGGGCAGGGCTGTGCCGAGTGATTGGTAGTCTGGCGTCTTCGTAAGTCACCGGCTCTGGTGGCGAGGGAGCGCCCGCAGTCTGTCGCGCACCACCATCCATGAGATTGATCGAAGAACAACAATTTGGTATTGGACGTTTATCCGGGCTTCATCAAGACTCTGCATGTTCGAGCTTGAACACGTGCCAAAGCGGAGTTTCGACGTGAGTGAAGCACTTCGGCCATGAGGCCAGCCTGCTTCATAACAAGGAGAAAGTCAGGGTGAAATTAGTGAGTTATAAGACGGCGCGGGACTTCCGCGCCGGCGTCGTCGTGGACGGCCGGATATTCGATGTTCGAGAATTGCTGAAGCATCCCGAGCCCATCGTCGATGTTCAAGCCTTGTTCGGCCTGGGCGAAGCGGCGCTGAATACGTTGCGCGCGCGCCTCGCTGCACCCGGAATCGAAGGCCTGTCCCCAAGCGAGCATCGTTTGGGTCCGCCGGTGCTGCGGCCGCCTACCATCCGCGACTTTATGGCTTATGAAGGCCATGCCACGATGGGAGGCCAATGGGAGATGCCGGCCGCTTACTATCGTCTGCCGGTGTTCTATTTTTCGAACCCCTTGTGCCTTTATGGTCATGAGGAGGCGGTGCCGATGCCGTCAGCTACGGAGAAGCTTGACTACGAGTTGGAGATCGCGGCGGTGATCTGCCGCGAAGGGAGCGACATCCCTGCTAGCGAGGCGCTGAGCTATATCGGCACCGACGCGATCGGCCGGGTGCTGGCCAAGGCGATCACCGCCCAAACCGGCCAACCTGTGGTGATCGAGAACAAGGTTGGCGCCGACGGCATCATCGGCGTGCAAACCGTGCAGAAAGCCGAGCCCGACGGCTACACCGTATTGCTGTCATCCAGTTCGACTCAGGTTCTGAACCCCTACTTGATCAAGGCGGCGACATACGACCCGATCCGCGACTTTACGCCGGTAACCACCGTCGCCCGCACGGGAATGCTGATGAACGTCAATGCCGGCTCGCCCTATCACAGCGTGCAGGAGTTCGCCGATGCCGCCAAACGGAATCCGGACCAGCTCAGCTTCGGCAGCGGCAGCACCACGACCCGGCTGGCCGGCGAGTTCTTCCAACAGCAGGCGGGCATCGATCTGCTGCACGTACCCTATAAAACGCCGGCGCAAGCGCTCACCGATCTGATCGGTGGGCAACTGGATCTCGTGTTCGTCGACTTGCCCGCTTCAGGTCCTCACGTCCGCGCCGGGCGGCTGCGTGCGCTGGCGGTGAGCGGCGGCAAGCGCATGCCGGCGATGCCCGAGCTACCCACTCTCCAGGAGCTAGGCTATCAAGACTTCGACCTTACCGCCTGGTATGGTTTTTGGATGCCGGCCGGCGCGCCCGAACCCATCGTCAACCGCCTGAGCGAGATCGTGAGGAAAGTGGTTGAAACCGACGAAGTACAAGCTTTATTTGCCAACGCCGCCATGGACTCCTTCACCATGCGGCCGGATGAGATGCTGAGTTTCCACCAGCAGGAAATGGAGAAGATCGGGAATGTGGCCAAGGCCGCGAATCTCGTGGCGAACTAGGCGAGGGAGTCGGCGTTCCCGAAAGGCATGCGAGATATCCGTACAGGAAGTCATCAATAGTCGTCACGGTGGATAGAGACGCCACGCACCACTAATCCCGCAAGCCGCCGAGAGTTTTGTCCGACTCGGCCACGCCCAGAACGTGGCGACACGCTTCCGAGACACACGGCGGGTGTTCTTGGAAGCGTGAATTGCGCGGCGCTATCTCACCGAGGGTGCTCCATTGCGCCAGCGTCGGCATTCTCGGTTTTCGGGCGCAGCCACAGCTGGAGCACGAACCACACCAGCAGCAAAGCGCCGATGCTGAAGACGACGTCGCCAGGCACCCGCATCCAGACCAGGAAGTCGACGATGGGTTGTTGCATGAACTCGGCGGAGCGGGCATACCAATAACCATGCTCCAGCGCGGCGAGCAGTTGCAGGGTGCCTAGCGGCAGCAGAGTAAACGCCGCCATCAGCGCCAGCCCGATATTGAGCGACCAGAAGCTCCAGCGCAGCAGGCCTTCGTTCCAGACAAGGTTCGGGCGCAGGCCACGCACGCAGAGCAGCACCAGGGCAATGCCGAGCATGCCATAAACGCCGAACAGCGCGGTATGGGCGTGCAAGGGGGTCAGGTTAAGCCCCTGCATGTAGTAAAGGGAAAGCGGCGGGTTGATGAGAAAGCCGAACAGGCCGGCGCCAACCAGGTTCCAGAACGATACCGCCAGGAAGAAGCGGATGGGCCAGCGATAGCGCTTGACCCAGGAGGTGGCATGGCCCAGGCGGTAGGTATGGTAGGCCTCGAAGCCCAGGTAGGCCAAGGGCACCACCTCCAGGGCGCTGAAACTGGCGCCCAGCGCTACGACAGCCGTGGGGCTGCCGACGAAATACAGGTGATGCAGTGTGCCGAGCACGCCGCCCGTCATGAAGACGATGGTGGCGAAGAGCACCGCGACGGCCGCCGTCGAGGTGCGCAACAGGCCCAGGCGTGTAAAAACGAGCGCGATCACCGCGGTGGCGAAGACTTCGAAGAAGCCTTCCACCCAGAGGTGAACCAACCACCAGCGCCAGTATTCGACGATGGAAAGGTGGGTATGCTCGCGCCACATCAGGGCGGAGGCGTAGAACACGCCGATCGCCACCGTGGCAAGGAAGAGCAGACCCACGATGGTCCGGGAGGCGTTGGAGGGCCCGCGCAGGATGGGCCAAAGCGCCCGCCCCACCAATAAAAGCCACAAGAGCAGGCCGATGAACAGATAAATCTGCCAGAAGCGGCCGATGTCGGCATATTCCCAGCCCTGGTGGCCGAACCAGAAGTTGTGGTCCAGACCGAGCGTCTGCATCACGGCGAACCATTGTCCGGTAAAGGAACCTGCGACGATGACGATCAGGCTGCAAAAAAGGAAATTGACCCCCGCCCGTTGCCAGCGCGGTTCGTGGCCCGAGAGCGCGGGAGCGATGTACAGACCGGTGCCCAGCCAGGCCGTGGCGATCCAGAGCACCGCCAACTGCGTATGCCAGGTTCTGGTGATGGAGTAGGGCAGGACCTCGGCCAGCGCGATGCCATAGGCTTGTTGGCCCTCGATCTGATAGTGGGCGGTGATGGCGCCCAAGGTGATCTGTACCAGGAACAAGATCAGCACCAGCCAGAAATACTTGGCCGTTGCATGCATGGATGGCGTGACTCGCAAGCCCGCCAGGGGGTCGCTTGCCGGAAGCTGATGCGCTAGATCATCGTCGCGGTTAACCGCATGATGCCAGCCCAGCAAGGCAATGCCGGCGAGCAGAAAAATAATGCTGAAAGCCGACCATACCCAGGTGCTGGGCGGCGGCGTATTGCCGACCAACGGCTCGCTGGGCCAATTGTTCGTATAGGTGCTTTGTTTGGTTTGCAGGGGCAGCCGGTCGGCCGAGATGGTCCCCGGCGAGGCCGGCGGCCGCTCCGTGGTTGCGGCCCAGGCCGTCCACCAGAAAAACGCGGTAAGCAGGCGCCGATGCTCGGCATCGGGCACCGTGTTGTTCTTCATGGCATAGGCTTCGCGCAGCGCGGTGGTGGCCGGATCATCGCCGAAGAGATCGATGTAATGCTCCGCCACCTGGGCAATGGCGACGGCGCGATCATTGGTGAGCGTGATGGTGCCATCCGCCGCATCGTAGGTATTGCGCCGCATCAGCCGCTGCAGCCGGCCTTGCAGCGCGGATTGCGCATCGGGTGCGAGCTGCGCATAGGAGGTGCCGCCATATTCGGCCTTGGCCCAGAGGTCGAGGAGCGCCACGGCTTCGCGATGCAGCCAATCGGCGCTCCAATCCGGCGCGACATAGGCGCCGTGGCCCCAGATGGAGCCCAACTGCATACCGCCCAGCGACTGCCACACTTGGCGGCCGCGTTCGATCTCGGCGCGCGTGTAGACCGACGAGCCATCCTCGGCCACGACCCGCTCGGGCATGGGCGCCGAATGGCGCTGGATTTGTACGCCCGACCACAACAGGGCGGCAAACGAGAGAGTCAAGAGTACGGCCAGGGCTGTCCACAATCTGCGGGTATGGTTCACCGTGAGAGTCCTTGAGAAAGGAAGGAGGGTGGGGAAACGG
Source organism: Pigmentiphaga sp. (assembly GCA_023228945.1). Classification (GTDB taxonomy): domain Bacteria; phylum Pseudomonadota; class Gammaproteobacteria; order Burkholderiales; family Burkholderiaceae_B; genus Verticiella. The sequence goes on along the minus strand of JALOAI010000016.1, from coordinate 108,498 downwards.
GGGCCCGCGGCTTAGCCGCGGACGATGGTGACGAGCAGAGTGGAGGCTTCGTGCGCATGCACGGCATGAGGCTCGTTGCCGGCCAGGACGACGAGCTCGCCCGCGGTGAGCCGGCATTCGGCGCTCGGCGTCTTGACCGTGGAGTCGCCGCTCAGGCAATGAATGGTGATCTCGCCGATGACGTGGTGTTCCGGCAGCGTGTGATCCTTGGGTAGCACGAGTCGCAGGACTTGCAGCTGCTCGGCCTTGAAAAGACTGGTGCTGATCGAAGTACAGCCGATGGGTTCGGGAGCGGTGAGGTCGATGACCTCCATGTATTGAGCATGTCGCAGCGCCATGGCATGGGTCTCCCATAGAGATGGCCGCCGGTGTTCCCGCTTTCACGGGCGCCGGTTGATAACATGCATTCTAAATGTATCTTGTGTGGCGTCAATGGGCCCTCTGCGGATTTGCGCGGCCCACGGATTTGGTGGCCGGGGTCGGAAGGGCTGCCGCCAATTCGCCAAGCCTTTGGCGGCAAAGCGCCTCCGCCTACCGCACCGCCACCCGCAGCGCCGGATACAGCGACGTGGCGAATAACTGGCCGTGATTCTGCTCGGGAAAGGCTTCGAAGGTGATGTCCATACCTTCGGCCGCAAGGCGCTCCACGAGTTGGTAGGCGCTTTCGCGCCCCGGCGGCACGCCGGGGATGACGCTGGCGGGCGGCGGCGGAGGCGGGGTGCCGGGCGCCCGGCGAGGCTGGCTGCCGCCCACCAGGATGCGGACGGTGACGCCCGGCGCCTGCTCCGCGCGGAAGCCATCGGCCGTGCGCAGCAGCACGCCATCGTGCCAGCCCATCGAAGGATCGCCCGCCACATAGCGCTGAAACAGCGCCGGCCGCGTCATCAAGGTATGCAGGGCAAGCAACCCGCCGTAGGAATGGCCCCATAAAGTCTGGCGCCGCGGATCGATGGCCGCGCGGGCCAGGACCTCCGGGCGGATGCGCTGCTCGAAGAGGTCGAGGAAAATATCGGCGCCGCCGCCCGGGCGGCCGCGCTCCTCGACATTGGGGTCGGGCTGGCCGTCACGGATGACCGGCGGGGTGTAGTCGAAGGCGCGGGCGAGAACGTCGTGCCGGCCGGGAACGTCATAGCCGATACCGATCAGCACCGGCGGGTCGCCGGCGGCCAGCGTGGCGAGGTCTTGTGGCTGCAAAGTATGCAGGGCGGCGTTGCCGTCGAGCATATACAGCGCCGGGTAGCCGGCGGGCGGCGGCGGCCGGCGCGGCGTGCCGATATCGATGCGGTAACGTCGCTGGCCATCGGCGGATTCCAGCGACAGGCGTTGGAAGACGTAGTGTTCGGAGGGCAGATCGGCGATGGTGGGGCCGATGGGCTCGTTCCAGTCGCGGCCGGGCCGGGGCGGAACCTGATTGGCGGGTTGGGAAAAGGTGCTGAAAGGAGCGAGCCCCAGGGCAAGCAGCAGGGTGCGACGCAAAGGGGAGGCGGGAGTGTCCGTGGCGCGCAAAGGCATGGTCGGAAGGCGGTGGGGTGAGAGAAAGAGGTGGGGTTCCCCGGGATGGTGACGGGTTTTTGCGAGCGGATGACAAGGCTCACCGAAGGCCGGGGCAGGCCGGGCCGGGATGGATTCGAAAACAAAACGAAAATGAAAACCCGATTGATTCACTATATTCGTGAATCTCGCCCAGCGTCAACGCCGCGGCGGGCTGCCCACGGATCGTTCGAGCCGAGTGCCTTGGCGCCGTGGCCTGGTGCCTAATGGCTTTGTGAACTTGCGGCATCGTGGCGGACTCCGCCACCATCCTGGGGCAAAATGCTGGCTGGCGCCACGTGCCGGCATGGCCATGGCTATTTCCACCTGCAACAGCGAGCCTACCCCATGAAGTGGCAATTCTGGATCGATCGTGGCGGCACCTTTACGGATATCGTTGCGCGGCGGCCCGACGGCAGCTTGGCCACCGCCAAACTGCTGTCGGAGAACCCCGAGCAGTACGACGACGCCGCCGTGGCCGGCATCCGCCGCTTGCTGGGAGTGGCGGCGGGCGACGCCGTGCCGGCCAGTCTGGTGGAGTGCGTACGCATGGGAACCACGGTGGCCACCAATGCCTTGCTCGAACGCAAGGGCGCACGCATCGCACTGGTCACCACCCGCGGGTTTCGCGACGGCCTGCGCATCGCTTATCAAAACCGGCCGGCGCTGTTCGCGCGCCAAGTGGTGCTGCCCGAGCTGCTTTACGAAACCGTGATCGAGGCCGACGAGCGCCTGGCCGCCGATGGCGGCGTGGTGCGTGAACTCGACCTGCGTCGTTTGCGCGAGGATCTCCAGGCCGTATACGAGGGCGGTATCCGCGCGCTGGCCATCGTGTTCCTGCACGCCTGGCGCGAGCCCGCACACGAGCAGGCGGCGGCGGCGCTGGCGGCCGAGATGGGCTTTACGCAGATATCGGTGTCGCATGAGGCGAGCCCGCTGATCAAGTACGTATCGCGCGGCGACACCACGGTGGTCGATGCTTATCTGTCGCCCATTCTGCGGCGCTACGTCGCCCAGGTGGCGGCCGAACTGCCGGGTATCCCGTTGATGTTCATGCAATCCAGCGGCGGCTTGAGCGATGCCTTTCACTTCCGGGGCAAGGATGCGATTCTGTCGGGCCCGGCCGGAGGCATCGTCGGCATGGCGGGCACCAGCGCCTTGGCGGGATTCGAGCGGGTCATCGGCTTCGACATGGGCGGTACGTCCACCGATGTTTCGCATTACGCGGGAGAGTTCGAGCGCGAGTTCGAAACCCTGGTGGCGGGAGTGCGCATGCGGGCGCCGATGATGCGCATCCACACGGTCGCGGCTGGCGGTGGGTCGATCCTGCACTTCGATGGCGCGCGGCTGCGGGTGGGGCCGGACTCCGCGGGCGCCAATCCCGGGCCGGCCGCCTACCGCCGCGGCGGGCCGCTGACGGTCACCGATTGCAATGTGTTGCTGGGCAAGTTGCAGCCCGATTTTTTTCCGGCGGTATTTGGCCCGCGGGCGGATCAGCCGCTGGATGTGGACGCTGTGACGGAACGCTTCCGGCAGCGCGCCGACGAGGTGGCGGCGGCCACCGGCCGGGAGTGGTCGCCGGAACAATTGGCGGAGGGATACCTGGAAATCGCGGTGGGCAATATGGCCGAGGCGATCAAGCAAATCTCGGTGCAGCGCGGGCACGACGTGACCGACTATGCGCTAACGACCTTCGGCGGGGCCGGCGGGCAGCATGCCTGCCTGGTTGCCGATGCCCTGGGCATGTCCACCGTGTTTGCTCATCCTTTGTCCGGCGTGCTGTCCGCCTATGGCATGGGCCTGGCCGAGCAGTCGGAGATGCGGCAACGCACGATGGAACTGACGCTGGACGAAGCCGCCATGCCGGCGCTGGAGCGGGCCGGCAACGAATTGGCCGAGGCGGCCGCCGAGGCCCTGGCCCTCCAGAATCTGCCGCGCGAGGCCGTGCGGGCGCGACGCTTCGCGCACCTCAAGTATCGCGGCTCCGATACTTCGCTGGAGGTGCCGTACGGCCCTCGTCGGCAAATGTTGGCCGATTTCGAGGCCGCCTATCGGCAACGCTTTGCGTTTTTGATGCCGGGCCGCGAAGTCGTGGTCGAGACGCTTTCGGTGGAAGCCAGCGGTGGCGGGCAGCCGGTGGCGGAGGCGCCGGCGCGGTCGCGGCGCTCGGCGCCGCTGGCGCCGAGCCGTGTGGTGCGCACCTTCAGTGGCGGCCAATGGCGCGACACCCCGCTTTACGAGCGGAACTCGCTGCAGCCGCACGATCGCGTGAATGGCCCGTCGATCATCATCGAAGCCAACCAGACGCTGGTGATCGAGCCCGGTTGGCAGGCGGAGCTTACTCCGCTCGATCACATCGTCTTGCGCAGGGTGCAGGCGCGGCCGCAGCGCCGGGCGCTTGGCACCGAAGCCGACCCGGTGATGCTGGAGGTTTTCAACAATCTGTTCATGTCGATCGCCGAGCAGATGGGTCACCGCCTGCAGAACACCGCGCACTCGGTGAACATCAAAGAGCGCCTGGATTTCTCCTGCGCCATCTTCGACGGCGAAGGCAGCCTGATCGCCAATGCGCCCCATATTCCGGTTCACCTCGGGTCGATGGGCGAATCGGTGCGCCGGGTGATGCAAGACAACGCCGGCCGCATGCGGCCGGGAGACGTCTATGTGCTCAATAATCCCTACCAGGGCGGTACGCATCTACCCGACGTCACGGTGATTACCCCGGTGTTCCGCCCCGACGGCGGCGAGATCCTGTTCTACGTGGGTTCACGGGGGCACCATGCCGATATCGGGGGCACCACGCCGGGCTCGATGCCGCCCGACTCGCGCACCATCGACGACGAGGGCGTGCTGCTCACCAACGTGCGCCTGGTCAGCCAGGGGGAGTTCCACGAAGCCGACATGCGGCGACTGCTGGCGTCGGGGCCCTGGCCGGCTCGTAATCCCGACCAGAACATCGCCGACCTGCAGGCCCAGGTCGCGGCCAATGAAACCGGCGTGCAGGAACTCCTCAACATGTGCGCGCATTACGGCCTGAACGTGGTCCGGGCCTATATGGGCCACGTGCAGGACAACGCCGAGGAGGCGGTGCGCCGCGTGCTGCCGGTGCTGGGCGACGGCGAGTTTACCTATCGGATGGACAACGGTGGCGTGATCCAGGTGAGGATCGAGGTGGATCGCGAGGCGTGCCGCGCGACTATCGATTTCACCGGCACCTCCCCGCAAATGGCCAATAACTTCAATGCGCCCAAGGCGGTGGCAATGGCCGCGGTGCTGTACGTGTTCCGCACGCTGGTCGACGACGATATTCCCCTGAATGCCGGCTGCCTCAAGCCGTTGCGGGTGATCGTCCCCGAGGGGAGCCTGCTCAATCCGGTGGCCCCGGCGGCCGTGGTGGCGGGCAATGTCGAAACCTCCATGTGCGTCGTCAATGCCCTTTACGGCGCGCTGGGCGTGATGGCGTCGAGCCAGGGCACGATGAACAATCTCACCTTCGGCGACGCGCGCTACCAGTATTACGAAACCATTGCGGGCGGCACCGGCGCCGGCCTGGCCGACCTCGGCGTCGATTGGCGCCAGGCGCGCGGCTTCGACGGCACGGCGGTCGTGCAGTCGCACATGACCAACTCGCGCATGACCGATCCCGAGGTGCTCGAATTGCGCTTTCCGGTGCGGCTGGAGTCCTATGCCATCAAGCAGGGCTCGGGCGGCAGCGGCCGTTGGCGGGGGGGCGACGGCGGCGTGCGGCGGCTGCGCTTTCTGCGACCGATGACGGTCTCCATCCTATCCAACAACCGCGTGCATGCGCCGTTCGGCCTGCATGGCGGGCAGCCTGGCGCGCGGGGCCGCAACGCCGTCGAGCGCGCCGCCGGCGGCATCGATGAACTGGGGCCGCAAGACCGTACCGAGGTCCAGACCGGCGACGTGGTGATCATCGAGACTCCGGGCGGGGGCGGCTTTGGCGATCCGGTGGCGGACTAGCCTGCGGCGCGAGCCTCTATTGCATTAATTGTACGTCGTACAATAATATGTGTCTGTTGGGCGAATCCGCCGCCGGCCGCACGGCGGGCGGCCCACGGCCTTCATTGGCCGCGAGGGGTTCGTCCCACTCTCGAATCCCGCCAGCCATCGGCAGCCCGGCGAGCCTGGCAACGTCCCTCCCGGCCATTTTGTTAGCACCCAACCATGAATCTCGACTCCGAACTGAACCGTCTGCGCAACGCCTACGTCGCGCGTCATCCGAAAAGCGCCGAGCAATACCGGCGGGCCACCGAGGTGATGCCCGGTGGCAACACCCGCTCGGTGCTCTACTACGATCCTTTTCCGCTGGCCATGGTGCGCGGCGAGGGCGCCCGTTTGTGGGATGCCGACGGTCATGAGTATCTGGATTTTCTGGGCGAGTTCACCGCCGGCCTCTATGGTCATAGCCACCCGGTGATTCGCGAGGCGATCTTCGCCGCGGTGGGCGAGGGCATCAACCTTACCGGCCATAACCTGCTGGAGGCCCAACTGGCCCGGCTGGTGGTCGAGCGCTTCCCTTCGTTGCGGCAAGTGCGTTTTACCAACTCCGGTACCGAGGCCAATCTGATGGCGATCGCCGCCGCCAAACACTTTACCGGTCGCCGCAAGGTGTTGGTGTTCGAAGGCGGCTATCACGGCGGCGTGCTGACCTTCGGGGGCGGTTCTTCGCCCGTCAACGTACCGCACGAGTTTCTGATCGGCACCTACAACGACTTGTCCAGTGTACAGGCGTTGGTGGACGAGCACGGCCCGGAGATCGCCGCCATCGTGGCCGAGCCCATGCAAGGCGCCGGCGGCTGCATCGTCGGCGACCCGGGCTTTCTGCGCGGCCTGCGGCGGCTCGCCACCGAAGCCGGCGCCATGCTGGTGTTTGACGAGGTGATGACCTCGCGCCTTTCGCCCGGCGGCCGCCAGGCCGAGCTGGGTATCACGCCCGACCTGACGACGCTGGGCAAGTACATCGGCGGGGGCATGTCGTTCGGCGCCTTCGGCGGCCGGGCGGATATCATGGCGCAGTTCGATCCGCGCAAGCCGGGTCATCTTGGCCATGCGGGGACGTTCAATAACAACGTCGTCACTATGTCGGCCGGCATCGCCGGCCTGACCAAAATCTACACCGCCGACGCCGCGCGGGCGCTCAACGCGCGGGGCGACGCCCTGCGTACACGCCTCAATGCCTTTTGCCGCGAGGCGGGAACCGAGCTGCAGTTCACCGGCCTGGGTTCGCTGATGAATCTGCACGCCACCCGAGCGGAGATCCGCAGCTCGCAAGACATCCCGGCCAGCGAGCGTTTGATCAAGAATCTGTTCTTCTTTGATATGTTGGAACAAGGATTCTACGTCGCGCCGCGCGGCTTCATCGTGCTGTCGCTGCCGCTGAACGACGATGATGTCGACCGCTTCGCCCAAGCCGTGGAAGACTTCACGCGGCGTTACGGTGAAGCGCTGCGGGCCTGAGTCATTGCATCCAGAGCGCTACAGAGCCACCACGATCAACCGGCGCGCCGCAGTGCCTCCGAGCGCCGGTCGCGCAGAACCTCATGCTGCCGCACGAAGTCAGCCACGAAATCGTCGGCGGGATGATGGTGCACCTGATACGGCGTATCCCACTGCAGGATGCGGCCCTGGCGCATGACGCCGATGCGGTCGGCAATGGCGAAGGCCTCGGCCTGGTTGTGCGTGACGACAATCGCGGTGGCGCCGTTCTGCTTGAGAATATCGCGCACTTCGAACGCCAGCGATTCGCGGGTATGCAGATCGAGATTGGAAAAGGGCTCGTCCAGCAGCAGCAGGTCGGGGGCCGGGGCCAGCGCTCGCGCGAGCGCGACCCGCTGTTGCTGACCGCCTGAAAGCTCGTGCGGATACTGGCCCGCGGTATGAGCCAGGCCGACGCGCTCGAGCATCAGCGCGACCCGGTCGCGCCGCTCCGCGGCGGGCATCCGGCGCAGGCCGAAGCCGACGTTGCGCTCCACGTTCAAATGGGGAAAGAGCGCGTAGTCCTGGAACATGATGCCAACCTGGCGCTGCTCGGGCGGAAGGTCCACGCCGGGACCGGCCAGGACTCGGCCTTTGAGCGCGATCCGGCCCTGCCGTAACGGCTCGAAGCCGGCGATGGCGCGCAGCACTGTGGTCTTGCCGCAGCCGGATTCGCCCAGCAGGCAGCCGATTTGCCCTTGCTCCAGCGAAAGATTCAGACCGTGAACGATGGACTTGAAGCCATGCGGCGTATCGTAGCCCAGCGCCAGGTGCGCGAGTTCCAGGGAGGATGACATCAAGGGGAGCTCCGTGCGGAAGTGGGCTGGCCGGCCCGCGCCAGCAATACCACCGGCAGCAGGCCCGCCAGCACGATGGCTAGCGCGGCCACCGCGCCTTCTTCATAGGTACCGCGAGCGGCCTCGGCGTAGAGCCAGGTGGCCAGGGTATCGAAATTCATGGGACGCAGCAGCAGCGTGGCCGGCAGTTCCTTCATGGCGTCGACGAAGACCAGCAAGGCTGCGCCGGCGAGGGCCGGACGCAGCAGCGGCAGGTGGATGCGGCGCAGCATGCCGGCGGAATTCTCGCCCAGCGAACGCGCGGCGAAGTCGAGCGACACCGGGATGCGCGCAAGGCCGGCCTCGATGCCGCCAACCGTGATCGCCAAAAAGCGCAGCAGATAGACCAGCACCAGCGCACTCATCGAACCCATCAGCCAAAGCTGGGGCGGAATATCGAAAAGCGCGGACAAAACGTGTCCGATGACGTCGTCAACGACCGCCAGCGGGGTGAGCAAGCCGATCGCCAGCACCGTACCGGGTACGGCATAGCCCAGGCTGGCCGCCCGGGCGCAAGCGGCGCCGAGCCGGGCCTGGCGGCGATGGCGGGCGCTGCGCACCGCCCAGGCCACCACCAGGCCGGCCAGCACCGTGACCAGCGTGGCGGTGAGGGCGAGCACGACGGTGTTCTGCAGGCTGGCCAGCAACTGGGCGGAGACACCGCCCACCAAGTGCAGGCGCTTGGCGGTGGCCTCGACCAGATAGGCGGCGGGTGCCAGGAAACCCACGACGACCGGAATCCAGCCCAGAATCAGGGCCAGCAGGGCGCGCCCGCCTCGCAGGCGCAGCGGCTGCAGGGGCCTGGGGCGCTGGGTGAGCGAGTAGCGCTGGCGCTTGCGGCCCTGGCGCTCGACGAGGATGAGGGCAAGCACCAGGGCCAGCATGCTGAGCGCGATCTGCGCCGCACCCGGCAGGTCGGATCGTGTGATCCAGGTGGTATAGACCGACACGGTCAGGGTTTGCACCCCCAGGAACTCTGAAGCGCCGATGTCGTTGAGCGCTTCGAGCAGGGCGAGGCTGGCGCCGATGGCGATTGCGGGGCGGGCCAAGGGCAAGGCCACCCGCCAGAAGACCTCGGTGCGACCAGCACCCAAGGTACGCGCGGCCTCCAGCAGGCTGGCCGCCTGGCTTTGGAACATGACCCGGGTGGTGAGGTACACATAAGGGTAGAGCACGAAGCCCAGCACGAGGATACAGCCGCCCAGCGAGCGCACGTCGGGCAGGCGCAATCCCCTGGGGCTGTCGATGCCCAGCAGCCAACGCAAGGCGCTGGGCACCGGTCCCAGGGGGTGCAGGATGTCGAGATAACTGAAGGCGATGATGTACGTGGGTACCGCCAGGGGCAGCAGCAGTGCCCAGCCCAGTATCCGCCGGCCCGGGAAGTCGTAGGCGGTGACGAGCCAGGCGGCGCCGGTGCCGAGCAGGATCACGATGATGCCGACCCCCAGCAGCAAGGCCAGCGTATTGCTCAGCGCACGCGGCAGGACGTGCTCGGCCAGGTGCAGCCACAGACCGGGGCTGCCTTGCAGCGCGGACCAAGCCAGCGAGAGCAGCGGCGCCAGCACGGTGGCGGCCGCCAGAACGGCCAGAGGCAGCCAGATGGCATTCAGGATGCGGTGGCGGGAAGGTGCGGCGGGGCGCGAAGCCAGCGCGGGCAGGGAGGCGGGAATCGACATCGGAGAGAAGACGAACGGGGCGGCCTGGAGGCCGCCCCGCGTGGCCGGGCGAAGGCGGAAGACTAGTCGTTGAAGCCGACTTTGTCGACCAGTTCGCTGGCCTGTTTGCGATAGCGGGCGATCTCCGGCAGCGACAGCGAGTCGGCCGTGAGGGTGCCGAAGCTGGCGACCACCGGATCGAGCTCCACGCCCGCCTTGACCGGATACTCGTAGTTGGCCTTGGCGTACAGGCTCTGGGCCTGGTCCGAGACCAGGTATTCGAGCAGCTTGAGCGCGTTGTTGGCGTTGGGCGCATGCCGGGCCACCGCCGCCCCGGTGACGTTGACGTGGGTGCCGCCGCTCTGCTTGAAGGTGGGACGCACGACGTTGATCGCATCGCCCCACTGGCGGGCATCGGAACCTTCGGGGCTGTTCTTCATGCGGCCCACGTAGTAGGCGTTGGCGATCCCGATGTCGCAGATGCCGCCGAGAATGTCGCGGGCCACCTCGCGGTCGCCGCCGGTGGCCTTGCGCGCCAGGTTGGCCTTGACGCCGCGCAGCCACTGCTCGGTGGCCTCGGCCCCGTCGTGGGCGATCATGGCGGCGATAAGAGCGGTGTTGTAGGGATGCTGCCCCGAGCGGATGCAAACCTTGCCCTTCCACTTGGGATCGGCCAGTTCCTCGTACGTGAACTCGGTGATTTTCTGATCTTTGTCGACGTACAGGACGCGGTCGCGCAGCGACAGCGCGTACCAGTCGCCCTTGTCGCTGCGGAGGTTGGCCGGAATCGCCGACTCGAGCACCTGCGACTTCACGGGCTGGGTCACGCCTTGTTCCACGAGGTCGAGCAGGTTGCCGATGTCGACCGTCATGAGCACGTCTGCCGGCGACTTGTCGCCCTCCGCCTTGACCCGCTCGGCCAAGCCGTCTTTGACGAAAACCGTATTGACCTTGATGCCGGTCTGCTGGTTGAAGTCGTCGAGCAGGGGCTGGATCAGGCCGGGTTCGCGGGTGGTATAGAGACTCACCTCGCCGACGGCGAATGCTTGGCTGCCGAACAGCATGGCTCCGGTGGCGGCCAGGAGGCAAGTGGTCCGCATGAGGGGGCGTTGGGAGTGTGTCATCGAGGGTGGCTCCGGTTTGGAACGAGAATGAGACGTGTTGGCACTTGTGCTTTTTGGTGACGAGAGTAGCAGGGTCGGCCGACCCTCGCAATCGGGGAGGCCGCTACAATGCCGCCGGCGCCGGTTTTCGCCGGGCGGGAGAGTGTTTTGGAACAAGAATGGCTGGACGATGGCACCGCCGATCGTTTTCTGCTCGATGCCGCCGGCGCCACGCTGGTGGTATTCGTGGCGCCGGACTGCGGCAATTGCCGGCTGGCGCGTGAGCGCCTGCCGGGGATGAACTTGCCGGTTCGGCGCCTGGCCTGGATCGATGCCGCCGATAACCGGGGACTGGTGGAGCGTTATGAGGTGTTTCATTTGCCCTCGTTATATCTCGTGCGCGACGGTGTCTTCTACGGCGCCGTGAACGCCAAGCTTGAGGCGGCCGATATCGGCCGCCAGGTGGCCTTGGCGTTGCAGAGCTATCCGGCCGAGCTGCCCTGAGAAAGAGGGAAGAGGGGGGCCGCGCCGGCTCAGATCAGGCCTTGGGCGCGCATCGCGGCCTGCACCGATGGCCGCTGGGCGAGGCGCTGGTGATAGGCGGCGAGGTTGCTCCAGGGCGCAAGGTCGATCTTCTGGATGAATGTCCAGTTGAGAATGGTGAACACGTAGGGGTCGGCTACGCTGAAACGCTCGCCCACCAGATAGGCCTTGCCCTCGAGGGCTTGATTGAGATAGCCGAAACGCTGCGCCAGCCGGTCGCGCGACGCCTGCTTCAGGTCGTCGCTGGCGGCGGGATTGAACAGCGGAGAAAAGCTGCGGTGCAGTTCGGTGCCGGCGAAAGTAAGCCATTCCACGGCGCGAGTACGCTCGATGGTGGCCGGAGCCGCCAGCAGGCCGGCGTCGGGGTGAGTGTCGGCCAGGTACTGCACGATGGCGGGGATCTCGGTGAGTGTCTCGCCGCTATCGAGCACCAGGGCCGGCACGTAGCCCTTGGGGTTGATGGCCAGGTAGTCGCCGCCGTCTTCGAGTTTCTTGGTTTTGAGATCGACCTTGACGAGTTCATGCGGCAGGCCGAGTTCGCACAGCAGAATGTGAACGGCCAGAGGGCAGGCGCCCGGTGTGTAGTACAGCTTCATGATCCGCCTCCTTTCGAGCAGAAAAAATCCCAACGATTGTCGCAGAATCCGCCGAGGGACGCGCGCCGGAGGGTGCTTGCCCACGAGCGTGACAGTACGATTAAAATAAGCCCCTTTATCCGCCCCGAGCCGGGCTCGTCCGTCGGGGTTCCTGGCCCTTCAATCTGTCCAACCGTTGCTCTTCTGGCAACGCCGCTGCGCGGTCACGCGGACCCTTCCGGAGACCTAGTCTTATGAATGCTGTCGCCAATCCCCAACCCGATATCGAACTCAACGCTCCCGATTGGGTACGCCACGAGGGTCTAAAGGCATGGGTGGCCGAAATCGCCGCACTCACCCAGCCCGACCGCATCGAATGGTGCGACGGTTCCGAGGAAGAGTACGACCGCCTCTCCGAGCTCATGGTCCAGGCCGGCACCTTGCGCCGCCTCAATCCCGAGAAGCGCCCCAACTCCTATCTGGCCTGGTCCGATCCCTCCGACGTCGCGCGCGTCGAAGACCGCACCTTCGTGTGTTCGGCCAAGCGTGAAGACGCCGGCCCCACCAATAATTGGGTCGACCCGGCCGAAATGCGCCAGACGCTCAATGGCCTCTTCGCCGGCAGCATGCGCGGCCGCACGCTCTACGTCGTGCCGTTCTCGATGGGGCCGCTGGGCTCGCCCATTGCCCACATCGGCATCGAGCTCACCGATTCGCCCTATGTCGTCACCAACATGCGCCTCATGACCCGCATGGGCCGCAAGGTGTACGACGTGCTCGGCACCAACGGCGAGTTCGTGCCCTGCATCCACAGCGTGGGCGCACCGCTGCAGCCAGGCCAGGCCGACGTCGCCTGGCCGTGCAACAGCACCAAGTACATCGTCCATTACCCGGAAACCCGCGAAATCTGGTCGTTCGGCTCGGGCTATGGCGGCAATGCGCTGCTGGGCAAAAAGTGCCTGGCGCTGCGCATCGCCTCCAAGATGGGCCGCGACCAGGGCTGGCTGGCCGAACACATGCTGATCCTCGGCGTCACTTCGCCGGATGGCCAGAAGCGCCACGTCGCGGCGGCCTTCCCCTCCGCCTGCGGAAAAACCAACTTCGCCATGCTGATCCCGCCGGCCGCGCTGCCGGGCTGGAAGATCACCACCATCGGCGACGACATCGCCTGGATCAAGCCCGGCGCCGATGGCCGCTTGTATGCCATCAACCCGGAAGCGGGCTACTTCGGCGTTGCGCCGGGCACGAACGACAAAACCAACCGCAACTGCATGGACACGTTGCGCGAGAACGTCATCTTCACCAACGTGGCGCTCACCGACGACGGCGACGTCTGGTGGGAGGGCATGGGCCCCGAGCCCGCGCACTGCATCGACTGGCAAGGCAACGACTGGACCCCGGGCTGCGGCCGCAAGGCGGCCCACCCCAACGCCCGCTTCACGGTGTCGGCGCAACAGAACCCCGCCATCGACCCCGAGTGGGATAACCCGGCGGGCGTGCCTATCGATGCCTTCCTGTTCGGCGGCCGCCGGTCCACCACCGTACCGCTGGTCACCGAGGCCCGCAATTGGCTCGAAGGCGTGTACATGGCCGCCACGCTGGGCTCCGAAACCACCGCCGCCGCCATGGGCGCGCAAGGCGTGGTGCGCCGCGACCCCTTCGCCATGCTGCCGTTCTGCGGCTACAACATGAGCGAATATTTCAGCCATTGGCTTGAGCTCGGCCGCCAGCTGGAAGCCAACGGCGCCCGGCTGCCGCGTATTTATTGTGTCAACTGGTTCCAGACCGACGACAACGGCAAGTTCATCTGGCCGGGCTTTGGCGACAACATGCGCGTCCTGAAGTGGATGCTCGAGCGCATCGAAGGCCAGGCGGGGGGCGTCGACAACGTGTTCGGCGTCACGCCGAACTTCGACGACCTCGCCTGGGACGGCCTCGACTTCCCGCGTGAGCAGTTCGAGCGGATCACGCGGATCGATGTCCAGGCGTGGCGCGACGAACTTGGCTTGCACGAAGAACTGTTCATCAAGCTCGAGCATGGCCTGCCGGCCGAGCTCCGCGACGTCAAGCAAGCACTCGAGCAGCGCCTGCAGAACTAAAGCCGGGGGCTTTGCCCTGGGGGCGGAGGCGATGCCGGCGGGCGGGCCTCCGCCCCGGCGTTTCAGGGATCGCTGAGGATCTCGGTATCGGCCGGCCAGTTGGGCATGGGGCCCAGCAGATTCAGCAATTGCGGGGTAGACACGCCCAAGGGCGCCAGGTCGGCCGCATGCTCCAGAGCCTGGGTGCGCAGCTCGGGCAACTTTGGCAATCCCGCCGGGCGAGCCAGAATGACCCGGTTGCCGCCGCGCAGTTGATAGTACGGACCAAACACCGCCGCATAGGTTGCCGACTCGCGTTCGTACAGGCGGCTCGACGTGAATGTGTTCGCCGCCAGTACGCCGCCGGGACTCAGAAGCTGTTTGACAGTTTCCAGAAACTGGCGAGTCATGAGGTGCGGCGGGATATAGGTGGCATCGAAGGCATCCAGAATAATCAAGTCGTAGTGCTCACCCCTGGCCGCCGCCGCCTCGATGTGGGCCCGACCATCCGCCACGTGTATGCGTTGCCGTTCGCCGGGTCGATAGCCAAAATAGGTGCGGGCCACTCGCAGTACGGCCGGGTCGATCTCTACCGTATCGATGACCGCCTGGGGAAATAGCCCCGCCAAGGCCATGGGCAAGGTGCCGCCGCCCAGCCCGACGATCAGGATGCGTTGTGGATCGGGCTGCAGCCAGAGCGCGCTCAACACCATTTGGGTGTACTGGAACACCAGGCGTTCAGGCTGTTTGAGATCTCGGCAGGTTTGCCGGCCGAGGGCCTGCACGCTGCCGAATGCCATGCAGCGCTCGCCTCGCGCCTCATAGACCACGATGGGAGAGAACATCGAAGGCTCGGTGTGGATGATCTGCTGCGCCGCCGCGGGCACCAGCCAGCCCAGCGCCGCCAAGGTCGCCAGAAGGCCGGATGGCAGGCGGCGGGCGATCCTGATGAGCGCATGGCGGGAGAACGGGCGAAGCATCGGAGCATCTCCAAAAAGGTCTGCAAGGTGGCCGGCCAGGCTTCCAGAATATCAGGCTGTATCGCGCTTGAGGCGTCGGCCGGGATCGTCGGGTTTTTGAGCGGCGGAACCACGTGGCGGACACCGCGGCCGCAGACAACTCTGGTCTTCGAGATAAACACCCGGTAACATTCGCGCCGTAAGAGGCTTTTTCTTTATCGACAGTATCAGGAGGCATCGCACGCATGCCAGATTTTTGGAGCGACCGACCCGACGCCGAGATCGCCCTCCGCCTGACCCGATCGATCCCGGTGGCAACCTATGTTTGCAAAACGGCACCGCGTGCGATGGCGCTGCGCTTCGTCTTTCTCAGCGGGCCGTGGCAGCAACTGACGGGATTGCCCCCCGACGCACTGAAGAACGACCCGCTACTCGTGTTCCGGCACATCCATCCGCACGATTACCGGGCTTGGCTCCGCTCCAGCTTGCGCGCCATGGCGCGGCGGCAGCCGCTGCACTGGGAAGGGCGGCTGCGGCTCGCCGACGGTATACGCTGGTTCAGCGTGGAGTGCACGCCGGCGGCCTTGCCCGATGGCAGCCTGGCGTGGGAGGGCGTGTTGATCGACATTACCGCCCGGCGCCAGATGGAAGAGCAATTGCGCGCCGGCGAGCGGCGCTGGCAGCAGGCACTCGATAACATTCCCACGCCCATCCTGTATGCCCGCCTGATCGACCGGCTCGATACCTTTTTCGTCAATCGCCAGTTCGTGGCCAGTTTCGGCTATACGCTCGACGATATCCAGACGTCGAAAGGCTGGCTGCGGCGAGCCTACCCGGATCGCGACTACCGGGCGCGAGTCCGTGTCCAGTGGCAGAAGCTGATACGGCGGATCGCCGCGGCGCCGGGATCGATCGAGCAGTTGGAAACCCGTGTGCGCTGCGCCAATGGCCGTGGCCTCGATATCCTGGCATTTGCCGCGGTGGTGGAGAATCGCCTGCTGATTTCGTTCGTCGATATCTCGGAACGCAAGCGGATGGAGGCTCGCAACCATCACCTGGCGCGCCACGACCGCTTGACGGGATTGCCCAATCGCATGAGGTTCGACGAGCGCCTGGAGGCGGTCTTGTCGCAGGCGGCCCGTCGCGAAGAGCGGCGGCTGGCCCTGTTATTCATCGATCTCGACCGTTTCAAACAGATCAATGATATCTACGGCCACCGGGTGGGAGATCTGCTGCTCGGCGCCGTCGGTGGGCGGCTCCGGAGCCTGGTGCGCGAGCGCGACGTGCCGGCGCGCCTGGGCGGCGACGAACTCGCGGTGTTGATCGAGCAGGCGGGAGGCACTGAACAGATCATGCGCGTGGCATGGCGCATTCTGCGGAGTTTGGGCAAGCCCTATATGATCGAAAACATGCGTCTGTCGATCTCGGCGAGCATCGGCGTGGCCTTGTGTCCCGAGCATGGCGCCGACGCGGCAACCTTGATGCAGCGCGCCGACAGTGCGATGTACGTCGCCAAAACCGAAGGCGGCAGTCGTGTCGTGCTTTGGGAGCCGGAGGCCGCGGTGGACGGATCCCGTTGAGGGGCGCCGCACGGGGATCGGCTCTTGGCTAGCGGGCCCGCTGGCCTGTGCCGCAGGCATCGAATATCCTTGCCCTTTTTTCAAGGCGGCCCAGGGCCGCCACGGGCCATGCGTTTTCTGCTGCTGCTTTTATTTTGTCTCGGTCTGGTGCCGCCCACGCAGGCGGTGGAGCCTCAGGGCTTGATCGCGCCGATCAACCGGTCGAGCCCAAGCGAGGTGTACCAGTCTTTCCTGGCGGCGGCGAGCCGCATCGAATCCGACTACGCGGAGTACGCGGCGGACAAACGGCCCGAGCGAGTCGCGGGGCTGCGCCGTGACTTGCAGCGCATGCGTCAATTGATGGACCTGGAGGCGCTGCCTCCGGCGGCGCGCGTCAAGGCGGGCAACTCGGCGATCGGCTATCTCTACGACATCCTGGCACGCTTGCCGCCGCTGGATCCCGCCAGCATTCCCGGCTATCGCACCGGACCCTTGGATGCCGGTAAACCGCTGCCGGATAAATGGACGATTCCCGGCACCGATCTCCAGATCGTCCGCACCGAGAGCGGTCCGCACGCCGGGGAGTACCAGTTCTCGGCCCGGACGCTGGCCAGTCTGCCGGAGTATTACCAAGCCGTCGTCGACCGCGAGGTGCTCAATCCGCGGGTCTATCCTTTTTTTCATCGTGAGCAGATTGCCGCGACCGGCCCCTGGATTCCCGATGCTTTCGTGCGTGGCATGCCGGAACCGCTCAAGGTGTATTACCTCAATACGCCGCTTTGGAAAATCCTGCTGATCCTGGGCGTCGTGCTGCTGTCGCTGGGGCTGGCGGGATGCTGGGCCTGGTTCGCGTGGCGCGCCTCGAACACCGAGGTTCCCGTTAGTCGGCTGGGTTGGCGCTTGACCATCCCGGTGGCGATCATTCTGCTGTTCTCGGCCAGCGAATGGTTCGTCGCGGCGCAGATCAATCCCGCAGGCAGCTTCGCGATCGGCGAGTACCTGTTCGCCACCGTGCTGTATTACACCGCGGCGGCCTGGGCCACCTGGCTGCTCATTTATTTCATCGTCGAGTCCATCATCCGTTCGCCCCGCGTACCGGAGAACAGCTACGATGCCCACCTCCTGCGGCTGAGTGCCAGGTTGCTGGGCATCGTGGCGGTCAGCGCAATCCTGGTGGACGGCGCGAACGAGGTCGGGATCCCGGCGCTGGGCTTGATCGCGGGCCTGGGCGTAGGCGGGATAGCGGTGGCCCTGGCGTCGCAATCGACCATCGAAAACCTGTTCGGCGGCTTGTCGCTGTTTGCCGATCGGCCGTTCCGGATCGGCGACCATATCCTTTTCGAGGGCCAGTCGGCCAAGGTCGAACGCATAGGCCCGCGATCCAGCCGCCTGCGGGCCCGCGACGGCACCCTGTGCACGGTGCCGAACGCAGACTTGGCGAAGATAGCCATCGTCAACTTCACCCAACGCAGTTGCTGCTATCTCGAGCAGCGGATCGCACTGCGTGGCGATAGCCAACCCGATCGCATCCTGGCGCTGTTGTACCGCTTGCGGGCCTTGCTGGAGGCGGAAGAGATGGTGATCAAAGAGCCAGGCTGGCCGCGGGTCCGGGTGGAGGGGACCGCGCCAGGGCGCATCGAGCTGCGGGTGCGCGCTTCCATCCACACTGCCGACTACGCCGTGTTCCTGGAGGTCCAGGAGCGCATCGTCCTCAAGGCGTTGATCGACCTCGCAGATCTGGGCCTGGCATTGGCGGCGCCCCTCGAACTCGCCCGCGAACCCGCGGCGCCGGCGGCGGCGCCTTGACCACGGACCCAAGCGCAAGCCCCGTTCTTCAGGACGGGGTCAAGCGAGGCCGTCGTTTCCTGGAGCCGAAGGCTCCCCCGAATAGTGGCGGAGAAGCTCCGGCCGGGAGGCCGGAGTTCTTCACGCCGGCCGGGTAAAAACCCTGGATCTTTCAGGCGGGAGGAGGCTGCCGTGGTCGCCGGGCCGGGTTCCGCGCCGGGCCGCTGCGATGTCGGCAAAGCGCCAAATGTCTCGACGCGATCCGTCACTTCGGGCACTATCTGCCTGACAGCGGGCTGGCCGGGCCATCGTTGGAACGGCCTTGCCTGACCGATATAAACCCGGGGTCGCACCCCGATTCTGAAGGAGTCCATCATGGTTTCTCGCATCAAACGATCCACGCACATGGCTGGCGTGCTTGGCTCCGCGGCGGTTCTGGCCGCCGCCATGGCGGCCATGCCAGGCACCGTCCAGGCCCAACAGTCATTTGTCAGTATCGGCACCGGCGGCGTCACCGGCGTCTACTACGCTGCCGGTGGCGCTATCTGCCGCCTGGTCAACAAGGATCGCGCGGAGCATGGTACCCGCTGCTCGGTGGAGTCCACAGGCGGTTCGGTGTTCAATGTCAATACCATCAAGGCCGGCGAGCTCGACCTCGGCGTGGTGCAGTCGGACATCGGCTACAACGCCTACAACGGCGAGGGCC
This sequence comes from Pigmentiphaga sp., assembly GCA_023228945.1. Classification (GTDB taxonomy): domain Bacteria; phylum Pseudomonadota; class Gammaproteobacteria; order Burkholderiales; family Burkholderiaceae_B; genus Verticiella. The sequence goes on along the minus strand of JALOAI010000016.1, from coordinate 89,673 downwards.
AGTTCAAGGACGCGGGCAAGTTCGACAAACTGCGGTCGGTGTTTTCGCTCCATCCCGAGCCCTTTACCGTCGTCTCCCGCAAAGAGCTCAACGCCAAGAGCTTCGACGATCTCAAAGGCAAGCGCTTCAATGTGGGCAACCCGGGCTCCGGCACTCGCGCTTCGTTGGAACAATACCTGGCCGCCCGCGGTTGGACGCTCAAGGATTTCGCCCTCGCGGCCGAGCTGCGGCCCGACGAGCACGGCGCCGCGCTGTGCGATGGCAAGATCGATGGCTTCATCTATGCCGTCGGCCATCCCTCGGCCAACATCCAGGATCCAACCACCACCTGCGGTGCCAGGCTCACGCCGCTCACGGGCGAGGCGGTGGATAAACTCGTTGCCGAGTTTCCGTACTTCGCCAAGGTCAATATCCCGGGCGGCATGTACCCCAACAACCCCGATGATGTCCCTACATATGGCGTCACCGCAACCTTCGTCACCTCGTCCGATGTGCCCGAGCAGTCGATCTACCTGATCACCAAGGCGGTGTTCGAAAACTTCGAAGACTTCAAAAAACTGCACCCGGCCCTGGCCCATCTCGAAAAAGAAGACATGGTCAAGAACGGCCTGTCGGCGCCGCTGCACCCCGGAGCCGAAAAATACTTCAAGGAGAAAGGCCTGCTTTGAGCGGGTTCATGGCCGTCGCCGCGGGAGGCGGCCAGCGTTACCGCGCCGCTCCCCCGCGGAGGAGCGGCGCGTCCGAAGCCGTAGGGAGCAGTCTATGAATGCGAGGACACCGGGGGAACTGCCGCGCGAGACGGCCGGGCCAGTCATCAACGCCGAACTCGAACAGCTCGTCGCAGAAGTCGATAGGGGCGGCCGCTCGGTGGCCGGCTTTGCCGGCGCGGTGCTGGCGATCGGGGCCTTGCTCTGGTCGTTGTTTCAGCTCTGGTATGCCTCGCCGCTGCCTTTCGCATTCCGTTTCGGCATTTTCAACGACACCGAGGCCCGTGCCGTGCACCTCGGGATCGCGATGTTCCTGGGCTATCTGGCCTATCCCGCGCGCAAAACCTCGCCGCGCGACAGAATCCCCTGGCACGATTGGGTGCTGGCCATCATCGCCGGCCTGTGCGGCGCCTATCTCTACCTCTTCTACCAGGAGCTGGCCCTGCGCCCCGGCCAGCCCACACAGCAAGACGTCATCACCGCCGCCATCGGCCTCGTCCTGCTACTCGAGGTCACCCGTCGCGCCTTGGGCGCGCCTATGGCGGTGCTGGGCCTGGTGTTCGTGCTGTACGCCCTGTTCGGACCCTGGCTGCCGGATGTGCTGGCGCACCGCGGCGCCTCGATCGAAAGGCTGGCCTCGCATATGTGGCTCACCACCGAGGGCGTCTACGGCGTGGCGCTCGGCGTATCGTTGTCCTACATTTTCATATTCGTGCTGTTCGGCTCGCTGCTCGATCGCTGCGGGGCGGGCAACTACATGATGCAAGTGTCGTTCGCGCTGCTCGGCCACCTGCGGGGCGGCCCGGCCAAGGTGGCCGTGGTGTCGTCGGCGATCAATGGCGTGGTCTCGGCGTCGTCGGTGGCCAACGTGGTCACGGGCGGGATCTTCACCATTCCGCTCATGAAGAAAGCCGGCTATGGCGGCGTGCGCGCCGGCGCCATCGAAACCGCGTCGTCCGTCAATGGCCAGATCATGCCGCCGGTCATGGGCGCGGCGGCTTTTCTCATGATCGAGTACGTCGGCATTCCCTATACCGACATTATTCGCCACGCGCTGCTGCCGGCCAGCATTTCCTACGTGGCGCTGTTCTACATCGTGCACCTCGAGGCGCTGAAGCTCGGCATCGAGCCCATGATCGCCTCGGGGCCGCCGCGCACGCTCTTGCAGAAGCTGGCCGGCTGGGGCATGGGCATCGCCGGCACGCTGATCGTCGCCGGCCTGGTGTACTGGATCGGCATCGGCGTGCAGACGGTGGCGGGCGATGCCGCGATCTGGGTGCTTCTGGGCCTGCTCACCGTCCTGTATCTGGTCCTGCTGAAGGTGTCCGCCGCCCACCCCGATCTTCCCGACAATATCAATATCACCAGCCCGCAAAGGCCCGAGCCTTGGCCCACCATCCGTGCGGGGCTGTACTTCCTGATCCCCATCGGCGTGCTGGTGTGGTGCCTGGCGATCGAGCAGTTCTCCGCCGGCCTGTCGGCGTTCTGGGCCGTGGTGGCCATGCTGGCGCAAATGCTCACCCAGAGGCCGCTGATCGCCTGGTTCCGGCGTCAGGCGGTGCGGCCCGCCATCGGTCGCGGCGTACACGAAGCCATCACCGGTCTGGAAGACGGCGCCCGCAACATGATCGGCATCGCCATCGCTTGCGGCACGGCGGGCCTGATCGTCGGCAGCATTACGCTCACGGGCCTGGGCCTGCGCATGACGGCGTTCGTCGAACTCGTGTCGATGGGCAGCGTCACGCTCATGCTGGTGTTCACCGCCGTCGTGTGCCTGATTCTCGGGCTGGGCATGCCCACCACCGCCAACTACATCCTGATGGCTACCCTGATGGCGCCGGTCGTGGTCGAGCTGGGCGCCCAGAATGGCCTGATCATCCCGTTGATCGCCGTGCACATGTTCGTGTTCTACTTCGGAATCATGGCCGACATCACGCCGCCGGTGGGCCTGGCCACCTTCGCCGCGGCGGCCATTTCGGGCGAAGACCCGATCAAGACGGGGATCCAGGGGGCCGTCTATGCGGCGCGTACGGCGGTGCTGCCGTTCATGTTCATCTTCAATCCTTTACTGCTCCTGATCGACGTCAACGATTGGGCGACGCTGCTGCTCACGATCACGGGAGCCACGCTGGCGTCGTTGGCTTTCGCCGCCGCCACCATCGGCTGGATGCGCATCCGCTGCAACGCGCTCGAAGTCGTCCTTCTGTTGCTCGTCACCTTCATGCTGTTCCGACCCGACTGGTTCATGGATCACCTGAGCGCCAAGTACCGCGCTTTGCCACCGTCGGCGTTGCTACAAACCGCCGCCTCGCTGCCCGATCGGGGCCGCCTGGTTGCGGTGCTCGAAGGCATGAACATCGAAGGCGACGAACTGGTTAAAACGGTAGCCGTGCCCTTGCCCGCCTTGCCCGAAGGCAGCGACGCGCAAGGCGACGCAGCCGGAATGCAGCGGCTGGCGGCGGCGGGGCTTACCGTCAGCGCCTTTGGCGAGCAGGTGCAGATCGCCTCGGTGCGCTTCGGCAGTACCGCCAGGCGGGCGGGCTGGGAGCAGGGCTGGGATGTGCGCGAAGTGATGATCGCCAACCCCGATCGGCCGTCCGAATTCTGGACATATCTGCCGGCCCTGCTGATCCTGGCCGGAATCTGGTTCTGGCAGGGCCGGCGCAGGCCTGGGCCGGCGTAGACCCGGCCCCGAAAGGGAGCCCCGATGCGCCGCGGCGCTAGTACTGGATCCGCAGGCCGGCAAAGATCGCGCGCCCGGTTCCGGGCTCGAACAGCGCCGATCCGGCATGGGCCTGGTCGGTGACGTTGGCGCTGGCGATGTACGCCTTGTCGGTCAGGTTGCGGGCTTCCAGATACACGCCATAGCGACCGGATTCCCAGCCGGCGCGCAAGCCCAGCAAGGCATAAGAGGCTGTTTTCACGCTATTGGCGTTATCTACATAGTAGGCTTGCGGTACCCATTCGACATTGGGCCCGATGTAGAAGTCCGCGGTATGCCGGTACAACAGTTCAACACGCAGATAATGTCGCGGCACACCGGGAATCCGGTTGTCGCCCCATCGCTCGTCGTCATCGAAACGAAAATCGCTGAACGTATAGGCTGCGTTCAACCACAGATTGTCGCCGCGGTGTCGCGGTTCAAAGACCCCGCGCAGCAAGGTCCATTGAACACCCGCCTCGATGCCCTGGTGGATCGTACGATCCAGGTTGCGCACTTGATCGCAGATATTCCAGGGGGTGCTGACGCACTGGAACTCGTGGCGAAGCCGGGCGTGATAAACCGACACGTCCCATGCGACGTGGCCGGCGTCGCCGCGGCTGCCCAGCTCGTAGGTCGTGGCGCGCTGGGGCTGCAGGCGATCGAGATCGTTCGCCGTCGAGAAGTCCATGTCGCCGAAGGTGGGAGCTTCGCCGCTGCGCGAAACGTTGCCGAAAACCTGCCAGTCCGGCCGTAGCTGCCATAGCATGCCCACGCGGGGGTTGACGAAGACGTAGTCCCGGCTGCCCGAGCGCAGCGGGGGCTCGCCCGCGTTGTAAAGGTCGGTACGTTTGCGCGTGGCCCGCAGGTACTGCAGTCCCGCGATCAGCGAAAGGTTGGGCAGAACTTCGAGCGCATTTTCGCCGTAGATGGCGAGATTGTGCGCGCGGTCGTCGGTCTTCGAGAGCCTGGCACCCTTGCGACCACCCTGGTTGACGTAGTTGTTGGCGTCGACCCTGCCACCCGACCAGGTCAGGCCCAGTGTCAGCCGGTTGCCATGGCCGGCCAATGAACCATCATGCCGCAGCCGCGCGTACACGCCATAGTCCTGGTAGCGATTCCGCAGATACTGGTAGATCGGATGGTCGAGATCGGTGTGGCTGTACCAGGCTCCGGCTTCATACGAGGCCGGGCCCGCCACGTGGAGAGTGCGGTTGGCCAGGCGCACGCCGTCGACGTCCCGCCGCCAGTCATTGGCGATATTGGCGGGGGCCGCCGAGCGCGGCTCGTTCAAGGCCTGTTCGCGTGTGAGGGAGCCGGGGATCTCCTGCCGGATACGGCCGGCGGTGAGATAAAACCGCGTTTCGGTGCGCTCCGCCAGGCGCCAGCCCAGGTTGCCGCTGGCGCGCAAGGAGTGCCCGCCACTGTGTTCGCGATAACCATCCTGGCCTTGCCCGGACGCGGTCAGGAAGCCATCCCAGGCCTGCTCGGCAAACCCGGTGCTGGCCTGCAGGCGGCGCCAGCCAAAACCGCCGACGTCGGCCCGGCCTTGCAGGCGATCGGTATCGTGGCCGGTAGGCGTGACGAAGTTGATGGCGCCGCCCAGGGTGCCCGCGCCGTAACGCAAGGCATTGGCGCCTTTGTACACTTCGGCGTAACGATAGGCCGTGGGATCGATCCATTGGAAGTCCGCGCTGCCATCGGCATTGCCGAGCGGTACGCCGTCTTGATACAGGGCGATACCGCGCAGATGATAATAGCGGGACAAACCCGAGCCCCGGATCGAAAGGCGCGCGTCCTCGCCCCATTTGGGCTGGGCGAAGACCCCGGGGGTGTAATCCAGAATGTCCTTGACGGTGGCGGCCTGGGTGTCCCGCCAGGCATCGTGGGCCACGACCTCGGCCCCGCCCGCGATGCGGCCGAGTCGGGTGGCGGCTTCGCGCGCCGTTGGTACGATCAGGCTACCGCCGGAGGCACCCTGGACGACGATGGGTTCCAGGCTTGGCGTGGTCGAGGCCAGCGTTGGCGCGGCTTCGGCCGGCCTGCCGGGGTTGGCCGAGAGCGTCGGGCTTATCGTCGTGCGCTCCTGGGCCTGGATGGCCGAGGCCGAGGCCAGGGCGCAGGCCAGGCCGGCAAGCCGCAAAACGTGGCCCAGCGGGCGTATCTGTCCGGGGCCGGCGTGGTCAGGGGCGTGCATCTTGGGTCTCCCAATCTATAGTGAGATGAATACGGTCGAAATCTGAAATCAGGACGGCAGCCCGGATTCGCCAATGAGCGAGGCTCGGCAGGACGACATCGTCCGCGCGCCACTCGCCATTCGCTTGTGCCTCCAGGGTGTAGACAATCGAATCGATCCCCGCTGAAGGGCTCTCGAACGACAGACTCACCTCCAGGGCGGGCAGCGGGCTGCCATCCGGCCGGGCAAGCGAGAACGCCAGGCCGCGTGTACCAGCCGGGCCGGGCGACGTTATCGCCAATCGGGCGCTGGCCTGTGGATCGTCAACCCGCAGGACGGCTGGCGGTACGGAGGCCGGGGCTGCCAGCGCCCGCGGCGGTGGCGTCAGGCGCCAGGCGGCGGCAACGCCAAGGATCAGCGTGGCAAGTACGATTTCGACGATGACGTTTCGGCGTAGACGACGTTGCGCCCTGGCTTCGCCGCCGAGCGCGGCGCGCGTCCAGCGGTAGCGGTTGTCGGCGCCCACGCCAAGCAGCCCCGCCACCAGCGCCAGCTTGAGCAAGAGCAGACGGCCATAAGGCGTCGTTACGAGGTCAGCCGGCGAGTCGAGCTGCAAAGCGACCAGGGCGGCGCCGCTGATCACGATGCCGCCCACCACCGCAGGCGCAAAACGGGAAAAGCGTTCCAGTGTTGCCAGTCCTCCGGGGCCGGAAAGCGCCAGCAATGGCCAGAAGGACCCCAGCCAGGCGGCTACGGCAATGGCGTGCGCCCAAACCGCGGGCCGTGCCACCCAGTCCGGTGGGGCCGAGCTCGCATGGCCGCTCCAGGTGAATCCCGCCGCCATGGCCAGGATGGCAAGGGCGGCCAGGCCGGCGGCGCGACGAGGCGTCATCCGGCCGGCGATGATGCCGAGCATTAGCGCCAGTACCGTCATCATCGCGGTGGCGCCGGCAGCCGTACCGGCGGCGGCCAGCCAAGGCGGCAGGGTGGCCAGCGCCGTCAGCGCCAGATCGAGCATATCCAATCCATGCAGGCCGTTGCCCAACAACGCCGCCGCCAGCGCAAGAGGAAGCAAGCCGGCGGGCAGGGGAGCCGCCGGGGTACCGGCGCGGCGGTAAGCTTGGCTGGCCACGCCGAAAAACAGACCGGCATAAACCAGGTAGCGGGTCAGCCATAGCGCGGCATCGCGCCAGAACGAAGGCCGCCCGGCGTCCGGTGGCGGCGAGCCGTTCGCCTGCTGGCCCACCGAGAACGCCAGCGCGCCGCCAACCGGATGGCCATCGGCGGATACCACTCGCCAGACCACGACCTGGGCGCCTTCGGGAAGGGGCGTTGGCAGTTCGACGTGCAAGCGGCTGCCGTCGGCGTGAACCGACGGCAGGGCCTGAGAGATTCCGTCGGGCCCGTTCCACTGGAGGACGAGAGGCGACACGGGCTCGTTGAACATCAGCTCCACCACGGCCGGCGCCGTGGCCAGTAGGGCGCCATGCGGCGGGGAGGAGTGGAGCAGGACGGCATGGCCATGGGCCGGCACGGCCGGCGCCAGGTACAAAAGCCAGGCAAGAAGGAGCCATCCGCTTGGCAGGAGCCCGCGGATGGGCCGCCATCCGTTCCCGGCGGCGGCGTTGATATGTGCAGTCATGATCGATGAGTTTCCATGAACGCCTGACAGGCGGACCTTCCTGAAGCAGCTTCGGGCCGCCACCCGCGCTTGTCGTTCAACCCGGCGCGGGCCAAGAAGGCCCACCCCCGGCGCACGAAGCGGGGCGCTGCCACCGGCCGCACCTTGCCCGCCCGGATCCCGCGTTCAGGCGCCGCCGGAATCAGGCGGCGGACAGCAACGGCGAAGCGGTGGAAGGCGCGGGCGCCGCGACAAGCGCCCGTGCACCAGGCAGCCCGTACTCCGGTAGGTTCAGGGTTGCCGGGGCAGCAGCTTCAAGGCGGGCGCGGGAGCGTCGGAATGGTCCTTTGCCGGCGGGCTGCCGGGCGTTGGGCGGTCGATCCAGCGCGACACGCCCTGCTCGCATTCCTGCACGACCGGGAAGTAGAGGACGCCGCCCGGCGTCAGCTCGCCGCTGGCATAGCCGACAAAGACGAACTCGTCGTAATGCTCATCGAGCAGCGGACCGCCGCTCCAGCGGATCTCCCGCACGCCGCTGGCAACGGAGTTGCCAAACAGGCTGTGAGGCTGGATGTAGTCGCCGCGCACGACCTCGATCGTCCAGCCGGGCTTGGGCTGGGGCTTGACGCCGATGAAGCCTTCGGGAATCTGCACTTGCAATCCGATGGTTGCCGAACCCTGGCAGCCATGGGGCACCCTGAGCACCGCCTGATAGCGGGCGCCGACCTGGGCTTGGGACTTGGCGAGCGTGACATGGGCCGAAGCGGGCGCCGCCAGCGACAACGCCAACAAGGCCGCTGCGGTGGCGGCCAATGCGGTATGGAATGACATGACAAAACCTCGTTGAGCGATTCTGGATAGGCCCGTGAAAAGAGGGTGGGCCAATAAGGACGGAACTCAAGCGAGGTGGGATGGCGGGGCGCGGGAGCCCAGCGGCGGGCCGAGCGCCGGAAGCGGCGGGAGGGTGCGATAGAGCGGGCGCGGCTCCTCCGCGCCCAGGGCCGGAGCGTGCATGGCTGGGGCGGCCAGCTCTGGCAACATCGCCGGGGCGGCGGCTAAAACGAAGGGACATTCCTGTTGCGTCGAGGCTTCGTCGGGCGTGTGCGCGCCGTCTGCAGCCTCGAGCGCGAGCGGCATCGAGATGGCCTGGCCGCCAGGCAGACACAGCGACAGCAGCAGCTTGCCCGCCCGCGCGGCTTGCGCATCCGGCATGTAGCCTGGGGGAATCAAGGCCTTGAACAGCATGGCGGCGACAGCCAGGCAAAGAATGACTCGCCAGGGCCTGGAACCGCGTGCCATCAAGGATTCACGGAAGCTGCGCATGATGGAAGTGTAGTACAGGCCTTTGGGGCCGCGCCAGGGGAAGTTCGGCTTGCCGGCGGCAACGCGGGCGGCGCTGCGCCATTTCCAACGGTCGGGACGGTCGAATATAGGGCACACTAAAAAAGAGTGTCCGATGATTGGCGAGGCCCATCCACTGGTGGCGCCCTTGCCACCGAAGCCAAGTTAACCCAAGACTTTGGAGGTCGAATCATGGTGTATCCAACGACGCCCCGCGCCCAGTCCATCGACAAACTGCGCGGCATGGGCAAAGTCGTTTCGGTCCAGATTTCCGAGCAGGGGCTGGCGGCAGCCATATGCGCCGCGATGTCATGGGCGCCACGCCGCGACTACGACGCCGTCATTCAGCGCTTCGCGCGCCATGAAAACGGCGAGCTCGCCGCGGCTCGGGCTCCGGTGCGTGCCGCAAGGCCCCTGACGTTGTCCCCGGCAATGAAGGAGGCCGTTTCCCGGTCTCGCTCCATGTCGTTCGTGACCTTGAAGGCGGGTGCCAAGCGGCCGGGCTAAGGCGAAAAAATAAGCCCCCACACTTGCCGCTGGCGCCTCGGCGCTGCCCCCGGGGGGCTTTTTGCCTTGGGGGCGGCCCTGCGGCAAAGAATGCCCCCACGCTTGCCGCTACGCGTCGGCGTTGCCCCCCGAGGGGGCTTTTTGCCTTGGGAGCGGCCCTGCGGCAAAAAAACGCCGCACAAGCTGAGGCCATCACGTAAATCAAGTCGGCCCGAGTGTCAAGAAGATAAAGGTTGACTTCCCGGGCGCGAAGCTTCATAGTGAAAAGGATCTTCAAGCGTTGCGATTCCGTTCGGTCTTGTGCGAGCAAAGTAGTGCGCCATCATTGTCCATGTCCTGCCTTGAGTATCTTTCATCGGGCCTCACCGTCCATCAATCATCAAGGTTCAAGGAGTTTCCATGGAAACCGGTATCGTCAAGTGGTTCAACGCTGAAAAGGGTTTTGGCTTCATCATGCCCGAAAACGGCGGCAAAGATTTGTTCGCTCATTTTTCCGAAATCCAGGGCGCGGATGGCTATAAGCAGCTGGAAGAGAACCAGCGCGTGAGCTACGTCGTCGGCCAGGGCCCCAAAGGCCCGCACGCCACCAAGATCACGCCCGTGTAATTCCCGGCGATCCGGCCCGCCAGCGCTGTTCATCCAGCGTTCCGGCCAGAACGCCAGCCACGCCCGCCAGAGGTCTTCGACCCCGGCGGGCTTTTGTTTAAGCCTCATGGGCGTCGTGCAGGCGACGCAGTTCCACCGACGGGATCTTCTGTTGGCCCCGGTATTTGGTGACGGTCCTGCGGGCCAGCAAGATGCCATGGCGGGCCAGTTCGCGAGTGAGGTCAACGTCGGACAAGGGCTCGCGGGGATCTTCGGCCGTCACCAATTCACGGATCAGGGCCCGCACGGCGTTGGCCGAGCAGGCGCCGCCGGCTTCGGTATCAAGCTTGCGCGAGAAAAAATGGCGAAACTCGAAAAGCCCTCGCGGCGTCATCATGTATTTCTGGATGGTGGCGCGCGAGACGGTGGATTCGTGGAGCTCCAGATCGTCGGCGACTTCACGCAGCATCAGGGGCCGCAGGGCAACATCGCCATACTCGAAGAAGCGGCGTTGTCGCTGGATGATGGCTTCGGCGACGCGGCGGATGGTGGCGTGGCGCTGTTCGATGTTGCGCACCAGCCAGCGGGCTTCCTGGATTTCTTGGGCGAGCGGGCCGCGCTCGTCCCGGTGCGCACGGCGAAACCAATCCGAATAGACGGAGTGCAGTCTGACGCGCGGAAGGCATGCGGGATTCGAGCGTACGCGCCAGGCCCCGGCGTGTCGTTCCACCACAACATCGGCGATCACGTAGGGCGCGGCGCCCGCGTCGTAGCGTCGGCCGGGATAGGGATCGAGCTCGCGGATGATCTGGCAAGCGCGCGCAAGATCGCCGCTTTCCACGTTCAGCTCGCGGCATAGCCCGGGCCAGTCGTTGCGTGCGAGTCGAGGCAAGTGATCCTCGGTGATGGCCAGCGCCAGCCGATGGGCTTGTGCCGCGGCGCCAGCTTCCAGCGTTTGAAGCCGGGCCCGCAACTGCAGTAGCAGGCATTCGCGCAGATCGCGGGCGCCGATGCCGGGAACATCCAGATGCTGAACCAGCGCAAGCGCCGTACGCCATTCGATCGCCTCCGGCGGAGGGTTGAAGTCGGCGGGATCATGCAGGGATGCCAGCGCTTGCCGCAGATAGCCATCGGCGTCGAGCGAGTCGATGAGATACACCGCCAGGGCGCGATCGCGATCATTCAGGGGAATGGTGGAAAGCGCCTGTAGCAAGCGCTCGGCCAGGCTGGTCGCGACGGCCTCCCGCTCCAGGGGATCGAGGGTCGTGTCGGTGGGCGCCGTGCGCGGATAATCGCCGGAGTAGGACGCCTCCTCGGGCAGGGAGTCGCCGGCGGTTTCGGTTTCTTCAGGTGCCTGCTCCGTCGTTTCCAGGCCTTCCGTCTCGGTCTCGGTTTCTTCCAGAAACGGGTTGGTAGCCAATGCCTGCTCGACGGCTTGCCGGAACTCGAGTGTGGACATCTGCAGGAACTTGACCGATTGCTGCAGGCGCGGGGCGAGGACCTGGCCTTGCCGCAGCTGCAATTCTTGGCGTGCGTAGATCAATGGTGCTCTCCTCGGGCGGGATCCAACGTTTGTATAAGCAGGATCCATGCCAAAGAGGCTGCCTGGGAGAATAGGAAAAGCCGTGCTGTCAGGCAGGTATAAAACGGAGCGTTCAAGAAAAAACTTACTCGGAGCTGACCGTATGCCCGGGCGCATGATGGGATCGGATCGTCCATTGGCGTGCATGCGGGAATAACGCTTGCTACCAGGCCGCTCACACTCACCAGCGGGAGCAAGCATGGCGACAGTATCCGATTTTGTCCTGGAACGTCTGGAAGCCTGGGGCATCGCGCGCGTGTACGGATATCCGGGCGATGGGATCAATGGCTTGATCGGCGCGTTCGGCCGCAAAGGGCGCGAACTGGAGTTCATTCAAGTGCGGCATGAGGAAGAGGCGGCCTTCATGGCGTGCGCGCATGCCAAGTTCACCGGCCAGATAGGGGTTTGCCTGGCCACCTCGGGGCCCGGGGCCATTCATCTCTTGAACGGTCTGTACGACGCCAAGATGGATCACCAGCCCGTCGTGGCGATCGTGGGGCAGCAGGCGCGCTCCAGTCTGGGGGGCGATTTTCAGCAGGAAGTCGATCTGCCCGCGCTGTTCAAGGATGTGGCGCATGACTTCGTGCAAATGATGTCGAGCGCCGAGCAGGCGCGGCACCTGGTGGATCGTGCGCTGCGGATTGCCCTGGAGCGGCGCGCGGTAACCTGCATCATCATCCCCAACGACGTCCAGGACTTGCCGGAAGTGCCGCGGCCGCCTCACCGCCACGGCATGCTGCGCAGCGGCATCGGTTGGGTATCGCACGCCCAGGTGCCCGGCGAGGATGCGCTGCACAATGCCGCCACCATCCTGAACCGTGGACGAAAAGTCGCCATCCTGGCGGGGGCGGGTGCGCTGGGCGCGAGCGATGAACTGGCGGCGGTGGCCGAGCGGCTGGGGGCCGGTGTGGCCAAGGCCTTGCTCGGCAAGGCGGTTCTTTCCGACGCCCTGCCGTACGTGACGGGCAGCATCGGCCTTCTGGGCACCGTGCCCAGCTGGCGCCTGATGCAGGATTGCGATTGCCTGCTCATGGTAGGGACGAGTTTCCCGTATAGTGAATTCCTGCCCGCGGAAGGCCAGGCGAGTTGCGTGCAGATCGACCGCGACGGCCGCGCGCTTGGCGTGCGTTATCCCGCCGACGTCGGCCTGGTCGGCGACGCGCGCCAGACCTTGGCCGCATTGTTGCCGCTGCTCCAGGAAAACACAGATAGGAGCTGGCGGCAGGAAGTCGAGAAACAGGTGGCGCGCTGGAAAAAGACCGTGGACGCTCGCGCACAGGTCGCCGGCAATCCCGTCAACCCGCAACAGCCTTTCCAGGAGCTGTCGAAGCGCCTGCCGGACGACAGCATCGTCACCTGCGACTCGGGCTCGGCCGCCAACTGGTATGCCAGAAACATCGACATACGGCCCGGGATGCTGGCGTCGGTGTCGGGCGGGTTGGCAAGCATGGGCTGCGCGCTGCCCTACGCCTTGGCGGGCAAACTGGCCTGGCCGGAGCGCCCGGTGTTCGCCTTGGTGGGCGACGGCGCGATGCAGATGAACGGCATCAATACGCTGATCGGCGTGGCCGATCGCTGGCGGGATTGGGCGGACCCGCGCTTCGTCGTTCTGGTGTTGAACAATGGCGATCTCAACCTGGTGACCTGGGAACAACGGGTGATGGGAGGCGATCCACGCTTCGAGGCGTCGCAGTGCCTGCCGCCGTTTCCCTATGCCGACTATGCCCGGATGCTGGGGCTGGAGGGGGTTCGTGTGGAAGACGCGGCACGGGTGGCGTCCGCCATGGAGCAGGCCGTGGCCGCCCGGACGCCCATCGTTATCGAGGTCATGGCCGATCCGGAGATTCCGCCCATGCCGCCGCATATCGAAGCCGGCCAGCTGGCGGCCTATATGCGCGCTTTGCGCAAGGACGCCGCGGGCGGCGCCGCGCTGCGGGCCACGCTCAAGCAATGGTGGGCATCATGAGCGCCGGCCTGGCGGCCCGGGCGGTGCGGCTCGCCCAGCCCGCCATCGATAGCGCCATGGCAAGCCACGAAGCCGGCGACAGTGGTTTTCTTCATGTGGTCGTCATGGATCCGCGAGCGGCGCCCGGCACGAATTTTGAATCCGCCATTTTGTATGAACAAAGTTTTGGCGACCGATCCCGCTGGGACGCCGACTATGCCGCTTATGCAAGAGCCAAGGCGCGCATGAGCTGGCGGACCGGCCTGCCCGGCCACCGGATTTGCGAAACCTCGCCTCACTTGCTGCTGCCCGACGAGCAACCGTTGTGGGGCAGCGCCGTGGTCGACGGCATGACAGTGGGCGTGAGCGGCGCTTTCCCGTGGTTCGATGAGGCTTTCGCCGGAATCATCGCGCATTTCTACATTGCGTGCGTCAAGGCGGAGCGGTTCGGAAAGACGCCCTAGGCGGGCCCGCCGCGCGAAGGCGCGGCACGGTACTTGCGATCAATCGGGGCGGAGACGTTCCGCTCTAGAGGCCGGGGGTCTTGCGCCCAAGGGGCGCCCGCGGGGTATCCCCGCATTTTCGGAGCGGCAGGCTCCTATCACTCATCCAGCCGGAATCATTCGACTCCGGCGCGACAACGGGAGGCGAGATGAACACCGAGAAAGAACTTTCTACCGGCAGCGACGACGGCCACTTGGCCAGCCTGGCCAAGAACAGCGAGGAACTGCTGCGGCGCACCGCGTCATACGGCGGCGCGGAGATCGAGGCCGGCCGTGATCGCCTGAAGCGGCAATGGGAGTCCGTGGAGGACCGGGCTGTCGAATGGCGGGAAACGGCGGATGAACGACTGCGCCAGTTGGCGCGGGCCGCCGACGAGTGCGCGCATCGCCATCCGTGGGAGGCGATCGCCATGGCGGCGGTGGCCGGGGCGGTATTTGCCGCGTGCTGGCTGAAGCGATCCTCCTCGCGCGACTAAGCCGCCGCTGCGGCGCAGGGCATCGGAAGCCGCACCCGACACGCGGGACGCGCGCCAGAGGCCAGGCAAGCTGCGGCACGCTACTTGCTGAATGGCAGGCCAGGGCGATGCAAGGCCCGATTGGAAGGAGAGAAAGATGCAACAGGATCGATGGCGCCGCGGTGGCGGCGCACCCTGGCAGGACGATGTCAGCCGCGGGCGGCGCGGCGGAAGCGGAGAAGGGCCGTCGTGGCAACGTTTTCAAGAATGGGAACGGGGCGAGGGCGCAAGGCCGTGGGAAGTGCAAAGCGAGCAGTCGCACCGCCAACTGACCAACGACAGCGGCCACTGGCGGGGCGAGGCCTATCCCGAGCGAAGCGGAGCGGGAGGGCGAAGGCCGGATTTCGATCTCGGCGAGCCCAACCGCCATGGGCCCGAGTACGAAGAGGGTGGCACATATCCGGGCGTACGCGACTGGGGCGTGACTGCCGAGTATGCATCCAACGAAGGCTGGCGGCCGGACTCGGGCTATGGGCGCGGGCTGATGGGCGGCCAGGGAATGAGGCGCCGTGGCGCCTGGGCTGATGATGAGAGCGCGTCGCACCCGGATAACGGAGTGCGCTATTGGCGCGGTGGACCCGACGACGGGCCGCGCCCGCAGCCCCGGCGTATCGATCCCAAAGGTTATATCCGCTCGGACGAGCGGATCCGCGAGGTCGTCTGCGAACGGCTCAGCCATAGCGGACTCGATGTCAGCGATGTGGAAGTCAGTGTGCAGGAGGGCCGCGTGGCGCTTGAAGGCACCGTGCCGAGTCGGCGCGTCAAGCACGCTGTCGAAGATTGCGCCGACGGTTGCGCCGGCGTGGTCGAGGTCGAGAACCGGGTGCGCGTCGCGAATCGTGACGACTCGCGCAGCGCACCCGGAACCACAATCTGAAGGAGAAATATCATGCAAACGCGTAAACAGGATCCTGCTGGCGCCGATATCGTGGGAAGCCCGCCGCGCAAGCTGAATGGTCCCGGCCCGCAAGTCATGGCCGCGAGCACCCTGGAGAGCAACGACGTCTACAACAGCCAGGGCGATCTGCTGGGCAGTATCCAGGAAATCATGCTGGATGTTCCGCATGGCCGTATTGCGTATGCCGTGCTGTCGCACGGCGGCGTGCTTGGAATCGGCGACAAGCTTTATGCCATTCCCTGGAGCGCGCTGACCCTCGATGCGGAGCGCAAATGCTTTTTGCTGGAAGCGAGCATCGAGCGGCTCAAGGCCGATAAGGGCTTCGATAAGGGCGACTGGCCGGCCATGGCCGATGAAAGCTGGGCGCGCCGGACCCACGAGTACTACCAGCAGCCACCTTATTGGTAACGGCACCCTCCTTCTTCCTTCCTCCTTCTTCTCGACGGCCCCACCCGCCTCGGCGGTGGGTGGGGGACCTATTTTCGCTTGGAGTGCGTCATGGCTTATATCGCGTTGATCAGTGAGCATGCGTCGCCGCTGGCCGCCCCCGGCAGTGTCGACTGCGGTGGCCAGAACGTTTACGTGGGCCAGGTCGCGCGCGCTTTTGCCGCCGCGGGCCACGAAGTGGATGTCTTCACGCGGCGCGACAGCCCCAAACAGCCGGAATCCATGTCTTGGGTACCGGGTGTACATGTGGTGCACGTGCCCGCAGGGCCGCCGCGCTATCTGCCGAAGGAGAAGCTGCTGCCCTTCATGGCGGAGTTCGGCCGTTATCTGGTGCGGCACCGCCGCCGCAAGGCGCAACGGTACGATGTGATGCACGCCAACTTCTTCATGTCGGCACAAGCCGCCTTGCCCGCCGCCCGTGCCCAAGGATGCCCGCTGGTGGTGACTTTTCACGCCTTGGGCAAAGTGCGGCGACTGCACCAGCAGAGCGCCGACGCTTTCCCCGACAGCCGCTTTGCGATTGAAGAAAATATCGTGCGCCAGGCCGATTGCCTGATCGCCGAGTGTGCGCAGGACCGGGAAGACTTGCTGAACTTGTATGACGCCGACGCCAAGCGCATCCGCGTGGTGCCATGCGGCTATGACTCCGCGGAAATGTACCCTCAGGATATGGCGCTGGCGCGCCGCAGGCTGGGCTGGGCGCCGGCGGAGTTTCGAGTTCTGCAGTTGGGTCGTCTGGTGCCGCGCAAGGGTGTGGACAACGTAATACGGGCCGTGGCCCGGCTGCGTTCCGGCTACGGCATCGAAGCCCGGCTTTGCATCGTGGGCGGGGACGCCCCTCGGCCGGATGCGCCGACGTCCGCCGAGATGGCCCGGCTGATGGGGGTCTGCGAAGAGGAAGGGGTGCGCAGCGGCGTGGAGTTTGCGGGGCGCCGCGACCGCTGGGAGTTGGCCGATTACTACGGCGCGAGCGACGTGTTCGTGACCACGCCCTGGTACGAGCCCTTCGGCATCACACCGCTGGAAGCGATGGCATGCGCTCGACCCGTGGTGGGCGCCGACACCGGCGGAATCCGTAGCACCGTCGTCGACGGACAGACCGGATACCTGGTCCCGCCCCGAGATCCGGACGCTCTGGCCCGCCGGCTGGCGCAGCTGGCCGCCGACCCGGCCTTGCGCCGGAGGATGGGTATGGCCGGCCGCCGGCGCGCGGAGCGCCTGTACACCTGGGGGCATGTCGCCGATGAGTTGCTGAACGTTTACGCGCGGCTTGGCGACGGCGATCGCCGCACCCGGCGTATCGCAGAAGCCTCGGTACGGGCGGCGGCCTAAGAGGGGAGATGAGATGAAAGACTTCAATTCGCTTTCCGGACGCGTGGTGCTGGTCACTGGCGCCGGCAGCGGCCTCGGTGCCGCCCTGTGCGCGCAACTGGTGGAAGATGGCGCGCGGGTGGCGGCCGTGGACATCGATGAGGCCCGGGCGCACGCCCTCGTGGCGCAGCTGCGTCGCCCCGAGGCCAGCATCGAGCCGTTCGTGATCGACGTTGGCTCGGCGCCCGACGTCCGGCGCGGCCTGGACCAGGCGATCGAACGCTTCGGCCGTCTGGATGCCATCGTGAACTGCGCGGGAGTCGACGTGACGGTGCCCATCGAGGAACTGGAGGTCGAGGCCTGGGAGCGCGTCTTGTGCACCAATCTGACCGGCCCCTTCCTGATGTCCAAGCTGGCCTTGTCCAGCCTGGAGCCCGGCGGGCATATCGTCAACGTGGCCTCCACGGCGGCTCTGCGGGCGTGGCCCAATGCCAGCGCCTATCATGCCAGCAAATGGGGTCTGCTCGGCCTGACTTACGCCATGCACGCCGAACTGCGCTCCGCGGGTATCAAGGTCAGCGCCATCGTCGCGGGCGGCATGCGTACGCCCTTCCTGCTGGATCGCTTTCCCGATATCGATCCCGAGGTGCTTCAGGATCCCGGCCACGTGGCGCGGGCGATCTGCTTCGTCCTGACTCAGCCCGGCGACAGCGTGATTCCCGAAATCATGGTTCTGCCGGTAAGGGAAACATCATGGCCCTGAGCCCAGCCGTTTTTCTGGATAAAGACGGTACGCTGCTCGAGGACGTGCCGTACAACGTGGATCCCGGCGACATGCGCTGGGCGGCCGGCGCCAAACGGGGCGTGCAGGCTCTGGCGGCCCGCGGCTGGCCCCTGGTGGTGGTCAGCAACCAGCCGGGCGTGGCCTTGGGTCGATTCGAGCCCCAGGCGCTTGGCGGCGTGGCGCAGCGTTTGTCGCAGCTTTTCCGCGAGGCCGGCGCCCGTCTGAGCGGTTTTTACTGGTGTCCGCACCATCCCGCCGGCGCGGTGGATCCTTATGCGGGCCCATGCGACTGCCGCAAACCGGCGCCGGGCCTTCTCCTGCGCGCCGCCACGGACTTGGGGATTCGCCTGTCGGATTCATGGATGGTCGGCGACATCCTCGACGATGTGGAGGCCGGCCGCCGTGCCGGTTGCCGCACCATCCTGCTCGATGTGGGAAACGAAACGGAGTGGCGAACCGGTCCGTTGTGCACGCCGCACTTTCTGGCTCCCGATCTTGCCGAGGCCAGCCGCATGATAGGGGCAAGGCCATGAGCGCGAGTCCGAGCGGCAGCGCCGCTCCTCAAGGCGGGGGCGGACGAGACCAGGGCCCGTTGAAGCCCGGAGCTTCTTGGAACGGTGGCGAGGCCTTCGCCACCGATGCCGGCGGCTGGCAAGGGGCGCGCCACGTCCTTTGCATACGTCTGGACAATATGGGGGACGTGCTGATGAGTACGCCGGCCATGCGCGCCTTGCGCGAGGGCGGGCGGCGCATCACCCTGCTGGCGTCTTCGGCCGGCGCCGCGCTGGCGCCCCATCTGCGCGATGTGGATGAGGTCATGTGCTATGACGCGCCGTGGGTCAAGCGCGAGGGAAGTACGCCGGAGCGGGATCGCGACGCGGTACGGCGGGTGGCAGCGCTGGCCGCCGACGCGGCGGTAATTTTCACTGTTCATAGCCAGAGCGCTTTGCCGGCCGCCTTGCTGTGTCGTCTGGCGGGAATTCCCGACGTACTGGCCTACAGCCGCGAGAATCCCTATCAATTGATCAAGCATTGGGTGCGCGAACCGGAGCCGCACCAAGTGCGGCGCCACGAGGTTCTGCGCCAGCTCAAGCTGGTGGAGACGGTCGGCGCGCGCACGGTCGATACGCGGCTCGGCTTTACCGTGCTTGAGCGCGACCGCCTGAGCCTGCGGCGGCGCCTGGCCGGGCTGGGAGTCACCGTGGAGCGGGGATGGATCGCCGTGCACGGAGGCGCGAGCGCGGCCTCACGGCGTTATCCGGCCGCGCAGCTGGCCCAGGCCCTGGAGGGGCTCGCGGGCGAGGGGCGACGCCTGCTCGTGCTTGGCGGCACCGAAGACGAGGGGCTGGCCGCCGAACTCCAGCGGCTGCGCTCGCGCGTGCCCGATCTGCTGGACGTGAGCGGCCAGTTGACGCTGGGCGAACTGGGCGCGGCCATCGAGGGCGCGTCGGTCATGGTCTGCAATAACAGCGGCCCGGCCCATATCGCCGCCGCGCTGGGCGTGCCGATCGTCGAACTCTACGCCTTGACCAATCCCCAGCACACGCCGTGGCAAACCCCGCAGCGCGTGCTCAATCGCGAGGTGCCGTGCCGTTTCTGCTACGCCAGCGTGTGCGCGCAGGGTCACCAGGCTTGTCTGGCCGGCGTGGCGCCGATCGAAGTGGTCAACGCCGCGCGCGAGTTGCTGGCGTTGCGACACGGGTAGGAGAAGCCATGTTCACATTGGGAATCAATGCCGCTTTTCATGATTGTGCCGCCGTCCTGGTTCATGATGGCGAGGTGCTGGCCGCGGCCGAAGAAGAGCGCTTCACGAGGATCAAGCACGGCAAGCGGCCGGTGCCGTTCACGGCCTGGCAATTGCCCTTTCACGCCATCGATTACTGTCTCGGGCAGGCCGGTATCCACCTGCGCGAGGTCGACCAGATCGCCTATTCGTTCGATCCGGCCCTGCTCGACCAGAGTTCCGTGACGCCACAGGGCGAGATTCGCCTGCCCCTGCAGCCATCGGCCCGGCGCGGCCCCGACGCGGTGAGTTCGCCCTGGGATCCGCTCTTCCTGTCGTACGTTTGCAATGCGCCGCGCCAGCTGGCGGCGGGCGCGCCCCTGCATCTGGCGGAGCGCTTTGCCGGCGTCTCCCTGGACACCCTGGTCGAGCGCTGGACCTATCTCGACCATCATTTATGCCACGAGGCCAGCGCCTTTCTCGCGGCGCCGGCCACGGACAGCGCGGTGCTGACCATGGACGGCCGTGGCGAGGGAGTAACCACCAGCTATGGCCACTTTCAGCGGGGCGAGTATCGGCGCCTCAAGCAGATCGCCATGCCGCATTCGCTGGGGCTGCTCTACGAAGAGGTGACGCGCTACCTGGGCTTCCTGCATGCCAGCGATGAGTACAAGGTCATGGCCTTGGCCTCGTACGGCAAACCCGTGTATCTGGGCGCCATGCGCGAGATACTCCGCCTGGAAGACCATGGCGGCTTCTCGCTGTGGCCGGCCGAGTTGGTCGAGCGGTTCGGGCCCGCGCGCCGAAGAGGCGAGCCCTTTGAAGAACACCATCGGAATATCGCGAGCTCACTGCAGCACGCCCTGGAAGAAACCGCGCTGCACATGGCCGCCTGGCTGCATACCCAGACCGGCGCCGCCGACCTGACGATGGCCGGCGGCGTGGCCCTGAATTGCGTCATGAATGCCCGCATCGCCCGCGATGGCCCGTTCGAGCGGGTGTGGGTGCAGCCGGCCGCGGGCGATGCCGGCACCGCACTGGGCGCCGCGCTATATCTGGATCACCGCCGCAGCCCCGGCGGGCGCCGCTGGCGGATGGATCACGCCTATCTCGGTCCCGAGTATACGGACGAAGAAATAGAGAGCGCGCTGGCCGGCGCCCACCTGGGCTATCGCCGCCTGGCGAACGTGGCCGAAGAAGCGGCGGACCTGCTGGCCCAGGACAAGATCCTTGCCTGGTTCCAAGGGCGCATGGAGTTTGGCCCGCGCGCCCTCGGCGCGCGATCCATCCTTGCCTCGCCGCTGAACGGCGAGATGCAGGCGCGCCTCAATCGCCTCAAAGACCGGGAGGATTTCCGGCCGGTGGCGCCGGTGGTGCTGGAGGAGCGCGCCCATGAGTGGTTCGTGCCTCATCGGTCTGGCCGGATCCGGGCGCCCTTCATGCTTTTTGTGTACGACGTGCCCGATCATTGCGCGGAGAGAATCCCCGCGGTACGGCATACCGACGGCACGGCACGCGTGCAGACGGTAGCCCGGGATCAGAACCCTCGCTACTACGATCTGATCCAGGCATTCGAAAGCCGCACGGGCGTGCCCGTGCTGGTGAATACCTCATTCAACACCCGCAGCCGACCCATCGTATGCACGCCGCGCGACGCGCTTGAAGCCTTCTTTACCTCGCCACTCGATGTGCTCGTGATGGGTTCCTATCTGGTGGAGAAGCCCCATGGATGACCGAGCCTCGAAGCGCCTGCCGGCTTGCCCCGCGGCGGATACGACACCCGTGGTGTCGGTGGTCGTGCCGACCTTGCGCCGGCCCGGGCTTTTGTCCCGCTGCCTGAAGGCGCTTCTGACCCAGGAGTTTCCGCCGGGTCTGTACGAGATCCTGGTTTGCGACGATGGCCCGGACGACTGTACGGAGCGCGAGGTGCGCGCCTTGGCCCGGGCCCATCCTCATGGTCCCGAGCTCCAGTACCTGCCGGCCACCGGAGCCAGGGGGCCGGCGGCTGCCCGCAATCGCGGCTGGCGCCGCGCGCGCAGCGAGATCATCGCGTTCACCGACGATGATACGGTGCCCCATGCGGATTGGCTCAAGCAAGGAGTGCTGGCCATGACTCCCCCGGCCAGCGCCGTCAGTGGCCGCATCGTGATGCCATTGCCAACGCAGCCTACCGATTACGAGCGCGACGCCGCGGGCCTGGCCGACGCCGAGTTCGCCACGGCCAATTGCTTTGTGCGGCGCCGCGCCTTGCTCTCGGTGGGCGGCTTCGATACGCGTTTCACCAGCGCCTGGCGCGAAGACTCGGACCTGCACTTTGCGCTGCTGGAGAACGATCTGGTCGTGGTCCGCTGCCCCTTGGCGCAGGTGCTGCATCCGATTCGGCCGGCGCGCTTTGGCGCGGGCTTGGCCATGCAGCGCAAAGTCATGTTCGACACCCTGTTGCTGAGCAAGTATCCGGACCTTTATCGGGAACGGATCCGTCGCGGGCCGCCGTGGTTCTATTTGGCGGTGACCTCGGCGGCGGTGGTCGCCGTGGTGGCGCTTGTGTTGCGTCTTTGGTGGCTGGCGGGCGGCGCGGGTCTGCTGTGGCTGGTCCTGACGGCGATCTTTTTTCGCCGCCGCGCGCAGGGCACTTCGTCCCGCATCCGTGACCGGCTCGATCTCGCGCTGACGTCGGCCCTGGTGCCGTTGCTATCCATTGGCTGGCGCTTGGTGGGCATGGCGCGTTTCGGACCGAGGTTTCCATGAGCACCCGGCCCGCCCTCCAGCCGGCGCGGCGCGATGGCGCCGCGCGTGGCCTGGGCTGCGCGCTGCCCGGGACGCGCCCGGCCACCCTGGCCGCGTTGCGCGAGCCGGTACACCGCATCGCCGTGCTGCGCGTCTTGCAACTTGGCGATCTGCTGTGCTGCATACCCGCGCTGCGGGCACTGCGGGCAGCCTATCCTAGGGCGCATGTCAGCCTGGTGGGCTTGCCGGGCGCCCGCGAGCTGGTACGGCGCTTCGCCCACTATATCGACGATCTGCTGGTGTTTCCGGGGATCGCCGCCTTTCCGGAGCAGCCGGCGCGGGAGCCGGAGCTGCCGGCCTTTTACACCGAGGCGCGGGCGCGCCGTTTCGACCTGGCGCTGCAAATCCATGGCAGCGGCGCGCAGTCCAACGACATCGTGCAACGGCTGGGAGCCCGGCACTGGGCGGGCTTCGTGCCCCATGCCAGCCAGGCGGTGCCGGGCTGGCGCCTGCCGTGGCCGGACCATTTGCCGGAGCCCAGCCGGTACACCGCCTTGATCCGCCACTTGGGCTTTCCCGTTCCCAGCGAAACCCTGGAACTGCCGGTGTCGGCCAACGAGATCGCCGCCGCGCGGCACCTGCTGCGGGAGCATGGCCTGGCGCCGGCGCGCACCATCGTGCTGCATGGCGGCGCGCGGCTGGCCTCCCGGCGCTGGCCCGCCGAGCGCTTCGCCCACGTGGCCGACGCCCTGATGCAAGACGGCTGGCAGATCGCCTTGACCGGCGCCGCCGACGACGCCTCCATCGTGGCCGACATCGCCGCGCAATGCCGCCGGGCGCCGGTCGATCTCTGCGGCCGCACCAGCCTGGGCGTGCTCGCGGCATTGTTGGGCCAGGTACGCCTGCTGATATCGAACGACACCGGTGTTTCCCATGTGGCGGCGGCCGTGGGCGCCCCCAGCGTCATTGTTGCCTGCGGCAGCGATGCCGAGCGCTGGGCGCCCTTGAACCGCGCGCTGCATCCGGTGCTGGCGGCCCCGGCGCCGTGCAGGCCTTGCGCACATCGCGTTTGCCCCACCGGTCATGAATGCGCCACCGCGATCACTGCCGCTCATTTGCTGGCTCGCGCCTATCCGCTGCTGGATGAGGTAAGACATGCCTGAGACGCCACGCGTGCTGATCTGGAACGTGCACGGCAATTATCTGCACGCCTTGAGTCACGTTCCCGTTGAATGGATCGTTCCGGTGGCCGAGGCTGGCCGGGCCGGATATACGCTGCCCACCCCGCATCTGGACTGGCCGGCCAACGTCCGCACGGCGGCGCCGCAAGCGCTGCGCGCGATGCGGCTCGACGCCGTCGTCTATCAGTCGACAGCCAATCTGGCCGACGCGGCCGAGCTGCTTGGGCCTGAGCAGCGCTCGCTGCCTTGCGTCTACGTGGAGCACAACCCCCCCGAGCCCTCGCCGACGGAGAGCTGGCATCCCTTCCGGCATCCGCGAGGCTTGCTGGTGCATGTCACGCATTTCAATGCCACGATGTGGCAGGCCCCCGGCGTGGCGCAACGTGTCATCGAGCATGGCGTGCCGGACGCGGGCGCGGGGCCGGACCAGCGGCAGCCCAGGGGGCTGGTGGTCATCAATCATCTCGGCCGGCGTGGCCGCCGGCTGGGGCTGGACATTTTCGAACGCGCCCGGGCATCGGTGGCGCTCGATTTGATCGGCATGCAAAGCGAGGCGCTCGGGGGCCTGGGCGAGGTGGCCAACCGGCAGGTCGCGGGCGTGATGGCGGAGTACCGCTACTTCTTCACGCCCATCCGCTACGCCAGCCTGGGACTCTCCCTGGTGCAGGCGATGCTCTGCCGCCTGCCGGTGGTGGGCTTCGCCGCCACGGAACTGGCCAGTGTGGTCGAGAACGGCCGCAACGGCTATGTGGATACGCGGGAGTCACGCTGGCTCGAGGCCGCGAGATCGCTGCAAGAAGATGCCGGGCTGGCGGCGAACTGGGGCGATTCCGCCCGCGCCACCGCCCTGGGGCGCTTCGGCATGGAGCGCTTCGTCAATGAATGGACGGCGGCGCTACGCGCCGTGATGGAGGCATGATGAAGACGACCGATCAATCCCCATCCCGGGTTCTGGTGACCGGGGGCGCGGGCTTCCTGGGCGCGCATTTATGCCGCGAGCTATTGTTGCAGGGGCACGAGGTGATTTGCCTGGATAGCTTCATGACGGGCAGCAGGCGCAATCTGCGCGCCTTGCCCGCGCTCGGGCGGTTCAAAGTGATACAGCAGGATGTGGCCGAGCCTATCGAGCTGGACTGGCTCGACCGGATCTATAACCTGGCCTGCCCCGCCTCGCCGCCGCATTACCAGGCCGATCCGGTGGCCACCGTCAAAACCTGCGTGGTCGGTGTCCTGCAGGTGATGGAGCTTGCGCGGCGTACCGGCGCCCGCGTGCTGCAGGCGTCGACCAGCGAAGTCTACGGCGACCCGCAGGTGCATCCGCAGACCGAATCGTATTGGGGACATGTCAATCCAATCGGGCCGCGGGCATGCTACGACGAGGGCAAGCGCTGCACGGAAACCCTGTGTCGGGAATATGCGCAACGGGAAGGCGTGGAGGTGCGGGTGGCACGCATTTTCAACACCTATGGTCCGGGCATGGCGCTGGGCGATGGCCGGGTCGTGTCGAACTTCCTGGTTCAGGCCCTGTGCGGCGAGCCGCTGACGGTCTATGGCACGGGTAGCCAGACGCGTTCTTTTTGCTATGTCAGCGATTTGATCGACGGCTTGCTGCGTTTGATGGAAAGCGGGCCGGAAGTGAATGGCCCGGTGAACCTCGGCAATCCCACCGAGTTGAGCATGCTGGAATTGGCCGACCTGGTGCGCGAGCTCACGGGAAATCCGGTGCCTTTGGTGTTCAGCCCCAGTCCCGCGGACGATCCGGTGCAGCGGCGTCCCGATATCCGGCGTGCGCAGCAGTGGCTGGGCTGGACGCCCAGAGTCGCGCCGCGCGAAGGGATCGGGCGCACCATGAGCTATTTCGCCCACCATCTCGCGACGCTCTCGCGACCGCAGGATGCCACGCCGGAAGCGGCCTCCCGCCCGTGGCCCGACGTCGAGCAGGCGAGCAATCCCAGCTGATCAGGCGCCTGAAACCGGGCTTGTCGGGCAGGGCGCCGCAAACATGGAGGAAGAGATGCCACAAACCCTGGAGACGATCGTGTTGTCGCCGCATTTCGACGATGCTGTATTCAGTTGCGGAGCCTATCTTGCCCGGCATCCCGAGGCTGTGGTGCTGACCGTATTTGCCGGCGTGCCGCCCGAAGGCATCCGGACGCCAAGCTGGGATCAGCGTTGTGGCTTCGATTGCCCGCAAGCCGCGATGCGCGCCCGCCACGACGAGAATGCGCGTGCCCTGGAGACCCTGGGCGTGAGGGGCGAGCAGTTGCCCCTGCTGGACCAGCAATACGGAGGCGAAGGCGAGGGGCTGGTCGCCGTCCTGACCGAAACCCTATCCCGGATCGGCGGTACCCAGGTGTTCCTGCCGCTGGGCCTGTTTCACGACGACCATGTTCGCGTCAGCAATGCCGGCTTATTGGTATGTGGTTTGCTGGGCAGAGTCTGCATTGCGTACGAAGACGCTTTGTATCGCCGCAAGCTCGGCTTGGTGCGGCAACGTTTCGCCGAACTGGCCGCGGCCGGAGTCTGCGCCGTTCCCTGGCGTTCGGAGCGCGCCGATATACCCGCCAAGGCTTGTGCGGTAAAAGCCTATGCCAGCCAGCTACGGGCGCTGGGCCTGACTCCCGGCGAGGGCGACGACGCCCGCCCGGAACACTACTGGCGTCTGTTGCCGCCGTTATCGGCCGGTGGCCGAGCAGGGGAGGGCGCCCGTGCCTGAGCCGCTGCCACGTCCCGGGCGCCGTTCCCCCGGCGGAGCCCAGAGTACCGGATGCTCGGCCGGGCCCGCCCCGCGTCATGGAACCGGGGACGCGGATCCGGTGGACTCGCCACCGATCGCGGCGAGCCTGGGTGTGGTGATCCTCACTCACAACCGATGCGAAGAAGTCGTGGGAACGCTGCAAGGCCTGCAACGCAATGTGCCGGGGATACCTTTGGTCGTCGTGGACAACGGCAGCTCCGACGGCACGGCGGAGCGGATACGTCGGGATTTTCCGGAGGTGGCGCTGGTTCGCGCGCCGGGTAATCTCGGTGCCGCCGGCCGCAACCTTGGCGCAAGAGCGGTGCAGGCCAAATACCTGGCCTTCTGCGACGATGATGTCTGCTGGCTCCCCGGATCGCTCGAGCGGGCGCTGCGCCTCTTGGAGCAGCACCCCGACGTTGCCGTGCTGAGCGCGCGCGTGATGGTGGGCGCCGCGGCGATGCCGGACCCCGCCTGTGCGCCGATGGCCAAGAGCCCGCTGCCCGGAGAGCCGGACATCGGCCCCGCGCTCATCGGCTTCATGGCCGGGGCGTGCGTCATGCGGGCCGAAGCGTTCCAGGCCGCGGGTGGTTACTGGCAGCCTTTATTCATCGGTGGCGAAGAGGCCTTGCTGGCGCTCGACCTGCTGGAAGGAGGCTGGCGGATTCTCTATGCTCCGGACATCGCCGCCCATCACCATCCTTCGCGGGCTCGCGACGCGGCGGGGCGCCGCCGGTTACTGACGCGCAATGCCTTGTGGGTGGCATGGCTGCGCCTCCCCGTTGCCACGGCGCTTGGAGAGTCATGGCGGATTCTGCGCGCTGTGCCGGGCTGGCGCGAGCGATGGTGCCGTCTGCGGGATGCCAGCACGGGCTGGCGGATGGTTTTTGCCAATCGCCGGCCTGTGGGCCGCCGGGTACGCCACTTGCTCGCCATCGTGCGCAAGGCTGGGTGAAGTCCGGTTTTTACCGAACCTCCCGCACCCGGCGCAACCCAAGGAGGCGCATATGTCGTTGATCATCGCAGCCAGATTCCAGACCTTCGAACAGGCCGGCGTGGCCGCCAACCGTCTTTATCAGCAGGGGTTTCCCGAAGCCGATATGCATACCTTCTTCGTCACGCATCCCGGCGCCCATGCTCAATATCCCATTGGTGGCGACGAGTACGCCGACCCCGACGCGCGCAGCGCGCAATGGGCGGCCGCCGCGGGCGCCATCATCTTCGGTCTTCTGCTTTCCACCCTGGCGGGCTTCTTTGCGCCAGGCGTTCTCGGTTCGGCTTGGGCGGTGGTGGTGGCCGCCGGTGTTGGCGCCTATATCGGGGCCTTGATCGGAGCCTTATGGATGAGCGGGCGCCGCCGTCGCCTGGCAACCGCTCCAGGTGTGACCCAAGAGGAAGCCAGCCCCGAGGTCCGGCGGTCCGGCGTCGTGCTGGCATTGCGCGTGGATCCCGACAAACAGGAGGAAGTGGCCGGCATCCTGCGCGCAGCGGGCGGCAAGGACGTCGAGCGCGCCCAAGGCCGCTGGAGCCAGGGGCGCTGGGAGGATTTCGACCCCGTGGCGCCACCCGACCGCGTGTAACCGTCAATCACCCGCGTTACCGGTAATGGGCAGCACGATGCCGGTGATGTAGCTGGAGCAGCACGGCGCGGCAAGAAACACGTACGCCGGTGAAATCTCTTCCGGTTGTGCGGGACGTCCCAGGTGGGTTTTCTTGCCGAACTCCCGGATCCGTTCGGCCGGCTGGTCGGCGGGATTCAGGGGCGTCCACACCGGACCCGGAGCGACGGCATTCACCCTGATCCCTCGTTTGGCGAGATTGGCGGCCAGGGAGCGGGTGAAGGCATGGATCCCGCCCTTGGTGGCGGAGTAGTCGAGCAGATGCGCCGAGCCGCGCAAGCCTGTCACCGAGCCGGTATTGATGATACTGCCTGTATCCGGCAACACGGCCAAGGCGGCCCTGGCCATATAAAAATAGCCTCCCAGGTTGGTGCGCAGTGTTTCCTGCAGGCGTGCATCGGAAATATCTTCCAGGGATTCCGCATGTTCCTGGAAAGCCGCGTTGTTCACCAGAATATCCAAACGGCCGAACTCGCTGCGGCAGCGTTCCACGGCAGCGGCGCAGAAATCAGGGTCCCCCACATCGCCGGCAATCGAGATGCCCCGGGCCCCTTCGGCCTGCACCGCTTGCAGCGTTTGCCTGGCATCGTCGTGTTCATTGAGATAAACGATGGCCACGTTGGCGCCTTCACGGGCGTAGAGCACGGCCACGGCGCGCCCGATACCCGAATCGCCGCCGGTGATCAGGGCCACCATGCCTTCCAGTTTGCCGCTGCCCCGGTAACCCGGCGCTTCGTATTGGGGAGCGGGATCCAGCCGGCTTTCGTGTCCCGGTTTTGGCTGATGCTGTGGCGGCAAGGGCGGCTCGGGATGATGGCGGCTGCCGGATTGCGCCGGGCCGGCGTTTTCCTGGCCCGAGTCCCGCGCGTCGCGCCGGTCCTGCTCTCTCTGCAGTCGCCGCTGATGGTCGGCGGTTTCGTCGGGGGTACGGTCCTGATCTGCCATGTCGACTCTCCTGTAGTCCTTAAGGGGACGCCATGGGCGGCCCGCCGGCTGTCCCAGCAATAGCCATGCCCGGGTCCTCGAAAGACCCGATCCGGTATCAATTCGTGTCCATATTGCAGTGCAGAAGGCCGAATTCCCGCTCCGGCCGGTGGTGCTCACAAAGCTGAGATCAAATGCAATAAAGGGAAAGCGTTGGCGGTAGATGCCGGAATTAGGCATCCCGATCAGGCATAGTGGTAGCCATACCGCCGCCCTTATCCAGGGTGGCGGGGGACCCATCGGGACCGGAAACGGATGAGGCCCCTCAACAGAGCCAGGCGGCTACGGATCCGGCCTCAAGCGATAAGGAAGACGATGCCATGCCACACTTGCTGATTCTTGACGACGATAAGGCCATCCGGGAAACCCTCGCCGACATCGCTGGCGACAGCGGCTATTCGGTGGCCCAAGCGGCTTCTGTCAAAGAAGCTCTGCTGCAACTGGACATGCGTCCTCCCGAACTCGTATTGGCCGATTTGTTCGTACCTGGCGGCGACGGCCTGGAAGTCTGCCGCAACGCGACGGCGGTGGGCAGCGAAGTCGTGGTCATGACCGGCTGCGGCTCGGTGGACAACGCGGTGCAGGCCTTGCGCATGGGAGTGCGCGACTATCTCATCAAACCCGTATGCCTCGAACGCCTGCAGAGCATCCTGAGCAGCGTGGCCCGGGAAAACCAGGTCGCCTCGATAGGCGACGGGCATTGTGGCCGCATGATCGGGGAGTCCGTCGCCATGCGCGATCTTTACCTACAGTTGAAGCGTGTCGCCGCCACCGATCTGAGCGTGCTGCTGGTGGGCGAGAGCGGCACTGGTAAAGAGCTCGCCGCCGAGGCCGTCCACCAAATGAGCCCGCGGCACAAGGCCAGCTTCGTTGCCGTGAACTGCGGAGCCATCGCACCCAATCTCATCGAAAGCGAGATGTTCGGCCACGAACGCGGCAGCTTCACCGGAGCGGACCGTCAACATAAAGGTTACTTCGAGCGCGCCGACGGCGGCACGCTGTTCCTTGATGAAATCACCGAGATGCCGATGGACCTGCAAGTCAAGCTGCTGCGGGTGCTGGAAACCGGTCAGTTCATGCGCGTTGGCAATCCCAAGGGGGCGGAATGTGATGTGCGCGTGATCGCGGCTACCAACCGTTCGCCGGAACAGGCCGTCCGCGAGGGACGCCTGCGCGAGGACCTTTATTATCGCCTCGCCGTGTTTCCGATCGAGTTGCCGCCGCTGCGGGCGCGCGACGGAGACGCACTTTTGTTGGCCGAGGCGTTTCTTGCCGGTCTCAATCAGGATCACGGCCGCGGCAAGGCCTTCGCGCCGGAGATTCAAGAGCAGCTCGAGGAGTATCACTGGCCCGGCAACGTGCGCGAATTGCGCAATTATGTGAGCCGTGCTTTCGTCATGGCCGACGGCGACACGCTGACGCTGCGGGTATCCTCGGGGCTGGAAACCGACGGCGGGATGGTCGAGAGTCCGTTGCTGGCCCAGATGGGGACGGTCACCGTGCCGGTGGGCCTGACCCTGGCCGAAGCCGATCGGCGGTTCATACTTGCCACCCTGGATCAATGCCGCGGCGTCAAGAAGCTCGCCGCCTCGGTGCTCGGCGTTTGTCCCAAAACGCTCTACAACAGGCTGGAATCCTATGCCGCGCAGGAGCAGCAGTTCCCGTCTGAGCGGCAGTTGGATTCGGGACAAGGGCCCGCGGCCCGCGGCGCCCCTTCCTGAAGGCACGCTACGAGGGCTGTTCGCCTTCATCCCGGCGCAGTACGCTGATATTGCCATCGGCCTCGACGTAACAGCGCCGGACTTGCTCGAGACTTTCGACTCCCTTCAGGCGCAGCTCGGCCATCAGTTCGTCGACGGTGATGTACTCGCGGCGCAGATTGCGCCGCTGCAGCTCGCCGTTGCGCACCAGGCAAACCCGTTCGAGGATCAAGAACTTGGCCACGGAGGGAAAGAAGAAGGTCACGCGATCGATGATCACCGTCCAACCGACGATCGTGGCGATCAGCACCATGCCGTCGGTGATCGACTGATACTCTCCCGCCATGCCGTTTTGCGCGGCATCGGCGATCAGCACCAGCACCAGCATATCGGCAACCCCCAGGGAGCCGACATCGCGGCGGCCTCCCGCACGTAGCACAAAGAAGATGAACCAGTAGATGATGCTGCCCCGGATGATGAGCTCAAGCGGCGACATCGAAAACAAGAACATTTCCGACCAGTTCAGATCCATGGATGCCTCTCTCGAAATGGACACGCTTTCGGGGATAGCAAGCGGTGTGCCCGCAAGAGCCGCCGGGCACGGCGCTTGCTGCGCCGAGCGTCAAGCCGGCGAGTTTCGCCCCGTCGGGCGACGCCAAGGCGGGAGACGCCCATGATTCGCAAAGCACCGAGTCCAAACCGAGACGGCAAGCCGGAGGCTCCGGCGAAAGACAAGCCGCCTCGCAGCTTGAATAACCGGCCGGAAGATCCCAACCGGATGGGAGCCGACCGCACCGTCCCTCCGGGGATCGAACCGGAGGACCTCTGGGATCCCGGCAGCCGGACGCCGCGCGCACCCAAGGTCGATAACCGTTCATAAAGCCGGCGGGACGCCGCGTCGGCCACGCCCATGGATCGGCCTCGCGCCGGCGCCTGGGGCCGACAGGCCCTAGGCTGACTGCCGCGCCACGCCTTGGATGGCCTCGACGACCCAGTGGATATGGTCGAGATCCAGGCTGGACTCCCGATGAAACAGGCTGACGCGGCGCGGCCGCCATGGCAGGGACACCGGCACGGGCCGCAGCTCATGCAAGGTGCGGTCCATGAGCAAAGCCCGGCGCGGAAGGTAGCTCAGCCCTTCGTCCATGCCGATGATCGATGCCATGACCGAGACAGAGGTGGTTTCGATCCGGACGTCGGGCCGCGCCAGGCCCGCATTGAGAAACGCGAGCTCGAGCTGATGGCGCTCGATTTCGTCGGCGCGCGGCAGGATCCAGGGATAGGGCGCCAGGGAGCCGAGATCGAGCGCCTGGGATGATGCGAACAAGGGGTGGCCGCGGTGGGCGACCACCGTCATTTCGTCTTCCAGCAGAGGGAGCTGGACACGGCCGTGCACATGGCTGTCGTCGGCGCTGCACACGGCGATATCGACCTCGCCGTTCATCAAGGCGGCCAGGAGCGGGGCTCGCAACATCTCCACGATTTCCAGTTGCAACGAGGCGCCGTGGCCGCGCAGCGTTCGAGGGATTTCGGGTAGCAGGTACTTGACCACAATGCCGCCGCCGAGGATGACCTTGCTATTGCCGCGAGTGGCCAGCGCATTGACCTCATTGAGCGAACGGCGGAGTTCTCCCAGGGCGAGTCGGTCATTCTCCTGCATGGCGTGGGAGGATGCAAGGCGAACTGACTGCCGCAGATGGACAGCCTGGCCCAGCATTATCGCGTCGTGGCACCCGACCTGCGAGGCTATGGCGATAGCGAGGATGGGGAGCACGGCATCGCCATGGGAGACTTCAGCGCCGACCTCCTGCGGCTGATGACCGAAGCCGGCATCGATCGCGCTCATATCGTTGGGCTTTCGATGGGCGGATTCATCGCCCTGCAATGCCTGGCGGATTTTCCACGCCGGATCGCTTCGCTGGTGCTGGCGGATACGGCGTGGTCGCTGCGGGCGGCCATTGGCGCTGAACAAGCCGACGCTTTCTACGAATCCCGTGCGGCCATGATGCAAAGGGGAACACCCATGGCCGAACTTGCCGATGCATTGACGCCCGCGCTGGTGTGGCGGGGAACCCGCAGCCCCGCCTATGCGGAAGCCTGGGCCAGCATGGCCCAACTGCGCCCGGCCTCTTGCCTGCGCGCCCTTGAAGCCGTGCGCGATTTCGAGAACCCCTTGCCGGCGGGGCGCCCGCCGGTACGCACGCTGGTTCTGGTGGGCGAGCACGATGCCGTGACGCCGCCAGCGGCTTCCCGGCAATTGGCCGAGCGCTTGGGACTGCCCGGCGTGACGACGCTGGCGCAGGCCGGCCATCTTTCCAACCTTGACCAACCCGAGGCTTTCAACCGGGCCGTGCTCGAGCACCTCGAGGCGGCCGCCGGCAAAGCGGCGTCAACCCTATTCGATGCTTGAACAACGGAGACATCCATGCGCAGATTGAATCAGCCTTTTGCCCTCGCCTGTATCGCCGGCGTCCTGTTCGCTTTCGCGACCGGCGGGATTCGGGCCGAGAGCCAGTATCCTTCACAACCCATCACCTGGGTAGTCGGCACCAGTGCCGGTGGAGCCAGCGACGTGATCACCCGCATGGTTGCAAAAGACCAATCTCGGCCTGAGAGTGCCCGCGGGCACCACGCAAGAAATGGAGCGCTACCGCGACGCCGATAAGGATTACTGGATTTCCCTGATCCACAAACAGGGTATCCAGGCTCAGTAATGTCTTCCATCATGACGCAGCCTGAAACCGCTGCGTGCCCCGCGCAACCGGCCGTTGCCGCGCGCACGCTGGTCACTCGCCAGGCGATTCACTCCGCCGTCTACACCGACCCGGGTATCTTTGAAGCCGAGATGCGCCATGTTTTTGGCAAAGCCTGGCTATTGATAGGACACGAGAGCCAGGCGCCGGAGGCCGGCGACCATTTCGTGACGACGGCGGCGGGCAGGCCGGTATTGGTGGTGCGCGACCGGAGCGGCAAGCTGCATGCGTTCTACAATGCCTGCCCCCACCGGGGCGCCCGCCTGAGGGCGCAGGCCGGCGTGGGCTGGCCGTCGATCAGCTGCCCTTACCATGGCTGGACATTTCAGCTCGATGGCGCGTTCCTATCGCTGCCTGCCATCGACGAGTATCCCGAGGCGTTTCGCGCCGCGCCTCCGCGCTTGCGCCGGTTGGAAGCGCAAGAGAGCTATCGTGGTTTCCTGTTCGTACGGACGAAGGCGGCGGGCCCGAGCCTGGAGGAATTCCTCGGCCCGATCCGGGACGTCATCGACGATCTTGTCGAACGTTCGCCCAAGCATGAACTGCAATGCAAGCCCGCCATTCTTCGTCATCGCTATCGCGGCAACTGGAAGCTGACCTTCGAGAACCTGAACGACACCATCCATGCCGGGTTCGCCCACGCGGTGGCCGCCCGGATCGCCAGTGATCTCGTGGCCGAAACCCCCGAGCAAGGCGGCGATCCGCTGATCGGCCTGATGATGGCCAATGGCAAGCCCATCAGTTTTTTCCAAGGTCTGCGCATGACTCTGGGTCGGTATGGCCATAGTTACTTTGAAGCTCATATGCCCACCGCCTATCCCGACGAGGTCGCGTCGGCGCTGGCCGACTCCTTTACCGCGAATGGTCGGACACCGCCACGGGGGCTGGCGGCCGGCAACGATAAGCACCTGGGCTTGTTGTATCCCAATGCCGTCTGGCATGCCCGCTATCAAGTGGTGCGCATGGTGTATCCGATCGCGCCGGACGAAACCGAGGTGGTCACCTTAAGCTTCGGGCTCGTGGGGGCGCCCGAGAGCACCTACGATAGCGCGCGCAGCTACTGTAACGGCTCCAGTTCAGCCATGTCGCCCGTGATCACCGACGACCTGGAAATCTACGAAGGCATCCAGGCCAACTATCGTCATCTCACAGGCTGGCATCCGATCACTCGCGGGTTGGACGAGGACTTTTCCTCCGACGAGTCCGCGAGACAGGTTCGAGCCACCAGCGAGGCCTTCATCCGCAATCAATATCGCACTTGGCTCGCCTATCTGGAAGCACCCGACCATGCCTGATTCTGCACCGCCACGGCGCGACTCTCATTCTCCACCACCGCGAGGATCGAACCTCGCTCCCGCCGCTGAGACGGATTCGCCAGATAGCCGGCAAGAGGATTCCGGTCCCGGGATCCCGGGACAGCACGGGCTATTGCCCGCGATCGTCGACTTTCTGGCTCACGAAAGCGACTTGCTCGACGAGCGGCGCTTTGCGGAGTGGCTGGCATTGTTTCATGCCGATGCTTACTACTGGGTGCCGGTTACGCCCGATCAGTCCGCGCCGGAGGCCGGACCCTCCTACATCTACGATGCTTACGTGGCGCTCGCGGCACGGGTAAAAAAGCTGGAGGACCGGCGCAATATCACCCAGGAGCCCGCGTCGCGCACCTGCCGATTACTTGGCATGCCCCGGATCGTGCGAACGACCGGCGATCAGGTCGTTTGCCGTACCAAATTCCACTTGAGCGAAGTCCGGCCCGCCATGGCCGGCGAACGCCAACGCCCGGCGCGCAGTTTCTCGGGCGTGGCCACTCATACCCTGACGAAGCAAAGCCACGGTTTTCGTATCGCCGGCAAGCGTATTGATCTCATCGATAGCGAGACGGCCTACGAGGGAATCTCGATCCTTTTCTAAGATCTGAAACGCAAGCCATACACCATGCGACATCCCTTCGATATCCTGCCCGCCGTCCGCAGCCGAATGGCGCTGCGCTCCCGGCCACACATCTTCGACCGGCTTGATCCCGCCCGCACGGCCTTGCTGGTGATCGATATGCAGAACAATTGGCTGCAATCCGGTTATCCAGGGTATACGCCTTATGGCGCCGCCATCGTGCCTGTGATCAATGCCCTGGCCGCGGCCGTCCGTGAGCATGGAGGCGTGGTGGCGTGGATCCAGATGAACGGCTCAGCGGAAGTCGCACAGGAGTGGCCGCCATTTCGTGCCTTCTTCACCACCGAAGCGCTGTATCGCGCCTGGACCGACGCCTTGACGCCCGGCGCGCCCGGGTACGATTTTTGGCACGAGCTGGACCGGAAGAAGGGCGATTGGCAAATCGAAAAGCGCCGCTACTCGGCCTTCATCGAGGGGAGTTCCAACTTGCACGAAAGGCTTCAGGAGCGAGGGGTGGAAACTGTTCTCATCACCGGCGTTGCAACCAACACCTGCTGCGAATCCACCGCCCGCGACGCGCATATGCTGGGCTATCAGGTGATCATGGTGGCTGACGCCAATGCCGCCCGGTCCGACGAGGAGCACATCGCCTCTTTATCGAACCTGGCGGGATTGTTCGCGGATGTCCGGACGGCGCAGGAGGTTGGGGTCTTGCTGGCGAACGCGGCCCCAGGGTAAGCGCGGCGAAGCCTTCGGAGACGCGACGGCGACAAAGCCATGTCCGGGACGTGGTGCGACCCCGTCGCATGGCTGTGATGCTTATTCCGGCACCACTCCCGCGCGAGCGAGCACTTCCTGATACTGCTTGATCTCCGAAGCCACCCATTCCGCGGTTTGCTCGGGAGTCAGCAGGTCGGCATAGGCGCCGAGCTGGGACACAAATGCCTGCCAGTCGGCCGAGCTGATCGCCGAGGCGAAGGCTTCGTGCAAAGTCTGCACGATATCCGCCGGCGTGCCATCGGGAACGAACAGGGCGCTCCAGTTCTGGACCTCGAAGCCCGGGAACCCCAGTTCGTCCATGGTTTTGACGCCGGGCAGGCGTTCGATGGGCTGCCGTGAGGTCAGGGCCAGCGGACGCAGAGTGTTGTTCTGGATCATCGGCATGGCGGCGACGGTATCCAGAAACGTGAAATCCACGTGGCCGCCGATCAGGTCCGCCAGCGCCTGCGGACTGCTCTTGTACGGAACGTGGGTTGCCGGCACGTCGGCTTCATGCAAGAAGCGCTCGGCGGCCACGCGGGGGCCTGCGCTGCCTTCGGCAAAGGTGAGTGGCGTCGCCGCCGAACGCATGTGCTCGGTGAGCTCTGTCACGGAAGCGACTTCCAGCGTCGGTCGGGTGAGAAGGACGAGGGGAAAGACCCCTACGCGGATGATGGGATCGAAGTCGGCGACCGGGTCGTAGGGCAGCTGTTTGAATAGCGCGGAGTTGGCGCCATGCGTCGTGTTGCCCGTGTAGAACAGGGTATAGCCGTCCGCGGGCGCTTCGGCGGCGGCGCGGGCGCCGATCGTGCCGCTGGCGCCCGGTCGGTTATCGACAATGAAGGTCCAGCCACGCGCCTCGCCTACCATGCCGGTGAGCTTGCGGGCCACGTTGTCCGATCCACTCCCCGCATTGAAGGGGACGACGACCCGGATGGGTTTGTCTGGATAGGCGGCGAGCGCGGTACCGCCGGTGAGCACACCGAGGCCGGTGGCAAGGATGGCGAGGCGGCTGAACCAGGCGGGAAGGCGGGCGGTTGCCATGGAGATCACTCCTGTGATGTCGAAGGTTGAGCGGCGAGCAATTCGGTCAAACGGACGCGGTCGCGTCCGGGAACCGATTTGCGGCGGAACTCGTGATTGCGGCCCCAGGGTATGGTGGCATCCAGCGCCAGCCGGCCCCAGTGATCCTTGTGGGGATCGCGAAAAAAGCCCGGCAGGTCGCCCAGCACCAGGGCCCGCTGGTCGGGCCGGGCACGGGTGACGAAGGCCCACACCACGTCTTCCAGACTGTAGGGATCGACGTCGTCGTCGACCACAATGCACAGTTTGCTATACATGAAGTGCGCCGTGACGGCGGCCAGCAAGACCTGGCGCGCATGGCCTTCGTAGGCCGGACGCAGCGAGATCACGGTGCACAGCATGGTGGGAAAACACACCACGTCGACGATGCCGGGGAACTGCTGGTTCAGCATCTTGAAGATGCGGGCGGCGGTGCTTGCCTCCAGCGGCCGGAGGTCTTCGGCGGAACCGCAAAGCAAGCCGTGGGCGATGGCGCCGGGCCGTGCCTCGACGTGATCGACCGCGAACACATGGCTCTGCTTCTCGTCGATGTAGTAGCCCATCCATTCGCCGAAGGGCGCCTCGGGTCGGCGTTCGTGAGGCAGGATGCGGCCCTCGATCACGATGTCGGCGTCCAGCGGCACCGCCAGGTCCTGGGTATGGGCCGGCGCGGTGGCCAGCGGCGCGCCGGCGATCGACGCCGCCAGCGCCAGCTCATCGGCTTCGGGAGGGATCGAGGTGCAGGCCGCGACGAACAGGGCGGGGCTGGCGCTGAGCAGAATGGTGGCCGGCACCTCGGCGTCGCGGGCTTCGGCACGAGCCTGCAGGCGGCCGAGATCGTGGCGCGGACCGATGCTGATCCGCAACTCGTCGTCGCTGACGTACATGCCGCGATGGAACGAGAGGTTGTGGACCCCGTTGTCGGGATCACGCACCAGAAAGACGCCGGCGGTGAGGTAGCGGCCGGCGTCTTCTTCGTGATAACGCAGCAGGGGGATTTGCGACAGGCGGCAGGCTTGCCGTCCGCTGGACTGCGAAGCTTCAGCCGTGGCCGGCGACCGGCTGCCGACACTGCTCTCGATGTGGCGATTGAGAGCCTGGCTGACGCTGTCGCCGCCCCCGGCGGCAACGCCCAAAATGCGGGCAAGACGGTGCCGGCAACCATAGACATTCGTCACGACGGGGATGTCGTAGCCGCGCACGCGATGGAAAACGACGATCTGGTTGCCTCGGGCCTGAACCTCGGCGGTGATGGCGGCGGCTTCGAACTCGGGATCCACCTCGGCGTGGATGTCCAGAACGTCGCCCGCTTTGCGACACTGTTCGATAAAGCGTTGCACGGCGGCGTTTCTCCAAAAGTCACCAGTCTAGGAGACGGGCGCATCGGCCATTTAGGCGATCGGTTGGCAAAGGTGCGCTATCGGGAGTTTTTGAACGCTCCAAGTTGCAACAACGCATAAAAGTGTGTCGTGACACTTTTTATCCGTTTTGACCAGGGCTGGCCGCGGCCAGGGGGTGGCGCTGCATATGCTCACCGGGGTCGGTAACCAAAGCGGGAGATCGAGGCCGCGCGGCGTTTCGATATCAGGGTTTGGTTGCAATGTGGGCGTGGAGACGCATATCTCAAGCGCGTATGGTTTGCAGGCGGCATGTCGCTGCACCCGCAAAGGAAGGCTATCGCGACGCTTACCAGGTGGAGACGATGGCCGCGCCGGAGGTCGGGATTACGTTGCTACGAGCAGGGGGGCTGCAATTGGCCGATTGTTGAGAATCTCATATCGGGAAAATGAAACCCGTTTACCGTACACACGACATTGAGGAAACATCATGCCGGCGAACAAGCAGGATCAGCGCAAGAGCGAGGTAAAGAACCCATCCAATGCCTCGAACCAAAAACAGCAACAGCAAGCTCAGCAGCAGGATA
This sequence comes from Pigmentiphaga sp., assembly GCA_023228945.1. Lineage (GTDB taxonomy): Bacteria > Pseudomonadota > Gammaproteobacteria > Burkholderiales > Burkholderiaceae_B > Verticiella. Next base: position 50,991 of record JALOAI010000016.1, on the reverse strand, counting down.
ACAAGACGCAGCAAAAAGGGAACCAGAGCAAATCATCCGACAACTCCGGGACCCGGCAGCAGCGGTAGCGCTTGAGCGTGCCAACAGGGGGCGCCGCGCCCATCGCGGGGCGCCCGCAGTGTTCAGGGCTGGTGTTCAGCGATGCAAGGAGGCCATGACATGAAGCACATAGCTTTTATCGCGCTGATGTTGTCGGCGCTCACCTTTGCGGCCTACGCCCACACGGACGAGTCGAGCGACCCGGCCCGCCTCGGTGTTCTCCAGGACACCATGGGGCAGCCCGGCGTATCCAGCGCCGGCGGCTGACATTTTTTCCAGGCCGTAGCCGCTCAGCGCCAACCGATATAGCGCGGCCAAAGCAAGTTCAGGCTCAAGCCGCCGACCACCAGGCCCGCGGCCAGCAGCTTCCAGGATTGCAGGGGTTCATCCAGCAGCAGGGTGGCGGCACCCATGCCGAATATCGGCACCAGGAGAGCGAAGGGGGCGACCGTGGCGGCGGGATAGCGCGAGAGCAGCCAGGCCCAGACGCCATAGCCAAAGATCGTATTGCCCACGGATTGCCATGCCACGGCGGCCCAGCCCAGGGCATCGGTCTGCCGGAGACTGGCGGCAATCGCCGGCCAGCCTTCGAAAGCCACGCTCAAGACGGCCAGCGGCGGTACCGCAAACAAGCTTGACCAGGCGATATAGGCCAACATGTCCACACGCCCCGCCGCGCGGCTGGTGAGATTGCCCAGCGCCCAGCAGAAAGCGGCCGTGAGCGTGAGCAACAAGCCCGCCACGGTAGTCTGGCCGTCGGTGTTGCCGGCGATGATGGCGACGCCGGCCAGCGCAATGAGCCCCGCCGCGATCTGGAAGCCTCGCAGGCGTTCGCCGCTGATCGCCAGCGCCAGGCCCACGGTAAAGAACACCTGGGATTGGATGATCAGCGAGGCGAGGCCGGGCGAGATGTAGCGAGTCATGGCAAAGAACAAGAGGCCGAACTGCCCGGCCCCGATCGTGAGCCCATAGAGCGCCAGATTGCGCCACGAAACCGCCGGGCGCCGCACCAGCAACACCAGTGGCACCGCCGCCAGGGCAAATCGCAGCGTGGCGAATAACAGGGGTGGTAACTGGGCGAGGGCCACCTTGATGACGACGAAGTTGGTGCCCCAGATGGCGACGACCAAAAGCGCCAGGAGGACATGGCGGGTGGTGAGGGTGGGATTCACGAGTTGGGCCTTGGCGCCGGGCGAAAAAAGGCCGGCCGCCAGGCGAAGGATAGCTTACGCCCCCAATTGCGGCTGGCTAACGCTCCATGAAATAGTGCACCACGCCCAGGGCTTCATCCGCCGCTACCATCAGGCGCCCGTCCGTTCGTTGGACCCGGAACCCTCCGGCCTTCAGCACCCGTTCCGTGGCATCCAGTTCAGCCACGTGAAAGCCCACCGCGACGATGGCGGGTGGCGGAGGAAACAAGGAACTGGGGAACAAGGCTTTCAGCTCTTGCGTTCCAACGAAGATCAGCCGGTTGCCATTCGGCAATTGGATCTCGTGTTTGCCGGCATCGCCAGTGGCTTGGCATCCCGTCAATTGGGCATAGGCGGTAGCCGTGGCGGCCGGTTCCGCGCACCAAAGCACCACTTCGCTCAACGCTTTTGCCCCATTGGCATGCGTGCGATAACGGGATTGATGAATCAATTCGGGCGTGCGGTGATGCGCAGCCTGGATCAAGCCTTCGGTAGCGCGATCGAAATGCACGCAATCGAATTTGGCGGTGGCGCTACCATCAGGCGTTGCCACGTCGCGCTGCAGGGCGATGACTCCCGAGGTTTTGACGCCCGCGGCCGCCAGGCGCGTGTCGACCACCTGGGCGTCGCCGCAACCGAAGCAGATCACGTGGGCGCCTTGAAACTGCTCCAGAAAGCGCTCGCAACCCCAATCCATTCTGCCGGGATTTACGATGCCCAGCAGCTCCATATAGTTGTCGTCGAAGATGGCGCAGCGGTTGGCGCTGGCCATGGGCTGCGGCGGCTCTCCCGGCTTCGTCGAGCCGGAATGCACCGACAACGCGGACAGCGTAAAACCCAGGCTTTCATAGAGCCGGCTTGCCGCCGCCAAATCATGTGCCACGATTCCCACGTGATTGACGCTGTCGATGTCACCGCTCGGCTGAGCCATGTCAAACTCCTTCAAGATGGATGTGTTGTCCTGGTGCGAGAGGCCGTCGACCTCCCACCGGCCGATGATTCCAAAGCCGCCGCGCGATGGCCGCGTCGGCCTGCCGGCGGCTTTCGCCGCCAGGTACCGCGTGAGATGGGCTACTGGATCTTCTTGATGCCGGCTTGCTCGATCATCGTCTGCTTGTGGCGGTAATCTTCCTGCACGAAAGTCTTGAATGCCTCCGGCGTACTGCCAACGGGAGAAAGCCCAAAGCTCTGGATCTCCTTTTCCCGGAAGTCGGCTTGCTCCAGTACCTCCGCGATGGCGGATTGAAGTTGCTTCACACGCTCCGGTGGCGTTCCCGCGGGAACAAAAAAACCAAACCAGGAGTTGAGCTGCAGTTCCGGAAACCCGGCTTCGGCCAGCGTCGGCACGCCGGGCAATTGAGGCAGGCGTTCCGAGCGATCTATCGCCAGCGGGACGAGCTTGCCCGTGTTGAAGTAATCGACCCAAAGCGCTCCACCCAGTGTCAGCTGGGTTTCGCCCGACAAGGTGGCCAGTTGCGCGGGAGCGATCCCTTTGTAGGGGATTTGCGTCAACTCGGCCCCCGAGTTAACGCGCAGGGTTTCAAACATCAGGTTGGGTTGGCTGCCATCGCCAAAGGACGCGTAGTTGAGCTCGCCGGGGCGGGCTTTGGCCAGTGCCACCAAGTCTTGCATGGATTGCGCTTTGAGCCCGGGGTGGGCCACCACCACCAGCGGAACGGCCACCGCCTGCGTCACGGGCTCGAGCTCCTGGAGCGGGTCGAACGGGAGCTCGGCATAGAGGTGCGGATTGCTGGTGATGGCCGAGTCGCTGGTGAACAACAAGGTCAAGCCATCGGGTTTTGCCTTTGCCACATGATTGGTACCGATGATCGTGGCGGCGCCTGGCCGATTGTCTACGACAACCGGTTGCTCCCAGGTTTTGCCCAGGCGGTCGGCAAAGGCCCGGGCCAGGGTGTCGACCCCGCCACCGGGCGGGTAGGGCACGACGATGCGCACCGGGCCATCCGGAAACGCATTTGCACCAACCGAAAGGCCCAGGCCCGCGATCAAAGCGACTAGACGGATACGCCAAAATTTCATATCACTCTCCTCCTGGCAGGAATCCTATCATCGGCGGGCCTGATATTTCGTACTAATATAGGTACGCTATTGATCCGTAAACGGAACGAAAATCATGAAAGGCCTGGACGATCTCTTCCTGTTCCAGCAAGTCGTGGAGCACGGCGGATTATCCGCCGCGGCGCGTGCGCTCGGCCTGCCCAAATCCACGCTGGCCAGGCGGCTGAAAGCTCTCGAGGTGCAATTGCGCTCGCCCCTGTTCCATCGAAGCCCGCGGCGCTTCGTGCTGACCAACTTCGGACGGGAGTGCTACCAGCAAGCCATTCGTGTCTCGCGCGAAGCCGAGAAGATATTCCAGATGGCGGATCGTATGGCGGATACTCCCAGCGGCTCGCTGCACGTGGCGTGGCCACCGATGCTCGGGGAACTGGCGCTCGAGCGCATTGCCCTGGACTTCATGGCGGCGGCGCCGAACGTCACGCTGCATATCGAGGAGTCCAATGAGATTCTCGACCCCCGCAGTATCGCGGCCGATTTCGTTATTCATGCCAGCCGGGTGTCGTTGGCCAATGCCGATGTCGTGGCGCGCAAGATACTCAGCGACCCCTTCATGCTGGTGGCGGCGCCACATTTGCTGGCTACGCATGGTCAGCCCCTGGATGTTCATGATCTGCAGGCGCTGCCGGGCGTCGGTTTCGGCAATAAGGCGTCCTCCTGGCGATGGAGCCTGCGGCGCGGCACGGAGCGGGTGGCCATTCCGTTCAAACCGCGCATTACCACTACGCAGCTCTCCGCGCTTTTGTCCGCGGCGCGGCGGGGGCTGGGGGTCGCCGAGGTGCCGTCGGCCTTGTGTGCCGACGATATCGCCGCCGGGACCCTGCTCCGGGTTCTGCCTGAGTGGCATTCAACCCCGGTGGACATTTATGCCATTTATCCCAGTGGACGTACGCTGACCCGGGCGGCCAGGAGCTTCCTGGAGACCATCGAGCGCCGGCTGCCCATGCTGGCGCCTGGTGGGCGTTAGTGTATGCCCGAAGCATGCTGACCCACTTGTCGTTCATCGTCTTCGTCGCGATTGCTGTTTATGTGCAAAACCTGACTGGGTTTGCATTTGCACTCATCCTCTTGGGACTGGTCGGAACCATCGATCTGGTTCCACTGCCCGACGCCGTCAACGCGGTAACGGCGCTCTCCGTCGTGAACGCTTTGATGTTCTTCTATCGCCGACGAACCGCGCGCATCGAGCGAGCGATACTTCCGGCGGTTGCCGCCAGTCTGGTTACCGTGGTGGTGGGCATAGCGCTCGTGACATTTCTCGCGGCCAGCGCCTATCAGGTGCTCAGACTGGTTCTTGGGCTCAGCGTGGTGGCTTGCGCCCTCTTACTGTGGCGCGCCGCCTCGCCCTTGAAAAGCACCTCGAGCGCAAGCTACTTCACCTTCGTGGGCTCGCTTTCGGGTGTGCTGGGCGGAATGTTCGCCGCCGCGGGCCCGCCCCTGGTCTACGCCGTCTATCGGCAGCCATGGCCGCTCGAGCGCATACAAGAATCGCTCATCTTCAGCTTCGCCGCGGGTGCGTTGCTGCGAATGGTGGTAATCGTGTTCACCGGCAACTTCAGCTCGCTATCCCTCTTGCTAACCCTCGAGGCGATCCCGGTCGCTTTGATGGTCACGGCACTGAACGCCAATCGGCCCGCGCCGTTCTCCAAGAAGGCAATCCGGAACGCCGTTTGCGCGCTGTTGGTGCTATCGGGGCTGGGGATGCTGATCTCGAGCTTGCAGGCGATGTTCGGTTGAAACGTCCCGCCGTCCTTTCCTTATTTCCCGCCGCCGACTCCATCCTTTCCAGGGCACCGAAAATGCCCGGCTCGTCCTGCAGTGCTGGGCACCATTCGGGATAGGGCGATTACGAGGCCTGGGTGACATGGCGCGCAAAGTTGTCGAGAATCGCCTGCCACCCCATGCGCTGCTGCTCCAAGGTGTTGTCCTGCTCCGGCTCGAATGACACGCGCACCAGTACACCGCTCTGGACCGGAGAAAATTCGACCCGGGCGCTACGGTCGCCGAAGGAATATTCGATCAATTCATGTTCCACGACCCGGGTGTAGATACCGGCAAAATCGAATCCCATGCTGCCGTCCCTGGCTTCCATGCGTGAAGAGAAAGCGCCCCCTGCGCGCAGATCCACGGCCGCCGACACGGTGTGCCAATCGTCGGAAGCGGCATTCCACCGTACGATCTCTTCCGGTGTGGTATAGGCCTTCCAGACTTGCTCGACGGGCGCCGCGATCCGGGTCTCGACGGTGATGACGGAGGTGGTCATGATAAGTGCTCCTGTGGCGGATTTCAGGTCCCTGTGGCAGGCAATTATTGAGCGATTTCGGGTTCCACGAGTCTGGCGAGTTTTTGGAGAGATTCTTGCCAGCCGAGATAGCAGGCTTCCTGCGGGATGAGGTCGGGAATCCCTTGCTGCTGGACGTGCAGCTCCGTGCCAACCGATACCGCCTTCAGCGTTACCGTGACTGTCATCTCGCCTGGCAAATTGGGATCGTCGAAGCGATCCGTATAAACCAGCCGCTCTCCCGGGGTCAGCTCCAGATAAGTACCACCAAAAGAATGGCTATCGCCGGTGGTGAAGTTGCGGAACGACATGCGATGGCTGCCGCCTACCCTGGCATCCAGTTGGTGGACGGTGCAAAGGAAGCCAAAGGGTGGCAGCCAACTGGCGATGGCATCCGGCTCGACGAAGGCGCGGTACACCTTCTCCGGTTTGGTCGCGATAACGCGATGCAATTGAACATGATGCGGCATGGCAATCTCCTTGCGTGGGTGTCAGCGGGTTGAGTGGCCCTGGGCGGGCCGTAGCAGAAGCTCGAGATAGCGATAAAGATGATCGATGCTGTCGGCCGCCACGCTCGCGCCGCCCTTGGCCTTGGCCAGGATGAAAGCGCCCTGCAGCACGGCCTGTGTATGCAGCGCAAGCGACGCCGCGCTCCAGTCGGGTGAAAGGCCACGCGCATCGATGACCGCCTGAATGTCGGCTTCTAGCGTGGCGGCGTGGCCGGCGATGCTCCGCGCGCAGGCTTCGCGAATGGCGGGAGCGGTACCATAAGCCTCCTGCACCATGGTTCCCACCAGGCAGGTGAAATCCGGAACATCGCCCTGCAAAAGCGTTTTGCGAAACGCGACATACCCCAGAAGGCGATCCAGCGGATCGGCATGCTCATGGTAGGGCGCGGTGACGAACAAGGCGCCCGTTGTTTGCGACCAATGCTCCGCCGCCGCCACCGCCAGTTCGTCCTTGCTCTTGAAGTGGTGGAAGAACGCGCCCTTGGTGACGCCGGCAGCCGCGCAAAGCTCATCGACCGTGGTGGCCGAGTAGCCTTTGCTGCGGATGAGGAGGAGTGCGGCGTCGAGCAATTTGGCCCTGGCATCGGGTTTTACGGCGGTGCGTGACATCTGTGCTTCCATGAGTCTGATGCTTGAAAGATACCGACTGGTTGGTATGTCATCAATGGGAAAGAAGAAACCAGGCGTGACGACTCTCTGCCGGTGCCGCAAGGTGTCCGTCGTACGCAGGGGGTGAATAACCGCGATGAATCTGCTCAAATAACCGAAGCGAACGTGATAGATTGAAACACTTGATCCCAGAGGAGGGCTTACGCATGAAGTCAAAATTTCTATTGGCGCTCTTCTGTGCTTTCGGGGCAGGTGCGTGCGCGGCGGCTGATGCCGGTAGCGAGCAAGGTCCCTACCTGGGGCTATTCGGTGGCATCGGCTCGGCTTCGTCGAGCAGCCTGAGGCAACAAGGCGGGTTCTACCTGCCGGGCCCCTTGGGCCGCCGCGTGGCCGTCGATGCGGATGGCCGCGCCGGCAGCAAAGATGTGGCATTGGGTGGCATCCAGGCGGGTTATGAATGGAGCCGCTTGAACCTCGGCCAGACACAATGGGGCCTGAAACCCGCTGTTGAACTGGAAGGTATCTATATCGGCAAGCATTCGCTGAGCGGCGGCTTGCCGATCGACCCCCACGTTTTGGGAACGCAATACGTCACCTTGCCCATGAGGGCCAGCGTACTGCTGGCAAACGCGGTTTTTACTTTTCAAACGCCATATTCCAACAAGGTTTTTCCCTATCTGGGGGCTGGCGTGGGCGTGGCGCGTATGTCCATCAAGGGCGCCGATTCCGCAAATCCCAACGAGCCCGGCATCAACCACTTCGATTCCAATCCAGACGCTTCGGACTCGGCCTTTGCGATGCAGTTCAAGGCCGGCCTGAAAGGAGAGCTGACCACAAACCTGTTTTTGTTCGCCGAATACCGCTACCTTTCGATCAGCTCCACCCGTTACACTTTCGGTGAAACGCTTCCCCCGCACCTGCCGACGGACCCTTGGGATGTCAGCCTGGGGCGCCAGAAGTACAACTTGTTCAGCGTCGGGTTGCAATATAAGTTCTGACCTGCGGCAAGGCGAGGGCCGGTACCAAACCATGGAGCGCAGCAGCGGCCAAGAATCAAAAAGCCGCTTCGGCAGTCTGTCCGCCACAGGAGTCGAACGCGTCTCACACATCGTCGCGCCGTGGGCAAGAGGAAGCGGCCACTGGGCACGCGTGGCGATGTTCCTATTGCTGGCCCTGGTATTGATTCAGCCGGTTCACGCCCAGCAGTTTCTGGGTGACGACTTCTCGTTCACCTGGTACGAAGACCGTACCGGCCAGATGGAGCTCGACGCCTTTCTCGCCTTGCCCGACGAGGATCTGGTCGCGTCGTACCGCATCGTATCGCTGGGCTACTCCCGTTCTACGCTATGGTTGCGCCTGACGCTGCCCGCCAGTCATTTCGAGGGCCAGGAGCGCTGGTTGCAGGTAGGACCAAACTTCGTCGATCAGTTGACGGTTTTTTACCGGCGAGTCGGGACAGCGCAAGACGCCGGGCCTTGGCAACGTCGCGAGCTGGGAGACTTAAGCCCACGCCAGGACAATGATCTGGATTATCGCTTTCCGGTATTGCGGCTACCCGACCCGGGCGACGGCTTCTATGAAATGGTCGTGCGTGCCAGTAGCCGCAGCGCCGTGCTGGTGGATCTTTCGCTTTGGCCGGTGGCGACTTTCGTCAAGCAATCGGCTTTGAGTACGGCGTTCTGGAGCTTCTATTTCGGGCTCGCGGCATTTGCCACCGGGCTCGCGCTACTCATGGCCACCTGGTTGCATCGCCGGCTGGCCTGGGCCATGGCGGCCTTTTCGCTCACTTATGTGTTGGTGGCCTGTGTTCAAGGCTTTGTCGGTTGGCTGTTCTCGGCTTGGTGGCCATCGGCCCAACATTACCTCACTGCGACCCTGACCTTATGGGCCTATGCCAGCGTTCTATGGCTTTGCGCCGAATCCCTGGATTACCGTACGCTGCGGCCACGGCTCTATCAAGCCGTCCTCGGCGTCGTCGGCGTGAATCTGGTGTTGCAACTCAGTATCCCGTTCAACTTTTACGGTTCGGCCATGGAGATACAGGGAGTCATCTGCGCCGTCTCGGCCCTGCTGTTCGCCGTGTCGGCCATACCGCTTTGGCGCCGGGATGGTTGGGGCATCTCATCGGTTCTGCTGGGTTTGATGCCGGCCATCTACGTCAGCGCCGGCTTCCTGGCGTTGGCGTCCCTCATGGGGTGGATGCCCTACCATCGTCTGGTGTACGCCCTGTGGCAGTATGTGCTGATCGCCAATATGCTGCTGGCCGCCTGGGTGTCGGTATCCCGGGTACGCCACGAAAGCCGTCTCATGCGTGAGAAACAACAGCTGACGCGCGAACTCGATATTGAACGCGAAGCCAGCTTCCATCAGCGGCAGTTCATGGGCATGGTGGCCCACGAGTTTCGCACGCCCCTTACCGTGATCGCCAGTGCGCTCGAGAATCTACGCTTGCCGGGGCTCAGCGAGGGTCAGCGCGAGAGTCGGTACGGCAAGATCGACCGGGCGCAGAGCCGGCTGGCGCAACTGACCGACAACTGCCTGGCGGATTCCAGGCTGGATGGGGCGGAATTGCTGCTGCAGAGCGAGCGAGTGGATTTGTTGGGGCTTATCCGCTCAGCCGCGGAAGTGGTCGGCGGCTTTGAGGGCCACCGTTGGCGGTTGCGGGTCAATGGAGTTTTGCTCCGGTCGAACGACTCCCAGAGCATCCCGATATGTGGCGACCCGGGATTATTGCGAATCGCGTTGTCCAACCTGTTCGATAACGCCTCGAAATACGCTCCCATGGGCGCGGTCGAGGTCGAGGTTCTGTGGGGTGCTCGGGTGTCGTCCGATCATGGTTTGGCCCGAGGCGAGGAGCTGCCTCAGATCCGGATCCTCGTCAGGGACGAAGGCCCAGGCGTTGCGCCCGAAGAGGCTCAACGTATATTCGAGCGCTATCAGCGCGGCGCGGCGCAGGCCGGCGCTCGGGGAGTTCCCGGCACCGGGCTGGGTCTGGCGGTGGCGCGCCAGATCGCGCGAGCGCATGGTGGTGATCTGGCCTTGCTGCCTGGCGCGGGTGAGGGCAGTTGCTTCGAGCTTCGATTACCCGTGCCAGAGCCTCTTCTTGTGAGACCCACATGACACTCCCTGTCTTCGACACCCGGCCGCGGATTGCGATCGTGGAGGACAATGCCGATATCCGTGAAGAGATCGGGTTCTATCTCGAGGCCAAAGGTTATGCCACGTGGGGTGTCGAGAGCGCCGAGGCATTTTGGCGGCTGCTGCACGGCAGGCCGGTGGACATCGTGCTGATCGACGTGGGCTTGCCCGGCGAGGATGGCTTCAGTGTCTTGGAGTATCTGGGCGAACTGCGCCGCTTCGGACTCATCGTGATCAGCGCCCGGGGAGGGCGCCAGGATCATCTGCGCGGCCTGGGCTTGGGCGCCGATTTTTACTTCGTCAAACCTTTGAACCTGGCGGCATTGGCGCGGGCCATCGCCCAACTCTGGCAACGCCTGCAGGCACAGACAACGCAAGCGGTGCCTCCCGCGCTGGCAAAACAATGGGAACTCCAGAACAACTGTTTGCACGGCCCTTCGGGTGAACGGCTTGAACTGTCGTCGCAAGAGGCCCGGTTGCTCGAAGTGCTGCTGAGGCATCGCAATCAATTGTGCAGCAAGAGCTTGATACACGACCTGCTGTTCGGCTATGCCGCCAGTCCTGATTTACACCGGGTGAGTGTGGTTCTCAGCCGTTTGCGCGTTAAGGCCGATCGCCAAGGCGTGCGCCTGCCGGTGCGAACGGTATTCGGAAAAGGCATGGTGTTCGTCGACGACGCCTCGTTGTTCTATCATGACGACCGAGACGATTGAGACGCTTGATACTGACATGATGCCGGTTGGCGCTGGCATAGTTGTGTGTTGCAGCTGAGTTGGGAGGTCGGAGGCTTTTCTGAAGGGCGGCAAAACAGTTCCGGCAGGCGGTCGGAGAGTTTGTACGCCAGCTTGGCGTCAAGCAAAACGGTTCTGAAGGAGAGATCCATGTGGGTTCCACCAATCATGTTCCCCCTGGCGCTGGCCGGCGTCTTGGTCACACCTCTCGCCTGGGCGGCTGGGGTGGCTGCGCCCGCCGATCGGATCTGGGTGGGCGAACACATCCTCACGATGACGGATGACAAGCCCAGGGCCGAGGCGATCGCGATTCGCGACGGTAGCATCATCGCCGTGGGTAGCCGCGACAGCGTGCTCCAGCACCAAGGCCCCGAGACCGCCGTGGTCGACCTCGGTGAGCAGGCGTTGCTGCCCGGTTTCGTCGATGCCCACGGCCACGCTTTCATGATCGGAATTCAAGCATTGTCGGCCAATCTGCTGCCACCCCCCGACGGCGGCGTGAATAGCATCGCCACTTTGCAAGACTCGCTACGCCAATGGAACCAATCGAACGCCGAACGCGCAAGATCCATCGGCATGATCCTGGGGTTTGGCTACGACGATGCCCAGTTGGCGGAGCAGCGCCACCCCACGCGCCAAGACCTGGATGTCGTGTCCACCGACCTGCCGGTACTGGTCATCCATCAGTCGGGGCATATTGGCGCCGTCAACTCCAAAGCGTTGGAGTTGTTGGGTATTCAGGCCGATACTCCCGATCCCAGCGGTGGTGTCATACGACGCGAAGCGGAAACAAAGCAACCCAATGGAGTTCTTGAGGAGGCCGCCTTTTTTGGGCACCTGGCCAAGCAATTCGGGCGGCTCGACGCCCAGTCGGCTCAGGCCTTGTTCGTCGCCGGCACCCGGTTGCTCGCCGGTTATGGCTACACCACGGGCCAGGAAGGGCGGGCCACTCACGGTTTGGTGCCGCTCATGAAAGAAGCGGCGGCCCAGGGCCGGATACCGATCGAGGTGGTGGCCTACGTCGATGTGATGGACGACCGTGAGCAGACCGCCAGGTTGGCAAACCGTGAGTATGTCAACGGTTTTCGGGTGGGCGGCGCCAAGCTCACCATCGACGGCTCGCCTCAAGGATTTACGGCATTTCGTGATAGGCCCTACTATCGGCCACCTCAGGGCTACCGTGCCGACTATCGCGGTTATTCCGCCGTCACTCCCGATCAAGTATTCGACGCCGTGGCCTGGGCCTTTGATCACGACGTCCAGATCCTCACCCATGCCAACGGCGAGGCCGCCTCGGATCTGTTCATCTCTGCCGTCCATCAGGCAGAGCAAAAGCGGGGCAAGGCCGATCGTCGTCCGGTACTCATTCATGGCCAATTCTTGCGGCGCGACCAGGTGGCGGCGCTGGAGCGCCTGGATATTTTCCCGTCGCTGTTCCCGATGCACACCTTTTATTGGGGCGACTGGCATCGCGATCGCACGGTGGGGCCGCGCCGGGCCGATAACATCTCTCCCACGGGCTGGGTCCATGAAAGAGGCATGATGTTCTCCACCCACCATGATGCGCCGGTGGCGTTCCCCGACTCCATGCGCGTGTTGTCGGCCACCGTGACGCGGCGCAGCCGCTCAGGCGACATTCTGGGGCCCGACCAGCGCGTGGATCCCATGGTTGCCTTGAAGGCCATGACGATCTGGCCGGCGTGGCAACACTTCGAGGAGCACGCCAAAGGCTCTTTGCTCCCCGGCAAAAAAGCCGACCTGGTGATCCTGTCGCAGGATCCCACCGCGGTCGATCCTGAAACCTTGTCGGAGCTCGTCGTGCTCGAGACCATCAAATCGGGCAAGACCATTCATCGGCACAACCCGCAAGACAAGGCGGCGCCAGCCGTTGGCGATGTCGTTGGCCGCATGTTCTATCGCATGCAGCACAGTGCGTTCGCCGCCTCGCAAGGCATGGGCCACTCGCATGGCCCCGAGCTCCTCATGGCGGCACTGCAGGCCGGAGTGCTCAAGGCCGGGAGCGTGCCTTGATCCTGGAGTCCGTCTTTCACGCAACGCGTATATTTCGTGTTTCGCAGCCCGGCCGGAGCCGCCAGGCCTGGAACGACCTATCGACTGACAGGCATGGTCGTCGTTCTTCGCCGATGCCCTTGCTGTCGGCGTGGGCGGCACCGCTGATGCGGCTGCTGTTGTACTGCTTCGCAGGGAGTATCTTCTGCGTCCAGGCCGCTGACTGGACCGGCGATTGGGACACGACTTGGCGAGACCGGGCGGCAAGGGTTTCGTTGGAGCAGCAAGGTGATCGGGTACGGGGGACTATCCCGCTCTATGACGGCAGACTGGAGGGGGTGGCTGCTGGACGAGAGCTGCGTGGTCACTGGTTCCAGAACGGTCGCGAAGGAGAGTTCGTCGCCGTCATGGCGGCGGATGGCGAAACCTTTAGCTCGCGTTTTGGTACCGGCGAGTGGGCGACGGGTATCCGGGTGCAGGCCGCGCGCGGCTTGACGCTCGAGGAATCGGAGGCGGAGAGTCCCGCCGCCACCCTGTATCACTTTCTGGCCATCATGAACGCCGTGGGCCCCGGACGAATGGAGTTGCAAAGCGAGGCCTCCCGCTTCATTGACTTCACACTGGGCGAAGAGCCGGTCAACAGCGAACTGAACTACACCCGCCTGCTGTATGACGTGCTCGACGGGATGACTTTTCGCATCTGGAGTCTTCAACCCGAGGCTGACGAGGCCGCGGGGAATAGGTTTGAAGCGCCTTTGGCGCAGGCGGGACAAGGACGGCGCTTGACCCTGGTATTTCACAAGCGTGGCGATCGGTGGCTGATCGAACCTCCCAGCGTTGCTATTCTGCAGCACACGCTGGCCGAGCTGCGGGCGGCTCGTCCGCCTCCAGGCCCCGGAGCGTCTCGCGATCTGCTTTCCCCCCGGGATACCTTGCGCACCCTGGTGACGGCCTTGGACGATGGTGGCGCAGCGGCCATGGAGCGAGCGGTGAGCACGCTCGACTTGTCGGGCTTGTCGGCGATAGGCCAACAATACGAAGCGCCCCGGCTGGCACGCTATGTCAATCGTTCGGTGGAGCGGATCGGAGCATTGGTCTGGCAGGAGATACCCGATGATCCGCTTGCCGTCGAAAGCTACGTGTACTTCGAGCATCCGGAGGGTCGGATCGCACTGGCTCCGGTGGCGACCGATCAGGGCGTCATCTGGCAATTCACGCCCGACACCCTGCGTTCGATCCGCGATGTCTATGCCGCGCTGGATGATATGCCGCCCAGCGAGCTGCAATTGATCACACCGCAGGTACGGAGCCTATATTTTGAAGTCCGCGACAAGGTACGCGGTTTCTCCGACAAATTGATCATGCCGGTGGGCCCCATGGAGGCCTGGCAGTGGCTGGGGCTCCTCTTATCGCTAACGCTGTCGGGGTTTTTGGGCTGGATGATCGGCGGCGCGTTCCGGCGGCGGTTCGGGGCGGGACTGCGGCAGCAGGGGCGGGTGTCGGAGGGTATCGAAGCGACCGCCTCGTGGTCATTTTGCCTGCTGGCTATCGGGGTGACGTTACGCTTGGTCGATGAGGCCCTCAGTTTTCCGGATTTCGTCGAAGTGGTGGTCGTCACCGTCAGTTGGTCTTGCATCATCCTTGCCGTCAGTGTCCTGGCGCTGATCCTGATTCGGTCGATAACCGAGCGCATCCGGCAGCGTTACGTGAATGATGGCCACAATGCCACTTTGGTATCGCTGACGGCCGGCATCAGCCGGGTTGTGGTCATCCTGCTGGCTCTCGGCTTCCTGGCCGAAGTCTTGCAGGTTCCATATCAGGGAGTCTTGACCGGTCTGGGTATCGGCGGCATCGCAGTGGCCCTGGCGGCGCAACCTACGCTGCAGAATTTCATCTCCGGCATCACGCTATACTTCGACAAGCCCATCGCCGTGGGCGATTTTTGCCGTTTCGGGGATCAGATCGGCACAGTGGAATACATCGGCATGCGCTCCACCCGGATCCGCACCCTGAATCGCACCGTGGTCACGATTCCCAACAGCGAGTTCTCGAACCTGCAGCTCGAGAACTTCGCCAAGCGCGACCGCATGTTCCTGAACCCCACATTACGGTTGCGCTACGAGACCACCCCGGACCAACTGCGGTTCATCCTGGCCGAGTTCCACCGCCTGCTTCTGGCACACCCCAAGGTAGCCGCTGAAGACCTGAGAGTCCGGTTCTCGGGCTTCGGCTCACATTCGCTGGATATCGAAGTCTTCGGCTATGTTCTATCGGTCGAGAGAGCGGAGTTCGTCGCCATCCGGGAAGACATTTTCCTGCGCTTCATGCAGTTGGTAGGCGACGCGGGGGCGATGTTTGCCGTTCCGGCGGTCGTGCATTATCAAACGGAAGATCCCCGTCCGCCGGAGGAAAAAGTGGCCGCCAGCGAAACGCAGGTACGGCGTTGGCGTGAAGAGGGCGCTCTGCCGTTTCCGGATTTTGCATGGCAGGACAAGGCCGAGCTACGTAATACGCTGGATTTTCCACCGATTGGTTCGGCCGTTGGCAAGCCTGCCGGTGTGTCCGCCCGTAGCCGAAAGCGGAACGACCACGTCGTCGCCTGAGCGATGGGACGCGCTAAGCTCTCGAGCCTCGACTGCCAACCCATGCACTTGCATATGTAGCGCAAGTGATTTTGCGCTCCAGTCGTGCGAGGCTCCACGCTCGTCGATGACCGCTAGGACGTCGGCCTCAAGCGCGGCGGCATGGCCGGCAATGCTGCGGCCGCAGGCTTAGCGAAGGGCGTGGATGGTTTCGTAAGCCTCTTGCACCATGGCTCTCACTCGCATCGCCAGCTCGACAATCCGCGCTTCACACCATCTAGATCTGCGGAACCAGCTCCTGCTTGAGAATCGACGATTGTGAGTACAGGGCTTCCAGGATCATCTGGCTCGAAACCTCGATTTGCGCACGACAGAGCTCGGCGGAGGCTTCGGCATCTCCGCTCGCAAGAGTCGCGACGAGGCTTTCCAGCCCTTCGTGAAAGATTCTGCTGCGGTTATGCGGAATCAGGCCGATTCTCAGATAGCGTTCGAGCTCGTCGACGATGCCGGCGATGATCCCGACCAGCCGCTCGTTTCCCCCTGTCCGTGCGATCAGCAGACGCGCCTGCCTG
The DNA here is from genome assembly GCA_023228945.1 of Pigmentiphaga sp. Taxonomy (GTDB): domain Bacteria; phylum Pseudomonadota; class Gammaproteobacteria; order Burkholderiales; family Burkholderiaceae_B; genus Verticiella. The sequence goes on along the minus strand of JALOAI010000016.1, from coordinate 35,254 downwards.
TTGGCGGCCAGGAAGCTGGAAAGCGACCGCGGGTCGCTGCTGTTGTAGCCCTTGCGAAACTCCTCGAGGACAGGCTGGAATTCGTCCACCGAGATCCGGCCCGCCGCGCTGCGCGCCGCGTGGGGTTCGAGTACCAGGCGCAGCTCGAGAAGATTCCTCACGTCCTCGATGGTGAGCGGGCTGACGACGTAGCCTTGCCTGGCGACCGGCCTGACCAGCCTTTCCTGCGAAAGGCGCGTGAGCGCCGCCCTTACGCCCGCGCGGCCGACGCCCAGCTGCTCGGAAAGCGCCGGCTCGCTGACCGCCGCTCCAGGACGAAGGTCACATTCGATGATGCGCCTTCGTATTTCCTGATAGGCCTGCTCGCTCAGCAGCAGACGACTCGGTTTGGACATCCTTCTACGCTCCTATTGACATGTCACGATGTTAACGTAACATATCACAAATAAGGCTAACGGAATTCAGACGTACATACATACTGTTAGGGCAGCCATTCACCGGCTCCATCGCGTCGGGAGGAACCCTGGGGATTCTCATCCCGCCGAGCTCCGCGATGATCATCTACGGCATCCTGACGGAGACGAACATCGGCAAGCTGTTCATCGCCGGCATCATCCCGGGCCTCGTGACCATCGGCCTCTACATCGTGGCGATCGGCATCCAGACCTCGATCGATCCCAAGCTCGGGCCGCCCGGGGAGCGCACGCCATGGCGGCAGCGGCTGGTCTCCCTGCGCGGCACCTGGGGCATCATGCTGCTGTTCGCCCTGGTGATGGGAGGCATCATCGCCGGCATCTACACGGCGACGGAAGCCGCCGCGGTGGGGGCAGTCGGCTCTTTCCTGATCGCCCTGATGCGCCGCTCGCTTACGCTGTCGAGCCTGATCGCCATCCTCGTGGACGCCTGCAAGACGACCGCGGTGCTGATGGCGGTGATCGTGGCGGCGGCCGTGTTCACCAACTTCCTCGACATCACCGGCACGCCTCACCACATCTCGGAATTCCTGCAATCCCTCGACATGACCCCCATGGGCATCCTGATCGTCATCATCTGCATCTACCTGGTGCTCGGCTGCTTCCTCGAGGGCATGGCGATGATGCTGCTGACGGTTCCGCTGTTCTATCCGATCGTCGCATCGCTTGGCTTCGACCTGGTGTACTTCGGCGTGCTCGTCATCGTCGTCACCGAGCTCGCGATGATGACGCCGCCGATCGGCATGAACGTGTTCATCCTCAAGGGAACATTCCCCGAGATATCTGTCCGCACAATCTATCGCGGCGTGATCCCCTTCGTGGGCGCGGATATCGTCAGGCTGATCCTGTTCCTGATGTTTCCGGCGATCATCATGCTGTTGCCGAATATGGCGGGTTAGGCCTGTCGTTTGGATGATGAACGGGAAGCAAGGGATCCGGAATGTCTATGCGGGTGGCATCCCGCAATCGCTGCTGGATGCCACCGTGTGTCTGAGCCTCTCGAACGGTTGATAAGCGCTGGCGCTCAAGTCCCCAGATGATCGAACACGTGATCGTCCACCCGATCATGGAACACCAAAGTCGCTCCAAGCGCATCGGCGGGGCCCACCTGCACGGTATCGCGATGGACGCCGTGGTCCACGCCCTGCTGCCGGAACCATGCACGCGAGCTCGTCAGATCCGTACTGCCGATCGCAACGGCTGCGATATAGGGCAGCGCTGGCGGCTGGACACCGGGCAGATGGCGTGGTAGCTCCGCCGGCACGGTCAGATGGACACGGCCGCGATCGGTATCGAGCACCCAGCGCTTTCCGGCCTGGCGCACCGGGCGGCGAGTGAAGCGCGCAAAGGCTTCCGCGCGTTCGCGCGGGTGCTCCACCACGATCAGCAGCTCGCTCAGGCGATCGGCGCCGTTGGCATGCTGCACGAGCGCCGGATGCCAGAGCGCGTCGGGCGACATCGAGGGAAACACGATTTGTACCCGGCCTTCGGGCCATGCCGTCGGCGCCAGCCGGATGATGCTGCCACCAATGGCTTGTTCGCCATCGGGCGTGGCCTGGTTTCGGCGTATCGTTGCGATGGGGAGCGGATCCAGACCATCTTCGACCAAGGCCGCATGATGCGCCGCGGCATCGTGGCCACTGAAGGCGGCGAGATGCAAGCCTGGGTAGCGCGCAAGCTGCGCGCGCAATTGCGCCGCCATCGGAGTGTCGCCCACGCTGCCGAGCATCTCGAGGAAGCCGCTGCGCAGCATGACGCAGCGGTTGGCGGTGCCCAGCGGGACGATGGAGTCGCCCGCACGCAGTGCGCTCATGTGCGCGCGCAGAGGAGTCACGATAAAGCCCAGGCGCTCCAGCGCTGCGCCGGACTCCTCGAACTCTTCGACGAACCAGGCGGCGTGGTCGAGAAAAAGCTGGCCAGAAACAGGAAACTGGTGCGGATTGACCGTCACAGGAGCCACCATAAAAAATTTTAACGGTTTAGGGCTGTGCCAGCTGCGCCAGGCTCGCCGGGTCGATGTTGCCCCCTGAGATCACGCAGACGATCTTGCGAAACGGCCGCAAGGCCTCCGCCTGTGTCAAGAGACCGGCCAGGCCCGCGGCACCAGAGGGTTCGGCATAGAGCTTGGCACGTGTCATGATGAGCCACATGGCTTGCTGAATGGACGCATCAGGGACCGACAGAACGCGTTCCACGTGATCGCGAAAGATCGGGAAGGTATGCTGACCACCGAATGGGTAGGCCAGACCGTCCGCGATGGTTGCCGGCGGCCCGGGCAGATCGGTGGGACGCCCGGCCTCGAGACTCAGCGCCATGCTGTTGGCGCCTTCTGGTTCGACCCCCACTACGCGCGCGGATGCGCCGCTGGCGGCGATGGCGGTGGCGATACCCGCACCCAGTCCGCCGGCGCCCACCGGAACCAGAATGAGATCGACGTCCGGCAAGTCCTCGAGGATCTCGAGGCCGATCGCCGCATGCCCCGTGATCACATCGGGGTGGTCGCTTGGCGCAATGAAGGTATATCCATGTTCGGCGGCAAGATGTTTAGCCCGTGCGAAGGCCTCCGGGGACGTCCCGTGCAGCACGATCTGAGCTCCGTACGCTTTGGTGGCTTCGACCTTGGCGAGGCTTGCGTTTTCCGGCATCACCGCAATGGCGGGGCAGCCAATGCGCGCCGCGGCATAGGCTACCGCTTGGGCCGCATTGCCCGCGGATACGGTGATGACCCCACGTTGGCGCACTTCCGGCGACAAGGCGAGGAGGCGGTTGACGATCCCGCGAGGCTTGTAGCTTCCGGTGCGCTGAAAGGTTTCGGCCTTCAGCCACAGTTCGGCACCCAATGGTTCGCCCAGGCTGCGGACATGCAGCAAAGGGGTGCGATGAACGTGCGGCGCCACGCGGCTGCGCACGCGCTCGATGTCGGCCAGACTCGGCAGTGCTTGGTTTGTCATGCTTGTTATCCTCAGCGTGGGACGATGCCCGCATTGGTGGTAATTCGTCGATAAGTCTGGACACTCTCTCGCACGCTGTCTTGTAATTCGGCTGGGGAGAGATCACCAGTGACCTCAAAACCCAGGTCGGTCATCCGTTGCCGCACGTCGGGCAGCGCGAGGACGCGCTGGATTTCGGCATGGATGCGTCCGGCGATCTGTGGATCGAGTCCCATGGGCGCGAGGACCCCGACCCAATTGTCCTGTGCTTCGAAGTCGGGAACGGTCTCGCTCACGGCAGGAATGTCGGGCGCTGCCGCGGCTCTCTGCTCGGACAGGACGGCAATCGCCCGTAGTCGGCCTTCATTGGCGTGAGGAATGACGCTGGAGAGGATAGATAAGCCCGTATCAATCTGACCGCCCAGCAGATCCGTGAGCATCATGCCGCCGCCTTTGTATGGGACCTCCGTCATCGGAATATCGGCGGCTTGCGCCAGGAGTTCACCGAACAGTAGCAGGCCACCGCTCCCATACATTATGCCGTCGGGCGCCGATTTGGCATGCGCGATGAACTCCTCCAGGTTGGTAGATGGATGCGAGGGATGGACGGCCAGGACCGTATGGATCTTCGCGGCGGCGATGATCGGCGTGAAGTCGGCCACGGGATCATAAGGTACTGACCGTTGCAAGAACGGCAGTGAGTAATGCGTGGCAAAAGTCACCAGCAGAGTATGGCCATCAGGGGCGGCCTTGGCGACGTGCGCCGAACCGATCGCCCCGGCTGCACCCTGCCGGTTGTCAACAATGACTTGCTGTCCCAGAGCTGCCGAAAGATGGGGAGCAACCGTTCGGGCAAAGGCGTCTGCCGTCGCACCCGGCGGGAATGGCACGATGAGCTGGATCGGCCGCGAAGGCCAGGAATCCGTCTGGGCCAGGGCCTGGCTGGCGGGCAGAGCCAAGGCGCTGGTCAAGATGGCGGCCAGGCCGGCAATGAGCGTACGGCGCCCAGGGCGGATACGTGAATGCTTGCGGTTCATTCCTAAATCCTCCAAATAACGCCGATATGCGAGCGGCGCTGCGGTGAAAGAAAGCCCGTGAACCTGTCACCGCGCAGCGACAAGGAAACGAGCGGACAAACTCGTGTCTCGTTAGAACCCGACGGCCTGACCATCACGCCGGCTGTCGCTCGCCGCGAGATAGCCGCCGTCATCCAGGCGCCAAATGTATTGCCCCGCACCGAAATCCATGTAGGGATCCTCAACCGACCGGAGCACATGGCCGCGCGCCCGCAGATCCTGGACGGTGTCGGCCGCCATGCTGGCCTCCAGGTCGACGCTATAGTCGTGGTTCACTTTCCAGCGGGGCGCATCGCAAGCGGCTTGGGGCTGTTGCCGATGATCGATGGTACGCACCACTGTTTGTACGTGGCCCTGTGGCTGCATGTCGCCGCCCATCACACCGAAGCTCATGATCGGCGTGCCGTTTTGGGTCAGAAAGCCCGGGATGATGGTATGGAAGGGGCGCTTGCCGCCCTCCAGCGCATTGGCCGACGCCGGATCGAGCGAGAAGCCGGCACCGCGATTCTGCAGGCTGATGCCCGTACCTGGCACCACGATGCCGGAACCAAAACCCATATAGTTGGACTGGATGAATGAAATCATCATGCCGTCTTCATCGGCCGCCGTCAGGTAAACCGTACCGCCCGCGGCCGGACGGCCCGCCTCGACCTGGCTGGCGTGGCGCGAATCGATCAGCTTGGCACGCTGGTCCAGGTAGCCATCGTCGAGCATATCGGCGGGGCTGAGATCCATGCTCCGGGGATCGGCAACATAGCGATAGACGTCGGCGAAGGCGAGCTTCATGGCCTCTATCTGCAGATGCGTCCCGGCTCCGGAATCGGGTGGCGATGCCGACAGATCGAAGCGTTCGAGCAGGCCCAGGGCGATCAACGCCGCGATGCCCTGTCCGTTGGGTGGTATCTCGTGCACGTCGTAGCCCCGGTAGCTCCGAGAGATCGGCTCCACCCATTCCGGCTGATAGCCTCGCAGATCGGCCAGCGTGAGCGCGCCACCGCCGGCGGCGGAATGGGCGACGATGCGTTCGGCCAGATCGCCCTCATAAAAGTCGCGGGGTCCGGCCGAGGCGAGGCGGCGCAGCGTCGCAGCTGCCTCGGGCATACGAAATGTTTCACCTACCTCCGGGGCGCGCCCGCGCGGCATGAATGTTTGCGCGAAATCCGGAAACTGTCGCAGGCCTGGTATGGCGGCTGCCCACTTGCGCGCAATGACGTACGGTACGCCGACACCGCGCTCGGCCAGCGTAATTGCTGGCTGTAGAACGTCGGCGAAAGGCAGGCGTCCATAGCGGCTATGCAAGACATGCCAGCCAGCGATGGCGCCGGGTACTGTGACGCTGTCCCAGCCGCGGCGTGGCCCATTCGACGCGCTGGGATCGTGACGGCGCAGAAAGTCGTCCAGACGCCAGGCCGCGGGCGCTGGACCCGAGGCGTTCAGGCCATGCAATCGACTACCATCCCAAACCAGTGCGAAGGCATCGCTGCCCAGCCCGTTGGAGACTGGCTCCACAATGGCCAGGGCGGCTGCGGCGGCAATCGCGGCATCGGCGGCATTGCCGCCTTGCCAAAGCATTTGCAAGCCGGCCTGGGCCGCCAACGGCTGCGAAGTGGCAACGGCATTGCGCGCGTACAGGGGCAGCCGGATTGACGGATAGGAATGTGTCCAATCGAAGTTCACGCGAGACCTGTTCAGGGAGGGCGGGGGGCGATCATCGAATGATCGGAGAGCGGAAGGACGTCTCGATGCAGCTGAGTCGAGCAGGCTGCCGACGGTGGGTATCGAGGCATTCTGAAGGCAGTATGCCAGAATAAATGAGAAAAAAGTTATATTTTTTGAATATTTTTATACTGTTCAGTTATGAAAAAAACAGATCCTGAAGGAACGCCAGCTTCGGACGGCCCCGAGGCCTCGCGGGCGGGGCGCGCGCAGATCGACCGTTACCTCAAGAATGGCCTGAAGATCCGTCATCTGCGTGTCCTTCTGGCCGCAGCCGAGCTAGGCCGGATAAGCCGCGTCGCCGAGCAGTTCGACGTCAGCCAACCAGCCATTTCGAAGCAGATCAGCGAGGTGGAGGCAGCCCTGGGCGTACGGTTGTTCGAGCGCCAAGGACACGTGCTGCGCCTGACCAACGCGGGCGAGCACATGATGCGCAGCGCCAACGCCATGGTGGTGGAAATTGAAGAGTTGGCCGAACGTCTGGGCAGCATGGGCGCCGGCATCACCGGCAAAGTCGCGCTGGGAGGCGTGGCCACTACCTTCATCGTCTTCGCGCCGCAGGCGGTGGCTCGCTTCAAGGCGCGAGCACCGCATGCGGCACTCTCCTTGATCGATGGTTCGGGAGACGAACTGCTCGCCGCCTTGCGCGCCGGCGAGATCGATCTTTTTGTGGGGCGCTTGGGCTCGCGCGCTGTTCCGGCGGATGTCCGGAGTGAGGATCTACTGGACGATCCCACGGTCATTGTGAGCGGGACCGACCACCCGCTCGCCCGCAAACCCAAACTGGAATGGAGCCATCTGGCGGGCCAGGAGTGGATCGTCCCACCGATCAATCTGCCCGAGTATCGCAATATGTTGCAGTGGCTCGACGAGCACGGTGTCCACCCGCCTGTCGGCAGTATCGAGTCGCGCTCGCTGCTCGCCAACCTGCAACTGATCGCGACCGGCCGCTACCTTTCCCTCATGCCCCGCGCAGCGGCGATCCAACTGGCGCACCAGGGCCGCTTGAGCCTTCTGAAGTTCCCGCCTGCCACCGCCGTGGGGCCTTTGCAATTGGTCTGGCTGGAAGCCCGGCAAAGTCCGGCAGCCCGATTGCTGGCGGAATGCCTGCGCGACGTGGCACGGGAGCTGGTGTAATCAATTCCTTGGATGGATGGGATAGGCTTGCGCTTAACAACACCGACAGCGCAGCACAGTCTGCAGATCCTGATGTTCGACAAACCGTCCCCAGAGATAGCGGCTATGGCCGAGCACAATTGAGAACAACCAGATCGAACGCCTCAGACCAGGCGTATCGTCAAACTCGACATTGAAGTGCGCGAAGTCTACTTCGGCCTGATGCCCGGCAGGTGTCTCAAAGCGGACTTCGAAGCCGCGTTGACGAGGTGGCCGAACATCGCGAACCAAATCGCCCAACGCCGTACGCCCGCCTGTATATCCCATGCGCCGGAGCTCTTGTAGCAGACGCTCAATGCTCAGATCGTGGAACTCGCGCATGCGTTCAGTGACGTAGTGAGCAAACGGATCCACCACGCACTGCCGTGGCGCGCGGGGACCGTCACGAGGTGCCTGAACGCCATTCCTGATGTATTTGCGAACGGTCTTGCGGTCCAAATTACTTCGACGAAAATGGGGAGTATCTATCCGATGCTGACTGACGTCCATCCTGAAAGCACAAAGCGCCCCGCTCGGTCAGCCGCAAGGTGCGGTCAACCTCACGCAGCAGGAGAACGCCTGCATCCGAACGGATCTGACCCCCCGGCAAATCCACCGCCAAGCGCCGGCCTGCGACTCGCGCCGCTGCCGTGCGCGGTTCGGCCCACTGTGTGGGCATTGCGGACTCCAGGGGAAAATGGTTAAGTCGTTCTGGTAAAACAACTTTCTCATATTCCTGGCCGAGATGCGCCTCTTATCTGTGAGAAACGCTGGCTAGAAGCAGGTCGATCACGTCAGCTGGGCAAGATGACGTCCGAAGTTGTCGAGAATCGCCTGCCATCCCTGGCGCTGTTGCTCAAAGGTGTGATTTGGGCATTGGCTGAAACGCTTTAGTCATGGCTGAAACCCATCGTGCGGATGTGGCGCTTCATCAAATCCAACGGATCACCGAGGGTTTCCACACAAAAATGGAGGTGTTCTCACGCCGCGCGTATGGATTCAGAAACTTTGAAATTACCGCATGAGCGTCCTGGCTCAATGCGGTTGGAACGGTGTGATCAACCGTGTTGAGCGAGTGCGCATCCCCTGTTTATGGGATAGAGCCTAATTTACGCCGTAAATCATCTGCTGTAAATTGAGCGCAATTTGACCGATCAAGCCGGCTTTCACCGAATCAGGTCGGCGCTTGCCTATTGTCTGAGCCCGGAGGTCGTCGTGAAGTCTTCTCTTCCCTATTGTGGCTGGCTGCGGCTGGCGGCTCCCCTTGTCCTTGCCGCCGCCGTCACGGCTTGCGGCAGCGATAGTGAGAGCGATCCGCCGGAGCCGCCTGTGGCGCAGTCACCCAACATCCTCTTCATCGTCCTCGACGATCTGGCCGTCGATCAGTTCACCTCTTATGGTTATGGCGGCGCGTTGCCGCCCAACACACCGGTGCTCAATACCATCGCCCAGGCCGGCGTGCAGTTTCAACACATGTGGGCGATGCCTACCTGCACGCCCACCCGGTCAGCCTATTTCACCGGCCGCTATCCTTCCGTCACCAACATCCTCAATGCGGTGGTGTCCACAGACCTTGCCAATTCCGAGATCTCACCCTACGAAGTCACCCTCCCCAAACTCTTGCGGCATGCGGGGTATACCAGTGCTTTGATTGGCAAGATGCACCTCACGGGTTCCGACCTCGACACCGCCGCCAACTTGCCTTATGGCCACCAAACCATGTGGAAGCTCGGCTGGGATTACTTCAACGGCTATCTCGATGGCGCCCCCTATCCCATCGACACCCGTGCCGGCCGTAGCAACGTAGCAGAAGGTACCTACGTTTGCGGCTATGTCCCCAACACCACGCTGGATCCAAGCAATGGAGCGGATGCCGGCGCTTGTTATCACGCCGCAGGTACGTGCGAGCCCATGAGCCGGAGCGAAGCCACCCCCATCCCGGGCCGTATCTGCATGGAGCAGGGCGGCATCTTCGATCCCAATGCATCGTGCCAGGCCACTACGCCTGCCTATCTGGATTTTGACGTACAAAACGGCTATTACGCCAGTGAGTTCGTAACCAGCTTTCCCGATGGCAGCACCAACAAAATCACTGCCAGCCATCCCGATGCCCGTGGCTATCGCACCACCCTGGAAACCGATCGCGCCATTGCCTGGGCCAGCCAGCAACCCAGCGATCAACCCTGGATGATGTCGCTGGGTTATTCCGCCATGCACACGCCGCTTCAATTGCCGCCGCGCGCGCTGATTGCCGCAGACACTCCGGGACGCAACGATCCCCTGGTGTGCATGCCCATGCCCGACACTGATGGCATTCCGTCGCAAATCGCCGACGTCATCGACAATCATCTGATTTCCAATCTCATGATCGAGGCCATCGACACCGAGATAGGCCGCTTGCTGGTAGAGCTGGGTCTGGCCAGCCGAAACGCCGATGGTTCCTTGCATTACGAGCCCGAGAAAACGAACACCATGGTCGTGATAACCGGTGATAACGGCACCTGGGTGAACAGTGTGAAATTCACGCAGCCGGGGCGCTTCGACCCCACCCGCGGCAAAGGCTCCCCTTACCAAACGGGCGTCTGGGTGCCTCTCATGGTGGCCGGGCCGCTGGTGAGCGAGCCCGGACGCGAACTCGACTTCAGCAAGATGGCCAACGCCACCGACCTCTATCGGCTGTTCGCCGACATCGCGGGCGTGGACGTCGACGCCCTAGTGCCTGCGGATCGGCCCATCGACGGCCAGCCTCTGTTGCCCTATCTCACCAACCCGGAACAACCTCCCATTCGTGACCTGAATTTCACCGAAATGGGCACGAATTTTGGCAATCCGCAAACCACCACGCATCCGCAGCCCTGCGTGATGGAAGCCGCCGACACCTGCTTCGTGATCTTTCCCAATAAAGCCTTGTGCGACGACCAAGGCGGCGTCTGGTATGGCGAAGGCTCTATCCTGGCGGATGTGCCGGTGGCCGGATTTGATAACTGCGGTCAGGTGATGTCTTATCGGCAGGCTCGGGATCCCAATGATGCCGTGGATGTACTGCCGGTAGCGCAAAAGGCGGTGACCGATGGCGATTACAAGCTCGTGCGTCGCGACCGGAAGCACTACACGCTCAACCTTGAGGATCCCACTAGCGTGCCCGAAACCGACCAGCAGATCCAAACCGACGAACTCTATCGAATCAACGACGCCACGCCAAACCCGCTGATAGACCGCAGTGACGCGGCCTTGGCGATGGGGGAGGTGCCTCTTGCCGGCCTCACGGGCGAACAGCAAATGGTTTACAACACGCTAAAGGCCGAGCTGGATCATCGCGACGCCGTGGCCAGCTACAACTATCAATACGACACATTGCATTGTCCCGGCGACGGCAATCGCGATCTCGTCGTCGATCAAACCGACGTCGATAACTGGACCGAGCTCAGCCGCTTGAACCTGCACGAAGGCGTGGCCCAATCCAGTTGGTACGACTTCAACCACGACGGCCTGACCGATGAGGCCGATCTGCGGGTCATCCAGAACAACCTGGGTATGCGGTGTCAGGCAATGCCGGGATAGGTCGACCGCCTTGACAGAGCGGCAGATGGCGTCTGTGAGCTTGTTGGAAGTGGACATGTGGAGGTATCGAGAGAACGACGCCTGTCGTTACCACGCCGATACCTACACAACCCCTGCGATGAACCGTGGGGCTAGTTGGGGGAGTGTGGGCCGCTGGCGGGCTGGCGTGCGCCTAGGGGCTTGTTTTTTTAATGGATTTTTTGTCCTTCATCCCCACAATGCCCAACAAAAAGCCACCTCGAAAGGTGGCTGATTGGTCAATCTGGCGGAAGCGGTGGGATTCGAACCCACGATGCAGTTTTAGCCGCATACTCCCTTAGCAGGGGAGCCCCTTCGGCCTCTCGGGCACGCTTCCGGGTACTTCGTAAGCCAATAATTATAGCATAGGCGCGTCGGGCACCGCCTGGCGAAAAATGCTTTACTCGGCGACGGGCTGCGGCTGATCGAGGCCGAAAGCCTTGTGCAGCGCACGCACGGCCAACTCCATGTATTTGTCCTGGATGATCACCGAGGTCTTGATTTCACTCGTGCTGATCATTTGGATGTTGATGCCTTCGTCGGCCAGGGTACGGAACATGGTGGCGGCGATGCCCACGTGCGAGCGCATGCCGATGCCCACGATCGAGACTTTGCAGACTTTGTCGTCGGAGATGACTTCTTTGGCGCCGATCGCCGGGGCCACCTCGTTCTGCAGAACCTCGAAGGCGCGCTGGAACTCGGTACGCTGGACGGTGAAGGAGAAATCGGTGGTGCCGGCCACCGACTGGTTCTGCACGATCACATCGACGTCGATGTTGGCGTCGGCAATGGGGCCCAGGATGGTGGAGGCGATGCCGGGTTTGTCGGGTACCGCCAGCAGCGTCAGCTTGGCCTCGTCGCGGCTGAATGCGATACCGGAGACGGTCGGGGTTTCCATTTTTTCGTCTTCCTCGAAAGTGATCAAGGTGCCGGCGCGCATTTCGTCGGGAAGCGGGCCGAGCGGGTCGGTAAGGGATGAGAGCACGCGCACGGGCAGGCGGTAGCGGCCGGCGAACTCGACGGCTCGGATTTGCAGGACCTTGGAGCCCAGCGACGCCATCTCGAGCATTTCTTCGAAGGACACGACATTGAGGCGGCGGGCTTCAGGCACCACGCGGGGGTCGGTGGTGTAGACGCCGTCGACGTCGGTGTAAATCAGGCATTCGGCGGCGCCGAAGGCGCTGGCTACGGCTACGGCCGAGGTGTCGGAGCCGCCGCGGCCCAGTGTGGTGATGTTGTTGTCGGCGTCGATGCCCTGGAAGCCGGTGATGATGACGACTTTTCCGGCGTTGAGGTCTTGGCGAACCCGGGTGTCCTCGATCGATTCGATGCGGGCCTTGGTATAGGCGTTGTCGGTGCGCACCGGCACCTGCCAGCCGGTATAGCTGCGAGCGTCGATGCCGAGGTCTTGCAGGGCGATCGCCAACAGCGCCACGCTGGCCTGCTCGCCCGTGGAGGCCAGCATGTCGAGTTCACGCGGACTGGGCTGGTCGCAGATTTCGCGAGCCAATCCCAACAGACGGTTGGTTTCGCCCGACATCGCCGACGGCACCACTATCACCTGATGGCCGGCGGTGTGCCATTTGGCAACGCGGCGCGCGACGTTTTTGATGCGTTCGACCGAACCCATCGAGGTGCCGCCGTATTTGTGTACGTAGAGAGCCATAGCAGAGGTTGGGCAAAGATTTGGGCAAGATGCTGAAGCGGAGAGTTCAGCGTTCAAAGAGGCCGCGTCGCAAGGCCGCGCGCCGCTTTACGCCACATCGCCAAAGGCGGAGGATCGCGTAAAAGCCTTAAATTATAATGGCTTATCCTTGGCTCAACAAACGGTTTCCATTATGTTCAACCCGTCACGCGATCAGGTGCGGCAATTTTTTACCGAAGCCTGGCGCAAGCACCGCCACGACGAAGTGCTGACGCCGCTCGAGGCGATGGCTCTTGACTGGATGCTGGAGCATCCGGAATATCATGCCGATCTCGAGTCGCCGGAAGCCGCCAGCCGCGACTACACCGGCAACGACGGACGCACCAATCCGTTTTTGCATTTGTCCATGCATTTGGCGATCGCCGAACAGTTGTCGATCGATCAGCCACCCGGCATTCGCCAGGCCTACCAGACTCTCGTCAGCCGCTCGGACGCCCACCAGGCCGCCCACGGGCTGATGGAGGCGCTGGGGCGTGTGGTATGGGATGCGCAGCGGTCCGGAACACCGCCGGACTCCGCCCGCTATCTGGAGTTGATCCGGCAGCAGTTGGGTTGATCAGTCGCGGCGGCGGTAAACCGGTACATCCGTCGCCGGCGGCAAAGATGCGGCGACGTCGCGCACGTCGAGCCAGCCGCGTCCCAGACGCACCAGACCGGCGGTTTCCAGCCGTTTGAGCTCGCGCGAGAGCTTGGGCCGGCTGATGCCGCAGCGTGAGGCCAGTTGGTCGTGGGTCAGCGTGAGGCGTACCCCCCATCCGCAAGCCACGCCCGACTGAGTGGCCGCTTGCAGCAGGCTGGCCCAGATTCGTTCGCTGGCGCCGCGCTCGAGCCAGATGCGTTCGCGCACCTGGACTTCCCGCAGACGTTGAGCCAGGAAGTGGGCCAACAGGGCGAGGACGTCGGGGTGCTCGCGCAGAGCGGCCTCGATGGCGGTTTGCGGCAGCCAGCGCAGGACGGAATCAGTGGCGCACACCAGATCGATGTTGGCGGGCGTGGCGGCGAAGAGCTGCGAGCTGAGCGCGAGCTCGCCCGGTTCGTACGAGACGGGCAGTGCCTGGGGCTCGCCATCGGTCAGCCAGGTGACGGCTTGCAGGGCGCCGCTCTCGACCAGCGGCAGGGCGCTTGGCACCAGATCGGCGCTGAGCACGCGCTGGCCGGCGAAATGATGCCGGGCGTCGAATGCTGACAGAGACAGGACTTCCCGGAGGGCGGCGACAAACTGTTGGTTGAGCTGGCGACTGGTGGGGACGGGAGGTGTGGCGGGCATGGCCAGGGCGACGAGAGCGTAAAGCGCGAGGCACGATGGGGCGCGCCAATCCTAGCATGAGTCGTCGGGGCCTGCGCCCGGCCGGCGAGGTTTCGCGTCGCTGGGTGATGCGCTACCATCCTCGCCTGCCCCCGCCACAGGGATCTCTTCAACCACGTGAGCCTCTTGATGCAACCGCTGACTATCGACGATCTGAAAATCCTGGCGCGTAAACGGGTGCCGCGTATGTTCTACCAATACGTGGACACGGGATCCTGGACGGGCGGTACCTACCGGGCCAATGAGGACGATTTTTCGCGCTTGTGGTTCAAACAGCGGGTGGCGATCGATATCGAGCAGCGCGACACCCGCTCGCTGATGATCGGGCAGGAGGCGGCGATGCCGGTCGCCATCGCCCCCACGGGGCTGACCGGAATGCAATACCCCGATGGCGAAATCGCCGCGGCCCGCGCGGCGCGGGAGGTTGGCGTGCCGTTCACGCTGTCCACGATGAGCGTGTGCTCGATCGAGGATGTGGCGGCGGGCACCGACGGGCATCCGTTCTGGTTCCAGCTGTACCTCATGCGCGACCGCGCCTTCATGGAACGCCTGATAGGCCGCGCCAAGGACGCTGGCTGCTCGGCGCTGATGCTCACGCTCGACCTGCAGGTGTCCGGTCAGCGCCACCAGGACATCCGCAATGGTTTGTCGGTACCGCCGCGGTTCGGCGTGCGTACCGCGCTCGACCTGGCCAGCCGGCCGGGCTGGTGCTTGCGCATGTTGGGTACCAAGCGGCGTAACTTCGGCAATATTTTTGGCCATGTGGAAGGTGTGGATGATATGCGGTCGCTATCCGCCTGGTCGGCGCAGCAGTTCGATCCTCGGCTCGACTGGCGCGATGTCGAATGGGTCAAGCGGCAGTGGGGCGGCAAGTTGATTCTCAAGGGCATCCAGGCGGTCGAGGATGCTCGCCTGGCGGTGGAGTCGGGCGCCGATGCGCTGGTGGTGTCCAACCATGGCGGCCGCCAGCTCGATGGCGCGCAGTCGTCCATTACCGCGCTGCCCGCCATCGTCGAGGCGGTGGGGCGTCAGATCGAGGTGCATATGGATGGCGGTATCCGCTCGGGCCAGGATGTGCTCAAGGCCTTGGCGCTTGGCGCCAGAGGCACCTATATTGGCCGGGCGATGCTGTATGGACTGGGCGCCATGGGCGAGACCGGGGTTGCGCTCGCCTTGCGGATCTTGCACAAGGAACTACACACCACCTTGGGCTTTTGCGGGCGTACGCGTATCGATCAGGTGGATCGCGATATCCTGGTTGACGAAGCCCGCGGCTTCGGCCCGCGCCGCTAAGTCGCGCGGCATCCTGAAAAGCCGATGGGCCGGCCGGAGAGGATCCAGCCGGCCCATCGGCTATGGGCGACGGCGGCACGCCTCAAGAGGCGTGCACGCGGCTCATTTGACGGTTTTGAGATCGCTGGGCAGCGACTCGAGCCAGGCCGAAATATTGATGATGTCTTCGGGGGACATCTGGACGGCGAAGGCACCCATGATGGGGTTGGTGCGGACATTGGAGCTGGCGGGCGCCCCCGCCTGGCCGCGCTGGTAGGAGCGCATCGCGACGCGCAGGTAGTCGGCGTATTGGCCGGCCAGAACGGGATAGCTCGGATCGATGGATGTCTTGGCATCGGCGCCGTGGCACGACGCGCAGTTGAGGCGCTCGTAGGCGGCGCGACCGGCCTGCAGATCGGCTGCGGCGGCCACGTGGCCGGCCATGGCGAAGACAGTGCCCGCAAGGGCAAGAATCGTGCGTTTCATGGGGCCCCCGTTATTTGAAGCTGGCGTAGTACGCGGCCAAGTCGGCGATGTCTTGGTCGGACAGGCTGCGGGAAATGGCGTCCATGGTGGGGTGGCTGCGTGCGCCGGTGGCGTACTGGCGCAAGGCCGACTCGATGTAGGCGGCGCTTTGGCCGCCGATCTTGGGCACCCGGTACACCTCGGGGTAGCTGGCCCGGTAGCCCTGAATGCCATGGCAACCCATGCACATGGAGATTTTCTCGCGGGCGGCGTCGATGTTGCCCTGGATGGGAGCGTCTGCAGCAAAGGCCGTAGTGCTGATGATCGTACAGGCGCCGAAGGCTGCCAGCGCGGGTGCGGCCCGCAATATGCCAAGTTTCATGAGATTGCTCAGTACCTGCGAAGCATTGCGAAAAAGCCCCGCGCCGGTGCGCGGAAAACCCGCCGATTGTAATGGTTAGTGGCCAGGACTCCAAGCCCCAGCCAATTTGTTGGTAGAAGAAAGTCAGCCGCGGCCCCGGGTCGCGACGAAGGCGAGCCTGGATTCGTGGGCCTGGGCGCCCCGGGGCTGACGTTCTTCCTTGGGGCCGCCGCGGCGCTGCGGAGCGGCACCAGCCGGGCGACGGCCTTTCTTGCCCTGGCCAGGGCCCTTGCCCGCGGCCTGGGGGGGGCCTGCCGTATCGCCGCCCTTGCCGCGGCGGGGACCGCTGGGCTTGCCCGCCCCCTGGCCGCCTTTGGCGCCACCTTTGGGAGCATGCGGATGGCCGTTGGCGAAGCCGCCCGTAATGCTCAACGAGCGGGGCAAATGGGTAGCGGGCAACTCGGGCGGCAGGCCCGAGCTGAGGCCGGTCCCGAAGGGATCGGACGGCGAGCCGACGCCGACCTTGCGGCCGCCCTGGACCTTGCCTTTACGCCCGATCTTGGCGCCGTTCATGCCGTTCTGCTCGAGGGTGCCGAAGCCCGGGGGCAGGGCGCTGTCGTGAGAAAGAGGTTGGGCGTGGCGGCGCTTGTCGCCGTCGTCGGTATCGCGCAACAAGCCATACTGCAGCAAGATGGCGCTGACCAGGGTGGCGTCGAGCTCTTCCCAGCGACCGCGGCGCAGATTGCGGGGCAGGACGATGTCGCCGAAGCGCACGCGGATGAGGCGGCTGACCATCACGCCCACCGCTTCGAAAAGGCGCCGGACTTCGCGGTTGCGGCCTTCCTGCAGCGTGACCCGATACCACCGGTTGCTGCCTTCGCCGCCGATGAAGTCCAGGGCGCCGAAGGCGGCCTGCCCGTCGTCGAGCGTCACGCCCTGCAGCAATTGCTGGCGTTGTTCGGGACCCAATTCACCGATGACACGCACGGCGTACTCGCGTTCGAGTTCGTAGCGCGGATGCATCAGGCGGTTGGCGAGGTCGCCGGAAGTCGTGAAAATCAGCAGGCCCTCGGTGTTCAGGTCGAGTCGGCCCACCGATAGCCACTTGCCCGACTTGAGTTTGGGCAGGCGGGAAAAGACGGTGGCGCGGCCGGCCGGGTCGTCGTGGGTAACGATCTCGCCCGCCGGCTTGTGATAGATCACGATGCGCGGCGCACGTTGGCGCAGGCGCCGTTCGACCAGCTTGCCATTGACGCGCACGTGATCGGTGGCCGAGACGCGCTGGCCGATGTGGGCCGGCTCGCCATTGACCGACACCCGGCCGGCGATGATGAGCTCTTCCATCTCGCGGCGCGAACCGATGCCGGCGTCGGCGAGCACTTTGTGCAGTTTGGGCATGACGGCGTCGCTGCCCAGGTATTTGCTCAGCCGCTGCTTGCTGGGGACGCTGCCTTCGATCACCTTCCAGGCGAGCTTGTCGTCTTCTTCGGTGATCTCGGGCAGGGGGAAAGCGGGAGCCGCGGCTTCGGCCGGAGCGCGCCGCGGTGGGCGGCTGGAGCGTGGCTCGCGGCGTTGGCGCGGCCCGCGCTTGGCGGCGCCGGCGTTCGACGCATCCCCACCCGGGGGCGTGTCGGCGGTTTGGCCAGTTTCGGT
The DNA here is from genome assembly GCA_023228945.1 of Pigmentiphaga sp. Classification (GTDB taxonomy): domain Bacteria; phylum Pseudomonadota; class Gammaproteobacteria; order Burkholderiales; family Burkholderiaceae_B; genus Verticiella. Next base: position 17,563 of record JALOAI010000016.1, on the reverse strand, counting down.
CGCGGAGCCCTCTTCGGCCTGGGCCGGGCGCGGACGACGAGTGCGACGCACGGGCATGGGTGGGGCGGCCTCGGGGCTTGCCTGCGCCGGAGCCGGTGCCGCCGTAGCGGCGTCGGTAGCCGCCGCGACCTCGGGGTTGTTGTTGCGCCGGCGGCGGTAGGGCGTACGCACGCCGCTACGGCGGGGCCGCGCGCCGCTTGGCGAGTCCGGGGCCGGGGAGGAAGGTTGCGAAGGTTCAGTCATGGTGTGTGTGATGTCTCGGGTTCTTGATCGTTGGAATCCGGGTCCGGTAAAGCGTCCGGAGCCTGAGTGTGGGAGGCCGGGGGTTCCGGCGTGTTGGCGTCGGCCGCCAGTTCGGCGGTGGCGGAAATGTCGGCATCGGCCTGCGCATCGGGCAGGTCCGACGCGGCAAGGTCGAGTCCGGCCAGGGCCTTGGCGGGGTCGACGGCTTCGAGCTCGGGCAGGGCGTCGAGGGCCGGCAAGCCGAGATCGTCGAGAAACTGCCGCGTGGTGCCGAACAAAGTGGGTCGTCCTGGCGCCTCCCGGTGGCCGATCGCCTCGATCCAACCGCGGTCTTCGAGCGCTCGCACCACCTGGGTGGAGACGCTGACCCCGCGGATGTCTTCGATATCGCCGCGGGTAACAGGCTGCCGGTAGGCGATGATGGCGAGGGTTTCGAGCACGGCACGCGAGTAGCGGGGCGGCTTCTCGGGATGCATGCGTTCAAGATAAGGCCGCATGCTGGCCCGGCTTTGGAAGCGCCAGCCGCCGGCGAGCGACACCAGCTCCATGCCGCGCTCGGCCCAGTCTTGCGCCAGCTCCTGCAAGATGGCGCGAATCTCGGCCGGCTCCAGGGCATCGGCAAACAAGCCGCGCAGGGCGGAAAGCGGTACCGGTTGCGGCGCGCATAGCAAGGCGGTTTCCAGCACGAGCTTGGCCTCGTGGGTATTCATGCACTCGTCGGTTCGTTGGATCCCGATCGGCGGGATGGTGTTGCTGGATTCGAATTCCGGTTCGCGCCATGCCGATCCCGGAAACCCGGAACCTCGGCAGCATGTTCTCTGGCGGACAGCCTGGAGATACGGCGGAAAACGCGTTGAATCTTGAGGGCGGATTGCCTGGTGGCGAAGAGATGGGCGGGAACCACCGCATCTTTGCCGGAGCCCGCCAGCCGGGCAATCAGTGCCTGCCGGCCGGCACCACCCGGTATTTGCCCGGGCGCAGGCGCCACAACCATAACCACTTGAAGAATAATCTTAACACACGCCGACGTGTGCATGCTACTGAATTTTGGCGGTTTGCCTGACCGCGCCTGCAGGGCCGCGAGGCGCCCGGCCACGCTGAAACGCGAGATAATCGCCGCCGGATGCCGGCGCGGGCGTTGCATGGCGCGTCCCCTTCCAAGTGGTGGTCCTTCCCCGATTTTCAACAAGACAACTCCAAAAATCCTGCCATGTCCCAATCTTTGATTCCGCGCTGGCGGCGCGTGTATGCCGCCGAAGGTTCCGTCGTGGCGCCCGACGAGCGTTTGTCCGCGACGCAAACGATAGCGATGGGGGTTCAGCACGTGGTGGCCATGTTCGGCGCCACGGTGCTCGCCCCGCTGCTGATGGGCTTCGACGCCAACGTGGCCATCCTGATGTCCGGGGTGGGTACATTGATTTTCTTCTTGTTCGTCCGTGGCCGGGTGCCGAGCTATCTGGGCTCCAGCTTCGCCTTCATCGGCGGCGTGATCGCCGCCACGGGATACGCCGGAGCGGGAGCCAACGCCAACATCGGCGTGGCCTTGGGCGCCATCATCGTTTGCGGCCTGGTCTACGCCCTGATCGGCGCCGTCGTGTGGTACTTCAGTTCGCGCCCTGGAGGCGGCACCGCCTGGATCGAAGCCCTGATGCCGCCCGTCGTGACCGGCGCGGTGGTGGCGGTGATCGGCTTGCACCTGGCCCCGATTGCCGCGCGCGGCGCGGTTGGCGGTGGCGGCTTCGATGCCTTCATGGCGGTGGTGACCATGCTGTGCGTGGGCGGGGTGGCGGTCTATACCCGCGGCATGACCCAGCGTCTGCTGATCCTGGTCGGCCTGATCCTCGCCTGCGTCATTTACTACATCCTGGCCAATGGGCTGGGCTGGGGGACGCCCATGGATCTCTCGGCGGTGGGGGCGGCCGCGTGGCTGGGCGCGCCGCAATTCACCCGTCCCGAGTTCCATCTCGAGGCCATGGGCCTAATCGTCCCGGTCGTCGTGATCCTGGTGGCGGAGAACCTTGGCCATATCAAGGCGGTCGCGGCCATGACGGGCCGCGATCTGGACGGCTATCTTGGCCGGGCCTTCGTCGGCGACGGAGTGGCCACCATGGTGTCGGGGGCGGTGGGCGGTACCGGCATGACCACCTATGCCGAAAACATCGGCGTCATGTCGGTGACGCGAATTTACTCCACCCTGGTGTTCGTGGTGGCGGGCGTGATCGCGATATTGTTGGGTTTCTCGCCCAAGTTCGGCGCCCTGATCCACGCCATTCCGGGGCCGGTGCTGGGTGGCGTGTCGGTGGTGGTTTTCGGCCTGATCACGGTGGCCGGGGCGCGGATCTGGATCCAGAACCGGGTCGACTTTACCGATAACCGCAATCTGATCGTGGTCGCGATCACCATGATTTTCGGGGCCGGCGATTTCACGCTGACCTTCGGCAGTTTCGTGCTCAATGGTATCGGCACGGCCACGTTTGGCGCCATCATTCTGTATTGGTTGCTGAATCGCCGCCGCGACGCTTACTGAAGCGGCGAACCGGCTCTCTCCAGCCGTAGCGGTTGCAGGCGGCGGCGCACGGACGACGGTCCGGACGCCGCCGCCTTATGTTTTATACTAGCCTGCTAGATTTCTTGTCATCCAACTCTTTTACACAGATAGGTTTTTCATGCAGCCTGTGGTTGAAACCGTTTCCGGCCTCGAGCGCCGAGTCGAACTCGCCGTTGCCATGGCCGATGTCGAACAAGAGGTCCAGGCGCAGCTCAAAAGGGTCCAGCGCCAGGCCAAGGCGCCGGGCTTCCGTCCGGGCAAGGTGCCCATGTCGATGCTGGAGCGCTCGCATGCGCCCGGCATCCGCATGGACGTCATCAACGATAAAGTCGGCTCGGCATTCGAGCAGGCCGTGAACCAGGCCGAGCTTCGCGTGGCCGGTATGCCGCGCATCGAGCCCAAAAGCGAAGGCGTGGAAGCCGACACTTTGGCCTTCGTGGCCACCTTCGAGGTTTTCCCCCAGGTCGAGCTGCCCGACCTCGCCGCGCTCGAAGTCGAGCGGGCCGAGGTGTCGGTGGGCGACCCCGAGGTCGAGCGCACCGTCGAGATCCTGCGCCAGCAACGCGTGAACTACCAGCCCGCCGCCGATCGCGCGGCGCAAGACAACGATCGCGTCACCATCGACTTCGAAGGCAAGATCGATGACGTCGCCTTCGAGGGCGGCACGGCTGCCGATTTCCCTTTCGTCCTGGGCCAGGGTCGCATGCTGCCCGAGTTCGAAGAAGCGGTGCGCGGCCTCAAGGCCGGTGAAAGCAAAACCTTTCCGCTCACCTTCCCGGAAGACTACGGCTCGGCCGCGGTGGCCGGCAAAACGGCCCAGTTCATCATCACGGTAAAAGAAGTCGCCGAAGGCGTGCTGCCCGAGGTCGATGCCGAGTTCGCCAAATCGCTGGGCCAGGCCGAAGGCGACATCGCCAAGCTGCGTGACGATATCCGTGGCAACCTTGAGCGCGAGGTCGCGGCGCGTGCCCAGGCCCGCACCAAGTCCAGCGTGATGGATGCCCTGGTCAAGGCGGTTTCGTTCGACGTTCCCAAGTCTCTCATCGAATCCGAAACCGAAAGCCGCGTGAAGGCCGCCCGCGAAGAACTCCGTCGCCGCGGCCTGCCCAACGCCGACGACATCCCGGTGCCCGCCGATGCCTTCACCCCCGAGGCCGAGCGCCGCGTGCGTCTGGGCCTTACCGTATCCGAACTGGTCAAGCAGAACGATCTCCAGGCCAAGCCCGATCAGGTGCGCGCCAAGATCGAAGACTTCGCCCGCAACTATGAGTCGCCAGCCGAGGTCGTACGCTATTACCTGTCCGACCGCGAGCGGCTGGCCGAGGTCGAGGCGATCGTGGTCGAAGACAACGTGGTGGCTTTGGTGCTCGAAAAGGCCAAGGTTACCGACAAGCCCGTAAGTTTCGACGAGCTCATGGGCCAGAACGGCCAGAACGGCGCCTGATCCGTACCGCCGCCGTTCATTTTCATTACGCAGGAAACCGGCTATGCAACGCTTCAATGACTTCTACGCGGCCACCTTTGGCGGACAGGCCATGGTGCCGTCCGGCCTGGGCTATATCCCCATGGTGGTCGAGCAATCCGGCCGGGGCGAGCGCTCCTACGATATTTACTCGCGGCTGCTCAAGGAGCGTGTGATATTCATGGTGGGTCCGGTCAACGACCAGACCGCCAACCTCGTGGTGGCGCAATTGCTGTTCCTGGAATCCGAAAATCCGGACAAAGACATCGCGCTGTATATCAATTCCCCGGGGGGCTCGGTATACGCCGGCATGGCCATCTACGACACCATGAACTTCGTCAAGCCGGAGGTGTCTACCTTGTGCACCGGCATGGCGGCCAGCATGGGTGCCTTCCTGTTGGCGGCGGGCGGCAAGGGCAAGCGCTTTGCGTTGCCCAACTCCCGGATCATGATCCACCAGCCATCGGGTGGCGCACAGGGCCAGGCGTCCGACATCCAGATCCAGGCGCGCGAGATCCTGGATCTGCGTCAGCGCCTCAACGCCATCCTGGCGGAGCGCACCGGCCAGTCCGTCGAGCGTATCGAACGGGACACCGAGCGCGACACCTTCATGTCGGCGCCCGACGCGGCAACCTATGGTCTGATCGACAAGGTGCTGACGTCCCGTTCCGATGAGGACTGACTATGGCCGATAAAAAAGGAACCGCCGACAAACTCCTGTACTGCTCGTTTTGCAACAAGAGCCAGCATGAGGTCCGCAAGCTGATCGCAGGCCCGTCGGTTTTCATTTGCGACGAGTGCATCGATCTCTGCAACGACATCATTCGCGACGAACTCTCGCCCGATACCGCTCAGGGGGCCAAGGCGGATCTGCCCACACCGGCCGAGATTCGCCACACGCTCGATGAGTACGTCATTGGCCAGGATCGCGCCAAGCGCATTCTGGCGGTGGCGGTATACAACCATTACAAGCGGATCCGCCATGCCAATGGCGGTAAAGACGACGTCGAGCTGACCAAAAGCAATATCTTGCTGATCGGGCCAACCGGCTCGGGCAAAACATTGCTGGCGCAAACGCTGGCCCGCATGCTCGACGTGCCGTTCGTGATGGCCGATGCCACCACGCTCACCGAAGCCGGCTACGTCGGCGAGGATGTTGAAAACATCATCCAGAAGCTGCTGCAGAACTGCAACTACGAGGTCGAGAAAGCCCAGCGAGGTATCGTCTATATCGACGAGATCGACAAGATCTCGCGCAAGGCCGACAATCCGTCGATCACCCGCGACGTCTCCGGCGAGGGCGTGCAGCAGGCCTTGCTCAAGCTCATCGAAGGCACGGTGGCCTCGGTGCCGCCGCAGGGCGGGCGCAAGCATCCCAACCAGGATTTCGTCCAGATCGATACCACCAACATCCTGTTCATCTGCGGCGGCGCCTTCGATGGCCTCGACAAGGTCATCCGCAACCGCACCGAACGCTCGGGTATCGGTTTCGGCGCCTCGGTCAAGGCCAAGAGCGAAAGCAGCGTCGGCCAAACCTTCGGCGAGGTCGAGCCCGAGGATCTCGTCAAGTTCGGCATCATCCCCGAACTGGTGGGCCGCCTTCCGGTCATCGCCACGCTCAGCGAACTCGACGAAGCCGCGCTGATCAAAATCCTCACCGAGCCCAAGAACGCCCTGGTCAAGCAGTTCCAGAAGCTGTTCTCCATGGAAGATGCCGAGCTCGACATCCGTCCGGGTGCGCTTTCGGCCATCGCCCGCAAGGCGCTCAAGCGCAAAACCGGTGCGCGCGGCCTGCGCTCCATCCTGGAGGCGGCCTTGCTCGACACCATGTACGATCTTCCCTCCGAACCGGGCCGCATCAGCAAAGTGGTGCTCGACGAGCAAACCATCGAAGGCGTGGGCCCGCCCCTGTTGATTTATGCCGATGAGCCGTCAAAGGCGGCGTCGGGAGGCAACTGATTCAGGCAACACCTGAAGCGGGGCTTGAACCCCGCTTTTTTGTCCCCATACTGGTCGCAGACACGCGTTAAGGAAACTCCTCATGTCAGCCAGTCCCGTGCTCGCTTCCGAGCCGATCCAATTGCCGCTGCTCCCCTTGCGGGATGTGGTGGTATTCCCGCACATGGTGATTCCTCTGTTCGTCGGGCGTCCGCGCTCGATCAAAGCGTTGGAAACCGCCATGGAAAGCGGCAAGAACATCATGCTGGTCGCCCAGAAATCCGCGGCCAAAGACGAACCGACACCCGAAGATCTTTATGAGCTCGGCTGCGTTGCCAGCATTCTGCAGATGCTCAAGCTGCCCGATGGCACCGTCAAGGTGCTGGTCGAGGGTACGCAGCGCGCGCGGGTCAGCTCCGTCTCCGATGATGGCAGCCACTTCCAGTGCGAGCTGGTCCCGGTTGCGCCCGATCCCGTCCAAGGGCCCGAAACCGAGGCTCTGCGGCGTACGATCATGGCGCAGTTCGATCAATACGTGAAGCTCAACAAGAAGATCCCACCCGAGATTCTTACCTCGCTCGCAGGTATCGACGAACCGGGCCGCCTGGCCGATACGATAGCCGCGCATCTGCCGCTCAAGCTCGAGCAAAAACAGAAGATGCTCGAAATCATCGGCACCGCCGAACGCCTGGAAGCGCTGCTGGCCCAGCTCGAAACCGAACTCGACATCCTCCAGGTCGAGAAGCGGATTCGTGGCCGGGTCAAGAAGCAGATGGAAAAGAGCCAGCGCGAGTATTACCTCAACGAGCAGGTCAAGGCCATCCAAAAGGAATTGGGCGAGGGCGAAGACGGCGCGGATCTCGAAGAGCTCGAGAAAAAGATCGCGTCGGCGCAAATGCCCAAGGAGGCCCGCAAAAAGGCCGACGCCGAACTCAAGAAACTCAAGCTGATGTCGCCGATGTCGGCCGAAGCCACGGTGGTGCGCAACTATATCGATACGCTGGTGGGCCTGCCATGGCGTAAAAAGAGCCGCGTCAACCATTCCATCGAGAATGCCGAGAAGGTGCTCGACGACGATCACTACGGCCTCGAGAAAGTCAAGGAACGCATCGTCGAGTATCTTGCCGTGCAGCAGCGCGTGGATAAGGTAAAGGCGCCCATTCTCTGCCTGGTTGGTGCGCCTGGTGTCGGTAAAACCTCGCTTGGCCAATCCATCGCCCGTGCCACCAACCGCAAGTTCGTGCGCATGGCCCTGGGCGGTGTGCGCGACGAAGCCGAAATCCGCGGCCATCGCCGTACCTACATCGGCTCGATGCCGGGCAAGGTGCTGCAAAATCTCAGCAAGGTCGGCGTCCGCAATCCCTTGTTCTTGCTCGACGAAATCGACAAGTTGGGCATGGACTTCCGCGGCGATCCCGCTTCCGCCTTGCTCGAAGTGCTCGATCCCGAGCAAAACCACACCTTCCAGGATCACTACGTCGAAGTCGATTTCGATCTGTCCGACGTGATGTTCGTGGCCACCAGCAATACGTTGAACATCCCGCCGGCGCTGCTCGATCGCATGGAAGTGATTCGCCTTTCGGGCTACACCGAAGACGAAAAAATCCATATCGCGCGCGAGCACCTGTTGCCCAAGCTGATGAAGAACAACGGCCTCAAGCCCGAGGAAATCACCGTTGAGGAATCGGCATTGCGCGATATCGTGCGCTACTACACCCGGGAAGCGGGGGTGCGGGCGCTCGAACGCGAAGTCAGCAAGATCTGCCGCAAGGTGGTCAAGCGCCTGCTCACCGACAAAGCGCTCAAGCACGTCGACGTCACCGCCGACAATCTCAGCGATTTCCTCGGGGTGCGCCGCTACACCTTCGGCATTGCCGAGAACGAGAACCAGGTTGGCCAGGTAACCGGCCTGGCCTGGACGGAAGTCGGCGGCGATCTCCTCACGATCGAGGTTGCCGACATACCGGGCAAGGGCGTGATTCAGCGCACTGGCTCGCTGGGCGACGTGATGAAGGAATCGGTCGAGGCGGCGCGCACCGTGGTGCGCTCGCGGGCGCGCAAGCTCGGCATCGCTGAAGAGGTCTTCGAGAAGCGCGATATGCACGTGCACGTGCCTGAAGGCGCCACGCCCAAGGATGGTCCTTCGGCGGGCATTGCGATCACCACGGCCATGGTGTCGGCGTTAACCGGCATCCCGGTGCGGGCCGATGTCGCCATGACCGGCGAGATCACACTGCGCGGCGAAGTGCTGGCCATCGGGGGCCTGAAGGAAAAACTCCTCGCGGCCCATCGCGGCGGCATCAAAAAGGTGTTGATCCCGCACGAGAACGTCAAGGATCTCAGCGAAATTCCCGATAACGCCAAGTCGGATATCGAGATCGTGCCGGTCCGTTGGATCGATCAAGTGCTCGAACAGGCCCTGGAGCGCATGCCCGACTTCGTGCCGGAAGACATCCAGAAGGTCGAGCCCCACGTTGTCGCCAAGGGCGAATCCCAGCCTCCGGCGGGTGGCGTGATCAAGCACTGAGCCAGGCTCTCGCCGTTTATCAGCGCTCTCGGCCAAGGCCGGCGCGCGTCGAAACAGCACCCCCGAAGCGATTTGGCTTCCGGGGTGCTTTTTGTTGGCTGGTCCTGTCGTCAGGTCGCCGGGGGATGGCTGGCGCTCGGCTCGGCAACGTTTCCATTTGCCGCGGAAAGTATAAAGACATGGCCGCGGCACACCAAGGCTCTATACTTTGGCCTGCCTAAGCCGTTATTAGATCGGGGATCACCCATCAATCGAGCGCATTCCCTTCCTGCGGAACATGGTCCAATCGCGTGTCCGGCGCAATTGATGGCGCCGGATCACCGAACGCCATGCCGCTCTCTGAATATGGCGATGCCACAGCTCGGCGCAGCCCAAGAGCCAGCTCGGAGCACTTCACAATTCTGCTTTCACTGAATTGGGCTACCAGGTAATGCGGCTGTTTACGGATACGGGATAAGTAGGTTAAGCGCCACACACGGCTATCATCCCGGTATTGCTATCATAAAATTTTACAGTTTTTGCTTTGCAAGGGTTTTAAAATCGGTAAAATACGCGCAGCCGCGCTTTGTGCTTTTGTGCGTTTGCAAAATACGAACGCGGGTAATGCCCAACTCAAATCAAGGACTCTCTTTCATGGCCACTTATCTCGAACTCAAGGCTCAAGCCGAAAAACTGATGCAGCAGGCTGAGGAGGCTCGTCGTCAAGAAATCGCCGAAGTCGTCACCGACATTCGCGCCAAGATGGATCAATACGGATTGTCCATCGACGATATCCAAGGGGGCCGGAGGGGCGGCCGCAAGGGTGGCCCGGCTGTCGTCCGCTATCGCGGGCCCAATGGCGAGCCCTGGAGCGGAGCAGGACGTCAACCGGGTTGGCTGAAGGAAGCCTTGGCCGCTGGCGCAAAAAAGGAAGACTTCCTCGTGTAATGCCTTATGCACGCCAGGGCCGGGTCCTGGCGTGCAATCGTTCTGTGGAGCAACGGCATGGCGTCGGGCAGGCGCCGGCCCTATTGGCAGCCTTTTGGCTGCTTTTTTAATGTGTGAATAGCGCACGCACAAGAAAGTAAAGGTTCGGGCCAGCGTCGGCCATTTGCGGATGCGGCGTGACATGAAACGTTATGGAGAGCTGTCGATGGACACCTATTCAAGTGCGAATCCGAATGTCGGGGGCGAAGGCGGCGAGTCCGGCACCGCGCCGCCGGTGCCGGCAAGCTTGGCGTTGGCTGAATCGGCCATTGTGGTTCCGGCCGGTTCGATGGCCGATACCGTGGATACCTTCATTCAGCGCTATGGCTTTCGCGTGAGCCGGGTGTTTCCCGCCGATGATCCTCAAAGCATCGAAATGCTGGGGTGGGGGCTCAAGCTCGTTTTCGTGGCGGGAGCCAAGGCCAGCGGCATCGTATTGCGCCTGCCCGCTGCCGCCGCGCCTCAGGCGGGATTGCTGGCCGAGCAAGCGCCCAACGGCGTGCGCCTCGAATGGGGGGAGCCCGCGCTTCCCGATATCTGGCAAGCGATCGCCGCCGAAGCCCGGCACATCGAGGCGGCCGCCGACGAAACCTGGCATGTCGGACGCGCGGGTCTGCGCTATCGCGATCTATTGCCCGACCGGCTGGGAGGCGGCATCATTGCCTCGCAGATCCGGCTGTTGCATGGCGGTCCCGTGCCCGACTATGTGCACTACCACCGCGTCACGTTTCAGATGATTTATTGTCGCTCCGGCTGGGTGGAAGTCGTCTATGAAGACCAGGGGCAGCCTTTCATCATGCGTGAGGGCGATTGCGTGTTGCAGCCGCCCGGGATCCGTCATCGCGTGCTGGCCAGTTCGGCCGGCGCCGAAGTCGTGGAGCTGGCCTGTCCGGCCAGTCACGAAACCTTCGGCGATCTCGACATGACCTTGCCCAATGGCGAAGCGCGCCACGGTCTGGAGTATGGCGGTCAGGACTTCGTCTGGCATCGTGCCGATCAGGCGACGGCGAGCGACGGCGGTGCAAGCGGCTGGCGCTGGCGCGATTTCGGCTTCGTGCGCGCTACCCGCGGTCTGGCAGAGGCGGGCGTGTGCACGGCGATGGCCGGCGCCGCGCCATGGGAGCCGGATGTGGCGGGCGTGTTTCGCTTTCTTTTTGTTTTGTCGGGCCAAATTACCCTCGCGGGCCCCGGGGCCCTCGCACTGGCGGTCGGCGAAGGCGCCGTCCTGAAGCCGGGGGAGGTTGCTCGTCTCGAGGCTTCCGCCACCGCCGAGACCAAGCTACTCTATGTGCGGCTGTTGAGGCAGCCCAATGTCCAACCCCCTGTGATCGAGGAGCGTCCACGGTGACCGAACCAGCAGCATCCACCCGTCGTTTCATCAATAGCGGTTCCCCATACGAGGAGCTTGCCGGTTATTCCCGAGCGGTAGTCGAGGGAGACTGGGTCTTCGTATCGGGCACGCTGGGGCAGGATTTCAAGACCGGTCTGTTCGCCGTAGGGGCCGAGGCGCAAGCCGAGCAGGCGCTCGACACCATCGAAGCCGCCTTGGCCGAGGTTCCGGCCCGCTTGCGCGACGTGGTGCGGGTGCGGGTTTATGTCCCCGATCGTGGCGACGTCATCGCAGTCAGCGGTGTGATCAAGCGCCGCCTGGGCGAGGCGCGTGCCACCAACACCACGGTGTGTTGCCCCCTGGCGGTGGCCGAAGCTCGTGTCGAGATCGAAGTTACCGCCCGGCTGCCGAGTCCGGCGTAAGGGCTCGCCGGAAGGCAGGCCAAGTGTCTTGTGCCCGCGGCGGGCCAGGATACGCTCGAGGCCCGAACCGGCAGCCATGCCGGGGCGGCGCCAAGGCTTCAATCGTTTTGATGGATAACCATGTCTCATCCTTTTGCTGAGTATCGCCGCCTGTTTCCCATTTTGCAGCAGGCCGCGCAATTGTCGAGTTGTTCACAGAGCGCCATGAGTCTGCCGGTGCGCGACGCCATCACGCAGTATCTCGACGGCTGGGAAAAACGCGGTATGGATTGGGGCGGCTGGATGGAAGGCGTGGCGGGCGCACGCGCCGAGTTCGCCCGCTTGATCGGTGCCAGCCTCGACGACATCGCGGTGCTGGGCAGCGTCTCGGATGCGGCGTCCAGCGTGGTGTCGTCGCTGTCGTTTCCGGCAGAACGCCGCTATGTGGTGGCAAGTACGCTCGACTTCCCGTCGCTATGCCACGTTTGGCTGGCGCAGGAGCCGCGCGGGGCCAAGGTGCGCTTCGTCGAAGGCCGGCCGGGCGTCGACGACGCCGCCGCGCGCCTGAGCGCGGCGGTAGCCGACGATACCGCGGTGGTGGCCGTATCGCATGCTTCGTTCTACGACGGACAACTGACCGATCTGGCGGCATCGGCCCAGGCCGCCCACGAGCATGGCGCGCTGCAGTTCGTCGACGCCTACCAATCAGCGGGTTCGGTGCCCATCGATGTGGTGGCCCAAGGGGTGGATGTTCTGGCGGCAGGTGCCCAGAAGTACCTTCTCGGTATTCCCGGTATCGCGTTTCTCTACGTTTCGCCGGCGCGAGCCGCCCAGCTGCAGCCCGCCGTCACCGGCTGGTTCGGTCGCGTCGAGCCGTTTGCCTTCGATCCGCGCAAGCTCGATTTCCCCGCCACGGGAGCCAAGTTCAATACCGGCACACCGCCCATGCTGCCGGCTGCGGCCGCGCATGCCGCCTTGCGCCTGCTCAACGAGATCGGCGTCGAAGCCATCCAGGGCTGGCTGCGGCAGTTGTCGGCAGTGGCCATGGCGGAAGCCGACGCCCTTGGCCTCGAAGTGGTCAGCCCCCGGAACCTGGATGCCAAGGGCGGTAACACCGCCATCCGGGTGGCCGGCGCGTCCGCCGTAGAGCAAGCGATGGCTCAGCGTGGCTATATTGTTTCGGCTCGTAACGATGTCATCCGCATCGCGCCCCATTTCTACAATACCGTCGATGAAGTCGCCGGGGCCGTTCGGACACTGGCCGAATTGGTCAATGGGTAATGCGCAAGATCGGTCAATGGCAAAACACCCAGGTCGCCATCCGGGCACCCACGGCGTTGGCCAGCGGCACAAGTTGACGCTTGAAAGGAGTTGTCAGTGGGATCCATCCCTCGTTTATCGCATTGCGCTTCGGCGCTGGTGGCCGTACCGGCCGACACGGCCTTCGCCTTCCTGATGGATGGCGAAGCCCTGGGCACGTGGGCACTGGGATCGTTTGCCACCAAGCCCGTTGCGCCGGGAGTGGTGCGCGGCGTGTCGCTGTTCGACGACCAGCCTTGCTGTGTCAGGCCCGTGGGCGATGCCGCTTCGGGGCGCATCGAGTACCACGTGGGAGCGGAGCCGGGGCAACTGCAGCCGCGGATTCTGGCGCAGGTGGTTCCAGGGCCGGTGCTCGGCCACGCCGCCGACGTTTGTCAAGTCAATCTGATCGCCTGGCGCCAGCACGGCATGAGCGATGAACGCTGGCTGCGCCTGGTGCGCTGCCACGAAGTCGAAATCCTCCTGATCCAGGCGCGGCTCGAGCGCCTGGATCAAAAACATTGATGTGCCCCTCGATCACGGCCGTCGGCCGAACTTTTTTGGGAGAGACAAGCGTGAAAACCAAACGACGTTTTTTGCAGGCGCTTTGTGCCGGCATTTTGGCCTCGGGCAGCCTATTGGCCACGCCCGTGCCGGCCGCTGAACAAGCCCCCCTGCGGATTCTGGTGGGCTTCCCGCCGGGTGGCGCCACCGATGTGGTCGGCCGCATCCTGGCCGAACGGCTGCGCGATGCCCTGGGGCGCTCCGTCCTGGTCGAGAACCGCGCCGGCGCCGGCGGCCAGATCGCCACGCAATATTTGAAAGGCATGGCACCCGACGGCAACACCGTCATGCTGACCATCGATCACAGCCAGGTGGTGATTCCGCTCACCATTACCACGGCCAACTACGATCCCGTCAACGACTTTACCGCGCTGGGCGGCGTGGCCCAGTACTACAACGCTTTGGGCATCAGCAGCAATGTCGACGCCACCGATATGGCGTCGTTTCGCGAATGGCTGAAAGCCAACCCCGACGGCACCAATATCGGCGTACCGGCGGCCGGCAGCGTGCCGCAGTTCGCCGTGCACCTCATGGGCGAGAGCTTCGGCGTTCCCCTGAATTCGGTGCCCTATAAAGGCGGCGCCCCGCTCGTGACCGACATCGTCGGCGGCCACGTGACCGGGGGCGTGGCATCCATGACGGATCTGATCGAGCAATACAAGAACGGCAGGGTGCGTATCCTCGCCACGTCGGGCGAAGAGCGGAACAAGACCCTGCCCGAAGTTCCCACTTTCGCCGAAGCCGGGGTGGAAGGCATCGAGATGAACCCCTGGCTGGGATTCGTCGGCCCCAAGGGCCTGTCGCCGGAATTCGTGAAAGACTTCAACGCAGCGCTACAAAAGGTGCTGGCCGAACCCGACATCCAGGAGCGCCTGGCGGCGCTGGGCAATCAGGTGTCGGCCACGTCGCCCGAAACCCTCCAGCAATGGATCGAAGACGGCACCCGGCACTGGGGTGAGGTCATCAAGCGCTCGGGATACGTTCCGCAATAAGATTGACTCGTTCGGCGCGGCGGCCTGGAGGGCGGGCTTCCCTCCGCCATCCGCCGCAGGCGCAGACCCACCGGTGTGGGCCACGCGAAGCCCGCGTTGCCGATGCCGAAACGCTCTGGCAATCAGCCCAAATGGTCGCCGGCCGGTGTCCTTCAAGGACGACGGGCAAGACGATGTCCCTCGAGGGGTTCTTACGTCTCCACGCATCTCTCTCTTTGGTTCGCCGCGGATTCATGCGACAGTAGTGGCGTTGCTTTCCGCCATCAAAGGAACACCACGCCATGGGTCTTGCCACCATCATCATCCTCGTCGTCATCGCGCTGCTCGCGCTCTACGGCGTTGCCATCTACAACCGTCTGGTCGCGTTGCGCAACCGCTACCAAAACGCGTTCGCCCAGATCGAAGTCCAGCTCAAGCGGCGCTACGATCTCATCCCCAACCTGGTTGAAACCGCCAAGGCTTATCTTGCCCACGAGCGGCAAACGCTGGAAGCCGTGGTGGAGGCCCGCAACGCCGCCGCCACCGGGCTGCAAGAGGCCGCGGCCAACCCGGGCAACGCCGAGGCCATGGGCCGCCTCGCCGGCGCCGAAGGCGCCTTGCGCCATGCCCTGGGCCGCCTCAACGTCGTCGTCGAAGCCTACCCGGATCTCAAGGCCTCGCAAAACATGCAGCAGCTCTCCGAAGAGCTCACCAGCACGGAGAACAAGGTGGCATTCGCCAGGCAATCGTTCAACGACGCCGTCATGGCCTACAACACCTATCGGCAAAGCTTCCCGCCCGTCATGCTCGCGGGCGCCTTCGGCCATGGCAACAACGCCAGCCTGCTCGAGTTCGCCGATAGCCAAGAGATCCAGGCCGCGCCCAAGGTGGCTTTCTGATGAATTTCTTCGAGCACCAGGATCGCGCCCGCCGCAATTCGGTGCGGCTGGTTTTGCTGCTTGCGCTGGCTGTGCTGGGCCTGATCCTGGCCACCATCGTCGCCAGTGCCATCATTCTGACCTTCCTGGATGGCGGCGGCGGCGATCCCGCCACGGGCGCGGCGCCGGCGGTGCAATGGCCCGGTTGGGACCTGATCCTCGCGATCGCCGTGGCGGTGATCGGCGTGGTGGTGGTGGGTGGCCTGTTCAAGCGCATCCAACTGAGTAGCGGCGGCAAAGCTGTGGCCGAAGCCCTCGACGGTCGCCTGATCAATCCCGCCAGCACGGATCCGGATGAACGCAAGGTTCTCAACGTCGTGGAAGAAATGGCGCTCGCCGCGGGTACGCCCGTGCCGCCCGTCTATCTTCTGGAAGATCCCGCCATCAATGCTTTTGCCGCCGGGCGCACGCCCCAGGATGCGGTCATCGGGGTCACCCAGGGTTGCATCCGCCAGCTCAGCCGCGACGAACTGCAAGGGGTGGTGGCGCACGAGTTCAGCCACATCATTCATGGCGATATGCGGCTCAATACGCAACTGGTCGCCACGCTGCACGGCATACTCCTCATAGGCCTGATTGGTTATTTTTTCCTGAGGCTGGCGCCGTGGCGTCGCGGATCCAACCGCGACAATACCGGCCTGATCCTGCTGGCCCTTGGCCTTGCCCTGGTGGTCATCGGCTTTGCCGGCACCTTCTTCGGCAACCTCATCAAATCCGCCGTCAGCCGCCAGCGCGAGTTCCTGGCCGATGCGTCCGCGGTGCAGTACACACGCAATCCCAACGGCATCGCCGGTGCGCTCAAAAAAATAGGCGCCTCGCAGTACGGCTCGCGGCTGGAGGCCGCCAATGCCGTCGAATACAGCCATATGTTCTTTGGGCAAGGCGTCAAGGTGGCTTTCGGCTCGCTGATGGCCACGCATCCCCCTTTGCCGGAGCGCATACGCCGCATTCAACCGCAATGGGATGGCGACTTCAGCTCGCCAGCGCCGCCTGTCGCCGCGGCCGCGCAGAACGAAAGCTCGCAGTCTACGAAGAAGCGCGCGATCGGAGTGCCGGAACAGGCCGCTATTCTCGCCGCGACGGCGGAAGCCCTGGACAGCCGCGCCGCCGGGCGTGGCGATGCCAGCGCAGAACTTGATCGCGCCGCCGCGCACGAAGCGATCGAAGCTATCGGGCAGCCCGGTACACGTCATCTGGAGTACGCCAGGCAGATATTGGCGGAGATCGACCCGGAGCTGCAGGAGGCGGCTCACGACCCTTATGCGGCGCGGGCGCTGGTTTACGGCCTGCTGCTGGCTCCGCCGGGGCAGATACGGGAGCGCCAGCTCCGGCAACTGCAAAAAGAGGCGGCGCCCGAGGTGTTTCACGCGCTGCGCGAGCTGGGCGACAAGCCGGCCGCCGTCGCGCCGCGATTCCGTCTGGCCTTGATCGACCTTGCCCTGCCGGCCCTGAAGCAGATGTCGCCCGCGCAACAAGCCACGTTCCGGCGCTGCCTGGATCTCCTGATCGAAGCCGACGAGCGTGTCAGCCTGATGGAATGGGCGCTCCGGCGCATTGTCGTCCACAACCTCGAAAATCCGCCGCCGGTGCCACAGCGCGATGATCTGGCGGCGCATACGGCGGATTGCGTTTTGTTGTTGTCGGCGCTGGCCTATGAAGGCGCGAGCAGCCCGGAGCTGGCCGCTGCCGCGTTTCGGGCCGCGCTGAATTCGCTTGGCCTCGAGGCTTCGCAATCGCGGTCGCCGCGGGCGGCGACCGCGACTGAGCTGGAACACGCGGTCAATCGCCTGGATCGCTTGAAGCCCGCACACAAGCAGCGCTTGCTCCAGGCGTTGGCGGCGGCGGTGGAGCATGACGGCGTGATTAGCGTGGTCGAGGCCGAATTGCTGCGGGCGGTGGCGGACTCCTTGCATTGCCCATTGCCGCCGTTGCTGGCGGCATCTTAGAGGGGCAACGAGGCAGGTGCGTGGGGAGTGCAAGCCCGACCTCGGGCCTTCGGAAGGTCGAGGCGTGCGTCGTCGCGGGCAACGTTTTTCGTTGTGGCGGCGGCAAAGGCGGGCAACTGGAGAGCGAGCCGGATTCAACGGTTTCGACGGCCGATTTGCCCCTTCTCAAACTCCATGCTATAGTTCGCCTCCTTCACCGCGGGGCCGGGTTTTCCCGGAGTCGGGCGAGAGGTAGTCCGGGGGTTCAGCGATGAGCCCCGCTTGACAAGGCTTAAAATACTTTGTTATAGTTGAGGGCTTCGCTAGTGATCTTCAGTTTGTGGTTTGGGGCTGAGGGGAGCTGGCAGGGCGCTGCGGCGTCTGGGGCGGTACGGCGATGGCCGGAGTTCCGGAGGCGGCGGTGCGGGGGTTGTGGCGGTGGTGGGGCAGG
>JALOAI010000015.1 GCA_023228945.1 Pigmentiphaga sp. | reverse complement strand
GCGCGGTTTACCCTGGCCCACAACGTGCGCACCGAGGCCGAAGTGGCCGGCACGCTGGCCGAGGCCGTGGCCGCCGGCGGCAGCCTGGTGCGGCCGGCGGAGCGTGCGCATTGGGGCGGGATGCGGGGCTACTTCGCCGATCCCGACGGCTTCCTCTGGGAGGTCTGTCACAATCCGTTTTTCCCGCTAGATGCCGATGGCCATATCCAGCTTCCTGCATAACGCTCTGGGCGGCGCGCGGTTCGCCGCCTTTGCCAGCCTGGCGCTGGCCGCCGGCGCCCTGGCAGGCGCGGCGACGGCGGCCGAACCGGCCCGTCCGCCGCTGGGCTGGGAACCGCCGGCCTCAGGTCCCGATTGCTGGTTGCAGACGCACGCATCCACTCCCGGCAACCGCCATCCCTGGCGTATCGGCCTCGGGCACGTGCCGCAGCACGCCTCGATGTTTTTCGTGTCTCTGGCGCACCCCGGCCTGGCGCGCAGCCGCCTCACGGGGCAGGTCCGGGCCTGGGTGGCCGTGGATGATGTTGCCGTGCAGGCGGCAGGGGTATCCCTGAGCGGCGGCGAGTTGTTGGTGCCCGTCACTTATCGGCGCGCCTGGCTGCAACGATTGGCAAGCGGCCGCTCCTTGACCGTGGTCATCGAAAGCGGCCCCTGGGCGCGCCGTACCGTGCTCACGCGGGTGCCGTTGGGCAACGCGGCCGCGGTGGTGAACTGGCTGGAGGCGTGCCGGCGCGGCTAGGCCGGCCGGCGCCAGCGGCGCAAGGCCAACGGGCCCCATGGCCCATCGGGCGGTCGACGCTAGGTCTCGCCCTGGCGCGCGCCGTTCATCCGGCCTGCTTGTCCAATCCCAGGCGTTTGAGCGTATCGGCCTGCTGGCGGCTGTCCTCCAGGATCCGCTCCCGGAAGCCCTTCGAGGAAATGTAGTCGACCACCTGGTTGGCGCGCCGGGCATTCTCCAGATAGGCCGGGGCCTGCGTGGCGTCGGCGCAGGCCTTCTCGAGGGCGGCCAATACCGGGGGCGGCAGGCCGCGAGGCGCCACCACGCCGCCAAAGCTCAGCTGCACCACCGGTACCCCGGCCTCGCCCAGCGTCGGCACGTCGGGAAAGGCGGGGTGGCGTTTATCGGCATAAACCGCGATCAGGCGAAGCTGCCCGGCCTGGATCTGCCCGGTGATCGAACTGGCGAGCACCGCGCCAAAATCCAGCCTGTCCCCCAGAAGATCCTGGAGCATTGGGCCATCGCCTTTGTACGGAACATGATTAAGGCTGACGCCGGTTTGGTGCTCGATATTGGCGGTTCCCAGATGCGGAATCGAACCGACGCCCGAGGTGCCGTAGCTCAACTTGCCCGAAGACTGTCGGGCCCCTTCCAGGAGCTGGCCCAGGTTTTGATACGGTGAGGCCGCGGGGACGGCGATGGCAAAGATGTTGTCGAACACCTGGCAGACATAATCAAAGTCGTCTGCGGTGTAGGTGACGGACGTCAGGCGATGCGGGCCGCTCGAGATCGGCACGGCGGGAGTGAAGGCCAGGATGTGGCCGTCGGCTTCGGTGCGGGCTACGCGTTGCATGCCGATGGTGCCCGCGGCGCCCGCGACATTATTGACGACGACGGACTGGCCAAGCACCTTGCCCAGCGCATCGGCAAACGATCGCGCGTTTTGGTCCAGCCCTCCGCCGGCGGCAAACGGCACGATCAGCTCGAGGGGATGTTGGGGGAAGTCGTTGGCGGCATGACTGGGTGAGGTCAGGCCGGCCAGGGTCAGGGCCAGGATGGAAAACAAGGGTTTCATCGGGCTTCTCCGGTGGGCGAAATAGCGTGAAGTGAGGAGGGCGACGAGCTGCCTGTGTCGCGAAGGGTGAAGGGGACGGCGCCCCGAGGCGTGCCAAAGCACCGGCACGGACGCAGAGTATTCAGCATTCGTGGGCCAGGCGATCCAGGATCCGGCGCACCCGGGTGGCGGCGCCGTCGCCGCTGGTGAAGTCGATCATGCGAAAATGCTTTGGCGCCTCATCGAGCGAGACTTGCAGGGCTTCGATCACGGGGCGATCTTCTTCGCCGAAAGCGCACTGGAAAGTGGCGCGAATGCGTTCGTCGAGTGTGTCGTCGTCCAGCGAAAAGCTGCGGGCCACGGCATAGAAGTAATGCGTGGAGCGGTCGGTTTCGGGCGCCAGCAGATGGGCGCTCGGAAAATGGAAGCCTTGCTGCAGCTGGCCGCCAGGAGGCATGATGCCGAGATCGAGGAAGAGGCTGCTGGCGGCATGCCAGGTCATGTCGGACTGCTGGTCGATGCGTTCCGTGGCGGTCCAGAGCGGCTTGAAAACGGCTGATGGCGGAAGATCGAACACCTTGCGGTGCACGGTTACCGAAAGCTCGCCCGCCGACACCGAGTTGCTGACGGAGCCCGCCGAACCGGGTGTGCCGACGGTATTGGCGTGCAGGTATTCGGCATGACTGAGATCCAGGAGGTTATCGATCACCAACTGGACATTGGCACGCACGTGCATGTAGCCATGGACCACACGGTAATCGGATCGACCGGGGTCGAACACGCCATAATCGGGAATCCGCGCGGTATCGGCCAGTTCGGGACGACCGGTCCAGACCCAGATCGCGCCGTGGCGCTCCGCCACGGGATAGGGGCGCACCGACAGGCGGCCGGGGTTGCCCTGGAGATGGGGGTTGTGAATACAGGTGCCGTTGCCATTGAAGCGCAGGCCATGGTAGATGCATTGGATGGCGCCCTGGTGGATGCTGCCCATGCCCAGCGGCACGCCGCGGTGCGGGCAACGGTCTTCCAGGGCCCGCACCTGGCCAGCGTCGTCGCGAAACAGCACCAAGGGCTGGTTCAGCAGGCGCAGGGTCATCGGGCGGTCCACCGGGATCTCATGAGCCCAGGCGGCCACGTACCAACTGTTGGTCACGAAGCTCATCACGTCTCCAAGATATTTTTATTGATATTTGAGATTATATGTTTCTTGAGATGCAGGGAACCCTCTCGCCGCCCGGTCCGGCGCATGTCGGCGGCGGTCTGGCCTGGCCCCTGCCGCCGCCGGCGACGCGACCCTGGATCGAGGCGTGGCGCCATTGGCGGGTGGCGCTGGCGGTGGCGAATGAGAGCACCGCGGCTGCCGCTGGCCGGGCCTTGCATCTATCACCTTCGGCGGTGGCGCGTTCGCTCAATCACCTGGAAACGCAGTTGGAGCTTCGTTTGTTCGAGCGCAGTTCGCGCGGTATGGCGCCCACCGCCGCTGCCGGATTGCTGCTGCCACGGATAGCGCAGGCCTTCGCCCAGATCGAACTCGCGGAGTGCGAGCTGCGGCACTGGCAGCCGGCTGGCGAAACACGCCGGCCTCGCCTCGCCGGGCTCGGCTTCCGACCCTGGCAGGCGTTCCTGGCGGTGGCCGCGGTGGGCAGCGAGGTGGAAGCGGCGGCGATGCTGGGCATCAGCCAGCCCGCCATCAGCCAGGCCGTGCGGCAGTTGCAGCATCAAGCGGGAGTGCCAGTGTTGGCAAGGGGGCGAAGGTCCTTGCAGCTGTCGGACCCGGGCGAAGTTCTGCTGCGTCGCGCAAGGCTGGCCTGGTCGGAGTTCCGCATGGCGGCCGAAGACTGGGCATCGCGGCACGGTTCGCTCACGGGGCGGCTGGTGGTGGGGACATTACCCTTATCGTCGGGCGGTCTGGTACCGCTATCCATCGATCGCCTGCTGGTCCGGCATCCCGAAGCGAGCGTGACGGTGGTCGACGGCACCTACGACACTTTGCTGCGGCAGCTTCGCCATGCCGAAGTGGACGTCATCGTGGGGGCGTTGCGAGAGCCACCGCCGCTCCCGGACATCTGCCAGGAAGCCTTGTTCGAGGATCGCCTCCAGGTCGTGGCGCGATCCCGCCATCCCGCTCTCGCCGCGGCGCCGCGTAGCCTGGCCGAGCTGAAGACAGCGAACTGGATCGTGCCGTTGGCGGGGACGCCGTGGCGGGCGGCGTTCGAGCGGGCCTTCAGGGCCGAGGGCCTCGCGCCCCCGGCCGACCGGCTGTCGGCCAACAGCGGCGCCGTGATCCGCACGCTGCTCCTCGAGACCGACCGGCTGGCGCTGATCTCGCCGTCGCTGGTGCAGCGCGAACTGGACACAGGCGCATTGCGCCGGATCGAGATGACGGTGCGCGACACTACCCGAATGATAGGCACGGCCCGCCGCGTACAGCGGCCATCGGCGGTAACGGGGGCGTGGCTGGGCATCCTGCGCGAGCTGGCGGGCCAGCCTGGCATCATGGGCGCGTATAAGTAAAACGCAATGCCGGCAGCGTGAAGCGCGCTGGCTGGCACCGGGCGCGCGCGCCTAGACTCTGATGGCTGCCTGCCGACGCACCGGCCCCCCCGCGCGGCTTCGCAACCGCGACTTCCGGAACCTTGCCATGACCCCGATCACATCCGAAAAACGTCCCGCTGGCCTGGTGGTCAGCGCCCATTCCGCCGATTTCGTCTGGCGCGCGGCCGGCGCCATTGCCTTGCATGCGCAGCGCGGCTATCGCATGAAGGTCGTCTGTCTGTCGTTCGGGGAACGGGGCGAGTCGGCCAAGCTGTGGCGCAAACCGGGCATGACGCTGGACGCCGTGAAGGCCGCGCGCCGCGAGGAGGCGCAGGCCGCGGCCAACATCCTGGGCGCCGAGATCGAGTTCTTCGACCTGGGCGACTATCCCATGCGGGTGTCCGACGAGGCCCTGATGCGCCTGGTCGACGTCTATCGCGATCTGCTGCCGTCCTTCGTGCTCAGCCATTCGGTCAAGGACCCGTACAACTTCGACCATCCGCTGGCGATGCACGTGGCCCAGGAGGCCCGCGTCATCGCCCAGGCCGAAGGCCACAACCCGGGCCAGCCCATCGTGGGCGCGCCGCCGGTCTACGCCTTCGAGCCGCACCAGACCGAGCAGTGCGAGTGGGTGCCCAATACCTTTCTCGACATCACCGAGGTGTGGGATCTCAAGCGCCGGGCGATCGAGACGATGGCCGGGCAGGAGCATCTCTGGGAGTACTACACCCGGGTGGCGCTCCAGCGCGGCGTGCAGGCCAAGCGCAACATCGGCATCACCGCCGCGCGCGACATCCGCCATGCCGAGGGCTTCATGCGCCTGACGCCGGTGGTCACTGGAGATCTGGCATGAGCCAAGTCACCGATACCGCGTCGCGCCGAAGCGGCGCGCCTGAGAGCGGGCAGGGCCTCCCGGAAGAGGTGGCGAAGGATCATGGCGCCGGGCCCCCGACGGGATTCTCCGCCGCACCCACGCTCTTGCTGTTGCCGGGCCTGATGTGCGATGCCGCCGTCTGGCGCGGCGTGCGCGCGGAGCTGGGCAACGACCTACCGTACGTGATCGCCGAGTATGGCCTGGCCGATGATCTCGCGGCCATGGCGCGCATCGCGCTGGCCCAGGCTCCCCACGGTCCGTTGGTTCTTGCCGGGCATTCGATGGGTGGCCGCGTCGCGTTCGAGATCCATCGGCTGGCTCCTGAAAGAGTGCTCGCCATGTGCGTGTTGAACAGCGGGCACTGGCCACTGGCGGGGGGCGAGGCCGGCGAGCGCGAGCGCGAGGGACGCCTGGCTTTATTGCGTCTGGCGCGCGAGCGGAATGTACGCGCGATGGCCCTCGAATGGGCCCGGCCCATGGTGCATCCGGCCCGGCTGGGTACCCCGTTATTCGACGAGATCGTGGAGATGGTAAGCCGCCGGCCGGCGGCCGCTCTGGCGGCGCAGACGCGTGCGCTGCTGGCGCGTCCCGATGCCGGCGGGGTGCTGCGGTCGTTGCGCTGCCCCATCATCATCGCCACCGGCCGGCAGGATGGCTGGAGTCCGGTAGAGCGCAACCGGGCGATGGCCGCCTTGGCGCCCGGGGCGCGTTTCGAGGTCCTGGAGGAGTGCGGCCACATGAGCCCGCAGGAACAACCCGCGGCCGTGGCCGGCCTGCTGCGCGATAGCCTGGCCGCAGCCACCGCAGCCACCGCAGCCACGACGGACACGACAACTGCCGCGTCGACAGGGGCCACGGCAACCCTGGCCGGCACATCGGGCTCGGCGACTCCTTCCACGGCAACGGCAACAACGCCAATGAACGCATCGGCCACGAACCGGGAGACGGCCACCGCGCAGCCACCCGCCAGCATCGCCCTGATCGGCTTCGGCGAAGCCGGCGCCTGCCTGGGCGCGGGCCTGGCGGCGCGCGGTCTGGACGTTCGCACCTACGACATCCTGTGCAACGACGAGGCCACGCGTCCGGCCCTCGAGGCCCGGGCCCGGGCGGCGGGTGTAAGGCTCTGTGCCAGCCTGGCGGTGGCGACAGACGGCGCCGAGCTCGTGATCTCGGCCGTGACGGCCGCCTCCGCCGCCGAAGCCGCCCACCAGGCCGCGGCCTGTCTGCGGCCCGGCCAATGGTTTCTCGACCTCAACTCGGTGTCGCCCGACACCAAACGGCGGGACGAGGAAGCCGTGGCGGCTTCCGGCGCGTCCTACGTCGAGGCCGCGGTGATGGCGCCGGTGCCGCCGGCGGGCCTGCGCGTGCCCATGCTGCTGGGCGGCGCCAGGGCGGCTGAACTCGCGCCGCGGCTGGTGGCGGCCGGCATGCGGGCCGAAGCCGTTGCCACCCGGGTGGGCGTGGCGTCGGCGATCAAAATGTGCCGCAGCGTGGTAATCAAGGGCCTGGAGGCAATCACGGTCGAGAGCCTGCGCGGGGCGCGGCGGTATGGCGCGGAAGACGCGGTGCTGGCTTCGCTGGCCGAAACCTTTCCGGCGCTGGGCTGGACGGATCAATTACCGGATTATCTGGTAAGCCGGGTGGCGGAGCATGGCCGCCGGCGGGCCGAGGAAATGCGCGAGGTGGCCGCCACCCTGCGCGACGCCGGCATCGTGCCCGAGATGAGCGAGGCCGCGGCCCGCGTGCAGGATGCGCTGGTCGACGCCATGCGCGACGCCGGCCTGGGCTACGATGCTTCGCGTGCCTTCTCGTGGCGCGAACTGGCCGACCGGCTCGATGCCGGGCCCGGCCATCTTTCCGGAGGCTGAGCATGGCAACCATCATTGGCGGTATCGGTACTTCGCATGTGCCTACCATTGGCGTGGCCTACGACAAGGGCAAGCAGAGTGATCCGGCCTGGAAGCCCTTGTTCGACGGCTACCGCCCGGTGGCCGACTGGCTGCGCGAGCAGCGCGTCGATGCCCTTGTGTTCATCTACAACGACCACTGCACCACGTTCTTCTTCGATCTTTATCCGACCTTTGCGCTGGGCGTGGGTGAACGCTTCCCGGTGGCCGACGAAGGCGCCGGGCTGCGTAAATTGCCGGCGATCCGCGGCGACGTCGACCTCCAATGCCATATCGCCGAGTCACTGGTCAACGACGAGTTCGATATCGCGGTGTTCCAGGACAAGCCCCTGGATCACGGTTGCGCGTCGCCGCTGCCGCTGCTCTGGCCGCACGAGCCGGATTGGCCGGGGGTGCTGGTGCCGCTGGCCGTCAATGTGCTGCAGTATCCCCTGCCCACCGCGCGGCGCTGCTACCGGCTGGGCCAGGCGCTGCGGCGCGCCATCCTGTCGTATCCCGAGGATCTGCGCGTAGTGGTGGTCGGCACCGGAGGCTTATCGCACCAGATCCACGGCGAGCGCACCGGCTACAACGACACCGACTGGGACATGACCTTCCTGCGGTGGCTGGAGCACGAGCCCGAGCGGCTCGCCGAGCTCAAGCACGCCGATTACATCCAGCGCGGCGGCGCCGAAAGCGTGGAACAAATCATGTGGCTGGCGATGCGCGGCGCGTTGTCGCCGCGGGTGCGCAAGCTGCACCAGAACTATTACCTCGCCACCACCACCGCCATGACCGTGGCGCTATACGAAGACCTGCCGCAGGAGGCCGCGCCATGAACCCGCAACTCGAAGGCGTGCGGGATATCCCCGGCACCTATCTGTTCGATCTGCGCACCAGCCATCGCAACCTCGCCATCAATCGCTTTTTCTGGCGTTTCATCGGCGCCGAAGCCCGCGAGGCCTACCGCACCGACCCCGAACGCGCGATGTCCGACGCCGGCCTGACCGAGGCCCAGAAGGTCCTGGTGCGCGAACAAGACTGGCTGGGCCTGGTGCGCAGCGGGGTGAACTTCTTTGTGCTCGAAAAATTCGCCCGCGTGGCCGGCAAGACCAATCTGGAGGTCTATGCCATGATGCGCGGCGAGTCGTTCGAAGACTTCATGAAGACGCGGCAAGTGCCCGACGCGCGTTGAACGCTGGCCCGGCACGGCGCTTTGCGGTCGACAGGCCGAGTGCACGGCGGGCAAAGCCGCGATCAGCCAAGTGCGTCAGGCGAGGGAGGAGGGCTCGAGAGGGTGAGCCCCGGGGGCAGCTGGTTGAGAGAGTCGTGAATCGTTCAGAGCAGCCAGAGGCCGTGCTCCACATCGCCGGCAAAGGCGATGAGGGTTTCGGGCGCCTCGGCGATGGCCAGCAGGATCGTTGCCTGGTCGGCGCCGGCGTCCAGTTGCTCCATCCAGTAGCGCTCGCCTTGGGCGTCGGGATCGCGCTGGAACAAATATTGATAGACAAGATCGATAAAATCGTTGTTGGCCAAACTGGCGGCGGCGCCGTTCGTGGCGGTGAACTCCTCCGAGGCCAGGATGTGCCGGGCCAGATCGAGGAGCGAGAGCTGTCCCGACTCGATGGTATCCAGCCAATAGCCCAGGCCTTCGGGGTCGGTCGAGCGGTCGAGGGCTGCCTGGTAGAGCCGGTACACCACGCCGGCATGCTCGCCGGCCCCGGTGTCGAGCGCCAGCATGCCTCGATCCAGCTCCAGGCGCGAGGCTCCCAGGGCGCCGCCCATGGCATTGCCGTCGACGATCAGGGTGATGGCATAACTGGCGGCGCTGAGCGGCGCCATGAAGTTGGTATCGTGGGTGTCATAGCTGCTCAGGGTTACCGAATATGTGCCGGGTTCAAAAACGTGGCCTGGCGTCGACCACTGGCCATCGAGGTCGGCCTGGGTGACGATGTGGCTGATTTTGGCGTCTTCCTGCCGGGTGATGTCCAGCCGTACGAGGTCGAGCGCTCCCGCTTTGTTGGTATAGGCGCGCAGCCAGCTGCTCAAGTCGGCGGCGCCGCTATTGGTGCCTGTCCAGCCGAACGACACCAGGTTGTGCTGTTCGTCGGTAAATGCCGTATGAACCGTTCCGCCGGAAAGGGAGTCCTGGCCAGCCACGGCCACGGCGGGCGCATCGGTATCCCGCAGTACGCTGACGACCGGCGCCGCCGGCGTGCCCATCATTGCAAAACCATTGGCACTGACGCCGGGGATCAGCAGGCCGGGATCGATCGCGGTGGAGGAGCCCGAGAGCAGGTTGATCGAGTAGGTATGGACGGTGGCGGTGCCCGGTTCGACCGATGGCAGCGCGATCACCGCGCCGCCATCGATGACTTGCCTGGCGGCATCGTGCACGAAGGCGCCATCCTGGGTGGTGCTGTAAAGATTGAATGTTTTGGCGTTTTCGCCGTGGGTATCGGCCACGGTGATTTTGGTCCAGGCCGTACCGTTCGCGGGCACCGGCAGACCGGTGAGAACCAGGTTGCCCGGGGTTTGCGCGGTGCCGGACACGGCCTGGGCCGTGAAGCCCCCCGAGCCGGCATCGGGCTGGATCGACCAGTTCCACCACAGGCTGCCATCGGCGCCGGCCGCATGCTGGCTGTCGAGCACGATGGATTGCCACACCGGGTGGTCGTTGTCGTAGCCGGTCAGGACGTCGATCGTAATGACGGTATTGGCGGGGTCGGCCATCCAGGTGGTCTGGCCATTGTCGCCCGCGGCCAGAGCCAGGCCCAGCGTCAGGTTGATGCCGCTGATATCGGTGCCGGTGGGATCGTAGAGACTGTCGGCGGCGGTCGGCGCGAGGTAATCGTAGAGTTTCGGGGTGACATATCCCCCGGGAGTTTCGTGATCGGCATAGAGGGTGAGATCGATCGTCTTGGCGTTGGCCAGGCTGAGCAGCGGTCCTCCCTCGGCATAAGCCTCCATGAGATTGTCGGAGTACATCGAGCCATACGAGTTGCTGTCGTTGAAGAGAATCTCTGAGTAATGGTCGATATGCCAGCCGGCCGGCAGGCCCTCGACGTTCTGGCCGAACGCGTAATTGGGCATCCAGTTCCAGCTCTGGCCGAGGTCGATGAGTTCACTCACCCCGGGGTTGACGGGCTTGCCTTGCACGCCGCCCAATAAGCCGGCGCTGAATCCGGTAATCAGTTCAGTGAATAGCTTGCCCCACTGGTTGTTGACGCCGACGTTCATCGTTAAATAGGGCTCGGCGGGGCTGAGTTCGGCGAAGAGCGTGGTGGGGATGTTGTGCTGGAGCACTTCCGCCTGGCCGTTGGTGGCATAAATGCTGTTGGCCAGTTCTTCGAGCGAAATGCGAACCTGCCCCTGGACCTGGCTATTGACCTCGGGGAGGAGCCAGAAGTATTTGGTGTCGTCCCCGGGCGTGGAGCCGTCGCGGCCGCTAACGAGTTTGTAGTGATAAAAGGCCGCGTTGTGCCAGATGCCCTCGGCGTCGGGCGCGCCGTTATAAAAGCCGCCGAGTTCGGCGAGCGTGCCCGGGGTTTGCCACAGGGATTCCAGATAAGGCACCCAGTCGGCGGGCAGGAAGGGGCTGGGCGATACCTCGCCGGCCGACGCGGGCGACGTCGCGTAGCGCGGCTGGCCTGCCAGTGGCCCCGCCGTGAAGTTGAACGTCAGGCCATCCGGGTGTTCCGACGGGATGGCCTGCACCAGTTCGAAGAGCTTCTGGCCAGAGATGTTGTAGCCGGCCGATTGGCTGGGCGAACCATCGGTGTAGTGGACTTGCATTTGCATCGGCAGCCCGAAGCCCACCACCGAAGTGAGGTTGCCGGAGTCGGACGGGCTGACGCCCAGTGTGAGCTCGATGCTGTCGAAGCGGATGTTTTGCTCTTGCGCGGTGGCGAGGTTGATGTCCGATTCCTTCCGGATCAAGTCTTCGAGCGTAGCGGGCTCGCCGGCGGGATCGGCGGACTGGATCAGGATGTAGACCTTGCCGCTATTGAAGTACTCGGGCAAGGCGATCTGGATGGCTGCCGGGCCGAGGTTGCCGTTCGTGACCAGGGAAGTCCAATGCGGCTGGTCGTCGATGAAGTACACCGCGCTGGCCCAAACCCCTTGATGCTGGAGTTGCTTTTGCAATTCCGCGCTCAGCTGGATATTGAGAATGGTCTGGGACATGGCGGCCTCCCCGGAGCGAGCCGGAGTTCAGTTGACTTGTTAAAAAAATTTACGTCTGGCACAAACTCCTTGGCAAGAGGTTTCTTTCAGGGTATTCCCGGACAAATGCCCGCAATCGCCCGGGGTTTTTACTTCCGATTGATATATCAGTGGTCCTTCTCGATAATCAATGGTCGTTACGCCGAGAGGACGCGCACCATGACCACGCGCCAAAGCGCTGAACCCGTCCATCGGGGCGGGCTCAAGCGGGGCCAGTCCCGGCCGGGGCCGAAGGCTCCCGCCGCCACAACCACCACCACCACCGATCGCATCCGCGCGCAACTGGAATCGGAGATCGGCACCGGTGTCTGGCTGCCGGGGCAGCCGCTCGACGAGCAAGCCTTGAGCGAACGCTTCCAGGTGTCGCGCACGCCGGTGCGCGAGGCGCTGTTGCAGTTATCGGTGCTGGGCTTCGTGGCAGTCGTACCGCGCGCCGGGATCTTCGTGCGCGAGCTGCAACAGACCGAGGCCGCGGCCATGTTCGAGGCGCTGGCTTGCCTCGAAGGCTTGTGCGCCGGCCTGGCGGCCGAGCGCCTGTCGGCTGCGCAACGGCGCGAGCTCGTGCGCCTGCACCGGCGAGCCGAACGCCAGGCGGGCGGCAGCGGCACCGACTACGAACACGCCAACCAGGAGTTTCATACTCTGATCCATGCCAGCGCCGGCAACGATTATCTGGTGGGCCAGATCCGGCATATCCGCCGCCGCACCTACGCCTATCGTCTCCTGCGTTTCGGCGAAAACGCGCGGGCGCGGCAATCGCATGCCGAGCACCAGGCCATCCTGGAAGCCCTCATCAATGCCAATCCGCAGGCCGCCAGCCTGGCGGCGATCGAACACATCGCCCAGGGCCGGCAGGACTTCAGCGATTTCGTCAATCGTTGCGCCGAGGGCCTGTTCGCCTCGCAAAGGAGGGCGGTAGCCGAACGCAAGTCCGGCCAGCCGGAAGCAGCCGTGGGCACGCAGGCCTGGATGTTTCCCGCGGCTCCCCGCTCGTGATTCCAAGCGCCAACGCCGTCCTCCTCGCCGTCCGTCAACTTTCACTAGAAGGAGTGTATTCATGACCACGCGCCCAAGCGCAAGCCTCGTCGTTCACGGCGAGGTCAGCGAGGCTAAATCTGCCGGAGCCGAAGGCTCCCCTGAATGGTGGCGGAGAAGCTCCGGCCGAAAAAGGCCGGGGTTCTTCACATTGAAGTCTTTGATGCGCGGTATCGCCGCGCTGCCGCTGGTCCTGGCGGTCCCCGTGATGGCCCAAAGCAATCCGCCGCTGTCGCTGGTGGTGGGCTTCTCGCCGGGCGGCGGCGTCGATACCCTGGCCCGCTTGATCGCCCAGGAAATCGCCGGCGATCTGGGCCGCGCGGTGGTCGTCGAGAACCGTCCCGGCGCGGGCGGCACGATCGCGGTGGATTCGGTGGCGCGCGCGGCCCCCGATGGCAATACCATGTTGTTTACCGAAACCTCCGCCCTGATCGCGCCCCACGTTTTTCCCACGGTAACCTACGATCCCCAAGACACCTTCACGCCGGTAGGCATGGTCGGCCGCAGCGCGCTGGCGGTGGCGGTGCCGGCCAGCAGCGAATACACGACCTTGTCCGAGTTGCTGGACGGCGCGCGGGCCAAGCCGGGCAAGCTGTCGTACGCGTCGGTGGGCGTGGGCTCGCAGCATCACCTGAGCGGCGAATGGATCAAGAACCTGGCCGGCGTCGAGATCGAGCACGTGCCGTATCGCGGCGGCAGTCAGGCCATGCAGGATCTCGCCTCGGCCCAGATCCCGATGGGCGTCGCCAGCCTGGCGGCGGCCCAGCCGCACGTCGAAGGGGGCAGGGTGCGGGTGCTGGCGGTGTTGTCGGCCGAGCGTTTCCCGGGCACCCCCGACGTTCCCACGGTGGGCGAGACGCTGCCGGGCTTCGACTCCACTCCTTCGCTATACATCCTGGCGCCCGCCGGTACGCCGCAAGCCACGGTCGAGCAAGTGACGAAGGCTTTGCAGAAAGCCGTTGAAAGCCCGAAGATCCAGGAAGCTTTCGCCCTCCAGGGTTCCGAGGCGCATTATTTGCCGCCCGCCGAGTTGGCGCAATGGATGCGCGACGAAGAAGCCCGCTGGGTGGGCGTGATCGATCGCGCCAAACTGAAGTTCGAATGAGAGACGCATGACGAATCCCGTATCCCCCACCGGCCCCCTGGGCCTCATCGTGCCGCCCGCCAAGGGCGAGGTGCCATCCGACGCCGGTATTTTGTATCCCGGCACCGAGTTCATCGCTCGTGGCCTGGCGCTACCAACGGTTACGCCGGCCGGCTA
Source organism: Pigmentiphaga sp. (assembly GCA_023228945.1). GTDB lineage: Bacteria > Pseudomonadota > Gammaproteobacteria > Burkholderiales > Burkholderiaceae_B > Verticiella. The sequence continues at coordinate 124,956 of JALOAI010000015.1, read as the reverse complement.
CGACCAAGTGATCGACGCCGTGGTGCGGGTCGCCCGCGAATTGGCCGAGGCCGGCGCCGTGGCGATCTCGCTCATGGGCACTTCCTTGAGTTTTTATCGCGGCGTCGACTTCAACCAGGAACTGCAGCGCAGTATGGCCGAAGCCAGCGGCCGGCCCTGCACCACCATGAGCCAGGCGGTGTTGCGCGGGCTCGAAACCCTGGGCCTGCGCCGCGTGGTGGTCGCCACGGCGTATATCGACGACGTCAACCAGCGTTTGGCCACGTTCCTGCGTGACAGCGGCTATGCAGTCGATCGCGCCGAAGGCCTCGAAATGACCGACATCGCCGCGATCCAGGCCGTCGATACCGAAACGCTCGTGGCGTTGTGCGAGCGGGTGTGGCGAAGCTCCCCCGAAGCCGAAGGCATCGTGCTCTCGTGCGGCGGTCTCAAAACCCTCGACACCATCGTCGAAGTCGAGCGGCGCTTGGGCGTACCGGTCGTTTCCAGCCCGCCCGCCGGTGTCTGGGATTTGATGCGCACCGCGGGGCGCGATGCCCGGGTCGATGGACGGGGAGCGCTGCTGGGCCGGGCTTGAGGTCGTTCTTCCCTCACCCATGGCACGGCCCTGGAGCGTGACGGCGTTCCAGGGCCGTGCCGTTTCCGGGCTCTGGGCGCGCCCGGGTGGCGACGGCGTGCCCGGATGGTAAGCTTTGGTATCGAATGGATACTTCGCGGCTTCCGAAGCCGTTGGCACGATGCCGGAACCCCGCGGAGAGGCCGTGGTCTAGTCGAATGCCCCCACGATTCAAAGATAAAAACCGGAGAACCGCATGCCAGACGACTATATCCGCTGTTTCGTAGCGCTCGCGCCCGATAGCGCCACCCGGCAGCGTCTGCAAGCATTGCCCCGCATGGGGCGCGCCCGTCCGGTATTGCCGGAGGATCTGCATCTCACGCTGGCATTCCTGGGAGACCTCGATGCCGAGCGCGCCCATGCGCTGGCACGGGCATTGCCGCCGCTGGCCACCGCCGTGCCGACGCTGGAGGCCGACGGCCTGGCGCTGTGGCCCACGCCCCAGCGCGCCCGCGTCATCGTGGCGTCGTATGTGGCGGCCCCCGAGGTCGTGAGGATGCACGAACAGGTGGTGGCGCTGGGCGTCGATCTCGGGATCGACGCCGAAGCGCGGCGTTATCGGCCACACATTACCGTGGCACGTTTGCCCCGCACCTTGCGGGTCATGCCTCAACAGGCGCTCGATAGCGTCGAATTCTCCTCCGGTCCCGCCACGTTCACCCATCTGGGGCTGTATGCCCGTGCCGCGGAAGGCAGCGGGCAGCGGTATCAGGCATTGATCGAAATGCCCCTGCCCAACGGCGCCGCAAGCCCCTGATCGCGCATCCGCGTCCGGCTCGGCCTTCCGAGGGTTATCCCTAGGCGTGGGCGTCATGGATCGTCCGATGCGACGATACTTCGTCCGTGGGGTTTGCTTACGATTCCAATCAAGCAGGGCCCAGACCTTGCCAAAGCGAACGATTGGGAGACAAGCGCTTGTTGGAACTGCAAATCATGGTCGCGGGCGTTGCGCAGGGCTGTGTCTACGGCCTGATCGCGCTGGGCTTCGTCCTGATCTACAAAGCCACTGAAACCGTCAATTTTGCCCAGGGCGACCTGATGACGCTGGGCGCGTTCGCCGGGCTGGCGGGCGTGGGTCTCTTTGACTGGCCATTCTGGGTGGCGGTTCTTGCGGCCATCGGCGCGCTGGCGCTGATGGGGGTGCTGATCGAGCGCGCCATCATACGTCCGGTGCTCGGGCAGCCGCAGTTCTCGATCGTGATGCTGACCTTTGGCCTGGGCTACGTCATACGCGGGCTGGTTACCATGGTGCCCGGCATCGGCACCGACACCCATGCCTTGCCGGTGCCATACGGTGGCGGCACCGTCGGCGTCGGTGGCCTGACGCTGGGCATGGAGCAGCTCGTGGTCATCGCGGTCACCGCGCTGCTGTGCGTGGGCCTGTGGCTGATGTTCCGCTTCACGCGGGTCGGCGTCGCCATGCAGGCGTCGTCGCAAAATCAATTGGCCGCCTATTACATGGGCATTCCGGTTCGTCGGCTCAACGGCCTGGTCTGGGCGTTGGCGGCGGCCGTGGCGGCGGTGGCCGGCCTGCTGCTGGCACCCATGACCTTCGTCCATGCCAACATGGGATACATCGGCCTCAAGGCCTTTCCGGCGGCTATCGTGGGCGGCTTCGGCAGCCTGCCCGGCGCCATCGTGGGCGGCGTGATCATCGGCCTGGTCGAGGCGCTGTCGGGTTTCTTCCTGCCCGAAGGATTCAAGGATGTCATGCCGTATATCGTCGTCCTGCTGGTGCTGGCGATCCGTCCATCGGGTCTGTTCGGCGACCGCATCGGCAAGAAGGTCTGAGGGCGCCGGCATGCGATTCATCTTCAAGACCAGCTACGACCAGGACATCGCCCTGGCCAAGCACGGCGGCCATTATGTGTGGTATTCGCTGTTGTTGGCATTCTTGATCGGGGCGCCCTGGCTATTGCCGGAATACTGGCTGTCGCAACTCAGTTTCGTGCTGATCTTTTCGATCATCGCGGTGGGCCTGATGCTGCTGGTGGGCTTTACGGGCCAATTCTCCATCGGCCACGCCGCATTCATGGGCGTGGGCGCCTATACCGAGGCCTATCTGATCCTGCGCGGCTGGCCTTTGCCCCTGAGCCTGCTCTGTTCCCTTTCCCTCTCGGCCGCGGTGGGCGTGGTCATCGGCCTGCCCGCGCTGCGCGTCAAAGGGCTGTACCTGGCCATCGCCACCCTGTCGTTCGGCTTCATCGTCGAAGAGGTGCTGGCGCGCTGGGAAAGCGTGACCGGCGGCAATGCCGGCCTGTGGGTGCCCGCACCGGAGCTGTTCGGCATCTCCCTGGAAAGCACCGCCGGCTTGTATGGCATCTGCCTGGCGCTCACCGTTGCCAGCACGCTTATCGTGCTCAACATCCTGCGATCGCCCACGGGCCGGGCCTTCGTCGCGATCCGCGACTCGGAGATCTCGGCACAGAGCATGGGCATCCATCTGGCGCGCTACAAGCTGCTCGCGTTCGCGATCTCCGCTGCGCTGGCGGGGCTGGGAGGCGCGCTGTACGCGCACAAGATGCAGTTCATCACGCCCGAACAGTTCAGCCTGGTGCAGTCCATCGACCTGATCCTGATGGTGGTCATCGGCGGCTTGGGATATATCCATGGAGCATTTCTGGGTGCGATTTTCCTGATCGGCATGCCGCAGCTCATTGCGCTCGCCAAAGACTATCTACCCGACGCCATCGCGTATGCCCCGGGGCTGCAAAGCGTGGTCTATGGGGTGGTGCTCATCGGCTTTGTGATCCTCGAGCCCACCGGTTTATATGGGCGCTGGCTGAAGATTCGCACCTGGCTCGAAATCTATCCCTTCTATCGGCGCGGCATGTTCCGCCGTCAGCGATCCTACATGAAGTCGGAGCGCCTGAGATGAAACTGCCCCCACGCTCACTGCGTTCGCTGCCCCCCGGGGGGGCTTCAGCCTCCTTCGGGCGGCCGGGCGGAGGCTGAGATGAAACTGCCCCCACGCTCACTGCGTTCGCTGCCCCCGGGGGGGCTTCAGTCTCCTTCGGGCGGCCGGGCGGCCATGGAGGCTGAGGTGACCCAAGCGATCCTTGCGCTGCGAGGGGTAAGCGTACGGTTTGGCGGCGTACTCGCCGTCAACGACGTGAGCTTCGACGTCAGGCGGGGTGAGATCTTCACCCTGATCGGGCCGAACGGTGCCGGCAAGACCACCGTGTTCAATCTGATCAGCCGGTTCTACGATGCCACGGCGGGCACGCTTGCGTTCGAGGGCCGGTCGCTGGGCGCCCTGGCGCCGCACCAGGTGGCTGGGGCCGGCATTGCCCGGACATTCCAGAATATCGAGCTGTTCGAACACGCCACCGTTCTGCAGAACCTTCTGATCGGCCGCCATATCCGCCGTCGCACCGGCATCTGGAGCGAGATGCTGTTCTTGCCGCGGGTCCGGGCCGCCGAGCGCGAAACCCGGCGCAAGGTCGAAGAGATCATCGAGTTGCTCGAACTGCAGCACTATCGCGATGCCCTGGTGGCGGGCCTGCCCTATGGCGTACGCAAAGTGGTGGAACTGGCGCGGGCACTTTGTACCGAACCCCGGCTGCTGCTCCTCGACGAGCCCTCGTCCGGCCTCAATGTGGAGGAAACCAGCGACATGGCCTTCTGGATCCAGGACATCCGGCGCGATCTCGGCATCACCATCCTCATGGTGGAGCACGACATGGGCCTGGTTTCCAAGGTGTCCGACAGCGTGCTTGCCATGAGCCAGGGCGCCGTGCTGGCCCAGGGCAGCCCGGCGCAGGTGCAGTCGGATCCGGCCGTGATCGAGGCCTATCTGGGCACCAGCGAAGACGCCGGCTCGCTGCGCCGGCAGCGGGAGGAGGGGCGATGAGCGCACCGCCCGACACGATGCTCGACATCGCCAATCTGGAAAGCGCCTACGGACCGGTCAAGGCGATCCGGGGGGTGAGCCTGCGTGTGATGCAAGGCCGGATCGCCACGGTGCTGGGTTCCAACGGCGCCGGAAAATCCACCATCCTCAAGACCATCAGCGGCATTCTCGAGCCGCAAAAGGGGGCTATCCATTTTCAGGGAGAGGACATCACCGGCGACGATCCTTCGCGGATCGTGCGCCGCGGGCTTTCGCACGTACCGGAGGGCCGGGAGGTGTTCCCGCTGTTGAGCGTGCGCGACAACCTCATGATGGGCGCCTACACCCGCCGCGACCGCGACGGCGTCGTGCGCGACCTCGAAGCCGTGTTTGCGTACTTTCCGATTCTCAAAGAGAGGGCCGGCCAGGATGCCGGCCTGCTTTCGGGGGGGCAGCAGCAAATGCTGGCGATCTCGCGCGCGATTCTTGCCGCGCCGTCCATGATCCTGCTCGACGAGCCCAGCCTGGGACTCTCGCCCCGGCTGACCAAAGAGATCTTCGAGATCGTGGTGCGCATCAATCGCGAGCGTGGCACCACGATCCTGTTGGTGGAGCAGAACGCCAACATGGCGCTCAATGTGGCCGACCACGGCTATGTGCTCGAGAACGGCAGGATCGTCATGGACGACACCTGCGAGCGCTTGCGGGAGAAGGACGACATCAAAGAGTTCTATCTTGGAATGAAAGAGTCCGGGTCCCGCGGCGAGCGGCGCTGGAAGCGAAAAAAAACCTGGCGTTAAAGGAGACCGCATGCCTCAACTCTGGAACCTCCGGATGCCGCGGCCCGAGCCGGGGCAGGTTATCGAAAGCGATACCGTGGCCGGCATGTTCTGGGCCGGCGTGGCGCGGCGGGGCGACAACCTCATGATGAGGCAGAAGGCGCTTGGCCTGTGGCGGGAGTGGAGCTGGCGCGACGTCGGCGGCATCGTGCGGATGCTGGCGATGGGCCTGAGGGCGCTCGGCCTCCAGCCGGGCGAGTGCGTTTCCATCCTCTCGAATACGCGGGTCGAGTGGGTGTGGATGGACCTGGCCATTCTCAGCGCGGCCGGGGTGTCCAACGGCATCTATCCCACGGATGCGGCCGCGCAAGTGCACTATTTGTGTGCGGACTCCGCAAGCGTCGCGCTGGTGGTCGAAAACGAAGAGCAGCTCGACAAAGCGCTGGAGATCCGCGATCGCCTGCCGGGCTTGCGGCACCTCGTGCTGATCGATCCCAAGGGCTTGGCGGAGTTTCGCGATCCGATGGTCGTCACGCTGGACGAATTGCAGGCACTCGGCCGTGCCTACGACGAGGCTCACCCGGAAGAGTTCGAAACCGTTCGGGAGTTGCGCGGAGCGGACGATCTGGCGATCCTGATCTACACCTCCGGCACTACCGGCAAGCCCAAGGGCGTGATGCATGCCAATCGTGGGCTGATGGCGGTTGTGCAAGGCCAGAACCGGATCCTGCCGCAGTCGGCGACCGACGAGCGCATGTGCTTCCTGCCGCTCTGTCACGTGGCCGAGCGGGTCGTGGGGCTCTACGCCTCTTTTTACACGGGGACCCGCCTAAGCTTCGTCGAGAATCCCGCCACGGTGCCGGAGAATGTGCGGGAGATTGCGCCCACCGTGCTCGGTGGCGTACCTCGCCTCTGGGAGAAGTTCTATTCAGCGGTCACCATTGCGGTCAATGAGGCGGGAGCGGTGCAGCGGGCGCTGTATCGCTGGGCGATCGGCGTCGGCCATGAGGTCGTCCAGCAGGTACTCGACGGCCGACCGGTCGGCCCCTGGCTCAAGCTGCGCTACTGGGTGGCGGGGGTGGCCGCCCTCGATCACGTGCGGCGATTCATTGGCGTGCATCGTTGCCGGTATTTGATCACCGGTGCCGCGCCAATCGCCCCCGACCTGGTGCGCTGGTACCTGGCCCTGGGCCTCCCCATGCTCGAAGTCTGGGGCCAGACGGAAACCGGCGGGATTGCCACGGCCATGCCGGCCGGCGGCATCCGGCTCGGCACGATAGGACGGGCGGCTCCCTACAACGAGGTGCGAGTGGATGCGGTCACCGGAGAACTGCTGGTGCGTGGCCTCAACGTGTGCCTGGGATACCTGAACCAGCCGGATAAAACCGCCGAAGCGATCGGCCCCGACGGCTGGTTGCGCACGGGGGATGTCGGCACCATGGACGACGATGGTTACTTCCGCATCACCGATCGCATGAAAGACATCATCATCACCGCCGGCGGCAAGAACATCACGCCCAGCGAATGGGAGAACGAGCTCAAGTTCTCACCCTATGTGACCGATGCGGTGATTATCGGCGATGGCCGCCCCTACCTCACGGCCATCATCATGATCGAGCAGGAAACGGTCGAGAAGTACGCCCAGGACCACCATGTGCCATTCTCGAACTATGCCAGCCTTACCCGGTCGGCCGAGATCCAGGCCCTGATCCAGCGGGAGATCGACCAGGTCAATCGCAAGTTTGCGCGCGTCGAACAAATCAAGAAGTTCTTTCTTCTGGACACCCAGCTGTCGGCCGAGGACGAAGAGCTGACTCCAACCATGAAACTCAAGCGTAGCTTCGTGCAGAAGAAGTACGCGGCACGGATAGACGCCATGTACCCACCTTCGGCCCCGGCGTACCGGGAGACCGCCGCTGTCGTTCAGGCGGACAAAAGCCTTCAAGCGTAGCAGCCTGTCCGACCATACTCATGGAGACATCATCATGACCATCATGCGTACCCTTTGCCATTTGGCCGTCGTTTCGGTGCTCGCGGGAGCGGGAAGCGCCATGGCGCAGCCCCAAGGCGTTACCGACCAGGAAATCCTCATCGGCACCTTGCAGGATCTATCCGGGCCGCTGGCTGGCTACGGCAAGGATCTGCGAAACGGCATGCTCATGCGCGTGGCCGAAGCCAACGAAGCCGGCGGAGTGCACGGCCGCCAATTGAAATTGCTGGTGGAGGATACCGGCTACGACCCCCGCCGGGCCGTGCTTGGCGCGCAAAAGCTGGTGAACCAGGACAAGATCTTCGTCATGGCGGGCTCGCTTGGCACGGCGGTGAACAACGCCGCCATGCCCGTGATGATGTCGAAGAACGTCATGAGCTTCTTCCCGGCCGCGCTGTCGCGCGATATGTATGAACCGGTGCACAAGCTCAAGTTCTCGTTTCTGTCGTCCTACTACGATCAGATCGCGCCCACCGCCGCGCGCCTGTACCAGGAAAAAAACGCCACCACGCCTTGCATTATTTATCAGGACGACGAATACGGCCTCGAGATCCTGCGAGGCACCGAGGCGGGGCTCAAGAGCATCGGCGAGGAACTGCGCGAGAAAACCAGCTTCAAGCGCGGCGCCACCGATTTTTCGTCGCAGGTGGCGCGGATGAAAGCGGCCGGCTGCGACTTCGTGGTCACCGGCACTCTCATTCGCGAGACGGTCGGCACGCTCAACGAAGCGCGACGCGTCGACTTCAACCCGACATTCCTGGGTGCTTTCGGTACCTATACCGATCTGATCCACAAGCTCGGCGGTGAAGGGGTGGAGGGCTTTTATTCCACCATGACCGTGCAGCATCCCTATCCGGATACCGCGCCCGACTCCGTCAAGCCATGGCTCGAGGGCTATAACAGCCGTTTCAACGAGGCGCCTTCCACGTACTCCGTGTTCGGCTACGTCATTCTCGATCGCCTGGTGCGGGCGTTGGAACAGGCGGGGCGCGATGTCGACGCCGACAAGCTGGGCAGTGTCATCGAAGCGATGCACACCCCCGCCGACGCCTTCGGCATGCCGGCCCTCGCCTTCAGCGCGGATAACCACCTGGGCTCGAACGCCGCCCGCCTGTCGCAGATTCGCGATGGGCGTTGGGAGGTGGTTCTCGATTACGACGAGACAAGCCGAGACCGCCCCTGACCGTGCCTCGGCGCAGCCCCGGTTATTCACGATGGGGCCAAGCGCGGCCATGATGCGGTGGCGCCGACGGCGCCCGCCGCGGCGTGGCGCAGACCTTCGGCCGGAAGGCCGGGGCTCTTCACATGGGAAGGGAGAGCGGTACGATGAGCGGAACGACTGCGGCGGGGATGCGTCCGGTGTATGTGGCGGGAGTCGGGATGACGCCTTTCGTCAAGCCGGGGGCAAGCGAGTCCTACGATGTCATGGGCGCGCGAGCGGCGCGTGCCGCCCTCGAAGATGCACGCGTCGACTACCTCTGGGTCGACCAGGTATACGCTGGTTACGTGTATGGCGACTCCTGCAGCGGCCAGGCGGTGGCGTATCGCCTGGGGCTTACCGCCATACCCGTGTTCAATGTCAGCAATAATTGCGCTTCGGGCTCGACGGCGCTTTTTCTGGCCAGGCAGGCCGTCGCCAGCGGCGCCATCGAATGCGCATTGGTGACGGGCTTCGAACAAATGGGGCGCGGAGCGGTCGGCTCCCATTGGGCCGACAGGCCCGACCCCGCGCAGCGGCTCTTCGACGCGCTGGACGACATCCAGGGACGGGAGCCGCAGTCGCCGATCGCGGCGCAGTTGTTCGGCGGCGCCGGCCGCCTGCACATGCAGTTGTATGGCACCCGTCCCGATACCTTTGCCCGGATCGCCGTGAAGGCGCGCGCCCATGCGGCGCAGAATCCCCGGGCCCTGTTCCGCGAACCCGTTTCGCTCGAAGACGTGATGGCGTCGCCGATGGTGTTCGATCCGCTGACACGCCTGCAATGCTGCCCGCCAACCTGCGGCGCGGCGGCGGCGGTGCTGTGCTCGGCAGAGTTCGCCCGCCATCACGGGCTCGACACCACGGTGCGGATCGCCGCCCAGGCCATGAGCACCGACGGCAACAGCAGTTTCGACGAACGCGACATGCGCAAGCTGGTAGGCTACGATATGACGCGGCGCGCGGCGCGTCAGGTCTATGAGGCCACCGGCATCGGCCCCGGCGATGTCACGGTGGTCGAGCTGCACGATTGCTTCACCGTCAACGAGCTCATCACCTACGAGGCCCTGGGCTTGTGTTCCGAAGGCCAGGGCGAAGCGTTCGTGGTCAATGCCGAGAATACCTATGGCGGCCAAGTGGTCGTCAATCCTTCCGGGGGGCTTTTGTCGAAGGGGCATCCCCTGGGAGCCACCGGCCTGGCGCAATGCGCCGAGCTGGTGTGGCAGTTGCGCGGCCAGGCCGGAGTCCGCCAGGTGGATGGCGCGCGGCTTGCCTTGCAACACAACCTCGGGCTGGGGGGCGCCTGCGTGGTGACCTTATACGAACGAAGTTGAGGAGGATAAGGGTATGTCCGGGCGTCTCGAGCCATTTCCTTCGTTCCAGGATTTCAACCGGCCCGGCGCCGGGCCGCGGGCCGCGGCCGCCGACACCAACAGTGGCGAGGTCATTCACTGGCCCCGGGCGATTTCCTTCACCGGCAAGTTGCGGCCGCCGCTGGGCAGTTCTTACGAGTTGCCGCGCCCGCAAGTCTGCGAGCGCATTTTCAATGCCGGAGCGGCGCGACTGGTGCTGTTGCGCGCGCCCGCCGGCTTCGGCAAAACCACCGTCATGCTGCAGGTGATGCGCCGATTCCAAGAAACCGGATTGCCGCATGCCTGGCTGACGCTCGACCGCGCCGATAACGACGTCGGGCGTTTGCTCTCGGCCCTGGTCGCCGCCCTCGCGCCGCAGATTCCACGCTTGCGCGAGCTCGACGCGGGCCGCCGCAATGGCGTGGATGAACTGGCCTTCGGCTTGATCGATACCGTGGCCGCGCATCCCGCGCCATTCGCGCTGTTCCTCGATGATTTCGAAGTTCTCCAGGGGCCGGTGGTGCTGGGACTGATCCAGGAGCTGATCGAACAATTGCCGCGTGGCGCGCAAATCATCATGGGTTCGCGCGGCGCGCCCGAGTTGGGTCTGGGGCGGCTGCGGGCCCGCGGGCGATTGCTCGAGATCGAGCCCGAGCAACTTCGGTTTTCCGAGACCGAGGTAGATCATTATCTTCGCGAGCGCCGTGGGCTGCCGCTGCAGCCGGAAGACATCCGTCGCCTGCATCGCAGTACGGAAGGCTGGGTTGCCGCGCTCTGGCTTGCGTCCGTCACCCTGGAAAGGCGGGCCGAGCCCGGCCGCTTTATCGCCAGCTTCTCGGGTTCCAACGCGGCCGTCATGGACTACCTCATGGAAGACGTCCTGGCGCGCCAAAGCGATGACGTCCGCGGTTTCCTGTTGCGCTCCAGCATCCTGGGCACCTTCGACGCGGCACTGTGCGATGCCGTCTGCGGCCGGCAAGACAGCGCCGATATGCTGCGCAGCCTCGATCAGGCGCATTTGTTTCTGATCCCGCTGCGGGCCGATCGCAGCGAGTTCCGTTATCACGGCATGTTTGCCGAGTTTCTGCGCGCGCAGCTGCAGCGCCAGCACGCCCCGCTGGTGCCTGGGCTGCATCGTGCCGCGGCACGCTGGTTCCTGGCCGAAGGACGCCCGGTACCGGCCATCGAGCACGGCCTGGCCGCCGGCGATCGCGAATTTGTGCTGCCGCTGTTGGGCGAGCATGCCCAGAACCTGCTCGATCAAGGGCGGGTGCGGCTGCTGGCCCGCTGGCTGGATCCTTTGTTCGAGGCCGGGCAACTCGAGGAGCATCCCCTGTTGCAGGTCGTCCGGGCGTGGTCGGTATGCCTGGCGCGCGGGCCGCGCGCCGCAGCCCCGCTGGTGGAGCCGCTCGAGGCGGTGGTCGGCGACGATGCTTCCAGCCGGGCCTTGTACCTAGCGCTCAGACCGTTGATGATGGTGCTGACGGATCGCAACGAAGATGCCATGGCCATGGCGGAGCCGTTTCTCGAGATCCTGCCGCCGGAAGCCCTGTTCGCCCGTGGTTTTCTGGAAGTCGTCCTCGCCAATCTGTCGATGATCGCAGGACGCTACCACGAGGCCTTGCGACTGGCCGACGCCGCCCGCCGCCGGCAGCCGGAGCACGCCAGCAGCTTCAACTTCGCTTTATCCGAGGCGGCCGAAGGCGCGGTCGATCTGGTGCAGGGCCGCTTGCAGCGCGCCATCGCCCGTTTGCGCCTGGCGGCCAGCGCCGGGGCCAGCGATTCCGCCAGGGCCACCAACGGCAACGCCATGGTGGGCGTGTTGCTGGCCGAAGCCCTGTACGAGGCCGATTTATGCCAGCAGGCCGAGCGCTTGCTGGCGGTCTATATTCCCCTCATCCGGCGTGTCGGGATTCCAGACCAATTGATTTGTGCCCATGTCATGATGGCGCGTATCGCGCTTGATCAGGGTGATGCCGATGGTGCACAGACCCTGCTGACCGAGCTCGAGCATATCGGCCACCGCGAAGGGCTGGCGCGAGTCGTTGCCTGTGCCCGTCTCGAACGGGCGCGGATGCTGGTGGTCGACGGCCGGCTGCACCTGGCTCGCGCCGAACTCGATCGCTGCCACGATAGAGCGTTGTGGCAGAGAGTGTCGAATCTGTCCCTGAAAGCCAATGAAGTCGAGACGCATGAGGTGGGGCTGGCACGCTGGTCGATCGCCGGCGGACATGCGGCCGATGTGGTCGACGCGCTCCGGCGGCAACTCGAGGCGGCCGAGCGGTCGCAACGCGAACGCCGTGCCCTGACCTTGCGCTTGCTGTTGGCGCAGGCGCTGCGTTGCACCGATCAGCGCAACAAGTCCATGCGGGTCTTGGCAAAGGCGGTGCGGCAAGCCAGCGCCGAAGGCTATGTCCGTGCTTTTCTCGATGAGGGACCGCTGTTGTTGAACCTGCTGCGCGAGCTGCGGGCCGTGCCCTCGGTCCTGCTCGAAGGTGGAGCCGGCCAGTCCGGGATCGAAGCGCCATTGCAGTTCATCGACCGCTTGTTGCGCGACCGAGTGCCAGGCGATGCGCCGCGGGACGCGGCCGCTGCCGCGGCGGGGCGGGAAGGGGATGGGCCGCCCGCCGCCCGCGGCGCGGACACCCCGGCCAGGGCTGCGTCCCCGGCCTTGGCGCTGGCCAGCGAGCTGCTTACGCGCAAAGAGATCCAGGTGATGCGCCTGGTGGCCGAAGGTCTCTCCAATGAGGCGATTGCCGAGCGCTTGTTCGTGGCCGAGACCACCGTGCGTACTCATCTGCGCAATATCAACGTCAAGCTTGATACCCGCAACCGCATGGAAGCCATCGCCGTGGCTCGCCGCGCCGGCCTGATCGCCTGAGAGGGGCGCCTCGGCCCGCGGCGCGGGCCCATGCTCCGGGAGCGGCCTCCCGCGCCAAGGCGGGGCCGGCACACCCACGATCATCGTGTCGGCCGCCCCGGCGATTGGGGATAGTCCTAGGCGGGAGAGCCGGTAATTCGTCGCTTAAGACGATATCGGGGCGGGCGGGCGGCCGCATACTGCCAGCCATGGCAACGAGAACGATTTTTGGCCCTGGGCACGAGTTGTTTCGCGAGACGGTGAGGCGCTTCCTGGCGGAGGAGGTCGGCCCCAAGCTGCGGGGCTGGGCCGAGCAGGGCAGTTTCGATCGCCGGGTTTTCCAGCGAGCGGGCGATCTGGGTTTGTTGTGTCCCACCGTACCCGAAGCGCTGGGCGGGCCCGGCGCGGATTTCTTGTACTCCGTGGTGGTGCTCGAGGCGGCCGCGCCCTACAGCAACTTCGGCCTGTCGCTCACGATGCATTCGGAGATCGTCACCAACTATTTTCTGCACTACGGCAGCGATGCGCTCAAGACCCGCTGGCTGCCCGCCATGGTGCGTGGCAACGCCATCGGCGCCCTGGCCATGACCGAGCCCGATGGCGGCTCGGACGTCAAGGCCATCCGCTCCCGGGCCACGCTGCGCGACGGCCATTACACGCTCAACGGCGCCAAGACCTTCATCTCCAACGCCAGCACCTGCGATCTGGTGATCGTGGTGGCCCGTACCGAAGCGGGCGAGGGCGGCCGGGGCATCAGCCTGCTGGTGGTGGACACCACTCTGCCAGGGGTGCGGCGCGGCAAGCCGCTGAAGAAAATGGGCTTGCAGTCGCAGGATACCGGGGAGCTCTTTTTCGAAGATGTGCCGGTGCCGGCCGATCATTGCCTCGGCGAGCCCGGTGCCGGGTTCGGCTACTTGATGCGGGAGCTGCCCTGGGAGCGCCTGCAGATCGCGGTCTCGGCGGTGGCGGCGGCCGAAGACGCCTATCGCATGACGCTCGACTACGTGCGCGAACGGCGCGCCTTCGGTCAGGCCATCGCCGACTTTCAGCATACGCGCTTCCTGCTGGCCGAGCTTAAAACCGAGATCCGGCTGGGCCGGACCTTCGTCGACCAATGCCTCTGTGATCTGGTGGCGGACCGCCTCGATGCCGAGGCGGCGGCGATGGCCAAGTACTGGTGCACCGATCTGCAGGGCAAGGTCGTCGACGCCTGCGTGCAACTGCACGGCGGGTACGGCTTCATGGCCGAGACCGCCATCGCGCGAGCCTATGTCGACGCACGGGCGCAACGAATCTACGGCGGTACCAACGAGATCATGAAGGAACTGATCGCGCGCAATCTATGAGCCGCCGCCAGCCACCAGGAGTCAATGATGGAACCGATTTCTCCCGCCGGCCATGCCAATGCCGGCATCCATCGCCGGCACGACGGGCCGCTCGCCGTGATCCAGCTTGCCTTGCCGCAACCGCGCAACAGCTTTCGGGCCGAGAATGCCCACGCCTTGCGCGACGCCTTGTCGCAGGCCGTGGGCGAAGGCGCGCGCGCGGTGCTGCTGCATGGCGCCGATACGGTTTTTTCCGCTGGCTGGGACGTGACATCCATCAATTCCGCGGTGGACGATCCCGTGATCACGCTCACCGAGATCGTGGGGCCCGTGCTGCGGGAGCTGCGCGAGCTGCCGGTGCCCACGATTGCCGCGGTGGCCGGCCCCGCGCTGGGCTTCGGCTTTGGTCTGGCGTTGTGCTGCGACATCGTGCTGGTGACCGATGACGCCTTGCTGGGCAGTCCCTTTCGGCGGCTCGGTATGGTGCCGGATAGCGGCGCCCACCACATCCTGCTCAACCGCCTGGGCTTCGGTCTGGCCAGCGAGCTCATTTATACCGGCCGGCTGCTCTCCGGCGGCGAGGCGGCGTCGTTGCGCCTGGTCAATCGCGCGCTGCCGGCCGGGCAGTTGATGGCGCAAGCCACCGCTCTCGCTCTGGAGATTGCGCAGGGGCCGACCCAGGCGTTCATGGGTTCCAAGCGGATTCTGCTGGACGGTGGCGGGTTCGACACCATGTTCGAGCACGAAACCCGCCGGTTGCGGCGGGTGTTCAACAGCGCCGACCTGCGCGAAGGCATGGCCGCCTTTCAACAGCGACGCGAGCCGCGGTTCGTCGGCCGCTGATTGTTTTTCCACTGTCTTGATCACGGGATGTATCGATGAGTGATGCCTACATACTGGATGCCGTGCGTACACCCCGCGGCAAGGGCCGCTCCAGTGGCGGCCTGCACGAGATGGCGCCGGCGCGTCTGGCGGCACAAACACTGGAGGCCTTGCGCCAGCGCAGCGGCTTCGCCCCCGAGATGCTGGCCGATGTCATCCTGGGCTGTGGCGAGCCCTCGCTGGAGCAGGCTTCCAATATCGCCAAGGCGGCCACCCTGTCGGCGGCGGGTTTCCGGGAAGTGCCGGGTGTGCAGATCAATCGCTTCTGCGGCTCGGGCCTCGAGGCCTGCAACTTTGCCTCGGCCATGGTCATGGCGGGCCAGGCCGATCTCATCATCGGCGGCGGCGTGGAAAGCATGTCGCGGGTGCCGATGTTCGCCGGCGGCGGCGCTTGGGTCACGGATCCGCAGATCACCCTGCCCAATCACATCGTTCCCCAGGGCGTGTCGGCCGATTTGATCGCCACCCTGCACGGCTACAGCCGCCGCGACGTGGATGCCTATGCCGCCGAAAGCCAGCGCCGCGCCGCGGCCGCCTGGGCCGAGAAGCATTTTGCGCGCTCCATCGTGCCCGTGGCAGACATCAACGGCCAGCTGATCCTCGAGCGCGACGAGCATGTGCGGGCCGATACCACGGCGGAATCGCTGGCGGCGCTGGAGCCTTCGTTCAAAACCCTGGGCGAGAAGATGGGCTTCGACGCCATGGCCCTGCAGCGCTATCCCCAGGTGGCCGCCATCGAGCACGTACACCACGCCGGCAACTCTTCGGGCATCGTCGACGGCGCGGCGGCCGTGTTGATCGGCAGCGAGTCGATGGCCAAGCGCCTCGGCGTGCGGCCCCGCGCGCGGGTTCGGGCTTTCGGCGCGATCGGCAGCGAACCGACCATCATGCTCACCGGCCCCGCCAAAGCCGCGCGCTCGGCGCTGCGGCGGGCGGGCATGCAGCCGGGCGACATCGATCTCTTCGAATGCAACGAGGCATTCGCGGCCGTGGTCCTGCTCTTCATGGAAACCCTGGGGGTGCCGCACGACAAGGTCAACGTCAATGGCGGCGCGATCGCCATGGGACATCCGCTGGGCGCCACTGGCGCCATGCTGCTGGGCACCTTGCTCGACGAACTGGAACGCCGCGACCTGGGCACCGGCCTCGTGACCCTTTGCGTGGGCGGCGGCATGGGCTCGGTGATGATCATCGAACGCGTCTGAATGCGCAGGAGCCTGGAAACATGATCGATTACAAGACTGACGCGGATGGGATCGCCACGCTGAGCTGGAACGTGACCGACCGGCCCACCAACGTGATGAACGAAGCCAGCATCGCGGCGTTCGAGGCCGCCGTGAAGCGCGCCATCGGCGACCCGATGGTCAAGGGCGTCATCGTCACATCCTCGCGCAAGGACTTCGTGGCAGGGGGCGACCTCGACTTGATCCGCCGCATCGATGGCATCGAAGCGTCGATGGCCGCCAGCGGACCCGTCAGCGCCATCCTGCGGCGGCTGGAAACCTCGGGCAAACCGTTTGTCGCCGCCATTAACGGTACGGCGCTGGGCGGCGGGCTGGAGCTGGCTCTGGCCTGCCACCGGCGCATCGCCGCGGCTGATCCGGGAATCCGGCTGGGATTGCCCGAAGTGACCCTGGGGCTGCTGCCGGCGGCTGGCGGCACCCAGCGCCTGCCACGCATGATCGGCATCGGCAAAGCCTTGCCATACCTGCTGGAAGGCCGCAAGGTGGCGCCGGAAGCGGCGCTCGAAGCCGGCATCATCGACGAAGTCGTGCCGCCCGGCGAACTCCTGACCCGGGCGCGCGCCTGGCTGTTGGCGGCCGGTGAGGGGGCCGCCATCAAGTCCTGGGATGCCAAGGGCTTCAGGTTCCCTGGCGGCGGGCCACAAACTCCGGGGCCCATGCAAATTTTCTTCGGCGCATCGGCGGCACTGATGAGCAAGACCCAGGGGCTGTACCCGGCTCCGGCAGCCATCCTGGCCTGCGTCTACGATGGCTGCCAGGTCGACATCGACACCGGCCTGCGGATCGAACAGCGTCAGTTCGCACGCTTGGCCACCTCGGCCGCCACCAAGAACATGATCCGCTTGTTGTTCTTCTCGCTGGGCGAGGCCAACCGCCTGGCGGATCGGCCCCGGGACGTGCCGCTTCGCGACTACAGCCGGGTGGGCGTGCTCGGCGCGGGCATGATGGGCGCGGGGCTGGCTTATGTCTGCGCGCAGGCGGACCTTGACGTCGTGCTGCTCGATGTCAACGTCGAAGCGGCCGAGAAAGGCAAGGCGTACGGCGCGAAAGTGATGGACGCCCTGGTCGCCAAGGGAAGACTGTCGGCGGCACAGCGCGAGGCCGCGCTCGATCGGGTACGCTGCACCGCCGACTACCGGGACCTGGCGGGATGCCAACTGGTGATCGAAGCCGTATTTGAGAATCGTGAGGTGAAGGCCGAAGTCATGCGCCGCGCCGAAGCCGCGATGGACGCCGACGCGTTGCTCGCCTCCAATACGTCCACGCTGCCGATCACCAGCCTGGCCAGGAACTCGCAGCGGCCGGAGCGGTTCTTGGGCCTGCACTTTTTCTCGCCAATCGAGAAAATGCCGCTCATCGAAGTCATCCGTGGCGAGCGGACGTCCGAGGCGACGATTGCGCATGCCCTGGACTTCGCCAAGCGCATACGCAAGACGCCGATCGTGGTCAATGATTGTCCGGCCTTTTACGCCAACCGGGCATTCGGCATGTACCCCTACGAAGCCATGACCATGCTGGGCGAAGGAGTGGCCCCGGCGCTGATCGAGAATGCCGGGCGGATGGCCGGCATGCCCATGCCGCCGCTGGCGCTGATCGACGAGTTCTCGATCGAATTACTGTACAAGGCCATGCGGCAGGCCAGGGCGGATCAAGGCGAGGCGTATCGCGAGCAGCCGCAGGACGCCGTACTGACCGCGATGGTGGAGCAGCTCGACCGGCCTGGCCGCAAGGCGGGCAAGGGGTTCTACGATTATCCGAAGGAAGGCGGCAAGCGTTTATGGCCGGGCCTGGCCAAGATGTTTCCGCCGGTTCCTGAGCAGCCCACGTTGGACGAAGTGCGGGAGCGCCTCATGTTCTCACAATCACTCGAGGCGGCACGCTGTGTCGCCGAAGGCATCGTCAGCCCTCGTGATGCCGACGTTGGCGCTTTGCTGGGTTGGGGATTTCCGGCGGTGCTGGGCGGCGTGCTCGGGCAAATCGATACCCTGGGCGCCGAGGCCTTCGTCGAAGCCTGCGACCGCCTGGCCCGGCGGCATGGCGAGCGCTTCGAGGTGCCGGTGGCCCTGCGCGAGATGGCTCGCGCGCGGGGCCGCTATCACCCCGTGTGAGGCCGGCGTGCCGAAGGCGCCCCCGCAGCCGGGCGGAGGAGCTCTGGCGGGAGCCGGTAGGCTTCGGCCAGAACGTCGTTTACCCGGCGAGCCGGCTTGGAGCCGCTTCGGGTTAGACGACTTCCACCCGCTGCATCATGCCGAGATCCTCGTGCACCAGAAGATGGCAATGCATCACGAAGGGGCCGGGATAATCGAGAAAGCGCGTACGGAAGGTAACCGAGGTGGGAGCCTCAGGCGTGCCGCCGCGCGGCAGCGGGATGGTGTCGGCCCAGAAAGGTTCCACGGGCTCGCCATTGATCTTGATGATCCAGATCGGGTTGATGTGGATATGCAGCGGATGCTGGACGCCGTCCATGTTGTAGACCGTCCATTCCTCCACGCTATCGAGGGCGATGGTCTGCTTGATCGATCGGGATGACTGATACGGATAATAAACCGTTGGCATCTGCGGATCGGTGCTGGGCAGCCCGGTGGCGGAGCCCATCGCAAATACCCGGTTGGCGGCGAACGTATTACCGGTCTGGTACGTCCAGATCGGCAGCTCGCCGGGCGGCACCGGCAGCAACTCGGCCGCGGGCGCGTCGGTAATGGGGCTGCCGTTATTGTTGCTGATGACTCGCAGCACGATCTCGCGCTTCAGGCCGCCGTGGCTGGCAAGCTCTTCGTCGGAGACGGGATCGAGGATTTCGGACAGGGGCAGGGGCCCGGCCGGCAAGGGCATGTCCATCGGGTCTCCCACCACCACCACCTCGGCGAGAATGTCTTCCGGCACCGGAAAGCCCGAATTGTAGGCACGGGTGCGCAGATAGTAGGTACCTGGCGCGCCGGCCTTGACCAGCACGTCGTCGCGGTTGCCGGGCGCCATCACCACGCTTTCGGCCGCATCGGCCGGAATCGTTTGCGGGTAGCGGCGCGGATTGCCGTCGTGGCCGATGAGATGGAGATCATGGCCATCCAAGCCCAGATTGAGGTAACCGGTCACGGCCGCGTTGACGAAGCGCCAGCGCTGGACTTCGCCGGGGCGCATCACAAGGCGGGGGCGTCGCACGCCGTTGATGACGAACGGTGTTTCGGAGACGGCAAGGACGCTGGCGAAGTCCGCCAGTTCGCCGTTGGCATCGATCAGCGGCGCCTGGAAGACGAACAGGCGCTCGCGGGCGGCCTTGATCTCGGGCACCTCGTCGGCCGGGCCGCGCACGATGATGGCGCCCGCCATGCCGCTGCCCACCTGAACCGCCGTGGCGCCATGCAGGTGCGGATGGTACCAATAGGTGCCGGGAGGGTGGTCTTCGACGATGTTGAACTCGTGCTGCCGGGTACCGCCCGGTACGATGCCTTCGCGCGGATCGTCGACGACGTAGTCGCCATAGACTCCGGGGCGCTCGATACCCGGGTCGACGTGCAATCCATGGGTATGGAAGTTGGTATTGTTGGGATAGCGGAACGTCCAGTTGGGCTCGGTGCTGGCCGGGTTGGGCGGCAGGTCGTTGCGTACCAGTACGCGCAGCATGTCGCCGGCCCGGATCTCCAGCGTGGGACCGGTCAGGCCGCCTTCGATGGCGCGCAGGTGTACCGGTCGCCCGTCGAGCGTGTTGTGGGCAAAGGCGAAACGCAACTGGACGTCGAGCAAGCCGCGTTCGGAGAGCAGCCGGTCGGGTTCGACGAAGGTCTCGACTACGGGGGGCGTGGGGTCATCGCCGCCGTCATTGCCGCCGCAGGCGGCGAGCCAGCCAGGCAGCGCGAGGCCGGCGCCGACGGTATAAGAGAGGCGCAGGAACTGGCGCCGGGTGTTCTCGGGTTGCGACATGGTGTTTCCTTTCAGACCGGGAGGCTGACTGGCGTTGGCGACCAGCCAGGGTTCTCGGGATCGCGATTGGCGGGGCCGTTGGGGCCGAGCTGGCTGGCTTCGTTGTCGCCCCAGGCGAACAGGGCATGGGCGCTGGCGGCCAGCGCATGGGCTTGCCCCGCCGCGATGCGCGCAATGCCTTCCAGCCCGGGGATGACCGTTGGCCGGAGGTCGTGGCGTTGGGTGCCACGGCCCAATTGGCCCTTGGCATTCCAGCCCCAGGAGTACACCCGCCCGCTTGCGCCCAAGGCCAAAGAGAAGAACATGCCGGCGGCGACATCGACCACCGGTTCGTCAAGCTCCACGGCCAGCGGCCGTGTGCTATAGCGCGGTTCGGACCGCCCCAATTGACCATACTGATTGCTGCCCCAGGCCCAGATCCGGCCGCCGGTGTCGATGGCGAGGTTGTGCGAGGCGCCCGCCGCCACCGAACGGATCTCGAGTTTCGGCGGCAACTGGACTGTGATGGGCCTTGGCTGATCGACGAGGTGGCCTGCTCCCAGTTGGCCGGCGCCATTGGCGCCCCAGGCCAGCAGGCCCGCATCGGTAAGGACCAGGGCATGGCCGCGGCCTACGGCTACCTGCCGCGCGGCGGCCGCCAGCTCCAGCGGTGTCAGCCCCTGGTTGCGCACGCCCGCCGGACCGCCGCGGCTAAGGCCCCACTCCAGCACCTGGCCGTCGAGCGTGAGTGCCAGCCCATAGAACTCGCTGACCGCGAGCTGCGCGACCGGGGGCAGGCCCGCCAAGGCTTCGGCCTGCAAGGTGGCCAGCACATGGGGTTGCCCCGCCAGTCCCGCCCGGTTGGCGCCCCAGCCATAGGCAATATGATCATCGGTGATGCCGTAACCGGTGCCGTAGCCCGCCGCGATGCGGGTAAAGGACCGGATGGCCGGCACCACGATGGGGGTGGAGGGCGGGGCGACGCTGCAGATCTCGGGCAGCACCACGCGGCCGCTGCCTTCGGCGCCCCAGCCCCAGACTTCGCCATGGCTCAACAAGGCGAGGCTATGGTCGCGACCGGCCGCGATATGCAGGATTGTTGGAATCATTAGGGAGTCCCGGCAATGTGGATAATGGGCGAGCCGTGATTATCCGCACCGGGAGGCGGAATGTCACTGCTTATTTTTTATTGTGAGAATATGCGAGAGCCACGGTGACGGCGGGATGCGTCATGAGCTTCCGCCGTGCGATTCCTGGCGATGATTCTGGCGCGGAACTCAGTTGGCGGAAGCGGCAGCGCCGCGTTCGAGATCCACGAGGCTCAGGAACTCCAGCAGACGTTCATTGAAGGCATCGGCGGCCTCGTATTGCACCCAGTGGCCGGCGCCTTCCAGGATATGGGCACGGCGCAGGTCGCAATCGCGCAGCACCTCGCGAAGGCGGGAGAATCTGTCGCCACCGTAGAGCACATCATGGCGGCCCCAGATGCCTTGTACCGGGCAACGCCAGCGGGCCTGCAGGGTTTGCATCAAGGTGGTGTGGGCCAAGCGCCGATTGGGCAGGCGATCGCGCGCGACGTTGTGCTCTTGCACGAGCAGGGTGAAGTCATCGATGGTCGCGTCGGCGTGCAGCATCAGTACTTTGAGGTTCTGGCGATGCGCGGCGCGCAGCTCGGCCGGGTCGGTGATGTGGCGCACGCTCACCAGGCCCTCGAGCGAGCTGGGATTGCCGAACATCGCGGCGGCGCCCACCAGCGTGAGGCTGCGCGCCAGCTCCGGCCGCTCGGCGGCGATGAAGCCCGCCACCATGGAGCCGAAGGAGAATCCCACCAGATGGGCGTCGCCACCCGGGGCGATGAGGGTGGCAATGCCCTGGGCCACCGCCGGCCAGAGACCGTCGGCATCGGCGACGCCGGCGAGATTGTCGGAATCGCCGAAGCCCGGGAGGTCGGCGGCCCATACCGTATGGTGGCGAGCCAGCGCCTGGACATTGCGGACCCAGTGTGTCCAGCTGCCGTGGCCGCCGTGGCAGAGCACCACGGGCGTGCCCCGGCCCCAGGCGTGCCAAACCAAATGGCCGCCGCCCGCCAGTGGCTGTTCGATTCGTTGGCCCTCGCGGGCGATGGCGGTAAGTTGGTCGGCGGCGGTGGTATTGGACGGTGGCATGGTGACGGAAGCGGCGCAAATGGCCGAATACTCTACTCGTTGATCAACGGCGGATTATTCCGCAGCCGGCTGGATGCGTCCAGCGGCGTGGCGACCATAAAACATGGGACCGCCCCGCGATGCGGGAAAACCGTAGCCAAGAACCCAAACCAGATCGATGTCGCTTTCGCGGCGCGCCACCCCTTCGGCCAGTACCTGTCGGCCTTCTTCGAACAACGGGATCAGGCAGCGCTCGAGCAGGGCGGCGTCCGAAATGCCCGGTCGTTGCAGGATGCCCAGGCGCCGGGCTTCGGCGGCACAGATCTCGGCCAACTCGGGATCCACCTGTGGCAAGCGATCGATGTAGCGGTAGTGGCCCAGGTTGGTTTTATAGCCGTGGCGGCCCAGCTCATTCAGGCGCTGGGTGATGCGGCGATAGGCGGGCGCTTGCTCGACGTGGCGGCCGCGGGCGGCGATGACCTGACTGACCAGATCGGTGCCCGACATATCGAGGGTGCGACAAGGCCCGAGGGCGAAGCCGAAACCTTCCAGTACGGAATCGATGCGATGGGCCGGTACGCCTTCGAGTTGCAGGGCGTCGACTTCGCGCAGAAAACCTTCGTAGAGCCGGTTGCCGATGAAGCCCCAGGCATTGCGCACCAGAACCGGCAGCTTGTCCATGCGCAGCGCCAGTTGGCGCCCGCGCGCCAGGGCGCCGGCGCTGGTGGCGGCGCCCTGGATTACCTCTACCAGGGGGGTGATATGGGCCGGTGTGAGGAAATGCATCCCCAGTACCTGGCCAGGCCGCCGGGTGGCCGAGCCCATCGCGTCGATGTCGAGCGTCGAGGTATTGCTGACCAATAAGGCGTGGGGTGGCAGTTGGCGATCCAGCTGCGCCAGGAGGCGGCATTTGAGGTCGAGGTCCTCGTCCACCGCTTCGATGACCACGTCGGCCTGCGTGAGCAAAGCAAGGTTGGTTGCCAGGCTCAGGCGGCCGAGGCGGGACGAGCTGGCGGAAGACGAGAGCCAGCCGCGGGCGCGGGCTTTGTCCAGGCTGGCCTGGATCTCGCGCCGGCAGCGCTCGAGAGCCATGGGCTGGCGATCCACGACGGTAACGTGGCAGCCGGCGGCGAGTCCGGCCTGGGCAATGCCGCGCCCCATGGTGCCCGCGCCGACCACTGCCAGGTAATGATCGGATGCGGAGGGCGAAGCGATGGGCCATTCCGTGCCATGCATGACCTGCGCCCGGGCGTCGGCGAGATAGGCTTCGGCAGTTTCGGAAATTGACGCCGGATGAGAGGAGCAAGGCATGTTCAGCGACCATCCAATAATTATTGTCCGACAATGATAGGGTAAATCTTCAATAGGCAACAGAGATAGGAAAGCTGTTGGAAAGCTGTCGTCAATCTGTTTTTAACTCAAGCTATTGATTTATATCGATAATTTTAAGATTTTCGCCATTGTTGATATTTCTGGTGGATCCTAGGGTAATTACCGACTGGCTATAAAAGTCCGACAGTACGACAATTTTGCCAACGAAGTCGATGAATGCCATGAACACCCAGCCAGCCGCTCCCGCCCTGTCCGACTCCTCCACGCTGCGTTTGCTGCAAGCTTGGCTGGAGGCGCACGTCCCGCACTTCACCGGCCTGGACGCGATCGAGCGCATCGAGGGCGGCCAGTCCAATCCCACCTGGATTCTGCGGGGGCGCGGGGGCGCCTGGGTGCTGCGCGCCAAACCCGGTCCGGCAACCACGTTGCTGCCCTCGGCCCATGCCATCGAACGCGAGTTCCGCATCATGCGGGCCTTGCGCGACTCCGTGGTACCGGTGCCGCGCGTTCATGCCTTGTGCGACGACGAAGCCCTCATCGGCGCGGCCTTCTATGTGATGGATTACGTCGAAGGCCGGGTGCTGCGCGACGTCCACATGCCCGCCATTCCGTTGGCGCAGCGGGCCGCGTACCACGCCGAGGCGAACCGTGTGCTCGCTGGCCTGCACGGTCTGGATTGGCGGGCGGCTGGATTGAGCGGCTTCGGTCGCGAGCAGGGGTTCTTTCAACGCTTGATACAGCGCTGGGGCCGGCAATACCGCAACAGCATCGCAACGCCGATCGCCGCCATGGAGAATCTCAGCGTTTGGTTGCCGGAACACCTTCCCGCCGGAGCGGATGATCCCCGGCATACCCGCCTGACCCACGGTGACTTCCGTTTCGAGAATCTGATGTTCCATCCCGCAGAGCCGCGCATCGTCGCTGTGCTCGACTGGGAGCTCTCGACCCTCGGTCATCCGCTGAGCGATCTCGCCTATCACTGCCTGGCCTGGCATCTGCCCGCCGGGATCCTGCGTGGCTACGGTCTCGCGCCGCAGGCGCATGGCATTCCCCGCGAGCACGATTATCTGCGTGCCTATTGCACCCATACCGGGCGCGAGCTCGCCGCGGTGCTTGCCGATTGGCCGTTCTACCTGGCCTTCAATCTGTTCCGCCTGGCGGCCATCCTGCAGGGCGTGGCGCATCGCCAGACACAAGGCCTGTCGGCAAACTCGCAGGCCGCCGCGATTGGCCGCATGGCCGGGCCAGTGGCCGAACTGGGCTGGTCCATTGCCCGCGGATCCGGCGCGGCGCCAGGCCGGAGCCCGAGCTCTTCCCTTTCTTCCAATGCCTGACACCGAGCCGCATCATGAGCATCTTCAACGAGCCCGAACGAACCCGCCAACTGCGTGAGCGCCTCGAAGCGTTCATGGCCGAGCACATTTATCCCAACGACGATCAGGTCTGGCAAGAAGCACAGGCCCAAGACTGGTACTCCGAGGCGGGCTGGAGCACATGCCCGACCGTGCAGCGGCTCAAGGGCGTCGCGCGCGACGCGGGCTTGTGGAACCTGTTTCTGCCGCATTCGCCGCGCGCGCCCGAGGGGCTTTCCAATTTCGAGTACGCGCCGCTGTGCGAGATCATGGGGCGGACGCACTGGGCCGCAGAGGTGTTCAACTGCTCGGCGCCGGATACCGGCAATATGGAAACCCTCGATCGCTACGGCAGCGAGGCGCTCAAGGATCGCTGGCTCGAGCCTCTGCTGCGAGGCGAGATCCGCTCGGCCTTCCTCATGACCGAGCCCGCCGTGGCGTCGTCCGACGCCACTAACATCGAATGCGAGATCCGGCGCGACGGCGATCACTACGTCATCAACGGTCGCAAATGGTGGTCCACCGGCGCGGGCAACCGCAACTGCCGCGTCTTCATCGTGATGGGCAAGACGGATCCATCCGCGCCCCGCCACCGTCAGCAATCGATGATCGTCGTGCCCGCCGACACCCCGGGGGTGAAGGTGGTGCGGCCGCTGTCGGTGTTCGGATACAACCATGCGCCCTTGGGCCATATGGAGATCCTTCTCGACAACGTCCGGGTGCCGATCGATCATATGCTGTTGGGCGAAGGGCGTGGCTTCGAAATCGCGCAAGGGCGTCTAGGGCCGGGCCGCATCCACCACAGCATGCGTTCCATAGGCGCGGCCGAACGAGCCCTGGAGCTGATGTGCCGCCGACTTGCCGACCGCACCGCGTTCGGCCGTCCGCTCAGCGAGCGCGGTGTCTGGCACGAGCGCATCGCCGAATCGCGCTGCATGATCGAGCAGGCGCGTCTGCTGACGCTCAAGGCCGCCTGGATGATGGATACCGTGGGCAACAAAGAGGCGCAGGGCGAGATCGCGATGATCAAGATCGTCGCACCCAGTATGGCTGCCAAGATCATCGATTGGGCGATCCAGGCATATGGTGCCGGCGGCGTCTCCGGCGATACGCCGCTGGCCTTCTCGTATACGGAGCAGCGGACGCTGCGCATCGCCGACGGCCCCGACGAAGTCCACCGCCAGGCACTGGCCAAGCTCGAGCTGACGCGGCTCGGCCTGCGTCGGCGGACACCGGCCCTGCGGCAGGCGGGCTGAGCCATGCAAGCCGAACCGCCGCGCCATCCGTGCTGGCCGCCCGGCGTTCCCGAGCGGATCGCCGTGCCGGATCAAACCTTGTGGCAGGGCCTGGCGGCCCGCGCCCAGGCCGACCCCGACGGTACCGGCCTGGTGTTTCTGGGCCGGCTATATAGTTGGGCACAATTGGCGGGCGAGGCTGAACGCCTGGCCGGAGCCCTGCAGGGGCTTGGAATAGAACCTGGCGCGCGCGTGGTTCTGTTCATGCAGAATTGTCCGCAGTATGTGATCGGTTTTCACGCCATTCTGCGTGCCGGCGCGGTGGCCGTGCCGCTCAACCCGATGAACAAGGCAGTGGAGCTAACGCAGTATCTGGCCGATGCCGACGCCACCGTCGTGATCGCATCGTCGGATATCGCGGCCGAAGTCGCCGCGGCGGCGGCCGGCCAGCCATCGCAATCCAGCTTGCGTCATCTGGTGGTATTCGATCTGGCCGACGGCCTGCCCAACGACATCGGAGCCGCCAGCAGCCAGTGGCCCGACTCCTGGCGGCCTTGGCTGCTGGGCCGCGATCCGCGGCCCGTCTCAACGGTTTTGTCGGTCCATGACTGGGACTCGCTGGTGGCGCGGGCTCCGGTGCCGAGGGCGGTACCGGCAGCCGGCGCGGATCTCGCCGCCATGCCCTACACCAGCGGCACCACCGGCACCCCGAAGGGCTGCATGCACAGCCATGCCACGATGCTGCATAACGCCCTCACCGCCGGGCCCTGGCTGGGTCAGCGCGAGGGCGACACAGTCCTCATCGCGGTGCCCATGTTTCACGTCACGGGGCTGGTGATGGGCATGTTGGCCGCCATTCAATGGGGCTGCCGCATGGTCGTGCTGCCGCGCTGGGATGCCCGCCAGGCCGCTCGCGCCATCGAGCAATACGAAGTCACGCATTGGCCCAATATTCCCACCATGGTGATCGATCTCCTGGCGAACCCCGATGCCGCTGGCCATTCGCTGCAAAGCTTGCGCTATATCGGTGGCGGCGGCGCGCCGATGCCGGCGGCCGTGGCCGAGGAGTTGCGCCGGCGCACCGGTCTGAGCTACGTCGAGGGCTATGGGCTAACGGAAACCGCCGCGCCGTCGCATACCAATCCTCGCCAGGCGGTCCGGCTCGGCTCGATGGGTATTCCTTACATTGGCGTTGAAGCGCTGGTGATCGATCTCGATACCTTGCAGCCGCTGGCCAGCGGCGAAGTGGGAGAGATCGTGGTTCGCGGGCCTCAGGTCTTCCTGGGCTACTGGCGCCAGCCGCGGGCCACCGCCGAGGCTTTCGTCGACATCGCAGGCCGGCGCTTCTTCCGCACCGGAGACCTTGGCCGGGTGGATGCCGACGGCTACTTCCACCTCGCCGATCGCCTGAAACGCATGATCAACGCCAGCGGCTTCAAGGTCTGGCCCGCCGAGGTCGAGGGCATCCTGCATCGGCATCCCGCCGTCCAGCAGGCCTGCGTCATTGCCAGTCGTCACCCTTACCGGGGCGAAACCGTCAAGGCCGTGGTGGTCTTGCAGCCCGCCTACCGCGATCGCATGACGCCGGAAGAGTTGGTCGATTGGGCACGCCAGGAGATGTCCGCCTACAAATATCCCCGCACGATCGAGTTCGCCGACAGCCTGCCGCGCAGCGCCACGGGCAAAGTCCTGTGGCGCCAACTGCAACGACGGCAGGATGAGCTCGATGCCCAACAAAATCCCGGAGAGACATGAATCCGGGCCAGGCACCTGGCGTCGTCCAGACGGGCGAGACAGCGTGACGCCGTTGTTCCCGAGCCTCTGGCTCCTTAACCACTCCGCGCGCCGGAGTCGCACTGACGTAAAGATGGAGGAGACATCCATGCATTCTCAAATTCGCCGCACTTTGCTCCAGGCACTGCTGGCCAGCGCGGCAGCGCTGGGCTTTGCGCTGCCCGCCCAGGCGCAGGACGGAACCCAGCGCATCCTCGTGGGGTTTCCGGCGGGAGGCTCGTTTGATGCCATTTCACGTTTGCTGGCCGATCGCTATTCCAAGATCTGGGGCCAGTCGGTGATCGTCGAAAACCGTCCGGGCGCGGGCGGCCGCATCGCGGTGGACGTGCTCAGAAGCGGTCCCAACGACGGCAGCGTCGTGATGCTGGGGCCCGACGCGTTGGCCTCGCTGTACCCATTCACCTACGGCAAGTTGTCGTATGACCCCCAGGCCGATCTGGTGCCCGTGGGCACCGTGAGCGAGTTCGCCTTCGCCCTGGCCAGCGGCGCCAAGCCCGACGTCAAGAGCCTCGACGAGTTCGTTGCATGGGCCAAGGCCAATCCCCAGCAGGCCAACTACGGCGTGCCGGCACGCGGCAGTCCCCATCATTTCTACGGCATCATCCTGGGCGACCAAATCGGTGTTCCCATGCCCGATGTGCCGTTCCAGGGCAGCGCACCACTGATCACCGCCCTGATGGGCGGCCACGTCAGCTCCGGGATCGACGTGCTGAGCAGCATGAAGGAAATGCACAAGGGCGGCAAATTGCGGGTGCTGGCGATCACCGCGCCCCAGCGCGATCCGGAGCTGCCGGAGGTCCCTACCTTTGCCGAACTGGGTTATCCGGAGATCAGCGGCATGGGCTTCAACGGCCTGTACGCGCCCAAGGGTACGCCCGAGGCCGCCGTCGAGCGCTGGAACGCCGGTCTGCGCGAGATCATGAAGATGCCGGACGTGCGGCAGCGCATGGGCGACATGGGTTTCATCCCCGTGGGCCAATCCACGGCGGAATTCGCCGAGCGTTCCCGGAAGTCGGCTGAACGCTGGGAGCCGGTGATCAAGGCATCGGGCTTCAAGGCCGATTAACGCTCATGGCGGGTGGCACCGCCCTTGGCGATGACAGATATGTCTGGTCCATGACGTTTCTCTGTTAGCCCGAACGCGCAATACACATCACAAAAAAGGAGTCCGCATGGCAGCGCAGTACCGGATCGAGCGCGGCGTGGCCGTCATCACGCTGGACAATCCGCCGCTCAACGGCCTTAACCTCGCCACCCGCGAGGCACTGATGGCGGCGCTCGGGCGTGCCGAAGATGATCCCGAGGTCGGGGCCATCGTGCTGGCGGGCGCGGCGCGGGGTTTTTGCAGCGGCGCCGATATCGCCGAACTGGGCCAGGCGCTGGCCACACGGGCGCCCAACCTGCCCGACCTGATCGCCGCCCTGGAGTCCTGCACCAAGCCGGTGGTGGCCGCGCTGCATGGCGTGGTGATGGGGGGTGGCCTGGAGCTGGCCATGGGCTGCCATTATCGTGTTGCCGCGGCGGACGCCGCCGTGGCGCTGCCCGAGGTCAACCTCGGCCTCATTCCCGGCGCCGGCGGCACCCAGCGCCTGCCCAGGGCGCTGGGCGTCGAAGCCGCCCTCAATCTCATCGTCGGCGGCAAGACCGTGGCCGCCGCCCGGCTGGCCGAGGTTCCTGGCCAAGTCCTGCTCCAGCGGGTGGTCGAGCCCGGCCAGGAACTCTCCGCCGCCTTGGCCCTGGCCCGCGAGGCGGCCGAGGCGGCGCCGCCGGAAGACCATCCCCGGCTGCGCGACCTGCCGTGCGGGCATCTCGCGGCAGAAGCCTACTTCCAGTTCGTACGCAACGCGCTCGACGCCGCCAAACCGCGGCATGCGGCGCCGCTGCAAGCGATCGATTGTCTCCAGGCCGCCACCCGCCTGCCGGTGGCGGCGGGCCTGCAGGCGGAGCAACGAGCCTTTCTACGCTTGATGCACAGCCCCGAAAGCGCTGGGTTGCGCCATGCCTTCCTGGCTCGCCGCGCGGCGGCGCGTGTGCCCGGCCTGCCCTCGGATACGCCATGCCGCACGGTGGGCCGGGTGGCGGTGCTGGGTGCCGGCACCATGGGTACGGGTATCGCCATAAGTTTTCTCGACGCCGGCTTGTCGGTGCGCTGGTTCGATACCTCCGCCGAGGCGCTGGAGCGCGGCGGAGCCGCCATCCGCCGTCACTACGATGGCCAGGTAGCCAAGGGCCGGCTCACCGCCGAGACGCGCGAACAGCGCCTGGCCTTGCTCGGCACCACGATGGCGCTCGACGATCTGGCGGACCACGACCTCGTGATCGAAGCGGTATTCGAAGACATGGCCGTCAAGCAGAAGGTGTTCCGGCAGCTCGACCGCTGCCTGAAGTCCGGCGCGATTCTGGCTTCCAATACCTCCACGCTCGACCTGGACCGCATCGCCGCCGTCACCCGTCGGCCGCAGGACGTGATCGGCCTGCATTTTTTCAGTCCGGCCCAGATCATGCCGCTGCTGGAAGTGGTGCGCGGCGCCGCGACGGCGCCGGACGTACTGGCCACCGCCTTGGCCCTGGGTCGTCGGATCGGCAAGACCTGCGTGGTGGCGGGCGTGTGCGACGGTTTCATCGGCAACCGCATGCTCGAGTCCTATCTGCGGCAGGCGGGCTTCCTGCTCGACGAAGGCTGCTCGCCACAGCAGATTGACGAGGCGATCGAGCGCTTCGGTTTTGCCATGGGGCCCTTTCGCATGAGCGACATGGCGGGCAATGACGTCGCCCACGCGATCCGCCAGCGGCGCCGTGCCGAGCGGCCGGAGCTACGTTTCAGCCCCAGCGGCGATCTCCTGTACGAATTGGGCCGCCACGGCCAGAAGGCCGGAGCCGGCTGGTACGACTACGCGCCTGGCGCCCGCGCCGCCAAGCCCAGCGCCGAGGTGGCGGCCATGCTCGATGCCCACCGGCGGGCGGCTGGCATTGCGCCGCGCGTGATCGGCGACGATGAGATCGTCCAGCGCCTGATGCTGGCGCTGGTCAACGAAGGTGCCGGCGTGCTCGAAGACGGGATCGCCAGCCGCGCCGGCGATATCGATGTGGTGTACCTCACGGGCTATGGCTTTCCCGCCTGGCGCGGCGGCCCCATGTTCTGGGCCGACCAGGCCGGCTTGTACAACGTGGTGGCGGCGATGCGCCGCTTCGCCCGCAATCCGCTGGCCGATCCATCTTCGTGGCGGCCGTCGCCGCTGCTGGAAAGGCTGGCCGCTGAAGGCGGCCGCCTAACTGGCTGACCGACGAGCATTCCGGCCCGGCTGTCCCGTACGCTACGGCGGCGGGCCGATCCCATCTTCCACAATGTTTTGTGGCGATTCTCATCCGAGGGGGAGAATCGCCTGGGAGCGAATCCGAGCATGAGCCGAGCCGTTATTGTTTCCACAGCTCGCACGCCTCTGGCCAAAAGCTGGAAGGGCGCGTTTAATCTGAGCCATGGCGCCACACTGGGCGGGCACGTTGTGCGCGCCGCCATCCAACGGGCGGACATCGAGGCCGCCGAGATCGAAGACGTCATCATGGGGTGCGCCAACCCCGAAGGCGCTACCGGCGCCAATATCGCTCGCCAGATCGCGCTGGCCGCAGGCTGTCCCGTCGCGGTGCCGGGGCTCACTGTGAATCGCTTCTGCGCCTCCGGCCTGCAGGCGATCGCGCTGGCGGCCCAGCGCATTGTGGCCGGCGAGGGCGAGGTGTACGTGGCGGGCGGCGTCGAGAGTATCTCCTGCGTACAGCGGGAAATGAACCCGCATATGCTGGAGGATCCCGCGCTCAAGGCGCGTCATCCCGCCCTCTACTGGAGCATGCTGCAGACCGCCGAGCAGGTGGCGACGCGTTATGGCATCGGCCGCGAGGCCATGGACGCCTATGGCGCGGCCAGCCAACAGAAAGCTGCCGCTGCCCAGGAGGCCGGAAGATTCGCGGCCGAGATCGCGCCCATCGAGGTGACGATGGGCGTGGCGGATCCCGAGGCGGGCTTCATCACGCGGGTGGTGAGCGCGTCACACGACGAAGGTATCCGCCCCGGAACCACGCCGGAGGCGCTGGCGGGCATCCGACCCGCGCTGCCGGGCGGGCGGGTGGCCGCTGGCAACGCCAGCCAGTTTTCCGATGGCGCCGGCGCCTGCGTCCTCATGGACGAAGGGCAGGCCGAACGGCGCGGCCTTACGCCACTGGGTCGCTTTCTCGGTTTCGCCGTGGCGGGATGCGAGCCCGACGAGATGGGGGTGGGGCCGGTCTACGCGGTGCCTAAAGTGCTGGAGCGGCTGGGCTTGACGGTGGACGATATCGATTTGTGGGAGCTTAATGAAGCCTTTGCGGTGCAGGTGCTGTATTGCCGTGATCGGCTCGGCATTGCCGACGATCGCCTCAATGTCAATGGTGGTGCGATTGCGCTGGGCCATCCTTACGGCGTGAGCGGCCAGCGCCTCACGGGTCATGCCTTGCTCGAAGGCCGGCGCCGCGGCGCGCGCCGGGTGGGCGTCACCATGTGCATCGGCGGCGGCATGGGCGCCGCCGCCATTTTCGAAGTCTGCTGAACAGGAGGCGCCATGCTGCGGACGATGCCGCGCGCATTCGATTTGACCGGCCGGACGGCGGTCGTGACTGGAGGTTCCCGGGGGCTCGGCCTGCAACTGGCGCAAGGGCTGGGCGAGGCGGGAGCCCGGGTGCTGCTGGCCGCGCGCAAGGCGAACGAGCTCGAGGCCGCGGCCGCGGGGCTGCGGGCGCAGGGCATCGAGGCCGATTGGCTGGCCGTCGATTGCGCCCGCCAGGACGAGCTGGAGCGGTTGGGCGCGACCGCCATCGAGCGCCTGGGGGGCGTGGATATCCTGGTCAATAACGCCGGCGCGGCCTGGGGCGCGCCAGCCGAAGATCATCCGATCGAAGCCTGGGACAAGGTTTTCGATCTCAACGTCCGCGGCTACTTCATCCTCAGCCAATACCTGGCGCGCCACGATATGATTCCGCGCCGGCGGGGCAGCATCATCAATGTGGCCTCGATCGCGGCCCTGGGCGGCAATCCGGTGGAACTGCGCACGATTGCCTACAATACGTCCAAGGCCGCGGTGGTCAACTTCACCCGGGCGCTGGCGGCCGAATGGGGGCGCCATGGCATCCGCGTGAACGCCATCTGTCCGGGGTTTTTTCCCAGCCGGCTGAGCCAGGGCGCCCTGGAGTCGATGGGGGTCGAAGCCTTGGTGGCCCGGATACCGCTGCGGCGCCTGGGCGATGATGACGACTTGAAAGGTATCGGCCTGCTCTATGCCAGCGATGCCGGCAAACACATCACGGGGCAATGGCTGGCGGTCGATGGCGGTGCCAGCGTGGTGGTTGGCGGATAGGCCCGGGGGCGGCACGGTGCGCGGCCGCCCCGCTTCGTTTGGGAGGTCGGCGCCGGAATGGGTCGGGATGCATGCAAATACAAAAACTGAAACGGATTCCGGCCTATCGCGGGGTGTCCGACGATCTGCGGGCACGCATCGTGCGTTGCGAGCTGCGGGAAGGGGAGGCGCTGCCGACCGAAACCCAACTTGCCGAAAGCTACGGCGTTCATCGTTCCACCATACGCGAGGGCCTGCGCCAGCTCGAACAGGAAGGCCTGCTGCGGCGGGCCGGCAAACGCTTGATGGTGCGGCTGCCGCAACCCGACGATCTGCGAGGCAGCGCCGAACGAGCGCTGCGGCTGCATCAGGTGACCTTTCGCGATGTCTGGGAGGTGGCGAGCGCCATCGAGCCGATGTGCGCCCAACTGGCGGCGAGCCGTATCCTGCCGAATGAGCTGGAAACGCTGGCGCGCAACGTCGAGGCAACCGCCGGCGTCGTGGCGCGTGGCGAGTCGCCGGTCGATCTGACCATCGAGTTCCACGCCATCATTGCCGAATCAACACGCAACCAGGCTTTGCAACTGGCGCGTGTACCCGTCAGCATGCTCATGCGCGCGGGTTACGCCGCCATCGCGCCGTCCTTGCCCCAGTCGGGCGTGCGCCTGCTCGAGGCGCACCGGCAGATCCTGGCGGCGCTGGAGGAAGGCGACGCGGAGCGCGCCGTGGCCTGGGTGCGGCGCCACATGATGGACCACAAGCGCGGCTTCGACGTCGCGGGGCTCGACATGACGCAGCCGATTCCCGAGTTCGCCGGCGATTGACCACGCGCCAAAACGAAGTTTCGACGGAATCAAAGCGCAAGCCCCGTTCTTCAGGATGGATCAAGCGAGCCGGTCGTTTCCTGGAGCGGAAGCCTCCCCCGACGGGTGGCGGAGAAGCTCGGGCCGGGAGGCCTGCATTCTTTTCCACGCGTCGCGGCGGTGGGATCGGCGGCTCGCTTCAAGCCGTACCCAGCCCCACCTGCGTGGCCGCGCGCCGCGCGGCCGACAACACGGCTTGCACCAGCACGTTGCGGCCGCCGTCGCGGCGATACACCATGCCAACCGCATAGCTCGATTCAATGTCGGTGAGCGGCACGCGCGCCACTTGTCCCGCCCGCGCGTAATGGCGCGCCACGCGCAGCGGCAGCACCGCCAGCAGTTGCGTATGGCGCAGCATCTCGAGCGTGACGAAAACCGAGGAGGTTTCATATACCACGCGGGGCGGCGGTACGCCAAGCAGGGCCAGCCGCGCCGCCACCAGGTTGTACACCGCGCCTTGCGAGGCCGGCAGCGTCCAGTGGCAGTCCGCCAGCAATGCGGCCAGCCGCGCGGCCCCGGCGCGGCGGATCGGATGGGCCGCGCCGCACACGATGGCGGTAGGTTCGCGGTACAGCAGTTCATGGTGCAGGTCGGGCGTCAGCGACTCGGGCACCACGCGGCCGAACACGCAATCCAGCTGCCCGGCCTTGAGCTCGGCCAGCAGCTTGTCTTCAATGCCTTCTTCCAGCGCCAGCGTCAGCCCGGGCCAGAGCGTGTCGAGCTCCCGGCAAAAAGCGGGCAGGAATTCGGGAATCGCCACGGGAAAAACACCGAGACGCAAGCGCCCCGTGGCGCCCTGCCGGGTGGCCAGCAACTCGGCGTGGGCGGCGGCGGTTTCGGCCAGCAGCAGGGTGGCCCGGCGCGTCATCGCCACCCCCGCCGGCGTGGGAGACAGACCACGCCGGTTGCGTTCGAACAGCGCGGCGCCGAAGATATCTTCGATCTCGCGCAGCAGTTTGCTGGCGGTGGGCTGGGTCATGTTCAAGCGGCGTGCGCAGCGGCCCACGTTGGGATCGCGCCCCAGCGCATCGAGCAGTTCGAGATGGCGCAGGCGCAGCCTGCCGACCAGGCGGCGGAACTCGACGTCGGCTGTCATGTGGCATTCGAGTCAGGCATCACAGAGACCCATTTATTCATCAAGAACGGCATTCCAAAGAAATGTCAAAAATACTACGATGAATCGGTGTTGAATACGACTTCCAAGCCGTACCCGGGCTTTGTCCCCACGCCACTCATACCGAGGAGACTCCAACATGTCGCGTCATTGGCTTTCATTATTGGCAGGCGCCGCCATCCTGGCCACCGCGGCGGCCGGCGCCGCCGCGCAGGAAATCAAGATCGGCCTCACCGGCACCTTCACCGGGCCCAACGCCTCCAACGGCATCCCTTACCGCAATGCCAGCGAGATCTTCCCCAAGACCATGGGTGGCGTGCCGGTCGAGTGGATCGTGCTCGACGACGGCGGCGACGCCACCAATGCGATGCGCAATGCGCGCCGCTTCGTCGATGTCGACAAGGTCGACGCCATCGTCGGTTCCACCTCCACGCCCACGGCGATGACGCTGTTCGACATCGCCAACGAGACCGGTACGCCGCAGTTCGCGATGTCGCCGGTGGCCATTCCGCAAGACAAGCAGCCGTTCGTCTATAACCTGGTGCAGCCGGTGCCGCTGATGCTGTCGGCGGTGATCGACGACATGAAGGCCGATGGCGTCAAAACCATGGCGTTCATCGGTTACGCCGATGGCTGGGGCGATCTCAATTGGAACGTGCTTGGCCCCATGGCCAAGGAAGCGGGGATCGAGATCGTGGCCCACGAGCGCTACAACCGCACCGATCCCTCGGTCACGGCGCAGGCGCTCAAGATCGTTGCCGCCGATCCCGACGCCGTCTACATCGGCGCTGCCACCACGCCCGCCGTGCTGCCGCACGTCACGCTCAAGGACATGGGCTACGAAGGCCAGATCTACCAAACCCACGGTACCGTGGCGCAGGCCTTCATCAACGCCGGCGGCAAGGCCGTGGAGGGCGCCCGCATGCCGACGGGGCCGATGGTGGTGGCCGCCGACCTGCCCGCCGACAACCCCATCAAGGGTGTTTCGGAGGAATTCATCCAGCAATACCAGGCGCGCTGGGGCGACGGCCCGGTGCCGCCCTTCGCGGGCTACGCCTGGGATGCCATGCGCCTGCTCGATGCCGCCGCCGAGGTAGCGTTGCAAAAGGCCAAGCCGGGCACGCCCGAGTTCCGCACCGCGCTGCGCGACGCCATCGACTCGGGGATCGAGGTGGTGGGCACCAATGCGATCTACCGCTATGGGCCTGACGACCATTACGGTGTGGACGAACGGGCCCGGGTGCTGGTCGAAGTCCGCGACGGCGCTTTCCGCCTCCTGCAGTAACGGTGGCAGTTGGCCTGGCCGCAGCCGGCCGGGCCACGCACCCTCAAGGAAACGTCCGCTGGCTCTCACCTTTCCTTGCTCCCTCGGGGGGGCCGACGCGCCGCGGTTCGGGGCCGCTCTCAAACAACGGCGGGCCGCTCGGGCACCGATTCTGGCCGGATAACACATGAACGCCACCATTGCCGCTTTGCTGCTGCAGGACGGGTTGACCAATGGGCTGCTCTACGCCCTGATCGCCTTGTCCATCCTGATCGTCTTCCTGGTAACGCGGGTCTTCTGGATCCCCGCCGGCGAGATGGTCGTCTTTGGCGCCCTGAGCATGGGCTTTCTCAATACCGGCGTGCTGCCCGGCACGGTGTGGCTGCTGGCCATCCTGGCGGGCGTCGCTCTCTTGTCCTACAGCTGGAGCTGCTGGCGCCTGCGCGAATGGGGACATTGGTGGGGTGTCCTGGCGTTTTGCGTGCTTTATCCCCTGGCGGTGGGCTGGCTTACGGCCTGGGCCGCGCCCCTCAGGCCGGACCCTATCTGGCGGGCGCTGCTCACGTTATTGCTGGTGGCGCCCTTGGCGCCGCTGGCCTACCTCGCGGTGTTCCGGCCGATCGCGGGCGCCACCATCCTGACCAAGCTGATTGTGGCGGTGGCTCTGCATATGGTGCTGATCGGCCTGGGCCTGCTGCTGTTCGGCGCCGAGGGCCTGCGCTCGCCGGCCCTGATCTCCGGCCGCATCGACATCGGCTTTACGCGGATTTCCTGGCAATTGGTATTGGTTCTGATCGCTTCGGTGGTGCTGATGCTGGCGCTCTGGATCTTCTTTGAACGCACATTGTGGGGCAAGGCGCTGAGGGCCACGGCGATGAACCGGCTCGGCGCGCGGCTGGTGGCGGTGCGTCCCGAAGCCTCGGGCCTGCTGGCCTTCGGCATCGCCGGCTTCATCGGCGCCCTCACCGGGGTGCTGATCGCCCCGATCAGCACCATGTACTACGACGGCGGTTTCCTGATTGCGCTCAAGGCCTTCATCGGCGTGGTGTGCGCGGCGATGGTCAGCTTCCCCGCAGCCGTGGCCGGCGCCCTGCTGGTGGGGGTGCTCGATGCCTTTGCCGCCTTCTATGCCTCGTCGCTGCGCGACGTGATCGTGTTCGCCGCGTTGATTCCCATCCTGATCTGGCGCTCGCTCACGTCCCGCCATTCGGAGGATGAAGAATGATGGCGGCACGCATGCGTTCGCGCCTCGCCTGGGTCTTGCTGGGCGTCGTCCTGGTGGCGGCGCCCTGGGTTCTGTCGGCATCCTGGCTGACGCCGCTCAACTACATCGGCCTGTATGCGCTGGTCTGCCTGGGTCTGGTCTTGCTTACCGGCATGGCGGGCCTCACCTCGTTCGGCCAGGCGGCTTTCGTCGGCATCGGCGCCTATACCACGGCGGTGCTGGTTACGGGTCAGGGCTGGTCGCCATGGCTGTCGCTGCCGGTTTCGCTGGTGGTGGCCGGCGTCACGGCCTATATACTGGGCTGGCTCACCATCCGTTTGTCCAGCCATTACCTGGTGTTGGGCACCATGGCCTGGGGCATCAGCATTTATGCCTTGTTCGGCAATATGCCGGGCCTTGGCGGCTACAACGGCATCGGCGGCGTGCCGCCGATCTCCCTGCCGGGCGTCAGCGCGAGCACCCAGCAAACCTTCTTCTGGCTGATTGCGCTCTTCGTGGTCCTGGCCTTCGTGGCGGCGCGCAACCTGCTGGACAGCCGGCAGGGCCGCGCCATTCGCAGCCTGCGCGACCCGGCGATGGCCGAGAGCTTCGGCATCCACGTCACCCGCCTCAAGGTGATCGTGTTCGTCATCGCCGCGCTGTTGGCGGCTTTGTCGGGTTGGCTCAATGCCCACTATGTGTCGGTGGTCAACCCGGGGCCCTTCGGCATCAACGCGTCGATCGACTATCTGTTCATGGCGGTGGTCGGCGGCACCACCAGCCTGGCCGGCGCCCTGGTCGGTCCCGCGCTGGTCGAGGTGCTGCGCACCGCGGTGCGCGACCTCGTGCCCAGCCTCACCGGGATGGCCGGTGGCAGTTTCGAGATCATCGTGTTCGGCACCATCGTGATCCTGCTGCTGCAGGGATCGGGCGGCGGCGTGATGGCGGTGCTGCGCCGCTGGCTGCCCAAGCCTCGGGTGCCGCGGGCCCCGGTCTCGGCCGAGGCATTGCCGCGCCGGGAGCAGCCACCGCGCGGGCAGGCGCTGCTCCGGGTGGCCGGGCTGACCCGCCGCTTTGGCGGCCTGGTGGCGGTGGACGACGTCGGCTTCGAGCTCATGGCCGGCGAGCTGCTCGGGGTGATCGGCCCCAACGGTGCCGGCAAGAGCACGTTGTTCAACCTGCTCACCGGCGTGCTGGCGCCCACCGCGGGCCGGGTGGAGTTCGCCGGCCGGTCGATTGGCGGCGCGTCCGCGCGCCATATCGCCGGGCTGGGCGTGGCCCGTACCTTCCAGCACGTGCGCCTGCGGCCCGAAATGACCGTGCTGGAGAATGCCGCGCTCGGCGCCTACCAGCGCAGCCGGGCCGGCATCCTGCGCTCGATGCTGCGGCTCGATCGCGACGAAGAAGCCCGCAGCCTGTTCGAGGCGCGCCGGCAGCTCGAGCGCGTCGGCCTGGGCGAGGCGGCCAGCCTGCCGGCGGGTTCGCTGCCTCTGGGCCAGCAGCGCATCCTGGAAATCGCCCGCGCCCTGGCGAGCGATCCGGTTCTGCTACTGCTCGACGAGCCGGCGGCGGGCCTGCGCTACCAAGAGAAGCAAGCGCTGGCGCGGTTGTTGCGGCAATTGCGAGGCGAAGGCGTGTCGATGTTGCTGGTCGAGCACGATATGGATTTCGTCATGAACCTCGTCGACCGCCTGGTGGTACTGCAGTATGGCCAGAAAATCGCCAGTGGCACGGCCCGGGAAGTGCAGGCCGATCCCCGCGTCATCGAGGCTTATCTTGGGGGGATCGACGATTGAACACGGAACCTTTGCTCCAGGCGCATGACGTCAGGGTAAGCTACGGCAAGGTGGAGGCCGTGCGTGGCATCGACCTGCGCGTACCCGAGGGCCAGATCGTGGCGATCGTGGGCGCCAACGGGGCCGGCAAATCCAGTTTGCTCAATGCGCTGATCGGCAGCGTGCGCAGCACCGGAACGATTCATTATCAGGGCGAGCCGATTGGCCGGTGGTCGATCGAAACCCGGGTCGAGCGCGGCCTGTGTCTGGTGCCCGAGCGGCGCGAGTTGTTCGCCGATCTGTCGGTTGCCGATAACCTCGATCTGGGCGGCTTCGCCCACCGTCGCCGTCCAGACGCGCGGCGCGCCGAAACCCGTGAATGGCTGCTGGAGGTCTTTCCCCGTTTGCGCGAGCGCCTCCCGCAGCTGGCCGGCACGTTATCCGGCGGCGAGCAGCAAATGCTGGCGCTGAGCCGGGCGCTGATGTCGCAACCCCGCCTGTTGATGCTCGACGAACCTTCATTGGGCCTGGCGCCCATCGTCGTGCGCGAGATCTTCCGCGTTATCGCCGCCTTGCGGGAGCGTTCGGTATCGTTGCTGGTGGTGGAGCAGAACGCCCGATTGGCGCTGCAGACCGCCGATTATTGTTACGTGGTCGAAGGCGGGCAGGTCGCCCTGGAGGGGCCGGCCGCCGAATTGGCCCAAGATCCGCGCATCGTCGCCACCTATCTGGGTGCCGGTGCCGCCCTTCAAGGAGAGAATTCCCATGACTGACATCGCCATCCCCTATGGCGCCTACTGGTCCACGCCGTTCGTCCGCTGGCAAGGCAGCCTGGCCCATCTGCACAGCCTCAAGTTCGCCGCCCACGTCACGCGCAGCGTTCTGGATCAGCGGGGCATCGATCCTGCGGTGTTCGATTTCGGTGTTCTGGGCACCACGGTGCCGCAGCGCAGCGCTTTCTATGGCCTGCCCTGGTTGATGGCGGAGGCCGGCGCCGGACAAGTGGCCGGGCCGACCATCAGCCAGGCCTGCGCCACGGGCGCCCGCATCCTGCAGGCGGCCGCCGCCGAAGTCGGCGCGGGTGACGCCGGCGTAGCCCTGGCGGTGGCCGCCGACCGAGTCTCCAACGGCCCGCATCTCTACTATCCCGCGCCGCACGGTCCGGGCGGTACGGGCGAGCACGAAGACTGGGTGCTCGATAATTTCGAGAAAGACCCCTACGCCGGAGTGGCCATGGTGCAGACCGCCGAGAACGTCGCGGCCGAGGCGGGGATCGACACCGCGCGGCAGAATGAACTGACGTTGCTGCGCTACGAGCAGTACCAGGAGGCACGGGCCAACGATTCGGCCTTCCTGCGCCGTTTCATGACGTTGCCATTTACCGTGCCGGATGCGCGCTTCAAGCGCACGCAGGCGGAACTGGAGGGCGACGAAGGCATCTTCCCCACCACCGCCGAGGGTCTGGCGAAGCTCAAGCCCGTGTTGCCGGGCGGGACCGTCACCTTTGGCGGCCAGACCCATCCGGCCGACGGCAACGCCGGCATCGTCGTCACCACGCCAGACCGGGCTCGCGAGTTGTCGAGCGAGCCCTATATCGACATTCGCATCCGGGGCTTCGGCCAGGCGCGAGTCAAACCCGCCTTCATGCCCGCCGCTCCGGTGCCGGCGGCGCGCCGGGCCCTGGAGGCGGCCGGCGTCGACATCGGGCAGATCGCCGCGATCAAAACCCACAACCCCTTCATCGTCAACGATCTATACCTGGCGCAGCAGCTCGGCATCGACCCCCAAGGCTTCAACCGCTTCGGCTGCTCCCTGGTCTGGGGCCACCCGCAGGGGCCCACCGGCCTGCGCTCGGTGATCGAACTGATCGAAGAACTCGTCATGCGTGGCGGCGGCCTGGGCCTCTTCACCGGCTGCGCCGCCGGCGACTCGGCGATGGCCGTGGTGATCGACGTCAAGGACGCGCGGTCATGAGACAGGTAGGCCGCCCCAAGCGCGAGTCCTCCCTCGGGGAGGGCGTCGCGCAGCGACCGGAGGGTCGTTCAGGACTTTCCCTCATGCCCCACGTGTGGCCTACCGTCGTGCATATGCTGCAGGACGCCGCGCGGCGGGCCCCGGAGCATCCCGCCTTGCGTTGCGGGAACGAGAGCCTCAGCTATCGCCAGTACGCCGCCTGCGTGGCCGGTCTTGCCCTCGAACTTCAGGAGAGGGGAGTTGGCGCCGGCCAGCGGGTGGCGTTGATGATGGCCAATTCGCTGGATATCGCCATCGCCACGTTCGCCGTGCAGGCGGCGGGCGCCCAGGTGGTGCCGCTCAACCCGGCTTATACCTCGGCCGAGCTGATTCCCATCCTGGCCGATGCGGCTCCGGCCTTGCTGCTCCACGACGTCGCGGTGGCCGAGGTGGTGGCGGGCAGCCATGAGGCGCTCGCCGGCGTCGCGGTAATGGTGGTGGGCGAGGGCGCGCGCCGCTTTACGGCCTGGCGCGATCGACCCGATCTCGCGGAGCGCCTGCCTTTGCCCTCGCCGGATACGCTTTCCACCCTGCAATACACCGGTGGCACCACCGGGGTATCCAAAGGCGTGGATCTCGGCCATCGCGCGGTATCGATCAACGTCAGCCAGCGCGAAGCCCTGCTGCCCACGCGGCCGGAAGACGAGCGCATCCTTGCCATCACGCCCTTGTTCCACGTGTACGCGGTGTCGATGGGGCTATACCTTGCCGCCTATTGCCGTGGCACGCTGGTGATCCTCCCGCGCTACCGGCCCGACTGGGTGTTGGAGGCCATCGCCAGCGAGCGGATTACGCTGTTGTCGGGCAGCCCGACGATCTTCGTGGGGCTCATGGCCTACGAAGGCTTCGGCCAGGCCGACCTGAGTTCCCTGCGCCTGTGTTTCTCGGGTTCCTCCGCCCTGTCGGAAGAAACCCTGCGCCGCTGGGAGGCCGCTACGGGTTGCGTGGTGGCCGAAGGCTATGGCCAATCGGAGGCGGGCCCGGTGCTCACTTACAACCCCGGCGAAGGCCTGCGCAAGCTCGGTACCGTGGGTTACGCCGTGCCGCAAACCGAGCTCCAGATCGTCGACGTGACCACCGGCCGCAACGTCTTGCCGGCGGGCGAGGTCGGCGAGATCCGGGCGCGCGGGCCGCAGATCATGAGCGGCTACCGCAACCGGCCGGCCGAAACCGCCGAGGCCCTGCGCAATGGCTGGCTGCATACCGGCGATATCGGCAGTCTGGACGCCGACGGCTATCTCACCATCCGCGACCGCAAGAAGGACATGGCGATCGTCAGCGGCTTCAACGTGTATCCGCGCGAAGTCGAAGATGCGCTCTACAGCCATGCCGCGGTGATCGAAGCCGCGGTGGTGGGCCTGCCCGATAGTTATCGCGGCGAACGCCTGGTGGCCTGCGTGGTGTGCCGCCACGAGGTAACGGTGGAAGACCTGCAGGCCCATTTGCAGGCCCGCCT
The DNA here is from genome assembly GCA_023228945.1 of Pigmentiphaga sp. Lineage (GTDB taxonomy): Bacteria > Pseudomonadota > Gammaproteobacteria > Burkholderiales > Burkholderiaceae_B > Verticiella. Next base: position 82,075 of record JALOAI010000015.1, on the reverse strand, counting down.
GGTGAAGTACAAATGGCCCAGCGAATTGCGAGTGGTGGCGGCACTGCCCAAAACCACGGTGGGCAAGATCGACAAGAAGCAACTGCGGCTCGACCTGCTGGCACAGGCCGGCGTCACATGAAGGGAGGAACACTCATGGAAACCGTATCCCTGCAAGGCAAAGTGAGCGACGAGGAGTGGCGCCTGCGAGTGGACCTCGCGGCTTGTTACCGGCTGGTGGCGCTCTATGGCATGAGCGATCTGATTTTCACCCATATCAGCCTTCGTCTTCCCGAGCACCTGACGGAGGGGCAGGAACAATTCCTGATCAACCCCTACGGCATGTATTTCGACGAAATGACGGCGTCGGCCCTGGTGCGCATCGATATGGAGGGCAACATCCTGTCCGACACGCCCTATATCGTCAACCGCGCGGGATTCGTGATCCACAGCACGATACATGCCGTCCGCCCCGATGTGCAGTGCGTGCTGCATTGCCATACCCGGGCGGGCATCGCGGTCAGCGCGCAGCGCGACGGACTCCTGCCTTTGTCCCAGCAAGCATCCGTGGTGCTCACGTCGCTGGCCTACCACGACTACGAAGGGCTGGCCGTCTACGACGACGAGCGGGCCCGCCTGGCGCGCGATCTGGGCGATGCCGATTTCCTGATGCTCCGCAACCATGGCCTGCTCACCACGGGCACCTCGGTTGCCGAAGCATTTCTGAATATGTACTTCTTCGAAACCGCCTGCCAAATCCAATTGGGGGCGCAAGCGGGGGGCGGGCCGCTCACCCACGTAACCCCGGAGGTGCTCGAGGGCGTTTGCGATGCCGTGGCCCGGATGGGCGAGTCCTCACCCGCGGGGCGGGCGTGGCCGGGCCTGCTGCGGCGTCTTGATCGACTCAATCCCGGCTACGCCAGTTAGGTTTTTCCATCGCTTGGATACTCCCAAGCCAAAAGCGCCTCGGGGCGCAGCGCCGCCAGGCAAGCGGCAATCGTGGAAGCGGTTGTCGCGACCTATCCGGAGGGACCGGGGTGTGGTTGGCCCGGCGCCCGACTTTTATCGTCTCCTTACGAGTGAGGCTGTCATGCCCGACATGTTGATGACTCCATTTGACCATCCCGCCGCCTGGACCCGAGCTCAGATGCAGGGCAACCCAGAGTGGTCGTACACGCTCGACCCTTCGCAGGTGGCCGAAATCAAGGCCGCCGTGCGCCATGCCGTCGGCCTGCGCCGCCCGCTGCTGGCGCTGAGCGCCGAAGATTTCCCGCTGCCCACGCTGGGCGCGCGCTTTGCCGAACTCCGCCGCGAACTCGAGGAGGGCCGCGGCTTTGAGCTCTGGCGCGGCCTCGACGTGCCCGAATGGACGGTGGAGGAGCGCACGGCCGCGTTCTGGGGCCTGGGCCTGCACCTAGGCTCGCCCATCGTGCAGAACTCCAAGGGCGAACTGCTGGGCCACGTGATGAACACCACCAGCACCGACCCCAGCACCAATGCCAATTCGCGCTTCTACCACACCAACAGCGCCGCGCCGTTCCATGTAGACGGCGCCGACGTGGTCGGACTGATGTGCGTGCGCACGTCCAAAGAGGGCGGCGCCAGCCTGGTGGTGAGCTCCTGCAGCATCTACAACGGCATCCTGCGCGAGCGTCCCGACCTGATCCCGCTACTGTACGAACCGCTATGGTTCGACCACCGCGGCGAGCGCAACGCCGTCACGGGCGAGCCCTATTGGGTGACGTCGATCGCCGGCTGGCGCGAGGGCAAGCTGTCGATGATGTACCTGCGCAACTTCATCGAATCCGGCCAGCGCTATCCCGGCGCGCCGCCGCTCCACGACGGCCATCGCGAACTGTTCGACCTGATCGATCGCCTGGCCGAGTCCGAGGAGCTTTGCCTGTCGATGGATTTTCGTCCCGGCGACATCCAGTGGCTCAACAACCACACCACTTTGCATTCACGCACCGGGTTCACCGACTACGACGAACCCGAACGCCGCCGCTGGCTGCTGCGCCTGTGGTTGAACTTCGCCGAACGCAAGCGATTCACCGAAACCTACGGGTTTTATGGGATCGCTGTGGGAGAGGGCGCGTACTCCACGTGCTCTATATGAATTTTGTACTAGTTGTACAATTTTTTCCTACCCATCACCACAGTGTCTCGTTGAACAAAAGAAGCCGCCGACAAACGCCGGCGGCTTCCAGGGAACAGTCGACGACCGCTCAGGGCAGAGCGCGCCACCCGGAAGGCGCCGACGTGGTCGGGCTGATGTGCGTGCGCACCTCCAAAGCGGGCGGCGCCAGCCTGGTGGTGAGCTCCTGCAGCATCTACAACAGCATCCTGCGCGAGCGTCCCGACCTCATCCCGCTGCTGTACGAGCCGCTCTGGTTCGACCACTGTGTACTCGCTCACTCCAAGTACCTCAGGATTGGGCCCACCGCGGCATCTGTGTTAGTAGATATCGCGGACGGCCATTGCCGACCTGAGTGCGAGTAACGTCGATTTGCACGTCGCAATGCAAATGGTCATTGATAGCATCCACGTTTTGCACACGCGGGGACACCTTGCCGCGAATGATCTGCCCATCACTGGCGAGCCTGAACTCAAAGCTACGGCTATTAGGCAGTGCACCAACAAATTCGCCGCGCAACTGCTCTTCGCTTTCATGCAAGTTGTCTGCAGCAAGACGCGCAAGGCTGCGGCTGACCTGGCCCACATCGGTAAATCGCACGCCTCGGCCACCGTATTGCAGCGAGCAAACGGCGCTGTTGTCGGCCAGCACTTTCAGGAAGGTGCGAACCTTGTCCAATGCACGAGGGTCGGTTTCAGAGGCGATATCCGCCAGATCGTCGTCATTGCCCAGCGTGCTTTGCAGTAATGCCTGGGTGCGTTCCAATGCAGTGGCGACCGGACTGGCTTTCTCCAGCGTTAGCTGTTCGGTGCGATATTCCTCCAGTTCGAAGCCAAACGAACCGACTGCCGTGCTCGTGATCAGCAACTGGTTCTGGTCACGGTTGGGAATAGGGCCCATCGCGGCCAGAGGCGCGGACAGCGATGCTGCGACCGATGCAACCGCTTCTGTAAAACTGCTGACGGCCTTCATGCCGAAGTCGGCAAAGATGCCGTGGCTACGAATCACCGGAACGCCATCAAAGGTCAGGCGCGCACGTGCGGGCGTTCTTTCAGCCGCTGGCAACGCGGCTAGCTGCGCCTCCACCTTGCGCAGTCGGGCTTCATCGCTCATGCGTGTCAAACGCGCCGTGGCAGGAGTTTTGGCCAGTAGCCTTTGCAGGAAGGTGCGCTCAGCCAGCAAATGCTGGCGGTCTTCGTTGTTCATGCTTGCGCCTCCTGACCATTTAACTGGGTTAAGCGTTCGCGTGCATCTGCGTCTTGTGCAGGATTCAAGTCGATCTGCAAATACCCTTTCCATGCTTGATTACGGCGATGGGACCAAAGGCTGTACCAATAGGCGCTGCGCGCGACGAGAACCTCAGGCGGTTCTTGGTTGATTTCAACGAAATAGCTGTCTACCAAGAACCGAGCTTTTGCCGCATCGTGATCCAACACGCCAATTTGTTCATCCGACGGGGCAAAATCATCGGGTGTGTGAACGAAGGTCACCACGTCGAGATCCTTGGGCGAACGGCGCTCCAGGGTTTCCACCTGCTCGGTGAAGCTGCCATCGATCCACTGGAAGCCGCTGACCAACCCCATACCATGTAAAGCGGCGCGACAGTCCAGAAAGCCCTTCAATACCTTGCAGCGCTCGGGTGAAGTGGCAAAGCGCAGAACGACATCCAGCAGCGCCACCGGATAGGGGGACCGCTCCGCACTGGTGGGGTCGGCCGGATCGATCGGCGGCAGCAGGCCCAGGGTGCTCCATTCCGGAATGGCAACGGTCGTCATGCCACAGCCTCCGCTGTTGTGGTTTTGTTTTCAATATTAACTGACCTGAAGTGGGGGCGTGCCCCACCGAGACGGCGAGATCGAGCACGCGCTGCCCATTGCTGAACTGTGCGTCGCCTTTGGCATAGCCTTCGGGCGCGGCGGCCTGAGCCGGCGGCTCGCGGCCGGGGCGGGGATCCGTTCAAGCAATGGCGCCAAACCGCGGGAACAGCAATGTGGCGTTGTCGCGATAGATCGCTTTGCGCAGCGACGGTTCGAGCGCCACTTCATCCAGCCGCCGGATGAAGTGCGAGGCGCGTTCCTCATTGGCGAAAGGCCAATCGCTGCCAAAGGTGATGCGCTGCAGATCGGCAAACGCCAATAACGAAGGCATGGTGTACGGGGTGCCGGACAACGCCGTATCGAAGTAAAAACGGCGCAGGCGCGCCAGCCCGCCAGCGTTGCTGCCGTCGGGAGAGCAGGCCGCGGCCATGCGCTCGGCGGCATAAGGAACGAAGCCGCCAGCGTGTGACAGAACGACGCGAACGTCGGGGTGACGCTCCAGCGAGCCGGAGCGGGCATAGCGAATGGCGGCCCGCGTCGTATCCAGCAGGAAATCGGCCGACGACGGGGGGATGTCCGGGTGCGCGCCTCCCGCCAGCTCGGAGGGGTGGACGAAAACCACCGCCTGCCGGGTGTTGAGCTCTGTCATCAGCGGCTCCCAGGCCGGCTCGCCAAAATAGAGACCCCGGGTGTTGGCCAGGATCAGCACGCCGTCGGCTCGCAACGTATCCAGCGCATAGGCGGCTTCTTCGAGGGCGCCTTCGACATCCGGCAGCGGCAATACGGCAAAGAAACCCAGCCGTGGCTGCCGCTGCGCCACGCCGGCCAGATAATCGTTGATGCGTCGCGCCATGTCCCGCGCTTCCTGGTTGCTACCCAGATGCACGCCGGGAGTGGAAATCGACAGTATCGCTCCCGAGATTCCGTTGTTGTCCATGAAAGACTCGGCCGCCGTGGGACTCCAATCGGGCAACTCGCGTCCACCGACGGAAAAAATGCCATGGCTTTGCAGCCATTCCGCGTAGAACCTGGGCATGCAATGCTGATGGGTATCGAGGCGGGCAATCGAGATCAATGAAAACTCCTTGGGTAGGCGCGCAGGGCCGCAACGTTATGAATTGCCGAGCTGGATCTTGGCGCGGCGGATCAAATCGCCAGCCGCCGCGGAACGGGTCCTAACATGCGCCTCGAAGTCGGCTTGTGAAAGCGGCGTGCTCAGAACGCCGATGTTCTGCAGCCTTTCGCGCACTTCCGGTCGTTCGAGAATGGCGTTGATCTCTCGGCCCAGTCGTTGCGTGATCTCCGTCGGCGTATCTTTGTGCATGATCACGCCGAGGTCGGCGGTCATATCGAAGCTATCGAAGCCCACTTCTTTGAGCGAGGGCACCGTGGGCATCCAGGCGAGACGCTCGGGTGAGCTCACGGCGAGCGGAGCGATGCGTCCCTCGTTGGCATGTTGCATCGCGAAGCCCGAGGAGCCCGCGAGCAGCACCTGGACGCGTCCGGCGATGGTGTCGGTGATGGCCGCTGCCGAACCCTTGTAGTGGATCGATTGCATGTCAAGTTGAAAATGTTCATCCAAGGCCGCCATGCCCAAATGATGCGGCGTGGCAATGCCGGGCGTCGCGTAATTCACTTTACCGGTATTGGCTTTCGCCCACTGGATGAACTCGTCGAACGTTTTTAGCCCGTTTGAAGGATCAACGAACAACACCAACGGCGATCGGCCGAGCATCGCCACGTACGCGAAGCTGTCCTGGGAATAGGGCAGCTCGGGAAACAGGTGCCAATTGTTGTAGAGGGTGGCGTCGTCCGCCAGGGCGAGGGTGTAGCCATCGCTCGGCGCATTGAGTAACCCCCGGATGCCGATGGTGCTGGCGCCACCGGTCCGATTGTCCACGATGATGGGTTGCTCCACGGCTTCGCTGAGATACTCGGCAATGATGCGCGCGATATTGTCGGTGGTGGCGCCGGGCGCGTACGGCACGATCCAACGTATGGGGCGGGTGGGGTAATCCTGGGCTCGGGCGGGGAGGGCGCTGGCCGCCGCCAGGGCGCCGAAAGCCAATAAGCAGGAGCGCCGGGCTTGCGATGGCGCCTTCTTTTGAGTGGTATCCATATCGGGGCTTCCCTCCTGGCGGTGGTGTGGTCAGTACCGGATTTGCCATCCGGCTTGATTGATGCCAGGAAATGTTAGGAGACCCAATGCCAATATACAATGGCATGGAAGTTATACTTTCCATGTCTTAATGTATGAGTTGTGGGCGGTGTCATGAGAAACAAGGCCGACCTCACGGCATTGCGTTACTTCGTTGCCGTCGCCGAGCAGGGCAATTATTCGAAGGCGGCAGCAGCCCTGCAAATCACGCAGCCGGCCATCAGCCGACAGATTCAAACCCTTGAGCGTGGCTATAAAGTGCGCTTGTTCCGCCGCGAGGGGCGTCGGCTCGAAGCCACCGAGGCCGGTGAGCAGTTGCTGAACGAGGCCAAGGCGATCCTGGCTCGCTTCGACGCTTTGGAGCACACCGTCAGTATGGCTGCCAAAGCGCCAAGTGGCATTCTATCGATCGGCATTACCTGGGCCACCTGGGCTACTTGGGAGAGCCTCTTGCCTCAAGTCTTGACTCAGTTTCGCGCCAAGTATCCCGGCGTATTCCTGCGCGTGATGAAAGACGCTCCCGACCGCCTCACGGCCGCCCTCATGGCCCATCGGATCCATCTCGCCATCCTCACGCATTCACCGACGGAATCCGAGCTCGAAACCCTGCCCTTGATGACAACTTCAGCGGGCCTGATCGCGCCTTATTCGATGGCACGCTCCGTACCTCTACCCCGGACGGCCGACCCGTCGATCTCATTCGCCCAGGCGTTGGCGCTGCCTCTGATCCTCGCGCCCAAGGGCCGGGCCCTGAGGGATCTGATCGACGTCCATGCCGAACGGCAGGGAATTCGACCCAATCTCGTGATGGAGTCGGATAGCTTGCCGCTTTCAAAATCCCTGGTGCTGGAGGGGCACGGCTTCACGATCGCGACCCAAGGGAGCGTCTATGACGAAGTTCTGCGATCCAAGTGCCGCTTCATCCCGATTCACTCTCCCATCTTGCCTTGGAGAATGTATGCGGCAACCTCGAAATCCCATTCCCAAACCTTGGCCCAGCAAGCCATGATGCGGGAGATCCGCGACTTCATCCGCGCGCGTACGGTCAGCCCGGCTTGGAGCGATTAAAAAAACCGCCGGCAATTCCGTCGGCGGTTTTTGGGGAGTGCCCGGAAGGCGTTCCGGGCAAGGCAAGGCGCGGCGCGTGATCAGCCGCCGAAGTTGGCCTCGGCGAACTTCCAGTTGGCCAGGCTGTTGAGGAAGGTCTCGACGAACTTCGGACGGGCGTTGCGGTAGTCCACGTAGTAGGCATGTTCCCAGACGTCGACGGTGAGCAGGGGCTTGTCGTCGGTGGTCAGGGGCGTGGCGGCGTTGCTGGTGTTGACGATGTCGACCGAACCGTCGGCCTTGCGCACCAGCCAGGTCCAGCCCGAACCGAAGTTGCCCACGGCGCTGGCCGAGAAGGCCTCCTTGAACTTGGCGAAATCACCCCACTTCTTGGCGATGGCGTCAGCCAGCGCGCCGGATGGCTCGCCGCCGCCCTTGGGCGTGAGACAGTTCCAGAAGAAGGTGTGGTTCCACACCTGGGCCGCGTTGTTGAACACACCTCCGCTGGATTCACGGATGATGGTTTCGAGATCCTTGTTCTCGAAGGGGGTGCCGGCGATCAGCTTGTTCAGGTTGGTGACGTAGGCCTGATGGTGCTTGCCGTAGTGGTAGTCCAGGGTCTCGGCGCTCATGTGCGGCTCGAGGGCGTTTTTATCGAAAGGCAGGGGGGGCAGTTGATGTTCCATGGTTTCTCCGTGGAGTTGGGTGTTGTTGGCGGTAGAGGGCGGGGCGCGGCATCAACAGTGCGGAACGCGCGCACTATGGTAAACCCTCAAAATGCCTGTTTCGCGGTCTTCTGTCAAATCGCCTCCAAAGCCCCCCGCAGCCGCCGCCATGTCCAGCCCGCCTCTACTAACGCCTTCGCTCCCAGCCACCGCGTTCGACCACCAGCGCATGGTGTCGCGCGGGCCGCTGCGGCAGGTGATCGACGATCTCGAACGTTATCTGGTGCGCGAACCCGAGGCCCGGCCGCTGTTGTTCGACGACGCCAGCGGCAGACTGCTTGCCTGGCCCCCGGCGGTGGCGACGCAAGACGCCGGCGAGCGCGGCCAGGCGGTGGAGCAAGAGGGAGGAGACCCGGATCGGTTGGCGAGCCGCGCCGCCGCAAAGCTTGCGCCGGACGAGTCGATGGCCGGCCGGCGCTCGGGCCGGCCCCGGCTTGGCGTTTTGGCCCGCGAAGTCACCTTGCTGCCCGCGCAGTGGGCCTGGCTGGCGGCCCAGCCCGGCGGCGCGTCGGCGGCGCTGCGCCGGCTCGTCGATGATGCTTGGCAAGAGGAGCAACAACGGGATCTGCGCCAAAGGGCGAGCGCGGTCGCGTTCCAGTGCCTGGGCGTGCTGGGCGAGGGACTGGCCGCCACGGACGACGCGCTGATGGCCATCCATGCCGGCGATATCGCGCGTTTCGATCAACTGACCGCGGCCTGGCCGCCCGACATTCGCCAGTATGTACGCGACCTCGGCTTTCCCGGACGAGAGCGCGACAGCGCTCCGGCCTGAACCCAAGCCTCCAGAGCTACGCGAGACAAGGTAGAATTTGTCGTTTTGATCCTTTTGGTTTTCGTGGCGCGCGACCGTCCGGCACGCAGCCCTGGAGTTTTCTGATGAACGCAGTCGCCGCGCCGTCCATCCGCGGCAGCCTCGTGGCCATGGTCACGCCGATGCTGCCCGACGGCACCCTAGACTACGATAGCTACCGCCGCCTGATCGACTGGCACATTGCCGAGGGCACTGGCGCGCTGGTCGTGGTTGGCACCACGGGCGAATCGCCCACGGTCGATATGGAAGAACACGCCGAGCTGATCCGGGTCGCCGTCGCGCACGCGGCGCGGCGCGTACCGGTGATCGCCGGCGTGGGAGGCAACTCCACCGCCGAGGCCATCGAACTCGCGCAATACGCCCGCCAAGTGGGGGCCGATGCCGGCTTGCAGGTCGTACCCTATTACAACAAACCCAGCCAGGAAGGGCTGTATCGTCATTTCCGGGCGGTGGCCGAAGCCGTGGACCTTCCCACGGTGCTTTACAACGTGCCGGGTCGCACGGTGGCCGATATCCACAACGACACCGTGCTGCGTCTTACCGAGGTCCCCGGCATCATCGGCATCAAGGATGCCACCGGCGATATCGTCCGGGGTTGCGACCTCATCCGCCGCCTGCCGCCGGGCTTTGCCTGGTACAGCGGCGACGATCCCACGGCGGCGGCCATGCTGCTGCTCGGCGGCCACGGCAATATTTCCGTTACCGCCAACGTGGCGCCGCGCCTGATGGCCGAGCTTTGCCAGGCCGCCATGGCCGGCGATGTCGCCACCACGCGGCGGATCGACACGCAACTGTCGGCGCTCAACCGCGCCTTGTTCCTGGAAGCCAACCCCATCCCCGTAAAATGGGCTTTGGCCGAAATGGGGCGTACCCAACTGGGGTATCGACTCCCCATGTGCGAACTCAACCCACAGCATCACGAAGCCGTGCGCGCCGCCTTGCGCGCCGCCCAGGCCTTGTAACGATGTTCGTTCCGTTACGGCGCGGCCAAGGCCGTGCCGCCGGTCGTCATGGCGTCCGGTGCTTCCGAGAGAGCCTCTTCATGATCAAAGATTTGCGTATTGCCGGTAGTGTGGCCGTGTTGCTTGCGCTGGCGGGATGCAGTTCCGTTAACCAGTTCCTGGGCAAGGAAGAATCCGTCGACTACCAGAGTAGCGCTCCGATCCGAGGCAATGGCCTGTCGGTACCTCCCGACCTCACCCAGGTGCCGCCCAGCCAGCGTTTCCAGGTGCCGCAGGCGCCGGGCGGCACGACGTACTCCGAGTACGCCAGTGCCCAGGCGCAGCGCCAGGCGGTAGGCGCCAGCCATCAGCAATCTCGGGTGCTGCCCCAGTACGAGGATATCCGGGTCGAGCGCGATGGCATGAACCGTTGGCTGGTGGTCAACCGTTCGGCAGACCAGCTCTACGACGAAACCCTCGATTTCTGGCGCAGCCAGGGTTTCACGATCAACACCGAGAACCCGGCCGCCGGCATCATCGAAACCGACTGGGCCGAGAACCGCGCCAACATTCCGCAGGATTTCCTGCGCCGCACGCTGGGCCGGGTGATCGACCAGGTATACGACAGCGGCAAGCGCGAACGCTTTCGCACGCGCTTTGAACGCGGCTCGGGCGGCGCCATCGAGATCTACATCACGCACCAGCAAATGGTCGAGGAACTGGTCTCCGAGAGCCGCACGGTCTGGGTCGAGGGCGAGCCCGATCCGCAACTCGACGCGGCCATGCTCAGCCGTCTGATGGTCTACCTCGGCGCCAGCCAGGAGCAGGCCGACGCCGCGATCGCGCAAGCCGCCACCACCCCCACGGTTCCGGTGCAGCTCACCCAGGTCGCCACGGGCTCCGGCGCCGAAGGCGCCCTCGACATCCAGGAGCCCTTCGACCGTGCCTGGCGCCGCGTGGGCCTCGCGCTGGATCGCGGCAACTTTACGGTCGAAGACCGCGACCGCACCATGGGCCAGTATTTCGTGCGCTACGTCGATGTCGACGCCGTCCAGCCGGCCGAGCCGGGCTTCTTCTCCCGCCTGTTCTCGCGCAAGCCGCCTCCCCAGGCGCCGCAGTACCGCGTGCAGCTCACCGATGTGGGCGGCGCCACCCGGGTCACGGTGCTCGATGCCGACGGCAACCCCGACCGCAGCCCCACTGCGGGCCGCATCCTTGATGTTTTGCTGCAGCAATTGCAGAACTGAGGTTCGGGTTTTGAGCTCAAAAATCCCCGCTGAAACACCAGCGGGGATTTTTTTGGTGCGGCGCGCGCGCTGACCAACGCAGCCAGGGTGGAGTCAGTCTGCTGATGGAAGATGGGCGGCGATGACGTCGAACTCGAGCTGTTCTCGCAACAAGGTCTTGAGGACCTTGCCATAGCTATTCTTGGGCAGGGAGTCGACCACCCGGTAGTGCTTGGGTCGCTTGAATCGCGCCAAGTGGCGGAGGCACCAGGCGTCCAGCTCTGCTGTATCGGTGCGGGTTTCCGCATGAAGCGCGAGAAACGCCACCGGGACCTCGCCCCATTCGGGGTCGTGCATGCCAACGACGGTGGCTTCATTCACGGCGGGATGCATCAGCAGGACTTCTTCCACCTCGCGGGGATAGATGTTGGAACCGCCCGAGATGATTAGATCTTTCGAGCGATCTTTCAGGGTGAGAAAGCCGTCTTCATCCAGGATGCCCATATCGCCCGTGTATAGCCAGCCATCCTTCAGGGTGCCGGCAGTGGCTTCGGGATTGCGCCAGTAGCCAGCCATCACCGTGGCGCCGCGCACCACCACCTCGCCTAACTGTGAAGGGCCGAGCGTTCGACCCGCGGTATCCACCACCGCGACTTCGACGGCAGTCTGGGCCACGCCGACGGAAGCCGCGCGGCGCAGCCAATCAGGGTCGCCCCGTTGTTCCAGAGTGTCGCGAGACAAGGCGGTGATCGTCATTGGGCTTTCGCCCTGGCCATAGATCTGGACCAGACGGGGGCCCAGTACATCCAGCGCTGTTTTGATGTCTTCCAGGTACATGGGGCCGCCGCCATAGACGATTGTTTTGATGCCGCGGGTGTCGGCGCCAACGCTGCGCACATGCTGCACCAGGCGACGCACCATCGTTGGCGCCGCAAAGAACGACAAGCGTCCAACAGACTGTGCCAAAGCCATGATTTCCTCGGCGTCGAAGCCGCCGGATCGCGGGACCACGTGCCGTGCGCCGCGGGCCATGTGGGCGAAGTGATACAGGCCGGCGCCGTGCGAGAGCGGCGCAGCGTAGAGCATGGCGTCATCCGCGTGTACGTCGTCGACGTCCATGAAGTAGCACGCCGTCATCGCCAGCAAGTTGCGGTGGGTTTGCATCACGCCTTTCGGGCGTCCTGTTGTTCCCGAGGTGTAGAACAAGGAGGCCAAGTCGTCGGGCTGGCGTGGAGTCAACTCGGCGGGCGCCGCGAACAACGCCTCGCGATAGGCCGGCGAGCCGAGCACAAGCAATTGCGACTCGTTGGCGCCGGCGTCGATGGCTGTTTGAAGCAGATCGGGCGTGACCAACCATAGGCACGGCTCTGCATCCGCGAGCACATGCGCCAGTTCGCGATGATGCAACTTGGCATTGACCGGAACCGACACGGCGCCAGCCCAGTAGATAGCCTGCAGCGCCTCCAGGTATTCAGGCACATTGGTGGCGAAAATGGCGATACGCTCGCCAGGCAGCACCTTGAAGGCCTGGCGCAGAAAACCTGCGAGCGCGGCGGTGCGATGGGCCAGGGTCTGGTAATCGAAGCGGAGTTCGTCGCCATGCCAGACGGCGGGACGATCGGCGTGGACCTGTCCGCTACGCCGAAGAAGATTGGCGATATTCATCGTGTACGTTCGAGGATACTGACATAGTTGGCGACCGCGGCGCCGCCCATATTGAAGACGCCGGCAAGCGTGGCGTCTGGTACCTGGAATCCGCCTGCTTCGCCGCACAATTGCATGGCCGCCACGGCATGAAGCGAAACGCCGGTGGCGCCAATGGGATGACCCTTGGCCTTCAAGCCGCCCGAGGCGTTGACGGGAAGAGGGCCGTCACGCATGACCATTCCGCTATCGATCGCGCGGTGGCCTTGCCCGGCGGGTGCCAGGCCCATCGCTTCGTACGAAAGCAGTTCGGCGATCGTGAAGCAATCATGCACTTCCGCCAGGTGAAGGTCGTTCACCTCGCAACCCGCGTCGGCCAGGGCGCGTTGCCAGGCGCGGGCAGGGCCTTCGAACGCCACGACATCCCGGCTGGCCAGAGGTAAAAGGTCGTTGACCTGCACCCGCGATCGAAACGCCACCGTGCGAGCAAAGCTCCTTGCCGCTGCTTGGCTCGCCAACACCAGCGCCGCGGCGCCATCCGATACCAAAGAACAGTCTGTTTTGCGCAGCGGCTCTGAAATATAGGGATTTTTTTCGGATACAGTATTGCAGAACTCGAAGCCGAGATCCCGCCGCATATGGGCCCAGGGATTGGCCACGCCATTGGCGTGGTTCTTGGCTGCGATCTTGGCCAGGGTGCTCGAGTGATTGCCGTAGCGCTCGAAGTAGGCGCGTGTCACTTGGCCAAAGATGCCGGGAAAACCACCCTGGGGGTTTCCTGCCTCGCCCGAGTATCCACATTGAGCCAGGATGCGGGTGACTTCATCGCCGCTGACACCAGTCATCTTTTCGGCGCCGATCACCAGGGCAATATGGGCGCGACCCGATTCGATCGCATCGCAGGCGGCATAGAGTGCGGCGGAGCCCGAGGCGCAGGCGTTCTCCAGGCGCGTGGCCGGCTTCCAGCGCAAGCCTGCATGAGCGCCCAGCGCCAGCGACGACGCAAAAATATCGGGGCTGAAACCCCCGTTCAGATTTCCCAGCCAGATGCCATCCACGGAAGCGCCGTCAAGTTCGGCGTTCTGAAGCGCTTCGCCGGCCGCGCGTACGATAAGATCCTCAAGATCAAGATTATCAAAGCGGCCGAAAGGGAGGTGGGCCCAGCCCACGATCGAGGCGCTCATGTCGTGTCCTTGTTAAAGGTGGATAGGTCGTGATGGTGGCGCCACCGCGCTGCGGCTGGTAGTTGTGCAAATACACTAGGGTTTGCCCGAGGGGTCCGAGAATGAGCATTCAATTGCTGCCGTCCGACGTGCAGGAAGACCTGCTATTGGCCTTCGATATGGCCCCCGTGGGTCTGCTGGTCTCTCGGCGCCGCGTGGTGCAATCCCATAACCGGGCTTTCTCGGCCATGTTCGGATACGCGCCCGGAGCCTTGGAAGGGAAGTCGCTCGCCTGCCTTTATCCCTCGACGAGCGAGTTTGAGCACACCGGAGACCGGGCTTTGTTGGTCATGCGGGACAAGGCGCTCTACTCGGATGAGCGCATCATGAAGCGTGCCGACGGCCGGTTGTTCTGGTGCCAGGTGTCCGGCCAGGCCATTGATCGCGCCGATCCGTTTTCGGCCGCCGTGTGGGTGTTCGAGGATATCTCCCAAAAGCGGCCGGTCACCGCGCAACTGACTTCCCGTGAACGCGAGGTCGTGCAGTTTCTCGTGCTGGGCAAGAGCAGCAAAGAGATCGGCAAGCTGCTCGGGATCGGCTATCGCACGGTCGAGGCGCATCGCGCGCGGCTGATGCGCAAGTTCGGCGTGGGTACTTCCAACGAGCTCATCGCGCGGCTCATCGGGCACAACTAAGCACGGATTGGTGGAAACCCTAGCGTAATCATCCAACTGTGCGCCCGCAGGGCATTCGGCGACCATGGATGCCGTGAAGCCAAGGTGCTGGCTTCCGGATGGCAAGGATGGAGATGGCACATCACCGGTGTCATCCCGTCTCTCGGCCCGTCAACTCGCCACTGGAGGCATCCATGCTCTGCAAAAAACTACATCATGCCGCGTTTCGCTGCGAGGACGCGGGCGAAACCGTGAAGTTCTATACCGAGATGCTCGGGCTCAAGTTCTCGCACGCCATGGGAGAAGACCACGTACCCTCGACGGGCAAGTATGGCCCTCATCTGCACATCTTCTTTGAGATGGAAGACGGCAGCAATATCGCCTTCTTCGAGTGCCCCAAGGAGCCGGGTACGGTGTCGGGGCGCGACCCTGATACGCCCGACTGGGTTCAGCATTTTGCCTTTGAAGTCGAAAGCGTTGACGTCCTGATGCGTGCCAAGGCCGAGCTGGAAGCAAAGGGACTGGAAATCGTCGGGCCGACCAATCACGATGATTTCATCGAATCGATTTACTTCTTCGATCCGTCGGGTCATCGGCTTGAACTCACCGCTCGCACCTGCCACGACCCGGTACGGATGAAAGCGTTCGAAGACGAAGCGCCCGCCGTATTGGCGTTGTGGCAAAAAACCCGCGATTGGTCGCAGCGGCACACGCTGTTTGGCGCCAGCACAGGTTATCAACGACAAGACAACGTGGAAGAGGTCTGAGCGTCATGATTCTTGCCACGCTGAGAGAAGGCGGACCGGACGGCACCTTGTTGGTGGTGGATAAAGCACGGCTGCATGGTGTACGGGCAACTGGCATCGCCGCTACGCTGCAAGCGGCGTTGGACGATTGGGAAAACTGCGAGCCCCTGTTACGTGAGTTGTCGGATCGGCTCGAACGGGGCGATTGCCCGGGGATGTTCGACATCGACACCAGCAAGCTGGCCGCGCCGCTACCACGAGCCTTCGCTTTCTACGACGCCGCTTGTTATCCGGAACATATCTCGGTCATCCGGAAGGCGAGGGGGGCCACGCTCCCGGCGGACTTCTTCGAGAAGCCTCTGATGTACCAGGCCGTGGCAAGTCCCATGATGGCCGCGCACGATCCTATCCGGCTGTCGGCGGATGATGCGTTCGGGGTAGACCTGGAAGCCGAGATCGTCGCCATCACCTCGGATGTGCCGGCGGGCACCTCCAAGG
Organism: Pigmentiphaga sp.; assembly: GCA_023228945.1. Taxonomy (GTDB): domain Bacteria; phylum Pseudomonadota; class Gammaproteobacteria; order Burkholderiales; family Burkholderiaceae_B; genus Verticiella. Next base: position 66,512 of record JALOAI010000015.1, on the reverse strand, counting down.
CCAACGCAGCACCGTATATCAAACTGCTTGGCCTGTTGAACGACGTGTCGCTGCGCCATTTGGTGGCGCCGGAACTGGCGCGTGGATTCGGCTTCCTGCAGAGCAAGTCGGAAAGCTCGATGGGTCCATTCGTGGTAACGCCGGACGAGCTGGGTCCGCTCTGGGACGGCAGGATGCTCACGGGCGGCAACTACCGCATCCTGGTGCGCGGCGAGCGCCTGGGCGAGCTGGATCCGGGCCAGGATGTCGTTTTCGACTATCCGGATCTGATAGAACACGCAGCCCATACGCGCACGCTGGTGGCTGGTTCCTTACTGGGTGCGGGCACCTTGGCCAACAAGGACCGCAGCCGTGGCAGCGGCTGCATCGCCGAGCAGCGCGCACGCGAGCAGCTGGAGGATGGCGAGCCGAGAACGCCCTATCTCAGCTATGGCGACGAAGTCGAGCTTGATATGTTCGACAACGACGGCAAATCGATTTTTGGGACGATCAAGCAACGTTTGATGAGGCCGGCCGAGTGAGGCCCGGCATCGCATAAACACAAGTCGGTTCAACGGAGACAGACACAATGACACGATCAATGACCAAGTACCTGGCCACCGCCGGCCTGGCTTTCGCTACGGCCGTCTCGTTTGGCACGGCATGGAGCCAAACCTATCCCGAGCGTGCGCTGCGGATCATCCACGGCGGTGGGGCGGGCGGCAATGCCGACTTGATGTCGCGAAGCGCAGCGGGGCCGCTGGGCGAGCGATTGGGACAAAGCGTAGTTGTCGAAGCCAGGCCGGGAGGTGGCCAGAATATCGCGATGGCTGCCGTGGCGGGCTCCGCGCCCGACGGTTATACGCTTGCTACGCTGAACGCCGGCGTCAGCGTCCAGGCGGCGTTGAACTCCAAGCTTTCCTACGATCTACGCCGCGACCTGGTTCCGGTGGGAATGCTCTCGAGCTTTCCCGTGGTGTTTGTCGTTGGCGCCGACAGCCCCTACAAAGACATCCAATCCCTGATCGAAGCCGCTCGACAGAAGCCCGGCACCCTGACCTTCGGGGCCATCGGCGGCACCACGCAGCACCTGACAGGCGAGTTGTTTGCCAACACGGCCGACATCCGCTGGACGAATGTGCCATATACCGGATCCGCCGGCCCCCTCACGGACCTGATCGGTGGACGCCTGGACGTCGTTGTCGACAGCCTGACGGCTTTGATGGGCCAGATCCAATCCGGCCAGGTGCGGGCCTTGGCAGTGTCTTCGGCCGAGCGCTGGCCGACCCTGCCCAATGTGCCGGCGCTGTCCGAGACGCTGCCGGGTTTCGATGTCACCTCCTGGACTGGTCTAGCCGTTCCGGCGGCCACGCCGGCGGCAGTTCGCGAGCGCCTGGAACGTGAGCTTGCGGAGATCGTCAAAACCCCGGCCTTCGCCAGCCAAGTGCGCCAGTATGGCAGCGAGCCGTACAGCCTGGGGGCAGCCGATATGAAGGCGTTCATCGATCGTGAGGTCGATCGCTGGAACCATGTGGCCAGGGATGCGAACATTGCCCTGAATTAACCACGGACTCCATCGCAAGCCAACGATCTCCATCTGGCCACCATCATGCCCCTCATCAAAGCCATCGCCATTTCCCGCCACGGCGGCCCCGAGGTTCTCGAGTCGCTCGACCTCGAGCTGCCGCCGCCAGCGGCGAACGAAGTGCAAGTCCGGCATACCGCCATCGGCCTGAACTTCTCCGATATCAATGTACGTAGCGGTGGCTTCTACCTCGGCGATGGGCCGGCGTTTCCCATCGTTCTGGGCAACGAAGCCGCTGGCGTGGTGGAGGCGGTGGGGAGCGGGGTGGAGGGCTTCACGCCGGGCGAGCGGGTAGCCTATGCCGGGGTGGGGGGTATGTTCTTCGAGAACACGGGCGCCTACGCTCAGGCGCGCAATGTGCTGGCCACCCATCTGGTCAAAGTGCCCGACTGGATCACCGATCAGCAGGCCGCCGGCATGCTGCTCAAGGGTCTGACGGCGTCGGGCATGGTGCACCGGTGTTTCCGGCCATCGCCCGGCGACGCGGTTCTCATTCACGCCGCCGCAAGCGGCGTCGGCAGTATTCTTGCCCAATGGTACAAACACCTGGGCGCCACCGTGATCGGCACGGTCGGCAGCCCGGAAAAGGCCGAGCTGGCCCGGCGCCGAGGGTGCGACCACACCATTCTGTATCGGCAGGAGGACTTCGTCCCCGCGGTGCGCCGCTTGGTGCCAGAAGGAGTCGCCGCCGTGCTCGATGGCGTTGGCAAGGATACTTTCCTGCCGTCATTCGATTGCCTCAGGCCTTTCGGTGCGATGATCAATTACGGCAATGCCTCGGGCCCTGTGCCGCCTTTCAACGTCATGCTGCTGGCGCAAAAAGGCTATTTCGCCCTTTACCGACCCGGCTTCGGCTGGCATGCCAACACGCCCGCCACATTGCGCAGCGCCTGCGGCGAGTTATTCGAGCTGGTGCGCACCGGGGCGTTGCAGATCGAGATCGCCGCTACGTACCCCTTGGCCGAAGCCGCGCAGGCGCATCGCGCCGCCGAGACCGGCCGGCTCGCCGGGTCGATCGTGCTCCTGCCTTAAACTTCTTTTCTGTAATGAGAATGATTGCTAATATGGTGAATTGGCCGCCCATGATCTGCCGGCCGTCCACCTGGAGCATCCATGTTTTCTCATGTCTCGTTTACCGCACGGTTCCTGGCTTTGGCGGCCGCGGCACTCTTGCTGGCAGGTTGCCAGACGGCTCCCAGCCAGGTTGTGGCAGAAGCCCTTTCCATCGCCTCGGCGCCGTTGCTGAGGCAGGACGCTTTCCAAGGCGTTTACGAGGTGGCCGCAGCGGCCGACGGTAACTCGGTTTTCGTGGCCACCATCAACGGTTTCGAACCGCAGAACGCCGGCTTCATCCATCGCCTCGATGCTCGCACGCTCCAGACCTTGCAAACCATACAGGTGCCGCAACGGTCCTTCGCCCTGGGGTTGAACCATGCAACCGGTACTTTATACGTGGGCAATACGCTGGACGGTTCCATCACTGTGGTGGATGCCGTCAGCGGGACGGTCAGGGGCGTGATCCCGCTGGCGGTCCCGGTTCGGAATGCGAAGGGCGAGGAATCGGTGCCCCATACTCGCAAGGTTATCGTCGACGAGAAAAACAATCGCATTTTCGTGACCAGCCCCGGCCAGCCCGGCCTGGTGTGGGTCGTGGATGGCAACACCAATACACTGACGCATACCATCACCAGCGACGGCATCTGGACGGCGGGCGCCGCCTACGACGAAGACGCCAATCGCCTGTATGTGAGCCAGGGCGGCATCAACGAGATCCTGGTGATCGATCCGGATGCGGGCGAAATCGTCGGCCGCTTTTCCACCGGCGACAGCACCGCCAATACCAAAGAAGGCTCGCGGCATTTCTTCATCAATGCCGCGCTGGACGCCAAGGGCCAGCGTCTGTTCAGCACCGACGCCAACAGCAACCAGGTGTATGTGTTCAATACGGCATCGGGCGAGCTGATCCGGCAGATTCCGATCGAAGGGGCCGGATTACTGGATGTTGTTTTCAACCCCGAGCGCAACGAGCTCTATACGACACAGCGCGGCGTGTCGCGGGATCGGCCCGGCGGCACTGGCGCGGTGACCTTTATCGATGCTGATACCTACGCGGTTCAGCGCACCGTGGATCTGCCCGCCCATCCCAACAGCCTGGCGCTGTCACCCGACGGCGACACACTGTATGTCACGGTCAAGGCGCCGCATGGCGACAAGCATCCATTCTGGCGTAAAGACGCCCTGGATAGCGTGGTGAGAATCGATCTGCCCTGAAGCGGAAAAGGCCGGGCCTGAGGGGCGCCGGCCTTAAGGGGCATCAACCTTTGTGATGATGGTCTTTGTCTTTTTCTTCCTTCACGCGATACACCAGAACCGCGGTGTGCGACAGCGAGAGCACCTTGGCGGTGACGCTGCCCAGCAACAGGCGCGAGAGGCCGCTGCGGCCGTGGCTGCCGATGAAGATCAGGTCGCAGTGATTCTCCTGCGCGGCCTGGACGATGCCGTCGGCTACGTTGAAGTTCGACACGGAGCAGGATTCGGCCTTGACGCCCGCGGTGGCGGCGCGGTCGAGGATGGCGCTCAGGTACTCGGCCGCTTGCTCGGCGGCGGCTTTTTCGTAGGACTCATCGGTGATCGCGTAGGCCGCGGCCATGCCATCGAAACCGATGGTGGCGGCAAAGGGTTGGGTGACATGCAGCGCCACGACTTCGGCATGGACCGATTTGGCGAACAGAATGCCGGCGTTGGCGGATTGCACTGACAGCGGGGAGCCGTCGGTGGGAATGAGAACCTTCTTGAACATGCGGCCTCCTGGGTGGCTGTCAGATGATTGTTTTGTTTTTACCATCGAATGCGGGCGGGATGAAGACGAGTCATCCCTTAGCCAGCGTGGTGTCGCGGGGATTTGACGCGGATCAAGGCCGCTGCCCCGCCAGCGGCGCGGAATTCTCCAGACCCGGGCTCAGGCCAACACGCGCCGCAGGAAGGCGGCAATGTCCTGGACCTCGCGCGGATGTACCGAATGCGGCATGGGATAGGTATGCCATTCCACCGGATGGCCGGCGCTGGCGAGGCGATCGCGGCTGGCCTCGGCGCGTGCCAGGGCCACCACGGGATCCTGGGTGCCGTGGGCGAGGAAGATCGGCGTGGCCAGGTTGGCGGGCGCGCGCTCGTCGAGCAAGGTGTCGGCAAGGGGCAGGTAGCCGGATAGCCCCATCAGGCCGGCCAGGGGTTCGGCATGGCGCAGGCCGGTGTGCAGCGTCATGGCGCAGCCTTGCGAGAATCCCGCCAGCACGAGCTGGTGGCTGGCCACGCCGCGCTCGCGTTCGCGCGCGATCAGGGCTTCCACCATGGCCTGGGAGGCGCGGATGCCGGCGGCATCCTCGCGCTGGGGCAGGTCCAGCCCGAGGATGTCGTACCACGACCGCATGGCCATGCCGCCGTTGATCGTGACGGGCTGCACCGGGGCGTGCGGAAATACGAAGCGGACGTCGGGCAGGCCGGCAAGGTCGAGTTCGGGAACGATGGGCGCGAAATCGTGGCCATCGGCGCCCAGGCCGTGCAGCCAGACGACGCTGCGCTGGGGGTTGGGGCCGGTGGTGATTTCGAGACTGTCGAGCAGGGAGGTTGTCATCAGTGGTGAAAAGGCCGGGTTGGCCGGCCTCGAACGAAGAGGGGATTCAGGTGGCGGCGGACTCGTCCAGGATCTGCTTCAGGGTCTGGAAGAGTTCGCGGTAGTGTTTGCGCTGCGGCGTTTGGCCTTCGGGCTGGCCGGCGTTGTGCGCTTGTTCGCGGCGGGCCAGGCGGATCAGGTTGCGCAGGTGGGGAATGTCGAGGCCGGGCCGGTGGTCGAGCAGGACGGTAAGGGCGTCGTCGCTTTCGAGCAGGCGGTCGCGCCATTGCTCAAGGGCATGGAAACGATCATTCTGTTCGCGAGAGCCGCTGTCCCATTCGTGCAACTGCGCCGCGATGGTCTCGGCGTCGGCCTCGCGCATGAGCTTGCCCACATACTGTAGTTGCCGGCGACGGGCTTCGTGGCTCTTGATGCGCTGGGCTTCGCGGATGGCGTCGAGCAAGCGCTCGGCCAGCGGCAATTGCGCCAGGCGCGAGGCGGGTAGAGCGACGAGTTTTTCACCCAATTCTTGCAGGGCCGACATGTCGCGCTTGCGCTGCGATTTGCTGGGGCCGCGGTATTCGGGTTCGGTGTCGTCGCGCTGGGCGGTGGGGTCGACCAGCAGGTGGGATGGGACGCGGGGCATGGCTCGGACAAAAACGGCAGGCGCACAATTGGCTATCATAACTGCTTCACCCGCACACCGACGCCATGCCAGATTCCTCCTTCGTCTCCGCCAACGCCGCCCCGTTCCGCCAACTCGTCGAGCGCGTGCTGCAGGAGGCCCGCCAGATCGGCGCCAGCGACGCCGCGGCCGAGGTCTCCGAGAGCCAGGGCCTGGGCGTCACCGTCCGCCACGGCTCGCTCGAAACCGTGGAGCAAACGCGCGATCGTTCGCTCGACATCACCGTCTACCACGGCCAGCAGCGCGGCTCGGCTTCCACCTCCGACTTTTCGCCGGCGGCGGTAAGCGACACCGTCCGCGCGGCTTGGCATATCGCCCGCCACACGGCGGCGGATCCGGCCGCGGGCCTGCCCGAGGCCGACGATCTCTACCTCGAGGCCGTGCCGGACCTCCAGCTTTACCATCCCTGGGACATCGATCCCGATGGCGCCGCGCGCCTGGCCCGCAAGGCCGAGCGCGCCGCGCTGCAGGCCGATCTGCGCATCACCAATTCCGATGGCGCCACGGTGTCCACCTATGCGGGGCACTTCGTCATGGGCAATACCCGCGGCTTTCTCGGCGGCTATCCCTACACCCGGCACAGCGTGTCGGTGGCGCCGATCGCCGGCACCGGCGACGCCATGCAGCGCGACGACTGGTATACCACCCACCGCGATGCCCGGCGCTTGGCCGATCCGGCGCAGGTGGGCCGCTATGCGGCCGAGCGCGCCTTGTCGCGACTGGGCGCGCGGCGTATCCGAACCGGTCAGTATCCCGTGCTGTTCGAGGCGCCTTTGGCCTGCGGGTTGCTGGGTTCCCTCACGCAGGCGGTCAGCGGCGGCGCGCTGTATCGCGGCACCAGCTTCCTGATCGATAGCCTGGGCAAGCCGGTCTTCTCCGATCACATCGATGTGGAAGAAGATCCTTTCCTGCCGGGCGCTTTCGGCACCGCCGCCTTCGACGACGAGGGCGTGCGCACGCAGCGCCGCTGCCTGGTCGACGCCGGCACCCTGCAAGGCTACCTGCTCTCCACCTATACCGCCCGCAAGCTGGGCATGAAGTCCACCGGCAACGCCGGCGGTTCGCACAATCTGGCGCTCAGTTCGCGGCTTACTCAGCCGGAAGACGACTTTGCCGCCATGCTGCGTCGCCTGGGTACCGGCCTGCTGGTCACCGAGCTCATCGGGCAGGGCGTCAATTACGTTACCGGCGATTATTCCCGTGGCGCTTTCGGGTATTGGGTGAAGAACGGCGTGATCCAGCATGCCGTCCAGGAGATCACCATCGCCGGCAATCTTCGCGAGATGTTTCGCGACATCGTCGCGGTTGGCGCCGATCGCATCGTGCGCGGCACCAAGTCCACCGGTTCGATCCTGATCGGGCGCATGGCCGTGGCCGGCCGATGACGCGCGGGAGGGGCTTATGTGTCTGATCGCTTTCTCCTGGAATCCGGGCAGCGACCAGCCACTTTTGCTGCTGGCCAACCGCGACGAGTTCTACGCCCGTCCCTCGGCGCCCGCCGAGTGGTGGAGCAACCCTTCCGGCATCTGGGCGGGGCGCGATCTGCAGGCAGGGGGTACATGGCTGGGCCTCACCTGCAGCGGCCGTTTTGCCGCCCTCACCAACTTCCGCAACGGCGTGCCGCAGAACAATGGCGCGGCTTCGCGGGGCGAACTGGCGGTGGGGTTCCTGCAAGGAACGATGAGCCCCGGCGAGTACGCCCGTCAGGTAACGGCACGGGCGTCGCGCTACAACGGTTTCAACCTCATCGTTGGCGAGATCTACGGCGCGGCGGGTCGGGCGCCCAGTGTCTGGTATTGCGGCAACCAGGAGGGGGGCGAGGCCCGCGAATTGCCGGCGGGGGTATATGGCCTGTCCAATGCCGTGCTCGATACGCCGTGGCCCAAGCTCACGCGCCTGAAGGCCAGACTGGCCGGCGTTGACGATAACGATGCGGGGTTGGTGGATGCCTGTCTGGCTTTCCTCAGCGATCCCACGCCGGCCGACGAGTCCGAGCTGCCCGATACCGGGATCTCGGCCGAATGGGAGCGGCTGTTGTCGCCGGTGTTCATCGTCGGCGCCGGCTACGGCACGCGTGCCCAGACCGTCGTTCGCGCCGACGCCTGCGGTAACCTCGAGGCCCACGAACGCAGCTTCGATTGCGCCGAGCAGGCCAGGGCGCTGCAACCGGCGGCTGTGCGGCGCCTGCGGGTCAGGGTCAGGACAACCGCCTGACCCCGGGCAGGGCCAAGGCGGAAATCCTTAATCGCCGGAAAGCGAACGGCAGGCCGCGAGGTGGATGGGCTCAGCCGGCCTTGCCCCAGGAGTCGCGCAGAGTGGTGACCCGATTGATCACCGGCGCACCGGCGCTCGAGAGCTTGGCGTCGGCGGCAAAATAGCCCAGCCGCTCGAACTGCCAGGTGGTGCCCGGCTTCATTTCCACACCAGGCTCGATCCAGCCTCGCACGATACGCAACGACTCTGGATTGAGGGCCGCGATGAAGTCGCGGCCGCCGCCATCCGGATGCGGTTCGCTGAACAGGCGATCGTAGAGCCGGATCTCGGCCGCGACGGCATGCCCGGCACTCACCCAGGTAATGTTGCCCTTGACCTTCACGCTGTCGGCGCCCGGCGTGCCGCTGCGGGTGTCGGGCAGGTATTCGGCATGGACTTCAATGACCTCGCCGGCGTCGTTCTTGACGCAGCCGGTGCAGCGCACCACATAGCCATACTTGAGCCGCACCAGGTTGCCGGGGAACAGGCGGAAGTACTTCTTGGGCGGTTCCTCGCGGAAGTCATCGCGCTCGATGTAAAGCTCGCGCGTGAGCGGAAACTCGCGCTGGCCCGCTTCGGCATTGTGCGGGTTGAGCGGCGCCTGGCAGAGCTCTTCGTGGCCTTCGGGCCAGTTGGTGATGATCAGCTTGACCGGATCGAGTACCGCCACCCGGCGCGGAGCGATGGGATCGAGGTCGTCGCGCAGGGCTTGTTCGAGCAGGGCGTAGTCGAGCCGTGAATCCGACTTGGACACGCCTGTGCGATCGCACAACAGGCGGATGGAGGCGGGCGTGTAGCCACGGCGGCGCAGTCCCGCCAGCGTGGGCATGCGGGGGTCGTCCCAGCCGTCGACGTGACCCTCTTGCACCAGTTGCAGCAGCTTGCGCTTGCTGGTGACGATGTACTCCAGGTTCATCCGGGCGAACTCGTACTGGTGCGGCAGCGGCTCGCTCAACTTGCCCAGTTCCACCAGGCGGGCCAGCACCCAGTCGTAGAACGGCCGCTGGTCTTCGAACTCCAGGGTGCATACGCTATGGGTGATGCCTTCCAGCGCGTCCTCGATCGGATGCGCATAGGTATACATTGGATAAATGGGCCAGTTGTTGCCGGTACGGTGGTGCTCGGCGTGACGGATGCGATAGATCACCGGGTCGCGCATATTGATGTTGGGCGAACGCATATCGACACGCGCCCGCAGCGCCATGCTGCCGTTGGGATGCTGGCCGGCGCGCATTTCGCGCAAGCGGGCCAGCGACTCCGCGGCGGGCCGAGAGCGCCAGGGCGAGTCGGTGCCAGGCTCGGTCAGGGTGCCGCGCAACGCCCGCATGTCGTCGGCGCTGAGTTCGTCGACATAGGCATGGCCAGCTTCCACCAACGCTTCGGCGCACTCGTACATGAAGTCGAAATAATCGCTGGCGAAATAACAGTGATCGACACCATTGGCATGCCAATCGAAACCCAGCCATTGCACGAGATCGAGAATGGCGTCGACGTACTCCTGTTCTTCCTTTTCGGGATTGGTGTCATCGAAGCGCAGGTGGCATATGCCGCCGTAATCGCGCGCCAGCCCGAAATTGAGGCAGATGCTCTTGGCATGCCCGATATGCAGGTAGCCGTTGGGCTCCGGCGGAAACCGCGTGCGGATGCGGGCCGGATCGGGCTGGCCCTCGGCCGCCAAGCGTGCCGCCCCGGCCGGAGCGTCCGCCCACAATTTGCCAGCATAGCGTTGGTTCGCCAGATCGGCTTCGATCTGGTGCCGCAGAAAATTGACGGGAGCAGGGTTTGGGGTGGTCATACGGGGCGAGCGCAAGAGATTTCAGGGTAAACGCCCATTGTGCCATGCAGCGCGGGAGTGTGCCCGGGTCGATTGGTGCCGGGCCTCTTCTACAATCGGCGTTCGCGATCGGTGGCGATCGGACAGGCCCGACCAGGGAGGGAGGAAAGGCATGGCTTCATGGGATTTTCAGGGAGCAACGGTCATCGTCACGGGGGCGGCCGGCGGCCTCGGAGCCACGCTGGCGCGGCGCTTCGCGACGGCGGGCGCGGCGGTGGGGTTGGTGGACAAGCAGGAAGATGAACTCGAACGGATGGTGGCCGCCTTGCGCCAAGCGGGCGTCAGGGCCGCGGGCGTGGCGATCGATGTCGGCGACGATGCGGCTTGCGCTCGGGCGTGTGCGAGCCTGGAAGCCGAGTTGGGACCGACGACCGTACTGATCAATAATGCCGGCATCTCGCCCAAGCACGAGGGCAGGGCGCGTGAAGTACTGGATATTCCGCCCGAGGAATGGCAGCGGGTGTTCGCGGTCAATCTGAACGGCGCCTTCTACATGAGCCGGCATCTGGCACCGGGCATGTGCGCCCGCGGCCATGGCCGTATCGTGCATATGTCGTCGGTGGGCTCGCTGGCTTACGTGGGCCTGGCGGGCGCCCACTACGATGCTTCCAAGGCCGCGCTCAACTCCCTCACCCGATCGATGGCGGCGCAACTGGCGCCTTCGGGCGTCACCGTCAATGCCATCGCTCCCGGCCGGATCGCGTCGCCGATGGCCGACACCGCCACCGGCGATACCAATCGCCGCTTGCTGGACATGATCCCCGCCGGCCGTTTTGGCGAAGCGGATGAAGTGGCGCATCTCGCCCTGTTCCTGGCTTCTCGGGAAAGTGCCTACATTACCGGCGAGGTGTACGCCATCACCGGTGGTTTGTCCACGCGCTTGCGGCGAGAATGATACCGTGGCCAGACAGTCAGCGGGCGGGATCCGCCGCCGGCGTCCCGGTCGCTACGCGAGGCCGAGCGTCAGCTGTACTGAAGCACCTGGCGCCGAAGGATGTTGCGCAACCCACCAGCGTCGCTCATGGTCCAGCAGCCATTGCTTGCGCGGCAGGCCGCCGCCGTAGCCCGTGAGCGTGCTATTGCTGCCGATTACCCGGTGACACGGCACGACGATGCTGACCGGGTTGGCGCCGTTGGCCAGCCCCACCGCCCGCGTGGCCGACGCGCGGCCCAGGCGTAGCGCCAGCTCGCGGTAGCTCAGGGTTTCACCGCCGGGAATCGTGCGCAGCGCCGTCCACACCGCACGCTGGAACTCCGTGCCGCCCGTCGCCACCTCCAGCGTATCGATGGCGTCGATCTCGCCGTCGAAGTAGGCCTGCATCGCCCGCCTGGCCGGCGAAATGGTCGAGGTTTCGCGCAGCTCGATAGCCGTTCCAGCGTACTGCCGGCGCAGCAGCCTGTGCATGGACTCTTCGTGATCTTGCCAATCCACCGCCCGCAACCTGGCCTGTTCGTCGGTGGCCAGCAACAGTTGGCCCAGCGGGGTGGCCAGACGTTCGAGAACAAAAAACGAAGGCGTTGAAAGCGGGGGCTGCGGCGCAGTTCGTTCGCTTTTAGGCAGCGCGGCGTCCGGGCCCTGAATGAGATGACCCTGCACGAGCTCGGCTTCCGAGGCGGAAGTGGCGCGTTGGGATGTGGCCGTTGCCATAGGATGACTCTGTCGCGGACTGGATCATGCCATTGTAGGGCGCCGGCGGCCTGGCGGGAGTGTTCTTGTTCCGATGCGTACGGGACTTTATGCCGCGTACCCGCCGACCGGGTTGCGCGGCCTCGAGCAGTTATTGGCCGGCCATGACGTTGTTATCAGCGATGAGCTTGCCCCACTTGGCGATCTCATCGTCAAAGAACTTCGCGAACTCTGCTTGCGGCGAAGCCACGACCTCCATGCCCTGAGATTGCAGTTGATCACGCATCGCCGGCGATTGCATGATCTCGCGCAGCTCTTCGTGCAGCTGTTGCTTCACATTCTGGGGCATTGAGCGTGGCACGAAAATACTCCACCAGGCGTAACCGGCCAAGTCGGGATACCCTGACTCTGCCAGCGTCGGTACTGAAGGCAGACTGGGATCCCGCGTGGTTGAGGTAACCGCGAGCGCTTTCAATCTTCCAGCATCCACCTGGGGTTGGATCAGGAAGGAAGTGCCCGCGGTCAGTTCGGTTTGGCCCGCCATGGTGGCCTGAACGGCCGGCGCGCCACCGCCATAGGGAACGTGCAGCAGTTGCGTGCCGGTCGCGGCCTGTAGACCCACCATGATGAGGTTGCTGAGGGTCGCGGTGCCGCCAGCGGAACCGTACGGGATCGCCCCTGGTCTGGCTTTGGCGGCCTCCACCACATCGGATAAGTTCTGATAGGGAGCTTGCGGGGCCGCCACGATCGACAGCGATGAGCGTGTCAGAAGCATGAGGGGATCGAGCGCTTCTCGTGGATCCGGATAGTTGGGCTGCAGCGTGACGTTGAGCGCAATGCCTTCGGTCCCCAGGAGCACCGTGTGGCCGTCAGTGGCCGCCGCGGCCGCTTGTGTGCTCACTACTTGACCCGCGCCAGGTCGGTTGAGAACGACCACGGGTTGATCCAGCGCTTTGCCAAGGGGCGCCGCGATCAAACGCGCAAGAACGTCCATGGAGCCGCCGGGAGGAGCGCCGATCATGAGGTTCACTGGTTGGGTAGGCCAGCTGGCCTGTGCCACGGCGACCGATAATGTGCCGACACTGGCAAACAAGGCTGCCGCCAAGGTGAAGTGTTGAATGAACACCGTTATCTCCTTATCCTCTGGGTGGAGAGCGGCCATGAGGCCGCTCTGGTCCTCAACGTTTGGTTTGCAAGGTGTAGTAGCCGCGGATCTCCCTGGCCTCGCGCAAGGTTCTACCTTGTTGGAGCAACTCGATGATCGCCGTTTCAGCCGCCTCTATCTCTTTCGCGATGGCGATCACTTCATCCGCTTTGGCGGCGGGCACCACCACCACTCCCGTGTCATCGGCAATGATGATGTCGCCCGGACATACTTGCCTGCCGCCGACCGTGACGGGAACATTGATAGCATCGGTTTCGATGCGGTCTTTGCCGGTTTGCATAAAGGTGCCGCGGCTGAACATCGGATAGTGGAGTTCGCGCATTTTTATAATGTCCCGGCAAACCCCGTCTACCACGGTTCCGGCCAGGCCTTTGGTGATGGCATGGACTGTCATGATGTCGCCCCAAACCGAGCAGTACTCTCGACCACCATTGTCCAGGACGGCGATGTTGCCGGCTGGAACTTCATCGAGAAAGTCCACATTGTTGGGAGGATTCACGCGATTGACGGGACGAAAGCGCACAGTGGAAGCGCGCCCGACCGCGCGGGTACCAGTAACGATCTGGCGAATGCCCAGGCAGCCGCTTTCGATGCCGAGCCGATCCAGGGCGTCGGCGGCCAATGCCGTATCGATAGCTTGAAAAGCTTCAACTTGCTTATCCATGGTTATCCTTGGATTGAGTGGAGTGAATCGCCCTGGATTTTGAGGAGGCTTCAATTCTTGAGAGAATGAAGCCATGAGCAAGAGCAACAAGTTTTCCCCTGAAGTCCGTGAGCGCGCCGTGCGCTTGGTGCAGGAGCACCGTGACGAGTACCCCTCCCAGTGGGCTGCGGCCCAGTCCATCGCGCCGAAGATCGGCTGCTCGGTTTATACGCTGCTCAAGTGGGTGCAGCGCACCGAGGTCGATAGCGGTGTACGTCCTGGCGTGACCACCGAGGAGAGCGAACGCATCAAGGCGCTTGAGCGCGAAGTCAAGGAACTGCGCCGGGCCAATGAAATTCTGAAGTCCGCTAGCGCTTTTTTCGCTCAGGCGGCGCTCGACCGCGACCTGAAGAAGTAAACGCCTACATCAACCAGCATCGAGACCTGTATGGGGTCGAGCCGGTCTGCAAGGTGTTGCAGGTCGCCCCGTCAGCGTACTGGCGCCACGCCGCGCGATGCCGCAATCCCGAACTGCGCAGCCAACGAGCCAAGAAGGATGAACGACTCATGGGACAGATCCAACGTGTCTGGGAGCAGAACTTTCGGGTATACGGCGCCCGCAAGGTCTGGAAGCAATTGAATCGGGAAGGCGTGACGGTCGCTCGCTGCACGGTCGAACGTCTGATGCGCCGATTGGGTATTGAAGGCGTGCGGCGAGGCAAACGCGTACGTACTACGGTGCCCGATAGTACAGCCGCCTGCCCGAGGGATCTGGTGAAGCGGGACTTCGAGGCCGACCGCCCCAATCGGCTGTGGGTGGCAGATTTCACCTACGGTACGCCCAGCCAGCGTAGCCCGCCCACACGGGGGTGAAGCTGCTTGAGCATGTTTGGAATGCATTACCTGGAGAAGTTGATGTAGCAGTACCAGGGACATGCCCTTTCTCTGCTGTGAGAGGAAGTGAGCCGAAGCGGCGGTGACTTGCCGACACTGGCAAGGTGACGTAGTCCGTGGGAAACGGGACTTGAGGCGAAGCGGTTACGCCAAGATGAGTCTCTAGGCTGAGCATGGGACGGTTGAGGAACACGAACCTGTTAAATCGCATCTGAGGGTTGAAATGTCACCCCTGCCCACACCGCTTTACGGGCAGGATGCAAACTGGGGCTGGTCACACGTATGGCCCAGCAACACGAGTGCTGATTGGATATGTAGGCTGATCAGCAGGGAACCACGGGGAGCGCGCAGCTAGAACGTGGTGTTTGCGACGACTTGCGACAAGCAAGGATAAAGACTGCGACAGGCAGCCTTACCCATGCGTTGAGTCCAGCATGTGAACTGGGGAAGGCTTGCACAAATGCCAAGGGAGTGTGCCCCCGATGATGTGCAGGCTGGCGGAGCCCGCGTAGTAGTCCGAGGCTGGGAAAGCCAGCTACATGGCGAAGGCGGGCAGTTTAAGTGGTTTGTTTGGCCGATTAACTGACCGTAGTGAGGTGAAGACCTTTGATAATCAGTGAAATGCAAAGCAAACTGGCGACATGGTCGACGGAGGACAAAGAACGCAAGTTCGATCGACTCCTGAGACTTGTTGCTGGCACGTCTTGGCTGAGTGAAGCGGCCCGTATTACGCTGGCTTCCAGCGGGGCGCGTACGCCGGGCGTGGACGGTGTCGATAAAACCATGATGGAAGCGCATCTCCATAATGAACTATCGACGATACGCGACGACCTGTTAGCGGGCTCGTACAGTCCGCTGCCCGCACGACGCGTGTATATACCGAAAGCGAACGGCAAGCTCAGGCCACTTGGCATCCCGAGCCTGCGGGATCGGATCGTGCAACGGGCCATGCTGATGGCGATGGAGCCGATATGGGAAAGCGATTTCCACCCAGCTTCCTATGGCTTCAGACCGGCCCGTAGCGTCCATCATGCGATTCGCACGGTGAAGCTTCAGTTGCAGGATGGTGGTGAACAAAGTGTCGCCGGACGCTGGGTAATCGAGGGCGATCTCGCCAGTTACTTCGACACGGTGCATCATCGTCTGCTGATGAAGGGAATCCGCAGGCGGATCGCCGACCAGCGCTTCCTTGCCTTGCTCTGGAAGTTCATCAAGGCGGGCTGCGTTGATCGCGATCTGTTCCGTGCCTCGAGCGAAGGCGTTCCTCAGGGCGGTGTCATATCACCCCTGTTATCCAACATCATGCTGCATGAGTTCGATGCGTGGATGGAAGGGAACTACCTGAATAAGAAGGTGCGCAAGGATCGGTGGGCGTGGAACTTCGGCATTCTCAAGCAGCGGCCCAGTGCTGTGCGAGAAAACCGGCAATGGAAACCAGCTGTAGCCTATTGCCGGTACGCCGATGACTTTGTGATCGTGGTCAAGGGAACTCGTGAACACGCTGAGACCGTACGTAAGGCATGTCGTGGCTTCCTTGAAGGCGAACTGAAGCTCACGTTGAATATGGAGAAGACCCATATTACACATGTAAACGACGGCTTCGTCTTCCTGGGTCACCGCATCATCCGCAAGCGAGGGCCACGCGGTCGCATGCGACCTGTGACGACCATCCCGTGGGAGAAGTACCGGGGCTTCGCCGAGAGGTTAGTCAAGCAATTGTCTGGCAACTACAGTATGAATCGGATGGACCTTATGGAAAGCCTGAACCGGCAAATCGCTGGCTGGGCTGCCTTCTATCAATACACCGACTACACGGCGACCATGTTCGCCAAGCTGGACCGTACTGTCTTCTGGAAGTTCGGATACTGGCTCGCACGCAAGTATCGACGCGGCTTCGCAGCGTTAATGCGTGACCATGTCCGGCGGCCCGAGGCGGGACAGGCGAAAACATGGGTGCTTCACGGCCAGACTAGTCGGGGCTGGTATGGGGCGGTGGCGCTTCGACGTCTTGTGACCAGCCGCAAGGTCCGCTTCACGTGGCGCAATCCTGCGGAAAATCCATTCATTCTGCGCGATGAGAAACGCAGCACCATCGAGTCGCGCTACGCTGATGTAGCCTTTGCCCTGAGCAACGCTTAAATGGAGAGCCGGATGCGCTGAGAGGTGCACGTCCGGTTCGGAGAGGAGAGGCAGGGAAATAGTTCGACTACGCCCTGTCTCTTACTCTACTGTCGACTTGGCAGGGGTGGCTGTATGTTGCCTTCGTTATTGATGCGTATGCCAAGCGGATCGTAGGCTGGAGGGCGTCCAGCAGCATGACGACGGACTTGGTCCTGGACGCCCTGGAGCAAGCCGTTTATGACCGCAGACCTACGGAGACAGACGGGCTCATTCATCACTCGGATCGCGGGTCGCAATACGTTTCCATTCGCTATTCCGAGCGGCTGAACGAAGCGGGCATCAACCCATCGGTAGGTAGCACCGGAAGTGCTTATGACAATGCCTTGGCCGAAACCATCAACGGCCTATACAAAACGGAAGTGATTCACCGACGAATGCCATGGAAGACCAAGGCCGCTGTGGAGATGGCCACGCTGGAATGGGTGACCTGGTTTAATCACCAGCGTCTGCTCGGGTCGATCGGCGACATCCCGCCGGCTGAAGCCGAAGAACGTTATTATCAACAACTTGCAGCACCCGCTGCGGAACCTGTTTTACTGTAACCAAACAGCCTCCGCGATTCCCGGTGTGATTCAGAGAGGCGGGTAAAGTTGCGATCCAGGTCGAGCAGGTCCCAAGGGATGGCGCCGGCTTCCACTTGTGAGAGAGCGGCTTTCTCTGAAGCTTCTCGCTGCAGCGACTTCTCGAGTACGTGAGCCGCCTGGTCTCGGCGAACGACGACGACGCCGTCGGCATCGCCGAGGATCAGGTCGCCAGGATGCACGTTGACACCATCGAGAACGATCGGAATGTCGGTTTGCGGAAGCGCTTCCTTGGCGGTGCCCTTCATCGAGACACCTTTACAGAAAACCGGAAAATTCATCTCGCGAATACGTTCCGAATCACGAATCGAACCTGTGGTTACCAAGCCACCCAAGCCTCTTTTTTTGGCGGCTAGCGCGAGAATTTCACCGAAGGGCCCGGCTTCGAAATAATCATTGGCGTCGATAACCACAACGTCGCCAGGGCGCGCGAACTTGATCGCGTAGTGGACGCCCAGGTTGTCACCGGCGGCTAGTCGAAGGGTGTAGGCGGGACCGCAGACTCGCATGGTTTTGGCCAGCGGTTTGAGGGAGGCCGAAAGCGCACCCGTGCGTCCTTGGCATTCGTGGGCTGTCGCGGCGCCGATGGCGGCAAACGCTTCAAGTAAACCGGATGGCCAAGATGTGATTTCGTCGCTTGCCACGCTGTTGTCTCCTGGAGTGGATTCGATCGATAGTCTACGTAGACGCCACATCACTCGCTAATGCATAAATTCTCCCCAATGCATTCCATCATGGAATATCGCGTGGATAGTCGTTCACTCAAGTTGTTTCTTGCGGTGGCTGAGCAGGGTTCAATCGGCCGTGCCGCCGAAGCCATTCCGATCACGCAGCCAGCATTGAGCAAGCACATGCAGCGCCTGGAGGCTCAGCTTGGAGTAACGCTGTTCCAACGCACCTCCGTGGGCATCGAATTAACTCCGTTCGGGCAGGCATTGGCTGTCCATGCCCGTACCGTGCTGGCAGAGGTACAGCGTCTGCAAAATCGGATGGCCGATTTGCGGGAAGGACGCGCCGGTCAAGTGGCGATAGGAGCAGGCGCCGGCATTCTCGAGAGTTATGTGGCGCCCGCGGTGACTCGTCTTACGCACCGGTACCCGGACGTCAGGGTGACCGCAGCGGCGGGCCTTGCGGAAGACTTGTTGCCCGCGCTTCGTGATGGGGAACTCGACATCTTGGCGGGCAGCAGGCCTGCCGCCGGGTGGCCGGAGGAAATTGTCTGTACGCCCTGGTTCAAGGATGAGATAGGCATCGTGGTCAGGGTCGGTCATCCGCTCCAGCGCCGACGGGGCCTGACTTTGGAGAGTCTGCGCGACAGTCGCTGGGTCTTGCCGCCCCGTCAACACACTTTCACTCGCAGTTGTGTCGCATGTTTTCAGTCTGCCGGTATCGCACCCCCGGGCAGCGACGATCGTGACGACATCGGCGACGTTCATCGACCATACCGTGGCCAACTCCGATGCCTTGACCTTCATGCCTCTGGACCTCATCCGCGCCCCGTCGCGACAACGCATGTCCCAATTACGCGTGCCGGGGAGTACTTGGTCCCGAGAGGTCTGCCTGTTTCATCGCGCGAACACCGTACAGACGCCGATCATTCGGGCGCTTATGCAGGAGTTGATGGGCATGAAGCCATATAGATCGATCGAAAGCCGGGCCACGGGCGAAAGCCAGGCATAAGCGTCGTTCGCGATTCGTGTCAGGCCTGAGAGCCTGTTGAGCGGTTCGTCCCCCCCGGAGGGGATGGAGTGCCGTCCGGGAGATCCGTAGAGTGTCCTTATTGTGAAAAGGATCTCGCGGAGGCAGGATCATGTGGCTGAAGAACTGTTGGTACGTCATCGCCTGGGAGCATGAGATTCCGGCCGGTGGGATGCTGTCGCGCACGGTGCTGAACGAGCCGATTCTCGTGTACCGCA
Organism: Pigmentiphaga sp.; assembly: GCA_023228945.1. Lineage (GTDB taxonomy): Bacteria > Pseudomonadota > Gammaproteobacteria > Burkholderiales > Burkholderiaceae_B > Verticiella. Next base: position 47,559 of record JALOAI010000015.1, on the reverse strand, counting down.
CGACGCAAGGGTTGGTGGCGATGGAGGATCGTTGCTGTCACCGGCTGGCGCCGCTGTCCAAGGGGCAGCTCGAAGGCGATAGCGTGCGCTGCGGCTATCACGGGCTGAAGTTCGCGCCAGACGGGCGCTGTATCGAAGCCCCGGGCGTGGATGTCATTCCGTCGCGCGCGCGGGTGCGAACCTATCCGGTGGCTAGTCACAATCGCTGGGTCTTCGTGTGGATGGGCGAGCCGGAGCGGGCCGACAAGGCGCTGCTGCCCGACAACTTCTCGTGCGACCATCCGGACTGGGTCTATAAGCCGGGCTATCTGCATTACGACACGCCCTATCTGCTGATCGCCGACAATCTGCTGGATTTCTCGCATCTGAGCTACGTCCATGCCGACACTTTGGGTGGATCGACCGAGATCGCCCAAGCCAAGGTGGAGATCGAACGTGTGCCGCAAGGCATCCGTACGACGCGGCGCGTGCCCGACGTTCCGCCTTCGCCGTTCTGGCAAACCTTTCAGCGTTTCGAAGGCAACGTCGATCGTTGGTTCATTTACGATTTTCTGTTGCCGGGCACGCTATTGATGTCGTCGGGTGGCCGGCCGGTGGGCAATGCGCCCGATGATCTCCGTGGGGGCGTGGAGATGCACAGCTGCCAGACGCTGACGCCCGAAACCGAAACCACCACGCATTACTTCTTCCAGCAGGCCCATCGCCGCGCGATCGAGGATCCCGCCGTGACCGATGCCGTCTATGCGGGCCTGCTGCAGGCGTTTGAAGAAGACCGCGACATGATCACGGCGCAGTTCGAGACGATACGCAGCAACCCCGACGCGCCCATGCTGGCCATGCCGATGGACGTGGCGCTGATCCAGTTCCGACGACTGCTTGAAGCCGGGGTGGCCGCGGAACGAGCCGCGGCGGCAGGTTCCTGAAAGGTTTGGCCACGCGCCTCAGCACAAGCCGGCCACCTCGCGGCCTGCATGCCGCTCGGATTCGCCTTCACGGAATGGGCGGAGCCATGCCGCGGACAGCTCTACATCACCGAAGACGACAATCCAGGAGACACGATGATGAAACGTTATTTTATGCCCTCAATGTTGGCCGATTGTTGCGATGCGCTGGTGCGAGGCGTTCGCGGGAAGACCAAGTCCTTGCTGCTGGCCACCTGCATGGCGAGCGTGGCGCAATGGCCGGCAATGGCCGTGGCATTTCCCGACAAGCCCGTGCGCCTCGTGGTGGGCTACTCGCCCGGCGGTGCGATGGACACCTTGGCTCGCCGCCTGGCAGAGTCCTGGAGCGTGACTTTGGGGCAACCGGTATTGGTGGATAACCGGCCGGGCGCGAGCGGCACCGTGGCGGCGGTTTCGGTTGCCAAGGCCGCACCCGACGGCCACACCCTGTTGTTCGGCGAGAACGCGCAACTGATTGCTCCCCACCTCCAGAAGCGGATGGGACAGCCCGTGTCCGTGGATCCCTTCGAGGACTTTCGGCCAGTGGCCGGAGCGGCAAACTCGGTGCTGGCGGTGGCGGTATCCAGCAGCTTCCCCGCCACCGATATGCAGGGCTTTCTGGATGAAGTGCGAGCCAATCCCGGGCGCTACTTTTATGCGACCTCGGGCATCGGTTCGGTACATCACTTGGGGATGGAATCGATCATGCAGGCCATGGACCTCGACATGATCCATGTGCCGTACAAAGGGGCGTCGCAAATCCTGCCCGACTTGATCGGCGGTTCGCAGATTCAGGTTGGCGTGGTAAGCACGGCCGCGGCGCGTGAGTTCGAGACCAGCGGCCAGATCCGTTTCATCGGCCTGCTGGCGGGGCCGCGCGTCTCCAGCATGCCGGAGCTGCCGTCGTTCTCCGAGCGGATGCAAGGCTATGCGGCGGCGGTGCCGCGCATGTATATCCTGGTACCCAAGGACACCTCCGACGAAGCGGTGGCAACGCTTGGCAGTACGCTCGAGGCCGCGCTGAAAGACCCGCAGTTGATTCGGGCCTATGAGCAGGTCGACTCGTTCCCCGGCTTTGCTCCCACCGCCGATCTGCTGACGCAGATGCGCCGCGAGAGCGAGGCCTGGGAGGGAACGATGGCCAATATCGATCTCGGCTCGCGCTGAGCGCGAGAGCGAGCGGCGGCGCTGGAGGGCCTCCCCTTAATGTGAAGGAGAGGGCTCTTCCATCGTCAGGGGTGGCCGCGGCCGCCATCCTCGTTAGGAAGGCCGCCCCGGAGCGGCAATCCGCACTTCCTGGTCGAGAATGCCAAACAAATTTTGCCCCTTGGCATCTTCCGCCCAAATGCGAACCCGGTCGCCATGGCGCAGGTAAGGCGTCCAGGCGTCTTCAGGCAGGCCGGCCAGTTGCGCTTTCACCCGGGCCTCGGTGATGCAGGCGCTGCCCGAGGCCGGGTCGCTGTTGCTGATGGTGCCCAGGCCCACGATGCTGCCCGCCGCCAGGCTGCGGGTGCGCGCGAGATGGGCCAGGATACTCGGGAAGTTGAACACCAGTTCGCTGCCGGCATCCAGCGAGCCGAAGGCGGTTCCGTTGATCTCGGTGCGCACCCTGAGGGTGGGCGTGCCGTCGCGCCAGGCGTCTCCCAGTGCGGCGGGGGTCACGGCGAAAGGGGCAAAGCCGGTGGCGGGCTTGCTTTGGTAGAAGCCGAAACCCTTGGCAAGTTCGGGACCGATCAGCGCACGCAGGGAGACGTCGTTGAGCAGTACGACCAGGGCCACGCAGGACGCCGCCTGTTCCACGCTGACGCCCATGGGTACGTCGGTGGTGATGATCGCGATCTCAGCTTCCAGGTCGATCTGATGGGCTTCGTCCACGGCCACGATGGGCTGGCACGGGCCCAGCATGACGTCTGAGCCGCCCTGGTACACCAGCGGCTCGTCTTCGTATCGCGGCGGAATCGGTTCTTGCCGCCATTGGTACATCAGGCGGGCATGGTTGCGGTACACCGAGGCGTCCGCCCATTGGAAAGCTCGCGGCAGTGGCGCCAGGCACCGGGCGGGATCGAACGGCTCGGCGCTACGCCAGCCCTCGGCCTCAAGGGCCTCGCGGCGCGCGGCCAAGGGCGGGGCGAGCTGGTTCCAGTTGTCGAGCAGGGCTTGCAGCGTGGGAGTCTGGTCGCCGGCCGGCGACCAGCGATCGCCCGAGTGGCTGACCAGCATAAGCTCGCCATCGCGCCTGCCGTTGGCACGGCTGGCCAGTTTCAATCGAAGATCAGTCATGGGTTTGGGTTCTCTTTTTCTGGGTGGTCCAGGCGGCCAGCTCGCCATGGGCCGCGTCGGCATAGTGCAGAAGCGTGGCGTCGCTGGCCAGTTCGATGGTCAGCTCCAGCCTGAAACCATTGGGATCGAAGAAGTAAATCGATTCAATATAGCCATCGTGGCTCGTGATGCCGATGACCTCGTTGCCATGTGCCAGCAATCGCTGCCGCATGGCTTCCAGATCGTCCCGTGAACGGACCCTCAGGGCGATGTGATTCACCCAATCGGGCGTGTTCGGCGATGGCAGGGCGGCGGTGTCGTCGCCCAAGTCGAAAAAGGCCAGGTTGGAGCCGTCCTGCATCCGGAAGAAAATGTGCACATACGGGCAGTACTCGCCGGTGCTGGGCACATGGTCTTTCTTGATGACGTGCACCAGCGGCAGGCCGAGAATGTCTTCATAGAAATGCCGGGTTTGCTCCGCGTCGCGGCAGCGCCATGCAAAATGATGCAGGCCCTCGATGGGTTTGGCGGAGTGGGATGGCGTCATGGTGGCCTCCGTGGGTGAGGGGGTACGCATCGGGGGAGCCTTCGGCTCCAGCAGATTTGGCCTCGCTTACCTCGCCGTGAACGACGAGGCTTGCGCTTTGACTACGTCGAAACTTCGTTTTGGCGCGTGGTCAATCGAGCACGAGGTTCAACTGCTCGACATAGTCGCCCCAAGTCTCGGCGTCGTGGCGAATGAGTTCCGACATCGCTCCGGGGGTGGATGGGGTCGGGATGAGCCCCGCTTCGATGAGGCTCTGCTGCACTGCGTTCGATTCAATCGCGGCACGCAGGGCTTCGCTCAGCCGGACCACGATGGCGTCGGGGGTCGTGGCCGGCACGACGACACCTTGCCAGGTAGTCGTATCAGGCATGGTCAGGCCAGCGTCCGTGGTGCTTGGAATCTCCTGCCATTCCGCCTGCTTTAGACGCTCCGGCGCCATGACCGCCAAAGCACGTATCTTATGGCCTCGAAGCAGGGGTTGGGCCAGTTGTAGATCGAGCACCATCATTTCGACTTGTCCTCCCAGCAGATCGGCGACTGCCGGTGCCGCGCCGCGGTACGGGACATGGAGCATTTGTACGCCGGCGGCTTGGGAGAAGGCTTCCGTAGCGATGTGATGCGGAGTGCCGGGGCCCGGCGAAGCATAACTGACGGCGCCCGGCTTAGCCTGCGCGGTCGAGATGAAATCCTGGAGGGACTGAGCCGGGTGCTCGGTGCGCACCACCAGCAGGAAGGGCGACTTCGTCATCAGGGAAACCGGCTGAAAATCCTGGTAGGGATCGAACGTGAGGTTCTTGAACAGCGACTTGCTGTAGGACAGCAGCGTCCGCTCCGCCGACATGATGACGTAGCCGTCGGCCGCGCGGCGCGATACGGATTCCGCCGCGACATTGCCGCCTGCGCCCGGCCGGTTCTCGATAATGACCGGTTGCTTAAGTTCCTCCGCCAGTTGGGCACCAATGGTGCGCGCCATGAAGTCGGTTCCGCCGCCAGGCGGGAAGCCGACGACCCATGTGATCGGCCGGTCGGGGTAAGCGCTCAAGGCGGGGAATGAACAGCCCAAGGTGGCAAGCATCAGGGCGGTGCTGGCAATGCACTTGTGGGGAAGCAAACGAAGAACGGTGGTAATCATGAGTGTCTCGCTCGTGTGAGTGTGATGGAGGCGGGAGCTTCTCCGCCACCAGTCGGGGCGCCTTCGGCGCCGCAGGATCTGGCCTCGCTTGACCTCGCGCCGAGGGTCGAGGCTTGTGCTTTGGCGCGTGGTCAGAAGGAGCCGGTGGAATCGCTTTCGCGCTGCGCCAGTTCCAGCAGGCGTTTGCGCATGGCCACGCCGGCTTTATCGGTGGCGATGTCGGACTCCTGGAAGTGAGGGTCTTGATCGGCGTGTTCGACCTCCAGAATCCTGCGCAAGGCATACACGTCTTCTTCCAGGGCGGCCTGTTGGCAACCGCGGATGTATTCCGTCACCTCGGCATCGCCGTTGGCGTAGTTGCGATTGAAGGTTACGTAATAGTGCAGCCGGTCCCGGGTTTCGGGCGTGATGAAGTGACCGATCTTGCCGGTGGGTTTCCCGGGAGGATTCAGCTCGGGATGTTCCAGGTTGGTCAGTTCAACGGTGTTGGTGACCAGGGCGGGCGAGACCCACTCCGTGCCGGAGCGCCGGATGCCGCGATGTCCGGCCCAGCCCAGGGGTTTGCCCAGCATGGCGGGCAGTTGGCATTCGACGTTGCGCCACACGGTGATGCGGTCGCCCGTGACCTCGGTGGTAGCCGGTGTGATGGCATGTTCGGGCGTGCCGAAGCCGGATCCGATGTGCAGGTAGCTCAGGTGGGATAGGTCGAGCAGGTTTTCGTGCAGGTGTACGTAGCTGCCGGGGATGTGATAGGCGATGAAGGAACGATCCCAGGCGCCGTCGGCCATCCAGTCGTGCAGCGGCAGCAGGCTGTCGTCGGCCAGCTCCGGGTCGCCCATCCAGATCCAGATGAAATGGCCTTTTTCCCGCGTAGGGTAGGAGCGCACCCGAATGTTGCGCGGTTCGGCGGTGTGCGAGGGCGCATGCACGCATTGGCCGCTGGGGGCGTACTCCAGGCCGTGGTAGCCACAGACCAGACGGTCGTTGATGACTTTGCCGTCGGACAAGGGGAAGGAGCGATGGGCACAGCGGTTCTGCAGGGCGTGGGCCCGGCCATCCGCGGTGCGATACAAGGCGACATTGCGTTCGAGAATGGTTCTGGAAAAGGGCTGTTCGCCCAGTTCGCTGGACATGGCCGCGACGTACCAGGCATTGCGGATCAGCGGGGTGTGCGAGTCGGCCAACCGACGCGGTAGGCGGATGGTGGCCGGCGTGGCGCGAGAGCCGAGTGTTTGTGGGTTCATGAAACTCTTCTGGAAGCAGATTAAGGAACGGCGGCGTCCGGAAAGCCCATGATCCAGGCTATGGTTTAATGAGTCAAATTGATAATTATCATTTTAGAATGATTTTTTATCATTTAATGGGCAAGCCGTGGAGAGAAGCGGGATGTGGATTATCCTGCGATAAATAGTTTGCTTCGATAGTCCGCGCACCGTTAAAGGGTCATACAATTTGTTTTAGTATGAAAAATACAAATGTCACCTATCGCCAGCTTCGCGCTTTTGTCATGCTGGCCGATATCGGTAGTTTCACGCTGGCGGCGAGCCAGTTGGGGCTCACCCAATCGGGCTTGAGCGTATTGATCCGGGAACTCGAGAGCGAAGTCGGCACCAGGCTTTTTGATCGCAGCTCACGCGCCATTCAGCTCACGGCGCCCGGTCGGGAGTTCTACCCCCTGGTGCGCCGTACGCTCAATGATCTGGCCGAAGCGTTGTCCGTCATCGACGATCTCAAGGAAGCCAGGCGCGGGCGGCTGGCGGTCGGCGTTCCGCAAATGCTGGCCTGCACGCGAATGCCCGCGATCTTGGCGGAGTTCATGCGGTTGCATCCCGATGCCAGCGATCACATGATCGATGGCGATCTGCCCGATCATCTGGCCGCGGTGGCCGCGGGCGATATCGATTTGGCGGTGGGGCCGGACGCCGAGCCTGTAACTGGCGTTGCCGCCAGCCTGTTGGTGGAGGATGAAGTGCTGCTCGTTTGCGCGCCGGAGCACCCGCTGAGCCGCAAGAAGATCGTGCGCTGGTCCGACCTCCGTTCCCATACCGTGATCTCGCCATCGCGCGACTTCATGGAGCGCCTGATGGCCAACCTCGACGGCCACTTGCCGGGCCGCGTCACTTTCGGGGCCGTGCGCGAGGCGGCGTACATGACGAGCGCCATCGGGATGGCGCGCGCGGGGCTGGGCGTCACGTTTTGTCCTGCTTTTTCCCGCGAGCTGATCGAGGGCTACGGTCTGGAGATGCGCTCATTGGGTGATCCCGTGCTGCGCAGAAAAATTTTTGTTTACACTCCGGCCAAACGTTCGGTGTCGCCCATGGCGGAGGCGTTCATCGCATTTTTGCACACACATTTCGTGGCGCTGGCCCGTTGATCAATAGACCAGGCGCGCCAGCCCCAGCCGGTCGGCGATGCCGAGCTTGGCATAGGCGCGCTTGCGCAGCGTAACGATCGTGGAGGGCGCCACGCCCAGGTCGGCGGCAATGCCGTCGGTAGTGATGCCGGAGGCGATGCGCGCGCAAACCTGGCGCTCGCGCGGGGTGAGGCCGGGACAGGCATGCAGCAGGCGTTGCTCGGCGGCGGCGACGCGCTGATCCACCTGTGGCAGGCGTTGCGCCGTCCCCAGGGCGTGGTGGTGGACTTCACGCAGTAGCGGCGCGATCTCGAGTAGGCGCTCGACCTCCTGCGCCTGGAAGTCGCCCAGGGCGTGATGGCGGTAGAGATTGAGCGCGAAAGCCGCGCCCGGGGCGGGCGTATACAGCAGGCTGAGCCGGCCCGCCAGTTGATGGGTATCGAAGATGGCGTTGCGCCAGCCTTCGTCGGGGATCTCGTGCCGGCCAAAGACATGGGCGGTGATGGATGCGGAGCCGCCACCCGCGCGCCGCAACTGGCGCGCCTGGCGGGGAATGGGGTCGGCCCACGAGAAATGCGCCTGGTACAGTGAAAAGCAGGTTTGGGTGAGCCCGGCCCGCCTGGGATCGAGCGAATGGCCTTCGATCTGGCGGGGTTGTCCGGTGTCGTAGTACACCATCGAGAGGTATTCCACCTCTACGCTTTCGTTGATGAAGCGCAGCATGCAGCCCGCGGGCTGGTGTGAGCGCAGGGCTTCGAGCAACTGCGCGACTGCGGCGGGGCTGACCGAAGGCCGGGTGGAACGGGCGACGTCGGTTTGCCAGGTTTTCGGCATCGTGGCCACCGGGGGGATGAGCGTTGACGGCACGGCGGGACTGTAACGTTACCATCTTTGCCCGTCGCCGTATCGTTCGCCGCCCCTGGGATTTCCCCGGGGGAGCGAGGCCGTCTTGTGCCGAGCGGGGCCGGCCGGAAGCGAAGGCGACACCGGGGCGCCCGATGGCGCCGCGACCGGGGTGGCGATGGTCGTCGTCTTGATGCCTGCCGCAATCCCGGCGCCGCCTCAGCCGCCAGCCGGCTTCTTCACTTGCTTGAGGAGCTCGCTCACCGTCTTGTGCTCCCGTGAAATGGCCTCTGCCAGCTTGGCCGGCGGCTCCCAGCCCAGGATGATGCCCATCGGCAGCAGGCGCTCGGCGGTCTGCGGGTTGCCGACGACTTTCGCCAGGGCGCCCTCGAGCTTGTCGACCACGTTGGCGGGGACGCCGCCGGGCGCCAGGAACGCGAACCACACTCCCTGGATCTCTTGCCCGTAGCCGAGCTGCGACAGCGTGGGGACGTCTGGAAACTCCGGGAAGGGGTCGGAGATGGCGATGCCGCGCATGCGCCCGCCACGGATATGCGGGCTGACCGCGCCCAGGGCCAGGATCACGCCATCGACATGGCCACCGAGCAGGTCGCTGATGGCGGGTGCCGCCCCCCGGTATGGCACGGAAGCGAGGTCGGTGCCGGCCTGGCTGTTGATGAGTTGCACGCTGATGTCGCCCGCCGAACCCGGCCCCGCGTTGCCGATGCGCAGCGTGCCGGGCTTGGCCTTGGCCAGGGCGACCATTTCCTTGAAGTCGGCGAAGGGCGCATCGGCGCGGGCGACGAGGATGGAGGGCGTGCGGGTGGCCAGGCCCAGCGGCGTGAGGTCTTTGAGGGGATCGTAGTCGTTGTTGACCGGGTCGATCACGCGCCGGATGGTGAGCGGGCTGTTCTGGGCATAGAGCAGGGTGTAGCCGTCGTTGGGTGCCCGCACCACCGCCTGCGTACCGATGGAGCCGCCGGCGCCGGGCATGTTGGAAATGACGATGGGCACGTTCAGTGTTGCCGACAATTCCTCGCTGAGCATGCGGGCGATGGTGTCGGCCGCATCGCCAGGCGCCAAGGGCACGATCAGGGTGATGGGCTTGTCGGGATAGTCGCTGGCGCGGACGCTGCCGAAGGTGCTCAGGGCCAGGGCGGAAGCCGTGGTGGCTCCCAGAAATGTGCGTCTCCTCACGATATTCTCCTTTTCTGTCTTGATTCTTGACGATTATGGCTTCGCGGCCACTTCGGGTGCTGTATTGCATGAGCGTTTCTTTTCACCCGAACGAATATGGCCTTATGGCCACTCCGGACGATGCAAGCGAGCGCTCTTTCACATTAAAGCGGGATGACCAGCAGGGTCTCGATGGCCCGGGAGTCGAGCAGGAGTTCGCGGCTGCGAAAGGCAGCGGTGTTCGCCGACATCTCGATCAGGTCGCGGCATTGTCCGGTGGCGAAAATGCAGGTATCGCCGGACGCTTCCTGGGTTCTCGTGATCAGGAAGTTCGACCGCACCCGCAGCGCGCCATCGGCTTCGCCCACGATCTGTACGCCCGAGATCAGATGGCGGTAGTGATGCGGCTCGTACACGTTGGCGATGCGCATGGATTGAATGCGGTCGCGCAGCTGGGCGGCAGACACGGTGTCGATCAGCGCATGGGGCAGGCCGCGGTCGGCATTGAAGCGCGATCGCACGGTGTAGCGGCCTTCGGGCACGAGCAGGGCGGCGATGTCTTCGACCCGATTCTCATCGATGGCGCGGGCCCACTCGGCAATGAGATTTTCCACGCGGCGGAAATGCGTATCGTGATGGTGCGGCATGATCATTGGACGACCTCCCGGTGGTTTCGTGACTTTTCTTCCCGAGGGAGGGATTCGCGCTTGGGGCGGCCCGGCCCGCTGTATGGACGACCCTCCGGTCGCTTCGCGACTGCCTCCCCGAGGGAGGATTCGCGGTTGAGGCGGCTCGGCCCGCTCATAGCCCCATGTCCTGTCGGTAGATGTTCCAGAAGTTGCGGATCGCGCGTTCGGACAGTTTGGTGGCGCTGGCGCCCTGCAGGTCGCGGCCGCCCATTTCGATGAAGGAGGCTCCCAGCCGGCCGTCGCCGATGGCCTTGGCGATCATTTCGCACACCGCGGCGTCTTCCACCGAGACCATCCCGGCCGAGCCCACCAGGTTGATCTGGGCCAGCCGCAGGCGGGTCATCTCGTCGTCATCATCGGCATAGCCGAAGTAGGTCCAGACGAGATCGGCCTGCCCGGGGCCTCTGGGGACGAGCTGGCGGGTGGCCAGGCTGTTGGCGATCTGATGCAGGACGAAGGTGGGATAGGCGGTGAGGATCTGCACGCTCACGCCGTCGCCATGCTCGTCGCGCCAGGCCAGTAGACCGGGATCTTCCAGCTTGAAGGCGGAGTTCACCGAGCGCAGCCCGGTGGTGGCCTGGTCGAAATCGCTCGACGCGGTCTCGGTATTTGCCTTGGTATAGAAATACACATGGCGGCCGTGGCCGTCCAGGATCATGCCGGACTCCTGCGATTGCCGCGACAGGCCGAAGGTGGCGTAGAAGGTGTGCAGGATATTGGCGTGGTAGGAGTCACGCGGATTCTCGTGATACATCTTCCAGTTGGCGTGGATGCGCTGGGTGTCGTAGCCCAGCACCTTGAGCGGCTTGCGCAGCACGCGGCGCATGCCGTCGGCCACTTCGCCCAGCCAGTCTTCCAGCGGTTCCAGGCTGTTGTCGAAGGTGGCGAATACCAGGCCGAGAAAGGTGGTGGTGCGCAAACGGCGCAGGCCGTGATCCGCGAGGTCGAAATCATCCGGCAGGCCGCCCTCGCCGCGCAGTCCGTGGCGAAAGGCCGCGGCGGTAAGTTCGCCACGGAGGTTGAAGCTCCAGGCGTGATACACGCAATACAGGCGTTTGGCCTTGCCGAACGGCTCGCGGGCCACGAGGTTGCCACGATGCGAACAGCGGTTGAGCATGGCGTGCACCGAGCCGTCCTCGGCGCGGGTCACGAGCACGGGCAAATCGCCGATGTACGTGGTTTTGTAGCAGCCGGGGTCGGGAATTTCGGCTTCGAGCCCAAGGTAGTGCCAGGAGGAGCCCCGGAAGATCGCCTCTTGTTCGCGGGCATAGACGTCCGGATCGACATAGATTCGATAGGGCGCGCGTGTATAGCCTTCGGCCGGCCAGGCCAGAAGTGGAGACGGACAGGGCGCTGCCGGGGATGAGGCGTGCATGGTGTTTTCGCGGGGTTGAAGAAACGTACCGTACAGTCTAAGAATCGGAATGAAAGTGGCGTGAGCCGTTTGTGCGCATAGCGCACCATCGAGGACGCGAACCATGGACGCATCACATGATCGGGATCATCTGGCGGGATTGGCCAAAGGCTTGCGCATCCTCGAGGTGTTCGATTCGAGGCATACCCGTGTGACGGTGGCGGAAGCGGCGCGCCAAGTGGGATTGAGCCGCGCCTCGGCGCGCCGCTGCCTGCTGACGCTGGCGGCGCTGGGCTATGTGGAAACCGATGGCAAGCGGTATTGGCTGGGCCATGGCGCTTTGCGCCTGGCGTATGCCTATGTATCGTCCACCCGCTTGCCGCGCCTGATCCAGCCGGTGCTGGACGCTTTATGCGAGCGCAACCGGGATTCGGCCAGCCTGGCGGTGCTGTTCGACGCCGCCGCGGTGATCGCCGCGCGGGCCACGGCCCGGCGCACGATGCGCATCGGCTTGGTGGTGGGGTCGCGCCTGCCCTTGCACTGTTCGGCGGCGGGGCGGGTCTTGCTGGCCGGCCTGCCCGAGGCCCAGGCCGCGGCGCTATTGCTCAAGCAGGAGCTGCGGCCGTTCACCGCCAATACCGTGACCGAGCTGTCGTCGCTGGCGACTTTGCTGGTGGAATGCCGCGCCAACGGCTATGCCCTGTGTAATGAAGAAATCGAGTTGGGGGTGCGCTCGATAGGTGTGCCATTGTTCGATGCCGCGGGAACCGTGCTGGCGGCGCTGACCATCTCCACCCGGGCCGAACGCATGACGTCGGGCGAGATGGTGCAGACATACTTTCCGATGTTGAAGGCGCAGCAGGAATGGGTGCGCACGCGCTTGCTGGCCTGAGAGCCGGCGGCGCGTAAAAGCGGGTGATGTCACGAGCAGCGTGCTAGGATGTCCGGTGTTTTCAAGACGTAACTTTTATAAGACACCGAGACACACACCCATGACGCTCAAATCATTGCTGGGCATTGCTCTGCTGGCCGGCCTCGCGGCCTGTGGCGGCGACGAAGAAGCCCATCCGCCGCAGCCGACTTTCGACGTCGACCCTGCGGTGGCCGCCTGCACCGATCTGAATGCCCACGTGAACAATCGCTGGTTGCAAAGCACCACGCTGCGCCCCGATCAGGCCTACTTCGGCACGCTCGACCAATTGGCGGAAACCAGCCAGGATCATCAGCGGGCCCTCCTCGACGCGGAGCCCGCAGCCGACGCGAGCCCGGTACAGCACCTGTTACGCCAGTTCTATCTCGATGGATTGAACGAGACCGAGCTCGACCGGCTGGGTTTTGCGCCGGCAAAGGCGGAATGGGAGCGAATCGGAGCCCTGGCTTCCAAGGCCGATCTTCGCCAATATCTGCGTGATCGCTTTGCCCAGGGGGCGGCGGTGGTGTTCTACGCCTACACCGCGCCAGACCTGGAGCAGCCCGAAAGGAACATTCTCTATTTCTCATCGAGCGGCCAGGGCTTGCCCACGCCCGATCATTATGTCAACCCGGCCCATGCCACCATCGCCGAAGCTTACCGGCACTATCTGGACCAACTGCTACGGTTGGCGGGCGTGCCCGCACCGGAGGCCGAAGAAGCGGCGGCTCTGGCTTTTCAGGTCGAGCGGCAATTGGCGGCACATGAGATGTCGCCGGCCGAGGAGAGCGACCCCTACAATAACTATCATTTGAAGACCATCCCCGGTGCCGAAGCCGAGCTGCCCGGCTGGGGCTGGCCCTTGCTGTTTCAGCAATTGAGCTTGCCGGACAATGTGGAGTTCTCCCTGGCGGGAGACGATTACTTCGCGGCCGCGAATCGTTTGCTCGATGAGTTGCCACTGGCTCATTGGCAAGCCTATTTGAGAGCCCAATGGCTGCGCTCCAGCGCGCCCTACCTCGACGCGAGGTTCCGCCAGGCCCGTTTCGAGTTCGAGGGCCGTATCCTGGATGGTCGCGAAAGCCCTACCGAGCGCTGGCGCGCCGTTCTGAGCAGCGTCAACTTCTGGATGGGCGAACCCCTGGGCCAGTTGTATGTCGAGCATCACTTCGAACCGCAGCGTAAGGCGCTGGCGTACGAGATCGTCGAACAAGTACGAACGGCGCTGCGAAAGCGGCTGACGGAGGTCGGTTGGCTGACCGACCCGACCCGCGCCGAAGCGCTGCACAAGCTCGACACCATGACGTTTGCCCTGGCCTATCCCGATTCCTGGAACGACTGGAGCGATCTGAGGCTGCCGCGGGGCGAGTATTTCGCCAGCGTGACGACACTGGCGAAACGCAAATTCCAGACCGAAGTGCTCAACAAGTTGGGGCCGGTTGCCGACGTGCCGCCCTGGGGCATGTGGCCGCAGACCGTCAACGCCTACTACGCCCCGGCAGAAAACCACATGGTATTCCTGGCCGCCATTCTGCAAACGCCCATTCTCGACCCGGAAGCCGACCTGGCGGTCAATCTGGGCAGCTTCGGCGCCGTCGCGGGGCACGAGATGACGCACGCCTTCGATATCCATGGCAGCAAGTACGATGCCACCGGCCGCTTGCGCGACTGGTGGACCGACGAGGATCGAGCGGCTTTCACCGCCCGGGCCGACAAGCTGCGGGAACAGGTCGACCGGATCCGGCCCTTGCCCGATGATCCCGACCTGCATGTGGACGGCGTGTTGACGCTGGGTGAAAACATCGCCGACCTGGGCGGGCTGCATGCCGCCTATGATGCCTTGCGCAGCCATCTGGCAAAATATCCAGCCGACGATCGCCGCATCGATGACCTGACGCCGGAGCAGCGGTTCTTCATGTCCTGGGCGCGTACCTGGCGCAGCAAGATGCGCCCCGAAGCCTTGCGCTGGCTGATCGCCTCGGATCCCCATGCGCCGGGAGATGTGCGCGCCGGCTTGCCTCCGTCCAATATGCCGTCGTTCGCCCAGGCTTTCCAGTGTCCTGCTGGTGCGCCGATGGTGGTGCCGGAGAACCAGCGCGCCGAGATCTGGTAATGCGGCGCCGATGGGGCATCGGAACCGCCACCCGCAATCCCGCTGGAGACGTTCCATGCCGCATTCGGCCCCGACCTCGATAGGCCCATCGCCCAGCCAGCCGCCGCTGGCGCTGGGCCCGGCCTTGCAACGGCAACTGCAGGCAGGATCGGCAGAGTCCGTGGAGTTGATCGAAACCCACATCTCCTGGGTCGTGCTTACGGCCAGCCACGCCTACAAACTGAAGAAGCCCGTTCGGCTGCCGTTTCTCGACTTCACCGAGCTGGCGCAACGGCGGCGTTATTGCGAGGAAGAACTGCGTCTGAATCAGCGGTTGGCTCCCGCTCTCTACCTCGATGTCGTGGCCATCGGCGGTACCGCCGATGCGCCGGTGTTGCTGGAGCCTGGGAGCACCGAGCCGGCGATCGACTACGCCGTCCGGATGCGGCGCTTCGGGGTGGGCGCTCTGCTGGCCGAGCGGGTGATGACAGGCCGGGCGAACGTTGCCGAACTGCGAGACTTGGCCCGTGATCTGGCGGACTTCCATGGGGCGGCGGATACCTCCGTGCCGGATGCGGGCTATGCCTCGCCGGCCCAGATCGAGGGCGCGGTGGGAGATGTCCTGACGCAATTGGAAAGCACTCCGCACCGCGTCCGGCTGGCGGCCTGGCGCGATTGGGTGCGGGCCGAGGCCCGCGCACTGGCGCCTTGTTGGCGCTTGCGGCGCGCGCAGGGCTTCGTGCGCGAAGGCCACGGCGATCTTCACCTTGCCAACGTGGTGTGGTTCCAGGATCGCCTGCAAGCCTTCGATTGCCTGGAGTTCCAGCCAGCCTTCCGGTGGCTGGACGTGATGAACGACATCGGCTTCCTGACCATGGATCTGCGGGCACACGGCCGCCCCGACCTGGCCGCGGGATTGCTGGACGACTATCTGCAATACGGCGGCGATTACGGTGGCCTGCGGGTCTTGCGCTTCTATGAAGTCTATCGGGCGCTGGTGCGCTTGCTGGTGGCTGCCTTGCGCGGCGATCCCGTGGTCGCGGAGGCGGCGGGCGGCGGCGATCATGCCCAAGCCGCGAAACCACGGAGCCAAGAAGACCCGACCGATGCCCCCGTTCCGCGAGCAGCCTCGAGTGCCGCGCAGCTTGCCGGAGGAACGGCTCGCCGCCGCCCCGACTACCGGCTTTGCCTCGACGAACTGCTGCGGCAAGACGCCACCGCGCCGCGGCTCGTGCTCACCCAAGGCCTCTCGGGATCGGGCAAGTCCACCGTGGCGCGGCAATTGGTGGAACAATTCGGCATGATCCGCCTTCGCTCCGACGTGGAGCGCAAGCGCATGTTCGGCCTGGCGCCCGAGCAGGCGTCCCGGGTGGATGGGCTCGACATCTACACGCCGGAGGCCACCCGGCAGACGTTTGGCCGCCTGGAGGCGCTGGCCGAGACGGTGCTCGCGGCGGGCTACCCGGTGGTGGTTGATGCCACTTTCCTGCGCCGCGACGAGCGGCGTCGTTTCCAGGCGCTGGCGCGACGCCTGGGCGTGGCCTATGCCATCCTGCAGTGCGAAGCCGGCCTCGATACCTTGCGCGCCCGCATCCGGCGCCGGGCCGCGCGAGGCGGCGACCCTTCGGAAGCGGACGAAGCCGTGTTGGAGCGCCAACTGCAGTGGCGCGAGGCGTTGGGAGACGACGAACGGCCCTGGGCGAGGCGGATATCGACCGCAACACCAGTGACGGCCGAGGCATTGGCGGCGGCGCTGGCGTCGTTGCCATAGCCTTCGGCTTCGGGACGGGGCGTCGAGGCGTAAGCAAGCAAGAAACACACCAAAAGCGGATACTTCGAGAACCCCGGCTCCGGCACGGGATCCCCAAGGCGATAAAATAGGCCGGATGAGCATCCCGCAGACCTCCTCCGACCCCGCGCTGGCCACCCTTCAGCGGGTATTTGGCTATGAGAATTTCCGTGGCCAGCAGCAAGCCGTGGTCGAGCATGTGATTGCCGGGGGCGACGCCCTGGTGCTGATGCCCACGGGCGGAGGCAAGTCGCTGTGCTACCAGATTCCCGCCCTGGTGCGCGAGGGCACCGGCGTGGTGGTGTCGCCGCTGATCGCCCTCATGCAGGATCAGGTCGATGCGCTCACCGAACTGGGCGTAAGGGCGGCCTATCTCAATTCCAGCCAGTCCTACGAGCAGGCGCGCGCCGTCGAGCGCGCCTTCCTGGCGGGCGAGCTCGATCTGCTTTACGTGGCGCCCGAACGCCTGCTCACCGAGCGTTGCCAGGCCTTGCTCGATCGCGGCCGCATCGCGCTGTTCGCCATCGACGAAGCCCACTGCGTGTCGCAATGGGGCCATGATTTCCGCCCCGAGTACCGCGAGCTGTCCATCCTGGCCGAGCGCTGGCCGCAGGTGCCGCGCCTGGCGCTCACCGCCACCGCCACCGCCGCCACGAGCGACGAGATCATCGAGCGCCTGGCGCTGCACGAGGCCGGGCGCTTCGTCTCCAGCTTCGATCGGCCCAACATCCGCTATCGCATCGTCGAAAAAAACGAGGTGCGCCGCCAGTTGCTGGATTTCATCCAGGGCGAGCACGAAGAAGACGCCGGCATCGTGTATTGCCTGTCGCGCGCCCGGGTAGAGGAAACCGCCGATTACCTGGTGCAGCATGGTCTGACGGCGCTGCCTTACCATGCCGGCCTGCCGGCCCAGGTGCGGGCCGCCAACCAGGCGCGTTTCCTGCGGGAAGACGGCATCATCATGGTTGCCACCATCGCCTTCGGCATGGGGATCGACAAGCCCGACGTCCGCTTCGTGGCGCATATCGACATGCCGCGCTCGGTCGAAGGCTACTACCAGGAAACCGGCCGCGCCGGCCGCGACGGCCTGCCCTCGCAGGCCTGGCTGGCCTATGGCTTGCAGGACGTCGTGCAGCAGCGCCGCATGATCGACGAATCCGACGGCGACGAATGGCATAAGCGGCGCATGGGCATGCAGCTGGACGCCATGCTGGGCCTGTGCGAAACGGTGGAATGCCGGCGCACGCGCTTGCTCGCGTACTTTGGCGAGACCGTGGCCGCCTGCGGCAATTGCGACGTTTGCCTCGAACCCCCGCAAGCCTGGGACGGCACGGTGGCGGCGCAAAAAGTGCTGTCGGCCGTGTACCGCCTGTGGCGCGAGCGCGGCCAGCGCTTCGGCGCGGGCCACATCATCGACATCCTGCGCGGCAAGCGCAACCCCAAAGTCGAGCAATATGGCCACGACACGCTCAGCGTGTTCGGCGTGGGCGCCGATCTGTCCGAGCGCGATTGGCGCGGCGTGCTGCGCCAGCTCATGGCCCAGAGCCTGCTCACGGTGGATACCGATGGCTTCAGCACCCTGACCCTCACCGAGGGCAGCCGGGCCGTGCTCAAGGGCGAGCGCACTCTCATGCTGCGCCGCGAGGCCGAGAAGCCCAGGCGCAGCCGCGACAGCTCCCGGCGCGAGCGCCCCGCGGCGGTCGACCTGCCGCCGGAGGCGGCGGCCCGTTTTGCCGAGTTGCGCGCCTGGCGCGCGGCCGTGGCCCGCGATCACGGCGTACCCGCGTATGTGATTTTCCACGATGCGACCCTGCGGGAAATCGCCTTGGCATCGCCGGCCTCGCTCGATGATCTGGCGCAAGTCAATGGCGTGGGCGCGCGCAAACTGGAGGCATATGGCGCGGCCATTCTGCAGCAGATAGGTGCGGCGTGAAACCTGCCTTGCAGTTGCGGGCCTCGCAGCATCTGGCGCTGACTCCGCAACTGCAGCAGTCGATCCGGCTGCTGCAGCTGTCCACGCTGGAGCTGCAGGCCGAAATCGAGCAGGCGATGCAAGACAACCCTTTGCTCGAGCGCGTCGAACCCGATACGTCGAACGAGACCGCCGAACTGCGTGACAACTTGCGCGTCCAGCGCATCGAACGCTCGCGCAGCGGTGATGCCGACCTGGACGATGATCTGCCGCAGGCGGCGCCGGCACCGACCCTGATCGAGCATCTGCTGGCGCAGTTGCGCCTGTTGCGTTTGTCGCGGCGGGATGCGGCCCTGGTCGAGTGGCTGATCGGCGAACTCGACGATAACGGCTATCTGGCGGGCGGCGTAGATGCCTGGCAAGAGATGCTGCCGGCCGAGCTGGCCATCGAAACCGGAGAGCTGCGCACGGCCCTGGCCTGGCTGCAGTCCTTCGATCCGCCGGGCATCGGCGCGCGCAGCCTGGCCGAATGCCTCTCGCTACAGCTGCGGGAGCCGGACCGGGAGCATTTGCCCGAGCTCGCCGATCCCGAGGTGCTCGATTGCGCGCGGCGGATTTGTGCCGAGCTTTTATCGGTGCTCGCCGCGCGCGACTATACCCGTTTGCGGCGCGAGCTTCGTTGCAGCGACGATGTTCTACGCAATGCGCAGACGGCAATCCAGCGCCTGCAGCCGCGGCCCGGCGCGGCCTTCGCCGCCACCGAAGCGCCGTATGTGGTGCCCGACGTGATCGTGCGCAAGATCGGCGGCCGCTGGCGCGCCATGCTCAACGACGAGGCGATGCCCCGCTTGAACATCAACCAGATGTATGCCCGGATCATCCAGGCCGAGCGCGGCAGCGGCCTGGCTGATCATCTGCGCGAGGCGCGCTGGCTGATCCGCAACGTCCAGCAGCGCTGCGACACCATCGCCCGCGTGGCGCAGGAGATCGTGGAGCGCCAGCAGGGCTTCTTCGAGCACGGCGCGATCGCGATGCGGCCGCTGGTGCTGCGCGACATCGCCGACGCCATCGGCATGCACGAGTCCACCATTTCGCGCGTGACCACCCAGAAGTACATGCTCACGCCTCAGGGCACACTGGAATTCAAATACTTCTTCGGCAGCCATATCGCCACCCAAACGGGCGGCGCCGCATCGTCCACCGCGGTGCAAACATTGTTGCGCCAGCTGATCGCCGCCGAGGCGCCGCGCAAGCCCCTGTCGGACGCCAAGCTGGCCGACCTGCTGGCCGAACAGGGCATGGTCGTGGCCCGCCGCACGGTGGCCAAGTACCGCGAGGCCATGCAGATTCCGCCGGCTTCGCAGCGCAAGCAGTTGTAGGCGTGGCGGTGGGAGTGGTGCGTGGCGAGGGTAGCGAGGCCAAAGCTGCCGGAGCCGAAGGTTCTCCCGAATAGTGGCGGAGAAGCTCCGGCTGGAAAGCCGGAGTTTTTCACGATCTCCTGTCGGATCGTGGTCGTCGTCTGGCCGCATAGACGGCGCATCGCTGACTGGCGCTTCAATCCGCTTTGGAAGGATCCGGCTTCAAGGGAAATGCGACAAACCGCGTGATCGACCATCTGTCATCCGCCTGCCGCTGGAAAATATCCATTCCGGTTTCCCGGCTGCGTCGCTGCTCGCCGTTTTGTTCGAGGGTGAGGGTCCAGATGAGGCGCACCACGGCCAGGTCACCGGCGACGATGATTTCCTGGATCTCGGGGTGATAGCGGGCAGTGACGTCGGCCTTGGCCAGCAGCGCGGCCAGCCGCTGGCAAACCGTGTCGCGATCGGCGTCCGGCGCTCCCTGCACCGTGGCAATGAGGTCGGGCGCGAACAAATCGCAGGCCCCGACGGCATCCCGGGCATTGAAGGCCGTCGCCCAGGCCTGGAGTCGCTGCGAGATGGCGGCTTTGTCGGCGGCCACGTCGGCCCAGGTGGGTGGGGCGATCGCCGCCATCCACAAGAGCGCCCCCGGCAGGAGGCGGCAGTGCGGGACCGGCTTTGTGGGATTTCGACTCATGGCGTTCCTCTGGAGGTACCCCTTGGTTACGGCTTCACTCGCCTCGCCGCCCACTTGAACTCTTGAAGCTAGCTTCTCAATTGCATACTATGGTTGCGAGTGATGAGAAGGAGAGTGACATGCGCCCGTCTGTCGTCCTCGGCATGAAGCGAAGTGTAGTCCGTGAGGTCGTGAGTCGCTTTCCCACTGCGAACCCGAGAGTTTTTGGCTCGGTAGTGCACGGCACCGACCGGGAGGGTAGTGACTTGGATTTATTGGTCGATGCTCTACCCGGTGCAACGTTATTGGATTTGGGAGATCTGCAAGACGAGTTGCAATCGGTGCTGGGTATCGACGTCGATGTGCTGACGCCTGGCGATCTGCCGGCAAAGGTGCGTGCCAAGGTACTCGCGGAGGCGCAGCCGGTGTGAGCGAAAATCGACTGCCTGATTATCTTGAGCATATACAGCAGGCTGCTACGGATGCCCGAGGCTTCGTCGAAGGGCTGAGCAAAGAAGACTTTCTCGCGGATAAGCGCACCCAGCAGGCTGTCATCATGAGCTTTATCATCATTGGCGAAGCCTCGGCAAAAGTCATGGATCGTTACGACAAGTTCGTACAGACTCATCCAGAAGTGCCATGGCGCAGCATGCGCAACATGCGTAACCGGATGGCCCATGGTTATTTCGCCGTCAACCTCGACGTGGTCTGGGAAACCGTGCAGGAATGGCTACCAGAATTGCTCAAACAAATGCGGAGCGTGCGCCAGAAGGCTGGCTCTGGGGTTGACGGTTCGCTGTGAGGCCAAACGTCTCAGGACGGGCGCTGTGGGGGCTCCTGCGGCGTTTGACCATGCGCCTCGCCGCCCATCTCCCGCGAGGGCCGCGGCCGCAGCAGGCCGAAGGCGTTGCCGCCAAGCTTTCGCAGGCGCTGGGTTTGCTTCTTTAGCGATTGGAGGGAGATTTCTCCCGCTTCCCGCCGCCGGCGATTCAGTTGCACCTGCAGGGCGTCGTCGTAGGCCTCGTGAACGGCGGCCACCAGGGCGGCGACGTTGAAATGGGGTTTGCCGGGGGCGATCGACAAGGGCAGCAGGGAGTCCAGTTGCAGGATCTCCTGGTTGTAGGCCAGGGCCTCGCGGATGAGGGCGGCTTTGGCGCCGCCGCCATCGTCGCCGCCGGCCTCGACCCCGGTGCTGGCGAGATCATAGGGCGGCTGCCAATCATGGGCGTCGCCCAGGCGGTCGACTTGGTTGAGGATGCCGATGATGAGCGGCGGCCGGCGCATGGTGTGGTTGCCGGCCTCGAACCATCGATCGAGTCGTGCCTTGAACTGCTGGTCGAGTTTGCGGGCGGGTTGGCTGGCCTTGAGCACCCAGAGCACGATATCGCTTTGGGTGATTTGCCGGAGCAGGATTTTTTCAGTGGCGGGCTCGCCGTTCAGGCCGGGCAGGTCTACCAGGTTGAACAGCGGTTCGCCGTCCACGTTAAAGGGATAGACGGTGGCGCCGTCGGTACTGGGCAGGGCGCTGACTTCTGCCCGCGTTTGATCGATCAGCAGGTTGATGATGGAGGACTTGCCCGCGCTGACCTGGCCGAGCAGGGCGATGCGGACGGGTTCGAGCGCTTCGGCCACGCGATTCTGATCCTGTCGTCCGGCGTGGCTGAGATCGAGTTCGTCGTCGTCGAAGCGGAAGTGGCCGCCGTAAAGGTCGATGGCGATGTGCAGGGTTTCTTGCAATAGCAGGAACTTGATCTTTTGCTGCAGATCGTCGGTGAGCTTGTCGAACCAGGGGTCGGTCATCAGGCTGCGCATTTCGGCGATCATGCCTTCGGGGGTGACCATGCGCGCCTTGCGATAGATTTGATAGGCTTTGTTGGCATAGTCGGCGTATTCGCCATGCCGATGTAGCCAGAGCAGGTGGCGAACCTTGATGTTCTCGATGAAGGGGATGTTGTCTTTCAGGATCTGGCGATAGCGGCGGCTGGCGTGTTCGGTCACGGCCAGCAGTTCGGTGGGCGAGAATGCCCATTCGGCATGCTCTTTGCCCTGGTGGTAGCAGGCGGCGGTTCGGCGCATGAGGGCGAGGCCCGCGCGGGGCAGGCCCTCCCAGTCGGGCGTTTGCTGGATCATGGCTGGCAACTGGGGTCTGATCTCGGCCAGCACCTGTTTATCGGTTTCGGTCCAGTGCGCCGGCGCCTCGCGGTCCAGTTTTTCGAAGGCGGTGGACTCCAGCCGTGGCCGCTGGGTCTGCGACGAGGCGGGCCTCGCCCGGAGCCGCCGCCAGACGGCGGGAACCAGCAAGACACCTGTGGCCGCCGTCAGCGTGAGAAGAAAGGGCAGCCAATAGCCGTGGCGGATAATGGCATAGGCGCCGAAGCCGGCGAGCACGAGCAGCGGTACCGCGCCGCTCAGCAGCGCCATGCCCTTCCAGCGGTCGGTGAGCGCAAGCAGGAACCGCAACGGCGCCGGACGGCGTGGTTTGGCATGCGAACGGCGAGGCCCCGCGAGGAAAGCGAGATCGTCGGAGCCGGCGGAGCGCGGGGGAGTTTCGTCGCGCGGGCGGGAGGCACGGGGCTCGCGCCGGGCTTGCCGCTCAGTTTTCATCGAAATTCTCTTTGGCCGTCGCGAAGATGTGGTTGAAGGCGTCCTTGAATGTCTTCTTGACCTCGTCGGGGGCGGGGGGCCGCTCGCACTGTTTGGCGTAAAAGTAGTAGCAGGCCGCGCGCCCCAGGGCATAGGTGAAGCAATAGCTGGCCACGGCGGCCGAGGCCGCGCCAATGGTCTGGCCGTAGCCGGGGATCAGTTTTACCAACTGCTGCAGGCCCAGGCGCGAGACGTACTGCAGGCCGAAGCTGGTGCCCAGGGCGCCGCTGAGTTCGAGCAGCAGCTTGCGGTTCCAGGCCAGACCGTAGTGGTTGGCCAGGCTGTGCAGCATCTTGGCCTGGAACGACGGCACCGTGACCAGCCCCAGCGCGGGCACGGCGTCGCTGGCGCCGGCGGCGCCGGCATACCACATGATTTCGGCCTTCAGCTTCCGGAAGTTTTTTTCTTCGGCCGAGCCGTGCCCGGCCTGATCGAACATCTGGGCGATGACGGGCATCATGTCGCCGAGTTTGTCGAGCAGGTTCTCCAGCCCGACGGGCCCCCCGCCGCTGCCGATGAAGTCGACGGCGACGGGATCGACGGGGCCCCAGACCGATTGCACCCGCTCCTGTTGATGGGCGATGCTGCGCGCGCGTTCGCCGGGGTCTTCCAGAAGCTCGATACCGGTATGGACCAGCAGCATATTGCGGATCCGGCCGGAGGACCGGATTTGCCGCAGGGCGCGCAGCACGTCGGATTGCTCGGGATCGTCGGCCTTCATCACCACGATCAAGGCATGCGATTTGCCCTGGCAGGCCTCGATGTCGTCATGCGCGTCGTAGCTGGCCTCGGCCAGGCCGCGAGTGTCGAGGAACGAGACGACCGGCGTGGCGGCGGGGTGGTCGTACTGGACGGCCGTGAGCGTGCAAGGCCGGAAGCCCTTGCCGATCTCGATGCTGTCGAGGCCGGTAAGGGCCTGTACCAGGGTGGATTTACCGGCGCCGGTTTTACCCAGCAGCCACAGAACGGGCAAATGCCGCTGGCTGTGGTGGAAAGCCAGGTCCAGGTCGGGATTCTTGCCCGGGTTCAATAACCGGGTAATGACGTCCAGCAGGCTCACTGCACTACCCTCCAGTCGCTGCGCGACTTCCTCCCCGGGGGAGGGCTCGCGAATCGGTCGAATGGTCTCATTGTGCCGTGTCGGCGAGCGGATTGCGCGGCGGAGGCGCGGCCTGTTCGGCGCGGATGCCGCCGTCGCGGTCTTTGCCGCCTGTGGAATTCAACCGTCCCCCGGCGCTTCGGCAGTGGCGTCGCCGCCGGCCGCGTCGCTTTCTTTCAACTCGTACCACATGGCATTGAGCACCGCGAAGGTGGCCGCAACGCCTAGGCCGAGGATCCACGAGAAGTACCACATGACAGGCTCCTGTATCAGTAACTATGCCGGCTGGCGTCGGTCACGTCGTCTTCGTGGACCCGGCCCCACAGTACGCGGTAGACCCAGCTGGTGTAGACCACGATGATGGGGATGAAGATGGCGGTGACGACCAGCATGATGAACAGCGTCAGATGGCTGGAGGAGGCGTCCCATACCGACAGGCTGGCGCGCGGGTCGGCCGAGGAGGGCAGGATGATCGGAAACATCGATGCCCCGACGCTGGTGATGATGCCGATGATCGAGAGCGTGCTGCCGGCAAAGGCCAGCGCGCCGCGGCGCGCGGCCAGGGCGATGGCGGCCAGCAGGGCGCCGGCAAAGCCCAGCGCGGGGGCGGCCAGCGTCCAGCCATGCTGACGATAATTGTCGAACCAGCCGCCCGCCACCACCTCCACTGTTTTGCGCAGGGGGTTGGAGTAGCTACCCGGATCGACCGGGCTGGTGATGCGGTAGCCGTCAACCGTATGCCAGAGCATCAGGCCGGCCACCGCGTACAGAGCGATGGTGGCCAGTGCCGCCAGGGCGCCCAGGCGGGCGGAGCGCCGTGCTACGGTGCCGGCGGTTTTGAGCTGCAGCCAGGCGGCGCCATGCATCACCAGCATGGCGACCGACACCAGGCCGCACAGTAGGGCGAAAGGGGTCAGCAGGCCAAGAAATGTACCGTCATGGAAGATGCGCAGGTCGGCGTCGAGCCGGAAGGGCACGCCCAGCATGACGTTGCCCACCGCCACGCCGAAAGTCAGCGTCGGCACGAAGCCGCCGATGAACAGGGCGGTGTCCCAGCCGCTGCGCCAGCGTGGCGAGTCGACCTTGCTGCGGTACTTGAAGCCCACCGGCCGCAAAATGAGGGCGAACAGCACGGCGAACATTGCCAGGTAGAAGCCCGAGAAGGACACGGCGTACAGCGGCGGCCAGGCGGCGAAGATCGCGCCGCCCGCGAGGATCAGCCAAACCTGGTTGCCTTCCCACACCGGGCCGATGGTGTTGATCATCACGCGGCGTTCCACGTCGGTGCGGCCGACGAAAGGCAGCAGCATCGCGGTGCCCAGGTCGAAGCCGTCGGTCAGGGCGAAACCCAGAAGCAGCACGCCAAGCAGGCCCCACCAGATCAGGCGGAGGGTTTCGTAGTCGATCAGGGTATGCAGGATCATGATCTCAGCGCTCCGAGGAAAGCAGGCGTTGCGACAGCCGCGGCGTCGTCAGCGGGGCGTCGGGGGCGGTATCGGGTTCGGGGCCTTTGCGGATGGCGCGCAGCAGCAGCTTGATCTCGATCACCAGCAGCACGGTGTAGAGGGCGACGAAGCCGACGATGGTGAAGAGCACCGTGCGGATCCCCAGATCCGACACCGCGGCGGCGGTGGGCAGCACGCCTTCGATGACCCAGGGCTGGCGGCCGAACTCGGCCACGAACCAGCCCATCTCCACCGCGATCCAGGGTAGGGGAATGGACCACAGCGCGACCTTGAGCAGCCAGCGGTGGCGATCCAGCCGCCGGCGGGCGGAGAGATAGAAGAACACGGCCATCAGGAGGATGAAGAAGACACCGAGCCCGACCATGATGCGGAAGGCGAAGAACAAGGGAGCGACCATCGGCACCGTATCCCAGGCGGCTTGCTGGATCTGGGCGTCGGTGGCCTCGCGCGGGTCGTCGACATAGCGCTTGAGCAGCAGGGCATAGCCCAGTTCCATGCCGTGCTCTTCGAACTGGGCGCGGTCTTCGGGCGTGATGGCCGCCGTGCCGCCGCCGGCGCGGATGCGCTGCAGCGCATCGAAGGCCAGGATGCCGCTGCGAATGCGGTTCTCGGCCGACGCCACCAGCTCTTCGATGCCGGGGATCTGTTTATCGAGCGAGCGCGTGCCGATCAGGCCCATGATCATGGGAATATGAATGGCGTAGTGGGTTTCGCGGGCCTCCTGGTCGGGCCAGCCGATCAGCGTGAAGGAAGCCGGCGCGGGCTCGGTTTCCCACATCGCTTCGATCGCGGCCAGCTTCATTTTCTGGTGCTCGCTGGAGAGGTAGCCGCTTTCGTCGCCCAGCACCACGACCGATAGCGCGGCGGCCAGGCCGAAGGACGAAGCCACCGTCATGGAGCGTTTGGCGAGTTCGGCATGGCGGCCTTTGAGCAGATACCAGGCCGAAACGCCAAGTACGAAGACGGCGGCGGTGACGTAGGCCGCCGAGACGGTGTGCACGAACTTTGCCTGGGCGACGGGATTGAGCAGCACCGCGGCGAAGTCGGTCACCTCCATGCGCATGGTGTCGGGATTGAACACCGAACCCACCGGATACTGCATCCAGCCATTGGCAATCAGGATCCAGAGCGCCGAAAAATTGGAGCCCAGCGCCACCGCCCAGGTGGCGGTCAGGTGACCAAGCTTGGAGAGGCGATCCCAGCCGAAGAAGAACAGGCCGACGAAGGTCGCCTCCAGGAAGAACGCCATCAGGCCCTCGATGGCCAGCGGGGCGCCGAAGATATCGCCGACGTAGTGGCTGTAATAGCTCCAGTTCATGCCGAACTGGAACTCCATGACGAGGCCGGTGGCCACGCCCATGACGAAGTTGATGCCGAACAGAATGCCCCAGAACTTGGTCATCTGGCGCCAGATGCGGCGGTTCGTCATCACGTACACCGTTTCCATGATGGCGATGATGACCGACAGGCCGATGGTGAGCGGGACGAACAAGAAGTGATACAGAGCCGTTAGCGCGAACTGCAGGCGTGACAGCGAAACGATATCCAGTTCCATGGTGTGGACTCAATCGAAGCGAAGCGAGGATAAAAGCAGCTCGAAAGCCGGGTCGCCGCGACGGACGTCGTGCGTCACCCGGCCGGAGATGAGTTCGATCAGGCGATCGGCATGCCTAGCCTCTCGCCGCAGATGGGTGGCCATGACTACGGTGCGCGGCCCCGCCAGGCCGAACACGGTATCGAGCAGTACCTTGGCGGTAGCGGCGTCGAGGGCCTCGGTGGGTTCATCCAGCAGCCAGACCGAAACGGGGCGCAACAGCAGCCGGGCCAGAGCCAGGCGGCGGCCCTGGCCCGCCGAAAGCCCCAGGCCGCCTTCGCCCAGCACGGTATCCAGGCCTTGGGGCAAGGGCAGATCGCCCAGGCCCGCCTGCGCCAGCACCTGCCGGAGGCGCTCGTCGCCGGCCTGGCGATCGGCCAGACGCAGATTGGCGCGGATGGAGTCGTGAAACAGATCGGTTTTCTGGGTCAGCCAGGTGCTTGGGGGCGTTGCGCACTCACCGGCCAGGCTGGGCAGCTCGCCGGCCAGGGCCATCAGCAGCGTCGACTTGCCCGCCCCGCTGTGGCCGATGAGGGCCACGCGCTCGCCGGCGGCGATGTGCAGGTTGAGCGTCGGCAGGGTGGCCGTGGCCGCGCCTGGCTGGGCGAAAACGGCGCCGCGCAGGCGGATGTCGGTGGCGGGCGGCGGGAAGCCGGAGGCCGGGGCGTCGGCCATCGGCGACGCCGGTGTCGAGCTGCGGGGAGCGAGGGCCGGATCGCCTGGCGTTGGAATCGGGTCGGAAGCGGCGGACGGCGCCGGCGTCGTTTCGGCCTCCAGCCGTGGCGCCAGACGGGCCAGCGCCAACTGGGTACGGCCCCAGTCGAGCATGCCTCGGCGTAGCGCGGCCATGGGTTCGAAGGCCGCCAGGACGGCCAGGACGCACAGCGTGGCCAAGGCGACGTCGATGCGTCCTTGCTCCATCAGCCAGGCGGCGGCCAGCAGCGCCAGGAACACCGCGATGGTGGTGAGTATCCCTTGCGCGAAGATGCCGCTGGCCTCCGCCCGATGGTGCTCGTCATCGGCGCGAGCCAGGGCGGTCTCTTCGCGCAACAAGGCGGCATGCTGGCGTGGCAATTGTCCCGTCATCAGCAGATCGGCCTGGCCGGAAACGAGGTCGATGGCATGGGTGCGGAAGCGCTCCCCGAGCACGGTACGGCGCACCGCGGAAGGCCGCGCCAGGCGTGCCTGCCAGGGTGCCACCCACAAGGTACAGACCAGCAGCCAGGCGGCGAAGAACAGTCCCAGCCGCCAATCGAGCACGCCGAGCAGCAGCCCGGCAAGAGCGGCGACCGCCACCGACGAGGCCAAGGGCACCGCGATCCGCAGATAGAGGGAGTCGAGGGCGTCGATATCGGTGGTGAGCCGGAACAGCAGACGGGCGGGATGAGCCAGCAGGCGGCGCGCGGCCTGGGGCCGGGCCCAGCCGAGGAACAACTGGCCGCGCAGGTCGGCCAGTACCGCCAGCGTCGCGTCGTGCGTGACCAGCCGTTCGCCGTAGCGTGCGGCCGTGCGCGACAGCGTGAGCAGGCGGATGCCGGCCGAGGGACCGAAGATGTTGAAGGCCAGCGCGGTGGCGGTGGTCAGCCCGGCCACCGCTGTGGCGGCAATGAACCACCCCGAAAGCGCCAGCAATCCGACTCCGGCCAGCACGGTGAGCGAAGCCAGGGCGATGCCGGCCACGACCAGCCGTCGGCGTTGGCGGAAATACAGTTGCTTGAATAAATGGAAGTAGGCCCGGCGCTTCATGTTTTGGTTTCTCTCTCGGCCGTTGCTACCGTCGTAGCCGGCTCCGACGCTTCCATTGGATGCAACGAGTCTGTCGTCGAGGACGCCAACGGTTCCGTGGCCACCAGGCGTTCTACGGAGGCTCCCACCTCAACGGACCCCACGGCGTCACTGGAATCCATCGAGGCTGTTGATGCCGGCAAGGGGCTGGGTTTGAGCACCACCATGCGCTTCGCCCGCTTGGCCAATACCGGATCGTGTGTGGCGACCAGCAGGGTTTTGCCGTGGGCGAGATGAAACAGTCGTTCGGTGATGTCGCGCGCGGTGTCGCGATCGAGATGGGCGGTGGGTTCGTCGGCGAGGATCAGGTCGGCGTCGGGATCGACGGCGGCCCGCGCGATCGCCAGCCGCAGGAGTTCTCCGCCCGACAGGCCCGCGCCGCCTTCGGCCAGCATGGCATTGCCGCGGCGGGCCACGAGGTCGTCGAGGGCGGCCAGATGTAGGGCTTGCTCCAGCCGTTCAGGGGGGATGTCGCGATCGAGCGTGATGTTGCGCAGCAGCGAGCCGGCGAAGATATGCGGCCGCTGGCTGATCCAGGCCATGCGCCGCCGCAGCGCGGCCGCATGGTCGTCGTCCAGCGCCAGCCCGCCAATCGCGATGCCGCCTTGTTGCGCCGGCAGCAGACCGGCGGCCAGGGCCAGGAGGGTGGATTTGCCGGCGCCACTGGGGCCGACCAGGGCGACATGCTCGCCCGATGCCACCGACAGGTGGAAATCCCGCAGGATCGCGGGCCGGCGGTCGTCGTGCCGGAATCCCACGTTGTCGAACTCGATGGCCGGAGGCCGGTAGGCGCGGGCGCCGGCCGCTTGGACCGGCTCGGGCGCCGCCGCCAGCGCGTCGCCGCGCAAGGGCAGGCCCTTTTGGCGCAGGGCCGCGAGCTGCTGCATGGCCGCCAGGCCGGAGGCGCGATCGTGCCAGGCCGCGGCCAGATCGCGCAGCGGCTCGAAAAACGCGGGGGCAAGCAAGAGGACGAACAGCGCCTCGCCCAGGTTCAGCTTGCCGCGCCAGGTGCCGAAGTCCAGTTGGCCCAGCAGATGGAAGCCCACATAGACCGCGACCAGGGCCACGCCCAGGGCCGCGAACAGCTCGAGCACGGCGGACGACAGGAAGGCGATGCGGAGCACGGCCATGATGCGGCGGCGCAGCGATTGGGCGCGTTCGCCGAGGTCGCTGGCGGTGTCGGCCACGGCGTCGAGCGCGCGGATGGTGGCCAGGCCGCGCAGACGATCGAGCAGGAAGGCATTCATGTCGGCCAGCTCGACCAGTTGTGCCTGGCTCACCGCCTTGGCGCGCCAGCCGATCAGCGCCATGAAAAAGGGGATCAATGGCGCGGCGGCGAGCAGCACCAGGGCGGCGGCCCAGCTGAACCAGCCCACCGCCAGCAGGATGCAGAGCGGTACCCAGGTGGACTTGGCGCGAGCCGGTAGAAAGCGCGTGAGATAAGGCACCAGGTGATCGGCCTGCTCGGCCAGCGTGCTGGCGACGGCGGCCGAAGCGGGGCGTGCGGCATCGAAGGGCGAGCGATTGGACACCGCGGCGATGGCGAGGCGGCGGTATTCGCCGAGGCGGGCCCGGGCGGAGGCGAAGACCAGCCGGCTGCCCCAGGCGTCGAGCCCGGCGCGCATCAACCCCAGCGCGAGAAAGGCCAGGGCCCAGGGCAGGATGTCGAGAAGCCCGGCGTCCTGGCCGAGATGATGGATGGCAAGAGCGATGCAAGCGGCCTGCGGCAGCCAGATCAACGAAGCGCCGACTTGCAGCGCCAGGCCCGGAGAGGCGGCGTTGCGAGGGGCGTCGGATGAACGACGCGCACGGCGGGTAGTGAATCTGACACGCATGTGCGGAATCCCGAATGGCGGAGCCTGCCACACTACGCCATTGGCAAAATATTAGTCATCGCTAATATGCATTATAGGTGGGGTTTTGGCGAAGCTGTTGGCACAAAGCGGCGAAAACGAAGGGCTCGCGCCGGCTCGATGACGGAAAGACGGGCCTTGCGGGACGAAAGTGAGACAGATTGTCTCAGGCTCTGTTTCCGGTTTGGGCAGCACCCGTGGTGTCCGGGGAAACCGGCGAACGGAATTGGCGAGACTGAACGGCTTGGCTCGGATTTTAGTTTCATCTGTTTACAAAAAAGAACCAGGACCAAGTCGCCGACGTTGACGTCATGATCGCGGTGCCTGTTCATCAATTTCTTCTAATTTCTTTTAAATTTCTTTAAGTATGTTTAATTTTTGATCAATATCGGTCATTGTCGAATTTCTGGCCTCTGCCTACCATCGCCGTCCCATCATTTCCAACAGGAGCTTTCATGTCCAAGCGACAGGACCCGGTCTTGGCCCGCCGTGAGGCAGCCGGCACGACCGGCGAGCCGGGGCGTCGGCAGGCCGACGACATCCTCGCTCTGTATGAGCTGCCGCTCTTCGACCTGCTGGACCAGGCCCGAGAGGCCCACCGGACGCATTTCTTGCCCAACGCGGTGCAGCTCTCCAGTCTGCTCTCGATCAAGACCGGCGGCTGTCCTGAAGACTGCGGCTATTGTCCGCAGTCGGCGCGCTTCGATACCGGGCTGGCGGGCGAAGCCCTCCTGCCGCGGGAGACGGTGCTGCAAGCGGCCCGGGCCGCCAAGGCGATGGGCGCGAGCCGCTTCTGCCTGGGCGCGGCGTGGCGCGGCCCGAAGCCGTGGCAATTGGCGTTGGTCGCCGACATGGTGCGGGCAGTGAAAGCCCTGGGCCTGGAAACCTGCGTAACCCTGGGGATGCTGCGTGATGGCCAGGCGGAACAATTGCGCGAGGCGGGGCTGGATTACTACAACCACAACCTCGACACTTCCCCCGAGTACTACGGTCGGGTGATCACGACCCGGACCTACCAGGATCGCCTGGAAACCCTGGCCCGGGTAAGGGAAGCCGGCATCAAGGTGTGCTGCGGCGGGATCATCGGCATGGGCGAAAGCCGTCGCGATCGCGCGGGCCTGATTGCCGAGCTGGCCAATCTCGAGCCTTATCCCGACTCGGTGCCGATCAACCATCTGATCGCGGTGCCTGGAACACCCCTGGCAGCCGCCGCGCCGCTGGAACCCCTGGAAATCGTGCGTACCGTCGCCGTGGCGCGGATCGCGATGCCGGGCGCGGTGATCCGCTTATCGGCCGGGCGCGAAGGGATGGACGATGCGATCCAGGCGCTCTGCTTCTATGCCGGGGCCAATTCGGTGTTCTATGGCGACACCCTGCTGACCCGCGGCAATCCGCAACTGGAGGCCGACCGGGCGCTATTTGCCGCCTTGGGCTTGCGTGCGAGCGAGGGCGACCCTCATCTGGCGCCCTCGGCTTCGCGCTTGCCCGGAGCGACGGTATGTTCTACCTGATCGCCAGCATTGTTTGCAGCGTGGCCGTCTCGGTGCTGCTCAAAATGTTCCGGCGCTACGACCTGAACCCGGCCCAGGCCATTGCCATGAACTATGTCGTGGCCCTGGGGCTCACCCTGGTGCTGTTGCGGCCGGACACCGCTTTGCTGCTGCAGCCGGCCACGCCCTGGTTCGTATTGTTGGCACTCGGCTTGCTCTTGCCGTCGGTCTTCCTGGCGATGGCGGCTTCGGTACGGCACGCGGGCATCGTGCGCAGCGACGCCGCGCAACGGCTGTCGCTGTTCATCCCCCTGCTGGCGGCTTTTTTTCTGTTCGGCCAGGAGCCCGCGCTGGAGACGATGGGCGGCATCCTCCTGGCGTTCGGCGCCTTGTTCTGTCTGCTGCGACGGCCGGCCGAGGCGGGACCGGTGGCGAGCGCCACGACGTGGCTGTGGCCCCTGGCCGTATGGTTGGGCTATGGCGTGATCGATATTCTGTTCAAGCAGATGGCCAAGGCCGGGACCGCCTTCCCGGCCGGGCTGGCGGCTTCGTTCGCCCTGGCCGGGCTTGCCATGTGGATCGGGCTGCTGGTGCGCCGCACGATCTGGGGGCGGCGGCATCTGGCGGCCGGCCTGTTGCTGGGCCTGCTCAACTTCGGCAACATTCTGTTCTACATCCGTGCCCACCAGCAGTTTCCGCAGAACCCGGCCCTGGTGTTTTCGGCGATGAACATCGGCGTGGTGGGCGCGGGAGCCCTGGTCGGGGCCCTGGTGTTCCGGGAGCCGCTGAGCCGTCTGAACTGGCTGGGGCTGGCGCTGACCTTGCTGGCGATCGGGGTGATGATCCCTTGAGCCGCATGCGGCGTCTCCGCCATGGAAAACACCCCGACGGCAGGGCCTGGGATCCGGCCGTCGGGGTGTGGGTCGATGCCGGGCCAAGCGGAAGCCGGCCGGCCCTTGGAGCAAGGCCGCGATCAGTCGATCGCGGGCAGCACCGTGGCGCTGACGCTGCCGAAGCCGATGCGGGGCAGGCCGTCTTTTTCGCACCAGGCGCGCATGATGACTTCGTCGCCGTCTTCCAGGAAGGTGCGCTGCTCGCCCCAGGGCAGGTTCAGCGGCTTCTGGCCGCCGGCGGAGAGCTCGAGCAGGGAGCCGGCTTCGCTTTCGGTGGGGCCGGACTGCGTGCCGGTGCCGAGGAGGTCGCCGGCTTGCAGATTGCAGCCGTTGACCGTGTGGTGGGCCACCATTTGCGCGATGTTCCAGTACGAATGCCGGAAGCTGGATTGCGACAGCTGGGCCGGCTCGGTGCCGGCGGCGCGCGACTTCTCGGTGGTGAGCTGGGCCTGGAGCTGGATGTCGAAGGCGCCTTCGGCGCGGTTCTGCGCGGAGACCAGGTAGGCCAGGGGCTGGGGATCGCCGGCCGGGCGTTCCCAGGCCGTGCGATAGGGCTCCAGCGCTTCCAGGGTGACGATCCAGGGCGAGATCGTGCTGGCGAAGTTCTTGGCCAGGAAGGGGCCGAGGGGCTGGTATTCCCAGGCCTGGATATCGCGCGCCGACCAGTCGTTGAGCAGGCAGAGCCCGAAGACGCGGTCTTCGGCGTCGTCGAGCTTGATGCGGGTGCCCTGGGCGTTGCCGTTGCCCATGAAGATGCCGATTTCCAGCTCGTAGTCGAGCCGCTGGCACGGGCCGAACACCGGCTCGGTGGCGCCCTTGGGCATCAACTGACCGCTGGGCCGGGGGAAGTCGTCGCCGCTGACGCCGATGCTGGAGGCCCGGCCGTGATAGCCGATGGGCACCCACTTGTAGTTGGGCATCAGGGGGTTGTCGGGACGGAAGAGCTTGCCCACCGTGGTGGCGTGGTGGATCGAGGCGTAGAAGTCGGTGTAGTCGCCGATGCGCGCGGGCATGGCGTACTCGGCTTCGGCCTGCGGCACCAGCATGGGTTCGAGCTTGGCCTGCAGCGGCGAGCCCGAACGCAGGGCGCGCGACAGGCCCAGCCGCAGGGCCGACCAGATATCGCGGCCGTTGGCCATGAGGTCGTTGAGCACCGAGCCGGTGCAGGCATCGAGCCCGATCTGGGCGCCGCCGTCGAGCAGCTTGGCCGCCTGCAGCTCGCGCAGGTCGAGGATCTGGTCGCCGATGGCGACCCCGATGCGGAAGCCCGCGGTGGCGCCACGGCGGCGAAACACGCCGAACGGCAGGTTCTGGATGGGGAAGTCGGTGCCGGGTTCGTTGGCCGACGTCACCCAACTGGTGAGCTTGGGGTCGTGTGTTTCGTTAAGGTTCGACATGGCAGCGAAAAGTTAGGGTTGATTAGGGTTGAAATGCTTGGGCAGCCCTTGCCAGCATTGATAGTAATCCTTCTGTAGCAGCGGGGATTGCAGCGCTTGCGCCGTGGGCCGGATGATGCCGCGCGTTTCGAACATGAAGGCCATGGTGTCGCGCAGATAATCGGGCTTGCTGGTGTCGGCGTTGCTGGCCTTTTCGAAGGTGTTGGCATCCGGGCCGTGGCCGGTCATGCAGTTGTGCAGGCTGGCGCCGCCGGGCAGGAAGCCTTCGGCCTTGGCGTCGTAGATGCCATGGATCAGGCCCATGAACTCGCTGGCGATGTTGCGATGGTACCAGGGCGGCCGGAAGGTGTCCTGCATGGTGAGGATGCGCGGCGGGAAGATGGCGAAGTCCATGTTGCCCACGCCGGCGGTGTCGGTGGGCGAGGTCAGCACCGAGAAAATGCAGGGATCGGGGTGATCGAAGCTGATCGAACCGATCACGTTGAAATGGCGGAGGTCGTACTTGTAGGGGTAGTGCGTGCCATGCCAGGCCACGACGTCGAGCGGCGAATGATCGATGCGCGCCGTCCAGAAGCCGCCGGTGAATTTGCCGATCAGTTCGAAGTCGCCTTCGACATCTTCATAGCGGGCCACCGGGGCGAGGAAGTCGCGGGCGTTGGCCAGGCCGTTGGAGCCGATGGGGCCCAGTTCGGGCAGGCGCAGTACGGCACCGAAGTTTTCGAGCACGTAGCCGCGGGCGCGGCCGTCGGGCAGGATGACCCGGAAGCGGATGCCGCGCGGCACGACGGCGATCTCGAGGGGTTCGATCTCGAGGATGCCCATTTCGGTTTCCAGGCGCAGGCGGCCCTCCTGCGGCACGATCAGGAGTTCGCCGTCGGCGTTATAGAAAAAACGCTCGTGCATGGACTGCGTGGCCGTGTACAGGTGGATGCCGACGCCGTTGAAGGCTTCCGGGCCGCCATTGCCGGCCCATGTGACCATGCCATCGACGAAGTCGGTGGGCGCGTCGGGGAAGGGCGGCGGGCTCCAGCGCAGCTGGTTGGGCGTGAAGGGCTGGCTGCCGAAGTGGCTTTGCCAGCCTTGCGCGCCCTCGTAGGGCGCAAAGGGCAAGTGGGCCACGCCCGGGCGTATGCGGTAG
Source organism: Pigmentiphaga sp. (assembly GCA_023228945.1). GTDB lineage: Bacteria > Pseudomonadota > Gammaproteobacteria > Burkholderiales > Burkholderiaceae_B > Verticiella. The sequence goes on along the minus strand of JALOAI010000015.1, from coordinate 12,170 downwards.
GTCCAGGAGCGGCGGTTCACCGCGCGGGGGGCGGTGAAGGCCGTGCCGGAAATTTGTTCGGCATACAAGCCGTAGGCACACTTTTGCGGCGAATTGCGGCCGATGGGCAGGGCGCCGGGCAGCGCCTCGGTGGCGTGGCTGTTGCCGAAGCCGGAGAGGTAGGCGAGGGTCATGGTCGGTCTCCCGAGAGGAGGGTGGGCGCCGGCGTGGGCGCGCGGTGCTTCAATCGAATCAAAATGGGCGCGCAGGGGCTGGCGCCATGGCACAGGGTATTCTGGCCGAAACCGGGTAAGATCGCGAGGTGTATAGGTAAATGGTGCCTATAAATATTATGAATAATGCTTGTCGTCATCCATGGCCGATCTGCGCGGGCTCGATTTGAATCTCCTGATCGTCTTCCAGCACCTGCTGGAAGAACGCAACTTGTCGGCGGTGGCCCGGCGGATGGATCTTTCGCAGCCGGCGGTGAGCCACGCCTTGCGCCGCCTGCGTACCGCGTTTGACGATGAGCTTTTCGTGCGCACGGCGACGGGCATGCAGCCCACGCCGCTGGCCGAACGCCTCGCCGAGCCAGTGGCCGAGGCGCTGGCCTTGCTGTCCAGCATGCTGGAGGTGCGCGACGCCTTCGACCCGGCCACCAGCCGCCGGCGCTTCACCCTTGCCTTGTCGGATGTGGGCGAAATCCACTTCATGCCCGAACTCGTGGCGCTGTGTGCCCGCCAGGCGCCGGGGGTGCGGATCGATGTCGTGCGCACGACAGGGGCCGATCTGCGGCGGGCCATGGAAGCGGGGCGGGTGGACATCGCGGTGGGGGTGTTCGAAGATCTGGGCGCGGGATTCTTCCAGCGCCTGTTGTTCCGCCAGGGGTACCTGACCCTGTTGCGGCACGACCACCCGCTGGTGGGCCGGGAGATGTCACGCGAGGCCTTCCTGGCGGCGGAGCACGTCATCGTTACCCAGGCGGCGCCCTATGGCCAGATCAACGAAGCCCTGCGGCGCGCCGGTGTTAATCTGAGCCGGCATTTCAGCGTGCCGCACTTCGGTGCGCTGCCTTACATCGTGGCCGATAACGCACTGCTGGCCACCGTGCCGCGCAAGCTCGCCGAGGTGGTGGCGCCCCGTTTCGGCCTGGCGACGATAGCGCCGCCGATCCGGATTCCCTGGTTGCAAACCCATGTGTTCTGGACTCGCCGGCTACATCGCGACGCCGGCCATCAGTGGCTGCGCCAGCAAATCATCGACACTTTCGCCGATCGCGCCGCACCCTGAGCACCGGCCGCGCGCCGGGTCTGTGGGGCAGACCGGCGTGCGGCTCCGGCGATGGTTCAGTCGACGGCGTCGAGAGCGACGTGGCGCGCCCGCTGCAGGGCATCGCGCAGAAGGGCCATGTCGCCGATATGGTTGCTCAGCAACAGGATCAGGGCGGCGTTGAGCTCGTGGCTTTGTTCCAGCGAGAGGTCGCGATGGGCGTCGATCAGGGCTTCGTAGAAGGCGTCGGGCCCGCTCAGGTTGGCGGCGGTGTTCAACTGGCTCATGCGACAGTCTCCTCGATGCGGCCCAGCGCCCGGGCCAGGGCGGCCTGCAGGCGCTCGGGCGTGGCGTCGCGCCAGCGTGCGGCGACGTGCTGGTCGGGGCGCAGCAGATAGGTGGTGCCCGGGCGGGCGTCGTAGCGCTGGTGCGCCAGGCCGTCGGCGTCGACCACGGCTCCGGGGGCCGGCTCGGCGGCGGCGGGATAAATACCGATGACGCGAACCGGGATGTCGGCGGTGAAGCCGAGGTCGGTGGCGGTAGGGACGGCGTCGCCGGGGCGGAGAAAGCGCAGCACCGTGAAGGTGTCGCCCAAATGAGCCAACAGCCAGTCGCCTTCGCCACCGCGGACGGGGGCGTCGAGCGCCACGGCGCCTGGCACCATGCGGCCCTCGAAGGCATCGGCGTCCGGCGTGTTCAACGGAGAGTCGTGCAGCGTGGCGGGCACCGACAGCCGGCCGCTATTGACCAGGGTGCGAGCGAAATCGTGGTGCTTGGCCAGCTTCAGCACGGTGTTGCGGAACAGCCGGCTGATCTCGCTTTTGGGCGTGATGAAGTCGGTGGCCCGGGTGGAGTTCAGGATGTTCTCGTCGGCCGCGTACTCGCGCTCGCTGGCGTAGGTGTCGAGCAGGCTGTCGGGCGCCTTGCCTTCCAGCACATAGGCAAGCTTCCAGGCCAGGTTCTCGACATCCTGCACGCCGCTATTGGCGCCGCGCGCGCCAAACGGCGACACCCCATGGGCGGCATCGCCGGCGAACAGGATGCGGCCGTGGCGGAAGTTGTCCATGCGCAGGCAAGAGAAGGTATAAATGCTCACCCATTCGATTTCGAACTTGGCGTCGTCGCCGAACAAGGCGCGCAGCCGAGGCATCACCCGCTCCGGCTTGACTTCCTCCACGGGGTCGGCGTCCCAGCCCAACTGGAAGTCGATGCGCCAGACGTTGTCGGGCTGGCGGTGCAGAAGCACCGACTGGTTGCGGTGAAAGGGGGGATCGAACCAGAACCAGCGTTCCGACGGAAAATCGGCCTCCATTTTGACGTCGGCAATGAGAAAGCGGTCGCGGAAGGTGCGGCCGTGGCTTTCTTCGCCCAGCATCTTGCGCACCGGCGAGCGCGAGCCATCGCAAGCGATGAGGTATCGAGTGTGAAGATCGAAGAGGCCGTCGGGCGTTTGTACGGTGACGATGACGCCGTCATCGGTTTCGCGTACGTTGGCCACCTGATGACGCCAGCGCAACTCGATGAGGGGCTCGCGTTCGGCGGCTTCCTGGAGGTAGCCCTCGACGTAATACTGCTGCAGATTGATGAAGGCGGGCCGGCGATGCCCGGGCTCGGGTAGAAGATCGAACTGCCAGATCTGTTCGCTGCGGAAGAAGATCTTGCCGACGTTCCACGACACGCCTTTATCCATCATGCGCTGGCCCACACCAAGACGGTCCCAGATATCGAGGGTGCGCTTGGCGAAGCAGATTGCCCGCGAGCCGGTGGACAGGCGGAAGTCGTCGTCGAGCAGCAGCACCGGGACGTTCTGCCGGGCGAGATCGAGGGCCATGCTCAGCCCGACCGGGCCGGCGCCCACCACCACCACGGGGTGGCGCCGTTCCGAAGATTCGTCGAGCTCATGGGGCCGGACGTAAGGGAATTCCAGTTTCTGGTAGTCGATGTTTTCCACGCGAGTCTCCGCAACCCACTTTGCTGCGCACGGGAAGGGCGGATGGCATCCGCCGGGAAGGGGCCGACCGGTTCGGCTGGATGCTGACCGGCCGGCGACGGAAGGGATCAGCCCTCGAGGGTTTCCCACATTTGCTGATCGCGCTCGGCAGTCCAGATCTGGGGATCCTTGATCCCCCGGGCTTCGTCGTAGGCGCGGGTCACGTCGAACGGCATGCAGTGATCGAAGATCGCCCACTCTTTGTAGCGCGGCTGCATGGCGGCGTAGGTTTCGCGATAGATGGTTTTGAGATCCTTGCCGTCGGCCACGCCTTGGTTGACCCGGTCGTAAAGATCGTTGATGAAGCCGCGGGTGCCGGCGATGGCCTGATGAACGGCCTCCGCGTTTTTCAGGGCGGGGCCGCGGCCGGGGACGAGCTGCTCGGGGGCCATGTCGATCAGCCGATCGAGCGTTTGCGGCCAGTCGCGGAAGTAGGCGTCGCCGGCATAGGGCGTGGCCTGGAACTCGACGAGGTCGCCCGAGAACAGGATCTTCTGCTCGGGCAGCCAGGCGATGGTATCGGCCTTGGTATGGCCGCGGCCGGCATGGATGATCACGACTTCGAGGTTGCCGAGATCGATCGTCATCTGGCCCTCGAAGGTGATCGTGGGCCAGGTGAGGCCGTCGGGCACTGACTCGACATTGCGGAACAGGCGCGGGAAGCGGCCGATCTCGCTGGCTTTGTCTTGCTCGCCGCGCTCACAGATGAGGTTGTAGGTTTCGCGGCTGGCGATGATCTGCTGCGGCTGATAGGCCGAAGCGCCCAGCACGCGCACGGCGTGGTAATGCGACAGCAGCACGTACTTGATGGGTTTGTCGGTGACTTCCCGGATGCGGCGGATGACATCCTGCGCCATCACGGGCGTGGCCTGGGTGTCGACCACCATCACGGCTTCGTCGCCGATGATCACGCCGGTGTTGGGATCGCCCTCGGCGGTGTAGGCATAGGCGTTGTCGGATAGTTTCTCGAACGAGACGACCTTGTCTTCGAGGTCGGCTTGCGAGGCAAAGGCTTTGCTCATTTCCTGCTCCTGTGGGGTTGGCCGGCATGATCCGGACGATGAGATCATCATAGGATGAAATTCGTCTTTATGCAATCAGTTTGTTATTAACGAATTTTGAGCGGTGGGCGATACGCGCGGGTGGCCCGAACAAACACTTTAGGCCATTCGGCAACGGGATGTGAAGGTGGGGGATTCCGCTTGGGGGGCGGTGAAAGACGGCGCTGCTTCGGATGCCGGCGCAGAGCCGCAAGGGGCCGGCTGACGGGAACAGGAGACGCCGATGTGAGGAAGCGGCTGGCGTGAGCGGGCCGCTGAGACGAGAAGGTAGACGGGAGGAGATGGCTGGGCGAGAGGGTGGCCACCGCGAGGCGGCGGGGGATGCGCAGGCAGGATCAGTGATGCCCCAGTCGCCGCGAAATCCGCTCGGCGCTGGCGAGCAGGGCGCGGGCGATGATGCCGTTGGGCGCGGCGTCGAAATAGCCCGTGGGGCCCAGTGCGGTGATCGCCTGGACGATGTTGCCGGTATGGTCGAACACCGGCACGGAAAGCGCATCGATCCCCGGCAAGGGATTGCCCAGCGCACACGCCAGCCCCTGCGCGCGCACCTCGGCGAGCAAGGCCTCCTGGGTCGGGCGGTCGGGGCGCGACGCGATCATGTGGGTCACCACGGCGGCGTCGCCGGCTTCGCGCTCGATATAGTGCTGGGCCACCTTGGGTGGCAGCCAGGCGGCGAACACCTGGCCGGTGGCGGTGTGCAGCATCGACATGACGGTGCCCGAACGCATATTCACGTGCACCGGGTAGCTGGCTTCAGTGATGTGAATGATGGTGGGGCCGTGCGATCCCAGCACCGCCAGGGCGATGGTATGGCCCAGTTCGGCGGCGAGCTGGGCGATCTCGGGCAGCGCCATGCGCACCGGCGCCAGGCCGCGCAGCGCCGCCAGCCCCATTTGCAGGGCGAAGGGGCCGAGTTCGTATTGCGAGGTCACGGGATCTTGCTGCACCAGGCCGACGCGGATGAAGCTCACCAGGTAGGGGTGGGCCTTGGCCGAGGTCATGTGGGCGGCCTTGGACAGGTCGCGCAGCGTCATGGGCTTGCCGTGCTCGACCAGGGCCGCAAGCAGTGCGAAACCGGTTTCAATCGATTGGATGCTGCGTTGCGCGGGGGCGCCTGCCGCGCCATCCTCCGGTCGCTTCGCGACTTCCTCCCCGGGGGAGGATTCGCGCTTGGGGTGGCCCGGCACGCTGGATGGACGGCCCTCCGGTCGCTTCGCGACTTCCTCCCCGAGGGAGGATTCGCGCTTGGGGCGGCCCGGCGCGCTGGATGGACGGCCCTCCGGTCGCTTCGCGACTTCCTCCCCGGGGGAGGATTCGCGCTTGGGGCGGCCCGGCGCGCTGGATGGACGGCCCTCCGGTCGCTTTGCGACTTCCTCCCCGGGGGAGGATTCGCGTTTGGGGCGGCCCGGCACGCTCATGCCGCGCCAGCCGGGGCCTGGCCGTCGGTGGGGGCGGGTTTGCGGCGGCGTCGGCGGCGGCGTTTGGGGGCGTCGGCGGCGGCGGCTTCGGGTTGGCGGGAGAGGTCGTCGAGCATGTGGGCGCGTTCGGCGTCGGAGGCGTCGGCGAGGTCCATCCACCATTGGGCGAAGACGCTGTCGACTTCGCCCGCGGCCGCCCGCAATTGCAGGAAGTCGCAGGCGGCGCGGAAGCGCGGCTGTTCGAGCAGGCGCCAGACAAAGCGCGGCGAGCGCTTTTCGAACCGCGGCTGCATGAACCAGATATCGCGCATATCGGTGACGAAGCGCTTCTGGATCGCGAGTTTGTCGGTTTGCTCGGCGAGCACGGAGTCGACCGCCTCGGCTAGCGCCGGGATGGCGGGTTGGCCCTGCGCCAGGATGGTTTGCCAGCGCTGGTTGACCTGCTGCCACAACAGGGAGGCGAACAGAAAGGCCGGGCTGATGCTTTTGCCGGAGCGGACCCGGGCATCGGTGCGCTCCAGCGTCAGTTCGACGAAACGCTCGCCGCCGGGCTGTTCGAGGATCACGTCGAGCAAGGGCAGCAATCCATGATGCAGGCCATGCTGGCGGAGTCGCCGCACACAATCCATGGCATGGCCGCAGGTCAGGAGCTTGAGCATTTCGTCGAACAGACGCGAGGCCGGGACGTTCTCGATCAGCGACGCCAGGGCGGCGATCGGCTCTCGTGTGGCGGGTTCGATGGTGCCGTTGAGCTTGGCGGCGAAGCGCACCGCGCGCAGCATGCGCACGGGATCTTCGCGGTAGCGAACCTGGGGATCGCCGATGATGCGCACCGTACGCTGCTTGAGATCGGCCACCCCGTGGTGGTAGTCGATCACCTCTTCCGTGTGCGGATCGTAGTACAGCGCGTTGAGGGTGAAGTCGCGCCGCGCGGCGTCGTCCTGCAGGCTGCCGAAGACATTGTCCTGCAACAGGCGGCCGTGGGCGTCGGTGCTTTGGCCGCTGCTGCCGGCGGCGCGGAAGGTGGAGGTTTCAATCACCTCGGCGCCGAACACGACGTGCACCAGGCGAAAGCGGCGGCCGATGATGCGCGCGCGGCGGAACAGCGGCTTGACCTGCTCGGGGGTGGCGTCGGTGGCCACGTCGAAATCCTTGGGCTCGACGCCGGCGATCAGATCGCGTACCGCGCCGCCCACCACATAGGCCTGAAAGCCATGCTGCTGCAGGACTTCGCAGACTTTGATGGCATGGCGCGACACGTTGCGCCGGTCGATGCCATGCTCGCTGGCAGGGATCCGGCGGGGCTTACCGCGCCGCAGGATGCGGTCTACGCGGTCGACGATTTGTTTGAGCATGGCGGTCAGTACGTCGCCGGGAAAAGGTCGAGGATGGGCCAGCCTTCGCGCTCGGCCAGCTCGCGCAGTGCCGGGACCGGGTTGGTGGCGATGGGGCGGCTGACTTCGCGCAGCAGCGGTACGTCGTTGGTCGAATCACTATAGAAGAAGGTTTCGTCGAAGTCGGCGAGGCGGTAGCCTTGGTCGGCCAGCCAGGCTTCCACGCGCAGGACCTTGCCCTCGCGGAAGCACGCGGTGCCGGCGATATGGCCGGTATAGCGGCCCGCCTGATACTCCGCATTGGTGGCCAGCAAGTGCGGCACGCCGAAGGCGCGGGCAATGGGGGCGGTGACGAAATCATTGGTGGCGGTGACCACGGCGCACAAATCACCCACCGCGAGATGGCTGCGTACGAGTTCGGCCGCCTGGGGCAGAATGGCCGGGCGGATGACGTCGCGCATGAACTCCTCGTGCCAGGCGGCGAGATCGACTGGGTCGTGGCGGGCCAGCAGGCCGAGCATGAACTCGGCCGCTTCGAGGGCGGTGAGCTCGCCGGCGGTGTAGCGCTCCATCAAGTCGTCGTTGCGGCGGCGGGCTTCGTCGGGATCGCCGGCGCGACCGGTGCGCGCGAGGAAGTCGGCCCATTGATAGTCGCTGTCGAGCGGCAGCAAGGTGTGATCGAGGTCGAAAAGGGCGAGGCGTCTGGGTTCAGGCATGCAATGAGAATGGGATGTCAGGAGCTGGGAGGCGTTTCGGCCAGCATGGTTTTGAGCAGCGGCAGGGTGATCGGCCGCCGGGTTGCCAGCGAATAGCGGTCGAGCGCATCGAGGATGGCCGTGAGCTGGCGCATGTCGCGCGCACGATGGACCAGCAGCCAATCGATCAGGGCCGGCGCCAGCTGCAACTGGCGGCTGGCGCCCTGGGCCAGCAGCGCGTCGCGCTTGTCGGCGTCGGATAACAGCTCGAGCCGATACACGAGATCCCAGCCGAGCCGGGTGCGGAGGTCTTCGCGCAGCGGCAATTGCAGGGGCGCTTGGTCGCCCGACAGCAGCAGGCAACTGGCGCGGGTGGTGGCGGCGGCGGCGCGCCATTGATTGTAGAGCGCGAACAGGCGGGCCTGGCCCTCGGCGTCGAGGCGGTGGACATCGTCGACCGCCACCAGGGGCGGCAGGGCGCCGTTGGCGTCGGGCTCGGGCCAGTCGCTGGCCGGCGTTTCGGCCGACAGCCCCAGCCCGCCGGGATGCGCGGCAACGGCGGCGCGCAGCAGATGGCTGCGCCCCGCGCCGGCCGGCCCCCAAAGGTAGAGGGCGCGGCCGGGCGCGAGTTCGCGCACGGCGGCCAGCGCGGCGTGGTTGACTCCGGGCACGAAGTTATCCAGCGACGGCTCGGCCGACGGCGTGATATCGAGCACTAGCTGGGGATGGAGGGCGTCGGGCATGGGGGCTGCAGCAAGGACGGCAGCGATCATCGTAGAATGGCGGTTGCGCCGGCTAAAGCAGGCGCAAGTATGCCCCATCTTTACCACATTTCAAAAATACGGTTCGCGCCCATGTCCGCCCAGACCCCCGGCAATCCGCCTTCGTCCCTCACCTACCGCGATGCCGGCGTCGATATCGATGCCGGCGAGGCCCTGGTCGAGCGCATCAAACCACTCGCCAAACGCACCCTGCGTGATGGCGTGATGGCCGGCATCGGCGGCTTCGGCGCGTTGTTCCAGGTGCCGCAAAAATACCGCGAGCCGGTTCTGGTGTCGGGCACCGACGGCGTGGGTACCAAGCTGCGCCTCGCCTTCGACTGGAATCGCCACGATACCGTGGGCATCGATCTCGTCGCCATGAGCGTCAACGATATCCTGGTCCAGGGCGCCGAACCCCTGTTCTTCCTCGACTACTTCGCCTGCGGCCGGCTCGACGTCGACGTCGCGGCCCGGGTGGTCGGCGGCATCGCCCAGGGTTGCGAACAGTCCGGCTGCGCTCTGATCGGCGGCGAAACCGCCGAGATGCCGGGCATGTATCCCGACGGCGAATACGACCTCGCCGGCTTCGCCGTCGGCGCCGTCGAAAAATCCGCCATCCTCGACGGCGCCCGAATCGGCGTGGGCGACGTGGTGCTGGGCCTGGCTTCCAGCGGCGCCCATTCCAACGGCTACTCGCTGATCCGCAAGATCCTCGAACGCAGCGACGCCAAGCCCACCGACGATTTCCATGGCCAGCCGCTGGTCGACGTGGTGATGGCGCCCACCCGTATCTACGTCAAATCGTTGTTGCCGGTGATCGCCGACGGCCAGATCCGCGGCCTGGCGCACATTACCGGCGGCGGCCTGCTCGATAACGTACCGCGCATCCTGCGGCCCGGCCTGGCCGCGCGCCTGCGGCGCGACGCCTGGGCCCTGCCGCCGTTGTTCCAATGGCTGCAGCGCGAGGGCGGCGTGGCCGACTCCGAAATGCACCGTGTCTTCAACTGCGGCATCGGCATGGTGGCCGTGGTTGCCGCGGCCGACGCCGACACGGTGGCCGCGCGTTTGCGCGAGGCGGGTGAAACCGTGTATCAGCTCGGCGAGATCGTGGCGCAGGACGACGGCCAGCCGCAAACTATAGTCGTGTAAAACCCAAAGGGGCTCCTCTCAAAGGCCCTGCTCAGGGGCCCCGAGAGGCGCCGCCGGTTTTGGCGCGGGGGGCTCCGGCTCCAGAATCCGGGCGCTCATGCGGCGCCATATAGCGCCATTGCCCCACCGGCAGGTCGCCCAGGCGCCAGCGGCCGATGCGCACGCGCTTCAATCCCACCACCTTCAGCCCCACCAGCTCGCACATGCGGCGGATCTGCCGCTTGCGCCCTTCGCGCAGCACGAAGCGCAATTGATCCTCGTTTTGCCATTGCACCTGGGCGGGCCGCAGGGCATGGCCGTCGAGCGACAGGCCGTGGTTGAGCAGCGCCAGCCCTTCGGCGCTCAGCCGGCCCTGCACGCGCACCAGGTACTCCTTGTCGATGGTGGAGTCGGCGCCGATCAGTTGGCGGGCGATACGGCCGTCCTGCGTTAGCACCAGCAAACCGGTGGAATCGATATCCAGGCGGCCGGCTGGCGCCAGCCCGCGCAGGTGGGCGGGGCTGAAGCGCTGCGGGCCGCGATCGCCTTGCCAATGCGAGGCCGCCGTGATCAGGCTGGCGGCCGGGCGGTAGCCGTCTTCGGCCTGGCCCGACACATAACCCATCGGCTTGTGCAGCAGGATGGTCACGCGCGTGTCCTGGGCCTGCTGCGCGGCGCCGCGCAAGGTGATCTCCTGGCTGGGCAAGGCCTTGGCGCCCAATTCGGTGACGGGGTGTCCGTCGAGCAGCACCCAGCCGCGCTCGATATAGCTATCGGCTTCGCGGCGCGAGCAAAGGCCGCGCTGGGCCATGAGTTTGGAGATGCGGACGGGTTCCATGGGATGGGTGGGACGGCGGGAGGTGGGCGGGATTGTAGCGCCTGGATGGATGGTCAAGCCGGAGTTGCCGGTCGGTACACAGCGGCATTCCACAATAGCGGCGGCGTGCGCCAAGCCCGACACTGGCGGTGTCTGGGAGGAATCATCATGTCGCATCGAGCAAAGGGTTTCATGGGATGGCGGGCCTGCCGGGTCAGGCCGGTAGCGAGCGGGCGCCCTGTCGGGCATGTGGCACCGGCCGGGATGCCGACGGGCGAACCGCGAGGGCCAGCGCCAGGCTGCGCCGCGGCCGGACCGAAGAAAATGTACGGACAAGGAATGACCGAGTACATCATTATCGTCGCCCTCATCGCCGTGGCCGCGATCGCGGTGTATCAGCTGTTCGGGCAGGTCGTGCGTTCCCAGACCGCCGCCATGGCCCGCGAGCTTGCCGGAGAAGACGGCAGCGCGGAGTCCCAGGCGGCGCAGCAGGCGGCCGGCCGGGCGGCATCGCAAACCGGCGCCCGCTCGCTGCGCGAGTTCACCGGCAATGCCGGCGCCGCGGGCGGTCAATAGCGTGGCCCGGCTACCAGCTGCGTCCCGCGAAATGGCACACGCCGTCCTGCCCGGCGCTGTGCACCGGGCTTCTCCAGGAGGCCAGGGGGCCAGGGGCGGCCCGGCGCTCCTGGGCTGCCGCGGATATGTCCATCCTTTCTCGGCGGTGGGGCCTGGCCGGTTGGCTTTGAATGGCCGTTCCCGCCCGCGGCAGCGCGGGCAGGCGCTGGTGCTTGGTTTGTTTCTGCTGGCGCTGGCGGCCCTGGCCTGGGTGCAGCTCTACCAGGGCGGGCAGCTCATCCACGAAAAAAACCGGCTCGTCCATGCCACCGACGCCGCGGCCTACTCGGGAGCTGTGGCGCAGGCGCGGGCGCTCAACTTTCTGGCGCTGGCCAATCGCGCCCAGGTGGCGCATCAAGTGGCCCTCGCGCATCTCGTGACGCTCGACGCCTGGTCCGCTTACGGTGCTCGCGCGGCGCAACGGGTGACACAGGGCAATCCGCCGGCCTACCTGATTGGCGCCTTGTTCGGTCCCGCCCATGGCGCGGCCTACACCGCCGCGCTCGGCGCGGGGGCGGAGGGCGCCAGGCGGGCGGCGCTGGCTGACGCCATCCGGGCACACGATCGCCTGGCCCACGACGTGCTCTGGCACGCCCAGCGGGCGGTGCTGGAGTCCCTGCCCGGAATGCGCGGCCAGGCCATGCAGGCTGTGCTGCAGGCCAATTTTCCCGCACCCGGTCCGGCCGGCGAGGTCAGGCTGGATGCCCGGCCCCTGGCCGACGATCTGCCGGGAGCCCTGGCCGCCGGCGTGGGAGCCTCCGCCGCGCCGTTGCGCGATCTCGTCTTGCAGGCGGTGGGTGACCATCCCTTCCTGGCCCCTCGCCACCATGAAGCGCGCAACGCCTGGGTCGTCAGCTCAAGATGCCCCGGGTTGCGCCATATCCTCAGGCGCCGTGGCCAGACCCGGCTCGATGCCGACGACGGCTGGTGGGCGGACGACACGCAGTCCTATCACGCCTTGCGCTCCAACCGCTGGATCGGCTGCTACTTTCGCGAGTACCCCATGGGGTGGGCCGAAACCGCTACCGCTGCCGAAGGCCAGCCCAGCGGGCTGGATCACGTCGAAGCGCCGCCGCGCGACTTCGCGACGGAAGACTTCTGGC
>JALOAI010000038.1 GCA_023228945.1 Pigmentiphaga sp. | reverse complement strand
CACTCGAAACTGGAGCCGGCCGGCCGTCATGTGGCTCAACCCGGCAACTGACACCGAGGAGGAAATCTTGAAAGTCGCCTCATAAAAATCACACATGGTTACAACGCAACTATCTTGACAAACAACGGTGTCGGCCAGCGCCGAGTGGGGCCGAAAATGACTGTCATCCTGCCTCCAGTTTTCGAGCTTGTTGCTCGCATATGCCAGCGACATAAACCAGGTCGTGTTCAGGCATTCATCGCGTAAACTGCCATTGAAGGACTCGATGAACGCATTGTCCGTGGGTTTGCCTGGCCGGGAATAATCCATCGTCACGCCGCTGTCGTGAGCCCACTTATCCAGTGCCAAGGAAACAAACTCGGGGCCATTGTCGGCTTGAATGCGGCGCGGCAAAGTGCCGCGTCCCGTCGCAATGCGCATCAATGCCTGCACGACATCCTGACTTGTCAGAGACTGACTGACCTGCTTCAATGGCGAGACATTCGCAGGTGAAGTTGTCTACGACGGTCAATGCCCGGAATCGTTGCCCATTGAATAAGGCATCCGTGACTATAACCTCGGTAAAGTATACTTAAAATGACACATACACCTATTAGAGCCAAGATACTACTGTTCGCAAATACGGATTGGTATTTGTATAATTTTCGTCGATCTTTAGCCATGGCGCTACGAGATAAAGGATACGAAGTTCTTCTAACTTCTCCACCTGGCGCCTATGGAGAAAAAATTCGAAATCTTGGTTTTCGCTGGTACCCAGCACCAATGAATCGAAGAAGCCTGAATCCTTTACGTGAGAGTTCGTTAATTAACTGGCTTAGAAAACTCATAATAGCGGAAAAAGTCGATCTAGTTCATTCGTTCACGATAAAATGTTCCATATACGGCTCTGTCGCCGCGAGACTAGCCCCAACAACGCCAGCCACGATCAACGCCGTCGCCGGCCTAGGCTACGTTTTTACTAACAATAGCATCAAGGCAAGAACTCTACGCCCTCTAGTGCGCAAGCTAATGCAAAAGGCTCTTTCTGGACCGAACTCGAGACTCGTATTGCAAAATCAGGACGACGTCACTCTTTTTCTTCAACAGCGATTAGCAGAGAAAGAAAGCATTCGATTGATACGTGGATCGGGTGTCAACTGTGAAGCCTTCTCTCCATCGCTTGATACAGCATTGCAAAGCAACGATAGCACTACTAAAGTATTACTTCCCGCGCGTTTACTTTGGGATAAAGGCGTGGGAGAATTTGTCGATGCAGCCCGTAAGTTGAAAACAAAAGGATGCCAAATCGCATTTCTACTCGCAGGTGAGCCGGACCCTGGAAATCCTGCAGCTATCCCGACCGCTACTATTAGGGCTTGGGAGACCGAGAATCTAGTCACGTGGCTTGGTCACGTTGACGACATGCATACCCTATTCCGAAAAGTGGATATCGTAGCGCTGCCCAGTTATAGAGAAGGATTGCCCAAAGGTTTGATTGAAGCAGCGGCGTGCGGTAAGCCACTTATTACCACCGACGTTCCCGGCTGCAGGGAAGTAGTCACAAATAAAGAGGATGGGCTGCTTATTCCTGTACGAGATAGTCAAGCGCTTTCCGAGGCGATTTGCCGCCTTCACAAGAATCCAGAATTACGTCGTCAACTGGGAAAGAAGGCCAGAGAGAAAGCTCTTTCTAGTTTTGATGAGCTGATTGTGATTGAACGGACACTGGACGTTTACGATGAGTTAATTTCTCGACCAAATCGGTTCTAGCCTCCCCCGTTGTCACAATAGTTGTCCGCTCCACTGATTTCATTTTTCAGGGGGCATTGGAGTGACAACATGCCGTCGTATAGCTCGGAGCTCAAAGCTCAGATCGTTCGCAAGATGCTGCCGCCGAACCGCCAGAGCGTGACCAGCCTCAGTCTGGAGACCGGAATCTCGGCGCCCACCTTGTATGCTTGGAAAAAGCAATTTCGCAACCAAGGATTTGTCGTGCCCACCAAGCCCACAGCGCCAGACGACTGGGATGCCAAGGCCAAGTTGGCCGCGCTCATTCAGACGGCAAGCATGAACGAAGCCGAGCGTTCGGCGTACTGCCGAGAACAAGGCCTGTACGTCAGTTGAACCACTAAATCAACCCTCGATACTTGGATCAGCTTTTACCTCGGCTTTTCTAGCGGCGGGCTCGCCTCTGATCACCAAAAATGCAGGCCGCCGCCAACGCAGTAGACGCTTATACAAAGAAAGATACGTCAACACGAACAATATACCCGCGATCACCAGTGCCGGCGTGCTATACCAGTATAACGTTGCGGGCACCATGCAAATCAACGACAACACCCACAGATACGGGGCCGTGGCTGAGTTTCGTAGCACCTTGGTCGTGGGCCTGCAATCGAACAAGCCAAAGCGTACCAAGCGCCAGTAAATGAGCTGATGCAAGTGCAAGGCGTCCGGCTGCCCTGCCGCCACGCCTCGATGCACTTTTCGTCGCCAGATCGAGACCAGCGTTTCCACCACCGGATACAGCACCACTAAGAACGCGTAGTAAGTCGAGACACCGGGGTTGCGTATAACGAGCATGACAGCCAGCTCCGCCAGCATGAACCCTAGGAAGTAAGCTCCGCCATCTCCCAGGAAAATCTTGCCCAGCGGGAAGTTCCATACGAGGAACCCCAACGTAGCCAGGCCAAGGCTGGCTGACACCGCCATGATCGGCAGGTCGCCCACCTGATACGCCACCAGAGCCATCGACCCCGCCACCAGAACCGCAAAGCCGCTAGCCAGGCCGTTGAATCCGTCGATCAGGTTGAAGGCATGCGTAGCGCCAGCGATAGCAATGACGAATGCAAAAAATGAAATCGGAGCAAAAGCCAGCAGCCAGTCTATCCCTGGAATCCCTAATTGCATTGTGTGCTGGTCACTCCAGAGCCAGAACAAAGCCGCCGAAGCAAAGGCAGCCACAAGGCGCTTGCCTGCCGAGATCCTCTTTGTGATGTCTTCGACGAAGCCCGCCAGTACGACGGGCAAGCTGCAGAGCAAAAGCATGTCCCAGAGCGCCTGAGCGCCCTTATACCGCCCTGTGAGGAGGTACGCCGTTAATACGCCGACCCATATGGCCAGCCCGCCCACACGCGGCGTGCTGCCCACGTGGACTTGTTGCGGCTTGCTGGGATCGTTGTCTCCACTAAAGGCTACGTGAAGCTTTTGGGACACGACGATCAGCCCTGTTACTACGGTTGCCGCGATGAAAACTACTAGCCAGCTCATGACTCCTCGACTTGCTACGGCTGCTGATCCGGCAACCTACTCAGATGCAACTTTCTGTTGCACAACAACTACTTAGATTGTAGCGGTAATTCTAAGCGGCGAATATGACAGGTGTTTACCCCTCAAATCTGGGGATTGACATCCGAGAGGACTGAGACTTCCTTTACTGTTGGGTTTTCCCAACAAAAGACCGTATAAGCTATGTTTCTCGCGTCTTGCGCACCGAAAGCTCACCGATCAGTAGGCTGCTCAGCACTCGATATCGCTTTTTTTGTTACGAAATTTTCTGGGGCGCGTTACGACCTGACCGACTTTAAGCTACTCGTCTACATCGCCGAAGCGCGAAGCCTTACTCGGGCTGCGAAACGATGTCACCTTTCTGTGCCACCGAAGAGCCAGCGTGTGCGTCATCTAGAAGAGAGTTTGGGAGTCCCCATCCTGCAGCGGCAGGCTCGAGGAGTAGAACTCACCAGGCCGGCCAGGTGATTGAGCGCCGAGCGCGCTACGCATTTTGCGAGAGCTCGCGTGCTTGCATGACGGACAGGCTCCTTTTGCCGAGAACATGATGGCGAGCCGGCTGCAGGCGAGATCTTCGTCACTGACTCAAGCCCCTTTCTAATACCCCATGCTGTTATCCAAACTCGTGATCGCCGTCGTGTCGCCCTTGGGCACCGCCCTGCTGTTGTTGCTGGCGGGCCTGCTCGCCTTGCTGTTGAGCCGCCGGCGCTGGGGCGTCGGCCTGGTGGCCTTGGGGCTGGCCTGGCTATGGCTGTGGTCCACCCCGGTGGCCAGCCTTTGGGTGCGGCATGTCGTGGAGGCGCCCTACCCGGCCCGCCCGGTGGCCGAGGTGCCGGCGGCCGACGCCATTGTGGTGCTGGGCGGCGCCATGCATCCGCCGCATGCCGGCAATCCGGTGTGGGACGCCCATAGCGCGCTGGATCGGGTGTTGCATGGCGCACGGCTGTATCGCGCGGGCAAGGCGCCCTGGATTGTGTTGAGCGGCGGTTCGGATGGCGGGCGGTATTTGCAGCCGGAGGCCGAGTCGATACGCGATTTTCTGCTGGAGCTGGGCGTGCCAGCCTCGGCGATTCTGCTGGAATCGGAAAGCCTGAACACCGAGGCCAATGCCCGGAAAACCCGCACGCTGCTGGAGGAGCGTGGCCTGGAGCGGGTGTTGTTGGTCACGTCCGCCCTGCATATGGCGCGCTCGGTGGCGGAATTCGAGGCGGCGGGGGTGGCGGTGATACCTTCGGCCACGGATTACGATTGGGCGATGCCTGCCGGCGTGCGGCGCTATGTGCCGGCCGCGAATGCCCTGGATGTGAGCGGGCGGACATTCAAGGAGATTGTGGGGCGCTGGGCGGTGCTGGCGCGGGGAGGACAATAGCGTCAGCTGCTCAGATTCGACCGGTTTTTTCAGCGTCAGGGCATGCAGGATGCTCGACTGCTCCTTGGACTCGGATTTCAATACCAGGAAGCCGCGCTCGATGTCGGCCAGACTCTTGTAGCGGGCAACGAAACGCGGCCAGTCCACATGGTCAACCAGGTCCATGTCCTCGATGACGCTGATCTTCGTTCCCGCACGCTCGAACAGGGCGACACTCTTGGCGGGATAGTTGTTGCGCGACGGATAGAGCACGCCGTCGAACAGCGGCTGGCCGTCATCTCCGAGCATCGCATGCACCTGTGCGGACACCTGCTGCGTATGTGTGTAGTCGCGGCTGGCCATCTGCTCCAGATTCAGACTAAAGTAGCCCGCCATGATGCCCGGCGCTGTGAGATCCGCCAGAAGCACGTCGGCCACCACGCCTACGGCGCGCACCATCCGGCTCTGAACTTCTTTCAGCGCGATCGAGCGCTTCTTGTCTGCAAGCCACTGGTGTTTGTGGAACACCGACTCCATCAGCGCCGTGGGCAGGTCATGCCCCAAGTAAAGCACGCCGTAGGCTCGCGTCGGGTCATCGTAGCGATTGGTGCTGCTGCGGCCATAGTACAGCGGGCTGCCTCGATAGGCGGCGCGGCTCACATGCTGGAGCAGTTCACCGGCACCGATCAGGAAGGATGGCAGCTCAAGGTTCATGACGGTTTCACTTCAATGCGCCTGGACGCCCAGCACATTGAACACCGCTTCGGCCACGTCGTCGATCGTGCCATGCGTCACCTCATCCAGCGGCGACCGACCGCCTAAGCCCTCAAGGGGTTCGGACAGTGCGCGGTAGATCGTCCAGTGGTCGATGCCCTCGACCTTCTGAAGTACGGTCTGGGTCAACTGCTGCTTCACCGAGTCGAGTTGCCAGTCGGGCAGCTTCTGACCGCGCGGCCCCACGTTCAGCGCCAGCAGCCGGCGGGCGACGATGTCCTTGTAGATCTGCTGGCGAGATTTGTTAGCCAGTTTGGCGAACTCGGGGATCGGCAGATTGTGTGGCTGGTTGAAGGCTTCCAGCAGCACGGCACGGCCACGTTGGACGTCAGTTTTACTCGGTGCCCAGCGCGTGTCGGCACGTAGCGCGGCCGCCTTGCGTGTAAGGGCCTGCCGCACCGGCTCACTCTCCAGACTGGCGGGCAGTTTTACCGCCTCCACACGCTCGTGGACGAACGCCTGCAACTCGGCTGCAAAAGCCTTGGCGTCCCGGATTTCGACGGTATCCGCGAAGCGACGCAAATCCTTCACCGTGACGCGCGGTAGACGGTCGGCAATGAATTCAATGGCAGTGGGCACGGTCATCTCCCCAGTAGGTTTAAGACAGGCTCAACTCTAGTCTCGCTTGTATCTCTTGTCAACTTTGTCTCTTGCAAGGCAGACTACCTGACGGAAACAGCGTCTCTGCAGCATAGGCCGAGGCCAGTGGTGGTTCGGATGGCGGGCGGTATTTGCAGCCGGAGGCCGAGTCGATACGCGATTTTCTTCTGGAGCTGGGCGTGCCGGCCTCGGCGATTCTGCTGGAATCGGAAAGCCTGAACACCGAGGCCAATGCCCGGAAAACCCGCGCGCTGCTGGAGGGGCGTGGCCTGGAGCGGGTGTTATTGGTCACGTCCGCACTGCATATGGCGCGCTCGGTGGCGGAGTTCGAGGCGGCGGGGGTGGCGGTGCTGCCCGCCGCCACGGATTACGATTGGGCGATGCCTGCCGGCGTGCGGCGCTATGTGCCGGCCGCGGATGCCCTGGATGTGAGCGGGCGGGCGTTCAAGGAGATTGTGGGGCGCTGGGCGGTGCTGGCGCGGGGGAGGATGAGGGGCGTGGCGGGTTCCGTGGGGAGGTGGTGAGCCCGCTTAACGGCTCCCCTTGCGTGATGAAAGGAACTTCCTTACGCTCTGGAGAGACCTATCATCCGAGGGGATGTGCATGATTACCAGCAAACTGACCAGCAAGGCGCAAACTACGATTCCACAAGCCGTCCGTAAAGCGCTGCAGCTACGCGAGGGCGACGAGATTGCCTACCGGATCGAAGATGGACACGTTCTGCTGACTCGGGTGCGGGCACGCGTCCCCACTCCAGTCGATGATCCCTTCGCGACATTCTCCGAATGGGACAGCGACGCTGACAAGGCCGCGTATGCCGACCTTTGAGCAAGGCGATGTCATCCGGGTTCCGTTTCCATACACCGACCGCTACACACGTCAAAGGCGACCGGCGCTGGTGGTGTCCGCCGGCGCCATTGGCGAAGACGGAGCTTTACTCTGGGTGATCATGATCACCTCGGCCGCGAATCGACCGTGGCCCGGCGACGTGCCAGTACCCGATCAAGTCGGCTTACCTGCGCCGTCGGTCGTGCGACCGGTAAAAATCGCTACCATCGAAGCGCGCCATGCGGACTTCCTCGGCAGACTGCCAACAAAAGAGCATGAAGAAGTCATGCAACACGTGGGGATGCTCATGGGTTACCGCGCCCCTACCTTGGCATCCTGGGCCACAGAACGCCATTTTCGAGCATCGGCCGCAACGGCGGATGTCGATGCCGCGCGTAACGTGCTGGATCGGCTTGACGCCGACGACAAGCGCCACGGCAAGAAGCTTTGATCGGGTGCGCGGCAAACCTCGCCGTGCAGAGGGTGTCGCCAAAAATCGGGCGATCAGTGCCCAGACGCCAAAATTGACGGCACAGAGGCCTTTTAGCGGAAGACGTCCTCAAGACTCTGGGCATCGAGTATTTGCTCGGCCCAACGGTTTAAGGTGGGATCGTCAGCGGACGCCAGACGCACTTTCGCCCAGTCGGGTAGCGTGCCGAATTTGCGGGTGATCTGCGACGACAGCAACGTGGCGAAGCCTTCCATTTTGCCTTCCGCAATACCTTCTTCACGGCCTTCTTCACGACCTTCCTCACGACCTTCCTCACGGCCCTCTTCCCGCTCGCGCTTGAGGCGGACGCGTTCAATGCTGGTGACGTAGCTCACTTGGGTTTCCTCTTCAATTTGCTGAACCGCCTCTTCGAAGGCCGGTTCGAGTGCTTCGGGCAGGGTCAGCATGGCATCCAGGATCCGGAACAACCGGATGACATTATCGCGTTGGTAGCCCCAGCGGTACAACTGGCGCACCAGCTCCGTCTTGCGTACCAGGCGATGGGCATCAGGCCGTGTGGCATTGGCCTCCAACTGGGCCAGCACCACCACCGCAAACGGGTTGGCCGGGGCCAGCTCGAGCAGTTCCCGCAGGCGGGCGCGCCAGCTTTCCAGGTGAACAACCGGAAAGGTAAAGCGCAGATGGCAATTCCAGAATTGGACTTGGTGCGATAGGCTGGACAATCCGCCGGGCCCATCGAGATCCCGTGCCTCCTTGTGCCGGGCGCCGGTATGGCCTGGACCAGGCTTGGTGCGTCGGCGCCCCGCGCCGTAACGCCGCGAAGAGTCGGTCAGTACCGCCAGGCTGACCAGGTGTTCGCCCGGATGTTTCTCAGACAGGCGCACGTAATAGGTGTACATCCGATACGGAAACTCCGCTTCGTATCCACCTTGGATCTCGACATGGATCAACAGCAGACTTTCTCGGCCATCGAGCAAACGCACCGAGACGAGCTTATCCACATGGCGTCGGCCCCGTTTGGCGCTACGCAGGAGCGCCTGCAGCTCTTTGTCCCGAAAAACCGGCGCCTGGCGCCAATCGATCTGCACCTGCAGCTCGGGCCATAGCAAGGCCATGAATTGCGGAAAATAGCTTTCCAGCGCATCTTTCCAGGCGGCGTCGTAATTGGAAGCAGTAGACATCTGGCGGCAACCCGCAGCAACGTAGAGGTGCAGCCACTATAGGGATGGCCAGCTGCGGCGCACGGCGGCGGTGACGCGTTTCGCCCAGGGTAGAAGTACGCAGCCGAGCACTGCCGAGACGTTGGCCCGCCCACGGCCCGGTCTACGTTGATCCACCCAGACAGATCCGCTGCGGCGGCGGGGTGGATGCCCTGCTCGCAAGGTCGGCGGCGGTGGGTCCGGCGCCAGGAGCGGCAAAGTGGGACTCGTCCGTCATAGTGGAAGCACCCGAGACCGTGCTTGAGAACCAGAAAGGAAGTAAGATATCCGTGACCTCCAACAACCGGAGAATCCCATGCTTGCTAAACTCACCTCGAAAAACCAGATCACCTTGCCCAAAGCCATTGTCTCCAGCGTGGAGATGGCGGAATATTTCGATGTTTCTGTCGAGAACGGCAGAATCGTTCTCACACCGGTGCGGGTTCAAAAAGCCCAGGCCGTGCGGGAAAAACTCGAGAAGCTCGGCATCACCGAGCAGGATGTCGAAGATGCCATCGCCTGGGCTCGACAGTGACGCGCAGAGTCGTCCTTGACACCAACATTGTGCTGTCGGCACTGCTGTTTAGCAGGGGGCGACTGGCCTGGATACGGCAGGCTTGGCAGAACCATGAACTGCAACCTGTCGTTTGCAAGGAAACCGTCAGTGAACTCTTGCGGGTGCTGGCCTACCCAAAATTCAAGCTCTCTCCCGCGGATCAAGAAGAGCTGCTGGCGGATTTTTTGCCATACGCCGACGTGGCTCTCCTGCCTTCCGCCTGGCCGGCCCTGCCAGCTTGTCGCGACGAGAACGATCAAGTGTTTCTGGCTCTCGCTGTGGCAGCCGGCGTGGACGCCTTGGTGACGGGCGACGCAGACCTTCTGGCTCTACGAGCTGATCTTCCGGGAGTCATCGTGACGGCGGACGAGTTGGCGGGATCTCTTGGTGCGTGATCGATCACGGCGTACTCTTGAGCGCTTTGCCGCCCACATCGGCTATCCTTTCTGCTGCTTCCCACATCGGCTATCCTTTCTGCTGCTTCCCACATCCCCATGGCGGTTCTGCTCCCGAAGGCGGCGCCAGCCAGCCATTCCGTGGCCCTGAACACCAACGACCCGCAATTTTTCATGGACGTTCTGCTACACCCCGATCTGAATCTCGCACGCTTTCAATCCAAATTCAACAAGGTACGCCAGGCCATCGAGCGCGACGATTTCAAAAGCGCCGATCTCAAGAAACTCTTGCCCACGCCGTACTACCGAGCCAAGCTCGATGACGCCAGCCGTCTGTTGGTACGCTTCGTCCGACACGAGGGTCGTACGGTTTGCCTGGCCCTTGAGATCATTGCTCACCACGCTTACGACAAGTCGCGCTTTCTGCGCGGAGCCACGCTGGACGAGGCGGATATCGCCGCGGCAACCCCCGCCCAGGTGGCGGACGAGGCCGAACCCCTGCGTTATCTTCACCCGGCGCGCCCAGAGTTCCACCTGCTCGACAAACCGATCTCGTTCGACGACGTTCAGGAAGCGGTCTATCGCCTGCCCCCGCCGCTGATCCTGGTGGGATCGGCCGGCTCGGGCAAGACGGCCCTGACCCTGGCCAAATTGCGCCACGCTGAAGGCGAGGTACTGTACGTTACGCAGTCGCCGTGGCTCGCACAAAGCGCACGTGGCATCTACGAGTCTCATGGCTACGAGAATCCAGCCCAGAACGCACAGTTTCTGTCCTATCGCGAGTTCCTGGAAACCCTGCGCGTACCGCCTGGCCGCGAAGTCACGTTTGCTGCGTTTCGCACGTGGTTTGAACGCCACCGCCAGCATTACCGATTTACCGACTCGCACCCCTGTTTCGAGGAGTTTCGTGGCGTGATCGGTAGCCAACCCGAGGGCGTCCTCACTCGCGAGGCGTATCTGGCACTCGGTCCGCGCCAGTCCATTTTCGAGCCTGCCCAGCGCGAGGCCGTGTACACCTTGTTCGGCAAGTACCGCGAATGGTTGGCCAGCAACGGCCTGTTCGACAGCAACCTCGTGGCCCACGAATGGCAGGCCCTGGCTACCCCTCTGTACGACTTTATCGTTATCGACGAAGTTCAGGATCTGACCAATGCGCAGCTCGCGCTGGTGCTACGCACGCTCAAGTCCGGTCAAAGTGGGCAGGGGCAGTTTATGCTGTGCGGTGATTCCAATCAGATCGTCCATCCCAACTTTTTCTCGTGGAGTGCGGTTAAAAGCCTGTTTTGGCGTGATCCGCAACTGGCCGAACGCCAGAATCTCTCGGTGCTGTCCGTCAACTACCGCAACACGCGCGACGTGACCCAGGTGGCCAATGCGCTGCTCAAGATCAAGCACGCGCGCTTTGGTTCCATCGACCGCGAAAGCAACCATCTGGTGCGCGCCGCCGCCGATCTCGCGGGCGAGGTGCGCCTGTTACCCGACAAAGACAACGTCAAACGCGAGCTGGACGCCAGAACCCGGGCTTCTACCCAGTTTGCCGTGCTCGTGCTGCGCGATGAAGACAAAGCCGAGGCCCGGGCCGTGTTCCGCACGCCGCTGGTGTTTTCGGTGCACGAAGCCAAGGGCCTGGAGTACCCGGGCATTATTCTGTATCGCTTTGTCAGTGCCCAGCGCCAAGCCTATGCCGAGATCTGCGAAGGCGTCAGTGCCGCGGACCTGGACAAAGACGAGCTCGATTATCGTCGCGCCAAAGACAAGCATGATCGTTCGCTCGAGTTGTGGAAGTTCTACGTCAACGCCCTGTACGTGGCCATCACCCGCGCGGTAGAGCGCCTGTACCTGGTGGAAAGCGACTTGAACCACCCTTTGCTGCAATTGCTGAGCCTGAAAGACAGCGGCGAGCGAGTGGATGTTGCCGCTGCGGCGTCCAGCCGCGAAGACTGGGAGCGTGAGGCGCATCGCCTGGAGCAGCAGGGCAAGCAGGAGCAGGCCGACGCCATCCGCCAGAACGTGCTGCGCACCAAGCCCGTGCCCTGGTCGGTCTGGAACCGCGAGTGGCTGGCCAATATTACAGAACGAGCATACGACCCCAAGGAAATCTCCACCAAGCCTCGGCAACAGCTGCTCGACATGGCGCTTTGGCATAGCCTGGACAGTCATTTGCAGGCGCTGAGCCAGGAGGTGCGCTGGCCGGTGGCCAACCAGCTATTGGCACGGGTGCCAGAGGGCTCGGTGTCGCGGGCCCGCGAGGCGCTGGCCAATCGCCACACCAAACCCTACGAAAAAAAGAATCTCAAGGAGATTCTCCAACAGTGCGACCTGTACGGCGTGGACCACCGCACCGTGCTCGACGCCACTCCGCTCATGCTGGCGGCCCAGGCGGGCAACCTGCCGCTGGTGCAAGCCTTGATCGAGCGTGGGGCCGATCTCTCGCGTCGCGATCTGTTCGGCCATACCGCCCAGCATTATGCCCTGGCGCGCGCCGCTGGCGATTCGGCCTATGCCAGTGGGCCGTTCGGCGCCATCTGGGAGTGCGTTGCCGCGCCCTTTATCGACGTGCAGGTGGAAGGCCGCCTGGTGCGCCTGCATCAGCATCAGGGAGAGTATCTGCCGCTGCAGCTTATGCTGGCCGGTTTGAAAACGCTGGCATCCGATCTGTACCACCGTGTCCGCGAAGGCTCCGGGGCGTCTCGCCCAGCTCACCAGATCATGCGTCTGACGGGTTTCGATGCCGCTTATCTCATGCGCAACATCGAGGCGTTTCCCGATGCGGTGTGGCGCGAAGATCGCCGCAAGCGCACGTACTTCAACGCCGTGCTGGCCCGCGCCGAAGTCAGCAGCGACTACCGACCGGCCCGTCGCCTGTGGCAACGTCTGCAGAACGGCCATTATTTGCCCAATCCGGCGCTTCAGCTGCGTGTGCTGGATGACGACGGCCAGGAGCAATGGCAACCGGTCTACGAAGCCCTGGCCCTGCCCGCCATCGAACGCGGCAATGGCCGCGGTTTCGGACGCTTGGGAGGCAGCTATCGCCTGATGCTGGAATGGGCACAGATACCCGCGCAGCCCATGCCGCCAACGCTAGCCTGGTGATCTGTTGACATCCTCCCCTCCCTGAGGAGGGTGTTGCAAAAAGCCGGCCGATCAGTGCCCAGATGCCAAACTCGTGAAAATCGATGGCAAAGAGGCCTTTAGCGGAAAACATCTTCAAGACTTTGCGCGTCGAGTATTTGCTCGGCCCAACGGTTCAGGGTGGGATGGGATGGCCTGCCGCGGCGTACGGCGGCGGTGACGCGTTTCGCCCAGGGTAGAAGTACGCAGCGAGCACTGCCAAGACGTTGGCCCGCCCACGGCCCCGTCTACGTTGATCCACCCAGACAGATCCGCTGCGGCGGCGGGAGGTGGTGTGGCCGATCAGCTTGCGGGTGGGGAGGTTGTGAGGTGATGTCGCTTCCCGGGCGCCCTGGTCGGATATTCTTTTGCACATAAACACCTATCATGCTATGTTGATATGTGTTTATAGGAGTGCACCATGCCAACGACCACAACCCGATGGACGGTTTCCGTCTCGAAGGACACCGATATTGCGGTGCGCAGCCACCTTGCCCAACGGGGCATGAAGAAAGGCGATCTCTCCAAGTTCATTGAAGACGCCGTCAAGTGGCGCGTCTTCGACCAGACCATCGCGAAAGCCCGCGCGCAGTTCACCGACCTGCCCGCCGACGAACTGGAAGCGCTGCTGACCGAAGCGGTGGCCAGTGCCCGCACTTCCACACCTGCCGCATCCTGAATCGTGCGGCTGGTCGTCGATACCAATATCTTGATCAGCGCCTTGCTGGTCGAGGCATCTTTACCTGCGCGGCTTATCCTATTGTGGCGGCAAGGTCACTTCGATCTGATAAGCAGCGCCGAGCAGTTGGACGAGTTGATGCGCGTGGCCCGCTATCCCAAGTTACGAGCACGTTTGAATCCTGCGCTGGCAGGGCGCCTCATCAACCAACTGCGTGAAATAGCAGGCATGACCGATAAACTCCCCGTCGTCACCGCTTGCGCCGACCCCTACGATAACTACCTATTGGCGATGGCCGAGGCGGCGAACGCCGATCTTTTACTAACGGGTGATAAGCGCGATCTGCTCGGCATGCAACGCCATAAAGGCACTCACATCATGACGGTACGCGCTTTTCTGCAACATCAAGGGTGGGCTCCGCGGGATTGATCCCCTCTTCGAACGCCGGTTCGAGCGCTTCAGGCAAGGCCATCATGGCATCCAGGATCCCGAACAACCGGATGACATTATCGCGTTGGTAGCCCCAACGGTACAACTGGCGCACAGCTCCGTCTTGCGTACCAGACGCCGCGCTTCGGCCGATTTTATGTGGTGTGGCCGATCAGCTTGCGGGTGGGGGAAGTTTACGAGTGATCTACATCTGCCAACAAAGCCTCAAGCAAGGTATGCCGTTGAGGGTTCATGGCGGCCTCGTCCAGGTTGTGTAACAGGCAGGCGATCCAGGCGGAGAGTGCGGGAGACAAGCGCCCCAGCCGCTCGGCCTTGCGCAGTTCGATCAGGTGGATCTGCAGCGTATCGCCCAATTCTAGCTCCCCCAGCTCCCGATCTCGCAAGGTGAAGTGCCAGGCGGCCCGCTCCGGTCGGTCGGTGAACAAATCGTGCGCCAGCAGGCTGATGCCGAGAGAGCAAAGGCAGATGGCAATGTAGGGTGGAGCATCGCGGGGAGCGGCAAAGTGGGACGTGTTGGTCCCAAGAGCTCATTGGTTATCGACAGTAGCCGCGCCACCACGCGAGCCTCGCACCACCCGGCGTCCCAGGAACTCCGCCTGGGCGTCCAGCGCTTCGCCCGTTTCCGGCAAGTCCGCCATCTTCCAATGCACGTGGGGCAGCCCTTCGTACACGATCAGTTCCGCCGCCACGCCGGCCCGCCGCAGGGCCTGGTGAAAGCGGCAGGTGCCGCCCAGGAAGAAGTCGCGCGTGCCCGCCATGCAGAGGGTGGGCGGAAAGCCGGCCAGCTCGGCGTGCTGGGGCGATAGACGCGGATCGTTGAGCGGCCAGCTGGCCAGGTAGCCGCGCGCCTGCTCGGCCACCGGGCGCACGGCGGGGCTGAAGCCGAAGATGCCGAAGTAGGCTTCGGAGTCGCAAGCGACGCTGAAGTCCGCCGTGCCGGAGAAGAAGCCGAGCGCCGCGGGCAGCGGCAGCCCCGCGCTTTGCGCGGCCACCATGAGTTGCGCGCCCAGCACCGCGCCGGCGGAGGAACCGTACACGCCGATGCGATGCGCCGGGTATTGCCGCAGCAGCTCGCGGTACACCGCCAGCGCGTCTTCCACCGCGGCGGGGAAGGCATGCTCCGGGGCCAGGCGGTAGTCCACCGCCACCACGCTCAGCTTGGTGCGCGCGGCGATGGGGATGGCTTCGAATAGCGCACCCTGCCCGGCCACGAAGGCGCCGCCGTGCAGGTTGATCAGCACGGCGCTGTCGTCGGGCCGTTCAGGACTGGCGATGGCGCAAGGCACGCCGCCCAGCACCGTGGGGGTGATGGTGACGCCGGGGTGGAGCTTTTGGAACCGCGCCGCTTGCTCGGCATAGCCGGCGTCCACCACGCGGCGCACGATGGCGGCGTCGGCCGTAAGGTTGTGCGTGGGGTCGGGCCTGGCGGCGGCCTCGCGCAACCAGGCGCGGGCCGCGTCGCTGAGGGCGGCCGGTAGCGGTATGGCGAGCGCCCCTAGCCAGACCGTGCCGTGATCGTCGATGCGCATGGTGCCTCCGGGAATGGCCGTGGGTGGGGTCAGCTGAACCGGTCGTTTCGCAGTGGCATGCCGGTGGGCTCGAACACGCCGGACTCGGTGAGTTGCGTCATCGTGTCGGCCAGCACCTGGCTCGCCATGTCGGCCTGCATGCCCTGGTGGCGCTTGCCGAGGTTGACGGGCCAGATGGCGCGGTCGTAGATGAGGCGGAAGATTTCCGACTTGAGGTGCGGAATCCAATTGAGTATGTATACGGAGGGATGTAGTATGGCGATCCAACGAACGTCTAGCCCCGTCCACGCTCGATGAAAGCATCCGTGCCAATGTGAAAGCGTTCGCTCAAGGAAGCTATCTGACGAACGTTGAGCACCCGGCGCCCCGCCAGAATCTCTGAAATCACGCTCTGGCTGCCCACTTCGGGAAGGTCGGATTGATTCAATCCGTGCTGGTTCATCAGAAAGCGCAGCACATCGCGGGGAGATGAAGCCGGTATGGCGTGGTTGTCGGCCTCGTACTCGTGCACTGCCGCCGTGAGCAGGTCCAGCAAGTCGGCCAGCGGGTGCATCGCATCTTCGCGTGCGGGTGTGTCTCGGGTTTCGTCCAGGATGGCCTCGATCAGCGCCAGGGCGCGATCGTAGTCTGCCTCAGTGCGGATGGCTCCGACGCCAGCCACGGCCCGAAACTCGCCATAGCTCTGAGCCAGCTCGGTCAAGTCGGGGATCACGGCCGCCATGAGTCGTACTCCTTGTGCGTAAAAATGTGTTTGATGAACACGGTTTGCGATCGGAACACCACATCGGTAATGACACGATACTTGTTGCCTCCTACGTCGAAGACAATGTAGCCACTCACCCAGTCCACGCTATTAAATACTGTTCTCAGCGCCGAGAAATCGGCTACCCGAGCATGTTCCAATGTGGTATGCCAATGAAGCAGTGCCTGGGTCGACGCGGGATGAATAGCCCAAAACTCCCGCAACGATCGTTTAGAGATGACGTGCATGGTCGATTATCTCAAAAACAAATAAAAATAGCAATATGCGATTAATCTTTGTCTGTTGCCTGTTAAGCGACAGCCTTTGCGGGCTATCACGGACCAGGATATCGACGATGCCAGCGTCCGGGCGCAACAGTGACACGCAGAGTCGTGCTCGATACCAACATTGTTCTGTCCGCCTTGGTGACGGTAAGGCGGGCCTTCTGGCTCTGCGCGACGATTTTCCGGAGGTAACCCTGGCGGCAGACGGGCCTGGCGGGACCGCCGCGTGTTTGATCGATCAAGCCACCGGCGCCACCGCCGCGCCTTCGATCCCGTGACGCAGCAGCGCCTGCGCCACGAAGCCGCTGGCGATGCTGTGTTGCACGAAGGCGGCCAGCGCCTGGCGGGCGGCTTCGCCTCGCGATTTGGGCAGGCCCATGGCCTGGCGGATTTGCATGAAGCTGCCTTCGAGCAGGCGCAGGCCTCCCAGGCGCTGGGCGTCGGCCATGAGTTGCTGGCGCACGCCGGCGGCGACTTCGGCGTTGAGGGTGAGGAAGGTGTCCACCACCGCCGGCGAGGTGGGCGCCCGCACGATTTGCGCGGCTTCTAGCTCACGGCTGAGGTAAAGATCGTAGGCGCTGCCGGCGCCCACCACCACGCGGTTGTCGGCATGGTCCACCGCCGCGTGGCTGTGGATGGGCGAGGATTCGCGCACCAGGTAGGCGCCTTCGATCAGCACATAAGGCTCGGTAAAGCCCAGCGTGGCGGCGCGCTTGGGGTCGATGGCAAAGAAGCCGATGTCGGCGTGTTCGGCCGACACGGCTTCCACCGATTCGCGGGCGCTGTCGAACACCACGAGTTCGAGCTCGACCCCCAGTTGCTGCGCCAGGGCGCGGGCGAGGTCGACGGATACGCCGCTGGCCTGCCCCGCGGGGCCGCGGGCGGCCAGGATGGGGTTGCCCACGTTGATGGAGGCGCGCAGGATGCCGCTGGGCGCGAAGGTGGTGGCGAGGTTGGCGATGGTGTTCATGAGGCTCGCTGGCGGGGTTTGGCCTTAGGCTTGGGCTTGGGCTTGGGCTTGGGCTTGGCCTGGGTCTTGGCCTGGGTTGGAGTGGGGGCCAGGGCCTTGACCGGAGATTTGACCGGAACTTTGACCGAAACCTTGACCGGGACCTTGGCCGACGCTGTAGCCGGCGCCTGGGCTGTAGCCCGCGCTGGCGCCGGCGGGATGCCCGCCATGCCGGCCAGCACTTCGCTCACGGAGGCGGTGTCTTGCGCGGCGCGGCCCTGGGCCATGGCGGCATTGTAGATGGGCACGCAGGCACTGAATAGCGGCGTGGGGCAATCCACGGACTTGGCCATGTCGCCGATCACCTGCATGTCTTTTTGCCAGACCTCCACCTTCATCGTCGGCGGCGAGTATTCGCGGCGAATCATGAAGGGCGCGCGCAGGCGCATCACGCCGGTGCCCAGCACCTGGCTGGGGCCGAAGAGGTCGAGCATCTGCTGCGGGTCGAGGCCGAGTTTGCGCGCGAGGTTGATGGATTCGGCGGTGGCGACGTTGAGGATGGCCACCAGGTGGTTGGCGGCGAATTTCATGCGGGTGCCGTTGCCGAATACGCCAACGTGGGGCGTGTTGTCGGTGAAGGCGCGCAGGATGGTCCGCACGCGTGGCATGGCGCTTTTGGGGCCGCTGCAATAGATCGTCCAGGCGCGGTCTTTCATGCGGGCGGCGGTGCCGCTGATGGGGCAATCGAGCAGGGTGACGCCAAGCGGCCGCAAGCGTTTTTGCGCGCGTTCTTTGTCGGCCAGCGGCAGGGTGCTGGTTTCGAGCACGATCAGCCTGGCCGCGCCGGGGGGGCGCTGGCAAGTGGCGATGGCTTCGACGGTGGCGTCGAGGGCCGCGGTGGTGGAGAGCGAGACGATGACCACATCGCTGACTTCGGCCACCGCGGTAGCCGTGGGCGCCACCGCGCCGCCGGCGCTTGCCAGGCGCTGCCGGGTGCGCGGGGTGATGTCGTAGCCCACTACGCTGTGGCCATGCTGGATCAGGGTTTCGGCCATCATGCCGCCCATGATGCCCAGGCCGATCAGGCCAATGGGGCGGCCCTGCCCGCTCATGCCGGGGCTCCGGTGTCTGCCCGCAGGCCCAGGGCCTCGATGCCGGCCACGGCGCAGCGTTCGTCGTTGTCGGAGCTGTCGCCGCTGATGCCCACCGCACCGAGCAGTTCGCCCTGCGCGTTGCGCACCAGCACGCTGCCGGGTACGGTCACCACTTTGCCGTCGGTCATGGCGTGCAGGGCGTTGTAGAACAAGGGGGTGTTGGCGCTGCGTTGCTGTAGCGCGCGGCCACCAAAGCCCATGCCCAGGGCGCCCCAGGCCTTGCCAAAGGCAATGTCAAAGCGCAGCAGGCTGGTGCCGTCGTCGGCCAGGAAGGCCTTGAGGGCGCCGCGCACGTCGAGCACCGCCACGGCCAGCGGCGCCATGTTGGCGGCGCGCCCGTGGCTCAGCGCC
The DNA here is from genome assembly GCA_023228945.1 of Pigmentiphaga sp. Lineage (GTDB taxonomy): Bacteria > Pseudomonadota > Gammaproteobacteria > Burkholderiales > Burkholderiaceae_B > Verticiella. The sequence continues at coordinate 19,744 of JALOAI010000038.1, read as the reverse complement.
CGCTGCGCGATCTCGGCGGCGGCGTCCAACGACAGGGTTTCCAGGCTGATGGTTTTCATAGTGGTGGTTCCTTTTGACGACGATGACGCGGCCACGATGGGTTGCCGCGCCTGGCGATGAAAGCGGCTTGTCTTTCACCTTGAACGGCTTTGCCGCCGGCCGGCGCAAGGCCGGCGGCGGTTTGGCGGCCGTGATGGGATCGCGGCCGGGCCGGGGCGTGTTGCCGGTTTAATCGACCTTGATATTGGCCGATTTGACCACCGCGCCCCACTTCTCGATTTCATCTTGAATATAGGCGGCGAACTCTTCCGGCGTTTCGCTGACCGGGATCGCTCCTTGTAGCAGCAATTTCTCAGCGACGTCTTCCTGCTGCAGGATGTCCGTCACTTCGCGGTTGAGGCGGTCGATGATGTCCCTGGGCGTACCAGCTGGCGCCACCAGGCCGACCCAGGAATAGGCATCGTAGCCGTCTACGGTCTCGCCGATGGTCGGCATGTCGGGCAGGGATCTCAGGCGTTCGGCGCTGCCCACGGCCAGGCCGTTGAGCCGGCCGGAGCGTACGTGTTCGATCACCGAGGGGATGCTGCTATAGAGCATCTGCACCTGACCGCCCAGCAAATCGGCCACCGCGGGGCCCTGGCCCTTGTAGGGCACGTGGGTGATATCGACATCCGCCAGGGTGTTGAAGAGTTCGCCCGCCAGGTGGCCCGAGTTGCCGCTGCCCGGCGAGGCGTAGAACACCTTGCCCGGGTTGGCCTTGGCGTGGTCGATCAGCTCGGCCACGGTTTTGGGCGGAAAAGCGGGATGGGTGACCAGCAGCAGCGGGAAGATCACCATGTTGGTGATGGGCGCGAAGTCTTTTTGCGGGTCGTAGGGCAGATTGCTGTACAGACTGGGGTTGACCGCCATGGGGCCGGCCGCCGCCACGCCGATGGTGTAGCCGTCGGGCGCTGCCTGGGCCAAGGCCTGCAGGCCGATGATGCCGTTGCCGCCGCCACGGTTCTCCACGATTACCGATTGGCCCAGGCGTTCGGTGAGTTTTTCGGCCACGATGCGGCCGATCACGTCGTTGCCGCCGCCTGGCGGAAACGGCACGATCAGCCGGATGGGTTTTTCGGGGTAGCCCTGGGCCATGGCGGTGGCCGCAGCCAGGGTGGCCATGGCGAGGGTGGCCTGCAGGGTGCGGCCCAGCGTTTTCTTGAACATGTGTCTCTCTCCTCCGGTTATGGATGGAACATCAGTCGGTTGGGGTGGCCTCGGCGTTGGCCTTTTCCTGGGCTTCGATCTCGGGCAAGGCGGTGCGCACGACGTTGTAGGCGTCGAGCGAAGCCGGGCCGCCGCAATACACAAAGGAATGGATCACCAGCTCGCGGATTTCTTCGCGGGTAACGCCGTTGCGCAGGGCGCCGCGCAGGTGCAGGCGGATTTCGTGCTGGCGATTGAGGGCGATGCAGAACGCCAGGGTGAGCATGCTGCGGGTTTTGAGGTCCAGGCCGGGGCGGCTCCAGACCTTGCCCCAGCCAAACTCGGTGAGCAGCTCCTGGAACGGCAGGAAGAACTCATCGGCGTTCTCCAGCGTTTTGGCCACGTAATCCGGTCCGAGGACTCGTTTACGGATTTCCAGGCCCTCTTCATATGCGTTGTTTGCCATCGTGTTCCTGCGGTGTTGTGGGGATGTCGGGTGGAGGGCGGCCTCAGCGGCTCACCAGTTGCGCGGCCTGTTGGGCGATGCGCGCGGCGTCGGGGATCAGGGCGGCCTGCAGCTGCGGCGCCGCGGGAATGCGGCTGTCGGTGGTGGCTACCCGGGCCACCGGGGCCAGCAATTGGCCGAACAGCGCGTGGCTGACCCTGGCCGCGACCTCGGCGCCAAAGCCGCCGGTGTGCACGGCTTCGTGGGCGATCAGTAGGCGCCCGGTCTTGCCCACGCTGGCCATCAGGGTGTTCCAGTCGAAGGGGTTGAGCCAGCGCGCGTTGATCACTTCCGCCGAGATGCCTTGTTCATGCAGTTGTTCGGCGGCGGCCAGCGCCTGGAAGAGCATGGCGCTCCACGACAGAATGGTGACGTCATGGCCGGCGCGCAGGATCTCCGCGCCGCCGATGGGCGCCACGGGGCCGTCGATGTCGATGTGTTGCTTGGCGCCGTGATAGAGGCCGCGGCTTTCGATGATCAGGGTGGGGTCGTCGCACTGCACGGCCGAGAGCGTCATCGAGTAGGCGTCTTGCACGGTGGCCGGCAGGCCCACGCGCAGGCCCGGCACGTGGGTGAAGAAACCCTCCAGGCATTGCGAGTGTTGGGCGCAGGAGCCCGGCAAGGCGCCTTGCTGGGTGCGTATCATCAGCGGCGCCCGCAGGCGGCCGGCCGAGACGTAGCGCACGTTGGCGGCCTGCTTGACGATCTGGTCCATGGCCACCAGCGAGAAGTCGATCCACATGATCTCGACGATGGGCCGCAGACCCGTCATGGCGGCGCCCACGGCGGCGCCGAGCATGGCGGTTTCGCTGATCGGCGTGTCGAACACCCGGTCGCCGAACTCGGCCTTGAGGTTCTTGGTGACGCCAAAGATGCCACCCGCCTCGCCGACGTCTTCGCCGTAGAGGATGGTGTCGGGCAGTTGGGCCAAAGCGCGGCGCAGCGCCGCGTTCACGGCCTGCGCGTACGAGAGTTCGACCACGTTGGGTTGGGTATCAGGCATACAAATGCTCCGCCGCTTGCTGCGGGTCGGCCAGAGGCGCCTCGAGCGCCTCGCGGGTGGCGGCTTCGATGTCGTCGTTGACGCGGGTCTCGAGCGCGTCGAGCTCGGCGGCGCTGACGCCGAGTTGCCGCAGCGCCTGGCGCGCGCGCACGATGGGCTCGGCCTTGCGCGCCTCGGCGAGCTCGCCCTTGGGCCGATACGACTGCATGTCGCCGTAGTAGTGGCCCACCAGCCGCTGGGTCATGGCTTCGACCAGCGCCGGGCCTTCGCCCCGGCGCGCCGCCGCGACGAAGCTGGCGGTGGTGCGGCACATGGCCTCGGGGTCGTTGCCATCGACCCGCACGCCGGGCATGCCATAGGCGGCGGCGCGTTGGTACATTTGGTCGTTGCGTACCATCCGCCGGGTGGGGGTGAGTTCGGAGTAGGTGTTGTTTTCGCAGACGAAAATGAGCGGCAGATCTTGATAGGCGGCGAAGTTCATCGCCTCGTGCACCGCGCCCTGGTTCATGGCGCCCTCGCCGAAGGCGGTGAGCACCACCCTGCCCTTGCCCTCGCGCTTGGCACTCAGCGCCGCGCCCAGGGCCACCGCGGCGCCGGCGCCGACGATGGAGTTTTCGCCATAAAAGCCCCAATCGGGCGCGCTGAAATGCGCCGAGCCGCCACGGCCCTTGCAGACCCCGGTTTCGCGGCCCAGCAGCTCGGCCATCAGCGCCGCGGGCGGCGCGCCGCAGGCCAGCGCCCAGCCATGGCCGCGATAGGTGGCGAACACTCGATCCTCGGGCGAGAGCGCGGCGTGCGCGCCCACATAGAGCGCCTCCTGGCCGATGCCCAGGTGGATGGAGCCGACGATGATCTGCTGCTTGCGCAGTTCCATCACTTTTTCTTCAAACCGGCGAATGCGGATCATCGCCTCCAGATGGCGGAGCAGGACGTTCCGTTCCGGCGCAGCGCGTTCAGGGTTCATGGACTGTCTCGGTTCTGCATGACAGCCACGATGGTAGGCAAGGAGCGCCCGCCCGGCTAATGGAGAATTCCGATCGTGGCCATCGAGAAAATGGGAGGGACGTTCAACCAGGCCCTCAACGATCGAGACGGGCCACGACTGGGGCGAGGAGGCCTGGCGTGACGCGTGCCGAGACTACCCTCCGGACGCAGCCTGCAAGATGACTTGCCGGATGGCTTGAATGAGGGGATCCTTTTCGCGGGCGGCCAAATGGATGAACGATAGCGTGGCCTCGGTGCGGCCTTCGTTCCAGATGAAGATTCTGCCCTCTTGCAGCGCGGCCTGCGCGCGCTCTTCGCGCAGCAGGCAAAGGCCCACGCCGGCGCTTACCAGGCTTTGGGTGATGGCTTCGCGATCGGTTTCCACCACTTTATGGGGCGCCACGCCATGGCGCGCCAGCAATTCGGTGACCAGGCGCGGATAGGAACCCTGCGGCGGCACCCAGATCCACGGCAGCCGCCCCATGGCGGCCCAGCCTTCGGCCTCGACCTGCTCGCGCCACTCGATGGGCCCGGTGATGCAGTAGCGGATGGTGCGCACCGGAATCTCGCTGACCTCCGGATCGTTAAGCTCGCCGATGAAGAAGCCCGCATCGCGCTGCGCGGTTTTCACCTGATCCAGCGCCCATCCCGACAAGCCTTGCTGCATCACGATGGTAATGTCGGGATGCTCCGCCCGCATGCCGTTCATGATGTTGGCCAGCCCCAGCGTTTCGGGATCGTTGATCACCGCCAGGCGAATCTGCCCGCTGACCCGCCCCGCGTGCACACGGGCATCGGCCAGCAGCTCATCGGCCATGGCCAACAATTGCTGCGTCTTGGCCAGGGCCTGGTGGCCGAAGGCGGTGAGCGTGACGCCGCTGGAGGTGCGCTCGAACAGGGTCACACCCAGGGCGCGCTCCAGGCCTTTAATATGACCGCTCACGGTGGATTGCGTGAGGTGCAGCGCGTTGGCGGCCTGGGTCACGTTGGCAAACCGCGCCACGGCGGCAAAGGTCCGGAGTTGGTAGATTTCCATGGAATCTCAGCGAAAGACATCACCCAGGCACTGGGCCTCGAGGATATTCAGCGACCAGGATTGCAACTGTGCGGCGTCGGCTTGCGGCAGGCGATGGTGTAGCGCACGAAGGCTGTTTAAGCCAGAGCGATGATCTGGTTTAGAGACGCGCAGGCGACGGTAAATACGTTTTCGGGCACCTGCTTCCAGGGGTGGGCGCGCGCGTGCCTTCGTCTCCAATCGAAAGACTTGGGTTGGTGGGTCAGGACATAACTCGTTTTGCCACCCTTTTGAAAGCTGATGGCGAACGGATTGGTGGCATTGCTATCGGATGACGTCATCGGGAAACCGATCACGATCCCCGTGCGCTCATTGAAGGCACGGCCGGAAAGTACGAGCATGGGATGCTCGTCTCGCATTTCCCGGCCAGTTTGGGGATTGAAATCGATCCAGATCATGTCCCCTCGCTCGGGAACCCACCCGGACCGCATCAAAAAAGCTCCTGACCAACGGGCTCGACCGCCAGGCTCTCACCGCCATGAACGGCAGGATCAAAGCGAGCCAGTTTTTCTTCCAGCGACAAAGCACGCGGTGCGATTGCCCGCAGAACCAGCTCGTCGCCCTGTGCAATGAGTTCAACCTGGGTGCCCAGCTCGACCTGCGCCCGTTTGGCCAGGGCCTTGGGTATACGAAGCGCAAGACTATTGCCCCACATCTGTACCGTTGCGGCAACCCTGAGATCTCCGGCGGTCGTCGTGGCTTTGGACTTCATGAGACGCACCTCCTTAAAGTAGATACACAGTATATACGGCAGATGGCTACGTGTACGCCTTCAGACTCTATACTGACCCCGGAATTCCCGGGACGATCCTCACGGCAGATGCGCTGGACGCCACTCGCGGCTGAGGGCGATGTCGTTATTCCCGTCGAGCACTGCACTGCGCTGACAGCCAGTCAGCCATGCCAGTGTCTTCCAGGGCATAAGCTCCCCAGCCGGAGCGCCACACGAGTTCTTTTTCGCGCAGTGCTTCCAGCGCAGCCTGGATGGTTTGCGCGGTGGGGGTGGCGTCACTGCCAAGCGCGACCGCAATCTCCCTCACGCGCGTTATCGTGGCTTCCGAGTAAGCCGCAAAAGACGTCTTCTGGATGGAGCTCTCTGCCAACACCTGTAGCACCGCCTTTTGTGCCGCGGTGAGCGGACCATAAATCGCCTCGTACTCGGCCCGGATATCAGCCTGGATCTCGATGGCACCGTCTTCCAGTAAACGGCCAAGATTGGGCGCTTCTCCCAGGACGATAGCGACACGCTGAACGATTGAAGCGAGCAATTCGGGGCGATGAGCGACGAGCTGGAAGGCCCGCTTCATGTCTTCGACATGGAAACTGTTTTTGTCGGCGAGCTTGTCGTTGACGTTACGCGTGTAAGCCTCTACGAAATCGTCGCCGAGCAGCGGAAACGGCGTGATCGTGGCGCCAAAAAACGGCTGTTGGCGTTTGAGAACCAGTTGCGCGAGCTTGTCACGACTGGAACCCGTGAAGATGAGCCGCAAGCCATCGCTTTGTACCGCTTGGTTCATCGCATCACGGGCAGCCTTGAGGGCGAACATCGCGTTGAGGCCGTTCTCGGAGTTGAGCGCATGCTGTGCTTCATCAACGATCAACACCACAGGCTTCTCGGACGCGGCGCGCAGCAATTGCAGGGCATCCGTGAGTGTCGCGCCTTCGGGTAACGCGCCCCGGGTCAGATCCCAGCTCACGGTGCGCAGGATATTGACTTTGTCGATCCCCGCTGCCTTTAGCGTCTTTTTGAGTTTTGGCTCCACCGCCTGTAACGCGCTAACGATGGCGAACTCGATGAGCTGCCCGGGGTCCGCTTGCTTATTGCTCCAGAGGTCGATATACACCGGCAACCAGCCCGCCGCGTCGAGTTGTGGCACGAGGTCTTCGCGTAGGAAGGTGCTCTTGCCGGTACGACGCGGCGCGGCAAGAAAAAGACCCGAGCTGTAGTCCAGGATACCTGCGCCGGCGAGCCCCTCGAGAATGGATCGAGCCAGAGCCTCCCGATGGAAGACAAAGCGCTTGGACATCGTTTTATCCTCAATTATGTTATTGAGTATAAATTATACTCATCAAAATAATAAAGGATAAAATGCCACGCTGGAGGAGCCCCTGCGCTGGGAGCCAGGCCGATGAAGCTACATCCTAGCCCTGAGTCACCCATCGCTCCAGAAACTCCGCCTGCGCAGCTGGGCGCGCGTGAGCTCCGCGGTTCCGATCGAACCGCCGGCGCCCGAGCGGTTGTCCACCAGATAGGTCTTGCCATTGGCCTTGCCCAGCACGTGAGCAACGAGGCAGGACCGCATTGAAAGCCGCATCATTTGATGATAAATTTGTGCCTTATCACGGAGATACGTCCCTAGTCACGGAGGCATCTTGATGCGTACAACGCTTGTCATCGACGACGAACAGCTCGCCAAAGCCCAGGCGTTTACCGGGCTCCAAGAAAAATCCGCTCTGGTTCGTGAGGCCTTCAAAGCGCTCATTGAGCGTGAGAGCGCGCGCCGGCTGGCGCGCTTGGGTGGCACCGAACCCGATCTGAAGGCTCCGGATCGCCGCCGCGTACCCGCTGAATGATTTTGGTCGACACTTCCGTCTGGGTCGATCATCTGCGAAATGGCGACCCACAACTTGCCAGTCACCTGGAAGGCGGGCGAGTTTTTACCCATCCGTTTGTGATCGGCGAGCTGGCATTGGGTAGCCTGCGTCAGCGTGACCAGGTTTTGGGGGCCATGCGCGCTCTTCCTCTTGCGCTTGTGGCCACCGATGACGAAGTGCAGATGTTCATTGAACGGCAACCGCTCTACAACCTCGGTATCGGGTACGTCGACGCCCATCTGTTGGCTTCGGTGCGTCTGACGCCCGGCCTGCGCCTCTGGACGCGCGATCGACGCTTGCATGCCGCGGCATTGCAACTCAATATCGCCGCGCGGCCAGGCCGCTGAACCCGGCCCGGCCGGCGCACGCGAACTAGCGGGTTTCCCAATACGTGTGCTTGGTTTCGAGGAAGTCGTTCAGGCCCTCGACCCCATGCAGGCGTCCGTAGCCGCTTTCGCGGTAGCCGCCGGTTTCGGCTTCGGCGTGCAGTTTGTTGTGGGTGTTGAACCACACGCTGCCCGATTTGATGCCGCGTGCCAGGCGCCGCATGCGGGCGTCGTCGCGCCCCCACAGGGAGGCGGCGAGGCCGAAGCGGGTGGCGTTGGCGCGGCGCAGGGCGTCGGCGTCGCCCTCGAAGGATTCGATCACCAGCAGCGGCCCGAACAGCTCCTCTTGAATGTAGGGGCTTTCCAGATCGTCCACGGCCACCAGGGTGGGCGTAAGAAAGGCGCTGCCCGGCGGCGTGCCGTCGGGGACACCGCCGGCACGGATCACGCGCGCCACGTCGCCGGCGTCGCGGGCCAGCTTCAGCACCCGGTCGCGGTTGGCGGCGTCGATCAGCGGCCCCATGTCGGAATCGGCGCTCTCGCCCGGCCCCACCCGCACGGCGTCGAACGCCTGCTTGAGCTGCCGGGTGAACTCCTGATGCACCGGCGCTTCCACCAGTACCCGGGCGATGGCGCTGCACATCTGGCCGGCCATCACCAGCGAGTGCGCCACGATGCCGCGCACCGCGGCGGTGGTATCGGTATCGGCCAGCACCACGGCCGGCGCCTTGCCGCCCAGCTCCAGCGATAGCCGCGTAAGATTGGCCGACGCCGCTTGCGCGATGCGCTTGCCCACCCGGGTTGAGCCGGTGAAGCTGATGACGTCGGTTTCCGGGCTGGCGCACAGGTGCTCGGAAGTGTCGCTGCGGGCGCCCACCAGCGAATTGACGATGCCGGCCGGCAGACGATCGTCGGCCAGCAGGCATTCCATCACCATTTGATGGACCATGGCCGTTTGGTGGGCGGCCTTGATCACCACGCTACAGCCGGCGGCCAGCGCAGGCGCCAGCGAGCGCACCAGCAACGTTACCGGTGCGTTCCACGGCACGATGATCACGGCCACGCCGATGGCTTCGCGATCGAGCCAGGAGTAGCAGCCCGGCTCGATCTCGATCGTGCGGCCGAACAGATTGCGCGCCAGGCCGGCGTAGTAATGCAGCTCCGACACCCCGGCCCGGATCTCGCCCAGGGCTTCGCGGCGCAACTTGCCGTTGAGCTTGACCAATACATCGGCGATCTCCTCCTGGCGTTGCTCCAGGCGGTCGGCAAACCGCCGCAGCACGTCGGCGCGCAGTCGCGGCTGGCGCGGCCAGCTGTCTTGTTCGAAAGCCCGGCGCGCCGCGGTCAGCGCGGCCTCGGCGTCGCCCGGGGTCGCATCGTAATAGCGGCCGGCGATCCGGCCGGTGGCGGGATCGACGCTTTCGCCCACGGCGGCGCGCTCCGCCAGGCCGGGCAGCCAGCGCCCGTCGATGTACTGCTGCGCGATGTCCATACTCATACGGCTCATGATGTCCTTGATGCGGGAGCGACCCCGGCGGGATCAGTTCTCGACCTTGATGTCGGCGTCGCGGATGACCTTGCCCCATTGCTCGTAATCCGCCTGCAGCGCGGCCTTGAGTTCGGCGGGCTGGGCCACGGTGGCGGCCTCCAGGCCGGCGCCGTTGAGCACTTGCACGACATCGGGCATGGCGACGATCTTGCGGACCGCGGCGTTGAGCGTGGCCACGGTGTCGGCGGGGGTGCCGGCCGGCGCGAACATGCCGATCCAGGCGTCGGCGGCGTAGTCCTTCACGCCCAGTTCGGCCACGGTGGGAATGTCGGGCGCGGTGCTGGTGCGCTGGGCGCCGGTGACGGCGAGTATGCGCAGGCGGTCGCTTTGCCGCAGGGGCAGCAGGCTGGAGAGATCGGAGATGCCCATCGGCACTTCGCCCGCCGCCACCGCCATCGAAGCCGGCGCCGTGCCACGATAGGCCACCGCCTCGAAGTTGGCGCCGGTCATGGCGTTGAGCAGTTCCCCAGCCAAATGCATATGGGTGCCCATGGCGGGCACGCTGTACATCAGCGACTGGCTTTTGCCTTGCGATGCCTTGACCAGATCGTCGAGCGTGCGGATGTCGCTCTGGCCGTTCACCGCGATCGCGGTGGGCACCAATGCCAGCAGCGCCACCGGAACGAGATCGGTGCCGGGGTCGTAGTTGCGCTGGTAGAGGTGGGGGGTGATCGAGATCGGTCCGTTGGGCGTGACCAGCAGGGTCTTGCCGTCGGGTTCGGCTTCGACCACCGCGCGGATGCCGATGGCGGCGCCGGCGCCGCTGCGGTTCTCGACGATCACATTGCTGCCCAGTTCATCGGACAGTTTGCTGCCGATCAGCCGCGCGACCATGTCGGAGCTGCCGCCGGGCGCAAAGGGCACGATGATGTTGGTAACGCTGGGCGACGCGGCCTGCGCCGGACCGGCCGCCAGGAAGGCGAGCGATACCAGCGAGGCGCCCAGGGTTGTGATGAATGACGATGCTTTCATGATGTCTCCTTGCTCATGCAGTCGGTAACACGGGTTGCCGGAGCGGCGACGCGCCGCCCCGGGCGGGAAGCTCAAACCGGGTAAACCAGGTATCGGGCGGGAGTCGTGGTGTCGAGGATGGCGTCTTTCCGCCGAAAGCCGTAACCGCCATCGCGGGCCACGACTTCATCGACATAGGCGCCAGCCACCAGCACCTCGGAGCCGCCACCCTGCGTGGTGTAGGTCACCAACACGTTCGAATGCACTTCGAAGGCGCCGTCGTCCAGCGCGCGGCAGGATAAACGCTGCACGAAGTGCCGGGTGGCGTAGTCTTCGAAGGTGCCCTTCCAGACGTCCTGGACGAACTTGGCGCGATCCAGGATGCGTCCCGGGTTGTCGTCGAGCATCATGGCCACCGGCAACCCCTGCTCGTGGTTCTCGCGCGAGACGCAGCGGTAGCCCTCCGTGTCGGCGGTAAAGCAGGCCGTCCAGGCCTCCATGTCGCGCAGGTCCAACGCGCGGATGTAGCGCAGTTGCAGCTCGTCGATGTGATGTAGAACCTGAAGATCAGCCACGCTCAAACCCCATTGTCTGTCGATAATGTTCCCAACGCACGAGGTTGCCGGCCTCGTCGTTCTGCTGCAGTTGCCGCGGATAGTGGTAGTCGTCCGTCACGCCGCGCTGGAACTCCACTTCGCCCGGCGAGCGCGAACCCGCATGCAGGCGGTTGAACACCGCACCGTCTTCCAGCGTGATCAGGCCGCTGGGGCCAAGCAGGTTGGAGGCCTGGCGCACCCGATGGCGCTGCAGCGCCTCGCTGTCGTCGGCCCGCGCGAAGTAGGCGTAGTGCACTTCAGTCTGGTGCGGCGAGCGCGGGATGGCATAGCGCACGCTGATGGTGTCCAGATGGCGGATCACGATGGTCACGGGAAACAGGGTGACGACGATGGATTCCGGCGGCTGGTTCTTGTCGAACTTCTCGATCAGCGAGTAGTCGTTGAGATAGCCGTTGTCGGGCGCGTGGTTGAGCTGCGCGCTGGTCACCTTGTGGGCGCGATCGGTGGCGAGGATCTCGCCCTTGCCGCCCTGCCACTGCAACAGCCGGAAGGCGCCATGCAGCAGGGGCGCGTGATAGCCTTCGTTGTCGCTGTATTCCTTCCAGTTGGTGTTGAACTTGACCTTCTGGTAGCCCAGCAGGCAAAGTTCGCCCTCGCCGCCGAACACGCGGCCTATGGTGCCGGCCGACACGCCCAGGTAGGTGTCGATGTCGGGGGTCTCGTCCGACAAGGTGGCGAACACCAGTCCGTGTACGATGGCGCTGCGCACCTGGCGCAGGCCGTAGTCGTCCTTCTGAAACGACGCCGGAAAATCCTGCAGGCCGGGGGCGCCCATCAGCTTGCCCTGGGGGTTGAAGGTCCAACGATGGTAGGGACATTCGATCATCTTGGCGCGTCCCCGCGCCTCGGTCTTGAGCTGGGTGCCGCGGTGCGGGCAGGCATTGACGAACACCCGCACCTCGCCGTCCTGGCCGCGCACGATCAGCACCGGCACTTCGCCGACGTCCATGGTTTTGTAATCGCCGGGTTGCGCAAGCTCGCACACGTGCGCCACCGGATGCCACTCGGCGCCATGGAAAATCCGCTCCAGCTCCAGGCGGTAGATGTCCTCGCGCTGGAAAACGGCCTTGGGTACTTCGTTACCCTTTTCTGGCCAGGCCAGGGCCACGGGGTTTTCGTTCATCATCGTTGCTTGTCCCGTATTCAAAGTCGGTCAAATGTCGGAATCCGGAAGCCGGCGGTCATGCCGCCGTCCACCGTGAGCACCGCGCCCGTGATGTAGGAGGCTTCGTCCGATGCCAGGAACAACGCGGGGCGCGCGATCTCCTCGGGCTCGGCCGAGCGCTTGAGCGGGCACAGCTCGGCCATTTCGCTCTTGCCGGTGGGCGATTGGCGCCAATAGCCTTCGGTGCGCGGCGTGCGCGTGGATCCCGGGCAAATCGCATTGGCCCGGATGTTGTCCTGGCCGTGATCCATCGCCAGGTTCTGCGTGAGCAGGATCACCCCGCCCTTGGAGGCGCTGTAGGCGCCGCAGCGCGCCTCGGCCAGCACGCCAGCAATGGACGACACGTTGACGATCGCCCCGCCGCCGCGCCGGCGCATGGCCGGGATCGCGTGCTTGCAGCTGTGATACATCGAGGTCAGGTTGATCGCCAGCACCGATTCCCACTCGTCTTCATCCATGGTTTCCACGGTTTTGGGAATGTTGATGCCGGCCACGTTGAACAGCATCGCCAACCCGCCCGGCAAGGCGTCGGCCGCGGCCACCGACTCGCGGATCTGCCGGGCATCGCGCACGTCCACCGCCATCGCGGCGGCCTTGCCGCCACGAGCCTCGATCTCGGCGCACACCGCGCGGGCCTGCTCGCCGTCGCGGTCGGTGATCAGCGGCACGCCGCCGCGCTCGGCGAACAACAGTGCGATCGCGCGGCCGATGCCGGCGCCGCCGGCGGTGATCAGGGCGGCTTTGCCCTGGAAATCCTGGCGTGGCCGATCGATGGCCGCCGGCCGCGGTTCGGCTGGCGCGGCATTCGCCCGGGCCGCCGAGGGCAGATCGGGGGGAGCGCTGGCGGCGGCCGGACGCCCAGCGGAACCGGTGGTCGCGATCATGCCGCCACCGCCATCTCGACAAAGCCCAAACCGGTGATCCAGGCTTCCAGGGGTTCGTAGTGCAGCACGCGGGCCTCGTACGACTGCAATGCCGCCAGCGCCACCAGCCAGTTGCGGATCTCCAGCGCGCCGTTGCCGCCTTGTTCGATGATGTCGTCATCGCCCAGCGCGGCCAGGGCCTGCAGCTCGCCCTGCTCCACCAAGCCGAGGATGCGTTGGTCGAATTCCTGGTTCACCCGGCCCATGTCGGCCATGCCCACCCAGTGGCTGATGCCGCCGGTGCCCAGCACCACCACGCGCTCCTCACCAGGCCAGGCGGCGATCGCCTCGCCCAGCATGCGACCCAGGGCCAGGCAGCGCCGGCCGCGGATGAAGGGCTTGACGCCGCTGCTGATATAGATGGGAATGGCGCGCACGCCGTCGGGTACCGACAAATGGATGGGCACCATCACGGAATGATCGAGCACCAGGGTTTTGGCCACCGCCCAATCAAAGCCCTGGTCGAGGCCGGTGTCCATCAGATGCTCCGCCAGCGCCGGATGATTGGCCACCGGCCGGCGGGCAATGTTGAGCCAGGGTTCGATCGGGCCTTCCACATCGCCGATGCCGATCAGGATGCTCGGCGCGCATTGCGTACCGAACAGGGTGTAGTGATCGTCGCCGATCACCACCACGGTATCGGCGCGCAGGGCGGCGATGCGCTGTTTCACCTGCTCGAAGGCCGCCATCACGCGCGCCGCCGGTTCGGGCGCGGCGGCGTCGGGCGCGCCGACGATCAGGGGGTTGTGCGGTAAACAGAAGCCGCCCACGAGTGTCGCCATGGTCACTGCCCTCCTTTGCCGGCGGCCGCGTGCAGGCTGCCCATGTAGTCGCCCAGCCGCTCACGGCCTTCCACCGCGGTGAAGGCGCGCATGGTGAGCATGGGGTCCACGCCGCGTGCCTGCATGCGCGCCACGTCGAGCAGGGCCAGCATGCCGGCCTCTTCCGGCGTCAGCGGATAGGCCGCCAGGAAGGCCTGGCGGTCGCGCTTGAACTCGGCGGCCTGGGCTGGCCCCGAGGCGATCTCGAACAACACCCGCTCCACGGTATGCATGCTCATGGCCGACCCCTCAGCGCGCTTCGGCGCGGGCCGCGGTGTCGGCTTCGGCGCCGTTGTCGACCTTGACCTCGGCGCTGTAGCGCGCGGCCAGCTCGGCCCAGGCGCGGCCGGACTGACGGGCGCCTTCCAGATAGGGCTCGGGCGCGCTGACATAGGGCGGCCGGCAGGGGCCGGCCCGCATCCAGCCGGCGGCGTCCATCCGTGCCTTCTCCAGGCCGATGTTGTATTTGCCGAATTCGGCCACGCTGCCCAGCGGGAACAGAGTGGCAAGCGATTGCTTGACCTCGTGCGCAATGCGTTCGGCCTCCGACCAATCGCCGCTTTGGCGGGCGCGGCGCACGGCGTCGCGCAGCCGCACCGCCACCACCGGCCCGCAGGAAGCGCCGCTGCTCCAGAAGGCGGTGCAATCATCGGGCGCGATGCGCGCGGCGGCGTAATGATCGCCGTCGGTGGTGAGGAAGCGGATGCGGCCCCGGGTCAGCTTGAGGTCGGTAAACAGTTGGGCGATGGTGAGGTACTTGGCCGACACCACTTGCGGGATCTCGGCCATCTGGGCCCAGAACGGCCGCGGGAAATCGAACTTGAAGGCCTCGATGTTGGCGTACACGCAAATGGCCATCTCCGGCACCGCCGCCGCCACGTCGCGGTAGAACTGCACGGCGGTGGGCAGATCGGCCCGGCACCACATCGGCAGGCCCAGCATGGTGCCGTCCACGCCCATGTCGTAGGCGGCCTGGGTCTGCGCGATGCTGTCGCGGGTGTTGAGGCTGGTGGTGCCGCCAAAGAACGGCACCCGGCCGCGCACGGTTTCCACCATGGCGCCCATGAAGGTACGCTTCTCATCCCAGGTCAGGGTGGCGCCCTCGCCCAGCGTGCCCAGGCTGAGGATGCCGTCCACCCCACCCGCGATCAGCGCATTGACGGCGCGCTCGGCTTCGTCGAGGTCGACCGTATTCACGGCGCCGGGCTCCGACGCATTGGCCTTGGCCGGCGTGGGCATGATGGCCCAGGCGCCCTGGACTTCTTCGACGGTAAGACGGTGTTTCTGACGCGACATGGCGGTTTTCTCCCGGCCCCTGCGGGCCATCGTGGTTTGGGTTTGCGTCCCGGCGGCGCTCGGTGTTCGTTGAATAGCGCCGCCGCCGGGCTAGTGATGGGTGGCGCCGCGCGCCGATGGCGAGCGTCGCCGGGCTTGACCTCGAGTTCCAACGTTCTTCTGGATGGCCAACCGGCCGGGACGGTGGACCCGGGGCGCCTGCGTTACGTGCCGGCCGGGGCGGCGGGCGGGGTCTTGCCGGTCGGCGCCCGGACCTCCAGGTGGCGCTCCAGGAACTCCAGACGATCGTTGCCCCACCAGAGTTCGTTGTCGAAGCGCATCGTGGGCACGCCGAACACCCCGGCGTCGTGCGCCGCCCGCGTGCCCGCCGCCAGTCGTTGCGCGGCCTCGGGCGACGCCACGAAACCGGTGAACTCGCGTTCCGGCCAGCCGAAGCGGGCGGCGGCCTCGCGCAGCAGCGCGTCGTCGTCCATGGCGCGCCCTTCGCCCCAGATCCCGCCCCACGCCCATTCCACATAAGGACGGCACATATCGCGATCGCGGGCATACAGGGCGCCGGCGTTGATCCTTGCCGAGCCGTAGCCCGCGGGCGGACAGAACGGCACGCCGTAGAACTCGGCCCAACGCCGCAGGTCTTGCCGCAGATAGCGATGCTTGATCGCGATATCGCGATTGCCCGGGCCGGTATTGCCCGCCAGGACCTTAAGCCGCGCCAGATCGACCGGCTGGTAATCCAGCGTCAGCCCATGGCGTTCGGCCAGCGCCGGCAGCCGCGCATGCGCCAGATAGGCGTAGGGGCTGAGCAGATCGAAGAAGAACTGGAGTGTCCGTGACATCGCATTCCCCCTGGCTATGGCCGGTGTTGGAAAGACCGCCATCTTATTGAGCGAGCCCAGGGATGAACAGGAAGCATTGGTTATCGGCCTAGACCCATGGGTTATGGGTGCAAGGCTCCGCCGCTATACTGAAAGACGCCTTACCGGACCAGCAGCCATGAACTTGCAGCAGCTTCGCTATCTTTGCGCCATCGTCGACGCGGGCTTCAATATCTCCCGGGCCGCGCAGGCCCTGCACACCTCGCAACCGGGAATCAGCAAGCAGATCCGCCTGCTCGAATCCCGCATGGGCACCTCGCTGCTGATCCGCAAAAGCGGGCGTATCATCGGCCTTACCGACTACGGCGAGCAGGCCTGGCTGGCCGCCAAGCGCATCCTGAAGGAGTTCGAGGGCCTCAAGCAGATGGGCGACGATGTGCTGCGGCAGGACTCGGGCCGGCTCACCATCGCCACCCTGCATTCCTACGCCTATTCCCTGCTGCCGCCGGTGATCCACGGCCTGCGGCAGCGCTACCCCGAGGTCAGCGTGGATATCCGGCAAGCCACGCCGGGCAACATCATCGAACTGGTGCGCGCCGGCGAGGCCGACGTCGGCCTGACCATCGAACGACCGGCGCCGGACAGCGGCGTGCTGGCGCTGGACTACCGCGCCGTGCCGCGCGTACTGCTGGTGCCCGCCGGCCATCCCTTGCTGGAACAGGAAACCGTGGCCTTTCGCGACATCATCCGCTACCCCATCATCGAGCAGGGCTTTTTATCCAGCGGCGGCTGGGCGGTGAGCCGCACGCTGCGCGCCAAGGGCTACGACTTCGAACCGGCGCTATCCCTGCCCGACGCCAGCACGATCAAGGCTTATGTGGAGGAAGGAGTTGGCATCGCGGTGATCTCCGGCGCCATGTTCGACCCGCAGCGCGATGCGAATCTGCGGGCCATCGCCGTGGATCATTTGTTTGCGCCCAGCTTTCTCACCCTGGTGATCGATCCGCATCGCTACCAGCGCCGGTATTTGTATGACTTTATCGAAAGCCTGGCGCCCAACTGGGATCGGCTATCGGTGCAGTATGAAGTTCGGCACTATGAGGATCACCATGGCGGCGCGCAACCCGGAAATGATCCAGGTTGATCACGAAGATGGGGCCACGCAGGCTCACGAACCAAGTGTCTATAACGGCCGACTCTGGTGTAATATTGTTCTCAATTATGGATTCTATGTCCTAAAAAATAGAACAACATCCGGAGGCGACACTGAACGGGCTTCTTATCGACCCCACGCCAAAACGAAGTTTCGACGCCGGTCAAAGCGCCAACCCAGCTGTTCACAGCAAAGCTGGCGAGGCCAAATCCCACTCTCACCGAATGATGAGGGAGCGGCTCCAGCCGGAGCGGGAGTTCTTCATCACTCGCTTCTCTGAGCCGCCCTCACATGAACCTTTCCGATCTCACTTTATCCGAGCTTAGCCAGGCCATGCAGTCCGGGCATGTCTCTTCCGTCGACATCGTCGAGGCTTGTTTTCGCAGGATCGACGAGTTCGATAACGCCATCGGCTCGTTTGTCTCGGTCGGGCGTGAGAGTGCTTTCGAACAGGCCCGGAGGCTCGATGGCGAGCGCATGGCAAACGGCCGCAGCGGGCCACTCCATGGCTTGCCTTTGGGCATGAAAGATAACATCGACGTTGCGGGCTTACCCACTACAGCCAACTCCCGCGCTTTTGCGAACCGCCTGCCGGATCAAAACGCGACCGTTGTCGACCGGCTCATCAATAACGGCGCCATCATCATTGGCAAGCTCGGCACCTTTGAATTGGCAGTTGGCGGCCCCACACCCGACCTGCCCTGGCCCTTGCCCCGCAACCCGTGGAACTTGGCGCGCTCGCCGGGAGGGTCAAGCAGCGGCGCCGGCGCCGCCTTGGCCGCGCGCTTCATTCCCGGCGCGCTCGGCACCGACACCGGAGGATCGATCCGAAGCCCCGCCTCCCTGTGCGGTCTCTCAGGCTTGGTCCCCAGCTCCGGACTCGTCAGTCGGCACGGCATCATTCCCACGTCATTCACGTTCGATCATTGCGGACCGATGGCCCGTACGGCCGAAGATTGCGCCTTATTACTGGACGCCATCGTTGGCCACGACCCCAACGACCCAGCCAGCGTCAGCAGCCCTCCCCCTCGATTCCACGCCAGCCTGAAGTCCGATCTGAAAGGCTTGCGAATCGGCGTGGTTCGGCATTTCTGGGAACGCAGCGCAAACGCGGCCGTGGGCAAAGCGATGGAGGACGCCCTGGAGGCCCTGAAAAGCCTGGGCGCCACCCTCGAAAATACCCACTTTCAACCGATCGCCAATCTGCCTCAGTTGCGGTGGATCATCGCTCAGTCCGAGACATTCAATATTCACCTGAAGGCCTTGCAAGAGAACCCCGGGCAATTTGGCCACGACTTTCTGCAAAGGGTATTACCGGTATGCCTTTTTTCCGGTTATGAATATATTCAGGCTCTGCGCGAATGGGGCAAGGCGATCCGCATAATGCCAAGCGCTCTCGAAAACTACGATGTGCTGGTCAGTGCCGCCCTGGAAGGCGCTCCTCGGCTCGATGAGCACGATACTCTTCAGTTCTTGAGATGCAATGGCCGTTTTTTACAGACCGTCACTCCAACCGGCCCATCCGCCGTCTTTTGCAACGGTTTTGACGCGGAAGGCCTGCCTTTAGGCATGGAAGTCCTTGGCAGGCCGTTTGACGACGCCACCCTGTTATCGGTGGGTCATGCTTATCAGAGCGTTACGAGCTGGCATCGCAGGCAGCCTCACCTGACCGAAGGCATGCTGGCGCCGCCCGTCGTCCAATCTGCCAGAGCGAACCCAACCGAGCTTCGAGTGGACGCCACCATCCAGCGACTTTGCCATACGGCTGCCGAAAGAGCCGGGCTCCGCCTGAACGACACTCAGATGCAACTTCTTTATCAGGGCGCGCCGTTTGTGCTCGATATGACAAGACATTTGAATTATGACGGCAGTCTGAACGACGCGCCGCCGACGATTTACCGTCTGCAGGCCGAGTGACCAGTTGCCCTCGCGGCGACAACGGCGGCCATGATAAATTAACAAGACTTAGTTCAAAAGCTAAAAATGATGGAAATCGTCAACATTCATCAAGCGAAAACGCACTTGTCGCGCCTGATCGAGCGGGCCTCGCTCGGCGAACCGTTCATCATCACCAAGGCGGGTAAGCCCATGGTGAAGGTAATCCCCATCAATGCGCCAGACGACCAAGTTCGTCGCCTTGGCTTCTTGACTGGGCAGGTTCAGGTGCCCGACGACTTCGACCGCATGGGCGAGACAGAGATCGAAAAGCTGTTTGGCGGCGAGGCATGAAACTCCTGCTGGACACCCATTTACTGCTATGGGCGGCAGGCGATTCTGCCCGGCTTTCTCCAGTCGCGCGCCGGTTGATCCTCGACACCGGCAATACGCTGATGTTCAGCGTTGCCAGCCTTTGGGAAATCACGATCAAACCTTTGGGAAATCACGATCAAACTGGGGCTCGGTCGCGCGGATTTTCAGGTCGACCCGCGCTTGCTGCGCCGTGGGCTCTTGGACAACCACTATGAAGAACTGGTGATCACCAGCGAACACGTCGTGTCGGTGGGCAGCCTTCCGCCGATTCATAGCGATCCATTCGACCGGCTGCTCATCGCGCAGGCCATGAGCGAGGGCATCACCCTGCTCACTGCCGATTCGCGTGTTGGCGAGTACCCTGGTGCCATACGCCAAGTTTGAAGCCACGCGACGGGGCTTAAAGGGCACCTCGATCATCTCCCGATTTTGAGACGAGTCGGGCGTGAACGAGCCGATGTGCCGCTGCCGCCCACGATGCGGACGGATTTCTGCTTATTTGTTAATCAATTTGCCCGGTGATTCCCGCCT
>JALOAI010000014.1 GCA_023228945.1 Pigmentiphaga sp. | reverse complement strand
AAACTTGGGGCGGCCCGGCGTTTCCTTGAGAGCGCCCCCATACCTGCCGCTATGCGTCAGGCCCCCCGAGGGGGTCAAGGAAACTTGGGGCGGCCCGGCGTTTCCTTGAGAGCGCCCCCATACCTGCCGCTATGCGTCAGGCCCCCCAGGGGGTCGGGGAAACTTGGGGCGGCCCGGCGTTTCCTTGTGAAGCGCGGGCGTAGGTTGGGACATTCAGATACACCACCCCGGCGCAAGCCGATATTCCAAGGAGCTACCATGAGAAGGAGACTTACCACCCTTGCCGTACTGGGTCTGCTGAACCTCGGAGCCCTGGCTCCCGCCGCAGCCCAACAGCAAGGAGTTACCGATACCGAAATCGTGCTGGGCGATATCGTGCCGCTCACCGGGCCCCCGGCCTTACTGGGCGTGGCCCACAACCTGGGGGTGCGTGTCGCCATCGCCGAAGCCAACGCCGCCGGCGGTGTCAATGGCCGCACACTCCGCCTGGTATCCGAAGACGACGGTTACGTGCCATCGCGCACGATCCAGGGCGTGCGCAAGTTGATCAACAGCGACAAGGTGTTCGCGCTTACCGCGGTGTCCGGCACGGCGCAATCGCTGGCCGCCATGCCCTTGTTCCAGCAGTCGGGCATTCCCGCCATGGCGCCCGTGACCACGCACCGCGGGCTCTACGATCCCGTGATCGACAATATTTTCGTCGTGGGCTACGACATGGCCGACGCCGTCTCCGATCTGGTCGGCCGGCTGGCGGATCGCTATCCGGGCAAAAAGTGGGCGTTGATTTCGCAGGACGACGACTACGGCGAAGACGTCCGGCGCGGCTTCGAGAAAGTCGAAAAAGACAAGAATCTCGACGTCGTGTCACGCCAGATCTACAAAAAAGGCCAAACCGACTTCTCGTCCGAGATCCTGCGCGTGCGCCAGGCCGGCGCCGAGATCCTGATGGCCGGCGGCGTATTGGGCGAGAACGTGACGATGGCGCGCGAGCTCGAACGCATCGGCCACAAGATCCCCATGGGGGTCACGTACGTCTCGCGCGTGCCGGCTGCCGTCAAGCTGATGGGGCCCGCCGCCGAGAACGTGTATGTGGTCGACTATGTTTACCTTGAAGACTCGCCCGAGGCCAAGGGCTTCATGGAGAAGGTCGCCAAGCACCTGTCGGCCGAGGAACAGGCGAAGGTCAACCGCTATACCTTTACGGGCTATGCCTCCACCCGCGCGCTGATCGAAGCCATGCGCGGTTGTGGCAAGGAGCTCACCTGGAAATGCACGATCGAGCAACTGAATCAACTCAAGGACCTCGACACGGGCACCATGACGCCGGTCTCGTACAGCGCTACGGACCACCTGGCGGCGCCGCAATTGTTTCTGCTGAAGGCCGATCCGGGCATCGAGAACTACCGGGTCGTCAAGTAAGGCCCATGGGGGGCGCCGTTCGGATGTTCCGGCGGCGTTACCCGCCTCCCGTGGATTTCCGCGCCTGCTTCGGGGCAGCGTTTCTCCCGTGGTACGGTGGTTCATAGCAACCGGGTGGCGCCACCCGATTCCGAAGGCGAATAGCCATGACTGAGTTTGAGTTCCAGGAGCCCGAGCTGCTCGACGACACCCTGCGCATGGTGCGGCAGCAGGTCCGGCGCTTCGTCAATGAGGTCATTGTTCCCAACGGGGATGCCTGGGAAAGCGCGGGCGAGATCCCGCGCGAGGTTTTTCGCCAATTCGGAAGCCTGGGTTTTCTTGGCATGCGCCATCCCCCGGAGTACGGGGGAGGCGGCCTGGGCGCGTTATCGTCGGTCGTCCTGGGCGAAGAGCTGGCGCGTTCGTCGTATGGCGGCGTGGCGGCGGCGCTCACGGTGCATAGCGATATGTCGATTTCGCATATTGCGCATCGCGGCACGCCGGAACAAAAGCAGCGCTACCTGCCGCCGGCCTGCGCCGGCGACGAGGTGGGCGCCATCTGCGTGACCGAGCCGCATGCCGGTTCCGACGTGGCCGGGCTCAAGGCCCGGGCGATCAGAACCGGCCAGGGTTGGCGCATCCACGGCTCGAAAATGTTCATCACCAATGGCGTGTATGGCGACGTCTATATCGTGGCGGCGCGAACCGATCCCGAGGCCAAGGGTAGCCGGGGCATTTCGCTGTTTATCGTCGAGAAAGACAACCCCGGCCTGAAGATCGCGCGCCAGTTCGATAAGCACGGCTGGCGCTGCTCCGACACCGCCGAGCTGTATCTTGATGACGCGCTGGTGGCGCCCGACGCCTTGCTGGGCGAAGAGGGCAAAGGCTTCTACTACATTATGAGCACCTTCCAGAACGAGCGCCTGGTCGTGGGCGCCCTGGTCTCGGGCTCCTGCGCCAAGGCGATCGAGCTCACGGTGGATTACTTGCGCACCCGCCAGGCCTTTGGCAAACCTCTCTGGGAGCAGCCCGTGGTGCGCAACAAGCTCGCCTGGGTGGCCGCCAAGGCGGCCGCGGTGCGCGCGCTGACCTATCAATGCGCCCAAATGATCGATGAAGGCCAGGACACCGTGCGCGAAGTGTCCATGCTCAAGGCCTTTGGCGCCGAGACCTTGCAGGAAGTGGTACATACCTGCCTGCAATTGCATGGCGGCACCGGCTATATCATAGGGACTCCCATCGAGCGCATGGCGCGGGATGCTCGCATCCTCACCATCGGAGGCGGCGCCACCGAAGTCATGCTCGAAGAAGTTGCCAAACGGATGTAGCCCATGACACCTATCACACCGGTTTTCACGCCATACGGCTGGCCCGAGCCCGGGCCCGAGTATCTCGAGTCCACGCGCTTTTTCGACTACGAACAGACCGATGTCCGGGATTTCGTGCACGAGGCCGTGGGCGATGCGAGTGCGCCGCGCGAGCAGATGGTGCGGCTGTTCCTGGCGGTGCGCGACGCCATCCGCTACGATCCCTACAGCGCGCGGATAACGCCCGAGTGCTTCCGGGCCAGTACGGTGGTCGGCGAGCGCGCCGCCTTTTGCATTCCCAAGGCTTCGTTGCTGGTGGCCGGCGCCCGCTTGCTGGGCGTGCCGGCGGCCCTGGGCTTGTCCGACGTGGTGAATCATTTTTCCACGCCCAAAATGCAGCAGATCATGGGCGGCCGCGAGGTGTTCATGCACCATGGCTGGGCCGCTTTGTACATCGATGGCCGCTGGGTCAAGGCGGCGCCCGCCTTCAATCGGGAGCTCTGCGATCTGATGCGGGTTCCGCCCACGGATTTCGATGGCGAGCACGACGCGATCCTGCAGCAATACGCTTCGGATGGCTCCGAGTATATGGATTATCTGAAAGATCACGGCATCTGGTCCGATGTGCCGTTCCTGCGCATCGCCAGCGACTGGGCGGGCTATTACCCCGCGACGCTCTGGAACGAGCGCCAGGCGCGGATCGAAGTCGACGATCTTTAAGGGCTTGTTTTTAGGGCTCGCCGGGCCGCTGTCGCCGCCATCGTTCATTTTCGGGATCGAGTTCCAGTATGCCAGGTCCGCTTTCGCACCTCACCGTCATCGAACTGGCCGGCATCGGCCCCGCGCCGTTCGCCTGCATGCTGCTGGCCGATATGGGTGCGCGCATCATCCGTATCGATCGCGCACCCACGCCCAGCCGAGGCGGCCTCGAAGACATCATGCGCAACGATGGCATCGTTGACCGCGGCCGCCAATCGCTGGCCCTGAACATCAAAGACCCGCGAGCCGTGAAAGCCGTGTTGCGCTGGGTCGAGCGTGCCGACATCCTGATCGAAGGCTATCGCCCGGGCGTGACCGAGAAACTCGGGCTGGGGCCCGAGGCCTGCCAGGCGCGCAATCCCAGGCTGGTGTATGGCCGCATGACCGGCTGGGGCCAGGAGGGGCCGCTGGCGCAAGTGGCGGGGCACGACATCAACTACATCGCCCTCACGGGGGCGCTGCATGCCACCGGCACCGCAGCGCGGCCTCTGCCGCCCCTCAACCTGGTGGGCGATTATGGCGGCGGCGGCATGCTGCTGGCCTTCGGCGTGCTGGCGGCGCAGGCCAACGCCACCGTCAGCGGCCGGGGGCAGGTGGTGGACGCCGCCATGATCGACGGCGCCTCGCTGCTCATGGCCACCCAGTACAGCCTCCTGGCCAAAGGCTGGTGGCAAGACCGGCGCGAGAGCAACTTCCTGGATGGCGCCGCACACTTCTATGGCACCTACGAATGCCGGGACGGCAAGCACGTTGCCCTGGGCGCCATCGAGCCGCAGTTCTACCGCGAACTGCTCGAACTGTGCGCGATCGAAGATCCCGACTTCGAACGGCAGTGGGAGAGGGCGGCCTGGCCCGAGCTGCGGGAAAAACTGGCGAGCCTGTTTCGCACGCGCACGCGCGACCAATGGTGCGAGTTGCTGGAGGGCTCCGGCGCTTGTTTCGCTCCCGTGCTTGCCATGAGTGAAGCACCGGAGCATCCGCATAACGTGGCACGGGGTACTTTTATCCGATCCGCCGGCGTGGTCCAGCCCGCGCCGGCGCCTCGGTTCGATCGCACGCCCGCCCAATTGCCCGCCGGCGCGCCGCGGGCCGGACAGCACACCGACGCCTTGTTGCGCGAAGCCGGTTACTCGCCGGCGGATATCGACGAACTGCTGCGCTCGGGCGCGGCCTTTCGGGAGATCGAAGCATGACGACACCCTCCGTCATTTGGGCAGTGCACGACCATATTGCCACCATCACCCTTGCCGACGAGGGCGGGATGAACCCGCTGGGCGATGCCTGCGTGGCGGGCATGGAGCAGGCCGTGGCGCAGATCCGGCACGAGGCTGCCGCGCGTGCCGTCATCCTGACCGCGCGCGGACGCGGCTTTTCGGTTGGCGCCGACCTGGCCGAATATCGCAACAGGATCGACGACCCCGGACAGCGCGCGGTGCTGGGACCTTACGTCGGCGAACTCATGGCGCGCATGAATCAAGTCATCCTCGATCTCAAGGCCCTGCCCATCCCGGTGGTTTGCGCGGTCAACGGGGTGGCGGCGGGCGGCGGAGCGGGCCTCGCCCTCGCGGGCGATCTGGTCATCGCCGCCCGGTCGGCATACTTTTATCTGCCGTTCTTCCCGGCGTTGGGAGCGGTGCCCGACATGGGTCTGAGCTGGCTGTTGCCCCGGGCCCTGGGCCGGGCGCGGGCGATGGGGCTGGCCCTGACCGGAGACAGGCTTTCGGCGGCCCAGGCCCGCGAGTGGGGCTTGATCTGGTCGTGCGCGGAAGACCAGGGCCTGGCGGCCGAGGCCTTGGCGCTGGCCCGCCGGCTGGCGGCCATGCCGCCACAGGCCATCCGGGAGGCGCGAGCCATTTTTGCCGCCGCCGAAACCAACGATCTGAAGGCCCAATTGGCGCTCGAACGCTCGCGGCAGATGCTCCTGGTGCAAACCGATGCTTTTGCCGAAGGCGTGCGCGCCTTCAGTGAACGGCGCGAGCCCGGCTTCTGGCCGGCCTGAACCCGGCCGACCGGAGGTTGGCGCGGCGCGCCTAGATTTGTTCGTCGGGGAGCTGGATGCGGATGCCATCGAGCTCCGGCCGCATGCGGATCTGGCAGCAGAGGCGGCTGTTGTCGCGCAGCTCGGGTACGCCTTCGAGCATATAAACCTCGGTTTCGGTGCGGGGCGGTAGTTTGTCGAGATAGTCGGCCGCGACATAGCCATGGCAAGTGGCGCAACTGCACACCCCGCCACAGTCGCCCAGGATGCCCGGTACGAGATGATCGACCGCGGCCTGCATCAGGTTGCGGCCTTCGGGCACATCGACCTGATGCTGCTGCCCTTGAGGGTCGGTAAAAACAACGATGGGCATGGCTTTTTTTCCGGCTTCCAGAGGGTTGATCGTCTGTTGACATAGTCCGTCACGTCGGACTATTATTTCATCAACAAAAGGCAGGGACAACCACTTTTTCAGGCCACAGGAGACAACCCTTGGAAAACCCCAACCACAATGCGGGTGGCGCTGGCGCGCAGGATGCCGCGCCTCGCTGGGATCACCTCGTGCAGGATGATTACGTCCATGGCTCGCTGTATACCGATTCCCGCATCTTCCAGCTCGAGCTCGAGAAAATCTGGTTCCGCACCTGGGTCTATGTCGGACACGAAAGCGAAATTCCCGAGCCCAACGATTACGTGATGAAATCCATCGGGCCCGAGCCCATCATCATGGCCCGCGATCGCGAGGGCAATGTCCGGTTGCTGCACAATCGCTGCCCGCATCGCGGCAACCGGGTCGTCGTCGCCGATCATGGCAATGCGCGTTCGTTCACCTGTCCTTATCATGGCTGGACATTCTCCAACGACGGCGCGCTTCGCGGCTGGCCTTTCCCGTCGGGCTACGAGGGGGTGGATCGCGGCCGGTATGGCCTGGGCAAGGTGGCGCGGGTCGCCAGCTATCGCGGCTTCGTCTTCGGCTCCCTGGCCGCCGAAGGGCCTTCGCTGCAAGAACACCTGGGCGCCGCCGCCAAGGCCATCGACGATCTCTGCGACACCTCGCCCGAAGGCGAGGTCCAGCTCACCGCGGGCTTCCTCAAGCACAAGGTCAAATCGAACTGGAAGTTCCTGGTCGAGAACGAGACCGACGGCTATCACCCGTCCTTCGTGCATGCCTCGGTTTTCGAGGTCACGCAAAGCCGCATCGGCGAGCTCTATAGCGCCGAGTCCGAGGCGGTGTCTCGTGATTTTGGCAACGGCCATACCGAGATCGATCTTCGTCCCGAGTTCCGCAAGCGCGATATCCCGCTATCCTGGTTCGGCACCAGCGAAGACCGCCTGCCCGACTATGCTGCTCGCATGCGCCAGGCCTATGGCAACGAGCGAGCGCGTTCGATCATGATCGACGGCACGCCGCACATCATGATCTATCCCAATCTGTTCATCGCCGAGATCCAGATTTTCGTGATCCAGCCCCTGGCGGTGGACGAAACCGTGCAGCACGTCACGGCCTTGCAGTTCAAGGGCACGCCCGATCTCAACCGCCGTCTGCGGCAACAAACCATGGGCTCGGTGGGGCCGGCCGGCTTCTTGCTGGCCGACGATGCCGAGATGTACGAGCGCACCCAGATGGGCGTGCGGATGCGCAATCCCGAGTGGCTGTTCCTGGGGCGTGGCAAGCACCGCGAGCGGCGCGACGCCGATGGCTTCCGGGTGGGCGACGCCACCGACGAGACCCCCACCCGCGGCATCTGGCGCCATTATCGTTCCCTGATGGAGGCCGCGTAATGGCCATGACCCCCGAACAACGCGATACGCTGGAAGACGTGACGCAGTTCCTGTATCGCGAAGCCCGGCTGCAAGACGAACACGAATACGACGCCTGGGAAGCCCTCTGGACCGAAGACGGGGTGTACTGGGTGCCCGCCAACGGCGACGATACCGACCCCGAAAAGGTCATGTCCATCATTTACGACAATCGCTCACGCATCCGTTTGCGCGTCCAGCAATTCCATACCGGCAAGCGCTTCAGCCAGACGCCGCAATCGCGCCTGCGCCGCCTGGTCTCCAACATCGAGGTTCTGGCCGACGATGGCCACGAGATCCGGGCGGCCTGCAATGTGATGGTCTTCGAAACCAAGCTCCGGGGCGATGTCCTGTGGGCGGCCCGCACCGACTACACCTTGCGCCGCCACGACGGCGATCTGCGCATGGCCTATAAAAAGGTCATGCTCGTGAACAACGCCGAGGCTTTGTACTCGATGTCCTTCCTCATCTAAGGGAGCGCCCCATGACCACGCGCCCAAGCGCAAGCCCCGTCCTTCAGGACGGGGTCAAGCGAGGCAGTCATTCTCTGGAGCCGAAGGCTCCCCCGACTGGTGGCGGAGAAGCTCCGGCCGGGAGGCCGGAGTTCTTCACTTCTACCGCTACGTCCGCCGGTGCGATTCCCCTGATCGACCACGGCCCCGTTCTGCTCACCCTGAACGACGATGGGGTGGCCAATCTGCATCTCAACCGTCCCGATGCCGCCAACGGCCTCGACCTTGAGCTGCTCGAGGCCCTGCACCAGGCCATTCTGCGTATCCACGGCGATGGCCGGGTGCGCGCCGTGCTGCTCACCGGCGAGGGCAAGAACTTCTGCGCCGGCGGCGACGTTCATACCTTCCTGGCCAAGGGCGAGCAACTGCCCGATTACATCCGGGTGGCCACGACATTGTTGCAGGCGGCGGCGGCGGGGCTGATCCGGCTCAACCCTCCGGTGGTCACCGCCGTGCAGGGCTTTGCCGCCGGCGGTGGCGGCATGGGCTTGGTGTGCTCCAGCGATTTCGTCATCGCGGCCGAATCCAGCGCCTTTCTGGCCGGCGCCACCCGGGTGGCGATGGTTCCCGATGCCGGCGTGTCGGTCACGCTCACGCAGCTGGTGGGTTTCCGGCGGGCCATGGAGATCCTCATGCTCAACCCGGTGATCCGCGCCCCTGAGGCCCGGGACATAGGGTTGATCACGCGGGTGGTGCCCGATGCCGAGCTCTTGCCGGAGGCCTGGAAACTGGCGCGCCAACTGGCGGCGGGGGCGCCGGCCGCGCTGGCCAATACCAAGCGCCTGCTCTGGTCCGGCCTGGGCCGCGACGCCGAGGCCGCCATGCCCGACGAAAACCACGCCCAGGCCATCCTCTCTGGCATGGCCGATGCCCGGGAGGGGCTGGCCGCCGTGATCGAAAAACGCACACCGAGCTTCACGGGGCGCTAATGAGCGATGCGAACAAGCGGGCCCGCCGTGCGCTCGTGGTCGGCTCGGCCAGCGGGATCGGCGCCGCGGTTGCCGCAGGCCTGGTCGGCGCGGGCCAGGAGGTGCTGTGCGCCGATCTCGACGGCGATGGCGCGCGGCGGATCGCCGGCGGTCTCGGCATGGTGGGCGTGCAGGCGGATGCCGGCGATTTCGATCGCATGCACGATATCGTGGCGCGGCACGGCCCCTTCGATGTCCTGGTCAACTGTGTCGGTGCCGACCAGCACGCCTTCTTCACCCACACCACGCCCGCGCAGTGGAGCGATCTGCTCCGCATCAATCTGGGGTCCGCCCTCAACACCACCCATGCGGTGCTGCCCGCCATGCAGGCGGCGGGCTATGGCCGCATCATCCACGTGGCGTCCGAGGCCGGCCGCTTGGGCTCGCGCGGCGGCGCGGTGTACGCTGCCGCCAAGGGAGGCGTCATTGCATTCACGCGCTCGATCGCGCGCGAGAATGGCCACAAGAACATTACCGCCAACGTCGTGGCGCCGGGGCCGATCGACACCCCCATGCTGCGCCAGGCGGTCGAGGCCGGCGGCGAGAAGCTCATGCGGGCCATGGTCGGCGCCACCCTGGCCCGGCGCCTGGGCACCCCGGCCGAGGTGGCCGCGGCCGTGGTGTTCCTGGCGTCGGAAGCGGCGGCCTACGTCACCGGCGAAGTGCTCGGCGTCTCGGGCGGAATGGGATGTGGGGCATGAGAGGAGAAGTCGCGCAGCGACCGGAGGGCAGTCCAGTGAACGCGGGCGTCGAGTCCGTCATCGCCCGTATCCGGGCCGTTTATGGCCGTTGGAACCGCCAGACGACGGTGGTGCAAATGCGCCAGGATTGGGACGACTTATTCGCCGCTCAGACCGAGGCCACGGTCACGCCCGTGCAGGCTGATACCGTGCCCTGCGCCTGGGTGCGGGCGCGGGGCGTCCGGCTCGACCAGGCCATCGTCTATTTCCACGGCGGTGGATTCCGGGTGGGCTCGCTGCGCTCGCATCACGAGTTGATGGCCAGGCTGTCCGCGGCGGCGGGTGTGCAGGTGCTGGGGGTGGAATACCGGTTGGCGCCCGAGCATCGCTATCCGGCGCCGCAGGAGGATGCCGATGCCGCGCTGCGCTGGTTGCGGCACCAGGGGTTCGAAGGAGCCAATCTGGCCCTGGCCGGTGATTCCGCCGGCGGCGGCCTGGCGCTGAGCGCCTTGCTGGCGGAGCAGGAGCGGGGCGTGCCCGCGCCCGCCGCGGCCTTCCTGATGTCGGCCTGGACCGATCTCGCCGCCACCGGCGCCAGCTACGACACCCGTGCCGAGGCCGACCCGATTCACCAGCGGGCGATGATCCAGGCCATGGCCAGGGGTTTTCTCGGCTCCGGTACCGATCCCCGCGAGCCCCGGGCTTCGCCGCTGTACGCGGCACCTGCCAGGCTGGCTCGATTACCGCCCTTGCTGCTCCAGGTGGGCGATCGCGAAACCGTGCTCAGCGATTCGGAGGACTTCGTCCGCCGCGTGCAGCAGGCGGGAGGCGCCGCCCGCCTCCAGGTATGGCCGGGGATGATTCACGTGTTCCAGCAGTTTCCCGCCGAACTGGCCGAGGCCGTACAAGCCATCGAGGAG
Organism: Pigmentiphaga sp.; assembly: GCA_023228945.1. Lineage (GTDB taxonomy): Bacteria > Pseudomonadota > Gammaproteobacteria > Burkholderiales > Burkholderiaceae_B > Verticiella. The sequence goes on along the minus strand of JALOAI010000014.1, from coordinate 134,366 downwards.
GGCGGGCGTTTTCTGGCCGGCCACTTGCGACGGAAGACCAAAGGAGAAACCTCATCATGATCGGAATCACCGCGTATGGTGGCTATGTGCCTCGTTTGCGCCTGTCGTTGCAAGCCATTGGCCAGGCCAACGCCTGGTATGCGCCCCAGTTCGCCAGCCGCAAGGGAACCCTCGCCTTCGGCAACTGGGATGAAGACAGCATCACGATGGCGGTGGCGGCCGGCCGCGACTGCCTGGGGCCGGACGACGATCGCAGCCGCGTGCGGGGGGTGCTGCTGGCCTCCAGCACCTTGCCGTTTGCCGAACGCCTGAATGCCGCCGTGGTGGCGGGGGCGCTCACCCTGGATGAGAATATCCAGGCCTGCGACCTCGGCGGTACCCCGCGTTGTGCCCTGGCAGCCCTGAGCCAGGCCGCCGCCATGGCGCAGATGGACGAAGGCGAAGTTTTGGTGGCCGCGGCCGAAAGCCGGCGCACCCGGCCGGGCAGCGCGCAAGAACTCCAGTATGCCGATGGCGCTGCCGCCATGCTGGTGGGAACGGAAGGCGTGTTGGCCGAATATCTGGGCAGTGGCGTGGTCACGGCCGACTTCGTCGATCACTTTCGCGCCGTGGGCGAGGATGTCGATTACCACTGGGAAGAGCGCTGGGTACGCGACGAAGGCATCGCCAAGCTGGTGCCGCCGGCCATCGCCGCCGCGCTCAACCGCGCCGGCGTCGCGGCCGGGCAGGTGGATCACTTTATCTTTCCCACAAGCTTCAGGCAGATGGGGGCCAGCCTGGCCAGGCATTGTGGCATTGCCCCCGAAGCCGTGGCGGACAATCTACTGGCCGCGGTGGGCGACACCGGCGGCGCCCACGGCCTGCTGGTGCTCGCGCACGTGCTCGAACGCGCCACGCCGGGGCAGATCATCCTGCTGGCCCAGTTCGGCAGCGGGGCGCAAGCGATCGTGCTGCGGGTCACCGAGGCCATTCGCGACTTCCGGCCGCAGCGCGGCGTGAGCCGCTGGATCGCGCGGGGCGCCGAAGATCACAGCTATACGCGATTCCTGTCGTTCAAGGGCCAGCTGGCGCTCGAGCGCGGCATGCGCGGCGAACAGGACAAAAAAACCGCGCTATCCACCGCTTGGCGGCACCGCACGGCCTTGCAGGGCCTGGTGGCGGGCCGTTGCGAGGTGACGGGCAGCGTGCATTTTCCGCCATCGCGCCTGAGCTACGACAATCCGCCTCGCCAGGATACCCAAAGGCCGTACAAATTGGCGGATCGCCCGGCGCAGATCCTCAGCTGGTCCGCCGAGTATCTGTCGTGGCATCCATCGCCCCCTCACCATTATGGCCAGATCGATTTCGAAGGCGGCGGCCGCATTCTGATGGACTTCACCGACCTCGACGTGGGCGAAGTGGCCACCGGCCAGGCCATGGACATGGTCTTCCGCATCAAAGACATCGACGATCTGCGCGGGTTCAGGCGCTACTTCTGGAAAGCCACCCCCGCGCGCGACGGCCAGGCATAAGGAGGCCACCATCATGGCACAAGGCATCAAAGATAAAGTCGCCATCCTCGGCATGGGCTGCAGCAAGTTCGGCGAGCGTTGGGATTGCAGCCCCGAAGATCTGATGGTCGAAGCCTACAACGAGGCCATGGCCGACGCCGGCATCGGCCCCGAGCAGCTTGGCGCTGCCTGGTTCTCCACCCACATGGACGACGTGGGCACGGGCCGGGGGGGCACGCCCCTGGGCATTGCCTTGCGCCTGCCCAATATCGGCGTGACTCGGGTCGAGAACTTCTGCGCCGGGGGCTCCGAGGCGATCCGGGCGGCTGTGTACGCCGTGGCCGCCGGCGCCTGCGATATCGCGCTGGCGGTGGGGGTCGAGAAACTCAAGGATACGGGCTATGGCGGCCTGCCCATGGCCACGGTCGGTACCTACATTCCGCAGTGGTATCCCAATGCCGTGGCGCCGGCCAACTTCGCCCAGCTGGCCAGCGCCTACCAGGCCAGGCACGGCATTGAGCCGGCGTTGTTGAAGCGGGCCATGGCGCATGTGTCCATCAAAAGCCATGCCAATGCGGTCAAGAATCCCAAGGCGCACCTGCGCAAGGCGATCACCGAGGAGCAATGCCTGGCGGCGCCCATCGTGGCCGCGCCTCTGGGGCTGTTCGATTGCTGCGGCGTCTCCGATGGCGCGGCGGCGGTGATCGTCACCACGCCCGACATCGCCCGTGGCCTGGGCAAGCAAGACTTGGTCACTTTCAAGGCGCTGCAGGTGGTCACTTCCAATGGCTGGGAGCTGCATTCCAGCGAGTGGGACGGCAGCTATGTGCACAGCGCCCGGATCGCCGCCCGGCGGGCCTACGCCGAAGCGGGGATTCCAGATCCGCGGTCGGGCATCAGCATGACCGAAGTCCACGATTGCTTCTCGATCACCGAGCTGATCACCATGGAGGACCTCGGGCTGTCGGACGAGGGCGGGGCGGTCAAGGATGTACTCGACGGCGCATTCGACGCCGATGGGCGCATTCCCTGCCAGATCGACGGCGGCCTCAAGTGCTTTGGCCATCCCGTGGGCGCCAGCGGCATCCGCATGCTGTATGAAATGTACCTGCAGCTTCAGGGGCGCGCCGACACCCGGCAATTGCCCAACCCCACAACCGGACTGATCCACAACCTGGGCGGCCAACCCTCGCAGAACGTCTGCTCGATCTCCATCGTCGGCCTGGAGGGGGCGTGAGCGCGCCGGGCCGCCCCAAGCGCGAACCCTCCCTCGGGGAGGCTGCCGCGAAGCGGCTGGAGGGCCGTTCATCCGCTGCGCCGGGCCGCCCCAAGCACGAATCCTCCCTCGGGGAGGCGGCCGCGAAGCGGCTGGAGGGCCGTTCATCCGCCGCGCCGGGCCGCCCCAAGCACGAATCCTCCCTCGGGGAGGCGGCCGCGAAGCGGCTGGAGGGCCGTCCCGTGAATATGGCCGGGGCCGTGGTGCTGCTCGATTGGCCCGCGCCGTATGTGGCGCGGCTGCGGATCAACCGGCCCGATAAGCGTAATGCCATCGACTACGCCGTGCGCCAGGGCTTGATCGATTACCTGACGCAATTGCAGGGCGATTCAGGCTTCCGGGCTCTCGTGCTGGGCGGCGTGGGCGGCATTTTCTCGGCCGGTGGCGATATTCCCAGCATGGTGGGGCTGGATCCGGCCGGCGCACGCACGCGCATGCGGCACGCTCATGAGCTATGTCGCCTTGTGGCGCAACTCAGGGTGCCGGTGGTCAGCGCCTTCGAGAGCGCGAGCACCGGCGCGGCCGTCGGCCTGGCCTTGTTGGGCGACGAAATCATCATGGGCCGTGGCGCCAGGGTCCTGTTTCCTTTTCTGCGTCTGGGGTTGGCGCCGGATTGGGGACAATTGCTCAGCCTGCCCAGGCGGGTGGGCCTACCCGCCGCCCGCCGCCTGCTGACCCGCGACGGGCCAGTGCTGGCGGCGGAAGCCGAGCAGTTGGGGCTGGCGGATCAGGTGTGCGACGACGATGCGGTGATGACGACCGCGATCGAAAGGGCGGAGGTCCTGGCGGCTTTGCCCGCCTTGGCCTACGGCCAGATGAAGCAGCGGCTCAACCATCCCTCCGCCACCCTGGCCGAAGAGTTCGACCGCGAAGAAGACGATCAGGCGGCCTGCTTGTGCGGCCCGGACTTCCGCGAAGGCTACCAGGCATTCCGCGAAAAGCGCCAGCCGGTTTTCCTCCCGGGCCGCCCGGCCCGGACTTGAAAAACTACCAGAACATCCAGGAGACATTATGAACGATACCTCTGCACACGCCGATTACGACGCCGTGGTGATCGGCGCGGGAGCCGGCGGCATGTCGGCCGCCGCGCGCCTGGTGGCGGCGGGCCGGAAAGTCCTCCTCACCGAACGTCTCGACCGCCTGGGAGGCCGCGCGTCGAGTGAAACCATCGACGGGCATGTCGTGAATGTCGGTGCAATCGCCATCGAGCGTGGCGGCGTGTTCGAGGAAACCTTCGATCTCCTGGGGGTGCCGCTGGATATCCGCGAGCCGAACCCGGCCACGGTGTTTTATATCGACGGCAAGGTAATCAACGTCGCCAAGGGCGGCTGGGGCATGCTGCTCGGCACATTTACCAAGCAGGCCGCCAAGATCGGCGCAAAATTTGCCGATGCCAGGGCGGGGGATCTGCCCGAAGCCAAGCTGACCACCCAGCAATGGTTGGAGCAGTACACGCGCAACGAAACCGTCCATGTCATTTTCCGCAATCTGTGCGCCGCGATCTTCGCCGCCAATAGCGACGAACTGCCGGCACGCGCTTTCCTGACGTACTTCACCATCAAGGGGGCGTTCAAGCGCTTCGGCTTTTGCCCACGCGGGACGATCGGCCTCTGGAACGATCTGGGCGACGGCATCCGTGCCCACGGCGGCGAGATCTGGCTGAACGCGCCGGCCAAGGCGCTGCAAACACAAGATGGCCGGGTCGTGAGCCTGGACATCGAGCGTGCCGGCCAGACCCATCGCATCCATACCAAGGCCGTGATCAGCAACATCGGACCCGCCGCGGTGGCCGGTCTGCCGGGCGCCGAGGCGTTTGGCACCGACTATCTCGAACAGTCGCGCAGCAGCCTCAAGCCGGCGGCCAATATCGTGATCAACTTTGCCACGCAGTCGCGATTGCTGGACGTGCCCGGCCTGGTCACCTTCGGGCAAACCCGCCGCCTTTGCAATATGGGTGAGCTCACCGCCACTTGCCCCGAGCTCGCGCCGCCAGGCTGGTACCAGTACGTGGCGTATGCGGTGCCGCGCCCCGCTTTGGGCGAGTTCGACGAAAGCGCCGAGATCGAGGCATCCCTGGCCGATTTGCGTGATATGTTCCCGGCTTTCAAGGATGCCAAGATGCTATCGATCCGGGTCATGCGGGATCAGTGGCCGGCCCAGCGCTCGTGCGCTGGTTTCGACATGCCCCAGGATACGCCGTTGGCCAATTTCTGGCATGTGGGCGATGCCGTCAAAGACTATGGCGATGGCGGGACCCAGGCTTGCGCCTACACTGGCCGCGAGGCGGCAAACAAGGTGCTGGCCCTGCTGAACCCCGCGGTGTGACATCATGATGAGCGAACAAACCGAGCCGTTGCCGCTTGCGGTCATCGAAGTCCTGGCCAGCCTGAGGAGCGCCTTCGATGAGGCGGTACGGGTTTTGGCCCATGCCTGCGCGCCGGCGGGGCGGCTGCAGCCGGATCGCCTCGATGAACAGCAAGTGGCGGCCTTCGAGCTGGCATGGGCCGGTGCGGAACTGCTGGCGGCGGAAACGGCGGTGGCCGCCTGCAAGCAGGGTAAAGATCCGCTCGAAGCCCGTCTGGCGCTCACGTTTACCGTGGAGGCCGTGGGGAATATTCTCGATCGCCTCGAAACCCTGTACGTGGAGACCGGGCTGGATCTGGCTCGGCTGCATGCGCTACGGACGGCGCCCCCCTGGCTTGAGTTGCGGCGGGGTGCGGGGAGCGCCGCATTCCTGCAGGCCACCGGCCAGGGTGTGATCGATGCCCAGGGCCTGGTGGGCGAGGCCGAGCTTGACGAGCAACACGCCATGGCCCAGGCCGCCTTCCGGCGTTTTGCCGAGGCGCAGGTGGCGCCGTTGGCCGAGGCCATTCACCGCCAGGATCTCACCGTGCCGGAATCGCTGTTGCAACCGATGCGGGAGATGGGCGTGTTCGGGTTGGCGATCCCCGAACAGTATGGCGGCAGTGCCCCCGACGATCACGACGACACGTTGTTGATGGTGGTGGTTACCGAGGCCTTGTCAGAAGCGTCGCTGGCTGCCGCCGGCAGCCTGATCACCCGGCCCGAGATCCTGACCCGCGCGCTGCTGGCCGGCGGCACGCCGGCCCAGAAAGCCCACTGGCTGCCCCGGTTGGCCACCGGCGAAACCCTGTGCGCGATTGCCATGACCGAACCCGACTGCGGTTCGGATCTCGCCGCCTGCGGCCTGAAGGCGAGCCCGGTGGCCGATGGCTGGCTGCTGAACGGCGCCAAGACCTGGTGTACGTTTGCCGGCAAGGCCGGCGTTCTCATGATCGTGGCCCGTACCGCCACCGATCCCGCATTGGCGCATCGCGGCCTGTCGGTGATCCTGGCCGAGAAACCATCGTTCGACACCCGCGAGTTCGAGATCGTGCAGGCGGGAGGCGGCAAGCTCAGCGGGCGGGCCATCCCGACCATAGGCTATCGGGGCATGCACAGTTTCGACCTGTCGTTCCAGGATTACGTCGTGCCGCACGACGCCGTGCTCGGCGGCCAGGAAGGCCTGGGCCGGGGGTTTTATTACACACTCGCGGGCATGGTGGGCGGACGCATACAGACCTCGGCGCGGGCTTGCGGGGTGATGCGCGCCGCCTTGCGGGCGGCGGTTCGCTATGTTCAGGACAGACGGGTTTTTGGCGCGCCGCTGGCCGGCTTCGCCCTCACGCAAGCCAAGCTGGCCCGGATGGGCGCGCGCCTGGCCGCCTGCCGCTACCTGACCTACACCATGGCCGGCGTCGTCGATGGCGGCCAAGGGCAAATGGAAGCCAGCCTGGTCAAGCTGCTGGCCTGCCGGTCCGCCGAGATGCTGACTCGCGAAGCCTTGCAGTTGCACGGCGGCATGGGTTATGCCGAAGAGTCTGCCGTCAGTCGTTATTTCGTCGATGCCCGCGTGCTCTCCATTTTCGAGGGCGCCGAAGAAACCCTGGCGCTCAAGGTCGTGTCCCGTGGCCTGATGGAGCGCGCCTTGAGCCGAATAGGCGAGGAAGCTTGATATGACGGCACGCTCGAACGCAGCTCCCGGAGTCCGGAAACCAGCGGAACGAGGCCACTCCGCAACGGATTCGGCGCTGGGCCGAGCCCCTGCGGCCCAGGGCCCGCAGCGCACCGAAGGGATTCTGGCGGGCATGCGCATCGTCGAGGTCGCGGCCTTCGTCGCCGCGCCGCTGGGTGGCATGAGCCTGGCGCAGATGGGCGCCGACGTGATCCGCATCGACGCGCTGCAGGGCGGCCTGGATTGGCGGCGCTGGCCGGTCGCCGAAAGCGGAACCAGCCTGTTCTGGTGCGGCCTCAACAAGCACAAACGATCGGTGGCGCTCGATCTGGCTTCGCCCCGGGGGCGCGAGCTGGCGCAGGCCATCATCTGCGCGCCCGGCGACGATAGCGGCATCCTGCTCACCAACTTTCCACCGCGAGGATGGCTGGACTACGAGCGTTTGCAGGCAGCAAGGGCCGACCTGATCCAGCTCACCCTGCAAGGCGACCGGCATGGAGGTTCGGCGGTCGATTACACCGTCAATGCCCGCCTGGGGCTGCCCTACGTCACCGGGCCGCAGGGCGGCGCCGAGCCCGTCAATCATGTGCTGCCCGCCTGGGATCTGATCACCGGGCATATGGTGGCGACGGGCCTACTGGCGGCCGAGCGGCACCGGCGCCGCACCGGCCAGGGGCAGCACGTGAAGCTCGCCCTGGAAGACGTTGCCCTGGCCACCATGCAGCATCTGGGATTCATCGCCGAAGCCAGGCAGGGCCGGCCCAGGCAGCAGCACGGCAACGAATTGTTCGGTGCATTCGGACGAGACTTTGCCACCCGGGATGGCCGGCGGGTGATGGTGGTGGGATTGACCCGCAAGCAATGGCAGTCGCTGTGCGCCGCCATGGAGCTGGAATCCGCCATGACGGCGCTGGAAGCCCGCCTCGGCCTGGATCTATCGCTCGAAGGCGATCGTTTCCGGGCCCGGGCGGAGATCGCCGAGCCGGTGGCGGCCTGGATCGCCGCACGACCGCTGCACGAGGTTGCCGAAGCCTTCGATCATCATGGCGTGTGCTGGAGCCGGTACCAAACCGTGGCCGAACTGGCCGACAGCATCGAATGCTCGACCGCGAATCCGTTGTTCACCACGGTCGAACAGACCGGCGTCGGCCCGATGCTGGCGGCCGGGCTGCCGCTCGACTTCGGCGCTGTGCAGCGACTGCCCGCAAGGCCGGCTCCCCGTTTGGGCCAACATACGGAAGAGGTGTTGGCTGAACTGCTCGGTATCACGCAGGCGGAGTTCGGCCGGCTGCGCGAACAGGGCGTGGCCGCTACGTCGGAATGATCAGCCGCCCAAAGCCAGGCTTCGAGGTGGATGAGCCGGTTTCGGGGGGCTTGCGCCTGGCGGGCTAGCCGCGCAGCGCGTCGAGCAGATCTTCTTCGAAACGCAGTTGCTGGCGGCCGCCGTCCAGGGGTGGGCCGCTGATGACGAAGGTGTCTTCCACGCGTTCGCCCAGGGTGATGATCTTGGCGGTGTGCAGAACCACGCTGTGCGTGGCGAACACTCGCGCCAGCGCGTAAAGAAGGCCCGGACGATCGGCGGCCACCACGTCGAGCACCCAGGCCTGGCCGCGTTCGTCGGGATGCAGCTTGATCGATGGCGTGATGGGAAAGGTGCGGGAGCGGCGCGACGCCCGGCCGTAGCTGGTGTGGGCCGGTAGCGCCGGCGCCTCGGCGAGGGCCGTGGCAAGGTTGTGTTCGAGAACCGCCAGCCGCGCGCGCGGCTCTTCGGTGGGGCCGGGAGCGAGAACGATGAAGTTGTCCAGCGCCCAGCCGTGCCGGGTGGTATGCACGCGCGCATCCTGGATGCTCAGCCGCTGGCTGTCGAACCAGGCACAGAGCCTGACGAACAGATCCGGCCGCTGGGGGGCGTAAATGACGAACTGCAGACTGTCGGGGCTTTCGGTGAGGCGGGCGCGCACCACCGGTTCGGTGGCGTTGACACGGCGATACAGGTGGCGGGTGTGCCAGGCGATATCGTTGGCTTCGTGCCGCAGGAAGTAGGCGACGTCGAGCTGCCGCCAGAGGGCTTCGCGGGCGTCGTCGCGCAGGCCGGCCAGGCGCAGCAGATGAATGGCTTCTTCCTTGCGCTGGTTGAGCACCGCGGTGGCGCTGGCCGCCTGCCCGCCCAGCACCGCGAGGGTCTGGCGGAAGAGATCCTCGAGCAACTTGCCCTTCCAGCCGTTCCACACTTTGGGACTGGTGCCGCGGATGTCGGCCACTGTGAGCAGATAGAGCGCGGTGAGGTAGCGTTCATTGCCCATGCGCCGGGCGAAAGCGTGGATGACCTGGGGGTCGGAGAGATCCTGCTTCTGGGCCACGGTGGAGAGCAGCAGGTGTTCGCGGACGAGGAACTCGAGCAGATCGGAATCCTCGCGCTCCAAGCCGTGCTGGCGGGCAAAGCGGCGAACTTCCTGGGCACCCAGCGTGGAGTGGTCGCCGCCGCGACCCTTGGCGATGTCGTGGAACAGGGCGGCCACGTACAACAGCCAATGGCGATCAAAGTTGGCGATGAGATCGCTGCACAGGGGGTACTCGTGCGCGTGCTCGGCCATGGTGAAGCGGCGCAGATTGCGCACCACCATCAGTATGTGCTGATCGACCGTATACACATGGAACAGGTCGTGCTGCATCTGGCCGACGATGCGGCGGAAGGCGGGCAGGTAGCGCGGCAGGATGCTCAGGTCGTTCATGCGGCGCAGTTCGTGCACGATGCCGCGAGGTTGCTGCAGAATGGTGATGAAAAGCCGGCGGTGCACCGGGTTGGCGCGAAACTGGGCGTCGATCCGGGTGCGGGCCTGCCAGATGCCGCGCAGCACGCGTACCGACATGCCGTGCAGCTCGGGATGCTGCTGCATCGCCAGGAAAGCGCGCAGCAACAGTGTTGGCTTGCGCTCGAAGGCATCGTCCAGCGTGACGTCGAGCAGCCCGTGACGGTTGACGAAGTCTTCATCGATGGGCTTGGGCGCCGCGGGAGGCGGCTCGAAGAGCCGCTCCTCGATGTTCTGCACCAGGATGGCGTTGAGCTGGGTCACGAGTTTGGCGGCGCGGTAGTACTGCTGCATCAGCAGCTCGGAGGGCCGCCGCCCCGCGCGGGCTTCAAAGCCGTAGGTTTGCGCCAGAGTGGGCTGGTAATCGAACAGCAGCCGGTCTTCGCGGCGCCGGGCATGCAGATGCAGCTCGATGCGCAGCCGCTTGAAAGCCTGCCCCGCACGCCGCAATTGCCGGGCCTCATCGGCGTTGAGCAAGCCGGCGTCGGCCACTTGTTTCCAGGTGCGGCCATAGCCCGCGGCGCGCGCCATCCAGAGGATGACCTGGAGGTCGCGCAAGCCGCCGGGCGATTCTTTGCAATTGGGCTCGAGGGCGTACGGCGTATTTTCGTAGCGGATGTGACGCCGCTGCATCTCGAGCAGCTTGGCGCGGAAGAACGTGCGCGGATCGAGCTGGCGCAGCAGCTGCTGCGTGAAGTCGCGCATCAGCGGCCGGCTGCCGGCCAGAAAGCGCGCTTCGAGCAGGGCGGTCTCGACGGTGATGTCGGCCTGGGCCTCGGTCAGGCATTCGGCGATGGTGCGGGCGCTGTGCCCGGGCTCCAGTCCGATGTCCCAGAGCGCGGTGAGCAGGGCCGAAACGGCGTCTTCGGTGCCGGCCGGACTGTTGCCGGGCAGCAGGACGAGGATGTCGACGTCGGAGTAGGGGTAGAGCTCGCCGCGCCCGTAACCGCCCACGGCGGCCAGGGCGCATCCCGGGGGCAGGGGATGCGCGGCGAGAAGTTCGAGGATGATCTGATCGACCAGGCGTCGCAAACCTTGCAGAAGGCCATCGGGACGCAGATTGTGGCGATAGGTGGCGAGCAGCGCTTCACGCTGCAGGCGGAAGCGGCCCCGCAGCTCGCCGATGATGCTGGCACTGTGGTGGCAGGCAGCGGCGGCGGCGGGGGCGGACACGGCGGGGCCTCAGGCGGCCTCGAGGATGGCCGGTGGCGCCGGCATCTCGGGACTGGTCGTGAGGACGTCGTAGCCGTCGGCGGTGACGCGCACGGTATGTTCCCATTGCGCCGACAGGCTGCGGTCGCGGGTGACCACCGTCCAGCCATCGTTGAGCTGGCGGATGTCGCGCCGGCCGGCGTTGATCATGGGCTCGATGGTGAACACCATGCCTTCGACCAGCTTGACGCCGGTGCCGCGCTTGCCGTAGTGCAGCACTTGCGGGTCTTCGTGGAAGTTGCGCCCGATGCCATGGCCGCAGAATTCGCGCACCACCGAAAAACCATGCTGTTCGGCATGCCGCTGGATCACCGCGCCCACGTCGCCCAGCGTGGCGCCGGGTTTTACCTGGGCGATGCCCAGCCACATGCACTCGTAGGTGATGTCGGAGAGCCGGCGCGCCAGGATGGAGGGTTCGCCCACCGCGAACATCCGGCTGGTGTCGCCGAACCAGCCATCCTTGATGACCGTGACGTCGATGTTCAGCACGTCGCCCGACTTGAGGACTTTGTCGCCCGGAATACCGTGGCAGACGACATGGTTGACCGAGGTGCAGACGGCGCCGGGAAAGGGCGGATAGCCCGGGGGCGCGTAGCCCACCGTGGCGGACGTGACGCCGAGCTCGCGCATGCGCTGGTGGCACAACTGGTCGAGGTGTCCGGTGGTAACGCCCGGCTTGACGTGCGGGGCGATGAAGTCGAGGATGCTCGCGGCCGCCTGGCAGGCGGCGCGCATGGCTTCGATGTCGGCGGTGGAAGTGATGATGGCCATGCTCTGGCTGGGCGCTCCCAAAAATGATAGAATTATAGGCTTTTCGAAAAACGCGTGCCGTACCCCCCAGGGTGCTGCCGCCGAAATTCGAGGCCGGTCGTTAAGAAGTTACTCGGAATACTTGGAGGGTCTTTCAGGCAATTCAAGGCAATTCAAGATTAACGGGTTAGCGATCCAGGGCTGCGGCCGGCACCGCGCGAAAATCGCGGTTGCCGGGGCGCCTGGCTTCGGGTTTTTGCGGTGGTGTCGCTACGGTACCAGACCCAACCCTCGGAGTTTACTCATGTCGTCAGTCTCCATGCGCGAAATGCTGGAAGCCGGTGTCCACTTTGGCCACCAAACCCGCTTCTGGAACCCCAAGATGGCCCCTTACATCTTTGGCCATCGCAACAAGATCCACATCATCAACCTCGAAAAAACGGTGGTGATGTACGACGAGGCGATGAAGTTCATGCGCCAGCTCGCCGCGCGCGGCGGCAGCATCCTGTTCGTGGGCACCAAGCGCGCCGCCCGCGAGCTCGTGGCCGAAGAAGCCGCCCGTTGCGGCATGCCTTACGTCGACAGCCGCTGGCTCGGCGGCATGCTCACCAACTTCAAGACCGTCAAGACGTCCATCAAGCGCCTGAAAGACATGGAAGCCACCATCGCCGAAGGTGGCCTCGAGCGCATGAGCAAAAAAGAAGCTCTGCTGTTCACGCGCGAGATCGACAAGCTCAATAAGTCGATCGGCGGCATCAAGGATCTCAACGGCCTGCCCGACGCCATCTTCATGATCGACGTCGGCTACCACAAGATCGCCGTGGCCGAAGCCCGCTCGCTGGGCATCCCGGTCGTCGCCGTGGTCGACACCAACCATTCGCCCGACGGCGTGGCCCACGTCATCCCGGGCAACGACGACTCCGCCCGCGCGATCGCGCTGTACCTGCGCGGCGCCGCCGATGCCATCCTTGATGGCCGCGAGCAAGCCATGCAAGGTGTCGTCGAGGCCGTGGCCGAAGACGGCGGCGACGAATTCGTCGAAGTGCGCGAAGAGGCCTGAGCCTTCGGCGCCTCCGATCCGTCAGCGCAGGGGCTCTCCCGCTGCGCTTCATCGGCCTGCCACAGGGCCGAGGCATAAAGGGGGGGCGGCAGGTCCCGTTGGGTTGCCGCCCCCACCGCATCCGCTAATTCCCGTACCGATTCCAGGAGCGAACATGGCCGAAATCACCGCCGCGATGGTCAAGCAACTGCGCGAAAAAACCGACGCGCCCATGATGGAATGCAAAAAGGCCCTGACCGAGGCCGATGGCGATCTGGCGCGCGCCGAAGAACTGCTGCGCGTCAAGCTGGGCAACAAGGCCAGCAAGGCCGCCGCTCGTGTGACAGCCGAAGGCCTGGTGGGCGTCTTCATCGCCGACGACGCCAAAACCGGCGCCATCATCGAAGTCAACTGCGAAACCGACTTCGTCGCCAAGAACGACGAATTCATCGCTTTCGTCGCCGATCTGGCCCGCAAGATCGCCGAAGAAGCCCCGGCCGATGTCGAGGCGCTCTCCGCTTCCGCGATGGGCGAGGGCACCGTCGAGGCCACGCGCTCGGCTTTGGTGGGCAAAATCGGCGAAAACGTCACCATTCGTCGCTTCTCCCGCATCCAAACCGACAAGCAGTTGTCCAGCTATGTGCACAGCGGCCGCATTGGCGTGCTCGTCGAGCATTCCGGCGACGACGCCACCGGCAAAGACGTTGCGATGCACGTGGCCGCTACGCGTCCGCGCGCCCTGGATGCCGCCGGCGTGCCCGCCGCCGACATCGAGCAAGAGCGCTCGATCGCCACGCAAAAGGCGGCCGAGTCCGGCAAACCCGCCGAGATCGTCGCCAAAATGGTCGAGGGCACCGTGCAGAAGTTCCTGAAAGAGGTTACGCTTCTGTCCCAACCCTTTGTCAAGGACGACAAGCAAACCGTCGAGCAGATGCTCAAGTCGCGCAATGCCGGCGTGCAGCAGTTCGTTTTGTTCGTCGTGGGCGAAGGCATCGAGAAGAAGACGACCGACTTCGCCGCCGAAGTCGCGGCCCAACAGGCTGCTGCGCGCGGCTGATCAAAGCCCGCGTGAGGGGCTGGCGTCGCGCCGCTTCCGCCATGTCCGCGGGAGCGGGGGCGCCGGCCGTTCGTCCCGATAAGATTCCAGCGCCCTGCCATGACCGCCTCCAGCCCCAATCCCAGCCCCGCAAGTTTTCGCCGCATTCTCCTCAAGCTCTCCGGCGAGGCCCTGATGGGCGATGATGCCTTCGGCATCAACCGCAGCACCATCATGCGCATGACCGACGAGATCGCCGATGTCGTCAGTCTCGGCGTCGAGCTGGCCATCGTAATCGGTGGCGGCAACATTTTTCGCGGCGTGGCGCCCGGCGCCCAGGGCATGGATCGCGCCACCGCCGATTACATGGGCATGATGGCGACCATCATGAACGCCCTTGCCCTGCAAGACGCCCTCAAGCATCGCGACATCGACGCCCGGGTACAGTCGGCGCTCAATATCGAGCAGGTGGTCGAGCCCTACATCCGTCCCAAGGCTTTGCGCTACCTCGAAGAAGGCAAGGTGGTCATCTTCGCCGCCGGCACGGGCAACCCCTTCTTTACCACCGATACCGCCGCCGCGCTGCGCGGCGCCGAGATCGGCGCCGAACTGGTGCTCAAGGCCACCCGCGTCGATGGCGTTTATTCGGCCGATCCCAACAAGGATCCCACCGCTACCCGCTATAGCCGCATCAGCTTCGACGAGGCCATCATCCGCCGCCTCGAGATCATGGACGCCACCGCGTTCGCGCTGTGCCGCGACCAGAAGCTGCCCATCAAGGTTTTTTCCATCAACAAACCCGGGGCCCTGAGCCGCGTCGTCAAAGGCGACGACGAAGGTACCCTGGTCCACGTCTGAGGAAATATCGCATGAGCGTCGCCGACGTCAGAAACAGTGCCGAGTCCCGCATGGCCAAAACTCTCGAAGCCCTGCAGACCGACCTCTCCAAAGTCCGTACCGGCCGTGCCCACACCGGCCTGCTCGATCATGTTCAGGTCGAGTACTACGGCAGCCTGGTGCCCATCAGCCAGGTCGCCAACGTCACCCTGATCGATGCCCGCACGCTGGGCGTGCAGGTCTGGGAAAAATCCATGGGCCAGATCGTCGATAAAGCCATCCGCGAGTCGGATCTCGGCCTCAATCCGCAATCGGCCGGCGATTCCATCCGGGTGCCCATGCCGGCGCTCACCGAAGAGCGTCGCCGTGATCTCACCAAGGTCGTCAAGAGTGAGGGCGAAAACGCCAAGGTCGCCGTGCGCAACCTGCGCCGCGACGCCAACGACCAGCTCAAAAAGCTCGTCAAAGATAAAACCATCTCGGAAGACGACGAACGCCGCGGCCAGGACGACATTCAAAAGCTAACGGATCGCTTCGTGGCCGAGATCGATAAGGTGGTAAGCAAGAAGGAAGCCGAGATCATGACGATCTGATGCCCGCGGACCGGCCGAGATCCTATGCCATCGCTCTCTAGTTCCACGCTCGCGATTCCCGCCGCGGGCGACGTGCCCCGGCATGTCGCCATCATCATGGACGGCAACGGCCGCTGGGCCACTCGTCGCCACTTGCCCCGTGTGGCCGGGCATGCGCGCGGCGTGGAAACCGTGCGGGCGATGGTCGAAGGCTGTTCGCAGGCCGGTGTCGAGTACCTCACCTTGTTTGCCTTCAGTTCCGAGAACTGGCGGCGGCCGGCCGACGAAGTCTCTTACTTGATGGGTTTGTTCCTGCGGGTGATGGAGCGCGAGGTGAGCCGGCTCGAAAGGCGTGGAGTGCGCCTGCGGGTGGTTGGCGACACCTCTGCCTTCGAGCCCAAGTTGCGCGAGAGCATCCGCAAGGCCGAAGCTCGTACGGCGGGCAACGATCACCTTCATCTCACCATTGCCGCCAATTACGGCGGTCGATGGGACATCCTCAATGCTTTCCACCAGCTGTTGCGTGCGCGGCCCGAACTGGCTGCCGATCCGGAAAGCATTACCGAAGAGGATATGGCGCCCTACCTGGCCATGGCCTATGCGCCCGAGCCCGATCTGTTCATCCGTACGGGCGGCGAGCAGCGTATTTCCAACTTCATGATCTGGCAGCTGGCCTATACCGAGCTGTATTTCACCGACCGTTTCTGGCCCGACTTCGATCGCGAGGCGCTGGCCGAGGCCTTCACCTGGTATCGGCAGCGCGAGCGGCGCTTTGGCCGGACCAGCGCCCAGCTTGCCGCGGCGGCCGCTGCGGCGGCGCAGCGAGGCTGAGCACCGTGTTGCGGCAGCGCGTGATAACCGCCGTGGTGTTGCTGGTCGTGTTGTTGGCGGTCCTCGCGGCGCCCGGCCTTCTCCCCCTGGCTTTATTCCTGCTCCTGGTACTGGTGCTCGGCCTGTTCGAGTGGTGGCGCATGACCCTGGCCACCCGGACGCAGGGCCTCGAGGCCGCCGAGATCGGCGAGCCGCCGTCGTGGCCGCAATTGATCCTGCGCCAAACCGAAGGCTGGCGCCGCATTTTCACGGCCTTCACGGTGGCCGTGGCCGTGGCCCTGTTTCTGCGGCTTTGGCTCGACTACGCCTACCTTGGAGCGGTGCTCGTCGAGGTGCTTGGCGAAAGTACCGACCTTTTTGTGGCGGGCTCCGCCGAGCGCGAGGCCATTCTGGGGCTGATCTTCGGCCGACTTTGGCTATGGGCCGCGATCGGTTGGGTGGTAGCCTGCCTGTACCTCGCCGTGGCCAAGGTCGATGGCCCGCCGTTCAGCCTGCTGCTCACGGTCTTCGGGCTCCTGGCCCTGCCGGCCGCCGGCGCCGCGCTGCTGGCGGCCTACGATCGTGGTTTTTTCTATTTGCTGTCATTGCTAGGCATCGTGTGGACGGCCGATATCACGGCCTATTTCGTGGGCAGGGCGGCGGGCGGCGCCAAGCTCGCGCCGCGCATCAGTCCGGGTAAAACCTGGTCGGGAGCGCTGGGCGGAGTCGCCGGCGTCTTGATCCTGGTGGCCGTGCTCGCCTGGGCCGGCGAACAATGGAACTGGCGTACGCTGGCGTCCGACCTGCGGCAAGTCTGGGGCTGGGGCGGGGCGCTTATCTGGGCGCTGGTGCTGGCTGCTCTCTCGATCGCGGGCGATTTGTTCGAATCACTGCTCAAGCGACGTGCCGGCCGCAAGGATTCCAGCCAACTGCTGCCGGGGCACGGCGGCGTGCTCGACCGCATCGACGCCGTGCTGCCGGTCGCGCCCCTGGCCATGCTTCTCGTTTTGTAGTCCGGTTATCGCATGAGGCATCTCACCCTTCTTGGCGCCACCGGTTCGATCGGCCTGAGTACGCTCGATGTCGTCGCGCGTCATCCCGATCGATACCGCGTCTACGCGCTCACCGCCCAGCGCCGCATGCCCGAGCTCGCCACCCTGGCGGCGCGGCATGCGGCGGCGGTGGTGGTGGTGCCCGACGATCCCGCGCGCCGGCGTTTCGAGCAGGCCTGGAACGACCTGTCGACGGCAAGCCCACGCCCCGAGATCCGGGTGGGCGCGGCGGCGCTGGCCGAGACCGCCGCCGATCCCGAGTGCGATACGGTGATGGCCGCCATCGTGGGCGCCGCCGGTCTTCCGGCCGCCCTGGCCGCGGCCCGCAGCGGCAAGCGTGTGCTGCTGGCCAACAAAGAGGCGCTGGTGGCGGCGGGGTCGCTGTTCATGCGGGCCGTACGCGAGCGTGGCGCCGAGCTATTGCCGGTCGACAGCGAGCACAACGCGATTTTCCAGTGCTTGCCGCACCCGGGCGGCGCACGGCCCGGCGAAGGCGCGCCGGCGGGGGTGAGGCGCTTGTGGCTCACCGCCTCGGGCGGCCCGTTTCGCACCTGGCAGCTCGACCGCCTGGCCGACGTGACGCCGGATCAGGCCTGCGCTCATCCCAACTGGTCGATGGGCCGCAAGATTTCGGTGGATTCGGCCACCATGCTCAACAAGGGCCTGGAGGTGATCGAGGCGCATTGGCTGTTCGCCATGCCGCCCGACGCGATCGAGGTGCTCATCCACCCGCAGAGCGTGGTGCACTCGATGGTGGAGTATGCCGACGGCTCGGTTCTGGCGCAGCTTGGCGAGCCCGACATGCGCACGCCCATTGCCTACGGCCTGGCCTTTCCCGAGCGCATCGCCGCCGGTGTTTCGCCACTCGAGCTGGCGCGTATCGGGCAGCTCGACTTCGAGGCGCCCGATCTGCGGCGTTTTCCGTGCCTGGGCTTGTCGATGCAGGCGCTGCGCACGGGCCAGCGTGCCTGCGTCGCGCTCAACGCCGCCAACGAGATCGCGGTCGAGGCCTTTCTGGCGGGGCGACTGAAATTCACCGCCATCGCGCAAGTGATCGAACGGCTGTTATCAGAATCCGATTTTTGCGGTGGCGAGGCTCCGGCGTCGCTCGACGAGGTGCTGGCGCTCGACCACGAAGCCCGTCGGCGGGCCCGCGGATTCGCCGGTCTGGACCAGGAATAAAATCATGGCAATGCAGCTTGCGTCCATGAACCAGCGGTATCGGGGGTAGGGCCAATATGTTGACCACCATCGTGGCATTTCTTGTGGCGATTGGCATCCTGGTGGTGATCCATGAGCTGGGTCATTATTGGGTGGGGCGGTGGTGCGGCGTCAAGGCCCTGCGTTTCTCGGTGGGTTTTGGCAAGGTCTTGCTGCGCCGTACCGACCGCCATGGCACCGAATGGGCGCTGTCGGCGATCCCGCTGGGCGGCTACGTCAAGTTCCTCGACGGCCGCGACGACGCCCTGCCGCCCGCGGAGGCGCATCGCGCCTTCGACCGGCAGTCGGTGTGGCGTCGAATCGCCATCGTCGCCGCGGGGCCGCTGGCCAACCTGCTGTTGGCCAGCCTGCTCTATGCCGTCTTGTTCACCATGGGCGTGCGCGAACCCGAGCCCGGTCAGGGCCCCCCGCTGCCGCGCGTGCAAAGCGTGCTGGAACACAGCCCGGCCGCCGAGGCCGGCCTGCGGGCCGACGACGTCATTCTGCGGGCGGGCGGCCTGTACGATCCCGACCCCGGGGCCTTCGTCGATCTCATCGGCCGTAGCGCGGATCATGCCGTGCCGCTTCTGGTGCTGCGCGATGGTGGCGAGTTCCCGCTCAGCGTGACGCCCCGCGCCGCCGACGCCGGCAGCCCGGGCCGCATCGGCGTGGGTCTGGGCGTGAACCTGCGTTTTGTCGAGGTGCGGTATGGCCCGCTGGAAAGCCTGTGGCGCGGCATGGAGCGCACCGGCGAGATGGTTTCGCTCACGGTACGAATGTTTGGCCGCTTGCTGATCGGCGAGGCGTCGTGGAGCCAGGTGAGCGGCCCGGTGACCATCGCCGATTACGCCGGTCAGACGGCGCGCATCGGGCTCGAAGCCTACATTGCCTTCCTGGCGGTGGTAAGCGTGAGTATCGGTGTGCTGAACCTGCTGCCCATTCCGATGCTCGACGGAGGGCACCTGCTATATTATCTGGTTGAGATCGTACGCGGCAGCCCGCCGCCGGATCGCTGGTTCGACATTGGCCAACGGGTCGGTCTGAGCCTGCTGCTGGCGCTCATGGGTGTGGCCTTGTTCAACGATTTCGTTCGTTTGCTGGGATAATCCATCGCCTCGCCTCGAGCCGGTGTGGCGAAGCCGGGTCCGTTCGTGTCGGGCCATTGGCGGGTTTGCCTCCCATTCTTCAGGAAAGACACCTTGCGCCGTCAACCGTCTTCGTCACCGTCTTCTTCCGCCCGGCTGCGCCGCCAGGCTTCGGGCCTGATGCTCGCCGCGGCCGCACTGGCCTGGTCCGTGCCCGCGGCATGGGCTTTCGAACCCTTTCAAGTCAGGGATATCCAGATCGAGGGCCTGCAGCGCATCGAGCCCGGCACGGTGTTCGGCTACCTGCCGGTGCAGGTGGGCAGCCAGTTCACCGAAGCCCAGGCCACGCAGGCGGTGCGCGCTTTGTTCGCCACCGGTTTCTTCAGCGATGTGCGCATCGAGGTGCGCGACGGCGTGGTGGTGGCGGTGGTACAAGAGCGACCCACCATTGCCTCGGTGTCGTTCAACGGCATGCGCGAGTTCGACAACAAGGTGGTAACCCAGTCGCTTGCCCAGGTGGGGTTCGCCAATGGCCGCATCTTCGATCGCGCGGTACTCGAGCGCGCCGAGCAAGAGCTGCGCAACCAGTATCTCGCCCGCGGCAAGTATGCGGTCGAGATCACCAGCACCATCACGCCGCTGCCGCGCAATCGGGTGGGCGTGACCTTCGACGTTTTCGAGGGTTCGGCGGCCAAGATCCGCGAAATCAAGATCGTCGGCAACGAAAAATTCTCCGAGAAGCAACTGCTGGGCCTGTTCCAGTTGCGCACGCCGGGCCTGCTCACCTGGTACACCAAAGCCGATCAGTATTCCCGGCAAAAACTCTCGGCCGACATCGAAACCCTGCGTTCGTTCTATCTCGATCAAGGCTATCTCGAGTTCAACGTCGAGCCGCCGCAGGTGTCGATCTCGCCCGATCGCGAAGACATCTACATTACCGTCACCATCCACGAGGGCGAGCCCTATACCGTGGGTTCGGTGCGTCTGGCGGGCGATCTGCTCGGCCTCGACCAAGAGCTCGAGGCCCTGCTTGAGGTCAAAGAGGGCGAAACTTTCTCCGCCGCCAAAGTCAACGCCTCGGCGCAGGCCATGGGCGAGTATCTGGGCGACCTCGGCTATGCGTTTGCCAACGTCAACCCCAATCCCGCGATCGATCGCGAAACCCGGGTCGCCGACCTCGTCTATTTCGTCGATCCCAATCGCCGCGTCTACGTGCGGCGTATCAACATCGGCGGCAATACGCGCACCCGCGACGCGGTCATCCGCCGCGAGATGCGCCAGAACGAGGCCGCCTGGTACAACGCGGCCGACATCGAGCTTTCGCGCCTGCGCCTCGATCGTCTGGGCTACTTCCAGGTCGTCGAGGTCGATACCCAGCCGGTGCCGGGCACGCCCGACCAGGTCGACGTCAATGTCAACGTCCAGGAGCGGCCCACGGGGATGATTACCCTGGGCCTGGGCTTCAGCAGCGCCGACCGCCTGATGTTCATGGGCGGCATCTCCGAAGACAACGTGTTCGGCAGCGGCACCAACCTGGGCTTCCAGGTCAATACCAGCAGCCGCAACCGTTCGTTCATCCTCAGCCACACCGACCCCTATTTCACGAAAGACGGCGTGAGCCGCACGCTCAGCGCCTATTACCGCAAGCAGCGGGCGCTGTACGGCAACACGGGCGACTACGAAATCCGGACCGCCGGCCTGGGCATGAACTTCGGGATACCGTTCTCCGAGGTCGATCGCGTCAACTTCGGGCTCACCTACGAGCACAACGACATCCGGCTGTATAGCGACAGCCCCTACAACTTCGAGCAGTATGTGGCGGCCTACGGCAGCCGCAGCAACGCCTTCATCCTTTCCACCGGCTGGACTCGCGATACCCGCGACAACGCGCTGGCGCCGCGCAAGGGCTACCTGAGCAGCCTGTCGGGCGAGGTCTCGGTGCTGGGCGATCTCAAATACTATAGCGGCACGGCGCAGCAGCAATGGTATTGGCCCGTTTCCCGCAACATCACGCTCGCGCTCAATGGTCAGATCGATTACGGCAAAGGCTATGGCGGCCGGCCATATCCGCCGCTCAAAAACTTCTATGCCGGCGGCATCGGCTCGGTGCGGGGCTTCGAGAGCGGATCGCTCGGTCCGCGCGATCCGCGCAACGACGACTTCATCGGCGGCGCCAAGCGGATCTTCTTCAATACCCAGGTCTATCTGCCATTCCCGGGCGCGGGGCAGGATCGCACCCTGCGCTGGTTCGCCTTTCTCGATGGCGGCCAGGTGTATGCCGATAACCAGAACATCAACTTCGGCGAATTCCGCTATTCGGCCGGCATCGGCCTGAGCTGGGATTCGCCATTGGGACCGCTGCAGATATCGTTCGGCTACCCCCTCAACGCCAAGGATGGCGACGACATCGAACGCTTCCAGTTCCAGATCGGCACGTCCTTCTGACGCCGCCGCGGCCGCGCCGGGATCCACCCGGGAGGCGGCCTCGCGGACTTCCGGAAAACCGTGGCACAATCATGGCTTGCACGCTTTCGGCGTGCAATGCCTCCGGATCACTCGTATAGCGAGAGCTCAATGAATTTCACGTCTTACCCTTCAGTTTCCTCGGTGACCCCAGCCCGGGCGCTGCGGCGCTTGGCCGGCGGTGTGGTGGTGGCCCTGGCCGCCGCCGGCAGCCTCGGGATCGCGGCGCCCGCCATGGCGCAATCCGATGGCGGCACCAAGGTGGGTTTCGTCAGCGTCGAGCGAATCATCCGCGACTCGGCTCCGGCCAAGGCGGCGGTGGCCCGAATCGATGCCGAGTTCAAAAAGCGCGAGGCAGAGCTGCAGGATCTCGCCAATCGGCTGCGTTCGCAATCCGAGCAGTACGATCGCGACATCGCCGTCATGTCCGAGTCCGATCGGATCCGCCGCCAGCGCGAGCTCAGCACCCTCGACAGCGATTTCCAGCGCAAGCGCATCGAGTTCCAAGAGGATCTCAATCGCCGTCGCAACGAGGAGATGAGCAAGGTCTTCGAGCAGGCCGATCTCGTCATCAAGCAGATCGCCGAGTCCCAGAACTACGATCTGGTTCTCCAGGAAGCCATCACGGTCAGCCCCCGCGTCGACATCACCGACCAGGTGATCAAGGCGCTCGACGCCCGCCGCTGATTCGCGCAGGCCGCCTCCGTCCATGCCCGTTCTGCTCGATCCGGCTGCCGCCTGGCCGCTCGACCTCCTGCTCAAGCACGTGGAAACCGATGGGCTTGCCTGGGAGCTCGAGGGCGGTCCGATGCCCCGCATTGCCGGGCTGGGCACGCTCCAGGCCGCGGGTCCGCTCGAGATTTCCTTTCTTTCCAGTGCGCGCTATGGCGCGCAACTGCAGCAAACGCGAGCGGGAGCCGTCGTCGTCTCCCCCGAGGCGGCCCAAGCGCTGCGCGAAGGTGCCCGCGCTGGCACCCAACCATCGTTCGTCCGCATCATGACGGCGCAGCCCTATCTGCTGTTCGCCCGCCTGGCCCAATGGTTTGATCGCCAGCGTCAAGGCGGCCTGAGCCCCGGCGTGCATCCCACCGCCCAGGTGGCGCCCGACGTCCGCCTCGGGGAAGATGTCTGCGTCGGCCCGCACGTGGTGATCGAGGCCGGTGTCGAGATCGGCGCCGGAGCCCGTATCGGTGCGGGGTGCGCCGTTGGTGCCGGCAGCCGCATCGGTGCCGGCACGCTGCTGTATCCGCGTGTCGTGCTATACCACGGCGTCGTGCTTGGCGAGCGTGTGATCGTGCATAGCGGCGCCGTGATCGGCGCCGACGGTTTCGGCTTCGCGCCCGACGCCATGGCGGCAGCGCGCGGTGACGCGGGGCGGTGGGTCAAGATCCCGCAATTGGGCGGCGTACGAATCGGCAACGACGTTGAAATCGGCGCCAACACCACCGTCGATCGCGGCGCGCTCGACGACACCGTGATCGAAGACGGCGTCAAACTCGACGACCAGATCATGGTCGCGCACAATGTGCATATCGGCGCCCATACCGCCATCGCCGCCTGCGTGGGCATCGCCGGCTCCACCCATATCGGCGCGCGCTGCATGATCGGTGGCGCCGCCATGATCGGCGGCCACCTCAGCATTCCCGACGATACGCAGATCTCCGCGGCCACGCCGGTGCCCTCCACGATCGACAAACCCGGCCGCTACACCGGTCTGTATCCGCTCGCCGAACACGCCGATTGGCAGCGCAACGCCGCCGTGATCGGGCAGCTCGGCGCCTTGCGGCGGCGGCTGCGCAGCCTGGAGCGGCAGGCGGAGGCCGAGGGCGCAGCGGGGGCCGACTAGCGTCAAGCAGCTCCGGGCCCTGCGCGGGCGCCAAGGCATCGGGCCGCCACGGGCGGCCGCGATTCGAATTTTTCATTATCAGGATCCTGCATGGAACTCGACATCAAAGCCATCCTCGACTGTCTGCCGCATCGCTATCCGATGCTGCTGATCGATCGGGTCATCGACGTCAAGCCCGGCGAATCGATCGTGGCGCTCAAGAACGTGTCGATCAACGAGCCTTATTTTCCCGGTCACTTCCCGCACTATCCGGTGATGCCGGGCGTCCTCATCCTCGAGGCGCTGGCCCAGGCGGCCGCCATCATGTCGTTCATGGGCGTGGGGGCCAAGGCCGAGGACAACGCCGTGTATTACTTCGCGGGTATCGACGGCGCGCGCTTTCGCCGGCCCGTGGTGCCGGGCGACCAGCTCCGCCTCGAAGTCACCCTCGAACGCGCGTCGCGCGGCATCGGCAAGTACCGCGGCCAGGCCTTCGTCGGCGACGAACTCGCCGCGGAAGCCAACCTGATGTGCGCCATGCGCAAGCTGGGCGAATAACGTGGCCTCCACGTTCACCGCGTTCGCCGCTCCCCAAGGGGGCGTCAGTCTTCTTCGCGCGGCCGCCCGAAGGAGACTGGCATGACGATCATCCATCCTTCCGCCATCATCGATCCCCGCGCCGAAGTGGCCGAGGATGTGAGCGTCGGTCCTTTTACGGTGATCGGACCGAACGTGCGCATCGGGGCGGGCACGTCGATCGGCGCCCATTGCACCTTCGACGGCCACACCGTGGTCGGGCGCCATAACCGCTTCATCGGCTTTTGTTCCATCGGCGCCATCCCGCAGGACAAAAAATACCGGGGCGAGCCCACCCGTCTCGAGATCGGCGACGGCAATACCGTGCGCGAGTTCGTCACCATCCACACCGGCACGGTGCAGGACGAAAGCCTGACCCGGGTGGGCGACGACAATTGGATCATGACCTACGCGCATATCGCCCACGACTGCCGCGTGGGCAGCCACACCGTCTTGTCGAGCAGCGCCCAACTGGCCGGCCACGTACACGTGGGCGATCACGCGATCCTGGGCGGTTTTACCGGCGTGCACCAGTTCGTCAAGATCGGCGCGCACAGCATGACCGCCGGGCAGGCGCTGCTGCTGCAAGACGTTCCGCCCTACGTCACGGCCGCCGGCAGCCCCGCGCATGCCGCCGGTATCAACGCCGAAGGCCTCAAGCGGCGCGGCTTTTCGGCCGAAGCCATCCGGGCTTTGCGCCAAGCCTACAAAACCCTGTATCGCAGCGGCTTGACGCTGGCCGAGGCCCTGGCGCGCCTCGAGGCCGACGAGAAGACCGCCGAACCCGATACGGCGGCGGCCCTGCGTCCGCTCCTCGAGTTCCTGCGGCAGGCGTCGCGCGGCATCATCCGCTAGCGCCATGCGTACCGCGATCGGCATGGTGGCCGGCGAGCCTTCGGGAGACTTGCTGGCGGCTCGCGTCATCGCCGGCCTCAAGGCCTCGGGCGCCGAGGTGGCCACCGCCGGCATCGGCGGCCCGCGCATGCGAGAGGCTGGCTTCGACGCCTGGTATCCCATGGATCGTCTGAGCGTGTTCGGCTACCTCGACGCCCTGCGCCGGCTGCCCTGGCTGCTGGCCATGCGCCGCGACGTCCGGCGGCGCTGGCTGGCGGAGCCGCCGGCGGCTTTCGTCGGCATCGATGCGCCGGACTTCAACCTGGGCCTGGAGGCCGCCTTGCGAGCCCGGGGCATTCCCACGGTGCATTTTGTCGGCCCGTCGATCTGGGCCTGGCGTGGCGAGCGCATCCATGCCATCCGCGAAGCGGTGTCGCACATGCTGGTGGTGTTCCCCTTCGAGGTCGACATCTACCGGCAGGCCGGGATCCCCGTCACTTATGTCGGCCATCCCTTGGCGCCCATGATCCCGCGCTCCCCGGATCGCGCCGCGACCCGCGCGCGGCTGGGCGTGCCCCTGAACGAACGGGTGGTGGCCATGTTGCCGGGCAGCCGCGCCGGCGAAATCACCCACTTGGGGCCGAGGTTTATCGCCGCGGCGCAGCACATGCTGCGCCGGGCGCCGGATCTGCGCTTTCTGGTGCCCATGGTCAATGCCCAGCGCCAGGCCCAGTTCGAGGCCATGCTGCCCGCCACCGGGCTGCCACTGCGCTGCGTGCCGCAAGGCGCCTACGACGTGCTCGAGGCGAGCGACGTCGTGCTCGTGGCCAGCGGCACGGCCACCCTCGAAACCGCCTTGTTCAAGCGCCCCATGGTGATCGCCTATGCGGTGTCGCCGTTGGCACTGTGGCTGATGCGGCGCAAGTCGGGCCAGGAGCGCCCCTATCTGCCCTGGGTGGGCCTGCCCAACATTCTTTGCCGGGATTTCGTCGTGCCCGAGTTGCTGCAGGACGCCGCGACCCCCGAGGCGCTGGCCGAGGCCGTGCTCGCCTGGTTCGAGCAGCCGCAGAAGGTGGCGACGCTTGAAGCGCGTTTTGCCGAACTGCATGAGGCGCTATCGCGCGATACACCGCGGCTGGCGGCCGAGGTGATTCAGGAGGTGGCCCGCCATGGCGCGCGCTAAGGCATCCGAACTCGCCCCCACCGCTCAAGCCAGCGGCGCGCCGGCACGCTCCTCTGCGACCTCATCGCGCAGCGGGACGACAACCACACAGCGTCGCCGGGCCACAGCCCCGGGAAAGCCAACCCTCGATCTCGGCCTGTCCGGGCTGCCCTGGGATCTACCGCCCGGCATGGATCCGCGCCACGTCTGTGGGGTGGACGAAGCGGGCCGAGGTCCGCTGGCGGGGCCTGTGGTTGCCGCCGCCGTGATCCTCGATCCCGCCAGGCCCATCCCGGGGCTGGCGGATTCAAAGGCCCTGACGGCGGCGCGCCGTGAGGCCCTGGCCGAGCGTATCCGCGCCGAGGCCCTGGCCTGGAGCGTGGCCGAAGCCAGCGTCGAAGAAATCGACACACTCAACATCCTGCATGCCACCATGCTGGCGATGCAGCGGGCGATCGAGCGATTGTCCGTCGCGCCGCGGCTGGCGCAGATCGATGGCAATCGGGCGCCTCGCCTGGCCTGCGCGGTGCAAACCGTGATCAAGGGCGATGCCCGCGTGGCGTGCATTGCCGCCGCCTCGATCCTGGCCAAGACGGTGCGTGATTCGCAGCTCTCCACCCTGCATGCGAGTTTTCCCCAATACGGTTTCGATCAGCACAAAGGCTATGGCACGGCGGCCCACCTCCTGGCCCTGCGCGAATTCGGCGCCTGCGCCGAGCATCGCCGAAGCTTTGCGCCGGTACGCGAAGCCCTGCGGGGTCGCGGCAGCGTGCGGGTCCCGGTGCAAGGCTGGATTCCGGACGAGGCCGCCGGTCTGTCGCCCCCCGACTCGGCCGCGGCGAGAGGAGCGGCGGGCGATGACACCGGCCTGCCCGATGGCACAGACGCGACGCCGTCGATGCCGCCTCTGTTCGACGACGACTGGCTGCCGGCATGAAACGCATCGAATCCCGGGCCAATTCCTGGTACAAAACACTGCGCCAGATGGTGCGCGACAACGCGGCAGCCCGCGCCGCCGATGGCATCTGGCTCGAAGGCGTTCATCTGTGCCAGGAATATCTGCGGCGGATGGGGCGGCCGCAATGGGCCATCTTCGACACCGCCCGTCTGGACGCCGCTGCCGGCGAGCTCGGCGCGCTGCGGCAAGCCTTGCCCCCCGAGTGCTGCGTGGCCGTGCCGCGGGAGTTGCTGGAAGGTCTCTCGCCCATCGCTGGCGCACAGGGCGTGGCTTTCTGGGCGCCGCTGCCGCGCACCGCCTTGCCGGCGGCATTTACCACCGACTGCGTGCTGCTCGACCGCTTGCAGGATCCGGGTAACGTCGGATCGATACTGCGCAGCTGTGCCGCCGCTGGCGTGACTCAGGTCGTCAGCATGGCGGGTGGCGCCTCGCTGTGGTCGCCCAAGGTGCTGCGGGCCGCCCAGGGCGCGCACTTCGCCCTGGAATTATTCGACCACTGCGAGCCCGAGGAGGTGGTCCGTCGATTGCGCCTGCCGCTGGCCGTGACCACACTCGATGGCGGCCGCGATTTGTACCACTACGATTGGCGCCATCCCACCGCCTGGCTGTTCGGCCACGAAGGGCGGGGCGCCGATCCCGCCTGGCTGGCGCGCGCCAGCCACCGGGTTTTCATTCCCCAGGCGGCGGGCGTGGAGTCGCTCAATGTCGCCGCCGCCGCCGCCGTGTGCCTGTTCGAGCAGCGACGGCAGCGCCTGATGGCGCCAGGATCGTAAAACCGGTGGTTCGAATCGCCATCGGTAGCGCTTGAACTCCGTGCCAGAGCGGATACCGGCGCAGGTCGCCGAAGCGGACCCCGCGCCAGGGCGGCCGTGGGGCGGCCAGGTGGAGGTCAGCAGGCGACCGGCAGCAGCTTGCCGTTGTTGTCGTCGAGCGTGAGCTCCTGCAGGATGGTGGTGGAGATCTCTTCGATCGATTTGGTGGTGCTGGAAAGCCAGCGTATGCCTTCGCGCCGCATCATGCGCTGGGCTTCGGTCACTTCGTAGCGGCATTGCTCCAGCGAGGCGTACTGGCTGCCGGGCCGGCGCTCGTTGCGGATCTCCGATAGCCGCTCGGGCTGGATGGTCAGGCCGAACAGCTTGTGCCGGTAGGGCTGCAGGATCGAGGGCAGGGTACCGCGCTCGAAGTCTTCGGGGATGAGGGGGCAGTTGGCCGCCTTGATGCCGTATTGCATGGCCAGGTACAGGCTGGTGGGTGTTTTGCCGCAGCGCGAAACACCCACCAGTACCACTTCGGCCTGCGCCAGGCCGGCGCCGGCCTGGCCGTCGTCGTGGGCCAGGCTGAAGTTGATCGCTTCGATGCGATTGCGATATTGCGCGGAATCGGTGGCGGCGTGCGAACGGCCCACCGAGTGGCTGGAACGGACGCCGAGTTCCTCTTCGAGCGGCGCGACGAAGGTGGTGAAGAGATCCAGAAACAAGGCATCGGCCTGATGCACCAGCGAGTTGATGGTGGGCGCCACCAGGGTGCTGAAGACGATGGGGCGGTTGCCGTCTTCCTGGGCGGCCCGGTTGATGCGCTGTACGGCGTGGGCCGCCTTGTCGAGATTGTCGATGAAGGGGAGGCGGATCTGCCGGAATTCGGCGCGCTCGAATTGCGACAGCACCGAATGGGAGAAGGTCTCGGCGGTGATGCCCGTTCCGTCGGAAACGATGAAGACCGTGCGCTTGACGGGTGTGGAATCAGTCGTCATGAAGAGTGGCTTGGCGTACAATCGAAGGATTGCTCGGCGGAGATTTTGGCCCCGCTGGCGTATGAAAATGAATCATGAATGGATCCAGTGGCGCATCCGCGCTGGCAGGCAAGGCCGCCAGCTCCCGGATGCGCGGGTTTTTACAGGTTCATGAATCACCTTGAGGCCGGTTTGGTGAGGTTGTGCGGTATTGCGCGCTGCGCGGGCACGCCCTGACCAAACAGGCTTTCTTTCCATTGTATAGGTGCTTCATGTCTTACGTCGTTTCGTTCGAGCAACTCCGCATGGCGGATGTTGACTCGGTAGGAGGCAAAAACGCGTCATTAGGCGAAATGATCTCCCAGCTGTCAGGGGCGGGCGTCCGGGTGCCGGGCGGCTTCGCCACCACGGCGCAGGCTTTCCGCGACTTTCTCTCCGACGCGGGGCTCGCGCAGCGTATCGCCGGCAAGCTGGCCACTCTCAATCCCGATGACGTTCGCGCCCTGGCCGAGGCCGGGGCCGAGATCCGCCAATGGATCGTCGAGGCGCCGCTGCCCGCTCGCCTGGAGTCCGAAATCCGCACCGCCTTTGCCCAGCTCGACGCCGAGGGCAACGGCTCGTTTGCCGTGCGGTCTTCCGCCACGGCCGAAGACCTCCCCGACGCATCCTTCGCCGGCCAGCAGGAAACCTTCCTGAACGTGGTCGGCATCGACGACGTGCTCGATAAGATCCGCCACGTCTTCGCCTCGCTCTACAACGATCGCGCGATTTCCTACCGCGTGCACAAGGGCTATGCCGACGCCGACGTCGCGCTGTCGGCCGGCATCCAGCGCATGGTGCGCTCCGACACCGGCTCGGCCGGCGTGATGTTCACCATCGACACCGAGTCCGGCTTCCCCGATGTGGTCTTCATCACGTCGTCGTACGGCCTGGGCGAGACCGTGGTGCAGGGCGCCGTCAATCCCGACGAATTCTATGTGTTCAAGCCGGCGCTGGCCGCGGGCAAGCATCCCATCATCAGCCGCCGCATCGGCTCCAAGCTGGTGAAGATGGAATTCGACCTCGAACGCCCCGAAGGCCGCGCGGTGCGCACGGTGGATGTGCCCGCCAGCGAGCGCAACCGCTTCTCGCTTACCGACGACGAAGTGATCGAGCTGGCCCGCTACGCGGTGATCATCGAGCAGCACTATGGCCGCCCGATGGATGTCGAGTGGGGCCGCGATGGCATCGACGGCAAGATCTACATCCTCCAGGCCCGCCCCGAAACCGTGAAGTCGCAGCAGCAGCAGAACGGCGACGTCCAGTTGCGCTATCGCCTCAAGGCCACCGGCAGCGTGTTGGTCACCGGCCGGGCCATCGGCCAGAAGATCGGCTCCGGCCCGGTGCGCCTGGTGTCCGACGTCTCCGAGATGGACCGCGTGCAGCCCGGCGACGTCCTGGTGACCGATATGACCGATCCCAACTGGGAGCCGGTGATGAAGCGGGCCTCGGCCATCGTCACCAACCGTGGCGGCCGCACCTGCCACGCCGCGATCATCGCGCGCGAACTCGGCATTCCGGCCGTGGTCGGCTGCGGCGACGCCACCGACCTGCTGCGCGAGAATGCCCAGATCACGGTATCGTGCGCGGAAGGCGACGAAGGCCGCATCTACGATGGCCTGATCGAGACCGAGGTCGAGGAAGTCCGTCGCGGCGAGATGCCCGACATCCCCGTCAAGGTGATGATGAACGTCGGCAACCCCCAGCTGGCTTTCGACTTTGCGCAGATTCCCAATAGCGGCGTGGGCCTGGCGCGGCTCGAGTTCGTCATCAACAACAATATCGGCATCCACCCCAAGGCCATCCTCGATTACCCGGGAGTCGACGCCGATCTCAAAACCGCCATCGAATCCGTGGCGCGCGGCCACGCCAGCCCGCGGGCCTTCTATGTCGATAAGATCGCCGAAGGCGTGGCCACCATCGCCGGCGCATTCTGGCCCAAGCCGGTGATCGTGCGCCTGTCCGATTTCAAATCCAACGAGTACCGCAAGCTCATCGGCGGCTCGCGCTACGAGCCCGAGGAAGAAAACCCCATGTTGGGCTTCCGCGGCGCGGCGCGCTATTTGTCGGCCGAGTTCGACGAGTGCTTCCGCATGGAGTGCGAGGCGCTCAAGCGCGTGCGCGACGACATGGGCCTGACCAACGTCGAGATCATGGTGCCCTTCGTGCGCACCCTGGGCCAGGCCCGCCGGGTGGTCGAACTGCTCGAACAGAACGGCCTGCGCCGTGGCGAGAACGGCCTGCGCCTCATCATGATGTGCGAGGTGCCGTCCAACGCCGTGCTGGCCGAGCAGTTCCTGGAGTTCTTCGACGGCTTCTCGATCGGCTCCAACGACCTCACCCAGCTCACCCTGGGCCTGGACCGCGACTCCGGCCTCGATCTGCTCGCGGCAGACTTCGACGAGCGCGACCCGGCGGTGAAGGCCCTGTTGCAGCGCGCCATCAGCGCCTGCCTGGCGGCCGGCAAGTATGTGGGCATCTGCGGCCAGGGGCCCAGCGACCATCCCGACTTCGCCCTTTGGCTGCGCGACCAGGGCATCCTGTCCATGTCGCTCAACCCGGACACCGTGGTGGAAACCTGGCAGAAACTGGCCAAGTGACCACGCGCCGCAGTGCCGGCCCCGCCAAGCCCGGCGGGGCTGGGCCGGGCCGGCGCTCGCTGGAGCCGAGAACCCCCCCGAGCCGTAAAGAGGCTACGGCCGGAGAGCACGCCGGTGGTGCCAGCGTCGGGCCGGCCGAGGGCGAGGTGCGCCTGACCGACATCGGCACCCGGCTGGGCTTTCATCTCAAGCGGGTGGGCCTGCTGAGCAACAATGCCTATATGCGCTCGGCCGCCAAGTACGAGGTGTTATCGGGGCACTTCGGCATTCTCGAGATCGTCCTGGATAACCCCGGCATCAACCAGCGCAAGATCGGCGAAGCGCTCGGCCTGGATAAGTCCAGTATTTCCCCCGCGGTGACCAAGCTCGAGAAGCGCGGGCTGATCAAGCGGCGTTCCGGCCCCGTGCGACGCTCCTACGAGCTTTTCATCACCCCGCTGGGCGAATCGTTGCTGCAATCCCTGAGGGCCTGCGCCGACGAGCATGAAAAGAAACTGGCCGCGCCACTCAGTCCCGAAGAGCGCGAGCTCTTGATCCACTTATTGGACCGGGTGTTCGGCCATCTGGCGCGTACGCTTTGATAAACCGGCGCCATGCAAGCCCACGGCGCGGTTCAGTAGGCGGCTTGGCGCCGAGCCTGGACTAAAAGTATTGGGCCGAGTCCAGGTGGACATCGATCAAATAGGGCCGGCGGCGCGATAGCGCCCTCTGCACGGCGGCTTCCAGCGCGGCTTCGTCCTCGCAGCGCTCGGCGTCCACCCCGAAGCCCTGGGCGAGGGAAACGAACCGGGCGACGGGCTGATCCAGCCAGGCGCCGGGGTACTGGTTGCGGCGCGCGGCCTCGCCATCGAAGCGGCCCAGGCCTTTGCGGACTTCCAGGTAGCCGCCGTTGTTCACGATGCAGAAGACGACCGGCAGGTTGAACTTCGCCGCCGTCCAGAGGGCCTGGATGGTGAACAGGCTGGCGCCATCACCAAGGAAGGCCAGCACGGGGCGCTCTGGCAAGGCCAGTTGCACGCCGAGGGCGGCGCCCATGCCCCAGCCCAGCCCCCCGCTGCAGGTACCGAAGTAGCCGTGCTGCTCGGTGAAGCGAAAGTGCTCGTGCAGCGCACCTTTCGAACCGACGGATTCATCCACGATCACGGTGTCGGGAGGCAAGGCGCGTTGCAGGGCCTGGATCATTTGCGGCAGGCGCATGCCGGCGCCCGAAGGCGTGGCGGCAACGGGCAAGTCCGATGCTTTGGTTTCGCGGGCCCACCAGCGCACCGGCCGGCCGCCAGCGGCCGAAGGGCGCTCGGACGGCTCGGGCGGCATGGACGGCTCGAGCGGCCCGGTCAATCTGGACATTCCGGGCGATTCGGATGACTCAAATACCTCGGGCGTCCCAGTCAGCTTCGACGCTGCCGACGTGTGCGACACCTTCGCCAGCTCCGACGCCTCCGTAACCCCCGGCATTTGCGATGCCTCAGTCGAACGCCGGCCGGCGGCCAGCAGCTCGTCGATAAACAGGCCCGGATCGGCCAGCACCAACCGCGAGGCCGCGTAGATCTTGCCCAGCTCCGCCGGGTCGGAATCGATCTGGATCAGGGGCGCGCCGGGCGGAAAGGGCGACTCCCGGGGCACGTCGTATTCCATGAAGAGCCTGGCGCCGATGGCGACGATCAGGTCGGCGTCCCGCACCACGCGCAGGCTGGGCGAGAAAGGGCCGTGATAATGCTCGCTCGCACTGGGAAAGTTGAGGGCCGAAGCGGTAAAGCCCTGTTCGGTTACCGCCGCCGCGCCAAAATGTTCACATAATTGACGAAGCTCGCCCGCTTTGCCGGCATAGCCGGCTTCGTTGCCGGCGATGATCAGCGGCCGCCTTGCCCCGCGCAGGCTGGCCAGCACCGCTTCGATGTCGGACCGCGCCGGCCGGGGCAGGGGAATGGCCGCGGCCCTGGCGGGATTCTCGTGCTGTGTGGCGATGAGCTCGGCCAGATAGTTCTGCGGCACGGAAATGAACACCGGGCCCCGCGGCGGCGTCTGGGCGATCTTCAAGGCGCGCAACACCAGCTCGGGGAGCTTTTCGGGGCGGCTGACGCGCCACGAGGCCTTGCAGGTTTGCCGCACCAGGCCGCCGATGTCGGGCACCTCGACGAAGTGGCCCCTGCCGTAGAGCAGGTCGTCTTTGTCGCCGGCGATCACCACGAGAGGAGAGCGGTCGGCCTGGGCGTTGATCAAGCCCATCAGGGTGTTGGCCGCCCCCACCGCCGTGTGCACCAGCACCACCGATGGGCGGCGCGTTGCCCGCGCATGGCCGTCGGCCATGGCGGTCACGACGGCTTCATTCAGGCCGAGATAAAAGTCGAAGCCTTCGCTGACGATGCCATCGAGCAGAGGGAGTTCGGTGGTGCCCGGGTTGCCGAAGATCCGGTGGATGCCGTTGGCCTTGAGAACGTGCAGGGCTTCGATGGCGGCATTGCGCATAAGAAAGGGCCTCGTGATGTCCGGTGTTTGAGTAGGATTGAAATTAAAGTTTGACACCAAACTTTGAAACTGGCAAGCTGGCGATTATGGCCATGGTCATCAACGGGATAGCCATGCCTACGTCCATCAATATGTTATGTTTGGTATCAAACTCAAGGAGACCGATGTGATGCAGAAAATCGTTCGACACGCCAGGAAAGAGCGCTGCGCCGCCAAGCCGGCAAGCCGGATCGCGGCCTGGCCCTGGCAGGCCATGCGCCAAGCCGCCGCCGTGAGCATCACCTGCCTTGCCCTGGGCGCGCCGGCGGTGGCCGCCGCGCAAGCGGCGGCGTATCCGGCCAAACCGGTCAGTATCCTGATTGGCGCCGCGGCGGGAGGCGGGCTCGACTACATCGCGCGCTCGTTTACCGACGCGTTGTCGAAGGAGCTGGGCCAGCCCGTCATCGTCGACTACCGCCCCGGCGCCGCGGGCCTCCTGGCGGCCGACGCCGCCGCCAAGGCGGCTCCCGACGGCTACACGCTCTGGGTGGCCGACGTCGGGCCGCTGGCGGTGCATCCGTCGCTTTACTCGAGTATCAACTACAACGCCGAAAAAGACTTCTCCTATCTGGGGATGCTGGCCCAGATTCCCCTGGTGCTGGTCACCCACCCCAGCGTGGGAGCCAACGATCTCGACGAGTTCACGGCCCTGGCCGCCAAGCAACCCGGGATGTCATACGGCTCGGTCGGAGTGGGCAACGGCACCCACCTGACGATGGAGCTATACAAGCAACGCACCGGCACCGATTTGCGCCACGTGCCGTATCGCGGCGTGGCACCGGCCATTACCGACGTCCTGGGCGGCCATATCGAAACCATGTTCGTCGATATCAAAACCGCGGCTCCCCACATCCGCGAAGGCAGGCTCAAGGCGCTGGCCCTGGCGGCGGCCGAACGCAACCCCGCGCTGCCCGAGGTGCCGACTTTCGGCGAAGCCGGTATCGAAGGGTTCGACGTTTCGCCCTGGGTCGGGCTGGCGGCGCCCGCCGGCCTGCCGGAGCCCGTGGCCACCCGCCTGCGCGAGGCGCTGGCCAAAGTCACGCAAATGCCTGAAACCCGGCAGCGCCTGGCAGATGGCGGCTTCATCCCCCTCGTCGGATCGGCGCAGCGCATGGAAGAGCTGGCGGTTGCCGATCGCGAGCTCTGGGGGAACTTGATTCGCGAGCGCGGCATCCGGGTGGAATAACCCGGCCGCCAGCGCTCGGCCGTCCGTTCTACTCGACGCGAACAACGGGCAGCGTTCGCCAACTGCCATCCAGCATGGCCGCCTGGGGCCAGTAGATGCGCAGGATCAGATTGAAGTCCTGCGTGCCGTCTTGCGGCGTCGGCAACCAGTTGGCGGCGCTGGCGCCAGCCGGCGCGTCTTTCTGAATCCGCAGGATAAGGCTGCCGTCCGGCTCGAAAACCAGCGGGCTGCGATCGCCGATGGCGTAGCGTTCGATCGGGTTGGCGACCAGCGCCTGATCGTCGTCGTACATCGTCAGCGACCAAAAAGCATTGGCTGGTGGCAGCTGGCCCGGGGGGAAACTGAGGGTGTAGCGGTGGGCATTCGATAGCGGGCGCCCGGTGCCGTCGATAGCGGTACGGGGATAGACCGCATCTTCGGGAAGATTGGCGCCAAGCCCGACACGCGCAACCACCGCCCGGGTATCGTAATCGCTGCCGTATTCGCCGATCCCGGTGGTCATGACCGTCCATCCATTGACGGGATCGGCGCTTTGGCTGGCCATGGCCCGCAAGCGGGCCTG
This sequence comes from Pigmentiphaga sp., assembly GCA_023228945.1. Classification (GTDB taxonomy): domain Bacteria; phylum Pseudomonadota; class Gammaproteobacteria; order Burkholderiales; family Burkholderiaceae_B; genus Verticiella. The sequence goes on along the minus strand of JALOAI010000014.1, from coordinate 98,743 downwards.
GCCAGCCTGGTAGCCCAATCGGATGGCACCCGCCACCTCGGCGGGCTGCGCCGCCAGCTCGTAGGGTTGGCCTGGCGTCAGCCCCAACGTGGCAAGCGCTTGCAGCATGGGGCCGTCATCGCTCGCGGGAGGGTTGGTTCGCATGAGAACGGCCAATTGGCTAAAAAAGGCATCGGCGCTCAGGGCTTCCACCTGGGCCATGGGCGGCGTCGAGAGGTCGATATCTTTATCGATGGGCACGGGGGCGGGCGGCGTCTCGGGTTGATCCCAGCGAGACAGCGGTACAAGTCGGATGGCGTCCTGGAAAGTGTGGACAATAGGAAGATCGGCGGCATCCAGGGCCTGTGTACGACCGGTCATCCAGACCAGCTGCGTGGGAGACGAAATCCGCTCCATGCCGGTCGGGGCGTTGCCCTGCCAGCTTGGTCCCGTGAGCAGATAGGTGCGGGCGCCGGGGCCGCGCGTGCGCAGGCCGGGAGAGTCGAAGACGTTGGTCCAGCCATCCAGCATCTGCAGCAGATAATAGCGTGGGTCGGCGCTGCCGGCTGGAGCGAAGCCCGCGGCATCCGGCACGCTCAGGACATAAGGTTCGCGCTCCAGATCCAGCCAGGCGATGGAGTACAAGGTATCGACATTGGGCGAGACAACATCTTTGAACTCCGGTGTTGGAAAGGTGCGGATGTGGGCGAGCTGATTCATGGGCGCCCGTGATCCGTCCGGCGCCTCTACGGCGGTGGACACCTGGCGGGTGTACTCCATCACCAGCAGCGGGTAGCCATAAATATAGGCACTTTGTGCATTGCTCGATATCTGGCGCAAGCGCTCAGGTTGCGAGCCATCGTCGCTACCGCACCCCGCCAGAGCGGCCACGACCAAAAAGGGAAGCATCAAGGCTTTCATCGCGAAGTTCCTCGCCAATCACGAATGAGAAAGCCGCAGCTTAGCCTAATGGGCGCCCCCCGGTCCGCGAAGCGCCCGCCAGGGGGAGGAGGCCAGGCTAGAGATCGGGTGTGGGGCGCTCGGTGCGCCCATCGGGATAGCGGGCGAAACGCGCCGAGTCCGCGCCATGTACCGGATCCGGTCGCGGCCACTCCCAGGTGCCGAAGCCGCCGTGGCGGTAGTCGTCCAAGGCCTGGCGAATCTCGGCTTCGCGGTTCATCACGAAGGGGCCGTACTGCACCACCGGCTCGCCGATGGGACGGCCCTGGAGCAAGAGCAGTTCCGCGGGGCCGTCGTGGCCGTTTTGCAGCGTCACCGGTTGATGGGCGTCGAGGGTCAGGGCGGCATGGCCCCCGATCGGCTCGCCGGCCACCGACAGATTTGTACCCGCAAAGAAATAGAGCATGCGTTGGGTGCCGGCGCCGGTGGCGGCCGGCAGCGTCCAACAGGCGCCGGGCTCCAGTCGTAGCGTCCAGATCGCGACGTCGGCGTCGGCCCGCGACGCCCAGGAGTCGGGAGGCGGCGACGGCGGTGCCGGATGGCCGGGTACGGCGCCCGCCACCAAGCCCAGCCGCACCTCGTGGTTCGCATCATCGGTCAGGACGAGCGTGGGTACGTCGGGCGCCCAGAACATGGTGAAGTGAGGCTCGGCCATCTTGCGTTCCGCCGGCAGGTTGAGCCAGATCTGGAACAGCTCCACCGGGTTGTCGCGGTCTTCGTGCAAGAGCGGGAACATTTCGGCGTGGGTGATGCCGCGGCCCGCCGTGAGCCATTGCACGTCGCCTTCGCCGAAGCGCGCGGCGGCGCCCAGCGAATCGGAATGATCGATCAGCCCCCGGCGCACCAGCGTAACCGTTTCAAAACCCCGGTGAGGGTGGGCGGGAAAGCCCGGGACTTCTTCGCCGTGGTACATGCTCCAGCCATCCTGGCGGGAGAAATCCTGGCCCATCCGCCGTCCCGCCAGCGATGCGGCGGGGCCCAGCCGGCCGTTGGCCCGAGGGTAGTGATCATCGTGATGCGCGCAGAACAGAAAGGGATCGAGTGTGGGCCACGGGAAATCGAGAGGCTGGCGCTGGAGGATGGGAGAGGAGGGCATGTCAAGGTTCCTTGGATGGTTGGCGGGGGGCGGAGAACCCCAATGTTGCCATCGAGGCTTCACGGCCGCCGCCAGGCTCAACGATCCAGGATACTCTGCAAAATCAGGCCCGTGGCGATACCCACCAGCAGCACCTGGCCGTCCACGTTCATCCATTGGTAGCCACGCGGCGGCCGATGGTAATGGCGCGAGCGCCAATCCACCACGTAGCGCGGATGGCGATAGTTGGGCGGCAGGTAATCGCCCCGCGACCAACGATGGTGGGCCGGCGCACGCCAATGCTGGCGCGGCGGTGGCGCCCAGCCGCGGTGTTTTTCGGCGTGCCGGTGGTTGCGCGCGTGTGGCGGCGGCCCGCGGTGCTTGCTCGGGTGCCAATGCTTGCCGCGGTGGCCGCGATCGGCATGCTTGCGGCCCCGGTCGTCGCGGACGAGCTGGGTTGGCGGCATGCCGGAAGCCTCGCGCCAGTCGGCGTGCATCGCCATGGGAGCGGTGAAGGTGGCCGGCGGCGCGGCCAGGGCGGCAGTGCCGCTCAAACACAAGGAACAGGCCAGACCGAGGCCTACCAGGGAAAGTCGACGCATGGCGGATCTCCTCGACACATCGGAATGCACTTAGCTTACTACAAACTTACTATGCGAATTGTGAGGAAACGATGGAGATTCGGGCTTGGGTTCGCCGCAGCCGTCGTTTATCATTGGCGGTTTATTTAGTTATTGTCCTTAATTATTTCGCGAGCACGTGAGGAACCCATGGCCTTGCAACAAGGTGAAGTCGTCTGGACGCCGAGTCCCGAGCAGATCGAGCAGTCGCGGCTGGCTGCATTCGTGCGTTGGCTGGAGCCGCGCCAGCAGCGCGAATTTCCCGATTACGCGAGCCTTTGGCAGTGGTCGGTGGATCATCTCGACACGTTCTGGGGCGAAGCCTGGCGCTTTTTCGACATCCAGGCGGACGGCGAGCCCGAGCCTGTCCTGGCTGCGCGGACCATGCCTGGCGCGCAGTGGTTTCCCAATGTTCGCTTGAATTACGCCGAGCATGTGTTCCGCATGGCGGCCGCCGATCGGCCGGCCGTGATCGCCCGCGCCGAAGGCGCCGCCGTGCGCGAACTGGGCTGGGACGAACTGGAGCGGCAAGTCGGCGCGCTGGCCGCCACCCTGCGAGGCATGGGCGTCGAGGCCGGCGACCGTGTCGTGTCCTTCATGCCCAACGTGCCGGAAACCCTGGCGGCCTTCCTGGCCTGCGCCAGCCTGGGCGCGGTGTGGTCCAGCTGCTCGCCCGACATGGGCGTGTCGGTGGTGGTCGACCGCTTCCGGCAAATCGAACCCAAAGTCATGTTCGCGATGGATGGCTACCGTTATAACGGCAAGCCCTTCGACCGCCGCGAGGTCGTCGACCAATTGATCCAGGCGCTGCCCTCGCTGCGCCATGTCGTGCACGTGCCCGGTCCGGACGCTCCCGCCGAGGCGCCTTCCTGGCTCGGCTATCGCACCTGGGCCGACGCCATCGCCACGCCCGCGCCGCTTGCCTTCGAGCGCCTGCCTTTCGACCATCCCTTGTGGGTGGTGTATTCATCGGGCACCACCGGCATGCCCAAGGCCATGGTGCATGGCCATGGCGGCATCGTGCTCACCCACCTCAAAACCAACCAGTTCCAGCATGATGTCCGTCCGGGCGATCGTTTCCTGTTTCTGGGCAGCACCGGCTGGATCGTGTGGAATCTGATGGTCGGCAGCCTGCTCTCGGGCGCCACCGTGGTGCTGTCCGACGGCAACCCCGCCGCGCCCGATCCCTTGCACCTGTGGCGCTTCATCCAGGAGCACGGCGTTACCCATTTCGGCTGCGGCGCGGCCTATCTCACGCAAAGCCTCAAAGACGAGCTCAACCCTTCCAGGGTGGGTGAATTCGCCGCGCTGCGCGCGATCAACTCCACCGGCTCGCCGCTGCCGGTGGACGCCTACGAATGGGTATACCGCAACGTCAAATCCGACGTCTGGCTGGCCTCGATCAGTGGCGGCACCGATATTGCGTCGGGATTCGTCTCGTGCGCGCCCAATCTGCCCGTCAATGCCGGCGAATTGCAATGCCGCGAGCTCGGGGTTGCCGCCTACGCCTTCAACGAGGCGGGGCAAGCGGTCATCGACGAGGTCGGCGAGCTCGTGATTACCCAGCCCATGCCTTCCATGCCGCTGTACTTCTGGGGCGATACCGGCAACCAGCGTTATCTCGAGAGCTACTTCCAGGAGTTCCCGGGCATGTGGCGCCATGGCGACTGGATCCAGATCACGCCGCGCGGCACCGCCATCATCTATGGTCGCTCCGACACCACGATCAATCGCTACGGCATCCGCATGGGTACCGCCGAGATCTACCGCGTGGTAGAAGAGCTGCCCGAAGTGCGCGACAGCCTGGTGGTGGATCTGGAGTATCTGGGCAAACCTTCGTTCATGCCGCTGTTCGTGGAGCTGGCCGAGGGCGTGGAACTGACCGATGAACTCAAGGCCCGCATCAAGAACCAGATCAAGACCCAGGCCTCGGCCCGCCACGTGCCCAACGAGGTGTACCAGGTGGCCGAGATCCCGCGCACGCTTACCGGCAAGAAGATGGAACTGCCGGTGCGCAAGATTCTGCTGGGTTCCGACCCCGCCAAAGTGGCCAGCCCGGATGCCATGGCCAACCCGGCCAGCATTGATTATTTCGTGGCGTTCCATGCCCGGCGACAGGCGGAGTCGGGCCAGGGGTGAACGCTCCGGCAGCGGCGGCTCCGGCGCCCGCGGCGGGTGGTGCGGCGAAGCTCAGGCCGAAAGGCCGGAGTTCTTCACAAGGCTGCCGGCACCAGCCGCGCCGGCCAGGCGCCGGATCCGACGAGTTCGCGAATGGTGTCGGTCAGCAGGCGCCTGACGGCATCGGCCGCCAAGGTGGTGGGGCGAGTCAGATTGGTGATGACCGCGATGTGGTCTGCCAATTCGTACAAGACTTCGCTCATATTTTCCTCGCAGGAGACGCCGTGGCAACGTCCGGGACAGTTCTGAAAATTGACGGGAATTGTCGGGGTGTGATGCGGTAACGTGAAATGCGCCCGCATGAGTTTCGGCACGTGAAACTCGCCCGCCACACACGACCCCAACTTGCGCACCTCCCACATGCCGGCGCATCCACCGATGAAACTCGAAGTGTGCGTAGCGCCGGCTCCAGTAGAGAGCGAAACCGTGAAGGGGCTCAGGAGAACGTTGCATCCCACCAGTTTGAGGCCGCCATGTTTGGCGAAGGTTCGTGCCGTGATGCGCGGCATGATGGCGAGAAGCACCCGATAACGGTAGAATTCCAACTAGGAATTCTTACTTATCGGAGGCTCATCGTGCAAGTGACCGAAAAAGGGCAAGTCACCATCCCCAAGCGACTGCGGGAGGCTGCCGGCATTCTGCCTGGCAGCCAAGTCGCTTTCTCGCTGGAAGGTAGCAAGATCATCATCCGCAAAGTTGGCACAGGAACCAACGATCGGCGCAGTTCGCTGCGCGCCGCCGCCGCCAGCGTGCGTAGGAGCCTGAATGAGCCGTTCAGGCATATGGGCAGCGAAGACATCATGGCGTTCCTTCGCCCCGTCGACGATGATCATGCTTGATTTGTCCAAATACGATGGCTCCGCCGGTTTTCTGGTCGATACCAATATCTGGATCGACTGTATGGACCCCGGCAGCCCCTGGCACGAATGGTCCGTGGATCAGCTCCAGAGTTGCAGCGAGCAAGCGCCCGTGCATGTCAATTTGGTGATCTACACGGAGCTGCTCATCCCGGGGCCGGACATGGATGCACTGGACGCGATGCTCGATGTCTACGAGACACTGCGCAGCCCACTGCCGTGGACATGCGCAGGTCTGGCGGCACAGGCTTATCTGAACTACCGTCGTGGGGACGGGGCACGGCTCGCACCGCTGCCGGACTTTTACATCGGCGCTCATGCGGCGGTTGCAAACTTGAGTGTGCTCAGCCGGGATGTGAGGCCGTATCGCAACTACTTTCCACGTTTGCGCTGTATTGGGCCCGGCGAGAGGGTCTGAGAGCTTTCTGACGAACCGGAGTCGCTCAGCGCGATGGCTCTGTAGAAGGCCTTACCCCAACGCATGCTCCTCCACATGCCGCCGCATCCATCGGTGAAACTCGAAGTGCGCGTAGCGCCGGCTCCAATAGAGCGAAACCGTGAAGGGGCCCATGAGGAAGTCGCATTCCACCAATTTGAGGCCGCCATGTTCGGCGAAGGTCTGTGCCGTGATGCGCGGCATGATGGCGCAAAGTTCGGTTTGCTTCACCACTTCGAGCAGGGCCAGGATGCTGGCGGTGGTTTGGCGAATGCGCGGGCCCAGGCCCAGTTGCTCGAGTACTCTCAGCGGTTCGGTATGGCTACGGGCTGCCACGAACTCGCGCTGCCGTAGTTCGGCCAGGCTGATCCGGGATGGGCGTTCGTCGGGCTTGGGGGTGCCCGGGTGGCCCATCAGAACCAGGTAGTGATCGACGGTGAGATCGACCTTGTCCATTCCCGTCACGCTGGGCAAATATCCCAATGCAAAATCCAACTGCCCTTCATCCAGCGCGGTGGCGATGCGGTCGTGCGCATAGATCTGGCATTCGAGTTCCAGGTGCGGCGCGTGGGCCCCCAGGCTGTTGAGTAGTCGCGGTAGAAAAAGAGCCTCGCCAGTGTCGCTCATGTGGAAGCGAAAGCGGCGATGCGAGGTCATGGGGTCGAAGCCTTGCAGGTCGTGCAAGCCCTGATCGATGGATTCCAGGCCCGCGCGAATGGCAGGCGCCACCCGATCGGCGGTGGGAGTCGGGCGCAGGCCGCCCGGCATGCGAACGAACAAGGGATCTTTGAGGGCGTCGCGCAGGCGCTGTAGGCGTTGGCTGGCGGCGGGCTGGGTGATGTCGAGAAACTCCGCTGCCCGCGTCAGGTGCCGGCGCCGATAGAGCTCGTCGAAAAAGCGCAATAGATTGAGATCGAGATTTTTCATGCGTATCTCTTATGTTTGTCATTCGATTCATTATATTGACGAATGATCCAGTGAAATCGAGAATGAGCGGCTTCGTCAACGTTGCTGATTAAAAGAATTTCAGGAGATAGCCATGAAAATGGGTGCATTGGCCGGCCTGGCCTGCGCGATCGCTTTAAGCATGACCCTGGGACAAGCCGCGGCTGCCTATCCCGAGCGCCCCATCCGGATCATCGTGCCGTATACGCCGGGCTCGGGAGCCGACCTCATCGGGCGCGAACTGGCGCATCGCCTGGGGCAGAGCTTCAATCAAACCGTCGTGGTGGAAAACAAGGGTGGCGCCAGTGGCATGGTGGGTTCCGATTTCGTGGCCGACGCCGCGCCGGATGGCTATACCCTGGGAGTGGGGAACGACGCCACCCACGCCACCAATCATCTGGTCATCCCCGCGGCGAAAGGCAAAGATCCTCTCGAGCGTTTCACACCCATTACCGAAGTGGGCAGCAATATCATCGTGATTGCCGTCCATCCTTCGATTCCGGTCAACAACCTGACCGAGTTGATCGAGTACGCCAAGCAGAACCCGGGGAAGATGGCCTACGGAACGCCGGGCACGGCTTCCCCTCATCATCTCACCGGTGTCTTGCTGGAATCGAACACCGGGGCGGAATTCATTCACGTCCCTTATCGTGGCACGGCCATGGCGGTCAATGATTTGCTCGGCGGGCAATTGCCGATGGCGATCGTGACACTGGCCGCGGTAGTGCCGCACTTGCAGTCTGGAAAGGTCAGGCCCATTGCCGTGACCAGCGGCCAGCGCGCCACCGATCTGCCCGACCTTCCAACCGTAGCGGAAACATTGCCCGGCGTGCAGATGGAGTCGTGGTTCGGCATGTTTGCGCCAGCGGGTTTGCCCGCGGATATCCGTGATCGTCTGCATGCCGAGATCACGACGATCCTGAAAGAGCCCGAGATGTCGAGGAAGCTGCAAATGTCGGGAATCGAAGTGGTGGCATCCACGCCCGACGAGTTTCGCGCCAAGATGGCGCGCGAGATCGCCGAGCGCCAGACCTTGATCGAGCAAGCCAATATCACCGCGGAGTAGCATCATGAACCACCCCCACCCCGATTCCTCGACGTCATCGCCCAGCTTCCGGCAGCTCTTGCAGGCCGGCCACAACTTGGTATTGCCGGGCATCTTCAATGGCATCGGCGCCAGGCTGGCGCGCCGTACCGGCTACGAGGCGATTTTCATCGGTGGCTTTCCCCTGGTGGGCACCCGGTACGGCGTGCCTGATATCGGACTCAAAGGCCTGGGCGATATGCGCCCCGCGGTGGCCGAGATCCTGGCCGCCTGCGATTTGCCCGCTCTGGTGGATATGGACGACGGCTACGGCGACGCCAAGAGCGCCGTGCATACGCTGCAGAGCTACGAGCGGCTGGGCGTGTCGGCGGTCATGGTCGAGGATCAACTCTGGCCCAAGCGCTGCGGCCACCTGGATGGCAAGCGCGTGGTGCCGATGGAAGACATGGTGCGCAAGGTGCGCGCCATGTCCCGCAGTCGCTTGAATTCCGAAACCTTCATCATTGCGCGCACCGACGCGCGCGAAGTGCATGGCCTGGACGACGCGCTGCGACGCGCCGAAGCCTATCTGGAAGCCGGGGCCGATGGTCTGTTCATCGAGGCGCCGCATACCGAGGAAGAGCTTCGCATCATCGGCAAGGCGTTCGATGTGCCGCAATTGGCCAATCCGCTGGAGGGCGGCAGAACGCCGATCCTGCCGCCGCAGGCTTATCACGAAATGGGTTTTCGCATCCTGCCTTACGGGCTGCATTTGTTAATGCGCACGGTCAAGGTGATGGAGGAGGCCCTGCGGGATCTCCGCTCGCAGCGCTTCGCCATGAGCTACGAAGACACCGCGGTGTCGTTCGAGGATTACCAGGATATCGTGGGCTTGGCCGATTGGCTGAAGCTGGAAGACGGCTGAGCCCGCTGCGTGGCGACACCGGTCTTGGCGGAATGCGCCGCGCTACATTCCGTCAAGGCCGGTGCGCTTGCAGAAGTCCCGGCCAGCCGCCATTCGGCTGTCTGCGGCTTTCACTTTTTGGGGGGGGCCTAAAAATTTCAAATAATTTTCAGAGTGCTTTGAGACAAAGTTATTCTAATTATAATAATTTGCGTCTTGTTGAATATATCAGGGGATGCTGCTAAGGTGCCCGCATTGCATTTTATTCATATTGCTTCAAAGGAATATCATGTGGGCGTACGGTGTGTCGTTGGGGCTTGCAGCCATTCGGCAGGGCGATAAAACGGCTGAAGACTGGGCGCGTTCTTGCCTGGAAAGAGTAACGGCCCGTGATCCAAAGATAAAAGCGTGGGCCTGGTGGGATTCTCATCGGGTAATTGAGGAGGCCAGGGAGATCGACAAAGGCGATCCCAACCGGCCTTTGCAGGGTGTCCCGGTAGGGATCAAGGACATCATGATGACGTCGGATATGCCGACGCAGTTCAATTCTCCAATCTATCGCGATTTTTTTCCGAAAATCGATGCGGCGTGCGTGGCGGTTATCCGCGCAGCCGGAGGGCTGGTTTTTGGCAAGACCGAGACCGTGGAGTTTGCATCGAATGCTCGTAAGGCACTCACGCGAAACCCGCATGATCTATCAAGAACGCCAGGCGGCTCTTCCTCGGGCTCGGCGGCGGCGGTGGCCGATGGCCATGTGCCTGTTGCGTTGGGAACGCAAACGGCGGGTTCCATCATCCGTCCCGCTTCATTTTGTGGTGTCTATGCTTTTAAGCCTACGTGGGGCCTGGTCTCTACAGATGGCGTCAAGTCTTATTCGCCGACGCTCGATACGATAGGCTGGTACTGCCGGGATCCTTTGGGGCTGGCCAAGGTATTCGAGGCATTTGATGTAGCTAATGCTATTCCCTTGGAGAGCAGTGAGGCAAAGAGCCTGGCCGATGCCAAAGTCGGGATATGCCAGACACCTTATTGGCATCTCGCCGCGCCAGAAACCCAGCATCTTCTGGCTGGGGTAAGGCGGCGGCTCCAAGCGCTCGGGAGCCAGGTGGAGGACATCGAGTTGCCAGCGCATTTTGGGCGCCTGAACCAAGCCGCGCATATTATCAATCGCGCAGAAGGAAGAGCCAGCTTTTTACCCGAATTCTTGGCCGAGCAACATCGCTTGCATCCTTTTATTCGCGACCATTATCTAGCCGGCGCGGAAGATCGCGCCATATCCTTGGTGCAAGCCTACGACCTGGCGGCGCGTTGCCGGAGCGAGTTCGATGAGCTCGCCAGTGGCTTCGACTTCATCATTGCGCCCAGCAGTGCGGGCTTCGCGCCGCAAGGCCTGCAGAGCACGGGCGATCCTGTCTTCAATGCGATGTGGACGCTGCTACACGCTCCTTGTATTAACTTGCCGGGAGCGGAGGATGCCTTGACTCTGCCCTTGGGTTATACGATTGTCTCGCATCGATTTAATGACCAGGCCTTGCTGGGCTATGCCAGTCAGCTTATGCGGGCAGGGGTTGCCAAACGCCTCGATCCCCAAGATTAGCCCCGCACCAGAGCGCTCCCCGGCCTCCTTGTGTTTTTATCGGCGGCTCGGGATTCCCATATTCAAAAATCCATCATGTTTGTCCAATGATGGTGAATCCATAACGTCCAAAGAGGAAGTGAGATGAAGTATAAAATATTGACCTATTGCTCGCGCGGTATCGCCCTATTGGCTACCGGGATAGCGTCGGCAGCCATGGCGGCGACCACTGTCCCGGATTGCAGCGCGATCAAGATCGTCGAGCCTTATCCCCCTGGTGCCATTACCAATGTCGTGGCCCGGATGGTATCGGAGCACATTACGCAGACGACGGGGAAAAGCAGTTATATCGAAAACCGACCCGGCGCCAGTGGCAACATTGGGTCCGCCTATGTGGCGCGGCGTAGCAAGCCAGACGGTTGCACGATATTGATCGGGACCGACGCCACCCATGCGGGAAACTATTATTTATTCGAAAATTTTCCGTATCATCCGGTTGATGATTTCACACCGCTGGCCAAGGCTGGAACCAATATGATCGTTCTCGTCGGGCGCCCCGATGTGCCCGCAGATACGCTGCCGGAACTTGTCGAATTCATCAAGGTAGAAAAGTCACCGCTATTCTATGCCAGCCCTGGAGTCGGCTCGCCCCATCATTTGTCGGGGGCGCTTTTTAGTAACATGGTCGGTACGCCAATGACTCATGTGCCATTTTCTGGAGGGGCACAAGCCATGACGAATTTATTGGGTGGCGAATTCCCTTTCTTGTTCTCGACTCTCGCGGTGGCAGAGCCACATATCCGCAGCGGAGCTATCAAGGCCTATGGCGTGACGAGTGGCGATCGGTTTCCGGGGTTGCCAGATATACCGGCGATCAATGAGGTTATCCCCGGGATAGAGTTAAACTCGTGGCTGGCTTTCTTTGGGCCGGCAGGTATGAGTCCCGAACATGTGGAGTTCTATAACGGTATCATCCGTCAAGCACTAAATAGCGCAGAAAACAAGGCGAACTTGCAGAAACTTGGCCTGTTGGTCGCCGATGAGACGCCGGAAGCGCTAGCGGAGGAACAGCGCCGGGATTTTGCCAGCAGAGGCCGCTTGATTCGCGAAAACCATATTCAGCTTGAGCCGTAGAGGCCGCGAGCGTACCAAAGCGGTAGCCGCGAGAGCGGTCTTGCTTTCGCGGCTGGCCGGGATCTTGCGTTGCATCGCTTGCCTTGATGTTACGCCTCCCTCACATGCGCAATCTCCCCATAGCTGTTCACCTCTTCCAGCCTTACCCGAAAACCCCATAGCCGGCGCAGATGCTTCATTACCTCGTCGGCGTCGCTGGCCGCCAGCGGCCGGTTGCGGCGCTGGCGATGGCGTAGCACCAAGGTGCGGTCGGTGTCGCGCTGGTAGCGCCATACCTGGATGTCGGGGATGAGATCGTCGCGATCGTATTGACGCGACATCAGTTGGCGCACGCGGCGGTAGCCTTCGTCATCGTGGATGGAGTCGATCAGCAGTTGCGGCTCCATTTCGTGGTCGGCCACGGCGAACAGCCGGAATTCGCGGATCAGCTTGGGCGATAAAAATTGCGCGATGAAGGACTCGTCCTTGAAGTTGCGCATGGCGAATTCCAGCGTCTCGCGCCAGTCGCTGCCGGCGATGTCGGGAAACCAGGCGCGGTCTTCGGGTGTGGGCGATTCGCAGATGCGACGGATGTCGCGCATCATGGCAAAGCCCAGGGCATAGGGGTTGAGCCCGCGGTAGGCGGGATGATCGAAGGCGGGCTGCGCCACCACGCCACTGTGGTTCTGCAGCACTTCGAGCATGACGCCGTCGTGCACCCGTCCCTGGTCGTACAGGTGGTTGAGCAGGGTGTAGTGCCAGAAGGTGGCCCAGCCCTCATTCATCACCTTGGTTTGCATCTGGGGGTAGAAGTACTGCCCCAGTTTGCGGACGATGCGCACCACTTCCTTTTGCCAGGGCTCCAGCTTGGGGGCGTGTTTTTCGATGAAATACAGCAGGTTCTCTTCGGGCTCGGGCGGAAAGACCTCGGCGGCGCGCCGCTGACGCTCGCGGGCGTCGCCGCCGCGCGGCACGGTGCGCCAGAGATCGTTGAACTGCAGTCGCGCATGTTCCTCGCGCTCGTGCTGCCGCTGCGCTTCGTCGGCCAGCGAAGGAGGCATGGCGCGGCGGTAGCGATCAACGCCGTGGTGCATCAACGCATGGCAGGAGTCGAGCAGGGCTTCCACCGCCTCGATGCCATGGCGTTCTTCGCATTGCATGATGTAGCGGCGGGCAAACACCAGATAATCCAGCACGCCGTCGGCGTCGGTCCATTGTCGGAATAAATAATTGCCCTTGAAGAAGGCATTGTGGCCGTAGCAGGCGTGGGCCACCACCAGGGCCTGCATGGCCATGGTGTTTTCTTCCATCAGGTACGAGATGCAGGGATTGGCGTTGATGACGATCTCGTAGGCCAGGCCCTGGGCGCCGCGGCGATACGAAGCCTCGTTGCGGATGAACTCCTTGCCGTACGACCAATGCGGGTAGCCGATCGGCAGGCCCGCCGAGGCGTAGGCGTCCAGCATTTGTTCCGACGAAATGATCTCGATCTGGTTGGGGTAGGTGTCGAGACGATAGCCTTCGGCGACTTCGGCGATCGCCACGTCGTACTCGCGGATGGTCTCGAAGGTCCAGTCGGGCCCGGCGGAGAGTTTTTCGGCCGGGGCGTCGGTGGTGGGGTAGGCGGCGACGGTGCTCATGTCGGCTCCTTGCGGAACAGTTCGCGGAATACCGGGTAGATCTCGCGCCGCTCGCGAACGCGGCGCATCGCGAAATGCTCCGAGCCGTGGCGTTCGTACTCGGCCCAGAGCGCGCTGCGGCGGTGATCGCCCGGATCGAGAACTTCGATATAGGCGAAATAGCGGGTCAGCGGCAAGAGATGCTCGGCCAGGAAGCGGGCGCTGCGCCCGGCGTCGGCGCCAAAGGCGTCGCCGTCGCTGGCCTGGGCGGCGTAGACATTCCATTCGGTGGCCGGGTAGCGCTGGCGAACGATTTCTTCCATCAGTTCAAGGGCGGAGAGCACGACCGTGCCGCCGCTTTTGCGATCATGGAAGAAGGTGGCTTCGTCGACTTCTTCGGCGTTGTCGGTATGGCGGATGAAGACCAGATCGACGGTTTCGTAGTGCTGCGTCAGGAACAAATACAGCAACGAGAAGAAGCGCTTGGCGAGATCTTTTTTGTTCTCGTCCATCGAGCCCGAGACGTCCATCATGCAGAACATGACGGCCTGGGCCACCGGCGCCGGCGTGGCCACGCGATGGCGATAGCGCAGGTCGACGTCGTCCAGGAACGGCACCCGCGCCAACTGGGCTTTGGCTTCGTCGAGTTCGAGTTGGAGCTCGGCCAGGCGGCTCGGGGCGGCGCCGCTTGCCCGCGCCGCGGCCAGGGCGTCTTCGGCCAGGGCCAGCCGGCTGCGTGCCCCCGCGCCCAGCGCGATGCGCCGGGCCAGCGAGGTTTGCAGCGTGCGTCGCACCGAGAGCTGGCTGGGAGGCCCGCTGACGGTATAGCCGGCGCGCTGCCATTGCTGCTGGCGGGTTTCCCCCAGTTGGTTGCGAACGAGGTGGGGCAGTTCGAGATCTTCGAAGAACAGATTGAGGAATTCTTCACGGGTCAGGGTGAAGATGAAATCGTCCACCGATTCGCCGTGTCCGGGTTCGCCCTTGCCGGCCCCGCCGCCCTGGGGTGGCCGGTTGATCCGGTCGCCCCGATTGAACTCGCGGTTGCCGGGATGCACGATCTCGCGGTCGCCGCCGGGCCCGTGATGGAAGGTGGGCTCGGCGATGTCGCGCGCCGGTAAATGAACGTCGCCGCCGCGGTCCATATCTTGCAGCGAACGCGTGTCCACCATGTCGCGCACCGCCCGCCGGATCTGGCTCTGATATCGGCGGATGAAGCGAGCCCGGTTGACCGCGCTTTTGTTGCGGCCATTCAGGCGGCGGTCTATCAAGGAGTTCATGGTGTTGCACTCAAGAGGATTGGCGAACGCGCAGATACCATTCGCAAAGCAGGCGGACTTGCTTCTCGGTATAGCCTTTTTCGACCATGCGGGCCACGAAGCTTTCGTGCTTGTTGCGGTCTTCGGCCGAGGATTTGGTGTTGAACGAGATCACCGGCAGCAACTCTTCGGTATTCGAGAACATTTTCTTCTCGATGACCTCGCGCAGCTTCTCGTAGCTCGTCCACTTGGGGTTATTGCCCTGGTTATTGGCGCGTGCCCGCAGCACGAAATTGACGATTTCGTTGCGGAAGTCTTTGGGGTTGACGATGCCGGCCGGCTTTTCGATCTTTTCGAGCTCGGCATTGAGCGCCGCGCGGTTGAACAGCTCGCCGGTTTCGGGGTCGCGGAATTCTTCGTCCTGGATCCAGCAATCGGCGTAGGTCACGTAGCGATCGAAAATATTCTGGCCGTACTCCGAATACGATTCGAGGTAGGAGGTCTGGATTTCTTTGCCCACGAATTCGGCATACCGGGGCGCGAGATAGCCTTTGATGAACTCCACGTAGCGGCGCTTGACGTCGTCGGGGAAGTCTTCGCGGCCCAGGCGCTGCTCCAGTACGTACATCAGGTGCACCGGGTTGGCCGCCACCTCGGTGGCATCGTAGTTGAATACGGCCGACAGGATCTTGAAGGCGAATCGAGTGGAAATGCCGCTCATGCCTTCGTCGGTGCCGGCGTAATCCTTGTATTCCTGCAGCGACTTGGCCTTGGGATCGACGTCTTTCAGGCTCTCGCCGTCGTAGACCCGCATCTTGGAGTAAAGGCTGGAGTTCTCGGGTTCCTTCAAGCGCGTGAGCACCGAGAATTGCGCCATCATTTCGAGGGTGCCTGGAGCGCATGGCGCCTGCGACAGCGAGCTGTGCTGGAGGAGTTTGCGGTAGATGCGGACCTCTTCGGACACCTGCAGGCAGTAGGGCACCTTGACCACGTAGATGCGATCGAGGAAGGCCTCGTTGTGCTTGTTGTTGCGGAAGGTCTGCCATTCGGATTCGTTGGAGTGCGCCAGCACCACGCCATTGAACGGGATGGCCGAGAAGCCCTCGGTGCCCTTGAAGTTGCCCTCCTGGGTGGCGGTGAGCAGGGGGTGGAGCATCTTGATGGGGGCCTTGAACATCTCCACGAACTCGAGCAGCCCTTGGTTGGCCAGGCACAGGCCGCCCGAATAGCTATAGGCGTCGGGATCGTCTTGCGAGTGGCGATCGAGCTTGCGAATGTCCACCTTGCCGACCAGCGAGGAAATGTCCTGATTGTTTTCGTCGCCGGGCTCGGTCTTGGCGATGGCTATCTGGCGCAAGACCGACGGATGCACCCGGGCGACCCGGAAGCGGCTGATGTCGCCCTCGAACTCCTCCAGGCGCTTGATCGCCCACGGCGACAGGATGCCGTGGAGATAGCGGCGCGGAATCCTGTACTCGGCCTCGAGTTGTTCGCCGAAGTGCTGGGGATGGAACAGGCCCAGCGGCGACTCATGTACCGGCGAGCCCTGCAGGGTATAGATGGGATAGTGTTCCATCAATTGCTTGAGGCGTTCGGCGATCGAGGACTTGCCGCCGCCCACCGGGCCCAACAAATACAGAATCTGTTTGCGTTCTTCCAGGCCTTGGGCGGCATGGCGGAAAAACGCCACGATTTGCGCGATCGCGTCCTCCATGCCGTAGAACTCGTTGAAGGCGGGATAGCGAGGAATGATCCGGTTGCCGAACAGCCGGGATAATCGGGGATCCTGGCGCGTGTCCACCATCTCGGCCTCACCGATCGCCGCGAGCATGCGCTCCGCGGCCGAGGCATAAGCCATGGGATCGTCGCGGCAGAGCTCAAGATACTCGGCCAACGACATATCGGATTGCTGCGATTGCGCGAATTGCGCTTTGAAGCCTTCGAACAGATTCGTCACGGTTCACCTCCGGGGGCGCGGAACACCGGGCGCCCGATTCAACTTGGCCGGATGACGGACTGAGCGGCCCGCCATCCGGGCCAGCACACCATAAGAGAGTGCTTTAGCCAGTGAGAGAGGTGGCAGCGTGCCGAGTTCCCGAAGGGGAGCTGGAACGGTGCCAGCGGTAAATCACCTGCCTGGCACTAGTGAGCTTAACAATAGGTGTACCAGCTTTTGTTCCTAAAGCCAAAACGTGGAAGGTAACCGGCGTGCGTAAAACGCAACGCTGTGCACCTGGGAGCCGCCCGACTTTTTGATCTGACCGGGAGCGTTTCGGGAGGCGGTGTTTTATGGAAACAATTTGCATCTACCCTGGTAGCATTTTTAACAAAAGTATCCGAAAGATCTCGAGCCGGAGCGGCTGGGGCGGCTGGCGCCCGCTACGGCCATCGGGTGTGGCGATGCTACAGTTCTGCCTGGCGCGGCTCCGCTCGGTCGTGAAGCCGCCGCCGCAGAACACTCATGATTCCGGAGACGACGACCATGCTGATTCTGTATCACGCCTGGACTTCCACTTGTTCGCAGAAGGTTCGACTCGCTTTGGCCGAGAAAGGGCTGGCCTACGAGGGGCGCCTCATCGATTTACGGGAGGGCGAACAACACGCTCCGGCGTTTCTTGCCCTCAACCCCAAGGCCGAGCTGCCGGTACTCGTGCATGGCGACGCCGTGTTGGCCGAGTCCACGATCATCAACGACTATCTCGAGGCGGCGTTCCCGCAGCCCGCCCTGATGCCCGCCAGTCCTCTGGCACGGGCCAGGGTGGCGCAGTGGAACCGCTGGGTGGACGACGACATCACCATACCGGTCAAGATTCCCAGTTTTCAGCAGAATCTCTATCCCGCCATCTCGCGCTGGACGCCCGAGCGCAAGGCGGCCATGATCGCCCGCATTGCCAATCCGATCACGGCGGCGCGCTGGCGGGCAGCCGCGGAACGAGGCTTCAGCGCCGAGGAGCTGGCCGAGGCGCATGGCAAGCTGCGGGGCTTTTTGCAACGCCTCGAACAGGCGCTCGAGAATGCGGATTGGCTCGTCGAGGGGCAACTGACCCTGGCCGACATCAATGCGTTTCCGTTCGTCGAACGTTTATCCACGCTCCACGACTATGATCTGGCCGGCGATTGGCCGGCCGTGGCGGTTTGGCAGGAGCGCATACGCAGCCGCCCATCCTATGCCGCGGCCCGTTTCGTCGAGCAGGCCCCCGCCTGAGTTCCCATCAGGGCGTCAGTGCATTCGGGCAGCCGGGGCCACCATACGTCCATTTTCGTTTATCGGAGGCGTTGCATGCCTTGGCGCGATTGGTCTCTGTCGGCCGTCATGGCCGGCTTTTTGGCCGTGCTGGTGTCCTATTCGGGGCCGCTGGTCATTTTTTTCCAGGCCGCGCAGTCGGCTGGCGTCTCGACCGATGTCATGACATCCTGGGTCTGGGCGATCTCGCTGGGAGCGGCGATTTCGGGGATCGTGCTCAGTGTGTGGCTCAAGGTGCCGGTGGTTACCGCCTGGTCGGCGCCGGGTACCGCGCTGCTCGTCACGCTGTTTCCCGGCCTGTCGCTGGGCGAGGCCGTTGGTGCCTACATGACCGCGGCGGCGCTGTTGTTCGTGATCGGTGTCTCGGGCAGCTTCGATCGTCTCATCGCCTATATCCCCCGAGGCATTGCGGCCGGCATGATGGCCGGCATCCTGTTCCAGTTCGGCGTCGGCGCCTTCCAGGCAGTGGGTAGCATGCCGGCCCTCGCCTTGGGCATGTTCATCAGCCACATCGTTTTCCGGCGGCTGATCCCGCGTTATGCGATCGTGCTGGTGTTGCTGGTGGGGGTGGCGATTTCGGTGGGGCCGGGCGGTTTTTCGATTGGCGGCTTCGAGCTCGAGATCGCGCGGCCCATGTTCTTCATGCCGGAGTTCAGCTGGACCTCAACGCTGAGCCTGGCGCTGCCGTTGGCACTGGTCAGCCTGACGGGCCAGTTTCTGCCCGGCATGGCGATCCTGCGCGTGTCGGGCTACGCCACCCAGGCCAGGCCCATCCTGGCGGTAACGAGCCTGGCCTCGTTGGGCACGGCCGTGTTTGGCGGTATCACCGTGGTGTTGGCGGCGATCACCGCGGCCTTGTGCACCGGCCCCGATGCGCATGAAGACCCCCGGCGCCGCTACGTGGCCGGGGTGGCCAATGGCGCGTTCTATCTGGTGGGGGCATTGTTCGCCGGCAGCATCGTGCATTTATTCACCTCGCTGCCGACGCAGTTCGTGGCCATTCTGGCCGGCCTTGCGCTGCTGGGCGCCATCGGCGCCAATCTGATCGAAACCGTGCAGGCGGAGTCCCACCGCGAAGCGGCCCTGATCACTTTCGTGGCCACGGCCTCGGGCATGACGTTTCTTGGCCTGGCGTCCGCTTTCTGGGGCGTGGTGCTGGGAGCATTGGCCCACCTGGTGCTGCACAAACCCTGGCGCAAGGCCTCCGGCTGAGACCCTGCGGCCGGGCGGGTCAGGCTCGTGCCATATGGTTGCGCAACCGGGCGATGGCCTGCGAGCGCAACTGACTGACGCGCGCCTCGGTGACTTCCAGGACCAAGCCGATTTCCTTGAGATTGAGGCCCTGCTCATAATAGAGGCTGAGCAGCAGCTTCTCGCGCTCGGGTAGCTGTTCGATGGCGGCGACCAGGGTGTCGCGCAAGCCTTTGGCCAGCAAGGCGGCAAGGGGGTCGTCGGTGAGCCCGACCTGCAAGGGATCGCCGTTGGCTTCCGTGGTCAGGGAAGCATCGGGATCGCCGCCGAGATCATCGAGATAGAGTAATTGGGCCCCCTGGGCATCGTGCAGCAAGGCCTGGTACTCATCGAGCGGGAGTTCGAGGAAGGCCGCGATCTCGCCCTCGGTAGGCTGGCGGCCCAGCTGCTGGCTGGTGGCGTGCAGGGCTTCTTCGAGGCGCCGGCTGCGTTCGCGCACGCTGCGGGGCATCCAGTCCATGCGCCGGAGTTCGTCGAGCATGGCGCCGCGGATGCGCTGGGTGGCATAGGTTTCGAACTGGGCGGTGGCCACTTCCCGGTAGCGTTTGACGGCGTCGAGCAGGCCCATCATCCCGGCCTGGATCAGATCGTCGAGTTCGACGTTGGCCGGCAGCCGGCCGGCCAGCCGCAGGGCCAGCCGGCGAACCAGCGGCGCATGCTGCACCATGAGCGCATCATGCTGGTTCTGGTCGTAGGCCGCGGGCGCCCGGCGTCCCGTGGCGGGCCGCCGGGACGGGCTGGAAGCGGGAAGGGCGGCGTTTGGTTGCGAAGGGTGGGGCATAGGGCGAAGAAGAGTACCAGCCCCGCCGCTTGCCGTAGCGGCGGCCGGAGATGATGCAAAACCTATTGTGCCGCATCGCGGCGCAGAGGCTTGCGCGAACAACAGCATGAAACACCGGGTGTTTTGGCGATTTGCGTCCGCATGAATGTAACGAAAATGAGGCGGTTGAGGTAATCTGCAAACCTTGGGTGAATATTTTGCGACATGGTGGCGAATTGATTCATCTGAACACAAATCAGTGATACTATTCGTGAGCAATTTGAGAGGAGCCTGAAAGGCAGGGTGGTCCGTCACCCGCTCTTTCCGGCTCCTTCTTACCGTCCTGGCCGGTCCAATAGCGCCCGGGCAGGTCCTCGCCAGTCTTTTTTCCGGTATCCGATACCTCATGGAAAGCCGCAATCCTCTTCTGGCAGAGATCCGCGAGATCAATCTCTCTTATCTCCTGCTGGTGCAACGCATGCTCAACGAAGACCTGCCCACGGCACTGTTCCGGCTCGGGCTGAGCGAAGAAGTCGCCGACATTCTCCGGCGCCTCAGCCTGTCGCAGCTCATCCGCCTCGCCAGTTCCAGTTCGCTGCTGTGCCGCTTCCGCTTCGACGACGCCTCCATGCTGGCCACCATCGGCCGGGACACGCTGGATGGGGTGCTGCAGCAGGCCCACGCCACGGTGTTGTTGGCGGGTCAGCCCGCCGAGCAGATCGGCTGAAGCCGAGCCGCCGCCTTTCATTCACTTCCCCGAAGAGACCATCACGATGGCAACCAAAAGCGTGGTGCGCGAGGCCAGCCAGATCCAGCTGGCCATCGAGCTCATCAAGCTTGGCGCGCGTCTGCAACTCCTGGAGTCGGAAACCGATCTCAGCCGCGAACGGCTCATCCGGCTCTACAAAGAGCTTCGGGGTGTTTCTCCTCCCAAGGGCATGTTGCCGTTTTCGGTCGACTGGTTCATGACCTGGCTGCCGAACATCCACGGCTCGATGTTCTACAACATCCATCGCTATCTCGAAAACCACGCCTCGGTGCATGGGGTGAAAGCGCTGATGGGGGCCTATCGGCTTTATCTCGAGCACGTCGAGCCCGGGCAGGAGCCGCTGTTGAGCTTTACCCGGGCCTGGATCCTCGTCCGCTTCTTCGACGCCGGCATGCTCGAGCTGGCACCCTGCCAAAAGTGCGGTGGCCATTTCGTGGTGCGGGCCTACGAGCCCACCGCCAATTTCGTTTGTGCCATCTGCCGCCCACCGCCGCGCGCCTGCAAGGAGCGTGCCAGCCAAAGCCTGACGCAGGCCGTCGTTCGAGGCCCCAATGTTCCCGCATTGGCAGGCTAGAATCGCCGCCGCGCGGGCTCCCGCGGGCCCGCGCCGTCTCGTCGTCATCCCGCTCTCCAAAGGTCAACCGTGCTGATACTCCTCGGTTTCATCATCGTCGCACTATCGGTCTTCGGCGGGTATGCCCTGATCGGTGGACATCTCGGCGCGCTCTACCAGCCCCTGGAAGTCCTCATTATCGGCGGCGCGGCGGTGGGCTCCTTTCTGGCCGCCAATAACTTCAAATCGTTGCGCGCCACTCTCACGGTTCTGCCGCAGTTGCTGCATTCGTCCAAATACGATAAGTCGCTCTATCTCGACTTGATGTCCCTGCTCTACGTGCTGCTGCTCAAGGCGCGGCGCGAGGGCATGATGGCGCTCGAAAGCCACGTGGAAGACCCCGCCGCCAGCCCGATCTTTGCCAACTATCCCAAGCTGATGGCCGATCGCGGCATGATCACCTTCCTCACCGACTACCTGCGCTTGATGGTCAGCGGCAACATGAGTGCGCTGGAGATCGAAACCCTGATGGACGAGGAGATCGAAACCTTCCGCCACGAGAGCGAAGTACCCGCCACCGCGCTGCGCGCCGTGGCCGATGCCTTGCCGGCGTTCGGCATCGTCGCCGCGGTGCTCGGCGTGGTGCATGCCCTGGCGGCGATCGACCAGCCACCCGCCATTCTCGGCGACCTGATCTCCAAGGCCATGGTCGGCACCTTTCTGGGCATCCTGCTGGCCTATGGCTTCGTCGCGCCGCTGGCGTCGCGGGTCGACCGCCTCAACGCCGAAACGGTCAAGCTCTTCGAGTGCATCAAGATCACCCTGCTGGCCAATCTCAATGGCTATCCGCCGCCGCTGGCGGTCGAGTTCGGGCGCAAGGTGCTGTACTCCACCGAACGTCCCACTTTCGCCGAGCTCGACGAACACGTCAGGTCGGCCAAGAGCAAGTAGGGGCGTGCCATGGCCGGTCCCGATTCCGATCGTATCGTCATCCGGCGGGGCCGCCGCCGCCCCGAAAAACCGCATCTCGGCAGCTGGAAAATCGCCTACGCCGACTTCATGACGGCCATGATGGCGTTTTTCCTCGTGATGTGGCTGGTGAGCATCACGTCGGCGGCCGACCGTCGCGGCCTGGCGGAGTATTTCCAGATGCCGCTGCGCGTGGCGGTGTCGGGCGGCCAGCAGAGCAGTTCCAGCCAAAGCGCCATCCCCTTGCATGGCGGCGAAATCTCGCCCCAGCCTGGCGACGTCCGGCGCTCCGATCCATCGCCCATCAGCCGCCAGCAGTCCGAGGCCGATCGTCGCGACGCCTCCCGCCTCGAAAACCTCCGCCACCGGCTCGACACCCTGATCGAACAAAGTCCGGTCCTGCGCCAGTACCGGCCGCAACTGCTGCTCGACATCACCAGCGAGGGCCTGCGTATCCAGATCGTCGATGATCAAGAGCGTCCGATGTTCCGCACCGGCAGCAGCGCGGTCGAGCCCCATATGCGGGCGATCCTGCGCGAGATCGGCCCGACGCTCAACGACCTTCCCAACAAGATCAGTCTGTCGGGCCATACCGACGCCACGCCATACGCCAGCGGCGAGCGTTCGTACAGCAACTGGGAACTCTCGGCCGATCGCGCCAACGCCTCGCGCCGCGAGCTGGTGGCCGGCGGGATGGACGAAACCAAGGTCATGCGGGTCATCGGCCTGGCCTCCAGCATGAACCTGGTTAAAGATAATCCGTTTGCAGCCGTCAACCGTCGTATCAGCCTGGTGGTGTTGAACAACGCCACGCAGCGGCGTATCGAGCGCGAGAACGCCTCGGCGGCCGAGTTGCTCCGGCATTCGCTGGAGAGCGGTTTGTCGGGCCCCGAAGCGGCATCGCCCGCCGGCAACGGGCATCACGCCGCTGCCGGCGCCGAGCTGGAGCTCAACCCTTCGTTACCGGAACAGCCATGATCCGTACCGCTCTCGTCGTAGATGACTCAGCCACCTTGCGCCGGATCGTCGAGTCCGCCCTCGAAGCGGCGGGCTGGACGGTCTGGTCCGCCTCGCATGGCCAGCAGGCGCTCGACGAGCTCGCGGCCCGCCCAACAGTGCCCGATCTGGTGATCACCGATTGGAACATGCCGGTGCTCGATGGCCTGGGCCTGTTGCGCGCGCTGCGGGCCGCTCCGGCCTATGCCGGCTTGCCCATCCTGGTGCTTACCACCGACACCGACGACGCCAGCAAGGAAGCCGCACGCCAGGCGGGAGCCACGGGCTGGCTGAGCAAGCCGGTCGACGTCGCACTGCTGTGCGACGTCATCGAATCCATATTGGCCTGACGCAGGAGAACAACAAAGATGAGTGACGGCCTGGATCTCCGCCAGTTCTACCAGACCTTTTTCGAGGAGGCCGATGAGCTGTTGGCCGAAATGGAGCGGCTGCTACTCGATCTCGACGCCCACGAGCCCGACCCCGAGCACCTCAACGCCATTTTTCGCGCGGCCCATTCGATCAAGGGAGGCGCGGCCACTTTCGGCTTCGTGGCCCTCACCGAAACCACGCATCTGCTCGAGAACCTGCTCGATGCCATCCGGCGCGGCGAGATGGCCTTGCGGGCCGACATGATCGACATTTTTCTGGAAACGAAAGACGTGCTGAATGGCCAGCTGGAGACCTACCGCAACGATGCCGAGCCGGCGCCCGAAACCTATGCCCGTATCTGCGCCGTACTGCAGCAACTGGCGCACGAACAGCTCGATGCCGCCACCGCCGCCGCCATGACGGCGCCGCCAGCGGTGGCGCCGGCCGCCTTGCCGGTGACGGCGCCTGCGACCCAGCCCGTGGCGGCGGCCAGCCCCGAAGCCGCGCCGCCGCTTGCCGAGGGCGAGCGGCGATTCAAGATCACGCTCACCGGCCTTGCCGCCAAGGATCGCGACGCGCTCGTCGAAGAGTTCGGCAATCTCGGCCAGGTCACCGGCCAAACGGAGCAGGGGGCCAACACCACCGTGTGGCTAGCGTCCACCTGCGCGGCCGACGACCTCGAAGCCGTGGCCTGCTTCATTATCGACGCCAGTCAGATCCACATCGAGCCCGGCGGCGGCGCGGAGCCGAGCGCGGCGGCCGCGGCCACCGCGGCCATCGCCGCCGCCTCGGCCATGCAGGCGCCCGGCGGCGGTTCGCCCCAGTCCGCTGGCGGCGGCTCCGGCAATGGTGGTGGCAGCGGTGGCGCCAGCGGCAACGGCGCCGGAGCGGGGGGCCGGGGCGCCGACAAAGACGGCGGCTCCATTCGCGTTGGCGTCGAGAAGGTCGACCAGCTCATCAACCTGGTGGGCGAGCTCGTCATCACCCAGGCGATGCTCAAGCAAACGGTGTCCACCCTCGATCCCGCCTTGCACGATCGCTTGCTCAATGGCATGGAGCAGCTCGAGCGCAACGCCCGCGATCTGCAGGAGGCCGTGATGGGCATCCGCATGATGCCGATGGATTACGTTTTTAGCCGCTTCCCGCGGCTGGTCCGGGATCTTGCCGCCAAACTGGACAAGAAGGTCGAGCTGGTGACGGCGGGCCGCGCCACCGAACTCGACAAAGGCCTGATCGAACGCATCATCGATCCACTGACCCACCTGGTGCGCAACAGCCTCGATCACGGGATCGAAACTCCCGACCTGCGCCTGGCGGCGGGCAAGGCCGAGACCGGTCGGCTGGCGCTGTCCGCCCAGCACAGTGGCGGCAATATCATTATCGAGGTCGCCGACGATGGCGCCGGCCTCGATCGCGAGCGCATCCTGGCCAAGGCGCACGCGCAAGGCATTGCCGTCAGCGACACTCCCACCGATGAAGATATTTGGCAGCTCATTTTTGCGCCGGGTTTCTCCACGGCCAGCCAGGTCACCGATGTCTCCGGCCGAGGAGTGGGCATGGATGTCGTCAAGCGCAATATCCAGGGTATGGGCGGCCACGTGCAACTCAGCTCGCGCCCCGGTGGCGGCACCACCACGCGGATCGTACTGCCGCTCACCCTGGCCATCCTCGACGGCATGTCGGTCAAGGTGGGGCAGGAAGTCTTCATCCTGCCGCTCAGCCACGTCACCGAATCGCTGCAGCCCACCAACGATCAGTTCCGGTCCCTGGCGGGCGACGACCGCGTGCTGTATGTGCGCGGCGAATATCTGCCACTGGTCGAGCTGCATCGCGCGTTTGCCGTGGCGGGCGCGCAAACCGACCCCGAACAGGCCATCGTCGTCATCATGCAGGCCGAAGACCGCCGCTTTGCGCTGATGGTCGATCAACTGGTGGGCCAGCACCAGGTGGTAGTCAAGAGCCTGGAAACCAATTATCGCAAGGTGCCGGGCATTTCGGCCGCCACCATCCTGGGCGACGGCAGCGTTGCCCTGATCGTCGATGTGTTTGCGCTGGCGCGCAACAACCGCACCCGCCTCAATGCCTCCGAGATCGTATCCGCCTGAGAGAGAAAAATCATGGAAGATCAGAGCAAGACCCGGCACGACGACGGTGTCGGCCAAGAGTTTCTCGTATTCACGCTCGGCGCCGAAGAATACGGCGTCGATATCCTCAAAGTCCAGGAGATCCGTGGCTACGATCCCGAGAGCGTGACCCGCATCGCCAACGTACCCGACTTCATCCAGGGCGTCACCAACCTGCGCGGCGTGATCGTGCCCATCGTCGATCTGCGCATCAAGTTCCGCATGGCATCGGCCGAAGTCAATGAGCAGACGGTGGCGATCATCCTCAATCTGGGCGGCCGCATCGTCGGCATCGTGGTCGATGGCGTCTCCGATGTCCTCATGCTGGATCGCGAACAGATCCGCCCCGCGCCCGAGTTCGGCTCCACCTTGTCCACCGAATATCTCACCGGGCTCGGCACGATCGACGGGCGCATGCTGATTCTCGTCGACATCGAAAAGCTCATGACCAGCGAAGAGATGGCGCTGGTCGATCGCGTCGCCGCCTGACGCCCCACACTGGTCTGGAAGCACTCATGATGAATACAAAGATTGCCAGCCGTTATACGTGGTCGATGCTTGCCATCGCCATTCTCGTCCTCGTGGTTGCCGCCGCTGGCTGGGTAGGCCAGGCGGATGCCTTCGAAGCCTGGCAGACTCCCGCCCGGGTCGTGCTGCCGGTGGCCGTGGTCCTGGCATTGCTGGGCCTGCTGGCCCTGCGCCTGAGCCTGGGCCGGCGCGTGTTGCAACCGCTGGGCCAATTGGTCCAGCACTGCGATCGTCTGGCCCATGGCGATCTCACCCGCCGGCTTGGCCAGGCCGGCGACGACGAAGTCGGCGCCCTGGTGCAGGCCATCGGCCGCATGCAGGGCAGCGTACAGCGCGTGGTCCAGTCGGTGCGCGGCGGCATCCATGCCATCGAGTCCGGCTCGCGGGAGATTGCCGACGGCAGCCAGAACCTCTCGGGCCGCACCGAGCAGCAGGCGTCGTCGCTCGAACATACCGCGAGCACGATGGAACAATTGGCCTCGGCCGTGAAACTCAATGCCGACAACGCGCGCCAGGCGTCCACGCTGGCCTCGGGAGCCTCCGAAGTGGCATCCACCGGCGGCTCGGTGGTGGGCGACGTCGTCGTCACCATGCAAGACATCGCGGGCAGTTCCAAGAAAATCGCCGAGATCGTCGGCGTGATCGACAGCATCGCCTTCCAGACCAACATCCTGGCGCTCAATGCGGCGGTCGAGGCCGCCAGGGCCGGAGAACAGGGCAAGGGCTTCAACGTGGTGGCCAGCGAAGTCCGCGCCCTGGCGCAGCGCAGCGCGGCGGCGGCTCGCGAGATCAAAGACCTGATCGACGAATCCACCCGCAAGGTGGCCGCGGGCTCGGCTCAGGTGGAGCGGGCTGGCAGCACCATGCAGGAGATCGTCGATGCGGTGCGCCGCGTCAACGACCTCATCGGTGAAATCTCCGCCGCCTCCGGCGAGCAGGCCAGCGACATCGAGGGTGTCAGCCGCGCCCTGGCGCAAATGGATGAAACCACGCAACAGAATGCCGCGCTGGTCCAGGAGGCCGCCGCCGCCGCGAGTTCGCTCGAGCAGCAGGCCACCCGCCTGCGGGATGCGGTGGCCGGCTTCCAGCTGCGCCAGAGCGCCAAGACGGCCGGGGCCGTGGCCGAGCGCAAGCCCGCCAGTGCGCCCCAGCTCCCCGCGCGGCGCCAGGCTGCCGCCGCACCTCGTGCCGGACTCCAGGCGCCGCGCCTGGAGTCCGCCGCCTCGCCCTCGCTCTCGAGCCTCGGGGTGAATGCCGTCGCCACGCAAGCGGCGCCGGTGCGCGCGGCCCGCGCCACCGCGGCGCCGGAGCCCGCGCCGCGCCGTGCCGCCGAGCCGCCTTCCCGGGCGCGCGCGGCCGCCGCGCCGGCCGCCAGTGCGCGGGTCGACGACGACGATTGGGAGTCTTTCTGACCCCCAGTTTCGGGGCGGCAAACCGTTGAGGGTTGGCGCCCCGACCCCACTCCTACCGTTATGACAACAATCCCAGGCGATATTTTCGAGGAGATTACCGAAAATGGCACGAGACAAGAAGAAGACTCCTCGACAGGCGCGGACGCGCAGCTTGTCGGTCAACTCGGCACTCATGATGGTGCTGGGCCTGTTCATGGTGTTGCTGGCCGCCATGGGCGGCATGGGCCTGTTCTTCCTGAAGCAGTCGGTGAACTCCTTCAACGAAATGGAAGTCATCGCCGCCAGGGCCTACGAGGCCAACGTGATCAACAGCAGCCTGCTGCAATCGCGGGTGCGCCTGCTCGCCGCGGCCCGCGAGTTCGAAAGCGCGCAGCGCGATGACGCCGCATTCGCCACGCAAAGCGCGCAGCGCCGCCGCGCGACGGCGGCCGGAGAGCTTGCCGCCGCCGAGAAGCTCGTCGAGAACGCCAAGAGCACCTTTGCCGAGTTCCAAAAGCATCCGCTGGCCGATGCCGACGGCCGCCGCGCCTACATGAACGTGCTGCGCGGCTATCGGGGCTATATCGACGACGGAGTCGAAACCCTGCTCGATTCGTTGCGCCGCGACGACTTCGTCAGCTTCTACATGGTGAATACCGACCACAGCAATCCGCGCGGCGAACAGTTCGTGGCCTCGATCGATGAGTTCACCAGCTATGCCGATGGCGTGCGCAGTTCGCTCGAGGGCCAGGTGGCGAGCAATTTCCGCCTCGCGCTCCTGGCGGTGATCGGCGCGGTGATCGTCGGTGCCCTGCTGATGATACTCGCCAGGATATTCCTGGGTCGCGTGGTGCTGCGGCCGCTGGCCGAGGTGCAGGGCCACTTCGAGCGCATCGCGGTCGGCGATCTCACCAGCAAGGTCGAAGTGAACAGCAACAACGAGATCGGCAAGCTGATGGCGGCGCTCAAGCGCATGCAGCAGGGCCTGGGCAAAACCGTCTTGTCGGTGCGCCGCGGTATCGACGAAATCAATTCCGGTTCGCGAGAGATCGCCGCCGGCAACGCCGATCTCTCCAGCCGCACCGAGCAGCAAGCGGCGTCTCTCGAAGAAACCGCCGCCAGCATGGAAGAGCTGGCGTCCACGGTCAAACAGAATGCCGACAACGCGCGCCAGGCCAATCAGCTGTCGGCCAATGCCTCCGGCACGGCGGTGCAGGGCGGCCAAGTGGTGGGCGAGGTGGTCCACAGCATGTCGCGTATTTCCGAGAGCTCCAAGAAGGTCACCGAGATCATCTCGGTGATCGACAGCATCGCCTTCCAAACCAACATTCTGGCGCTGAATGCTGCCGTCGAAGCCGCCAGGGCCGGAGAGCAGGGCAAGGGCTTCGCGGTCGTGGCGGGTGAGGTGCGTACCCTGGCGCAGCGCAGCGCCCAGGCCGCACGCGAGATCAAAGAGCTGATCCAGGCCTCGGTGAGCGAAGTCGAGAACGGCACCAACCTGGTGTCGCAGGCCGGCGAAACCATGCGCGAGGTGGTCACGGCGGTGCAGCGCGTCACCGACATCATGGGCGAGATCTCGGCCGCCTCCGAGGAACAGTCCAGCGGGATCGATCAAGTCAACCGCGCCGTGGCCCAGATGGACGAAGTCACGCAGCAGAACGCGGCACTGGTCGAACAGGCCGCCGCCGCGGCGTCCTCGCTCGACGAGCAGGCCGCGCGTCTGCTCGAGGCGATGGCAACGTTCAAGGTCAACGAGGCCGAGATCATCGACGTCGACGCCCAGGCCCTCGAAGGCGGTTACGCCGATGGCCATGATAGCCACGCCTCCGACGAAATCGAGGAAGATGACGAGCGCGACGATTTTTCGGGACGCGGCGCGCCGGCACTGGCGGGGTAGGCCTTGGGCAATATGGCCGATACCGGCGCCGTGCTTGGCGCCGCGCTGGGTGAACGTCACTTCGACTTCAGCGATGCCGATTTCGCCCGCGTGAGGTCGATGATCCATCGTCGGGCCGGAATCGCACTGGGCACCCACAAGCGAGAGATGGTGTACAGCCGGCTGGCTCGCCGGCTGCGCGCGCGCGAGCTGCCGGGCTTCGGTCCCTACCTGGCCGAGCTCGACGCCGACGAGCGGGCGGCCGAGTGGGAAATGTTCGTCAATGCCCTGACCACCAACCTCACGGCGTTCTTCCGGGAGGCTCATCACTTCCCGATGCTGGCCGACTACGCCAGGCGCCTGAACCGCCCGATGCAGGTGTGGTGCAACGCCGCCTCCACCGGCGAAGAGCCCTATTCGATCGCCATCACCCTGATCGACGCGCTTGGACCGCGGCTGGGCGATACCCAGGTCCTGGCCACCGACATCGACACCAACGTACTGCAGCGGGCGCGCGGCGCGGTGTACCCTTTCGAGCGCGTCGAAAAAGTCGCTCCCGATCTCCTGCGGCGGCACTTCCTCAAAGGCCGCGGCAAGATGGAGGGCATGGTGCGCGTACGGCCCCATGTCGCGGCCCGCGTCCGTTTCGAGGCGCTCAATCTGCTCGACCGCCATTGGCCGCTGCGTGAGCCCGTCGATGCGATCTTCTGTCGCAACGTCATGATCTATTTCGATAAACCCACCCAGGCCGAGATTCTGCGGCGCATGGCGCCCTTGCTCAAGCCGGGAGGGCTGCTGTTCGCCGGACACTCCGAAAACTTCACCTACCTGACCAAGGCCTTTCGCCTGAAGGGACAAACAGTCTATGAGCGAGTGGCGGATTCGGCATGAGCGCGCCGGGCCGTCCCAAGCGCGAATCCTCCCTCGGGGAGGCAGTCGCGCAGCGACCGGAGGGTCGTCCATTCAGCGCGCCGGGCCGTCCCAAGCGCGAATCCTCCCTCGGGGAGGCAGTCGCGCAGCGACCGGAGGGTCGTCCATTCAGCGCGCCGGGCCGTCCCAAGCGCGAATCCTCCCTCGGGGAGGCAGTCGCGCAGCGACCGGAGGGTCGTCCAGTGAGCGGGGTCCATAAGGCGCTTGCCAGCCGTCGCGTGAGCGATCCGAGGCTGGGCTGCGACGTCGTCAAGCTCTTACCCAACGAATACTTCGTCACCGACGAAGACATCGTTCTGAGCACGGTGCTCGGCTCCTGTGTGGCGGCCTGTATCCGCGACCCCCAGGCGGGCGTGGGCGGCATGAACCATTTCATGCTGCCGGGTGGCGACGATACCGAGCGTCCGGCCTCGGCATCGATGCGCTATGGCGCTTTCGCCATGGAAGTCCTGATCAACGAACTGCTCAAGGCGGGCGCCCGGCGCGAGCGCCTGGAAGCCAAGGTGTTCGGCGGCGGCGCGGTGCTCGAGCAGATGCGGCAGCTGAACATCGGCGAACGCAACGCGGATTTCGCCTTGCAGTATCTGCGTACCGAACAGATTCCGGTGCTGGCCCAGGATTTGCGCGGCGATTATCCCCGGCGCATTCACTATTATCCGCGCAGCGGCAGGGTGCTCATGCGCCGCATGCAGGCGCAGCGCAAGGCCGGCCAGGAGCTGGCGCGCCGCGAACTGGAGCTGCGAGGCAACTTGCAGGCCGATCCGCCCAAGCCGCGTTTCGAGCTGTTCGGCTTGCCCAAGCGTGAGGATTCCTGAACGACATGGCTGTTTCTTCTCTTCCTCCGGCGCCGGGTTCGCGGCGCATCCGCGTGATATGCGTCGATGATTCGGCCTTGATCCGCCGGCTCATGACGGAGATCATCAACTCCCAGCCCGATCTTGAAGTCGTCGCCACGGCGCCCG
Organism: Pigmentiphaga sp.; assembly: GCA_023228945.1. GTDB lineage: Bacteria > Pseudomonadota > Gammaproteobacteria > Burkholderiales > Burkholderiaceae_B > Verticiella. The sequence continues at coordinate 67,477 of JALOAI010000014.1, read as the reverse complement.
ACCCCCTGGTGGCCCGCGAATTGATCAAGCAGCACAATCCCGACGTGCTCACGCTCGACGTCGAGATGCCGCGCATGGATGGCCTCGATTTCCTCGAAAAACTGATGCGCCTGCGCCCGATGCCGGTGGTCATGGTGTCGTCGCTCACGCAGCGCGGCTCCGAAGTCACGCTGCGCGCGCTGGAACTGGGCGCGGTCGATTTCGTGGGCAAACCGGCGCTCGGCATCCGCGATGGCATGCTCGAATATGCCGAGCAGATCGCCGATAAGATCCGGGCCGCGGCGCGAGCCCGCCTCCGGCCCGCGGCGCCGGTCGCGGCGGCTCCGGCGGCGCCGCTGCGCCGGCCCTTCTCCAGCACCGAGAAGCTCATTATCGTTGGCGCCTCCACGGGGGGCACCGAAGCCATCCGCACATTGCTGCTCCCGATGCCGCCCGACGCGCCGGCGATCCTCATTACCCAGCATATGCCCGCCGGCTTTACCCGGTCGTTTGCGCAGCGGCTCGACCAGACCTGCCGGATCACGGTGGCGGAAGGAACGCACGGTGAACGGGTGCTGCCCGGCCATGCCTACATTGCGCCCGGAGACCGGCATATGCGCCTGAGCCGCAGCGGCGCCAACTACGTTATCGAGCTCGACGACGGGCCGCCCGTGAATCGGCATCGGCCGTCGGTCGATGTGCTGTTCGACTCGGCCGCCCAGGTGGCCGGCCGCAACGCCATCGGCGTCATTCTCACTGGCATGGGCAAGGATGGAGCGGCGGGAATGCGCCACATGCACGAGGCGGGTGCCCGCACCCTGGCCCAGGACGAGGCCAGTTGCGTGGTGTTCGGCATGCCGCGCGAAGCCATTGCCGCCGGCGGTGTCGACGAAGTCGTGCCGCTCGATCGCATGGCGGAACGAGTGATGGCGAATATTGCGATCTTCGGCGAGCGCGGCAACCGGGTTTGATAGCCCGCCGCGCCTATGATTTCTGTATCGGTATTTTCGGAGTAAGCGGGAAAATGAGTAATAAAAGCACCAAGTTCCTCGTGGTGGACGACTTTCCCACCATGCGCCGCATCGTGCGCAACTTATTGAAAGAGCTCGGATTCGAGAATGTCGACGAGGCCGAGGACGGCCAGATGGCCCTGGATAAACTCCGCAGCGGAGGTTTCGATTTCGTCGTGTCCGACTGGAACATGCCGAACCTCGACGGACTCTCGATGCTCAAAGCCATCCGTGCCGACCCCGCCTTATCCAGCCTGCCGGTGCTGATGGTCACCGCCGAAGCCAAAAAAGAGAATATCGTGGCGGCGGCCCAGGCCGGCGCCAGCGGTTATGTGGTCAAGCCGTTCACGGCGGCCACCCTCGAAGAGAAGCTGAACAAGATCTTCGAGAAGCTCGGACAGTAACCCCACCCGCTAGCAGGAGAAGCCGCGCCGTGAGCCAAGAATCCATCCATCCGTTTCATATTCCATCGCCCGAAGCCGCGGAAGATCTGGTCATCCGCATCGGCAATATGACCCGCATGTTGCGCGACAGCATGCGCGAACTGGGCCTCGACCGGGCCATCGAGGAAGTCGCCGAGGCCATTCCCGATGCCCGTGATCGCCTGCGCTACGTGGCGAACATGACCGAGCAGGCGGCCAATCGGGTCCTCAACGCCACCGAAGCCGCCCAGCCTTTGCAGGAAGCGCTGACGCGCGATGCCCGGCACCTGGACGAGCGCTGGCAATCCTGGTTCGAGGCGCCGATCGAACTCGATCAGGCCCGCGAACTGGTCGACGCGACGCGGGGCTTTCTCAAAGAGGTGCCCGAACGAACTTCGGCCACCCAGGCGCAGCTGATGGAAATCATGATGGCCCAGGATTTCCAGGATCTCACGGGTCAGGTCATCACCAAGATGATGGCGGTGATCGGCGCCATCGAGCGCGAATTGCTCCAGGTCCTGCTGGATACCGTTCAGCCCGAGCGCCGCCAGGAGGCCGAGACCCTGCTCAACGGTCCACAAGTGAGCACCGAAGGCCGGGATGACATCGTCACCAATCAGGACCAAGTCGACGATCTGCTGTCGAGCCTGGGGTTCTGAGCGCCTCCAGACCTGCCGCTATGCGTCAGGCTCCCCGAGGGGGTCAAGGAAACTTGGGGCGGCCCGGCGTTTCCTTGTGAGCGGCCCCGGATCGCCTAAATTGCCTTGCATTGTCCGGCCTGTTCGACGCATCGGCGGGCCGGCGCGGATTCTAGAATGCGGAGTGGGCCGCCCCTTGGCGGCCCTATCGCATAGGGCGGCCGCGCGTGCCGCGCGCTCCCGGAAGTCCGCATGGCCGAAGAAAGCGACGTCGAAAAAACCGAACCAGCCTCCGACAGGCGCCTGGAAAAGGCGCGTGACGAAGGGCAGGTGGCGCGCTCGCGCGAGCTGGTGACGTTTCTGATGCTGCTGACCGGCATCGGCACCCTGTGGCTGAGTGCCGAATGGTTGTACCGCGGTCTTGGCGGGCTGATCGTGCACGGCATGCGCTTCGACGCCCACCGGATCTTCGACACCCAGGCGATGCTGGCCGGCGCCGGCCGCGAAGTCCTGCAGGCCATCCTTGCCATACTGCCGGTGCTGGGCGCCCTGGTGGTGGTGGCAATCCTGGGATCGGTGCTGCTGGGCGGGCTGGTGTTCGTCGGCAAGCCCCTGCAGCCCGATCTGAACAAGCTCAACCCGGTGAAGGGGCTGGCCCGGATTTTTTCCGCCAATACCCTGGTGGAGCTGGCCAAGGCGGTGGCCAAGGCCATTCTGGTGGGCGGCGTGGCCACCATGGCGCTGGGCCATTTTCTCGACGACATGCTGCGCCTGATGCATCTGGCTCCCACCGCCGCGCTCATCCGGTCGTTGCAATTGGTGGCCACTTGCGCGGTGATCATCATCGCGTCGCTGGTGGTGATTGCCGGATTCGATGCGCCGTACCAGATTTGGAACCACCACAAAAAGCTGCGCATGTCGCGTGAAGACGTCAAGCAGGAGCACAAGGAAAGCGAAGGCGATCCGCTGCTCAAGGCGCGCTTGCGGCAACAGCAGCGCCAGGCCGCCCGCGGTCGCATGATGTCCGAGGTGCCCAAGGCCGACGTCGTGATCACCAACCCCACCCATTTTGCGGTGGCGCTGCGCTACGAGGCCGGCGCCATGAGCGCGCCGCGGGTGGTGGCCAAAGGCACCGGCCTGATCGCGCAACGCATCCGCGAGCTCGCCCGCGAGCACCGGGTGCCGCTGCTCGAGGCGCCGCCGCTGGCCCGTGCCCTGCATCGCCATGTCGAACTCGAGCAGGAGATCCCCGCCGCCCTCTACACGGCGGTGGCGGAGGTCCTGGCCTGGGTATTCCAGTTGCGCACGGCACGCGACGACGGCAGGCCCGAGCCCGAGGCTCCGGCCGGGCTGCCGGTGCCGGCGGCACTCGACCCGTTGTCCTCCCCTGCATGAACGCCATTCTCTCCCTGCTGCGCACCAATGGTGCCAGCCACGCGCGCCTGATCGCCGGGCCACTGCTCATCGTCATGGTGCTGGCCATGATGGTGCTGCCGCTGCCGCCCTTCCTGCTCGATATTTTCTTTACCTTCAATATCGCGCTGGCGCTGATGGTGCTGCTGGTGGCGATGTTCACGACCAAGCCGCTTGATTTCGCGGCGTTTCCATCGGTGCTGCTGTTCGCCACGCTGTTGCGCTTGTCGCTCAACATCGCCTCTACCCGGGTGGTGCTCCTCAATGGCCACACCGGCCCCGACGCCGCCGGCAAGGTGATCGAGGCCTTCGGGCACTTCCTGGTGGGTGGCAATTTCGCGGTCGGGATCGTGGTGTTCATCATTCTGGTGATCATCAACTTCATGGTCATCACCAAGGGCGCCGGCCGGATCGCCGAAGTGGGCGCGCGCTTTACCCTCGACGCCATGCCGGGCAAGCAGATGGCCATCGATGCCGACCTCAACGCCGGCCTGATCGGTGAGGAGGAGGCACGGCGGCGGCGGCGCGAAGTTGGCGAGGAAGCCGAGTTCTACGGCTCGATGGATGGCGCCAGCAAGTTCGTGCGGGGCGATGCCGTGGCGGGCCTGCTGATCATGGCCATCACGATCATTGGCGGCCTCATCGTGGGCATCGCGCAGCACGACATGTCGCTGGGCGACGCCGGCCGCACGTACACGCTGCTGACCATCGGTGATGGCCTGGTGGCGCAGATCCCGGCGCTGGTGATCTCCACCGCGGCCGGCGTGGTGGTGTCGCGGGTGGCCACCGACCAAGACATTGGCCAGCAAATGGCCTCGCAGCTATTCTCCAATCCCAGCGTGCTGTACATCGCGGGGGGCGTGCTCGGGCTCATCGGCATCATTCCCGGCATGCCGCATGTCGCTTTTTTATTGTTGGCGGCCTGCCTGGCGGGCGTGGGCTGGATGATCCAGCAGCGCCAGGAGCGGCAGATGCAAGAGGCCGCGCAGCAAGAAGCCGCCACGGCGGCGCCGGTTGCCGAGGCGGCTTCGGCCGAGGCCAGTTGGGATGATGTGGCCCTGGTCGATCCGCTGGGCCTGGAGGTGGGCTACCGCCTGATCCCGCTGGTGGACACCAGCCAGCAGGGCGATCTGCTCCAGCGCATCCGGAGCCTGCGCAAAAAATTCGCCCAAGACGTCGGCTTTTTGCCGCCGGTGGTGCACATACGGGACAATCTCGAACTCAAGCCCACCGAATACCGGATCCTGCTGGCGGGGGTCGAAGTCGGACGCGGTGAAGCCATGCCGGGATTGTGGCTCGCCATCGATCCGGGCGGCGTCACGGAAGCGCTGGACGGCGTGGCGACCACCGATCCGGCTTTCGGCCTGCCGGCGGTCTGGATCGAGGAAAGCCTGCGTGATCGCGCGCAGATGGCGGGATATACCGTGGTCGACCCCGGTACGGTGGCGGCCACCCATCTCAATCATCTATTGCACCGTTACAGTAGCGAACTCCTCGGCCGCCAGGAGGTGCAGCAACTGCTCGATCGGATCGGGCGCGAGGCGCCCAAGCTGATAGAAGATTTCGTGCCAAAAACCGTCAGTCTCACCACCTTGCAAAAAGTGCTGCAGGGGCTGCTGCAGGAAGACGTGCCGATCCGCGATATGCGCACCATCATCGATGTGCTGGCGGAGCACGTGCCTCGCTTGAGCGCCAACGGCGGCAGCGCGGAGCCTTCCGAACTCATCGCGCTGGTGCGCCGGGCGCTGGGCCGGGCCATTACCCAGAACCTGTTTCCCGGCGCCGGCGAGATGCGCGTGATCGGCCTCGACGTCGGACTCGAGCGGGTGCTGCTGCAGGCGGTCAATGCCGGCGGCGCGCTCGAGCCGGGGCTGGCCGATACCCTGTTGCGCGAAACCGAGGCGGCGGTGCAGCACCAGGAGCAGGCGGGCGACCCGCCAGTGCTCATGGTGCAGGCGCCGCTGCGGGCCTCCCTGGCGCGGTTTTTGCGCCTGCACTTGCCCCATCTGGCGGTGCTGGCCAGCTCCGAAATTCCTGACGATCGTACGATTCGCGTGACCGCGATGATTGGAGGCAAGACCCGATGAGCATTCGCCGCTTCGTCGGCGCCACGGCCCGCGAGGCTCTGCGCCAGGCGCGCGAGTCGCTGGGCGACGACGCCATGATCCTGGCCAACCGCACGGTAGAGGGTGGGGTCGAAGTGCTGGCGCTCAACGAAACCGGCCTGGCCGAGCTCGAGACCGGCAGCCGGCCCGCGCCGATGGCGGGCGCCGCGGCGCTGGGCGGCGAGGTGATGCAGGCGTTGGGTGCCCTGCGCGGAGCGGTTGAAACCCGCATCGATGGCCTGTTATGGGGTGAGCGGCTGCGCCGGGCGCCGGTCGGCGTCACGGTGTATCGCACGCTGCTCGGCGCCGGTTTCAGCGCCGCCTTGGCGCGGGCGCTCAGCGAGCGCGTGCCGGCCGAGCTCGACCGCGAAGCCGCGCTCGAATGGGCCCGGCGCGAGCTGGTTCTGAAGCTGCCCGTCCAGCACGACGACGAAGCCCTGTGGGGCAACGGTGGCGTGTTTGCCCTGGTCGGTCCCACGGGGGTCGGCAAAACCACCACCACCGCCAAGCTCGCCGCGCGTTGCGTGCTCAAGTTCGGCGCCGAGCGGGTGGCGATGTTGACGACCGATGGCTACCGCATCGGGGCCCACGAGCAACTCCTGATCTATGGCCGTATCCTGGGCGTGCCGGTGCTGCCGGCCGGCGATGCCGCCGCGCTGCGCGAGGCGCTGGGCGAGTTGCGCGGCAAACATGTGATCTTGGTCGACACCGTGGGCATGAGCCAGCGCGACCGCCAGGTGGCCGAACAGGCCGCCATGCTGTGCGGCGCCGGCCGCCAGGTGCGGCGTCTGCTGGTGCTCAATGCGGCCAGCCAGGGCGATACGCTCGACGAGGTGGCGCACGCCTATCGCCAGGACAACGCCGGCGCGCCGCTCGGCTGTGTGGTCAGCAAAGTGGATGAAGCGACCCACCTCGGTGCCGTACTCGATACCGCGATCCGCCACCGGCTGCCGATCCATTATGTGAGCAACGGCCAAAAGGTGCCCGAGAACCTGGCGCATCCCAACGCCGCGAAGCTGGTCGATCGAGCGTTGGCGATGGCCGCGGCGCGCTCCTTGTTTGCGCCCAGCGAAGCGGATTTCGCGGTGTTGCGCAGCGTCGATAACGAGCCCGGCGAGCCGCGGCCGGCACCGGCACCGGCACCGGCCGTCGAGCTCGCCCCGCCATCGCCGCATGCCGCCCGTTATCGCCGCCACTTGCGCATGGCCGTCGCCGTCGGTGTGGCGCGAGGCGGCCAGCAGGTCTTCGATCAGGCCCTGCATCAACTGAAAGACGATCGCGCCTTCAGCCTCGCCCAGCAATTGTGGCGCCACTACGCGGCCGGTGATACCGATCTGGCCTTGGCCACCGACACCGTCCTGGCGGACGTGCGGGCGCATCTGGGCCAGACCTGCCGCCGCCACGTGCTGGTCTGGCACGCAGCGGGCAGGATGCTCCCGGGCGGCATATCCCTGGCACCCAGTGCGCTCCTGAGCGATCGTGGCGAGGCACTGGCGGTGCCGGTGTGCCATGTGCCCACGCCGCAGGGCATTCTCACCACACAGCATGAAACCCCCAGCCTGCCGGCGGGCGAAAAACACACCGCGCTGGCAAGGGCTGGCTGGCTCGACGGGCAACTGGGCGACGCGGCCCTCGTGCATGGCTACGAGGGCCTCGGCCTGGCCGCCATGGCACGGTTACTCGCCAGCGGAACCTCCTGGATGGCGCGCTGCACCGATCCGCAGCGCGTCATCCACCAGGGCCACACCCTGACCGTCAAGGGCCTGGCGGGCAGTCTGGGCTACCTGCCCGCCGGCGATTGGGAGGATGGCCAGACGCTCTGGGTGGCGGTGGCGCCGGTGGCTTTGCCGCGCCGCGCCGCGCGGGATGCCGATGGCGGGCTCCGGCTGGTGGTGACACGCCTGGTGGATCGAACCACCGGTAGCTGCCGCTCCCAGATTCACACTCTGGTTTCGATGCCCGAATTCGTCGAGCCAACCACGCTGGGCCGCTGGGCGGCCTGGATGCACGCCTGCCGGCAGTTGCGGCCGTGGCTGGATGCGGCCGAGCGGCGCCTGGCGCTGGGCGCCGAAGCCCACGAGTCACTGCCGTCGCGGCTCCTGCCGGCCGCCCAGTTGGCGCTGGCGGGCTGGCAGGCGCAGCGCCGGCCCGATAGCCCGGTCGCCAACGTACTCGGCCTGGCCGGCACGGTAACGCGGCCCGAAACCGTGATCGACGCCTTATTGCGGCTGCTGGCCGCCCTCGAACTTACCCTGGAGGCGGCGTGAGCGCGCCGGGCCGCCCCAAGCGCGAACCCTCCCTCGGGGAGGAAGTCGCGAAGCGACCGGAGGGCAGTCCAGTGAGCGCGCCGGGCCGCCCCAAGCGCGAACCCTCCCTCGGGGAGGAAGTCGCGAAGCGACCGGAGGGCAGTCCAGTGAGCGCGGCCGGCGTGCCGAGAGACCAGGCCGCCGGTCTGCGCAGCCTCATGGCGCGCCAAGCTCCGCGTCTGATCGCTGTTCGCGAAGCCGAAGGGCTGGATGGCACGGCACAGGGCTTGGCGTGGGCCTTGTCCCGCCAGGGGCACGAAGTGCTGGTGGTGGGCGCCCGCCAGGCGCGGCGTCTGCGGCGTTGGCCCGCTGGCGCGCAGCAAGACGAAGCGCTGCCCGTCGTGGCCCCGCTGCCGGCCAGCCTGGGCGAGCTCATGGCCCTGCCGGCCGTCGGCAAGGCCTCGGTGGTGCTGGTCGAAGCGCCGGCGGCGGAGGAAGCACTTGGTTTGGCGGACCAGGCCCCCGAAGCCTTGATCGTACTGCCCGGCAACGACGGCAGCGGGGTGGCGCTTACCACCGCCTACGCCGCCCTCAAGCATTGGCATCTACGCTATCCCGGCATTCAGCACCGCGTGCTGGTGGCCGATGTCGATAGCGAGGCTCGCGCCTACGGTGTTTTCTGTCGTCTTGCCACGGTTGCCGCCCGATACCTGACGGTGAAGCTCAGTTTCGTCGGCTATCTGCCGGCGGTGGCCGATCCGGCATCGCCTGTGCGCTTGCGCGCCTTCGAGCGCATTGCTCTCAATTTGCCGCGCTGGCACCGGATCTAGGCCTGGGGCTGGATGCCGCCCAAACCGCGGCGTTGGGCAGGGTGGCTCAGGCGCGGTGGCTACGGGTGGAAGCGGTGGGACTGGCCGGCGCTTGACGGCCTCGCGGCCCATAGAGTGCGGTGCGGGCCTGGGCTTCGCGCAGGGCTGCCAGGGCTTCGGTGGTGTACCGGAGATGGGTGTGGATATAGACGCCGTTGCGTTCGTTCTGGTCGCGGGCGGCGGCGGCCGCTTGCCGCAGCGCTTGCCACACAGGCTGGAGATCGGGGTGGGCGTCAGCCGCGGCGTCGGTGCCCGCCTGGCCGGCGGCATGGCCCAGTTGGGCCAACAGACGGTCGCGCTCCTGGCCTTGAGCCTGGAGTCGCTCGAACATCGCTGTTTTGCGTTGCGACAGGTTGGCCAGCACCTGCGGCTGGGCACGGGCGAGGAGAGCGTTGGATTCGTCGTGCAGCAACTGCGCCAGGACTTGGATGGACTCGAGTTCGGTTTCGAGCTGTTGATGGAGCAGGGCGACGGGCATGGGCTTGGCGGACAACTGGCGGCCTGGATGGCGGGTTCGCCTGTGAAGGGAGGCGGGCGACTCCGGGCAAACCGACATTTTAACGTTAACGGCCCTGGAGCAGCTCGCGGGTGCTTTCGATCAGGCCATCGGCGATGCGCCCGGCGTCGATGGGCAGACGGCCTTCGCGAATGGCTTCGCGCAGGGCCTGGACGCGCTCGAGGTTGACGTCGGCGGTGTCGGATTGCAGCGCCGCCGAGGTGGCGCTGAGGGCGACTTGGGTGCTGGTGCCGTGCGGCTCGCTTGCGGTAGTGGCGGCGCGCGCACCGCTGGCGGCGGGGCGCGGCTCGGCGGCATCGGGAGCAGGACGATAGGACGGCTGGATTTTCACGGAATTCTCCGGCGCGCGGGGCGGGCCCGGCAAAAAAGCGGCAGTTGCCCAGTTAACGGCGACCGCATCGGTAACTTTAGCGTCTTTTTAAGGCTTCGTGCCAGTGGGGAGGGAGTTCGCCCATTGGGGGTGTACTCGCTGTCTACGCGGCTCTGGTTCGAAATCAAAGCGGGATTTCGACCACGCCGCCGGGCATGACGATGCCGCCGACGACTTGCCCCGAGGCGGTGCGTACCTGCAGCGGCGAGCCGGGCTCGGCGGAGTCGAGGGCCTCGCCTTCGCTGCTGGCGACGAAACCGTTGCCGCGCACGATGAGCCGCACGGTCTGCCCACGCTGGACGGCGTCGGCGCTGCGCAGGGCGTTGTCGCGCAGCAACTGGCCGGCGCCGATGCGCCGGGTCGCGACCCGGCCCAACGCGAGATCGCGATCGTGCAGGGCGCCACGCGGCAAGGCCAGCAGGTCGCCTTCGCGCGCTTCGATGGCGTCCGGCCCCACGAGCTGGCCCTGCTCGAGCGTACGGGCGGCCACCAGGTACGGGCCATGCAGATCCACCCGGACTTGGACGTAGGTTTGCCAGCGTTCGGGGGCATCGCAACGCACTGCCACGGAGAGCCGCGAGCGCAGGCGCTGGGTAGGGGGCAGGCTGGCGTGGGGCGCCGCGCAGGGAGCGAAGCGTTCGAGCCCCTGGAGGTCGATATCGAGCGACAGGGTGCCGGGCCAGCCGGCGGCATGGGCGCGGACCGCGGCGGCGACCTGCTCCCGGACGAGGGAGATGGCGGTGGTGGTTTCGGCATCGGTGGCGGCTGTCGTGGTGGACGCCGCCGTGGCCACGGCGAGAAAGAGGCCCGCCCTCAGGCGCGCCAGAAGAGCGGCGGGCCGGACGACGGGAAGGAACGGAGGCGAACGCATGGGGGGATTGTAGGGACTCCCGCCGTGTTGACGCAAAGACCGAATTAAGCCTCAAACCCTGTTTTGTTCAAGGCTTTGGATGCGACGGCTCCTTCTTATGATGTCATCGTCGCAATGGGCCAACCGGCCCAATGCCCTGGCATGCTCCGGGGCCCAACCGGAGTTGCCGCGCCATGGTCGATCGGCTCGACGAAGCCTTCCAGTTCTACCAAACCGCCATTCAGCTGCGCAGTCAGCGCCAAGAGGTGCTTGCCGCCAATATCGCCAATGCCGATACCCCGGGCTACAAGGCCCGCGATGTCGATTTTTCGGCGGCGTTGCGCGAAGCCGTGGGTACGGCCGAGACGCCGCGCCTGCCCGACACCCGCTTGTCGCTCACCTCGCCGCGGCACATCCCCGCCGCATCCTCCGGCACGGGCCCGGCCCCCCTGCTGTACCGCCAGCCCGCGCAGCCCAGTCTCGACGGCAACACCGTCGAGATGGACGTCGAGCGCGTGAACTTCGCCGATAACACCGCACGCTACCAGGCCAGCCTCACGCTGGTTTCGTCGCGCATCAAAACCATGCTCAACGCCCTGCAGCAGTAGGGCGGTGGGCACCAAGTCCGGGACCCCGCGTATGTCGATGACCAACATCTTCCAGATCGCCGGCTCGGCGCTCACGGCGCAATCGCAACGCCTGAACGTCGCGGCCAGCAATATCGCCAACGCGGATAGCGTGGCGGGGCCCGATGGCCAGCCGTATCGCGCGCGTCAAGTGGTTTTCCAGGTCGCGCCGGTCGCCGGCAGCCAGCCGGGCCAGGCGGTGGGAGGCGTCAAAGTGGCAACGGTGCTGCAAAGCCAGGCGCCGTTCCGCCTCGAGTATCGCCCCGACAACCCGTTGGCCGATGCGGCCGGCTATGTGGCAATGCCCAACGTCAATGTGGTCGACGAAACCCTCAACATGATGTCGGCGTCGAGGTCCTACCAGGCCAACGTCGAGGTCCTCAATACGGCCAAGACCCTGATGCTCAAGGCCCTCACCATCGGCCAGTAAGCGCGGCCAGGAGCAATCATGATTTCCGCCACCGATTCCACCAGCCAGGTGCTGAACGGCCTGGGCGCCACCAGCAAACTGATGGCCGACACGCAGGATCGTTTCCTGGAGCTGTTGGTGACCCAGCTGCGTAACCAGGATCCTCTCAATCCGATGGACAATGCCGAGCTCACGTCGCAAATCGCGCAGCTCAGCACCGTCAATGGCATCACCCAGCTCAATCAAACGCTGCTGGCCCTCAGTGGCCAGATCGACATGTCGACCGCCATGCAGGCGTCGGCCCTCGTCGACCGCGACGTGCTCGTGCCCGGCGACAAGATCGCCGTGGGCGGCGGGGTCACCACGCCGGGCGGTATCGATCTGATCTCGCCGGCGGCCAAGGTTACCGCCGAGATCGTCGATCGCTCCGGCAAAGTCTTGCGCTCCTACGATCTCGGCGCCCAGCCGGCCGGGATCCTCAATGTGTGGTGGGATGGCCTGGATGAGGCAGGCGCGGCGGCCCCGGATGGCGCCTACTACCTGCGAGTCGCGGCCACCGACGCCAGCGGTGCGGCGGTTGCCGCCAGCACGCTCACTTACGCCAGGGTCGCCGCCGTCGACTACGGTCAGGGCGGAGTCAAGCTCGATCTCGGCATATTCGGCAAGGCCGACCTCGGCGACATACGCCAGGTTCTGTAAATCTACTCGGAGAATTTCATGGGATTCGGTCAGGGACTGAGCGGTTTGAACGCCGCGTCGCAAACGCTCGACGTCATCGGCAACAACATCGCCAACTCCGGCACCGCCGGCTTCAAGGGAGCCAGCGCCAAGTTTGCCGACATCTATGCTTCATCAAGCATCGGCCTGGGCGTGCAAACCACCGCGATCTCGCAAAACTTCAAGGTCGGCAACCTGGAGAGCACCGGCAATCAGTACGATATCGCGATCGACGGTCCTACGGGATTCTTCCGGCTGGTGGATACCAACGGCGAGATCCTGTTCTCGCGCAATGGCCAGTTCCTGAAGGATAAAGATCATTACATCGTCAACGCCCAGGGCCAGCAGCTTACCGGCTATCCACCCGGCTTGGTGGGCGCCAACCCGGTGCCGCTGCAGATACCAGTGGGCAACGTGGCACCCATGGCCACCGACAAAATCCAGGCCACGCTCAATCTGAACGGAAATCAAGATCCGATTCCACCCACGGTGGACTTTAATCCCGAGCGGCCGGATACCTTCAATACCGCGGTGCCGGCCACGGTGTACGACTCGCTGGGCAATAGCCACCAACTGACGCAGTATTTCGTCAAACGCGATCCCGAAAGCATCGAGGCGGAAGTTCCCAATCCCGATTACGACCCCCAGGATCCCAACTCCGAGCGCGTCATTACGGTCACGATGCTCGTCAGCGTCTGGGAGGTCCAGTACGCCTTGGGCGAGACGGTGCTGGATGCGGGCGGAGAACCCTTCAAACTCTATTTCGACTCGGCCGGTCGGCAGGTAACGACTGGCGTCAACCCCACTACGCCTACCACGGCCAATCTCCTGTTTTCGGATCCGGGTCGCCCTGGTTCTCCCACCGAGGCATTGACGATAGCCGTCGACTACGCCGGCAGCACCCAGTTCGGGAGCCCCTTCACCCAGAACATCATCCCCAACGGCTATGCCTCGGGTGAGTTCGTCAGTGTCGCGTTTGCCGAAGACGGCACCATCGTGGCCAATTTCACCAACGGCCAGACCAGTATCGTCGGCACGCTGGTGCTGGCCAACTTCAACAACATCCAGGGCCTGACCCCCAAGGGGGGCAACGCCTGGGCCGAGTCGCCCACCTCGGGGCCGGCCATCCTGGGCCAGCCGGGTTCCAATGGCATGTCGGTGGTGATGGGGCAGGCCGTCGAGATGTCCAACGTCGATCTCAGCCAGGAGCTGGTCAACCTCATCATCGCCCAGCGTACCTACCAGGCCAATGCCCAGACGATCTCCACGCAAGACCAGATTCTGCAAACCCTGATGCAGATGCGCTGAGGCAGGCATGGACCGCGTTATCTACACCGCGGGCGGCGGCGCCGCCCGCACGCTTGAACACCAGGCCGTGGTGAGCAACAACCTGGCCAATGTCTCGACCCAGGGTTTCCAGGCCCAGTTGGCGCAGTTTCGCGCCGTGCCCATTCAGGGACCGGGCCTGCCCACTCGCGTGGGCGCGGTGGCCACCACGCCGGGTATCGACGCCAGCCAGGGGCCGCTGCAGGTAACGGGCCGGGCGCTCGACGTCGCCGTCTCGCGCGGCGGCTGGCTGGCGGTACAAACGCCGCAGGGCGAAGCCTATACCCGCCAAGGGGGTTTGCTGGTCGATGTCGATGGCCTGCTCAAGATCCCCTCCGGCCATCCGGTGCTGGCCGATAACGGCCAGCCGATCGAGGTTCCCGCCAACGCCAGGCTCACCATCGGCGCCGACGGCACGATTTCCGTGCTGGGTGCGGGTGATCCGCCCCAAGGCATGGGCGAGCTCGGCCGCCTCAAGCTCGTGGCTCCCGATCCGCGCCAGCTGGCGCGTGGCGCCGACGGCTTGATGCGCATGGCCGGCGCGGCTGGCCGGCCAGCGCCCGTGCTGCCACCCGATCCGACGCTGCAAGTGGTCAGTGGCACGCTCGAGGGCAGCAACGTCAATGCCATGCAGGCCATGGTCGAACTCATCAACAACGGCCGCCGCTTCGAGATGCAGATGCAGGCGGTGCAGTCGGCCGATCGCAACGCCGAGCGCGCCAATCAGTTGCTGTCGGCCCAAGGCTGACGGCGGTTTCCAGGATAAAGCTCCATGATTCGCTCCCTTTGGATCGCCAAGACCGGCCTCGAGGCGCAACAGACCAAGATGGACGTGGTCACCAACAACCTGGCCAACGCCAGCACCAATGGCTTCAAGCGTTCGCGGGTGGTGTTCGAAGATCTGCTCTACCAGACCATCCGCCAGCCCGGCGCGCAAGACGGCACCGGCAATCAACTGCCCACCGGCCTGCAGGTCGGCAGCGGCGTGCGCGTGGCCGCCACCGAGCGCATCCACATGCAGGGCCCGCCGCAGCAAACGGGCGGCACCTTCGATCTCGCCATCACGGGCGAGGGATTCTTCGCCGTCGAACTGCCGGACGGCACCACCGCCTATACCCGCGACGGGTCATTCGATACCAACCAGAATGGCGAGTTGGTCATGTCCAACGGCTATCCGGTGCAGCCCGGCATCGTCGTGCCGGACAATGCGCTGACGATCACGGTGGCCCGGGATGGCACGGTGTCCGTCACCCAGCCCGGCGCGCCCGGCGAGTCGGTGCAGATCGGCGAGATCCAGCTGGCCACCTTCATCAATCCGGCCGGCCTGCAGAGCCTGGGCGAGAACCTCTACATCGAAACCGATGCTTCCGGTCCGCCCAACCTGCTGGGGCCGGGCATAGACGGCGCCGGTTTGCTGATGCAGGGCTGGGTCGAGATGTCCAACGTCAATGTCGCCGAGGAACTGGTGGAAATGATCCAGACCCAGCGCGCCTACGAACTCAACAGCAAGGCCGTGTCCACATCCGATCAGATGCTGGCCCGCTTGACCCAGCTATGATCATGCGCCCCAGCGCGGGATCCGCCGTCCGTGGAGGAGGTGGCCGAGATCGACCCATGCCCGAATCGGGAAGAGGGCGGTTTGGCGGCGGGCAGGCTGCGGCCGGCGGTGCGGCGTTCTCCACCAGGGCGCCAGGCCGCCCGCTGGCGGCAACGTTGGCCGGTGGTCTGTTGCTGCTGGGCGGCTGTGCGCTGGTGCCGCCCGAGCCGGTGGTCGTGGGCCCGGTCACCGCCGTGCCCGAACCGCGCATGCCGCCGCGCGCGGTGCCCAATGGCTCGATCTATCAGCCCACGGCATATGGCAGCTATCCCTTGTTCGAAGACCAGCGGCCGCGCAATGTGGGCGACATCGTCACCATCGTGCTCGAAGAGCGGATCAATGCCGCCAAGAATGTCTCCACCACCACGCAGCGTACCGGTGGCTTCGGGATGGAGTTTGCCACCGTACCCAATTTTGCCAGCGGTGCGCTCGACGGCCAGAGCCTGGAGTTCGAAGGCAACAACGCCAGTACCGGCCGCGGCAGCACCAATGCCAACAATGTGTTCACGGGATCGATCACCACCACGGTGATCGGTGTATTGCCCAATGGCAATCTGCAGGTGGCGGGCGAGAAGCAGATCGCCATCAACCGGGGCAGCGAGTACGTCAAGTTTTCGGGCACCGTCGACCCTCGTTCCATCCAGGGCACCAACACGGTGTCGTCCACCCGCGTGGCGGACGCACGCATCGAGTACCGCAGCAAGGGCGTGCTCGACGAAGCGCAAACCATGGGGTGGCTGCAGCGCTTCTTCCTCGTGGCTTCGCCGTTCTAGGTGCGGTATGCGGCCGTCCCCCATACGAACCCGAAGGTCCCTGCGCGAGGCGTCGGCACCGGGAGTTGCAAGGTGAAGCGTTTTCTGTTGATTGTATTCCTGGTCTTGGCCGCGGCGCCGCTGGCGCCCGCCGTGGCCGCCGAGCGCCTCAAGGACATCGCCTCGCTCCAGGGCGTGCGCGGCAATCCGCTGGTGGGCTACGGCCTGGTCGTTGGTCTCGATGGCAGCGGCGACCAGACCCGCCAGTCGCCCTTTACCGGTCAAAGCGTGACCAACATGATGTCGCAGCTGGGCATTACGCTACCGCCCGGCACCAACATGCAGCTGCGCAACGTGGCGGCGGTGATGGTTACCGCGCAATTGCCGTCGCTGGCACGGCCGGGGCAAACCATCGACGTCGTGGTGTCGTCGGTGGGCAACGCCAAGAGCCTGCGCGGCGGCACGCTGCTCATGACTCCGCTCAAGGGCGCCGACGGCCAGGTATACGCCATCGCCCAAGGCAACCTGGTGGTGGGCGGGGCTGGGGCCGAGGCCGGTGGCAGCAGCGTGCAGGTCAACCAGCTGGGAGGCGGGCGCATCAGCAATGGCGCCGTGGTCGAGCGCGAGGTGCCAACCAGTGTCGTGGTCGACGGCATGTTCCAGATCGAGTTGAACGAAACCGATTTTGGCACCACGCAGAACGTGGTCGATGCGATCAATGCACAGTTCGGGATGTTCACAGCCCAAGCGCTTGACGGCCGGGTCGTGCAGGTGAGGGCGCCCCTCGATCCCGCCCAGCAGGTGGCGTTCTTGGCGCAGCTCGAGAACCTGCCCGTGCGGCGGGCCCCGGTAACCGCCAAGGTCATCATCAACGCCCGTACCGGCTCGGTGGTCATGAACCGCAATGTCACCATCGAAGAAGCGGCGGTGGCCCACGGCAGTTTGTCGATTGTCATCAGCCGGGGCGCCGAAGTCGTGCAGCCCACCACGCCGTTCGGAGGTGGGCAGACCGTGGTCGTACCCACCACCGATATCTCCGTACGCCAGCAGAATGGCTCGCTGCAACGGGTGCGCACCAGTACGTCGCTGGCCGAGGTGGTCAATGCCCTCAACGCCCTGGGCGCGACGCCGCAGGATCTGCTGTCCATCCTGCAGGCCATGCAGAGTGCCGGGGCGTTGCGCGCCGAGCTCGAGATCATTTAAAAGGCGCGCCATGTTCCAGAAGGCCGCCGCGCCGGAGTTCGTCCTCGACTTCGCCGCCCTCGAAACCATGCGGGCCAAGGCCCGCCAGAGCCCTGAACAAAGCGAAGCCGAGGTCGCGCGGCAGTTCGAGGCCCTGCTGTTGCAGATGATGCTGCGCAGCATGCGCGATGCAAGCTTCAAGGGCGGCCTGTTCGATAACGAGCAGACGCGCATGATGCAATCGTTGCACGACGAGCAATTGAGCCTGCAGCTCAGCCGCCAGGGCATGGGGCTCGCCGAGATGCTGGTCGATCAGATGCGGCGGCTGCGCGAGGCGCGCGAAATATCCGCACAATTGGCCGAGGATCCCGGGGTGGCGCGGCCGTTGCCGATGGCGGCCGCCACGCCGGCCCAGGCGTTCGAGGTACGGCCGGCGGCGCCGGCATTCGAGCTGGCGGCCGGCGCCGCAGTCCTTCCGGCGGCGATCGGCCATCCCCCCGTACTGGGCGCCTCCCACGGGAGCGACGCGCAACGGCGGGCGCCGCGAGATTCCGGAGCGCTCGCGCCTGGCTCCGCGTCGGCGGGGTCCGGCGGCGTGGCGGCGGGCGTGCTCGATAGCATCCGCGAGGGCGCCCGCGCGGCCGTGCGCCGTGGCGCCGAGATCGGCCGCCAGGCCACCGCCGATCTGCCGGCCCACGTCGAAGTCTTCGTGCGCCAGTTGGCGCCAGCCGCCGAGCGCGTGGCCGAAGCCACCGGCTTGCCATTGCGGCTGATCCTGGGCCAGGCGGCGCTCGAATCCGGCTGGGGACGCCAGGAGATCCGCCACGCCAACGGGCTGCCAAGCCATAATCTGTTCGGCATCAAGGCCACGGCGGGGTGGCGGGGCCGTACGGCCGACGTGATGACCACCGAATACGTGGCGGGGGAAGCGCAACGCCTGAAGCAGTCGTTCCGCGCCTACCGTTCGTACGAAGAGGGGCTGGGCGATTACGCGCGCCTGCTCACCGACAACCCGCGGTATCGTGGCGTGCTCGAAGCCCGCAACGAGGTCGAGGCGGCGCGTCGCGTACAGGAGGCCGGTTACGCGACCGATCCCGACTACGCCAACAAGCTGATCGCCATTATGCGGCAGTTGCCGGTTTAAGTTTTCCGCCGGAATCGACGTTAATGACACCAGGGCCGCCAGGTAAGGCGGCACGCACCGGAACCCGCCGCATCCCATGAGCAATCTTTTCAACCTAGGCCGTCGCGGCCTCAGTGCCGCCCAGATGGGGCTCAACGTCACCGGGCACAACATCACCAACGTCAACACGCCGGGCTTCTCGCGCCAGCAGGCGATGGTAAGCACCACCAACGCCCAGGGTACCGGCGCGGGCTATGTGGGCACCGGCGTGCAGGTTGACACCGTGCGCCGCATCTACGACGCTTTCCTGTCGCAACAGCTCAACGCGGCCACCAGCAATCAGGCCGCCACGTCGGCTTACGCCGACCAGATGAGCCGGATCAATAATCTGCTCTCGGATCGCACGGTGGGCGTGGGCGAGGCTTTGTCGCGCTTCTTTGAAGGCATGAACGCGGTGGCGTCGCAGCCGGCCGAGCCCGCCGCCCGCCAGGAACTCATCGGCCGCGCCGAAAGCCTGGTGTCGCAGTTCACGGTGGCCCAGCGCTTCCTGCAAGACCAGTCCGAAGGTCTCAACCAGCAGATCGAAACCACCATCGCCTCCATCAACAGCTACGCCGAGCGCATCAACGATCTCAACCAGCGCATCATCACGTCGGGCGCCACGGTGTTCGGCCAGCCGGCCAACGATCTGCTCGATCAGCGCGACCAACTCATCAACGAGCTCAGCGCGCTGGTCGGCGTTACCGTGGTGGATCAGGGCGATCGCGTCAATCTCACCGTGGGCAATGGCCAAACGCTGATTTCCGGCAACCAGGTGTACCCTCTCACCGCGGTGCGCTCCGCCGCCGATCCCACCCGGCTGGCCGTGGCCTATACCGCGGCCAGCGGCGTACAGGTAGAGCTGGCCGACGACGTCATCAAGGGCGGCAAGCTGGGTGGCCTGCTCGAATACCGTTCCGACGCACTCGACGACGCCATGAACGAACTGGGCCGGGTGGCGCTGGGCCTGGCCGTGGCCTTCAACGAGCAGCATGCCCAGGGGGCCGGCCTGGATGGGCAGCCGGGAGGCGATTTCTTCGGCATCGGTGCCTGGCCGGCCACGGCGTTGGGCAACAGCAATAATGCGTCGGCCACACCGGTCTATTTCGAAATCGCCGATATCAGCCAGGTCACCGATAGCGAATACACCGTCAGCTACTCCACGGCCGACGGCTACCTCGTCACACGCCACAGCGATGGCGCCAAGTTCCGCCCGGCGGATCCGCAAGAGCTGGGTGGATTCGAGCTGGATGGGCTGCGCTTCATTCTCCAGCAGGACCCCGATCAGCCTCCGCCTTCGCCTCCCGCCGATGGCGATAGCTATCTGGTGCAGCCGGTACGCTATGCGGCGCGCGACATCACGGTCGCGATCAGCGATCCCTCGCGTATCGCGGCTTCCGCCTACGATGCCGATGACGCCACCTTGGGTGGCAGCGCCAACGGCACCAACGCCTTGGCGCTGGCCCAACTGCAAACGGGCAAGATCCTGGGCAACGGCAGCATGAGCGTCACCGAGGCGTATTCGCAACTCGTCAACCACGTGGGTGTCAAGGCGGCCGCCGTCAATACCGCCCTCAGCGCGCAAACGTCGCTCAAAGAGCAGGCGTTCCAGGCGCAGCAGGCGGTGTCGGGTGTCAACCTCAACGAGGAATACATCAACCTCGATTTCTATGTTCAGCAATACAACGCCAGCGCGCGGCTGATCGACGTCGGCACCTCGCTCTTCGACACCTTGCTGGGCCTGGGCCGCTGATCCTTCCGGCCATCGCCTTCCCATCACTGCCCGTTTCGCCGTACCAGGAATACCGCCATGCGCCTCAGCACCGTCGTCTCCCACCAACTCGGCGTCAACGCCATGACCCGCCAGGAAGGCAAGGTGGTCGAAACCATGCAGCAACTGGCTTCGGGCAAGCGTGTGTTGTCGCCCGCCGACGATCCGCTGGCCGCGTCGCAGGCCGTGAACGTCGCCCAAACCCAAAGCCTCAATCAGCGCTACGGCGTCAACCGCGACATTGCCCGCCAAAGCCTCAGCCTGCAAGAGCAATCGCTCAGTACCATCGCCACCACGCTGACGGAAGTCTCCACCCGCCTGGTGGAGGCCGGTGGCGTGTACTCCGATGCCGATCGGGTCTCGGTCGCCAACGTCTTGAGCGAAATGCGCAATACCCTGCTTGGCTTCGCCAACACCACCGATGGCAATGGCCAATATCTTTACTCGGGCGATAAAGGCAACATCGAGCCGTTTGCCGCCAATGCCGCTGGCGGCGTGGCCTATCACGGCGACGCCGGCAGCCGCGACATCCAGGTGGCGCAAACCCGTCAAATGTCGTCGGCCGCCTCGGGCGCCGACGTCTTTCTTCGTGCGGCGCCGGGCTCCCTGGTCCACTTTGCCGAAGCTGGCCTCGACAACCAGGGCACCGTCACGTTTGGTTCGGTCGAGTTGCGCGACCCGCGAGGTTCGGCAGCGGGGGGCGTGTTCCAGATTCGCCTGGAAAATAATCCCGATCATGATCCCGCCGATCCGGCCTCCGCCGAGTGGCGGGTGCGGGTAACGGATTCGACCACCGGCGACTCGGTACCCACGCTGGACGGCAGCCCCTACCGCGCCGACGGCACCACCATCGATCTGGGCGGCGTAAACATCACCCTGTCGGGCGAGCCCGTCGATGGCGACAGTTTCGTCGTGGCCTCGGCGGCCGCCGTCGAAATGGATATGTTCACCGCCATCGACAATGTCGTTCAAGCCTTGCAGCGGCCCACCGACAACGATCCGGTGGCGGCGGCGGCCTTGAGCAATGCGCTCGCAACGGCCGCGCGCAAGGTTACCGCCCACTTCGACAACGTGCTCACCGTGCGATCCGCCGCCGGGGCACGCCTGAACGAGCTGGATGCCCTCGACCATGAAGGCGACAGCCGCAATCTCAACTACCGCCAGCAGCTCTCGTCGCTCGAAGATCTCGACTACCGCGCGGCCAGCAGCGACATGGCCGTTCGCGTCATGGCCCTGCAGGCCGCCGAACTGGCCTATATGAAGACCCAGGGGCTGGGGCTGTTCAGTCGCAAGTAAAAGAACAAGTGAGTCGGATCTGATCAACGCGATCCGCGCCCCTGCTCCGCCCATCCGGGTCGAGCGCATCCTCAACCCCAGCATCCTGCCCGAGGATCTGGCCGGCAAGCACGTCGTGCTGGACATCCTGGCGCAAGACACCCACGGCCAGCGCTTCGGCGTGGAGATGCAGTTGCGCAACTACCTGCACTGGCCGCAGCGCAATATCTACGTGGCCTCGCGTGCCTTGGCCGATCAACTCCGGGCCGGCGAACACTACCAGCACCTGCATGCCGTCATCGGCATCAGCCATGCTGGCGCACGACCTGTTCACCGATCGACCCGAGCGGGCCACCTGGCACTTCACCTTGCGAGATCGGGAGCTGGGGGAGGTAGAGTTGGGCGAGACGCTGCAGATCCACCTGATCGAACTGCGCAAGGCCGAGCGGCTGGGGCGCTTGTCTCCCGCACTCTCCGCCTGGATCGCCTGCTTGTTGCACAGCCTAGGCGATCAAGGCACATACCCCCGCAAAATACGGCCGATGGCATCCATCCCTTGTCCGAACAGGCGCTCAAACACCGGCGTGGTTTGCGGCAGCACGATGGTGAGCATCACCAGCCCGGCCAGCAGCGAGAGCGGAAAGCCCACGGCAAACACCGAGAGCTGCGGCGCGGTGCGATTAAGGATGCCCATCGAGAGATTCATGGTGAGCAGGGCGGTGACCAGGGGCAGCGCCATGACCAGGCCCAGGATCATGACCTGGCCCGCCCAGTCGATGAAGGCGCCCAGGCCGGCCTGAGCCAGCGGCTGGGCCGAGATCGGTAGAACCTCGAAGCTATGGTGCAGGGCGGCGATCAGCAGCAGGTGGCCGTCGAGGGCGATGAAGACCATCAGCGTCACCATATTGAGCAGGCGCGACAGGACCGATGTATTGGAGTTGGTGTTGGGATCGAAGAACGTGGCGAACGAAAGCCCCATCTGCAGGCCGATGATTTCACCGGCGCTTTGCAAGGCGGCGAAGACGACGCGCATGGCCAGGCCCAGCGAGATGCCGATCAGAACTTGCCAGAGCAAAATGAGCAGGCCATCCCAGGAGGCGGGGGCGACGTCGGGCAGGGGGCCCAGGCCAGGAACGGCGGCCAGGGCCACCAGAACGCCGAGGCCCAGCTTGACGCGAGTGGGCACGGCGTTCTCGCCAAACAGCGGCGCGGTACCGAGCAGCCCGAGGATGCGGGCCAAGGGCCACAACAAGGCGTTGATCCAAGCGTAGAGCTGGTCGAGAGTGACCGAGATCATCGGCGGCTCTCCGGCATTACATCACCAGGTTGGGAATGGAGTGCAGCAGCTCGCGGATGTAGTCGACCATGACGCTGATCAGCCAGGGGCCGGCGAGCACGAGGGTGACGACCATCGCCAGGATCTTGGGGATGAACGATAGCGTCATCTCGTTGATCTGGGTGGCTGCCTGGAAGATGCTGATGATCAGGCCCACCAGCAGAGTGACCAGCAGCAGCGGGCCGGCCATCACCAAGGCGACTTTCATGGCCTGGTAGGTCATCGACATCACGATGTCGGGCGTCATGCCTTAGCCTCCCCCAAAGAAACTGGCGGCCAGCGAGCCCAGCAGCAGGTTCCAGCCGTCGGCCAGCACGAAGAGCATGAGCTTGAAGGGTAGGGCGATCGTCACGGGGGGCACCATCATCATCCCCAGCGACATCAGCACGCTTGCCACCACGAGGTCGATGATCAAGAAGGGAATGAAAATGGTGAAACCGATCTGGAAGGCCGTTTTGAGCTCCGACGTGACGAAGGCCGGCACCAGGATGCGCAGCGGCACATCGGCCGGCGCCTGAAATTCGCTGACGCCCGCCAGTTCGGCGAACAGCCGGAGATCGGTTTCGCGGGTTTGCGCCAGCATGAACTGTTGAAAAGGCTGCGCGCCGCGTTCGAGAGCTTGCTCGAAGGAGATCTCGCCGGCCGAGAGCGGCTGGTAGGCATCTTGGTAGACGCGATCGAACACGGGCGACATCGCGAACAAAGTGAGGAACAGCGCCAGGGCAACCAAAACCTGGTTGGGCGGCGCCGAGGCGGTGCCCATTGCCGTACGCAGCAGGCTGAGAACGATGATGATGCGGGTGAAACCCGTCATCAAGAGCAGCATGGCGGGCAGGAACGTGAGCAGCGTCAGCAGCAACAGGGTCTGCACGCTCAGAGAATAGATCTGGCCGCCGTCGCCGGTGGGTTGCGAGGTAAGCGCCGGCATGCCCTGGGCGAGCCCGGGACTGGGCAGCAGCAGCGCCAGAATCAGCGCCAACGCCGGCCACAGCGCGCCCAACAGCCGGAAACAACAGGGACGCCCGGCGTGGTGGCGGCCGGATGCGACAAGCGGCGGAACGGCGGCGCGGTGAGCGGCGGCGGCCGGCGGCAAGTCGAGTCGGAGCGAGGCGTTTTGCCGCGGACTGGCCACGGGGCCGCGGCCGACAAGCCAGGGTGCCGCGTGGCGCATAAAGAGGGGATCCGGCATGGGCTTAGGGTGGAGGGCGGTGTAGCGCCTGTTGCAGCCGGTCGAAAAACGGCGGCGCTGTGGCGCCTGCATGGCCTGGAGTGGTGTCGGGGCGCGCCGGCATCGTGTGCAAGGTGCGCATGCCGTGGGCCGTGACGCCCACCACTAGCCAGGTACCGTCGACTTCCACCACCACGATGCGTTCGCGGCTGCCCAGACCCAGCTGGCTGACCACGCGCATCGGGATCGCGCCGTGAGCGCGCAAGGCGCCGCCCCATCGGCGCGCCATCCAGGCCAGGGCAAAAATCAGTACGAGTACCGCCACCAGCCCCAGGCTGGTGCGCAACATCAGGCCCGCCAGCGGATCGGGGGCGGCCTGTGCATCGGCGGTGGCGGCGAGGGCGGCGTTGGAGCAGGCCAATAGCAAAACGGCGGCGCTGGCCACCGGGCTCGCGAGGCCTCGCGGAAGGCGCGAACCGGGCGCCTGGATCGGACCGACCCGGGCTGCCGCCAGGCGGCGGGCAGCGAAGGTGATGCCCTGTTGCATTGCCGGAGCTCTAGCGGCGGTTGAGCCGATGGATGCGCTCGGACGGCGTAATGATGTCGGTGAGCCGGATGCCGTAGCGATCATCGACCACCACCACTTCGCCTTGTGCGATGAGGTAGCCATTGACGAAGATGTCCATCGGTTCGCCCGCCAGGCCGTCGAGCTCGACCACGCTGCCTTGCCCCAGCTGGAGCAGATCCTTGATGGTGAGCTTGGTGCGGCCGAGTTCCACGGTGAGCTGGACCGGGACGTCGAGGATGAGGTCGATGTCGGCCTTGGCAGCCCCGCCAGGGGCCGCGCCGAGCAGCGGCTGGAAGACCTCGTCCGCCGCCGGCTCGGGCTCGGGCCCGGGCTGCGACGCCGGCCGCGTGGCCGCCGTTTGCTCGGCCAGTGCGCTGGCCCAGTCGTCGTCGAGGTTGTCGTCGGCGGGCGCGTTGGGGTCTTGGGGTTCAGTCATGATCGGGGCTGGCGGAAAAGGACGGATCGAGGCTGGCGGCCGCGGGTGCTTGCATCTTGAGCACGCGCAGCGCGTGATGGCCGTTGAAGGTACCGAACGCGCATTCCATCAGCGGCACGCCGTCGATTTTTGCAGTGATGGTTTGGGGCAGGCTGGTGGGGAGCATGTCGCCGACGCGCAGCCGCAGCAATTGGCCGATGGTGGATTCAAGCGTCAGGAAGTCGGCGCTCAGGGTGACTTCGGCGCCCCGGACCTGGCGCGACAGCAGGTGGGTCCAGCGCTGGTCTTTGGCATGCAGCTCGACTTCCTGGATGGGGCGGGTGAGCTGGTCGCGCACCGGTTCGATCATCGAATAGGGTAGGCAAACGTGCAGGTCGCCGCCGGCGGCGCCGAACTCGATGTGCAGCGGCGTGGTGACGACGACTTCGTTGGGCCCGGTGACGTTGGCGAATTTGGTGTGCATTTCGGCCCGGATGTACTCGGGCTCGATGGGGTGCACCGGCTGCCAGGCCCGGCCATAGCATTCGAGCGTGAGGTTGACCACCCGCCGGATGATGCGTTGCTCGGTGAGGGTGAAGTCGCGTCCTTCGATGCGGGTAAGGTAGCGGCCATCGCCGCCGAAGAGGCTGTCGATGATGAGAAAGACCAGGCTGGGGTCGTAGGCGAAGAGCGCGGTGCCGCGCAGCGGACGAAGCTGGACCAGATTGAGATTGCTGGGCACCGGCAGGTTGCGCTCGAATTCGCTGTATTTCTGGACCTTGATCGGGCCTACGGTGATATCGGCGCTGCGCCGCATGAAGTTGAGCAGGCTGGCGCGCAGACTGCGGGCGAAGTGCTCGTTGATGGCCTCCAGCGCGTGCATGCGCTGGCGCACGATGCGTTCGGGCGAGCCGAGATCGTAGGGACGCACCCGGCCTTCGAGGACCTGCGGCTTGGGACTGGCGGCCTCTTCGCCGGTAACGCCGGCAAGCAGGGCGTCGACTTCGTCCTGCGAGAGCATGGTCTCGTAGGTGGCCATGATTACTGCACCACGAAATCGGTGAAGAGGACTTGATCGACCTGCTGGCCGGCACTCGGGTTGAGCGACTCGTTGGCGAGGTTGCGGATGGCGCGCTCGAGATGTTGTTTGGCGGCGCTGGTATTGATGGTGTCGGGGTTTTGTTCGGAGAGCAGCAGGAGAATGCGGCTGCGGACCACGGGCAGGACATCGGTGAGGTGCTTGCGAGCCGCCTCGCTACTGATGGTAAAGACCACCCCCACGTGCATCAGGCGTTCGGCACGATCGTTGGCGATGGTGACCGTGAAAGGCTCGAGCCTCAGGAACAGCGGAATCGCCGGGGCCGCGGGAAGCGCCGGACCGCTTTCGGCACTGGCCTGGCTGCTGCCCAGCAGGGAGCTGCCGATGGGGCTGCCGTTTTGCGTAATGAGGTAGGTGATGGCGGTGGCGGAGGCGGCGAGGATGGCCAGGGCCGTGAGGGCGAGCAGGGGTTTGCCGAGAGCGCCGCGCTGGCGCGCCGGAAACCGGCTGACAAAACGAATACCGCGGTTTGTCGACGAATGAAACATCAGGCTTGAATCTGCGGGTAGGCGGCCGGGCCCCGCTGCCGGCGAACAGCGTGGTCGAAAGCCTGCATTATCCAGGGTAGCGGCGTGGCGCTACGGTACGAACAAGCGGGCGAACACCCGCCAGCTTGTCGTTTTGCCGGCTGGGTATCAGGCGAAGGTGTCGACAAGGCCGCGAGGCCGCGCCGGCATACCCACGGGAAGGCCGGCGCCGGTGTCGTCTTGAGCAACGCCGCCGGCCGGCTGCGAACCGCCTTGGCCTCGGGCATCGGGGTCGGCCTGTTCCGGGTTGGCGTGCTCGCCAACGCTGGTCTGGCCCAACTGGATACCGGCGTCGGCAAGAGCCTGCTGCAAATGCGGCAGGGCTTGCTCGATGGCCTGGCGCACCGCGGCGTGAGGCGAGACGAACCAGGCGCTGGCCTGCTCGCCGGCCAGGTGCAAGCCGATACGGACGGGCCCGAGGTCGGGCGGATCCAGGCGTAACTCGATCTGCTGCAGGCCCTGGCGGCCATTGGCGCCGAAAGGCACGATTTGCTGGCTGAAGGCCGCACCCCAATGGGGAGAGTGCAAGGGAGCATGGACCTGAGCCGGGAGCGGTGGCGTGGCCGAGGTAGAGAGGCCGGCTGAGGGGCTGGTGTGCAGCGGGGCGATCCAGGCCTCGGCTTCTTGCGGCGCATCCGCCGGTCTCTCGGCGGTGGCGGCGGAGGCGGCGATGGTTGCGGTACGCGGGTCGGCAACCGGGGCCGGGGTGGCTTGTGCCGTTGGGCCGGGCTCCGGCGGCAGGGCGGCCAGGGTGGGTGTGTTTTCGGCCACGGCGCCTCCGGCCGCTGGCCCGCCGCCAGGGCCGGTGGCGGCCGAAGCGGCCCCAGGGGGCGCCATCGCCTGGGTTTGCGGCGCGGTCTGCAAGGTTGGCGCCAGCGCTGGCGCCTCTGTCGTATTCGGCGCCAGGGCGGGGGCTAGCGGCTTGGCGGCGGGCTGTGCGGCCGGCAGCGTGCCTTGCAGCGCTTGCACCAGCACGGCGGGCTCGGCGGGAAGCTCGGCAGGATGGTTGCGCAGCGCCACGACGGTATCGGCCAACAGCCGGCTGCGCTCGGTCAGTTGCTGGATCTGGTCGACCAGCGGATTGGTCGCCGCCGCCACGGCGTTCGCGCCGGCTTGCGCCAGCGTGGCGTCGAGTGCCGCAACGGCGTCGGCCGACGCCGGTGACTCGGGGCTGGCCGGGATGGTGTTGGCGCTGTCGGAAGGTTCGGTGGCCGCGGAAGATTCAGCGGATGTCGCCGGCTTGGTGGCGGCCGTGGCCTCGGGGCGGTTCGCCACGCGGGAGTTGGAAGGTTCGACGGCACGCTCGCGCGCGGAGCTGGTCGAGGCCGCCGCCCGCTGCCGTGCGAGCATTTGGGCGAAAGGGTCGGCGCCGCCGGCGGCGGTCGTGGTGTCCCGGACGGGCGCGCCGGTACCGCGGATTGGCGTCGTGGCGATCGTATTGGCTTGCATCAGAGACTCCGAGAGTTCCGGCGGGAGTGGGCCAGGCGGATGGAATAGTCGTCGGCGGCTTTTTGCTCGCGGCGGCCGGCCAGGAGAAGCTCTTGCCGTTGCTGGCGTTCGGCCAGCGCATCGAAGGAGCTCAGGCGGCGCTTTTGCTGCTGCCAGTGCCGTTGACCCTGGGCCAGTTGGCCCTCGGCCTGCTGCAGCACATTGCGCTGTTCGGCGATCGCACCTTCGAGAACACCGATGAAGCGCTGGTAGTTTTGCCAGCCTGCGGCCGAAAGGCCCTGTTGTACCGCGTCTTGCAGGCGGGAGCGATAGTCGGCCAGGTACCCCTCGAGCTGTTCGAGCTGCCGGGCGGCGCCGAGGCGGACATTCTGCAGCCCACCCAATTGGCGGGTGGCGTCGTCGAGCTGGTCTCGGGCGAGGCCGAGCAGGGTATCAAGCGGCTTGGGTTGCGGCATGGTTGGCTACGGCGGGAAAAATGACGTCGAGGTTGGCCCGGGCTTCGGCATGGCTCACACTGTGCTGCCAGTCTTGTTGCAGGAAGCGTGTGAGCGCCGGATACAGGGCGATGGCTTCGTCGAGTTGCGGGTCGTTGCCGGCGGCGTAGGCTCCCACCGCGATCAGGTCGCGGTTGCGCTGGTAGCGCGAGAACGCCTGCTTGAAACGGCTGACCTGTGCAAATTGCTGCCGATCGATCAGGGCCGTCATGGCGCGCGAAATCGAGGCTTCGATGTCGATGGCGGGATAGTGGCCGGCCTCGGCCAGGCCGCGGGCGAGCACGACATGGCCGTCGAGAATGGCGCGAGCGGCGTCGGCGATTGGATCCTGCTGGTCGTCGCCCTCGGTCAGTACGGTGTAGAACGCCGTAATCGAACCGTGGCGGCCATCGGACCCCACCGCACCGTTGCCGGCTCGCTCGACGAGCATGGGCAGCTTGGCGAAGACCGATGGCGGATAACCTTTGGTGGCGGGAGGCTCGCCGATCGCCAGGGCGATTTCGCGCTGCGCCATGGCGTAGCGTGTGAGCGAGTCCATGATGAGCAGGACGTCGTGGCCGAGATCGCGGAAGTACTCCGCCAGCCGCGTCGCGTAGGCGGCGCCCTGCAGACGCAGCAGCGGCGAAACATCGGCCGGCGCGGCCACCACCACCGCGCGCTGCAGGCCGTCGGCGCCGAGGATGTTTTCGATGAAATCCTTGACTTCGCGGCCTCGCTCGCCGATGAGGCCGACCACGATGATCTCGGCCCGGGTGTAGCGGGCCATCATGCCGAGCAGCATGCTCTTGCCCACGCCCGAGCCGGCGAACAAACCCATGCGCTGGCCCCGGCCCACGGTAAGCAGGCCATTGATCGCGCGGACGCCGACATCCAGCACCGTATCGATGGGCGCGCGCGATAAAGGATTGATCGGCGCCGTGCCCAGGCTGACGGACACGGCGCCGGTGAGCGGACCGAGATCGTCGAGCGGCCGGCCGGCGCCATCGAGAACACGGCCGAGCAAGGCGTGGCCCACCGGCACCGAACGTCCGCGCGGCAGGCCGGGATCCGGGGTTTCGCCCGGCGACGCTTCGATCGAGAACACCCGGGCGCCCGGCGCCAGACCGGCGACGTCGTGTTGCGGCATCAGGTACAGGGTATGGCCATCGAAGCCCACAACTTCGGCTTCGGCGGTATCGCTGCCCGGAGCGATCTCGACCCGGCAAGCGGCTCCCACCGCGAGCCTCAAACCGGTGGCTTCGAGCACCAGGCCCGTTGCCCGGGTGACGCGCCCCGAGCGGCGCACCAGGCTCGCGCGGCTCACGCGCTCACCGGCCTCGGCCAGCGCGGCACGCCATCGATGGGGGGTGGGCAGGCCACCAGCGGTGGCGCTCAGTCCAGCGTCCATGGGGGCTCCTGACCGCTGGCGGCGCAGGCTTGCCGCCAGCGCGTTTGCAAGGTGGCGTCGAGTTCGCCCAGCGGTGTCAGCAGACGGCAGCCGCCACGTTCCAGCGTGTCGTCGGGTACGACGCGCCACGCATGATCGGCCAGGGCGGGCCCGAGTTGCGCGGCCACCAGCGTGGCGTCGTCGGGATGCAGATACAGTTTGACCAGGCCATCGCTGACGGGCTCTTGATGGAGCAGGTCTTGCACGAGGACCGTGATCGTTTCGGGGCGATCGCGCAGCTCACGACCAATGATTTGCCTGGCCACGCTCAACGCCAGCCGCACCAGGCTCGCGGGCACGGCTTCTTCGAGCTGGACGACGGAATCGTGGCAATGTTCGAGCAAGGCCGCGAGCGCCTGGGCCTGGGCGTGGATCTCGTGCTGGCCCTGGGCGAGCCCGGCGGCATGGCCTTCGGCCCGGCCTTGGCGCAAGCCAGCCGCGCGGCCTTCTTCGAGGCCCGCGGCCAGTCCTTCGGCATGGCCCTGGGCCCGGCCCTCGGTGCGAGCGGCCTCCCGAAGAGCCGCCAGTTCGGCCTCGAGCGCCGCGGCGCGCTCGGCTTCGGCGCGCGCCAGGGCCTCGGCGGCATCGGCAGGCGTATCGTTCGCTTCGGCGGTGTGCTGGAGGGCCGGTGCTGCTTCGGCGACGAACTCGCTGGCCTCCCAGCGCTGCCAATGGCGCAGTTGCTCGCGCGGTATCAGCCGAGCACCGGCGTTGAGCCTGGCCTCAGACATAGGCCTCGTTATCCTTCGAGGTGAGGTTGATCTGGCCAGCCTCGGCCAGGCGGCGGGCGACGTCGAGCACCTTCTTCTGTTCGGTCTCGACCACCGAGAGCCGCACCGGCCCCATGGCGTCGAGGTCTTCGCGCAGGAGGTCGGCCGCGCGGCTGGACATGTTGCGAAGGAAACGCGTGCGCAGCGCTTCGGGCGCGCCCTTGAGCGCCAGCAGCAGGGTTTCGTTCTCGATCTCCTTGAGCAGCAACTGGATGCTGCGGTCTTCGAGATCGCCGAGGTTCTCGAAGACGAACATTTCGTCGATGATGCGCTGGGCGAGGTCGGGATCGCGCTGGCGCAGGCTGTCCATCACGGTTTCTTCGATGGTGGAGGCCATCATGTTGATGATCTCGGCGGCGGTGCGCACGCCGCCCATCCGGCTGCGCTTGGTACCGTGGCCCGAGAACACCTCGTTGAGGACTTCGGTGAGTTCGTTGAGCGCGGCGGGCTGGACGCCGCCGAAGGTGGCGATGCGCATCACGACGTCGTGGCGCAGGCGTTCGGGCAGCAGCGCCAGCGCCTCGGCCGCTCGTGCGCGCTCCAGGTGGACCAGAATGGTGGCGATGATCTGGGGGTGTTCGTCGCGGATGAGCTCGGCGACGGTGGTCGGTTCGAGCCAGTTGAGGGCATCCACGCCGCTGGCGGACTCGCCGCTGTCGAGGATGTCTTCGAGCACGCCTGCGGCGCGGTCGGCGCCCAGCGCCCGGGTGAGCACGGCGCGCACGTAGTCGTCGGTGCCCAGGTTGACGGCGATGAATTGGTCGGCTTCGTCGCGGAAGTCCTCCAGGACCTTGGCGACCTCCTCGTGCGACACCTGTTTGAGCGCCGCCATCGAGGCGCCGATCTGCTGGACCTCGCGAGAGCCCATGTGCTTGAGGACTTCGGAGGCGGCTTCTTCGCCGACGCTGAGGAGGAGAATCGAACAGCGGCGCAGAGCTTCGTTATCCATGCTTGCCCTCCATCCAGCCGCGCAGGACGGCGGCCACCGCACGTGGGTCCTTGAGCGCCAGGGTGCGCGCGGTTTCGAGGTTGTCGTCGTAGCGACTCTGGCGGCGGGCCTTCTGGGCGATCTCCACCTCTCGGGTGGCGGCCTCGACTTCGGCGCGCTGGCGCGCGGCGATGGCTTCGGCCTGCACGGCGCGACGCTGGCGCATGGGCCGCAGCACGGCCAGCCACGCGATCAGCAGCACCAGCAGCAACACCAGGCCGTTGATCGCCGTTTGCCCCAGGGTGACGGCTTGCGGCTCCTGCCACCACGCCACCTTGGGCTTGGCGCTGCCGGCAAACGGCTGGTTGACGAGATTGAGGGTGTCACCCCGCGCGGCCGAGTAACCCATGGCTTGCTGGACGAGCTCGCGCAACTGGAGGAGATCGGCGTCGTTGAGGGGCTGCAGATCGCCCTCGGCGTTGGGCAAGTGATTGATCACCACCCCCACGGAGAGGCGGCGGACGGTGCCGACTGCGTGCTGCAGATGCGTGATGGTGCGATCGACTTCGTAGTTGGTGGTGGAGTCGCGGCGCGCCTCGCTGTCACGCAAGGCGGTGCCAAGGCCGGCGGCGGCGAGCTCGGCCGCCGCGGCATTGGCGCCATCGAGGCCTTCGGCCGGCGGTGTGTCGGGATCGAGGATCGGGGCCACCGGATCGAGTGGTGGCTGGTTGCTCAAGGCCCCCGGTATGCCCTGCGGCAGTTCGGTACCGGTTTGGCGGGAGAGGTGGATCTGCTGGCTGCGCACCGCCGCCTGGCCCGGCAACTGGTTGGGGCGATACGTCTCGGAGGTTTCTTCGCGGCGGGTGAAGTCGAGCTCGGCGGCAACCTGTGCGCGCGCGTTGCCGGGCCCCACGAGAGGCGTGAGGATGGCTTCGATGCGCTGCGCGTAGACTTGTTCGATGTCGCGCACCTGCCGCAGTTGCGAAGCGTCCATGCCGCGCCCGTCGGCGTCTTGGGTGGACAGCAGACGACCGTATTGATCGACGATGGAGATGTTGGGAACGGCGAGATCGGGCACGCTGGCCGACACCAGGTGGGCGATGGCGGCCACCTGGGCCGGGTCGAGGACACGACCGGGATACAGATGCACCAGCACCGACGCCGTGGGCGGCTGGCGATCGCGCACAAAAAGCGACTGGCGTGGAATGGCAAGGTGGACGCGAGCGCTCTCCACCGCCTGGATGGACTCGATCGAGCGTGCCAGCTCGCCCTCCAGGGCACGCTGGTAATTGACCTGCTCGGTGAATTGGCTGGCGCCGAACTGGGATTCATCAAGGAGCTCGAAACCCACCGAGCCGCCGCGCGGCAAGCCCTGCGCGGCCAGGGAGAGCCGGGTTTCGTGCACCCGCGCCGCCGGTACCATGAGCGCGCCGCTGCCCGCCTGGAACTGGTACGGCACGTTCATCTGGGTGAGGGCGGCAATGATGGCGCCGCCATCGCGCTCGTTCAGGTTGGTGAACAGCACTTGATACCCCGGGTCGCGACTCCAGAGCAGCGCGGCGGCCACCAGGGCGACGGCCAGCGCCGCGCCCACGATCAGCGTGAGGCGGGGCAGCGCCCGAATGCGGTCGATCAGGGGTGCGAGCGAGGCGGGTATGGCGGAGGTGCCGCGGGCGGCAGTGTTCATGCGCAGGCCATCCCTGGCCATGGCGACGGCGTGCCGTAAGAAGGCGAATGACGAGCGGAAAAAGTGATGTGCAACATGGACCGGCCTGATGTTGGGGCCTGGGAACGGCCGCCCGGCTGGTGACGGGCAGGAGGCGCTCAGGCTGGCAGATTATGGCTTGCGTCGAGGCGGGTCCAAGCGGGGATTAACGTGGGTTTTGGATGGTAATTGTGGCGTATACATGGCGAGGAGCATGCAGTAGCATGCCAACCAATACGAAAGTGCCGCTCTCATGATCAAAAACGTCGTCGAACAAATGCAGCAAATGGCCGCCATGGCGGCCACCCGTCCCGCAGCTCCCATGGCCGGGCTCGCTCCCGCGTCCGGCAGCTTCGCCACCGAATTGCAGCGTTCGCTGGCCCGCGTGAGTCAGGCCCAGGAGGCCGCTTATGCGCAAGCCCAAGCCTATGAGCTCGGCATGCCGGGCGTGTCGCTCGATCAGGTCATGATCGAGTCGCAAAAAGCGGGCATCGCGTTCCAAGCCACCGTACAGGTACGCAACCGCCTGATCGCGGCCTACCAGGAAATCTCCAGCATGCCTGTCTAGGCAACCGGGCCGCGACTGTTGTTGCGCGTGCTGCCGTTGCTGGCGGCGTCTCGTTTTTTTCCCATTTCAGTCATGCGTAACAACCAACCCGTCGTCGACCGCGAGTACCGGCTGCGCGACGATCAATATCTGATTTCGCGCACCGATCTCCAAGGGCGCATCCTCTACGCCAACCCGGCCTTCATTGAAGTCAGCGGCTTCGAGCGCGCGGAGCTGATCGGCGAACATCACAACGTGGTACGGCACCCCGATATGCCGCGGGCGGCGTTCGCCGATCTCTGGGCCACGCTCAGGGCAGGCAAGACCTGGACGGGCCACGTCAAGAATCGCCGCAAGGACGGCTGCTACTACTGGGTGTTGGCCACCGTCTCGCCAATTTATCGGGGCGACGAGATCGTCGGCTATGGGTCGGTGCGGGTCAAGGCCGCCGCCAGCACCATCGAACGGATCAGCGACCGCTACCGCCGACTCAACGCGGGCGAACTGCCGCACCATGGCATCCGGAACGGCCAGGTGCGGATTCTGGGATGGCGAGCCTGGCCTTCCCGCCTGGCGTTATGGCGAGTGAATACCTTGGCCGCCCGCCTCGCCTGGCTGGGTGGCAGTGCGCTCGCCGGAGTCATCGCGATGGCCATGGTGGGCGTCCATGCCGCGGGGCTGCCGCCGGCCGAAACGGGCTGGGCCGCGCCGGTGCTGATCGGCATGGCGCTGGTGGGCACCGCCTGGCTGGGCTGGCTGGGAGCGTCGCTGGCGCGGTCGGTGTGGCGCCCGTTGCAGCAAGCATTGCGGTTCTCGCGCCAGATCGGCGCTGGCAACGTCGAAGGCGTCCACATCGAGCCTGCGCCGGGCGAAGTGGGCGAACTGATGTTTTCACTCGACATCATGCGCAAAAGCCTGCTCAGCATCGCCCACGACATGAATGGCAGCGTTGCCGGTGTGGTGAGCGGGGCCGATCGCATCGCCCGCGGTAATGCGGATCTCGCCGCCCGCACCCAGCAGCAGGCCGCAGCGCTGGATCGTACGGCCGCCAGTATGGAACAGTTCGCCGAAAGCGTTGCGCAGAACGCGGCCAATGCTCGCCAGGCCAGCCAGTTGGCCGCCAGCGCCACCCAAACCGCGGGACGGGGAAGCGATGTGGTGCACCAGGCCGTCGATCGCATGCGGCTGATTTCAGCCACTTCCCACAAGATCACCGACATCATTGGCGTGATCGATGACATCGCTTTCCAAACCAATATCCTGGCGCTCAATGCCGCCGTCGAAGCCGCGCGGGCCGGAAGCCAGGGCCGGGGTTTCGCGGTGGTCGCCGGCGAGGTGAGGGCGCTGGCCCAGAAGTCCGCGCAGGCCGCAAAAGAGATCAAGGCTTTGATCGAACAATCCGGCAGCGAAATCGATTCGGGCGCTGATCTCGTAGCGCAATCCGGCGCTGCCATGACCGAGGTGGTAACGGCCATCGAAAGCGCCTCGGCCCTGATGGGCGAGATCGCAACGGCGTCGCAGCAACAGGCCAACGGCATCGAAGACGTGAAGAACGCGGTGCAGCAGATGGACGATGTCACGCAGCGCAATGCGGCGCTAGTGGAAGAAGCCGCCGCCGCAGCCCAAACCCTGCGCGACCGCAGTGGCTACCTCGGACAGGCCGCCTCGGTGTTCATGGTGCGCTGACTTGCGTTATTCTGCACGTCCACACCCCGTCTGACACTGTGTCATGTTCGACTTTTTCACCCTCCTGATCGTGGTTCTGTTGTTGATGGAGGCCGTTGGCGGCGTGTTGCTCGTTGGCTGGTGGCTGCAGCGGCGGGGCGACAACGCCTTGGGCTGGTGGGCGCTGGCGCATGGCGTGGGCGTGCTGCTGCTTTGGCTCAGCTGGTATACGGTCGGGGGGAGTCTCGGCCGCACTCGCTACGCCGAGTTCGGTTTGCTGGTGCTCCTGGTACTGGCGGTGGTGCCGGCGCTCTCGTATGTCGTGCTGCGCATGGCGCGCGCCGAGTCTCACGTGGCCGCAAGCGCCAGCCAGAAAAACCTCTTCCATTATTACGCCTCCGCCGATCCCGCCCAGACCGACCGCCTCGCGCACGACCTTCTGGTGGCGCTGGGCGACCCCAAGAGTCAGTTGTACCTGGAGTATCAACCCATCTTCGACACGCGATCTCGCGAAATCCTGGGTTTCGAGGCCCTGGTGCGCTGGAACCATCCCACACGCGGCGCCATCCGTCCCGATCAATTCATTCCTTTGGCGGAGGCCAACGGCTCGATCCGGGCGCTGGGCCGCTGGGTGCTGGAAACCGCATGCCTGCAGGCGGCGAAGTGGCCGCATCCCTGGACGATCTCCGTCAACCTGTCGCCCGTGCAGTTGCAGGAGCATCGCCTGCTGCGCGAAGTCCGGGAGTGCCTGCGCTACACCGGCCTCCCTTCCGAACGTCTGCAACTGGAGATCACCGAAGGCGTCATGGTGGACACCACCAACCAGATTCTGTCCCGCCTGCGCGGCTTGCGCGAGCTGGGCGTGCGCATCGCGATCGATGATTTCGGCACCGGCTATTCCAGCCTGCAGTATCTCGAGCGCCTGCCGTGCGACACGATCAAGATCGACCGCTCATTCGTCAATGCGATCGAAAGCGACCAGGCCGCCCGCTCGATCGCCAGCGCCGTGGTGCGCCTATGCCATGAGCTTGGCCATTCCGTAGTGGCGGAAGGAGTGGAAACCGAAGGGCAATTGGACATTCTGGCGGAGGTGGGCTGCCAGGGCTCGCAAGGCTGGCTATTGGGCAAACCGATGCCCGCCGAACGCATCGTGCCGGTGTTTGGTCACAACCCGCTCTATGAAGGAGGACGGGTGGCGGAGGTGGAATCCGAACCCGAGGATGACACCCTGCACGTGGGCACGGGGGGGCTGCGCCTGGCGCTGCAACCGGGCCAGGTCGGGCCGGTGCCGTCCCCGCTGCATTAGCGCGCCGCGGCGCCCGATTGTTCGGAGGCCGCGGCTTAATAACGCCGGGTATTTTTTTCGAGCGCGAACACCAGGCGTTGCAAGAAACTCTCGCGCTGGCCATCCGGCTCGGCAAAGATGCAGCCGAGATGGGCATAGTTGACATGGCCGCGCCGGGTGTCGAATTCGGAAATGGTATGTCTGACCACAACCTGCAGCCACGCTTCGATGCCGCCGTGTTCTTCGAAGTCCAGCTGTACCGGGTGCATCAAAGAACCTTCGGCGGGCAAGGCGTCGGCCGAGTGCTCGGTGCGTAAACCGATGCCCGAGAGGGAGATATCCTGGATACGAAACACCAGCAATCGCCCGCCGGGCGACTTCCAGATGGCGCGCCGCGTATTGGGGGGCGCCACCGGCGCCCGGAAGAACTGCCGCCGTTGCATGCGATAGAGCTGGGGCGGAAAGGGCGCCTGCAGCACGATGCGATCATGGCCGTCGGGCGAGAACTCGTCGACTTCTTGCAACGCTCCCAGTTTGAACTCGATGGGGGTTCCGTAGGCGGTGCCTTCGAACAAGAGTTCGGAGGCGGAGGCGAGCAAGGCGCGCTCGCGGTCGCCGCCGTAGGGCAGGAAGCTGACGGTACGGCGGCGGACGTTGATATCGGTCAGGTACACCGGCAGGACTTCGCCGCCATAGGTGGTACAGAGACGATCGGCGCCGCGCAGGAGCTCTTTCAGGGCCGATCCAACCTCGACCGGGTTGTCGAGCAGATATTGAGGGTCACGAGTCATCATCTGGGGTCCCGGCCTGGTTCGTTGTGGTCATGGTGCACGGTCGCCAAGGAGTTGGCCTGCGCCGCGGCGCCCTCCGGGTCGAGCGCGTCGAGACGATACAGCCAAGCCAGGAGTTCTGCAACGGCTTGATACAGTTGGGGCGGGATCTGGGAGTCGAGATCCACTTGCATGAGCAGGCCGACGAGTTCGGGCGACTCATGCACGTAAAGACCATGTTCGCGCGCCGTACGCTGGATGGTTTCGGCCAGCACGCCATAGCCCTTGGCAACGACGCGCGGCGCCTGGTCGCCGTCGCGGTAGCTCAGGGCCACGGCGGTTTGCCGGGCCGGTGTTTCGGAGCCGCTCGGGGAGGCGGGAGGCTTGGGCTGGCTCATGCTCGGCTGGCCTTGGGCACCGGCTGGTGGCTCACCGTGGTGTCGGTAAGCTGCAAGCCCTGGCGTTCGAGGTG
Organism: Pigmentiphaga sp.; assembly: GCA_023228945.1. Classification (GTDB taxonomy): domain Bacteria; phylum Pseudomonadota; class Gammaproteobacteria; order Burkholderiales; family Burkholderiaceae_B; genus Verticiella. The sequence continues at coordinate 29,617 of JALOAI010000014.1, read as the reverse complement.
CTCACGCAGCACGTCCAGATGCTGTTGCAGGAGTAAGGCGCTGTCGGGCGCGCCCAGGCGCAGCACCAGCCGATCGCCGGCCAGCGTGAGCCGGGCTTCCACCGCGCCCAGCCTGGGCAGTTGCAGAACCAGGCGGGTGGCCCAGGTGGCCAGCGTTTCGGAGGCGGGGTCTTCCGGAGCCCGGCGTTGGACCTCCCATTGCAGCGGGGCGCCGCTCCAGGCTTCGCCTTGCCAGGTAAAGGCCTGATTGGCCAGTACCTCGAGCTGCTGCCGCACCAGCGGCGCGGCATCGGGTGCCATGCCCGGCAGCGGATTCGCCGCGGGCTGGGCGGCCGCGCCGGGTGTTTGTGGTGAGGTGGTCGAGGCGGGCGCCGAGCCGGAAGCCGGCGCGCCGCCCTCGGCGCTGGCGCGAACCATCTGTGGCGCTGAAGGATCGAGCCTGGCTTGCGGCTCGCGCGCCACCTCGGTGGGGCTGCGTTGGCCGAAAGCCATCTGTGCCAGATGCGATTCGTAGAACATGCCGCTCTGGCCAAGCACGCGCTGCAATGCGCTTGCCAGGGCGGGCACCAGATTGGCGGGCGCTTGCGGCAGCAGGGCCCGGGCGGCGGCGGTTTGCCCCGCGATTGCCGGTGGCGAGCCCGCGGACTGGCCGCCGCTGGCGGCGGGCGGGGAAGGCATTGGGCCGGCGGACGGCGCTGCGCGAGCGGCTGCCGTACCCGGCTGCGCGCTTTGGCCCGGCGTTGCCGAGACGGCGTCTGGGCCGTCGGGCGCGGGGGTGCCATGGGCAGCCGGGGCTGGCGCCGATGGGGGGATGGGTAGAGACACCAAGGGTTGTCTGCCCTGCACGGCGGTCTTGCCATCCATGCCGCTCAACAACAGCGCCAGGATCGTGCGCGCGGGTTCGCTCAGTATGGTGCGTGCGGATGCCTGACCTTGCCCCGGGGTGCTGGCGCCTGGGGTGGCCCCTTGGCCCACCTGGCTGGTTCCGGCCTGGCCGGCCCGGACGGCGCCTTGGCCCCGCTCGCCGGTGCCGCGACGGATGGTCGTATCCTGGCCATGCGGGAAGCTGGCTGGCTGGGTGACCGGATGGCCTCGCGCGCCATCGAGCAACACGGGATGCTGCGCCAGCGTCGTACCCAGGACGGCGTCGAGCCTGGTGGCCAGCAGCGACCCGAGGGCGCTATTCACGACACGGCCACCACCGGAGCGCCATAGGCATCGATGATGTTCTGTTGCCGGCGCAGGTTGTTCAGCAGTGCGCCGATGCGGGCGAGGCCGGGCTCGACCAGTGCCCGCGTGGCGGAGTCGTTCTCGAGGATCTCTATGAGCAGCGCGTGTTTGCGCGCGCGTTCGCCGGCATCCAGTGCGCGGGTTTGCTCCATGGCCTGGAGCATCTCGATGGCGGCGATGTATTGCTGCCCAAGGGCGATGACGGTATCCCATTCTTCCTGGCGTGCCTGGGCCAGGATGTCGGCACTGAGTGCCGCCGCCATGCTGTAGATGCGCAGCATGTCTTCGGGGGTGCTGGGATTCATGTGGACGCTCGTTCGGTGACTCAAGGAGTGGGCGCGGTGGCACCGGCCTGGCGGCTTTGGGCCATGTCGTTCCAGGCGCCGCCGAGATCGGCCAGGAGGCGTTCGGCCTCGGCCAGCTTGGCGGCGTCGGCGTGCAGGTTGGCCAGCAACAGGCAACGCTCGATGTATTCGTACAAATTGGCGAGGTTTGCCGCGACTTCGCCGCCGGCCTCGAGATTGAGCGAGGCGCGCAAACCATTGCCGACGATCTCGAGGGCCTTGGAAATGGCCTGCCCGCGGCCGGCGATATCGCCCCTGGCCAGGCACTGTTCGGCCCTGCGGATGGCCGAACGCGCGCCTTCGAACAAAAGCGTGATCAATTTCTCGGGCGAAGCGCTGTTGACGGCGGTTTCCAGGCCGATGGTGGCGTAGCTGCCGGCGCCGCGGGCGCGCTTGGGGAGGTAGGACATGGTGGGAGGTCAGAAGGCGGGCATGGCATTAGTCTACGGGTTTGATCGTGGACCCGATCGCCGAAACTACTGGGAAAAACCCGTGGATATCGATGGCGAGCCGCCCCGGACGAGCGAGCCGCCGCATTTGGCCTTTATTTACCGTTGTTGGACTTGCCCAGCGACTCCAGCATGCTGAGCTGGGTCGTGAGATAGGAGCTGGTGGAACTCATTTGGGCCATGACTTTTTCCAGGGCGACGAATTGCGCCTGGTACATGGCCATGCGGTCGTCGACGCGAGTTTGCGTTGCCGCATACTGTTTTTCGAGATCCTTGATGGTGGTTTTGGCACCATTGGCGGCGTTGGCGATGGCGCCCGCGTTGCCTAGCAGAGGTTCGATGCGCTGGTTGAGCCGGGCAGCCAGGCCTTGGTCGCCGGTAAAGAAGGCCTGGACATCGTTGGGTTTATCGGCCAGCGCGGCATTCAGGGTGTCGGTATCGATTTCGAGCAGGCCGGTCTGGACGTTGGTTTTGATGCCCATCTGGGCCAACACCGCAAATTGACCGTCGTTGTCGATCGCGCCGCTCAGGACCGATTGCATTTGTGTTTGCACCGAGCGCGCCACGGAGTCGCCGGTGAGGGCGCTCGACGTTTGGGTTTCGACGTTGTAACTGGTTAGCGAGCGAATCGTGGTTTGCAGCGCGTTATAGGTGGAGACGAAGTTCTGGATAGCCGACCGGGTGAGTGCGGTGTCTTTGTCGACGGTGACCGTGACCGGCTTGCTGGCCTCGGTGGTGGCGTTGAGAGTGAGCGTGACGCCTTCGATGGCGTCCTTGAGCGTGTTGCCCTGGCTGGTGATGGCAATGCCATTGACGGTGATCATGGCGTTGGCGGCCTGGCGCACCTCGCTGACGGTGCCGGCCGACGGGTTATCGGTGTCGTAGCCCAAAACGCTTTGCAGCTCGGCGTTGTCGACGCTGATGCTGGCGATGCTGGCGGCGGTGCCGGTGTCGTTGGTGGACAGTGTTAGTTGGAACGGCGTGCTGTCGTTGCCATTGTTGATGATGGTGGCGCTGAAGCCCAGATCGGCCGAGTTGATCGCGGCGCGCAGGGCCTCGACGGAGGTCTGGCCGGCGGCGAGTTCCAGTGTTTTGGTGCTGCCGTCGCCCAACGTGAAGGTGATCGTGCCGCCGGTATCGCTGAGCGCATCGGTACGGCTGGCCAGGCCGGCGGTGGCCAGGCTTTGGGTGCTGGCGAGGGTGTCGACGTGGATGGCGTAGGTACCGGCCACCGCGGCGCTACCGGCTTCGGTGGACACCGCGAGCGCCTCGGCGTTGCTGGAGGTGCTTTTGAACGAGCTGAACGTTTTGGCTTCGCCCAACGCCTTGGCGGCGCTCTGGAAGGTGGCGAGCGCGTTGCTCAGCGTGCCATAGCTGGACACGCGCGTTTCATAACTCTTCAGGCGGGTTGCGAGGCCGGACAGCGGGGCTTCCTCCACCTTGCGGAGATCCGTGAGGAGGTCGGCGAGGGGCAGGCCGCTCAATCCGAGGGAAGAGATAGAAGCCATGGGCGCTGGATCCGTGATGAAGGCTGGTTGCCGATCATAACGGCTGGCGGGTGGATAACTTAAACCTTGGGGCCGCTTCCGTCGAGGATCCGGAATCGGAATCCGGAACCGACGGGAAGCCGGGCCTTCGCCACAGCCTCAATCCCGACGGGAGGAAGGATGAGCGGCGAAGCATCGAATGGCGGGGGCGGGGGCCAGGCGTTCGCCCGCCAGCGGCTGCTATTGCTCCAGCGAGATCCCTTGCTTGCGGGCCACTTCAGCGGCCCAGGCATGCTGCGCCTTGATCTCGGCGGCGAACTCGTCGGGCGTATTGCCCGATGGCGCCGCGCCTTGCTTGGCCAGACTTTCGATCACGTCGGGCTGGGCCAGGACCTTGACGGCGGCGTCGCGTACGGTGTCGATCACCTCTCGCGGCGTGCCCGCTGGCGCCAGCAGCCCGTACCACACGGGCTGGTTGAGCTGCGGATAACCGGCTTCGGCATAGGTGGGGACGTCGGGCAGGCTCTCGAGGCGCTGGGGCCAGGCCACGGCAATGGGCCGCAGCCGACCGGCCTCGATCTGGGCCATGGACGAAGGAATGTTGTCGAATAGGATCTGGACCTGGCCGGCAACCGTGTCCACCACGGCGGGACCGGAACCCCGGTAGGGCACGTGGACGATGTCGGTACCCGTGGCTTCGCGGAAGGCCTCGCCCGCCAGGTGATTCACGCTGCAGGGGCCGGAGGTGCCGTAGGAGTATTTATTGGGGCTCTTGCGCAGTACGTCGACGAACTCGTCCATCGTTTTTGCCGGCAGGCCGGGATTGACCGCGACCACGTTGGCGGTGTTGGCGAGGTTGGTAATGGGCGCGAAGTCTTTGAGCGGATCGTAGGGAAGTTTGGCGTTGCAGGCCGGGTTGACGGCCATGGTGGAGACGGTGGCCACCGACAGCACGTAGCCATCGGGCGCGGCGCGGGCGGCCTCGGTGGCGCCGATCGAGCCGCCGCCGCCGCCCCGATTCTCGATCACCACGGGCTGGCCCAGCACACGCGCCATGCGCTCGCCCACCAGGCGCGCGATGATGTCGGTGGAGCCGCCGGGAGCGAACGGCACGATGAGGCGTATGGGTTTGTTGGGATAGGTTTGCGCGTGGGCGGGACCGGCGGCGGCGAGGCCCAGGGTAAGGGCGGCGGCCAGATGGGCAAAGGGGAAACGCTGTCGTGCCGTTGTCATTCTTGATCTCCTGGGAGGGTGGGAAACCCCGCTGCCGGCGGCCGCGTTGGCTTTCGGGACAAGGCCTTGTCCGGTAGGGCCCGGGCGTGTCGGCAAAGGCGGGGCGTACGACAAAAACGGTATCCGAGGTTTCGTGCAGTTCGGATTATGCGCAGATCCGGCCGTGATTCAAGCTGGGGTATACGGCAGGTGGCGGCGGCTTGGCCGAGGGCCGTCGCGGCGCCGGAACGGGATGGAAACAGCGTCCCGCCTCACGGAGTCACGGGACGACCTTTGGTTGATGGAGTCACGCGACGCGGGGCTTGTCTTCGGGTGTGGCGCGCGAGGTGCGCAGGCTGTCTTCGACCAGCCATTCCAGGTCGAAGGTCGAGCGCCGGCCGATGTCGCTCCAGTGTTCGCTCAGCCAAAGGTCGGCCCGCTGGCGGCCGATATCGCGCAGATGACACAGGTAGGCCCATTCGGCGTTGAGCTTGCTGGAGGTGCTCAGGCCCTGCAAGCCGTCGTCGCCGTGGATGCGATGCAGGCGCATTTCGCGGTAGCAGCATCGATCGACGTCTTCGGCGGCGATCAGTTCGCGCAGCAAGGTAATGGCGCGCAATTCCTTGAGCAGGCTGGAGTTGAACGTGATCTCATTGACCCGGTTGATGATGTCGCGGGACGAGCGCGGGATATCGGTGCGCCGGAACGGCGTGATCTGCACCAGCAGCAGGTCGGACGCGCTGCATTCGTCCACCAGTGGAAACAGCGCGGGATTACCGACGAAGCCGCCATCCCAGTAGGCCTCGCCATCGACTTCCACAGCCTGGAACATCAACGGCAGCGCCGCGGACGCCATCACGGCGTCGACCGAGAGTTCGGGCTGGCGGAACACTCTGGGCCGACCCGTCCGGACGTTGGTGGCGGTGATGAACAGTTTGACGGCGGCGCAGCCGTTGACGCGATCGAAGTCGATGATCTCGCCCACCAGGTCGCGCAAGGGGTTGAGATTGAGCGGGTTCAACTCGTAGGGCGAGAACATGCGGCTGAGATGATCGAACCACAAGTAACTGGGCGATTGATCCAGCCCCCAATTGCCGGTCAGGCGCGACCACAGGTCGCGCTGGATCGGACTGCTCTGGGCGGCGTTGCTGACCGCCCGCCAGAAGTGTTCCAGCGCCTCGCGGGCGGCGGCGGGGCCGCCGCGCTCCAGGCCATCGGCGAGCACGACGGCGTTCATCGCGCCGGCGCTGGTGCCGCTGATGCCTTCGAGGCGCAGCCGGGGCTCGTCGAGCAGACGGTCGAGCACGCCCCAGGTGAGCGCGCCGTGGGCGCCGCCGCCCTGCAGGGCGAGTTGTATGGTTTTTTGGCTTGTGGTCATGAAACGATAGGAATCCAATCTGGCTCGGTGCGGAATGGGCTGGCGCCCAGGCCTATCGCGGGCCGCGCGGCACCGGAGGCACGGCGGCGACGCGAGCATGGCGCCAGCGCGCATTATGGAACTTTCGACGACCGACGGGCCGCGATGTTCCCGGATTCCGGATTGCCCGCACGGTCTGTTCAGCAATTGAACGCGAGAGCGGTTACCATTGCGTTGCGTGTGTAGCGTTCAACGAGGTTAAGGTGAGCCGCGAATCCGTTTCCGCGACGCCCTGGTACGTGGTGTTCAGCAAACCGCGCCAGGAGCAGCAGGCCCTGCAGCAATTGCTCAACCAAGATTACGCCGTCTATCTGCCCATGCTCACCGAATGGAAGCGCAAGGCCGGTGAATGGCGTAGCCAAATAGTGCCGATGTTCCCACGGTATCTGTTCGTCAGGCCGGGCCGGCCTCAGCAGGGCCTGGGTCCCGTGCGAAGCACCCTGGGGGTCAGCAATCTGGTGCGTTTCGGGCTCGAGGTGGCGCGTGTGCGTCCCGCGCTCATCAGCGCCATGCACGAATTGGAGGCGGCGGCGGCGCGTGTGCATGCCCGGCCGCCCGGCGGCGATCTGCCGGCTGGCCTGCCGGTCGAGATCCTGGAAGGGCCGTTTGCCGGCTTGCGTGGCGTGGTTCAGGCCAGCGCTCGCGATCGCGTCATCGTCCTGCTCGACATCCTCGGACGCGAAGCCAGGGTGCGTATCGACCCGGGCGCTCTGGGCGCGGCGGCCTGAGCGCGCCGGGCCGTCCCAAGCGCGAAGCCTCCCCCGGGGAGGCAGTCGCGCAGCGACTGGAGGGTAGTGCATCCGGCGCGCCGGGCCGCCCCAAGCGCGAAGCCTCCCCCGGGGAGGCAGTCGCGCAGCGACTGGAGGGTAGTGCATCCGGCGCGCCGGGCCGTCCCAAGCGCGAAGCCTCCCTCGGGGAGGCAGTCGCGCAGCGACTGGAGGGTAGTGCACCCGGCGCGCCGGGCCGTCCCAAGCGCAATTGCGGCGCAAGAATCGGAGTGGCGGCATCGATTATTTTTCGTATGCTGGAGCCACACTGGAGCCATGCGATGTCTGCCATTCAAGCCGGGGCCGCCGAGCCCACCCCACAAGCCGCCTACTGCACCGCCGAATCCCGCTGGCGGGCACTGCTGGCGCGCGACCCGCGGGCCCACGGCCATTTCGTCTATGCGGTGCGCACCACCGGCGTCTATGCCTGGCCGGGGGCGGCTGGCCGCTTGCCGAAACGTGAAAACGTGGAGTTCTTCGATTCGCCGACGGCGGCCGAAGCCGCGGGCTATCGGCCCAGCCGTCGGCGGGCCGGTGATGCCGGCCGCCAGGGGCGCGCGCGGCGTGAGCTCGTGGCCCTTGCCTGCCGGCACATCGAGGCCGCCGAGGCGCCGCCCAGTCTGGGCGCGCTGGCGGCCAGGGCGGGCCTGAGTCCCTATCACTTCCATCGCGTGTTCAAGGCCGAGACCGGCCTCACGCCCAAGGCCTATGCCTCGGCCTATCGGGCGCGGCGGCTGCGCCAGGCACTGGGCGCGCCCGAGGGCTCGATCACCACCGCCATCTATGAGTCGGGCTTCAATGCCAGCAGCCGTTTTTATGAGGTATCGGATCAGCGCCTGGGCATGACGGCGAGCGAGTTCCGCGCCGGCGGTGCGGGGGCCAGTATCCGTTTCGCGGTGGGCCAGTGCGCGCTGGGCGCCATCCTGGTGGCGCGCAGCGGGCGCGGCATTTGCGCCATCCTGCTGGGCGACGATGCCGAAGCCCTGGTGCGCGAGCTGCAGGACATGTTTCCCCAAGCCGATCTGCTGGGAGGCGATGCGGAATTCGAGCAATGGATGGCGCAAGTGGTGGGATTCGTGGAAGCTCCGGCCATCGGCCTGGCCCTGCCGCTCGACGTGCGCGGCACCGCTTTCCAGGAAAGAGTATGGCAGGCCTTGCGCGAGATCCCGGTGGGGGCCACGGTGAGCTACACCGAACTTGCGGCTCGTATCGGGGCGCCGGCCGCGGTGCGCGCGGTGGCCAGTGCCTGCGCCGCCAATCGGCTGGCGGTGGCCATACCCTGCCATCGCGTTGTGCGCCGCGATGGCGATCTGGCGGGATACCGCTGGGGAGTGGAGCGCAAACGGGAAATCCTGCGGCGCGAGGCCAGCGCTGCCGGGCAAACGAAAACGCCGCCATCCTGAGGCAAAATAGCGTCTCGTCCAGCGGGCTTTGTCCCGCTGTCGTGCCGGCTCGGTGGCAACGCGATGCCGCCTTGAAACCAGATCCGATTTTGAACGCATCACCTCCGCCTCTGCAGGCGGCTTCTCTGCAAGACCCCCGCTATTACCTGCTCAATGTCCGCGCGGTGCTCGACTGGGTGGGCGAGCGGCACGCCGATCTGCTGCTGCCCTCCGAACTCGAGCGCCTGGCCGCCTTTGCCGCGATGGAGGCGGAGGCCCAGGCCTTGCTGGTGCGCTTGGTCATGCGCAGCCACGATAGCTACCGTCTGGCCACGCTGCGGTATCCCGAGATCGCGCCAGACCTCGAGCCCTGGGCGCGCAAGCTGGCCGCGGCGGATTGGCTGGAGCTGGATCCACCGCTCGGCGTCGACACGCTGGGCCGCTTGTTGCGCGCCGGCGAGTTGCGATCCGCGGCCCAGGCGTGCCTCGACCGCGCGCGCTGGCCCGCCAGTGCGCGCAAAAGCGATTGGGTGGCGGCCCTGGCCGAGGCCTTCCCCGGCGAAGCCCGTTCACTGCCCCAGTGGTGGCCGGCGGTCCCCGGTGCCGGGCCCGTGGTCCAGCTCACAGCCGTAACCCGTCAGTGGTTCCGCCGCCTGCGCCTGATGTTCTTCGGCAATCTGCGCCAGGACTGGAGCGAGTTCGTCCTCACCGAGTTGGGCCATCAGCGCTATGAGCCCGTGATATTCGACCGCGAAGCCCGGGCCTTCCAGGCCCGCACCGAGATCGATCAATATCTTTTGCTCGCCGATCTTGGCGAACAGCTGGCGGCCGGATCACCGGTGGCGGAGCTGTGGCCGACGATACCGGCGGCGGCCGAAGGGCCATGGCTGGCTCGCCGCCATTCGCGTTTGCTGCTCGAGGCGGGCATGGTGGCCGAACGTCAGGGCGAGACAGCCCTCGCGATGGCGGCCTACCAGGCCTCCAGCCATCCGGAAGCGGCGTTGCGGGGCTTGCGTTTGCGTGAGAAGCAAATGACAGCCGAAGCGCTTTGGCCCGAAGTGAGCGCGGCGTTGGCCGCAAGCTGGCCCGAGGCCGAGCGCCAGGGCCTGCATCGTATCGCCCGCCGGGTGGCCCGGCGGGCTGGTCTGGCCTGGCAGGCCCCCGTGCCCCCGGCCATTCCCGAGCGCGAGCTGGTGCTGGCCCGGGATTCTGCGCTGTCGGTCGAGCAATCGGCCGCCGCCGCGCTCACCGATGACGATAGCTGTTGTGTCTATGTCGAGAACCATCTGTTCAACGGCCTGCTCGGCCTGCTGTGCTGGCCGGCCATCTATGAGGCGGTGCCGGGAGCGTTCTTTCATCCCTTTCAGGCCGGGCCGGCAGACCTGTATCGGCCGGAGTTCACGGAACGCCGGGCCGCCTTGCTGGAGGCTTGTCTGGCGAGCCTGGACGACGGCGGCTACCAGGATCGCATCTGGCACACCTGGCGCACGCGGCACGGCACCAGTTGCCCGCTGATCGTATGGCCGGTGCTGAATGAAGACACGGTGCGGCTGGCGCTGGATTGCATTGCGCCAACGGCCTTGAAAGCCATCTTGCAGCGTCTGCTGGCCGACTTGCGACAGCATCGCAGTGGTTTGCCCGACCTGGTGCGGTTCTGGCCGGCGCAGCGCCGCTTCGCCCTGATCGAAGTCAAGGGGCCGGGCGACCGCCTGCAGGATCATCAACGAGCCTGGCTGGATTACTGCCGGCGCCATGGCCTCGATGCCGAAGTGCTGCACGTGCGATGGGCCGCTTGACCACGGGCTCATGCGCAAGCCCCGTACTTCAGGACGGGGTCAGGCGAGGCAGCCGATCCCCGGAGCCGCCTGACGAGCCCGGAGCGGTGGCGGCACGTGGCCCGGCGGTTCCGGAAGGTGCGCTGCCGGTGGCGGTGCGGACTTTGTGCGAGTTCGCGGCCAGGCGGGGCGATCTGGACCATCGCTATACGCCGGCGCCCACCGCGCAGGAAGGCATTGCGCTGCACGCGCGATTGCGCGAGCGCCGGCGGCAGAGCCATCAGGCCGAGGTGCCGGTTGCGGGGCGGTGCGGGAGCCTCTGGCTGCGCGGTCGCATCGATGCGGTCGAGACCGGTTCGGATTGGCTGGAAGAGTTCAAGAGCCATCGGGGCGATCCCGGCCGGCTTACCGTGGAGCGCCAGGCCCGCCACTGGGCGCAACTGCGTTGTTATGGCGCCTTGTGGGCGCGGGAGCACGGCCTGGAAACCATAGGTCTGCGCCTGGTTTACGTCGAGGTACGCCAGGGCACGGAAACCGTGTTCGAACAACGATGGTCCGCCACGGAGCTCTGGCGCGAGCTGGAAACCTGGTGCGCCGTCTACGCCGATTGGGCGGCCCAGGAGGCGGCGCATCGCCGTGGGCGCGATGATTTCCTGCGCGGCCTGGCGTTTCCCTTCAGCTTTCGCGCCGGACAGCGTGCCTTGGCCGAAGCCGTCTACAAAACACTGGGTCGAAACCAGCGTCTGCTGCTGCAGGCGCCCACGGGCCTGGGCAAGACTCTCGGCACCCTGTACCCGGCACTGTCGGCCATGCCGAGGCAAGCCTGGGATCGCCTGGTTTTTCTCACGATGCGCGGCACCGGTCGCCAACTGGCACTGGATGCCCTGCAACGCTTGTTGCCGCCGGCGGCCGAGGGGGCGGCGCCCGTGCGGGTGTGGGCATTGGTGGCGCGCGACCAGGCCTGTGAGCATCCCGAGCTCAGTTGCCATGGCGAGTCTTGTCCGCTGGCCCGGGGCTTCTTCGATCGCCTGCCCGCCGCGCGCGCCGAAGCGGCCTGCGCGCCGGCGCTGCTCGAGCCCGCCGCGGTGCGCGAGCTGGCCTTGCGTCACGAAGTTTGTCCCTATTATCTATCGCAGGAGATGGCGCGCTGGGCCGATGTGGTGGTGGCCGACGTCAATTATTGGTTCGATCAGCAGGCCTTGTTGCCCGTCCTGGCGCAACAGTTCGGCTGGCGCAGCGCGCTGTTGATCGATGAAGGCCATCATCTGCTCGAGCGGGCCCGCGCCATGTACAGTGCGAGGTGGAACGAAGCCGATTGGCGCGCGGCGCGCCGGCGTGCCCCGCCCGCGCTGCGCGGCGCCTATGCGGCGATGGGCCGGGCCTGGCGCCAGTGGCAGGCCCGGGCGCCAGCCGGCGCCGCCGATGCCCCCGATCTGCTGTCGCCGCTGGCTGGCGGGACAGGGGCGGGCGAGTCGTCGGCGGCCGCCGGATCGCATCGCACCGCCGGGGGGCAGCCTGGTGGCGAGATCCTGCACGAGGTGCCGGAGGATTTCCAACAGGCCATGCAGGCGTTTTGCGGGCAGTTGCTCGATCATCTGGGCGAACAGCCGGGCGACTCGACGCTACAGCAAGCCTTGTTCGATGCCGCGGGCTTTTTGCGGTTGTCCGAAGCCATGGACCAGCATTCCATCCTGCGCTTGAGCTGGCAGCCGCGGCGCGCGGCCGCCGGCCGAGGTGGCTGGGATGCCTGCCTCGATATCGAGTGCCTGTTGCCGGGGCGTTGGCTGGCGCCTCGCTGGGAGCAGGCCGGCGCCGCGGTGCTGTTTTCGGCCACCCTCACGCCTTACGCCTATTTTCGGGATTTGCTGGCGCTGCCCGAAGACGCCTGGTGGCTGGATGTGCCCAGTCCGTTTACCGCCGCGCAACTGGAGGTGCGACAGGTGAGCGGCATCGATACCCGGCTTGCGGCGCGCGAGCGTTCGGCGCCCTTGGCGGCCGGGCGGGTGCTGGCGCAATTCCGCCGGGCGCCCGCCAACTACCTGGTCTACGTCAGCAGTTTCGCCTACCTCGACTTGCTCGCCCGGGCCTTGGCGGCGCAGGATGCCACGCTGCCGCTGCGGTGCCAACGGCCCGGCATGACCGCCGCCGAGCGCCAGGCCTTCATCGACGGCTTCGCTCCCGGCGGCCGGCAAGTGGGCCTGGCGGTGCTGGGCGGCGCTTTTGCCGAGGGGATCGATCTGCCGGGCAGTCGTTTGATGGGCGTCTTCGTGCTGACCCTCGGCCTGCCGCCGCACGATGCGCGGCACGAGCAACTGCGTCGGCGGCTGGCCAGCGAATACGGCGATGCGCGAGCCTACGATTACACCTACCGCTACCCGGGCCTGCACAAGGTGGTGCAAGCCGCGGGCAGGGTCATCCGCACGCATGAGGACGTCGGGGTGATCGAGCTGCTTGACGATCGCTTCGCCCGCGCCGATGTCCGTGGCCTGTTGCCGGCCTGGTGGCCGCCCATCGTGCCGCAGCGGGCCGGCCTACCGGAAGATCTCGCGCCCCGGCCCAGGCGCAATCGGTTGTGACGGGGCTTGCGTGGCCGGATCTCTCGGTGCCGGCGGCGCTCCCCGCTTCGCGTTACCATTCCCGCATGTCCGCCACGCCTCTCGATCCCGGCCTGATTCTGGTCCACTCCGATCGCGCCGAAAGCCTGCGCGATGTCCTTGTCGCCTGGGTGCGCAACCATCCTCTGCAGCCGCTGGAAACGGAAGTCGTGCTGGTGCAGAGCAATGGCTTTGCGCAATGGCTGAAGCTGGCGCTGGCGGCGTCGCCGCAAGCCGACGGCACCGGTGGCTGCGGTATCGCGGCGGCCGTGGATTGCCTGCTGCCCGCCCAGTTCCTGTGGCGGGCTTATCGTGCGCTGCTGGGCGAGGCGGCCGTACCCGAAACATCGCCGTTCGACGAATCCCGCCTGCGCTGGCGTTTGTTGCGCTTGTTGCCGGGCCTGCTCGGCGATCCCGTCTACGAGCCGCTGCGCCGCTTTCTGCAGCACGATACCGAGTTGCGCAAGGCCGACCAGCTGGCGGCCAGACTGGCCGATTTGTACGATCAATATCAAGTCTATCGTGCCGACTGGCTCGCCGCCTGGGCCCAGGGCGATGATGTCCTGATCGATGCCCGCGGCAGCCGCCGCGCGCTGGAAGGCGACCAGGCCTGGCAGCCGGCGCTCTGGCGCGCCTTGTTGGCCGATGTCGCCGCCGCGGGTGGCGCCGGCCTGGCGGCTCAGGGCGGCCGCGCCGCCGTGCATGCCGAATTCCTGCGGCGGGCCTCCGGCTGGGCAGGCCAGGGCGTGCCGCCGGGTCTGCCGCGCCGCGTGCTGGTGTTCGGCATATCGGCCCTTCCGCGCCAGTCGCTCGAAGCCTTGGCGATGCTGGCGCGCTGGTGCCAGGTGTTGGTGGGCGTCAATAACCCGTGCCAGGAGTATTGGGCCGATGTGGTGGCGCAGCAAGATTTATTGCGCCGGCGCCAATCGCGGCAGGCGCCGCGCGCCGGCCGCCCGGTGCCGCTCGACGACGATCAGTTGCATCTGCATGCCCAGCCCTTGCTGGCGGCCTGGGGCAAGCAGGGGCGCGATTTCATTGCGCTGCTCGATGAGTTCGACGCCGAGGGCGATCGGGCGCGCCACGACCAGGCCTTGGGGGCATGCGGCCTGCGCAGCAATTGGTTCTCCAACGATGCGCCGGATACTTTGCTGCGCCAGTTGCAGAACGACATCCGCTGCCTGCGGCCGGTGGGCGAGTCGCGGGAATCCTGGCCGCCCGTCGATCCGCGAGTGGACCGCTCGTTGCTGTTCCAGGTGGCCCATACGCCGCAGCGCGAAGTCGAGATCCTGCAAGACCAATTGTTGGCCGCGTTCGAGGCCGATGCCACGCTGCAGCCGCGCGACGTCGTGGTGATGGTGCCCGAGATCGGCCGCTATGCGCCGCATATCAGGGCCGTGTTCGGTCGAGTACCACGCCATGATCGCCGTTATCTGCCCTTCACCGTGGCCGATCAAAACCCGCGTGGCGCGGATCCGCTGCTGCAGGCATTCGAAGCCATGCTGGCGCTGCCCCAGGAGCGCCTGACCACGAGCCAGGTACTGGATTGGCTGGACGTGCCGGCGGTGCGGGGCCGTTTCGGATTGCTGGCCGACGACCTCCCGCGTCTGCGGCTGTGGGTGCATCAGGCCAATATCCGCTGGGGCCTGAACGACGAGCACCGGGCCAGTCTCGACCTGCCCGCCACGGGCGAAGCCGCGCCGCCGCACACCTGGTGGTTCGGGCTCCGGCGGATGCTGCTGGGCTATGCGGTGGGCTTCGAATCGCCCGGCTGGCAAGGTATCGAGGGCTATGGCGAAGTCTCGGGGCTGGAGGCGGCGGCGCTGGGCCAGCTCATCGCCTTTGCCGAGCACCTGGAGCGCAGCTGGCGCATGATGCGCGAGCCGCGGGCGGCGCATGAATGGCACGAGGTGCTGCAAACCTGGCTCGAGGCCAGCTTTCTCCCCCAAAGTTCCGAGGAAGGCGTGACCCTGGCGCGTTGTCTCGCGGCCCTGCAGCAATGGCAAGAGGCCGCAGCGGAAGGCGGCCTGGAGAACGAAGCCTTGCCTTTGTCGCTGGTGCGGGAGGCGTGGCTGGCACTGATCGAAGCCCCGGCGCTGGGCCAGCGCTTCTTCGCGGGCGCCGTGACTTTCGCCACGTTGATGCCGATGCGGGCCATACCCTTCCGGCACGTAGCCTTATTGGGCATGAACGACGGCGACTATCCGCGGGTCCATGTCGCGGCCGACTTCGACCTCATGGGGGGCGACTATCGGCCGGGCGATCGTTCGCGGCGCGAGGACGACCGCTATCTGTTCCTGGAGGCGCTGTTGTCGGCGCGCGAGCGTTTGTCGATTTCCTGGGTGGGAGCGAGCGCGCTCGACAATGCCGAGCAACCGCCGTCGGTCTTGGTGGGCCAGTTGCGCGACCACATCGACTCGGTCTGGCGACTGCCGGGCGATCCGCCCGATGACGCCGGTGTGGCGGAGGCGCTGACCACCCGGCATCCGCTGCAGCCGTTCAGTCCCCGCTACGTCGACGGCCGCGATACGCGCTGGTTCACTTATGCCGCCGAGTGGCATCGCGATGACGCCACGGTCCCGGCGCCTGGCGTTCTGCCCGCCTGGGAGCGCGACGAGCCGGTGGGGCTCTCCGAACTGGCGCGCTGGCTGCGTCGCCCGGTCGAGGCATTCTGGCAACAGCGCCTGCAGGCCAATCTGCACCTGGAAGACCCGAATACCGCCGACGTCGAGCCCTTCGGCAGCGCCAGTGGCCTGGACGGCTGGCGCCTGCGGCAGGAACTGCTCGATTTGCAACGCCGCCTGCTGGACGACGGCGCGCCCGCGCGGGAGGTGCTCGAGGCGGCATCCCGCCGCGTTGCGGTGATGCGCGCCCGTGGCGATCTGCCGGCCGCGCGCCTGGGGGAGCTGGCGGCGGCCGAGCTGCTCGACGGACTGGAAACGATGGTACATGGCTATGCCGACTGGCTGGCCCAGTGGCCGTATGCCGTGCCCGGCGATTTTCCCGTGGTCTGGCCGACCTCATCGGCTGCGCCGTGGCTCGCGGATCGATTGGGCGGCCTGCGCAGCGCGCAGCCCTGGCAAAGCCCCGCCTCGACGCCAGCCGGCGGGCTGGTGCGCCTGGTGCTCCTGCCTGGCCGGGTCCATGGCAAACCGCAGGCGTCCGGCGCGGAGATCGCCCGGCTGGTACCGGCCTGGATCGAGCATCTCGGCGCGCAATGCCTGGAGGTCGGGCCGGTGCATACCGCAATTGTGGCGGCCGATGCCCGGCTCTGGTGGCCCGCCATGCCGCAAGCCGATGCCGACCGGCACTGGCGCGCCTTGCGCGATGCCTGGGAGTACGGAATGTGCCAGCCTTTGCCCCTACCGCTGCGCACCGCGGTGGCCTGGCTTGCCTGGCTCGCCAGATCGGACGAAACCCCGGATCTGGCCCGCGGCTGGCCGGCCGCGGCGCTGCGTCCGCTGGCCCTGGCCTACGAGGGAGGCGAGCACGGCAGCGGCGACGTCACCCATGATCCTCACCTGCAGCGGGTCTGGCCCGATTTCGCGCGCTGGTCGGCCGCCGTCGACCCCGCGGCGTTCGATGCCTGGGCGCAAAGCCTGCTGCTACCCCTGCTGCAAGCCCGCCGCGCCGGCCATGCGGCGATGACAGCGGAGGAGCGGGAATGAATGTAGCCGCCACGCCCGCGAGCGGCGTGCAGGGCGCAGCCCGCCCGCTCGATGCGCTGCGCTTTCCCCTGCGCGGCAGCCACTTGATCGAGGCCAGCGCGGGCACCGGCAAAACCTACACCATCGCCACGCTCTATGTGCGCCTGGTGCTGGGCCATGGGGGCGAAAACGCCTACGCGCGCGAACTGACGCCGCCGGAGATCCTGGTGGTGACTTTCACCGAGGCCGCTACGCGGGAACTGCGCGACCGCATCCGCCGCCGCTTGGCGGAAGCCGCGGCGGCGTTTCGGGCGCCGGCGGCTCCGGCGCTGGACGACGCGCTGCTGCAGGCGCTGCGCGAGGAGTATCCGGAGTCGCAATGGCCGGGATGCGCGCGCCGCCTGGCGCTGGCGGCGGAATGGATGGACGAGGCCGCCGTGCATACCATCCACGGCTGGTGTTATCGCATGCTGCGCGAGCACGCCTTCGATAGCGGCAGCTTGTTCCAGCAAGAGCTCGAAGCCGACACCAGTTCCCTGCTGCTGGAAGTGGCTCAAGACTACTGGCGCACCTGGGTCGTGATGATGGAGCTCGACACCTTGGCCGCGTGGCGCTCGTACTGGAGCGAGCCGGAAGCGCTGGCCTGGGCCCTGCAGCCGCGGCTGACCGATGCCGACGCCCTGCCGCGCGAAGCCGACGGCCCAAGCGCCATCCTGGCCGCGGTCCGCGTGCAAAGGGAGGCGCAGCTGGCGGTGCTCAAACAGCCCTGGCAAGACCTGGGCTGGATCCACGAGTTGCAAGAGCTGCTCGACCAGGCGCGCACGGCCAAGGCCTTTCGGGGCACCGCCTTGAACCGGACCAACCAGGAGCGCTGGCTGGCGGCCATCGCCGCCTGGGCCGCGGATCCCGAAGCCCAAGACCTGGACCTGAAAACCGGTTGGCAGCGTTTGACGCCCGCCGGCCTGGCCGAGATCTGGCTGAGCGGCGAGCCGCCAGGCCATCCGGCGCTGGAGGCCATTGCGGCCCTGCAGGCCCAATTGGCGGCGTTGCCCGAGCCGCGTGGCGCCTTGTACAGCCATGCCATGCACTGGTGCGTGGCCAGGTTGGCGCAGGCGCAGCGCCAACGTGCGCAACTGGGTTTCGATGGGCTGTTGCGGCAGTTCGACGAGGCACTGCGGTCCGAGTCGGGACCGGCGCTGGCGAGGCGGATCCGCCAGGCATTTCCCATCGCCTTGATCGACGAGTTTCAGGATACCGATGCGCTGCAGTACCGGATCTTCGATACCATCTACGGTGTGGCGCGTCACGATCCCGCCACCGCCCTGGTGCTGATCGGCGACCCCAAACAGGCGATTTACGCCTTCCGCGGCGCCGACATTCATACCTATTTGCAGGCCCGCGCCGATTGCGGCGATCGGCTGTATACGCTGGATCGCAACTTTCGTTCCACCGCCGCGGCGGTGGCGGCGGTGAATCAGCTGTTTTCGCTGGCGGAGGCGCGAGGTGGCGGCGGAGCCTTTCAACTGACACATGATGGCGGGCCGGCCATCCCGTTTCTGCCGGTGCAGGCCCGCGGCCTGGCCGAGCGGCTGCTGATCGACGACGAAACGCCGGCGGGCCTCACCTTATGGTACGAGGCCGACGCTCAGCCAGCCGCCGAAACTCAAGACACGGCCGCCACCGTGCCGGACAAAGCCGCCGCGGTCGACATGGCCGAGGCCTCGGCCACCCAGGTGGCGCGCTGGCTCAATCTGGCGCAGGAGGGCCGGGCCGGGTTCGCCAACGGCAAAACGGAGGAATGGCGTGCCCTGACGCCGGCCGACATCGCCATACTGGTCAATACCGGCACCGAAGCGCGGCGCGTGCGGGCCGCCCTGGCGCGGCGTGGCGTGCGCAGTGTGTATTTGTCCGACCGGAGTTCGGTGTATCACACCGCCGAAGCGGCCGATGTGCAGCGTTGCCTGCAGGCTTGCGCCGAGCCGGAGCGGCCTGGCCTGGTGCGAGCCGCGCTGGCCACCCGCAGCCTGGGCCTGGACTGGCGCGAACTCTTGAACTTGCAACAGGACGAGCTGGCCTGGGAGGCGCGTGTGCAACAGTTCTTCCAGTATCGGCAGGATTGGCGGCGCCTGGGCGTGCTGCCCATGCTGCACCGGCTATTGCACGACTTCGCGGTGCCTGCCCGTCTGCTGCGGCATGAGGCAGGCGAGGGTGGCGAGCGCCGCCTGACCGACTGGTTGCATTTGACCGAATTGCTGCAGGCCGCCAGTACCGCACTGGATGGTGAGCAAGCCTTGATCCGCTACCTGGCTGAACAGCGCGCGGCTCCCGCCCAGGACGAAGGACATCAATTGCGGCTGGAGAGCGACGCCGATTGTGTGCGGGTGGTGACGGTGCATAAATCGAAGGGACTGGAGTATCCGCTGGTCTTGCTGCCTTTTGGCTGCGCGGCGCGTTCGCTGCTGGGTACGCCGCGCAGCTGGCCGCTGGTGTATCGCGATGGCGATGGCGGGCGCCGTTTCTTATGGCGGCCGCAGACGCAGGCCCAGGCCACGGCCGACGGCGAGCGACTCGCGGAGGACGTTCGTAAACTGTATGTCGCCTTGACGCGCGCGCGCCACGCCACCTGGGTCGGGATGGCTCCCGCGGCCGCCGACTGGCGTCTTTCAGCGCTGGGCAGCTTATTGGATGTGGGCCGGCGCGATGAACTCCTCGCCTTGGCCAACGATTCCGGCGAAAGCTTGGGAACGAACGCGGCGCTATGCCTGCGGCCAGTGGCGGACGCGGATGCCGTGCGCCACCGGCCCCCGCTCGCGGCGGCGCGGCTCGGGCCGGTGCGCGAGGCCCGGCGCCAGCCGTCCGAGCCCTGGTGGGTCGCCAGCTATTCCGCCTTGGCGTTGCGCACCGGCGATACCACCAGCGATTCGATGCCGGGCCAACGCCTGGACGCCGGCGCCGCCGAATCATTGCCGGCCATCGTTCAGCGCGTGCCGGACGACGACTGGGACACGCCTGAAGCCGCCAACTGGCACGAAGACTGGCCGGTCTCGCTCGAGGAGGGCGACGCGGCAGGCGAGGCTGCGCCGACGCCGCCCGCGGGGCCGGACACCGAGGTCTGGCATGCGTTCCCGCGCGGCCCAGAGGCCGGCATTGTGCTGCACCAGCTTCTGGAGAGCCTGGCGGCGGTGGGTTTCGGAGCCATGGCGAGTGATCCGGCGGCCCTGCGCGACCGGGTTGCCCGCATCGCCGCGCCGCGCGGGTTGGCGGCGTGGATCGATCCTTTGGCGAGCGGTTTGGAGGCGTTTCTGCGGCAGGCATGGCCGCTGCCGGGCGCCCGCCAGCGGTTCACCTTGGCCGGGGTGGAACAATGTCTGGTTGAGATGGAGTTCTGGCTGCCGGTGCATCGTACGCCGCTCGACGTGCTGGACGCGGCGATCCGGGGCGCGACTTTGCAGCAGCGGCCCCGGCCCGAACTGCAGCCCGGACGGCTCAACGGCATGCTCAAAGGTTTTATCGACCTGGTCTTCGTTCATGAGGGACGCTACTACGTGGCGGACTACAAATCCAACTGGCTGGGCCGCGACGCATCGGCCTACACCGATGAAGCGTTGGCGCAAACCATGGCGCAGTCGCGCTACGACGTGCAAGCCATGCTGTATCTGCTCGCCCTGCACCGCCTATTGCGCACTCGCTTGCCCGACTACGACTACGATCAACATCTGGGCGGTGCGGTGTATTGGTTTTTGCGCGGCCTGTCCGGCCCCGCGCGGGGCCAGGTGGCCCTGCGGCCTTCCGCCGCTTGGATGGCGGCCTTCGATGACCTGTTCAAAGCCGGTGAGTGGCGCTTGACGGGCGGTGCGCCATGAGCCGGCGCCCAGGCGCCGGACGGCACGAGAGCCGGCAGCCGCCCGGACGGGAGCCGGAAGCGCCCCTGGCCGGCGAGGGGCGCGCCGCGGTCTCGGAGGTGGGGTTGCCCGAGCAGCTTGATCTCTTCGCATCGCCCGACTCCGGAAGAGTGGGCGGCACCCCCGGGCCGCGCGGCGACCGGACGGAACTCGAGCGCGTACTGCAGGCCTGGATGGCGGCACGCTGGCTGCGTCCGCTCGACCTGGCTTTCGCCACCTGGCTGGGCCGAGAGGTACCGGCGGCGTCTCCCTGGCTATTGCTGGCGGCCGCGCTGGCCAGCCATCAGTTGGGTCGCGGCCATGGCTGCCTGGATATCGGCGACATGCTGCGCGATCCGGCGGGCGTCCTGGCTTTGCCGCCCGAAGACGACGACACCGGCCAGGGCTCGGGGGCGCCGCCGCATCCGGCGGTCGTCGTAGGCCGGCTGTCCGAAGCCGCATGGCTGGCGGCCCTGGACTGCCCGGCCCTGGTGGGCGCACCGGGACCTGGCGCCCAGCCGCTGGTGCGCGCCGGCACCCGCCTATACCTGCGACGCTACTGGCGTTACGAACAGGACGTGCGGGAGGGTATCGCCCGCCGTCTGGCGCTGCCGCCCGCCGCCACCGCGGGGGCCGTCTGGCGGAATTGGCTGGAGCGTCTGTTCGGCGAACCCGGGCAATATGGCGACGCCCCCGATTGGCAGCGGCTGGCCTGCGCACTGGTCGGACGAGGTGCGTTCGGCGTCATCACCGGCGGTCCGGGTACCGGCAAGACCACGACGGTCGTCAAGCTCCTGGCCTTGCTGCAAGCTCTGGCGCTGGCGCCGGGCGGTCGAGCCCGGCCCTTGCAGATCCGCTTGGCGGCGCCGACCGGCAAAGCGGCGGCGCGGCTGCATCAGTCGATTGCCCAGGCGGTGAGCCAACTGCCGCTGCGGAATGACGATCCGCTCGATGCCGCCATTCTGGCGGCCATCCCGATACACGTCACAACCCTGCACCGCCTGCTGGGCAGCCGGCCCGATACCCGACGCTTCCGCCACCATGCGGGACACCCCCTGCCGCTGGACGTGCTGGTGATCGACGAAGCGTCGATGGTCGATCTGGAACGCATGGCCGCCGTGCTCGACGCGCTGCCGCTGGGCGCGCGCCTGATCCTTCTTGGCGACAAAGACCAGCTGGCGTCGGTGGAAGCGGGAGCGGTGCTGGGGGAACTATGCCGCCGCGCCGAACAAGGCCATTACCTGCCCGAAACGGCGGACTGGCTGGCCGAGGTCTGCGGCGAGGCGCCGGGATTGCGGTGGCAGGATGAAGCGGGGCGGCCGCTCGATCAGGCGGTGGTGCAATTGCGCGTCAGCCACCGCTTCTCGGCCGATAGCGGGATCGGTCGGCTGGCGCGTGCCGTGAATGCCGGCGATGCGGCGGGTAGCCGCGCGATTCTGGACGAGGCGCGTGACGACCTGGTCGTCGTACGGCTGCCGCACGAACTCGACGAACGGCATTGGCCGGCGCTGCTGCTTCACGGCCGTTCGGCGGCCCGGCCCGGGGCGGACGACGGCGGTGCGGCCGATGGCTATCGGCGCTATCTGGCCCTGATGCGCTTGCACCGGCCCGGGCCGGAGGCCACCGACGCTGCGTGGGACGCCTGGGCCAACCAGGTCTTGCGCGCCCATGCCGGCTTCCAGGTGTTGTGCGCCGTCCGTCGTGGCCCATGGGGCGTGGAAGGGCTCAACGCCCGCATCGCCGACGTCTTGCATCGCCATGGCGAGATCGCGGCAACCCAAGGCTGGTATCCCGGGCGGCCGGTGCTCGTGACCCGCAACGATTACGGCCTGGGCCTGATGAACGGCGACATCGGCGTAACCCTGTCGCGCTTCGATCCCGCCACCGCGGAGTGGCGTTTGCGAGTCGCCTTTGCGGCGTCCGACGGCGGCGACACCGTGCGCTGGGTATTGCCCAGCCGCCTGAATCATATCGAAACGGTGTACGCGCTTACCGTGCATAAGTCGCAAGGTTCCGAGTTCGAACATGCCGTACTGGTGCTGCCGGATTCGCCAACGCCGATCCTGACTCGTGAACTGGTGTACACCGGCATTACCCGGGCCCGCTCGCGCCTCACGCTGGTGCCGCCGGCGCAAGCGGCGGTCTGGGATGAGGCCGTGCAGCGCCGCGTACAGCGCGCCGGAGGGCTGGTTCTGGAGGGCTAGGCTTGGGGCGGCGGGACGCTGCCGTCGTGATCCCGCAGCCATTCCTGCAGCGCGGCAAAGGCAAGCGGACGGCAGAACAGAAAGCCCTGGTATTCGTCGCACTGGTGCTGCCGCAGGAACGCGAACTGGGCTTCGGTTTCGACGCCTTCGGCCACCACGCGCAGGCCGAGATGGTGCGCCATGGCGATGATGCCCTGGACGATCGCCGCATCGTCGGCGTTATCGACGACGTTCGCGATGAAACTGCCATCGATCTTGATCTTGTCGACCGGCAGGTTCTTCAGGGCACTGAAGCTGGAGTAGCCGGTGCCGAAATCGTCGATCGAAACCTTGACCCCAAGGCCGCGCAGGCGGGCCAGCAGACGCGAGGCGCGGTCGCCGTCGCTGGCCAGCAGCCGCTCGGTGATTTCCATCTGCAGATTCTCGCTGGGGAGCTCGGCGGCCGCCAGGTTTCTTTTGACGGTGTCGATGAACTCTTCGCGGCGGAAGTAAAGCGGCGAAACGTTGATGATGACCGGCAATTCCGCCTGGCCCGACTGCCGCAGGATGGCGGCCTGCTCACAAGCCCGTTGCAAAACCCAATCGCTGAGCGGCACGATCTGGCCGGTATCTTCGGCCAGCGGCAGAAAGCGGTCGGGAGCGATGTCGCCCAAGGTGTCATGCCGCCAGCGCAAGAGCGCTTCGATCCCGACGACCTTGCCGGTGCGGCCCTCCACGATGGGTTGGTAATGCAGGTCCATTTGCTTCTGGTCGAGCGCATCCTGCAGGTGGCTGCGCATGGCCAGCCTCTGGGCGAGATCGCCGCTCATGTCGGACGTGTAGCGGCGCCACGTGTTGCGACCTTCCTGCTTGGCGCGCACCATGGCCAGGTCGGCCTCGCGCACCCATTGCATCGGGTCCTCGGTTTCGCCGCCCGAGCTGAGGCCCGCGCTGGCTGTGATCCGCAGCCAGGTGCCGTCGATACTGTAAGGGCGCGCCAGATCGGCGAGGATGGCTTGCGCCAGCGGCTCGGCGTCCGCCGCTTGGGGGTCGCGCAGCACGACGACGAACTCATCACCGCCGAGGCGGGCCACGAAGCCGATCTGCCCCATCCGGTGGCGCAGCCGCCGCGCGGCTTCCAGCAAGATGCGGTCGCCCGCCAAGTGGCCCATCGAGTCGTTGACCAGTTTGATGCCGTCGAGATCGATGAGAATGACCGCCATCGTACCCGGCGCATCGTGCAGCTCGCGACGCGCCAGAATAAGGGTCTGTTCGAGCTGGCTGCGATTGGGCAGGCCGGTCAGCGGATCGTGCAGCGCGCCGTGGTGTAGCTGCCCCGCACGCTGGCGAGCCAGCCGGCCCAGTTGTTGGGCCACTATCAGGCAGAACGTAAAGATCAGGCCGGCCAGCAGGAGAGTTTCGGGAAACACGCGCGCCAGCGGCCAGGCCTGGGCCGAACGGTAGGCATACTCGATTTGCCAGCGCAGCGTGTCGTCGAGCGGCAATGGCATCCGGCCCTGCACGGCGGCGCGCCGTGGCCAGTGGGGTGTGGTGCTATAGGCGGGCTCGTCGTCGCGCAGAACGCGAAAATCGAATCCTTGCGGGGAGCGCAAGGCCACTTCGTCGAGCACATGATGCAGCGTTACGGTACCGGCGATCACCAGCGCCGACGCGTCGTCCCGGCTCACCGGAACCAATAGGAGGCTCTCGATGTCGTTCGGCCCCAGGAGCTCCGCCGGGTGGCGGATCAGCTGCGCGGTGTCGCGCGCCTGGGCGGCCGAGGGCAGCAAGGCGTCTCGTTCGCCCAGTGGCGGGCGGGCCCCCGTCGCACTGGGGGTGCCGAGCGCCAGCACGACTTCGTCGCCGTCGATGACGGCCAGCTCACGGAATACGGGGCTGTCGCGCAGATAGCTGCGCAGTTCCTGATTCAGCAGCGTGATGGAGGGCGGATGGGCCAGAATCGACCAACGGTCGGCGAGGCGGCGCAGCCAGCCCGAGCTCTCGGCCATGCCGCGCGAGGTGCGGTAAATGAGTTCATGGCTCAGTTGACGGGCGTGATATTGGGCGTCGAGGCGGTGGTGATCGACCAGCATCTGAGCTCCGAACACCGAGACCAGGGAGCCCAGCACAGCGGTGCAGAGGCCGGCGCCGGTCAGGGGCCTGGGCCAGGGCGCCGTTCGGCGCAGGCTTCTGGCCTGCAGCAAGGCGGCGCTGATCAGCAGGGCGGCGGCCAGGCCTGACGCGATTGGCCGGCCCATGAGGCCGGGATCGTCCACGGCGGCGAGGCTCAATCCGTAGGCCAGCGCCACGCCCAGCGCCGCGGCCTCGCTCCACCGCGGCTTGGCGCGCGGAAACCAAGCCAGCACCAGCAAAAGCACGGAAGCGCCAAACGATGCGATAGCTAGCGGCAAGCTGAGCAAGTAGCCGCTCAAGGGGCGCAGCCCGATCGGCAACAGGTGGCTCAAGCCGGCAACGGACATCCAGAATCCCGTGAGGGCCGCCAATTGAATATAAGTGCCGACCATACCGAGGCGCGCGAACGTGGCGCGGGTGGTAACGGAGGAGAGGCTGCCGTCGGAGGGGTCGGGGGAATCCATTATCGGAGGTGCGCGCAAGGCCGGAGTCCGAAGCGGGCCGGGCGTGCGCCTTGGCATGGGCGGAATATCGGTAGTGTGTTGGGTTCGGATGGTGAATCAAGGGCGCGGCACAGTGTAACGGCCATCCCGCGCCGGCTCAACGCGTGCCGCCTGTCTCCATCGTGTTTCTATCCGCTACACTGGGGTATCATCGCCGCTGATATCCAAGGAGTGCGCATGTCGGTTTCCTGGTGGCTGGTGATCTTGGTGCTTGGCCTCATCCTGAGTTTCATCGGTTTCGGCCTGCGGGCCCGAGATGGCGGGGTCTTGCTCATCGGCCTCGGTTTTCTGGCGGCCCTGGCGGCGCTGGTCTACAAAGCCATCGTCACCTTTGGCTGATCCGGCATCTCGTGCCGGAGCCGTTCGCTGCCGCGGGCGGGGCGCCTTTGGCGCCGCCCGGCAAAGCACGCTGGCATTTTCTTTCCATCATCCGTTTTCGAATGAGGTGCAACAATGACGACCACGGCGGCGTGGCGGCGCCTGGAGCGCTGTATTTTGGATGGTGAGCCTTTCACCATCGAAGTTCTGAACGCTGGCGGCGGCTATCGGGTCAGGGTGCGCTTTGCGGATCAATCTCCCATCGAAGACGACGATCGCGTGTGGCCCACCCTTGAAGAGGCGCGAGGCCGGGCATATCAGCTGGCTGACGAAGCGGTGGAGCAAACCCTGCGCTGAGGCATGGGCGCATCGCACGCATTGCGCGTGGCACGGGGATCGTGGCGCGGCGGCTATGGCGGGCAGGGCGGCGACCGTTGTTGTGGCGAACGAAACGAGAACGGCCACCGCTTGGGTGGCCGTTACTGCCAGGAGGCAGTGAACGCTCCGAGAGCGTTCTTCCTGAACTGCCGTTTCGGCAGTGACTCCAGATTACGAGGCGGAAGTGGGCCGGTCAAGCCTTGTGGAGCTTTAATTTTGAAACAAAAAATGACAATCATGACTTTGTGATAGCATATAGGGTTCCACTCGGTCTACCTATCTTTTGGGGTGGCCGTGTCCTCCGCAAGAGAAGGTCGATTTCATGCCGCAGATTACTTTGCCCGATGGCTCCCAGCGCCAGTATCCCGAGCCCGTGACCATTGCCGATATCGCTCAGTCGATCGGCACTGGCCTCGCGCGCGCGGCGCTGGCCGGGCGGGTGCGGCAGGCGGGCGAAGAGGATTCCCGGCTGGTCGACACCAATTATCGTATCGATGGCGATGCCGACGTCGCCATTGTCACCGCCCGCGACGCCGACGGGCTCGAGATCCTGCGCCACTCTACGGCGCACTTGCTGGCCTATGCCGTCAAAGAGCTATTTCCCGAGGCGCAGGTCACGATCGGCCCGGTGATCGACAACGGCTTCTACTACGATTTTTCGTTCTCGCGGCCCTTTACGCCCGAGGATCTCCAGGCCATCGAAAAAAAGATGACCGAGCTCGCGCGCAAAGATGAGCCCGTCACCCGCGAGGAATGGCAGCGCGACGACGCCGTGGCGTTCTTCAAATCCATCGGCGAGCAATACAAGGCCGAGATCATCGCGTCCATCCCCGAGAACCAAACGATCAGCCTGTATCGCGAGGGCGACTTCATCGATCTGTGCCGGGGGCCCCACGTGCCATCCACCGGCAAGCTCAAGGTCTTCAAGCTTATGAGCGTGGCCGGCGCCTATTGGCGCGGCGACAGCAACAACGAGATGCTGCAGCGCATCTACGGTACGGCGTGGGCCACCAAAGAAGAGCAGGACGCCTACCTGCACATGCTCGAGGAAGCCGAAAAGCGCGATCACCGCCGCCTCGGCCGCGAGCTGGATCTCTTCCATTTCCAAGACGAGGCGCCAGGGCTGGTGTTCTGGCATCCCAAGGGCTGGACCCTCTGGCAGCAGGTCGAACAGTACATGCGGCAGGTCTATCGCGATAGCGGCTACCAGGAAGTCAAGGCGCCGCAGATCCTCGATCGCCGGCTCTGGGAAAAAACCGGACACTGGGAAAACTACCGCGAGAACATGTTCACGACGGAGTCGGAGAACCGCTACTACGCGCTCAAGCCCATGAACTGTCCGGGCCATGTGCAGATCTTCAATGCCCATCTGCACTCATACCGCGATCTGCCGCTGCGTTACGGTGAATTCGGCCAATGCCATCGCAACGAGCCCTCGGGGGCCTTGCACGGCATGATGCGGGTGCGTGGTTTCACCCAGGACGACGGCCACATCTTCTGTACCGAAGATCAAATCCTCGACGAGTGCGTGGCGTTTACCGAGCAGCTGCAGCGCGTGTATGCCGATTTCGGCTTTACCGACGTGTTGTACAAGATCGCGACCCGGCCCGAGAAACGCATCGGCTCCGACGAAAGCTGGGACAAGGCCGAGGCCGCGCTGATCACCAGCCTTGAACGCGCTGGCGTGCCCTACGAAGTGGCGCCGGGCGACGGCGCGTTCTATGGCCCCAAGATCGAGTACACACTGCGCGATGCCATTGGCCGGCATTGGCAGTGCGGCACCATCCAGGTCGATTTTTCCATGCCTGGCCGCCTGGGCGCCGAGTACGTGGATGCCAACGATCAGCGCCGGCCGCCCGTGATGCTGCATCGCGCCATCCTGGGTTCGCTCGAGCGCTTCATCGGCATGCTGATCGAAAACTACGCCGGCGCCATGCCGCCCTGGCTGGCACCGGTGCAGGCGGTGGTGTGCAATATCTCCGAGGCCACCGCCGATTACGCCCGCGAGGTGGCCAACACCTTGCGCATCCAGGGCTTGCGCGTCGACGCGGATTTGCGTGGCGAAAAGATCACTTATAAAATCCGGTCACATAGCGTACAAAAACTACCGTATATTCTTGTGGTTGGCGATAAAGAGCGTCA
This sequence comes from Pigmentiphaga sp., assembly GCA_023228945.1. GTDB lineage: Bacteria > Pseudomonadota > Gammaproteobacteria > Burkholderiales > Burkholderiaceae_B > Verticiella. The sequence continues at coordinate 1,778 of JALOAI010000014.1, read as the reverse complement.
ATCGGGCCAGGTGGCCGTTCGCGCGCGCGGCGGCCAGGATCTCGGCGCCATGAGTGTGGCCGAATTCGCCCAATTGCTGCACACCGATATCGCCGAGCGCCGCCAAGTGGCGGCGCCGGTGGCCAATGCCTGAATATCCCTTTCGTCGTCTTTAAGGAGTCGTCAACATCGCAACCGATAAGTCCAATCGCATCAATGGCGAGATTACCGCGCCCGAGGTGCGTCTGATAGGTCTCGACGGAGAGCAGCTCGGCGTGGTCAAGCTGGCCGAAGCCTTCCGCCTGTCCGAGCAACATGAAGTCGATCTGGTCGAGATCGCGCCAACCGCCCAACCGCCGGTTTGCCGGCTGATGGATTACGGCAAGTTCCGCTACCAGGAACAAAAGCGCCAGCACGAAGCTCGCCAAAAACAGAAAGTCACCCAAGTCAAAGAGGTCAAGTTCCGACCCGCCACCGACGAGGGCGACTACCAGGTCAAGTTGCGCAATCTGCGCCGCTTCCTGGAAGAAGGCGACAAATGCAAGGTCACGCTGCGTTTCCGCGGCCGCGAAATGGCCCACCAGGAGCTCGGTATGCGCGTGCTCGAACGGGTTCGCGACGATCTGCTCGAACTGTGCCAGGTCGAATCCATGCCCAAGCTCGAGGGGCGTCAGATGGTCATGGTGTTGTCACCCAAAAAGAAACCGGCTGCGGGCAAGGCCGCCTGAGCCCATTCCGCATCCCAGGGGCGCGCCATCGGCAACGGTGGGCGCCTTTCTCTTTTTCTGGATTCCCGCTATAATTTCTGGTTTGCGTAGCCTGCCATATGCGTAATGTACAGCGGCATAGTGTGCAGCGGTATAGTGTGCAGCGCAAAAGCCGGATGGCTCGAAACTCGTTTTCGGTGCCGGAAGCGGTGGCGGATTCGTGCGCCGCTTTGGGTAACCTCAAGGCAAAACCCAGATAACGACGAAAGCCGCCCAAGCCTGGCGCGCCAACCGCAAGCGGTTGTCTGCAAAAAGGCTAGGGCCAGTTGCGGTCCCGCAGGTGTTTGCCTGCCGTGAACGCAGACTGGCAGGCTGCTTCGGTGTCGGGTGGTGCCGCCAGCCGGGAAGTTTCCACAACAAGTGATGCCAGGCCATCCAAGGTGCCCCGTTGGGGGGCGCGCCTGATGTCATGTCATAAACTACGGAAGTCATCATCATGCCCAAGATGAAAACCAAAAAAAGCGCTGCCAAGCGCTTCAAGGTTCGCGGCAGCGGATCGATCAAGCGGGGTCACGCGTTCAAGCGCCACATCCTCACCAAGAAAACCACCAAAAACAAGCGCCAGCTGCGCGGCATTACCGCCGTGCACGAAGCCGACGTCAAGTCGGTTCGCGCCATGATGCCCTTTGCTTGATCCAGGAGTCCACACATGCCTCGAGTCAAACGCGGTGTAACCGCCCGCGCCCGCCACAAAAAAGTCATCGCCGCCGCCAAGGGCTATCGTGGCCGCCGCGGTAATGTATTCCGTATCGCCAAGCAGGCGGTCATGCGCGCCGGGCAGTACGCCTACCGCGATCGCCGCAACAAAAAGCGCACTTTCCGCGCACTCTGGATCACCCGTATCAACGCCGCCACGCGCGAGCAGGGCATGAGCTACAGCGCCTTCATCGCCGGCCTCAAAAAAGCCGCGATCGACCTCGATCGCAAGGTGCTGGCCGACATGGCCGTGCGCGACAAGGCCGGCTTCGCGGCCGTGGTGCAGCAGGCCAAGGCTGCCCTGGCGGCCTGATCGGTTTTTCCGGATCGGCAAGG
>JALOAI010000062.1 GCA_023228945.1 Pigmentiphaga sp. | reverse complement strand
CTCAGATGATGGGATTCAGCCTCGACGAGATCGCTGGCCTGCTAGAGATCACAGGCGAACGTTCTTGCGAGCAGACCCGTCAGCTGACCGAGCGAAAGCTCGTCGATGTCCGTCTACGAATCCGCGAACTGCGACAGCTGGAGAGGGATCTCGAACAGAAAGTAGCGCGGTGCGCCCAAGTGCCGGCGGGAGAGTACTGCCCAACCCTCGATTTTCTGGAGCGGCCAAGAAAGCCAGCTGCGACAGGCAGTTAGGTCACTTTCGGCCCGTTTTTACACGAATCCCTGCCGACCCTCTATCTGGTGAACCCCGCGGTTGAGATGACACTGGAGCTATACGGGAGAGTCCGCACTACAAGTTGGTATTGTCCTGATCGAGGGCGACGTCGATGCGATCCCGGTCCCGCGGGGCGTGGTTTATGGGAAGTTTGAGGGACGCGATTTTTCGGGACGGCACCTTCGATAGGGCGTGCGCTCTCGCTCGTAGTTGGCATTTATCTGTGATGGCGATTAGGAAGCGTTATCGGTGGCAGGGAATGGCGGCTTCCGACCCAAAGCGGACGTCTCGTTGGAACATCGCGCACCACTTCGTCCCACGGATCACTCAGGCAGCCAAGCCCGACCGCATGACCTCGTAGAGCGCAGTCCGGGTATTGTTGTCTGCCATCGAAGGGCTAGCAGCCCATGCAACGGCAAGAGCCCCCAGGAAGAGACTGAGCCGGGGCATCCCGGCGGCTCCCGGCGAGGTCAGTGTCCCCGCGCATGAAATCGAACCGCTGCAGCAGGCGCACCAGTTCCTGGACACGCACTGTCGTCGGGGCTGCGCGATCACCAGCCGTGCCAGTGCGGCAGCGGAAACAAGTACAAGCGGTGCCATGGCCGACAACTGGAACGCGCCTTTTCCCTGTAGCCCTCTCGACGCATTCAGCGGAATTGTATAACCCCATCATCCGCAGGTACACTGCGCGGCCATGACCCGCCTGCATCCCCGCTTCTTGTTGCCGCTCCTGCGCGTCGTCGTGCTGGGTGTGCTTGCGTTGGGGCTGGCGTTCCAACCGGTGATGACAGCCGCCGGCGAGATGCATGAGCTCGCGCACGATCCGTCTGGCGCGCACAGCCACGGCCCGCATGCCAACGATCTGGACCCGGAGTTCGCCGCGGCGGACGCGCACGATCAGGACGGATCGGAGACGTTGCACCTGTTGCTGGATTTCGCCGATTGCTGTGGTTCAGCCGCGGCCGTGTTGCCGGTTCTGGATTCATTTTCCACTCAACCGGTCGCCGGTCGAATGGGGGTCGAAAAAGCGTCGCCCCCGGCCGCCTTGCGTCTGCCGAGCCCATTCAAGCCTCCGATCTTCGGATGACCGCGCCGTCGGCCTGATGCCGACTCCCGTCAATTCGATTCATCGGAGCAACCCCCATGCGTTTGCGATCAGCGGCCCTGGCCGCGTTCGTCGCCGTGTGTGCCGTGGCATTCCCCACGCACGCCGCCGACCCCCTCACCCTGGACGACGCTTTCCTCCGCGTTGCCGATACACACCCCGATCTGCGCCTGTTTGGCGCCCGCCATGAGGCCCTGAAAGCCGAACTGGATCGCTCCTCGTTGCGCCCGGCGCTGGTCGCTGGAGCCGAGGTCGAGAACGTGCTCGGTACCGGCCCGGCCAGCGGCCTGGATGGCGCCGAGATCACGCTGAGCCTCGCCTCCGTGCTGGAGCGCGGCGGCAAGCTCGATGCCCGCCGCACGCTCGCGCAAAGCCGGATCGACGCGCTGGCCATCGAGCGCGAAGCGCAGCGGTTGGATCTCCTGGCCGAAGTGGCCCGCCGCTACCTGGCGGTCGTCGGTGCGCAACGCGAAGGCGAGCTTGCGCAGTTGGACGTCGACCAGCGCGAACGCACCGTTGTTGCGGCGCGCCGGCGTCACGAGGCCGGCGCTTCGCCGGAATCGGTCGTACTCACCGCCCAGGCCGCCCTCGCGCGGTCGGAACTGGATCGCGCTCGCGCCCGGCAACGTCAGGCGGCCGCCCGCCAGCATCTCGCGGCCCTGTGGGGCGAGCGAAATCCCGCATTCGAGATCCTCGGGGGCGATCTGCTCGCCGTGCCCCAGATCGCGGACTTCGCGGTACTCGCCGACTGGTTGCAACGCACTCCCGAGCTGGCGCAGTTCGTCGACCAGCAGCGCATTGGCGAGGCGCGCCTGCAGCTGGCACGCAGCGAAGCGACCCCAGACTTCGACTGGCAGGTGGGCGTGCGACGGATGGCGGACGGCGATGACTTCGGCTTGGTCGGCAGTGTCTCGATCCCGCTGGGCACCACCCGCCGGGCACAGCCGGGCATCCGTGCCGCACGCGCCGAGTTGACAGCGCTGGAAATCGAAAGGGAGGCCGTGGGGCTGTCGCTCTACTCCACCCTCGCTGAGGCGCATGGCCGCTTCGGGGTGGCCCGCGTGGAAGCACAGCGGCTGGGTGAGGACGTGCTTCCACGTCTGGCCAAGGCCGAAGCCGCGGCCGCCACCGCGTACCGCGCAGGCGCCGCCAGCTATCTGGAGTGGTCGAGCCTGCAGGCGGAGCACGCCGCCGCCCGGCAGCAACAACTGGAGGCGGCGCTGGACGCCCAGCGCGCCCTGATCGAGATCCAGCGGCTGACTGGCCAGGCATTCGTCGCCGGCCCGGGCCCGCAAGATAACCAAGGAGCAACCCCATGAAGCCTGTCCACCTGATCCCGGCATTGGCGCTGGCCTTGGTCCTCGCAGCCTGCGGTGGCGAGCCGGACCAGCCGGCCAAGGACGCACATGCGAACGACGCCGCCGACCACGGAACGGAGGCCGACGAACACGGCCATGAGGCGGATGAAGTCGCCAGCACGGTCATCGCTGCGGAAGTCGCTGAAAAGTCCGGTATCAAGACGCAGCCCGCCGGCCCCGGCGTGATCGCCGACGAGCATGAGGTACAAGGCCTGCTGACCCCGGTAGAGGGGCGTGTTGCGCAGGTCACCGCCCGCTTCCCAGGCCCGATCCGCTCACTGCGCGCCAATGTCGGAGACCAGGTTCGCGCCGGCCAGACACTGGCGACGATCGAGAGCAACCTGAGCCTGAGCACCTACAGCGTCGCCGCGCCGATCTCCGGTGTCGTCGTCGACCGCAGTGCCTCGGTCGGCGGCCTGGCCGGTGAGGGCGCGCCGCTGTTCGAGATCGCCGATCTCTCGCAGCTCTGGGTCGACCTCCACATCTTTGGCGCCGACGCCCAGCACATCCAGCCGGGCGTGCCGGTGGCGGTCACCCGCATGAGCGATGGCGAGCTGGTCCACACCACGCTCGAACGTGTGCTCCCCGGCATGGCCACGGCCAGCCAGAGCACTGTCGCCCGCGCAACGATCGACAACGCCGACAACCAATGGCGGCCGGGTACGGCGGTCAAGGCGCGGATCACGGTCGCGCAGGAGCCGGTGGACCTGATGGTGCCGTTGACGGCGCTGCAGTCGATGGATGGCCGGGAGGCCGTGTTCGTACGTGAGGGCGAGACCTACCTGACCCGACACGTCGAAACCGGCGCCCGCGATACCACGCAGGTGCAAATCCGCGCGGGCCTGAGCGTGGGCGAGGATGTTGTGGTCGCGGAGAGCTACCTGATCAAGGCGGACATCGGCAAGGCGGGGGCGTCGGATGACGACTGACGCCGCAGCCCACCAGTCCGGCCTGCTGGAGCGGATCGTCCGGTTCTCGATCCGGCATCGCTGGATGATGCTGGTGCTGACCCTGGGCTTGATCGGAGTAGGCATCTGGAGCTTCACCCGGCTCCCGATCGATGCAACACCGGACATCACGAACGTCCAGGTGCAGATCAACACCGAAGCGCCCGGCTACTCGCCGCTGGAGTCCGAACAGCGGGTCACGTATCCGATCGAGACGGCACTCGCCGGCCTGCCGCGGCTCGACTACACGCGCTCGCTGTCACGCTACGGCTTGTCGCAGATCACCGTGGTGTTCGAGGACGGCACCGACCTGTACTTCGCCCGGCAGCAGGTGGCCGAGCGGCTGCAGCAGATCCGCTCGCAGATTCCCGAGGGACTGGAGCCCGAAATGGGGCCGATCTCGACCGGGTTGGGCGAGATCTTCCTGTACACCGTCGATGCCGCGCCCGAGGCGGTCAAACCGGACGGTACGCCGTGGACCGCCACCGACCTGCGCACCCTGCAGGACTGGGTCATCCGGCCGCAGATGCGCAACACACCGGGAGTGACCGAGGTCAACACGATCGGCGGCTTCGAGCGGCAGATCCACATCACGCCGGACCCGTCAAAGCTGGTCGCACTCGGCTTCACGCTGCAGGACATCGTCGACGCGGTCGCCGCCAACAACCAGAACATGGGTGCCGGTTACATCGAGCGCAACGGCCAGCAGTACCTGGTGCGCGTGCCCGGCCAGGTCGGCGGGATCGACGAGATCCGCAACATCGTGCTGGACCGGCGCGAAGGCCTGCCGATCCGGGTTGCCGACGTGGCGCAGGTGGGTGAAGGCCCGGAGCTTCGTACGGGCGCGGCCACCCAGAACGGCGAAGAGGTCGTGCTGGGCACCGTGTCGATGCTGGTCGGCTCCAACAGCCGCAGCGTCGCGCAGGCCGCGGCGGCGAAGCTGCAGGACGCGAACGCGAGCCTGCCAGAAGGCGTTATCGCAACGGCGGTCTACAACCGCACCGGGCTGGTCGAACGCACCATGCAGACGATCTCGAAGAACCTGGTCGAGGGCGCCCTGCTGGTGATCGTGGTCCTGTTCCTGCTACTGGGGAACTTCCGCGCCGCGCTGATCACCGCAGCCGTCATCCCCCTGGCCATGCTGTTCACGATCACCGGAATGGTGCGCGGAGGCGTCTCGGGCAACCTGATGAGCCTGGGTGCACTCGACTTCGGGCTGATCGTCGATGGCGCGGTCATCATCATCGAGAACGTCCTGCGCCGGTTTGGCGAGATGCAGCATCGGCTTGGCCGGACGCTGACACGTGAAGAACGCAACGACCTGACGGCTACCGCCACGGTCGAGGTCATCCGGCCCAGCCTGTTCGGCATGTTCATCATCGCCGCGGTGTACCTGCCGATCTTCGCGCTGACCGGGATCGAGGGAAAGATGTTCCATCCCATGGCGATCACCGTGGTGCTGGCCCTCACCGGCGCGATGGTGCTGTCGCTGACCTTCGTTCCCGCATCCATCGCGATCTTCATGGGCAACCGCGTCGAGGAGAAGGAGAACCGGCTGGTCCAGTGGACGCGCCGACGCTATGAGCCCTTGCTTGCGTGGTCACTCCGTCGTCAGAACTGGGTCCTTGGCGGGGCACTGATACTGGTCGTCGTGTCCCTGCTGGTCGCCACGCGCCTGGGCAGCGAGTTCATTCCCAGCCTGGACGAGGGCGACCTCGCCATGCAAGCGATCCGCATACCCGGAACGGGATTGGAGCAGTCGGTGAAGATGCAAGTGGCCGTGGAGGAACGGCTGGTGCAGGTTCCGGAAGTGGAGCGGGTCTTCAGCAGGGTCGGCACGGCTGAGGTGGCCACCGACCCGATGCCACCGAACGTGGCGGACTCCTACCTGATGCTGAAGCCACGCGGGCAATGGCCCGATCCACGCAAGCCCAGGGACGTTCTGATCGACGAAATCGAAGCCGCAGTGGCCACGCTGCCAGGCAACAACTACGAGTTCTCGCAACCGATCGAGATGCGGACCAACGAGCTGATTTCGGGGGTGCGTGCGGATGTGGCGATCAAGGTGTTCGGTGACGACCTGGACACGCTGGTCGAAGTGGCCGAACAGGTCGAGGCGGCTGCCAGGCAGGTCGAGGGCGCGGTCGACGTCAACACCGAACAGGCAACCGGCTTGCCACTGCTGACGATCGTCCCGGACCGCGCGGCGCTTGCGCGCTTCGGCCTGAATCCGGGGATCGTGCAGCAGACCGTTGCCACTGCGGTCGGTGGCCAGGTGGCCAGCCAGCTGTTCGAGGGCGACCGCCGCTTCGACATCGTGGTGCGACTGCCGGAACAGATGCGCGTCGATCCGATCGCCCTGCAGGACCTGCCGATCCCCTTGCCCGACGTTGCGAACGCGGACCGGTCGAGCTTGGAGCCACGCTGGGCGACCGCGCGGACCGTACCGCTGCGGGAGCTCGCGAAGATCGAGAGCCTGCTGGGGCCCAACCAGATCAACCGCGAGAATGGAAAGCGCCGGGTGGTGGTCACCGCCAACGTGCGTGATCGCGACTTGGGTAGCTTCGTCGAAGAGCTGCAGCAGCGCGTCGGGCAGCAGGTGAACGTACCCGAGGGCTACTGGATCGACTACGGCGGCACGTTCGAGCAGTTGATCTCGGCCAGCCAACGGCTCGCAGTAGTGGTACCAGTGACCTTGGTCCTCATCTTCGGCCTGTTGTTCATGGCCTTTGGCTCGGCCAGGGACGCGGTGATCGTGTTCAGCGGCGTGCCGCTGGCGCTGTCGGGCGGCGTGGCCGCACTGGCTCTGCGCGGTATCCCGTTGTCGATCACCGCAGGTGTCGGCTTCATCGCGCTGTCCGGCGTGGCCGTGCTCAACGGCCTGGTCATGATCGCCTTCATTCGCAACCTGCGCGAACAAGGCCAGTCGCTGGACGACGCGGTCTTCAACGGCGCGCTCGGGCGGCTGCGGCCGGTCTTGATGACTGCCCTCGTGGCGTCGCTCGGCTTCGTCCCGATGGCGCTCAATGTCGGCGCGGGCGCGGAGGTGCAGCGTCCGCTCGCCACCGTCGTGATCGGCGGGATCGTGTCTTCAACGCTGCTCACCCTGCTTGTCCTGCCCACCCTTTACCGTCTTCTGCATCGCGGCGACGCAGCGAAGCCGCAACTGGAGGCCCACTGAGTTGAGTGAAGAGAAGATCGAGATACACGACGCGCACCAGCGCCGGATCCTGTTGATCGTCCTCGCCCTGAACCTCGCGCTTGCCGCGGGGTTCGGGGTCACGGGCGTCGCCGCCGGCTCAAGCGCTCTGATCGCAAATGGACTGGACAATGCGTCCGACAGCGCCGTCTACATCATCACCCTGCTCGCACTCAGTCGCTCACAAGCCTGGAAACGGTCGGCGGCCAAAGTGTCCGGCTGGCTGCTGATCCTGTTCGCCGCTGGGATCCTGGTCGACGTGGGCCGTCGGTTCCTGGGTGACGCCGAGCCCATTGGTACGACGATGATGGTGATGGCGCTGGGGGCCGGCCTGGTAAACGCGA
>JALOAI010000037.1 GCA_023228945.1 Pigmentiphaga sp. | reverse complement strand
TCTTCAAGGGCTATCGTCCGCAGTTCTACTTCCGCACGACCGACGTGACCGGCTCGATCGAACTGCCGGCCGACAAGGAAATGGTCCTGCCGGGTGACAACGTGTCGATCACCGTGCAGCTCATCGCTCCGATCGCCATGGAAGAAGGCCTGCGCTTCGCCATCCGCGAAGGCGGCCGTACCGTCGGCGCCGGCGTCGTGGCCAAGATCATCGCCTAAGCCACGGCTTCTCGATGCCTGGCCGGACGGCATGGTGCCGTCCGGTCGCTGCTCCCCGCAGCAGCCTCTATCGTTCTTTAGGAATCCCCATGAAAAAGCAGAAGATCCGCATCCGCCTGAAAGCGTTCGATTACAAACTGATCGACCAATCGGCGACCGAGATCGTCGACACCGCCAAGCGTACCGGCGCCGTTGTGCGGGGCCCCGTGCCCCTGCCCACCCGTATTCGCCGCTACGACGTGCTGCGTTCGCCGCACGTCAATAAAACGTCGCGCGACCAGTTCGAGATCCGCACGCACCAGCGGCTGATGGATATCGTGGACCCCACCGACAAAACCGTCGATGCGCTGATGCGCCTCGACCTGCCGGCCGGCGTCGACGTCGAGATCGCCCTGCAGTAATCGTCGCCGGCCGGCAGCGTCCGGCATGGCCCATCACGGCGAGTACCACCTTCGGGTCGTGCTCGCCGTTGTTTTTTGGCTTCACGCTTGGGGCTGCCCTACTACGCATGCAGCCCTAAGTGGCATCTCTTTCAAGGTCTTTTCCCGACAGCCTTTTTGAGCATGCGCGCCGCTTTTCGTGGCGGCGGACAACTCCTCAATCCTTGAACACATCCTCGATGCGCTGCGCCTCCAGCACATTCAAGCTCCATTGCTGCAGAGCGATGGCATCGGCTTGAGCCATGCGGGTGGCGGCCCAAGCGGGCAAAGGACCGAATTTGTGTTGTAGCAGGCTTTCCAGTATTCCGGCGGCGCCCTTGATCTTTCCTTTAATCTCACCTCTTATCTCGCCTCTTATCTCGCCTTCCGCGATTCCCGCCGTTCTTTCCCGGCGGAACAATAAGCGCTCATAGCTGTTCATGGTATCCATCATGACGGTTTCCTCGGCTTCCAGAGTTTCCAGGAATTGATCGTTCAACGTTTCGGGCAGGGTCAGCAGACTGTCGAGCAGCCAGAACAACAGGCGGCGGGTGTCGGGGCTGTAGTTCCACTTTGCCAGGGCGCGGGCCAGTGTGAGTTTGCTGGCCATGCGGGTGGAATCGGGCTGTGTGGCACGGTATTCCAACTGGGCCAGTACGATGACGGCAAAAGGGTTGGTGGCGGCCTGTTCCCTCAAGTTTGCCATACGTTGGCGCCAGGCGGCGAGGTGGACGACGGGGAAGCGGAAGGTGAGCGTGCAGCCGTCGTTGTCGCGGTGAAAGGTTTGGGTGGGTTCGCCCTCCTGGCTGTCGAGCAGAATGGCGCAGGAGAGGATGCGTTCCTCGGGGCGGCGTTCCAGCAGGCGAATGTGGTACTGGAACATGCGGGCGGGGAAGGCGGCGGTGATGCGTCCGGCCTGGATTTCCAGGTGGATGAACAGCAGCGCGCTGGCGCCGGTGTTGAGTGTCAGGCGGGCGAGCACATCGACGTGGCGTGTGCCGGTACGCACGATGCGGTTCAGGCGCTGGAGTTCCTTGTCGAGGAAGACCGGCGGAACGCTCCAGTCGATGCTGGCATGGACGTCGGGCCAGAACAGGGCGAGGCATTGCGGCAGCCAGAGGCGTAAGGTTTCTTTCCAAATCCCGTCGAAGTGGGGGTGGGGTTCAGGTTCGTCGGCAACATACTCGCCTTGAGGCTGGCACAGGCGCATCCGCGTGTGGGGTGTGGGGGTGTAGCGGTACTGTGGCTGGCGCTGGCTCCCTGCGGTGCGTAGTGGCATGGCGGACATCCCTGGAGGAAGAGGATTTCCGGCCATGATGTTGTAGGCTGGCGGATGGCGCTATGCGTGGAAGCCGAGGTGCATCGGCGTGAAAGCCGGGTGCGATGACGGTGTGTTGCGGTATCGGTCTCAAGATCCTGCGTGGTCGTTGATGGCATGGGCTGCGGGGGTCGGGCCGCTGGGGTTGTTGCGGCGCCACGCGGCCGGCCCACGGCGCTCTCCAATGTCCCAAGCCTCCGAGGGCCGGTCGCGCGGCTCAGGGCGGTGCGGGTTCGAGGCATTGGTGAAGAACTCCGGCCTTTCGAGGGTGTCGCAAAAGGTCTGAAGCGACTGAGCAGGGGTTTTAATATGGCCTAAGTGACCATCTGCTGGCGCTGGCGGTAGAGCCACAGCCGCTGTTCGGCCACGGGTGGGAGCGTTGCTCTGCCGGCTGGCGTCGACGTCGAGATCGCCCTGCAGTAATCGCCGCCGGCCGGCGGCGTCCAGCCTGGCCCATCACGGCGAGCACCACCTTCGGGCCGTGCTCGCCGTTTCTTTTGGCGGCGGGGCCGGACCGATCACGGCGTGGCTCGATGGTGAACGGCGGCGCGTGGTGCCTTCAGCCGGCAGTAGCGTTCTTGCCAGGCGCCGCGGGCCGACGTTCGTACCAGTTGCGCGAACGGTTGACCACCCGCACCACGAGCAACATCACGGGCACCTCGATCAGCACGCCCACCACGGTGGCCAAGGCGGCGCCGGAATGAAAGCCGAACAGGCTGATGGCGGTGGCCACGGCCAGTTCGAAGAAATTGCTCGCGCCGATCAGCGCCGAGGGACAAGCAACACTGTGCTTCTCGCCGACGCAGCGGTTAAGCCAATAGGCCAGCGCGGAATTGAAGAAGACCTGGATCAGAATGGGTATCGCCAGCATGGCGATAATCAATGGCTGCCGGATGATGGCCTCGCCCTGGAAAGCGAAAAGCAGCACCAGCGTCAACAGCAGAGCCGCCATCGATAACGGTCCGAGGCGCGCCAGCACGGCATCGAAAGCGGTCTGGCCCCGGCGCAGCAGCGCCCGCCGCCAGAATTGCGCGATGACGACCGGAATGAGGATGTAGAGTGCCACCGAGGTCAGCAGCGTATCCCATGGTACGGTAATCGAGGAGAGACCCAAGAGCAGCGCGACGATGGGCGCGAAGGCGAACAGCATGATGGTGTCGTTCAAGGCCACTTGCGAAAGCGTGAACACGGGATCGCCGCCGGTGAGCCGGCTCCACACGAACACCATTGCCGTGCACGGTGCGGCAGCCAGCAGGATCAGCCCCGCGACGTAGCTGTCGAGCTGGTCGGCGGGCAGCCAATCGGCGAACAGGTGGCGAATGAACAGCCAGGCCAGCAGCGCCATCGAAAACGGTTTGACCGCCCAATTGATGAACAGGGTGACACCGATGCCGCGCCACTGGCTTTGGATTTGACCGAGTGCGCCGAAATCGACTTTCAGCAGCATCGGAATAATCATGATCCAGATCAGCACGCCCACGGGTAAGTTCACCCGCGCCACTTCCAGGCGACCGATGGCCTGGAAAAGAGCTGGCGCGAACTGGCCCAGCACGATACCGATGACGATGCACAGCGCCACCCAGGCGCTCAGGTAGCGCTCGAAACCGCTCATCACGGGCGCTTCCTGAGTACGGCCGGTGCTATGGCTTGTGCTCATGGTTGCGCCTCACCGACGGCCGATGCCGTGCAGCTCGCGCTGCAAGGACATGGCATCCAGGCGTTGCAGCGGCAACGAAAGGAACAGCTCGATACGCCGGTGCAGCGCAAGGGCCGCATCGTGGAACGCCTTGCGCCGCTGTTCCTCGGTGCCTGCGACGGCCGCGGGGTCGGGCACGCCCCAGTGGGCTGAGACCGGCGTGCCCGGCCACAGCGGACACACCTCTCCGGCGGCGTTGTCGCAGACGGTGAAGATGAAGTCGAACACCGGCGCGCCCGGCGCTACGAATTCGTCCCAGCTTTTACTGCGATAGCCTGTGGTCGGCAGTTGCAGGCGCTTCAGCGTGGCCAGCGCCAGCGGATGGACCTCGCCTTTCGGAGTGCTGCCTGCCGAGTAGGCGTGAAAGCGCCCCTTGCCGAGTTCGTTGAGCAGACCTTCGGCCAGGATGGAGCGGGCCGAATTGCCCGTGCAAATGAATAAGACGTTGTAGGCGGGATCGGGGGGCATGACGTTAGCAGTCGCAGTGTGGAGGGACGGTGACTTCGCAAACGCCGCCGCGGCAGCAGTGCTCGGTCAGGTAGCCGATCAGGTCGTTCATATGGCCATACTCGGCGCGGTAGATCAGATTGCGGCCCTGTTGTTCGATGGTGACAAGGCCGGCATGGGCTAGCTCCTTGAGGTGGAAGGACAGCGCGTTGCGGGCCACGTCCAGTTGGTCGGCTAGCACGCTGGGCGTCAGCCCCTCGGGGCCTGCGACGACCAAGGCACGGAAGACACGAAGGCGCTGGAGATGAGAAAGGGCACCGAGGGCGGAGACGGCTTGAGCTTCGTTCATAATTCAATTATACAGCTTTTATTGAATCATAATGACCACGCGCCAAAGTGCAAGCCTCGTCGTTCACGGCGAAGTCAGCGAGGCCTAATCTGCTGGAGCCGAAGGCTCCCCCGAATGGTGGCGGAGAAGCTCCGGCCGAAAGGCCGGAGTTCTTCACTTTATCGTGTGCCGCGCGACGAAGTCTTGTACCTTAATCCGCCGAGGCCGTTGAGCGCTCCTGTTGCCTCTGGCGGTAGAGCCGCAGCCGCTGTTCGGCCACGGGCGGTAGCGTTGCGGTCGGGCCCGACGATCCATAGGGCGGCAGGTTGCGCGCGTGATGGCAGGCGACCGTGTGGCCGGGGGCCAGTTCCTGCCAGGCTGGGATCTGCTCGCGGCAGATCTCGGTGGCGTGCGGGCAACGGGTGTGGAAACGGCAGCCCGGCGGCGGCGCCGTGGGGCTGGGGAGTTCGCTGGCGGTATCCTGGCGCGCGATGTGATAGCCGGGGTCGGGCCGGGGGATGGCTTGCAGCAGCATCCGGGTATAGGGATGTCCGGGATGTGCAAACAATTGCGCGGTGGGCGCGACTTCCATCAGGCGGCCCAGGTACATCACGGCCACGCGGTCGGCCATATGCTTGACCACTGCGAGATCGTGGGCGATGAAAAGATAGGCTAGGCCGAGTTGGCGCTGGAGATCTTGCAGCAGATTGATGATCTGCGCCTGGATCGAGACGTCCAGCGCCGAGACGGGTTCGTCGCAGATCACCAGGTCGGGCCGCAGCACCAGGGCCCGCGCGATCCCCAGGCGCTGCCGCTGGCCCCCCGAGAACTCATGCGGATAGCGGGTGGCATGATGAGGTGCCAGATTGACCTGCCGCAGCACCTCCGTCACGCGCTCGGCGCGTTCGGCGGTGGAGCCCAGCCGGTGCACGATCAGGGGCTCCTCCAGGATCTGGCGAACGTTCATCCGTGGATTGAGCGAGGCGAAGGGGTCCTGGAACACCATCTGCATCGAACGCCGCAAGGGCCGCAGGCGGGAGTCGGACCAATGCGTGATGTCCTGGCCGCGAAACCGGATCGTGCCGGCGGTGGCGGGCAGCAGTCGCAATGCCAGGCGGGCCACGGTGGACTTGCCCGAACCGCTCTCGCCGACCAGGGCCAGGGTTTCGCCGCCGGCGAGGGCGAGCGAGACGTCGTCGACGGCGAAGACGCGGCCGGCGCCCCGGTTGCTGAACAGGCCGCGGTGGGCCTGGAAGGTTTTGCCCAGTCCTTCGAGTTCGAGCAAGGGCGGCGCCACGTGACGACCCTCCGGTCGCTTCGCGACTTCCTCCCCGGGGGAGGATTCGCGCTTGGGGCGGCCCGGCGCGCTGAATGGACGACCCTCCGGTCGCTTCGCGACTTCCTCCCCGGGGGAGGATTCGCGCTTGGGGCGGCCCGGCGCGCTGAATGGACGACCCTCCGGTCGCTTCGCGACTTCCTCCCCGGGGGAGGATTCGCGCTTGGGGCGGCCCGGCGCGCTGAATGGACGACCCTCCGGTCGCTTCGCGACTTCCTCCCCGAGGGAGGATTCGCGCTTGGGGCGGCCCGGCGCGCTCATGGCCGGTCTCCGGCGGATGGGCTGGCGGTTTCGACGGGGACGTGCCAACAGGCGGCGAGGTGCTGGGACCCCAGAGTGCGCGGCGGGGGATCCGCCCGCTGGCATTCGTCCGTCATGAACACGCAGCGCGGGTGAAAACGGCAGCCCTGGGGCAGGGACTGGGGCGGCGGCAGCATGCCGTCGATGGCCAGCAGGCGATCGCGGGAGTCCTCGAGCCTGGGCATGCTGCCGAGCAGGCCCAGGGTGTAGGGATGTTGGGGACTGCTGAAGATCGAAGTCACCGGAGCCTGCTCTACCACCCGGCCGGCATACATGACCAGAACGTCGTCCGCCATGCCGGCCACCACGCCCAAGTCGTGCGTGATCAGCAGGATCGCCATGCCGGTGTCGGCCTGTATATCCCGCAGCAGGTCGAGCACCTGTGCCTGCACGGTGACATCGAGCGCGGTGGTGGGTTCGTCGGCGATCAGCAGGTCGGGCGAGGTGACCAGCGCCATCGCGATCATCACGCGCTGCCGCATGCCGCCCGACATTTGGTGCGGATAATCATGGAAGCGGCGGCTGGCGGCCGGGATGCGGACCCGGTCGAGGGCATCGATGGCGCGCCGGCGCACGTCGGCATGGCTGGCGGCGCGATCATGGGCCCGGATCGCCTCGACGATTTGCCGCCCCACGGTATACACCGGGTTCAGGCTGGTCATGGGCTCCTGGAAAATCATGGCGATCCGGTTGCCGCGGAACTGCCGCATGCGGGCGGGCGGCAGGCCGGTGAGTTCGGTGCCATCGAATTGGATGCTGCCGCTGGCGATCCGGCCTGGCCGGGGCACCAGGCCCATGATGGACAACGACAGCAGCGACTTGCCACAGCCGCTCTCGCCGACGATGCCGAGAGTCTGGCCGCGCTGGAGCTGGAGCGAAACGCCGTCGACGGCGGCGAACGAACCGGCATCGGTATCGAAGACGGTGCGCAGCCCGGAGATCTGCAGGAGGGAGGGCATGGCGGAATCAATCACGGCGCGCCTTGGGATCGAAGACCCGTTGCAGGCCGTCATGAAACATGTTGAGGCTGAGCACCAGCAAAATGATGGCCAGCCCGGGAAACAGCGCCAGATGAGGCGCGATGAGCACGGCGGAGCGGCTGGTGGCGAGCATGGCGCCCCACTCCGGCGACGGGGGTTGAGCGCCCAGGCCGAGAAAGCTGAGACTCGCACACGTGAGGATCGCAATGCCCACGCGTAGGGTGGCCAGGGCAAAGATGGGCGGCGCGGCATTCGGGAAGAGGTGGCGGCTCACGATGCGCCAATGGCTCATGCCGATCGACCGGCAGGCCTCGATATAGGGTTCTTCCTTGAGGGCCAGCGCCGAGCCGCGTGCAAAACGGGCGAAGATCGGAATGCTGTAGATGGCGACCGCCAGGATGGCGTTGAACAGGCTGGGGCCCAGGATGCTGATGATCACGATCGCCAGCAGGACGCCTGGAAAGGCGAGCAGGACGTCGAGCAGGCGCATCAATACGGCATCGGTGGCACGGCCGGCATAGCCCGACAAGATGCCTAGCGGTACGCCGATGCCGGCCGCGATAGCCACCGACAGCAGGCCTTCGATGAGCGAGAGGCGGGCACCGTAGAGAATGCGCGAGAACACGTCGCGGCCTAATTCGTCGGTACCGAACCAGTGTTCGAGCGACGGACTGGCCATGAGGTTGCCCAGATCAACGTCGTTGGGCGGGTAGGGCGCGATCCAGGGCGCGCAGACGCCGGCGAACACGAAGAGCAGGAACAGCAGCAGGCCGGGCAGCGCCATGCGGGAGCGCCGGAACTCGCGCCAGCCATGCCGCCAGGCTTGGCGGCGCGAGGCGGCGGGGGAGTCGGCGCCCGGCGTGAGAGGCAAGGAGGTTGCGTTCATCGGGCTATCGTTTGGGGCGGCCCGGCACGCCGAATGGACAGCGCTCCGGTCGCTTCGCGACTTCCTCCCCGAGGGAGGATTCGCGTTTGGGGCGGCCCGGCACGCTCATGCCGTGGCGATCCGTGGGTCGAGCAGGCCATAGAGGAGGTCGGTGAGGAGGTTGACGAGGATGAAGGTGCAGGCGACGATCAGGACGGAGGCCTGGACGACGGGAAAGTCGCGCGCCAGGATCGATTGCACCAGCAGGCGGCCGATGCCCGGCCAGGCGAAGACGGTTTCGATGACCACCGCCGAACCCAGCAAGTAGCCGAGCTGCAGGCCCGACACGGTAACCACCGGGATGATGGCGTTGCGCACGCCGTGGCGCCACACCACCTGGGATTCGCGCAGGCCCTTGGCCCGCGCGGTGCGCACGAAGGGGTAGTCCAGCGCTTCCAGTAGGCTGGCGCGCATGATGCGGGAAATGACGGCCGCGCTGGTGGCCGCCAGGGTGACGCCGGGCAGGATCAGGCTTTGCCAGGAGTCGAAGCCGGCCAGCGGCAGCAACGGAAACCAGACGCCGAACACGAGGATCAGCAGCAGTCCGAGGAAGAAGCCGGGCGTCGAGATGGCCAGGATCGCGATGGCGAGGGTGAGATGATCGGGCCAGGCCTGCCGGCGCACCGCCGAGACGATGCCGCTCAGCGTGCCGGCGACCACGGCGATGAAGATCGCCGTCAGGCCCAGCAGCAGCGTATTGCCGTACCGGAATCCAATCTCCTGAAGGACCGGCCGGTGGGTGCGGAACGATTCGCCGAAATCACCTTGCAAGGCATTGCCGACAAAAGTGAAATACTGCGTCGTCAGCGGCTGGTCAAGGCCGAGGGCCCGGCGGACGTCCTGTACGTCTTCGGCGGTGGCCTGTTGGCCCGCGATGAGTTCGGCCGGGTCGCCGGGAATCAGGTGCAGCATCAGGAACACCGCCACCGAAACCCCGAACAGCACGGGGATCGCTTGCAGCAGCCGGCGCGCGATGAAGGCGATCATGCCGGCCTCTTCCGGCTGCGGCGGTCGGTACGGATCATTCCTTCCAGGCCCGGCTGAAGTCGACGAACTCGTTGACGTAGACGCGCACGTCGTGGACGTTGGCGCGGGTGGCCCACAGCTGGTCTTCGTAGTAGAGCGTCACGTGGGGCAGGGTGTCGTACACCTTTTGCTGCAACCGGTGCAGGATCTCGCGCCGGGCCTCGGGATCGACGGCCACGCGCTGCTCGTCGATCAGACGGTCGACTTCGGCGTTCTTCAAGTTGAAGTGGTTCATGCGGCCCGTGCTGCCGTGGCTGAGCGTCTGGGTGAAGTCCATATCGCCGCTGGGGCTGCCTTTGCCGCTGATGAACAGTGGCGCCCTGGCTTGCGTCAGGAGGTTGAGATAGCTGCTGATTTCGGGCGAATGCAGGTTTGCCTTGATGCCGACTTCGGCCAGCTGTGCCTG
This sequence comes from Pigmentiphaga sp., assembly GCA_023228945.1. Classification (GTDB taxonomy): domain Bacteria; phylum Pseudomonadota; class Gammaproteobacteria; order Burkholderiales; family Burkholderiaceae_B; genus Verticiella. Next base: position 31,363 of record JALOAI010000037.1, on the reverse strand, counting down.
GATGGCCTCGCCCAACTGCCTATCGTTGGTGTAGCGGCCCGTGGGCACGTAGAAATCCACGCTGAAGCCGTTGGGGTGGCCGGCTTCGGCCAGCAGGGCGCGCGCTTTGTCGGGATCGTAGGGGTAGGGCGGGATATCGGTGGCCGAGCCCTCGATCACGGACGACTCATAGGAACCGCCGAGGGTACCGATGCCGCTCAGCACCCCTTTGACCAGGGCCTCTTTGTTCACGGCGTGCGCCACCGCCTGGCGCACGCGCAGGTCGTCGAACGGCGGCATCTCGAGGTTCATGCCGAGATAGATGGTGCGGTAGCCGGGTTTGCGGATCATCTCGACGGCCTTGTTGCTTTCCAGCCGCGGGACCATGACGGTGGGCACGCCCGAGATCACGTCGGCCTGGCCGCTGAGCAGCAGCAGCGTGCGGGCGGAGTCTTCGGGGACCACGGTGAACGTCACGCTCTCGACCTTGGCCTTGTCGCCCCAATAGTCGTCGTTGCGCACGAGCGTGATCCGTTCGCCCGGCTGCCAGTTGCCGAACTTGAAGGGGCCGGTGCCGGACGGCTGCTCGCGAAGCTTGTCGCCGACCTTGGCCGCCTGGGCCGGGCTCATGATGTAGGCGTTGTAGGTGCTCAGCTGGGCCAGGAGCGGGGCATATGGAGCCAGGGTGCGGATCTGGACGGTATGGTCGTCTACCACGTCCACGGCCTCGACCGCCGCCAGCGTGCTGCGCCGCGGCGATTTGGTGTCGGGGTTCATCAGCCGATCGAAGGTGAACTTGACGGCGTTGGCGTCGAACGCGCTGCCGTCGTGGAAGCGCACGCCTTCGCGCAGCTTGAAGGTCCAGGTGCGTTCGTCGTCGCCGACCGACCACGAAGTGGCCAGGCCGGGAATGATCTTGCCGTCGGGGTCTTGGGCGGTGAGGCCCTCGTACATGGCGCCGACTACGCGGAAAGTGGGGATATCGGTGATGAATTGTGGATCCAGCGTCTGGGCATCGACGCCTCCCGCGTACAACAGCTTGCCGCCGTCCTGGGCGGCGAGGGCGGGGGTGGCCAGGCCGGCCCAGCCGGCGGCGAGAACCAGGGACATCCGGACGAGATGGCGTGCGAGGATCATGTTGGCACTCCTGTTGACGAGATTGGGAGATCGACCGGGCTACCCGATGGCGTCAGGCCGGTAGCGCGTCGAGGACGCGGGCGATGAAAGCGTCGCAGTGCTCGCGGGCGAGCCAGCGGACGACCACCGTGAGCTCGAGCGCCGGATCGACCCATATCATGTGTTGGCCTCCGCCCAGAGCGAATACGCTGCTGGCCGGGGCGGACGGGTAGAGTCCGCGATCGGTGTTCAGCCACCAGAGATAGCCATAGAGCGGTTGCACCGGGCAGGGCGTGAGCATGTCGCGCAGCCGGGCGGGGTCGAGCACGGGTTGTCCGGCCCAGGTGCCGCCGGCCTGCACCAGCAGGCCCACCCTCGCATGATCGGCCGTGCTGGCGAAGATGCCGCCGCCCCAATGCCCGCCTCCGGTAACCGAGCGCAGCGGCTGCCCATCGATGGGGAAATCGGCGTCGTCGTAGCCATGCCATTCCCAGCGAGGCGAAGCGCCGATGGGATCGAGGATGGTCTCGCGCATGACGTCGGGCAAGGGCCGCCGGAACACCTGCAATAAAGAGAGCGCCAGCCGATTGACGCGGACGTCGTTGTACTCCCAGCGCGTGCCGGGCGCCTGCAGCGCCCGCTCGGTGCCTTTGGCGGAGTTGTCGTGCGAGGGCCCCGCCTGGCGATGGTGATCGACGCGGTCGGGTATGCCCCACAAGGTGCCTTGCCACTCGCTGGTTTGTTGCAGTAGATGGCGCCAGGTGATGGCGCGGTTGTGGGCGCTGGCAAAGCCGTCATCAGCGGGGAAACGATCTGCGGTGGCGGCGACGGGGTCGTCGACCGACCCGATGAGCCCCTGGCCCAAGGCCACGACCGACAGCAGGCCGAGATAGCTCTTGGCCATGGAAAAACTCGTGTCGGGGCGTTCCAGGTCGCCCCAATGCGCCAGCACCTCGCCACCGCGGATGATGAGCCCGCTGGAGCCGCCGCGTGCGCGCACGAGCCCCCTGGGCTGATCGTAGGGCGGCTGGTCGTTGACATACGCGGTGCCGATGTAGCGGCCGTCTTCAAGAAACAAACTGCGAGGCCAATCGCACTCATGCTCTTGGGCAAAGCGCGCGGCCGCCTCGAGCCCGGCTGGGGTGGCGCTGGGCAGCGGCCAGCGGCCGCGCGGGGGAAAGGCAGGAGTGTTCATTCCCGGCTTGGTCTCCTAGGGTATTTTTGTTGTTGATTTCGTATACACCAACTATCCTTATACCATGCATGTTGCAAGAAAATCAGCGGGAAACCGATAGTTGCTCCTAAGTAAAAATGACTTTCAGGTCAGGCAACGCTGGTATACCAAAATATCAATCAGGGGTAGGAATGGCATATCCACAAGGGGTGGTCGACGTCTCCATGCGTCTGGCAACCACGGCCAAAGTGCTGGCTTCGGCGGTCTTCGTGTCGGGGCGCGATGCCGCCGAGGCGTTCCACAACAGTGCGCCTTGGGCTCTGCACCATCATCAGTTGCCGCAGGCGCTCGCGCCCGCCCTGCATTACAAGGTGGATGAGCCTGCCCGTCGCGTGACCGTCGGGGTCGATCTCGATCGCGGGCTGGCCCGGCGCCTGGTCGAGGTCTGCCGCGCGACCTACCCCGATGTCGACACCGACTGGCAGGCCGAGGAAGACCGCCTCGCGTCGCTCGGGGCGTTGCAGCGGCAGGCCATCGCACATGGCGACCAAGGCTGCATGATCCTGCCGGAAGCGGGCAGCCCCGGCCCGGCATTTGCGCCGGTGCCGGTGGTGTCGGCGCTGCCCGCGGCCGCCGGGCAAGCCTGGCCGATGGGCGACGATCCCGCTCCGCCAGCGGATGGAGCGGTGGCCGGCGAGGGCGCCATCGCCACGGCGGTTGCCCAGGCCATGGCCCGGGAAGACGAACTGCACGCCGCCATCGTGGTGCTGCGACGCGGCCGTATCGTCGCCGAAGCCTACCGGCCGGGCATCACGGCGGACACCCAGCTCGAGAGCTGGTCGATGGGCAAGAGCGTCATGTCTACCCTGATCGGCCTGCTGGTGGGCCGGGGCGTGCTCGAGCTCGACGAACCAGTGCCGGTGCCCAGCTGGCGCGCGGCAGGTGATCCGCGCGGCGGGATCACCCTGCGCCATCTGCTGCAAATGGGTAGCGGCCTGCGCTGCACGGGCCACGACCAAAGCCGCAGCGCCTGGGCGCAGGGTTTGCCGGATCATTTCCTGCCCTATGGCACCGCCATCGACGTGGCGGAGTTCGCGCTCGAGCGGCCGCTCGAGCATCCGCCGGGTACCGTGGGCCGCTACCGCAACTGCGATCCGCTGGCTCTGGCGTGGCTGTTCAAGGCCGCCGTGTCCGAGCGGCTGGGCGACGATCCCCTGACATGGCCGCAACGGGAACTGTTCGATCGCATCGGCGTGCGCCGCCAAACCCTCGAAACCGACCGCTGGGGCCGCTTCATCGTCAGCGGCTTCGACTACGGCGCCGCGCGCAACTGGGCGCGCCTGGGGCTGCTCTACCTGCAAGACGGCTGCTGGATGGGCGAACGGGTGCTGCCGGAGGGCTGGGTGTCGTTTGCTACCCGGCCCGCGCCGCATTGGGCCCGGGGTAATTACGGGGCCCAGATATGGCTCAACCGGGTCGGCGAGTTCCCTTTGCCCGACGACGCTTTCTACTTCGCCGGCGGCGGCGGGCAGTACGTCTTCGTCGTACCTTCGGCCGACCTCGTGGTGGTGCGCATGGGGCACTCGCGAGCCTATGCGGGTGCCAAAGCGGCGGTCAGCCACCTGCTGTCGGACATCGTCGCGGCCTTGCGCTGAATGGGCGCCCCCCGTACCGGCTGGGGGCTCCCGTTCGAGCGCGGGGAAGGCCTCGGTCCAGGCACGCACCTATTTGGTGTCGGGAGCGCGATGCTCTTGGTCAGGCATCTCTGCACGTCTCGATGCGTTCAACGTCGCGCCGCCTCGGCAGCGGCGTCCCGCGACTCCGCCAGTAAATGCTAGAATTCCCGGCACCGCCATTTTTGATGGTGCCAGATTAACGAGAGTGGCGTTATCGCCACCTGAGGCACGAAAGAGGCCGCTCTTTCTTGCTGATTTCAGCGGCGAGTTCCACTGTCCGGTGGCGCTCGCCGTTGCCATTCTCCAGTCCCGGCTCCTTCGCGGCTGGAACTCCGCTCCCATGTCCGTTCCCGCTGTTTCGTCTCCCTGGCTTGCCGCTTTGCGCGCCTCCCTGCCCGTGGGGTTGGGGTACCTGCCGGCGGGCTTTGCTTTTGGCGTGCTGGCGGTCGAAGGAGGGCTGCCGGCGTGGCTTGCCTTGGCCATGAGCGTCTTCGTATACGCCGGAGCGCTACAGTATGCGGCCATTCCCATGATGGCGGCCGGTGCAGGGCTGCCCACGTTCGCCCTCACGACGCTGGCAATCAATTTCCGCCATCTGCTGTACGCGCTACCGATGATTCCCTCGTTGCCGCGCCGGCGCCTGCCGCGGGCCTATGCGCTGGCGACGCTCACCGACGAAACCTATTCGCTGCTGTCCACCATGTCGCCGGTGGAGCGGGCGACGCTATTGTTGCCGGTCAGTTTGTTCAATCAAATCTGGTGGGTGTTGGGTACTGCAGTTGGCTCCCTGTCGGGATCGACGGTGGCGACGCATGTGCCCAATCTGGATTTCGCCTTGCCTTGCCTGTTCCTTATTCTGGCTATCGAGCAGTACCTGGGCAATCGGCTCTGGCATCCCGCGGCAGCGGGCGCGGTTGGTCTGCTTGCCGCCAGCTGGCTGGTGCCGTCGCAGCACGTGCTCGTCGTCGCCTTGGGGCTGGCGGTGGCATGGCTGGCCGTTGGTTTCGGCGGCGAGGGGAAAGCATGAGCGAAACCCTGCATTGGTGGCTGGCCATCGCTACCATGGGCGGCATCACCCTGGCGTTGCGCGCCATGCCGCTGCTCGCCCATCGGTGGCTGGCACACAGTCGCATCCTTGGCCGGCTCAATCGCACGGTGCCGCTTTGCGTGATGGTCGTGCTGTTGCTGGTATCGCTGCGCGGAGGCGCGGGCGCGTCGCTCACCTTGCTGCTGGAGGTCGTAGCGCTGGGCGGCGTCGCCGTCTCGTATCTGCGCTGGCGCAACCCCTTGCTTAGCGTGGTGGGCGGCATCGCGCTGCTCAACGGCTTGCAGTGGACGATAGCGGGATAAGATGCGCGTGGCGCCCAGGCCACGTGGAACCTGGCTTGGCAGGCTGTAAGGGCAGCAAAGAGATGGCGGCGAGTTGCGTGCTTGCGCTGTCGGTGCTAGAATCGCTAGCTTGCCATTTTTGGGGTTTTATATCCGCGTTGTGGTCTGTCGCTTTAAGCGAGTGGTCGGCAGGTGGATATCGAGTCACGTTGTAGCGATAAGCGGGCATCGAATCGCGTTACGGCGATTCGGGGCCAGGCCCCGATGGTGAGTCAAAGCATCAATAGCCAAGGTATCGTGGGTTGCGCCGGGTATTCCAGCGCGCCGGTTGCGGCTGGTTTTCGCCCCCTTCGGAAGCGAAAGCCCGCCGCGGCATGGTCCGGGCGTGATGGACGGCCCTCGGGGCGTTTGTCGCGTTAAGGCCCGCACGTCGCCTTTTTGATTAGCCCCGGCCAATCGTAGCCGGGATTGGAGAAAAACAATGTCGAATCCGACATCCTCGCCCGCCGCGTTCCGGCTGGGTCTGGTCGGTCGCAAGGTTGGCATGACTCGCGTGTTCACCGAGGATGGCGAGTCCATCCCCGTGACTGTGCTCGACGTGTCCGGCAACCGTGTGGCTCAGGTCAAGTCCCCCGAGACCGATGGCTACGCCGCCGTGCAAGTGGCCTATGGCCAACGTCGTGCCTCCCGCGTCACCAAGCCCCAGGTGGGCCACTACGCGAAGGCTGGCGTCGAAGCCGGCAGCAACCTCAAAGAGTTCCGTCTGGCTCCCGAGAAAGCCGCCGAGTTCGAGCCTGGTGCCAACCTCGCCGTTGATTCCGTATTCAGCGCCGGCCAGAAGGTCGATGTCACCGGTATCACGATCGGTAAGGGTTTTGCCGGCACGATCAAGCGCCACCACTTCGGCGGTCAGCGTAACTCGCACGGTAACTCCCGCTCGCACCGCGTGCCCGGCTCCATCGGCCAGGCGCAAGACCCGGGTCGTATTTTCCCCGGCAAGAAGATGGCTGGCCATCTCGGTAACGTCCAGCGGACGGTGCAAAACCTCGACGTCGTGCGCGTCGATGCCGAGCGCGGCCTGCTGCTGGTGCGTGGTGCCGTTCCTGGCCACGCTGGCGGCGACGTCGTCGTGCGTCCGGCCATCAAAGCTGCCGGTAAGGGGGCGTAATGGAAATCAAGCTGCTCAACGAACAAGGTCAGGCCGCCGCCACCGTCAGCGCGCCCGACACCGTGTTTGGTCGCGACTTCAACGAAGCCCTGGTGCACCAGGTCGTGGTGGCCTATCAGGCCAACGCGCGCGCCGGCAACCGCGCCCAGAAAGACCGCGCCGAAGTCAAGCACTCCACCCGCAAGCCCTGGCGCCAAAAAGGCACCGGCCGGGCCCGCGCCGGCATGACGTCCTCGCCGTTGTGGCGTGGAGGCGGTCGCATTTTCCCGAGCTCGCCCGACGAGAACTTCACCCAGAAGGTCAACAAGAAGATGTACCGTGCCGGGATCCGTTCGATCCTGTCGCAACTGGCCCGTGAAGACCGTATCGCCGTGGTCGAAAACTTCTCGCTCGATACTCCCAAGACCAAGGCCGCGGCTACCAAGCTCAAGGCACTGGGCCTGGGTGATGCTTCGTCGTCCGTGCTGATCATCACCGACGCCTTCGACGAAAACCTTTACCTCGCGACGCGCAACCTGCCCCACGTGGCGGTTGTCGAGCCGCGCTATGCCGATCCGCTGTCGCTGATCCACTACAAGAACGTGTTGATCACCCGCCCGGCCATCGCGCAACTCGAGGAGATGTTGGGATGAACGGTCAAGTCAAAGCCAACCTGTCCACCGAACGCCTGCTGCAAGTGCTGCTGGCCCCGATCGTGACCGAAAAGGCCACCTTCGTCGCCGAGAAGAACCAGCAGATCGCGTTCCGCGTCGTTGCCGACGCCACCAAACCCGAAATCAAAGCGGCCGTCGAACTGCTGTTCAAGGCCGAAGTCGAGTCCGTCCAGGTGCTCAACACCAAGGGCAAGGCCAAGCGGTTCGGCCGCTTCATGGGTCGTCGCCGCAACGAGCGCAAGGCCTATGTTTCGCTCAAAGACGGCCAGGAACTCGACTTCTCGCAGGAGGTGAAGTAAATGCCGCTCGTCAAGCTCAAGCCGACCTCGCCCGGTCGGCGCTCGATGGTGAAGGTGGTTCATTCCCACCTGCACAAGGGCGAGCCCTACGCTCCCCTGCTCGAGAAGCAGATCCAGAACGCCGGTCGTAACCACAATGGCCATATCACCACGCGTCATCGCGGCGGCGGCCACAAGCAACACTACCGGATCGTCGATTTCCGTCGCAACAAGGATGGCATCCCGGCCAAGGTCGAACGCATCGAGTACGACCCCAACCGCACGGCGCACATCGCGCTGTTGTGCTACGCCGACGGCGAACGCCGCTACATCATCGCGCCGCGTGGCCTGCAGGTGGGCGCCCAGCTCATCTCGGGCGCCGAAGCTCCCATCCGCGCCGGCAATACCCTGCCGATCCGCAACATCCCGGTGGGTAGCACCATCCATTGCATCGAGATGATTCCCGGCAAGGGCGCCCAGATGGCGCGTTCGGCAGGCGCTTCGGCCGTGCTGCTCGCCCGCGAAGGCACCTACGCCCAGGTTCGTCTGCGCTCCGGCGAGGTCCGTCGTGTGCACATCGAATGCCGCGCCACCATCGGCGAGGTCAGCAACGAAGAGCACAGCCTGCGCCAGATCGGCAAGGCGGGCGCCATGCGCTGGCGTGGCGTACGCCCCACGGTTCGTGGCGTGGCCATGAACCCGATCGACCACCCGCACGGTGGTGGTGAAGGCCGCACCGGCGAAGCCCGTGAACCGGTCAGTCCCTGGGGCACTCCTGCCAAGGGTTACAAGACCCGTCGTAACAAGCGGACGAACTCCATGATCGTCCAGCGACGCAAGCGCAAGTAAGAGGCGAACCATGTCACGTTCGATTAAGAAAGGTCCGTTCGTCGACGCCTATCTGCTCAAGAAGGCAGAGGCTGCGTCCGGCGGCAAAGAGAAAAAGCCGATCAAAATCTGGTCGCGCCGCTCCACCATCCTGCCCGAATTCATCGGGCTCACCTTTGCCGTGCACAACGGCCGCCAGCACGTTCCCGTGTATATCAACGAGAACATGGTCGGCCACAAGTTCGGTGAATTCGCATTGACCCGTACCTTCAAGGGTCATGCGGCCGACAAAAAGGCACGGAGGTAAGCTATGCAAACCGAAACTGCAGCCATCGTCCGCGGCGTTGCCATTTCCGCCCAGAAGGCCCGCCTGGTGGCCGATCTGGTGCGCGGCAAGCCCGTGGCCCAGGCGCTCAACATCCTGGCGTTTACGCCCAAGAAGGCGGCGGTGATCATCCGCAAGGCCGTGGAATCCGCGATCGCCAACGCCGAACACAACGACGGCGCCGACATCGACGAACTGAAGGTCACCACCATCTACGTCGACAAAGCGACTTCCATGAAACGTTTCGACACGCGCGCCAAGGGCCGCGGCGTGAAGATCGAAAAGCAGACTTGCCACATCGTGGTCAAGGTCGGCGCCTAAGGAGTCACGATGGGACAGAAAATTCATCCGACCGGATTCCGTCTGGCCGTCAGCCGCAACTGGTCTTCGCGCTGGTATGCCGACGATAAAGCCTACGCCGGCATGCTGGTGCAAGATGCCCAGGTGCGCGAGTACCTGAAGAAGAAGCTCAAGAACGCTTCGGTTGGCCGCGTGGTCATCGAGCGTCCCGCCAAGAATGCCCGCATCACCGTCTACTCGGCCCGCCCGGGTGTGGTGATCGGCAAGAAGGGCGAGGACATCGAGATCCTCAAGGCCGATCTGCAGCGTCTGATGGGCGTGCCCGTGCACGTCAACATCGAAGAAATCCGCAAGCCGGAAGTCGACGCGCAGCTGATCGCCGATTCGATCGCCCAGCAGCTCGAAAAGCGCATCATGTTCCGCCGGGCCATGAAGCGCGCCATGCAGAATGCCATGCGCCTGGGCGCCCAGGGCATCAAGATCATGAGCTCGGGCCGCCTCAACGGCATCGAAATCGCTCGTACCGAATGGTACCGTGAAGGCCGTGTGCCGCTGCACACCCTGCGCGCCAACATCGAGTACGGCACCTCCGAAGCGCACACCACGTACGGCATCATCGGCATCAAGGTTTGGGTCTATAAGGGCGACAGCCTGAATGGCGCCGACCTGGTTGCCGAGACCCCGCGCGAAGAAGAGCGCCGTCCGCGCCGCGCGCCTCGTGGCGATCGTCCGGGTGGCCGTCCGGGCCGCCCCGGCCGTGGTGGCGGTGGTGCCCGTAGAACCGATAGCAAGCCGGCTGGCGCAGACGCCGCCGCGGCTGGCAAAGACGGAGAATAAGCATGCTGCAGCCAGCACGCAGAAAATACCGCAAAGAGCATAAGGGCCGTAACACGGGCCTGGCCACGCGCGGTGCCAACGTATCGTTTGGCGAATTCGGCCTGAAGGCTACCGGTCGTGGCCGCCTCACGGCGCGCCAGATCGAAGCCGCTCGTCGCGCCATCAACCGTCACATCAAGCGTGGCGGCCGGATCTGGATCCGTATCTTCCCCGACAAGCCCATTTCGCAAAAGCCCGCCGAAGTCCGGATGGGTAACGGCAAGGGCAACCCTGAGTTCTGGGTCGCCGAGATCCAGCCCGGCAAGGTGCTCTACGAAATGGAAGGGGTCAGCGAAGAGATGGCTCGCGAGGCGTTCCGCCTGGCCGCCGCCAAGCTCCCGATCTCGACCGTGTTCGTCACGCGTCACGTCGGCGCCTGAAGGCGCAACAGGAATCCATATGAAAGCGAGCGAACTCCGTAGCAAGGATACCGCCGAGCTCAAGAAAGAGCTCGAGAGCCTGCTGAAGGCCCAGTTCAGCCTGCGTATGCAGGTGGCCACCCAGCAGCTTTCCAACACCAGCCAGCTGGGCAAGGTGCGCCGCGACATCGCGCGCGTGCGCACCGTCATGCGCCAGAAGGCAGGGGGTCTAGCATGAGCACCACCGAACAAGTCCAGGCCCCGGCCAAGCGTCAGCGCACGCTGATCGGCAAGGTCGTTTCCAACAAGATGGACAAGACGGTCGTCGTCCGCGTCGAGCGTCGTGTCAAGCATCCGTTGTACGGCAAGATCGTCATGCGGTCGGCGAAATACAAGGCCCACGACGAAAACAACCAGTACAACGAAGGCGATACCGTCGAGATCGCCGAAGGCCGTCCGATCTCGCGCAGCAAGGCGTGGGCGGTGACGCGCCTGATCGAGGCCGTGCGCATCATCTGAGCGCCAGGCCGGGCATCCCAGCCCGGCCGCACGGTTCTCTCAAGCCCCGCACCCGGTGCCAGTATGGCGCCGACGTGTGGGGTTTTTGCCCTTTGGCTTGTATAAAGCTTGTGTGCTTGATTCAAGCCGGGTATACTCTATAGCTTTCCTTTAATGGCTCTTTGGCCGCGCCGCATGGATTCATGCCTTGATTTTCGGGTGTGGGCGTGCTGCAAGGTTCGGATGCCCTTGAAGTAAGGAAAAAAGTCCTGTCTGGTGGGCAGGGCGGGGTGGCCGAAGGCCATCGTGCCTGCACGCCGGATTTCTTCCCAGGCCAGGCTGTTTGCTGCCGGCAGCGTCCGGATGGTGGCAGGCGGGCCGAACGGGGCCAAAACTGATCGCCAGCAGTGTGCTACCCAGCAGTCTGCCGTGCGGCTCAAGTTGGATAAGGTTAAATCATGATTCAAATGCAGACCACGCTGGACGTGGCCGATAACACGGGTGCGCGTCATGTCATGTGCATCAAGGTGTTGGGCGGCTCCAAGCGTCGTTACGCCGGCATCGGCGACATCATCAAGGTCACCGTCAAAGACGCCGCGCCCCGCGGGCGCGTCAAAAAAGGCGAGATCTACAACGCCGTCGTCGTGCGTACCGCCAAGGGCGTGCGCCGCAAGGATGGCTCGCTGATCCGTTTTGGCGGCAATGCGGCCGTGCTGCTCAACGCCAAGCTCGAACCCATCGGCACTCGTATCTTCGGACCGGTCACGCGCGAACTGCGTACCGAGAAGTTCATGAAGATCGTGTCGCTCGCCCCTGAAGTCCTCTAAGGAGCCGGCCATGAACAAGATTCGCAAAGGCGACGAGGTCATCGTCCTGACCGGCAAGGATCGCAAGCGCCGCGGTGTCGTACTGCAGCGCATCAGCGCCGAGTACGTCCTGGTCGAGGGTGTCAACGTCGTCAAAAAGCACGTCAAGCCCAATCCCATGCGTAACGAAATGGGCGGCATCGTCGACAAAACCATGCCCATCCATGTGTCCAACGTTGCCATTTTCAATCCCGCCACCGGCAAGGCCGACCGCGTCGGTTTTACCGAGCAAGACGGCAAGAAAGTGCGCATTTTCCGCTCCAATGGTCAGGCCGTTGGCGCGAAAGCGTAAGGGGTAAGCAATGGCTCGTTTGCAAGAGTTCTATCGCAGCACGGTGGCAAAGCAGCTCACCGAAAAGTTCGACTACAAAAGCGTGATGGAAGTCCCGCGCATCACCAAGATCACCCTCAACATGGGTGTGTCCGAAGCCGTGGCCGATAAAAAGGTCATCGAGCACGCCGTGGGCGACCTCACCAAGATCTCCGGCCAGAAGCCCGTGGTCACCAAGACCCGCAAGGCCATCGCCGGCTTCAAGATCCGCGAAGACTACCCGATCGGCTGCATGGTCACCCTGCGTGGCCGCCGCATGTATGAATTCCTCGATCGCCTCATCGCCGTGGCCCTGCCGCGCGTGCGCGACTTTCGCGGAATTTCGCCCAAGGCCTTCGATGGCCGGGGCAATTTCAACATGGGGATCAAAGAGCAGATCATCTTCCCCGAGATCGAGTACGACAAGATCGATGCGTTGCGTGGCATGAACATCAGCATTACCACCACCGCCAAGACCGATGACGAAGCCCGCGCCTTGCTGAGCGCGTTCAGCTTCCCGTTCCGTAATTAAGGGGTGATGACGTGGCTAAACTTTCACTCATCAATCGCGAAGTCAAGCGCGTTAAGCTGGCCAACAAGTTCGCCAACAAGCGCAATGCCCTGAAGGCCATCATCGACGACACCTCCAAGTCGGACGAAGAACGCTACGAAGCTCGCCTCAAGCTGCAGCAACTGCCGCGCAATGCCAACCCCACTCGCCAGCGCAACCGCTGCGCGATCACCGGGCGTCCGCGTGGCGTGTTCAGCAAATTCGGTGTCGGTCGTATCAAACTGCGCGAGATGGCAATGCGCGGCGAGGTTCCCGGCATGACCAAGGCCAGCTGGTAGGAGATTCATTATGAGCATGAGCGATCCCATCGCCGATATGCTGACTCGCATCCGTAACGCCCAGCAAGTGGAAAAGGCGACGGTCAGCATGCCCTCCTCAAAGCTGAAGGTGGCCATTGCCACCGTGCTCAAGGACGAAGGCTACATCGAAGATTTTCAGGTCCAGGCCAACGGCGCCAAGCCGGTGCTTGAGATCTCCCTCAAATACTACGCCGGCCGCCCGGTCATCGAGCGCATCGAACGCGTTTCGCGCCCCGGCCTGCGTATCTACAAGGGCCGCAGCGCCATTCCCCAGGTCATGAACGGCCTGGGCGTGGCGATCGTCTCCACCCCGCGTGGCGTGATGACGGACCGCCGTGCCCGCGCCGATGGCGTGGGTGGCGAAGTCCTCTGCTACGTGGCGTAAAGGAGTCCAGACATGTCACGTATTGCCAAGTATCCCGTTGAACTGCCCAAGGGCGTCGAGGCCAGCTTCGCCGCCAACCAGATCACCGTCAAAGGTCCCCTGGGTACGCTGGTGCAGCCGCTCGACGGCACGGTCACCATCACCGAAGACGGCGGCAAGCTGAACTTCGCGGCGGCCAACGATTCCCGCCACGCGAGCGCGATGTCCGGCACGCTGCGTTCGCTCGTCAACAACATGGTCACCGGCGTCAGCAAGGGCTTCGAGCGCAAGCTCAACCTGGTTGGCGTGGGTTATCGCGCCCAGGCGCAGGGCGACGCCGTCAAGCTCCAGCTCGGTTTCTCGCACGACGTCGTGCACCAGATGCCGGCCGGCGTGAAGGTCGAGTGCCCCACGCAAACCGAAATCGTGCTCAAAGGCGCCGACAAGCAGGTGATCGGCCAGGTTGCCGCCGAGATCCGTGCCTATCGTCCGCCCGAGCCCTACAAGGGCAAGGGTGTGCGTTACGCCAACGAGCGGGTCATCATCAAAGAGACCAAGAAGAAGTAAAGGGCGCAAGGACGAATCATGGACAAAAAACAATCCCGTTTGCGTCGCGCGGTTCCCGCCCGGCGCAAGATCCACGAGCTGGAGATGCATCGCCTGTCGGTGCATCGCTCCAACTCGCACATTTATGCCAATATCATTGGCCCCGCCGGCAACGTCGTCGTCGCCAGCGCTTCCACACTGGAGCCCGAGGTGCGCCAGCAGCTCGCCGACCAGGTGGGCAAGGGCGGCAATATCGCCGCCGCTACCCTGGTGGGCAAGCGCGTGGCCGAAAAGGCCCGCGCCGCGGGTATCGAGTCGGTGGCGTTCGATCGCTCCGGTTTCCGCTATCACGGTCGTGTGAAGGCGTTGGCGGAAGCCGCGCGCGAAGCCGGCCTGAAGTTCTAAGCGAGGATCACAATGGCCAAGATGCAAGGCAGGAACGCCAACGCCGAAGAGCGCGATGACGGCTTCCGTGAAAAAATGATCGCGGTCAACCGCGTCAGCAAGGTCGTGAAGGGTGGTCGCACCATGAGCTTCGCGGCGCTGAGCGTGGTGGGCGACGGCGATGGCCGGATCGGCATGGGCAAGGGCAAGGCCCGCGAAGTGCCGGTGGCCGTCCAGAAGGCGATGGAACAAGCTCGTCGCGGCATGGTCAAGGTTGCCCTCAAGAACGGCACCCTGCACCACGCGGTGGTCGGCAAGCACGGCGCCTCCAAGGTGCTGATCTCGCCCGCCGCCGAAGGTACCGGCGTGATCGCCGGCGGCCCGATGCGCGCCATCTTCGACGTCATGGGCGTGCGCAACGTGGTGGCCAAGAGCCTGGGCTCCACCAATCCCTACAACCTGGTGCGTGCAACCCTCAACGGACTGCGCGCCTCGTCCACTCCGTCCGAAATCGCCGCCAAGCGTGGCAAAACGGTCGAAGAGATTCTGGGGTAACACATGACCACTCAAAAACAGGTCAAGGTGACGCTGGTCCGTTCGCCCATCGGCACGCCCGAATCGCACCGCGCTACCGTGCGCGGCCTGGGCCTGCGTCGCATTCGCAGCACCAAGGTGCTGGTCGACACGCCCGAGGTCCGCGGCATGATCCGCAAGGTGGCCTATCTGGTCTCCGTCTCGGAAGCCTGAAGGAATAGCCATGGATAACATCACTCAACTCAATACCCTCGAGCCCGCCGCAGGCTCGCGCCGCGAGCGCCGCCGCGTGGGCCGTGGCATCGGCTCCGGCCTGGGCAAGACCGCTGGCCGTGGCCACAAGGGCCAGAAGTCGCGTTCCGGCGGCTTCCACAAGGTCGGCTTCGAAGGCGGCCAGATGCCGCTGCAGCGCCGTCTGCCCAAGCGCGGCTTCAAGTCCCTGGGTCGCCACCTCTATGCCGAGGTTCGCCTGTCCGAGCTCCAGAAGCTGCCCGTCGACGAAATCGACGTGCAGGTGCTGAAGCAAGCGGGTGTCGTTGGCCAGCAGGTGCGCTACGCCAAGGTCATCAAGTCGGGCGAGCTCACCCGCAAGGTAGTGCTCAATGGCATTTCGGCCACGGCCGGCGCTCGCGCCGCGATCGAGGCCGCGGGCGGTAGCCTGAACGCCGCCAACGCTTAAAAGGCGCACGGGGATCACTTTGGCAACTGCGAATACGTTGGGCAAGGCCGGGGGCCGCTACAGCGACCTGAAGCGCCGCCTGGTGTTTCTGGTCATGGCGCTGGTCGTCTACCGGCTCGGTACGCACATTCCCGTGCCGGGAATCGACCCGGATCAGCTTTCCATGCTGTTCCAGCAGAACCAGGGCGGCATTCTCGGCCTGTTCAACATGTTCTCGGGAGGCGCGCTGTCGCGCTTCTCGATCCTGGCGCTGGGGATCATGCCGTATATTTCGGCGTCGATCATCATGCAGCTGCTCACGGTCATCGTGCCGTCCCTCGAAGCCATCAAGAAAGAAGGCGAAGCGGGGCGGCGCAAGATCACCCAGTACACCCGCTACGGAACCCTGGTTCTTGCCCTGTTCCAGGCGGTGGGTATCTCGGTGGCCCTCGAGTCGCAGCCCGGCCTCGTCATCGATCCGGGCATGTTGTTCCGCGTTACCACGGTCATCTCGCTGGTCACCGGCACCATGTTCCTCATGTGGCTGGGCGAGCAGATTACCGAGCGTGGGCTGGGCAACGGCATCTCGATCATCATCTTTGCCGGTATCGTGGCGGGCCTGCCCTCCGCGCTGGCGGGATTGTTCGAGCTGGTGCGCACGGGCGCCATGGCGGTTCTTTCAGCGCTGGTCATCGTTGTGCTGGTGGTTCTGGTCACCGCATTCGTCGTTTTCGTCGAGCGTGGGCAGCGCCGCATCACGGTCAACTATGCCAAGCGACAAGTGGGCAACAAGCTGTATGGCGGGCAAAGCTCGCACCTGCCGCTCAAGCTCAATATGTCCGGGGTGATTCCGCCGATTTTCGCGTCGTCCATCATCCTGTTCCCGGCTACGCTCACCAGTTGGTTCGCCACTGGCGAGAGCATGCTCTGGATGCGCGACATCGCGGCCGCGCTGTCGCCCGGGCAACCCTTGTACATCACGCTGTATGCGTTGGCGATCGTGTTCTTCACGTTCTTCTATACGGCGCTGGTGTTCAACAGCCGCGAAACGGCCGACAACCTCAAAAAGAGCGGTGCGTTCATCCCGGGCATTCGTCCGGGCGAGCAAACCGCGCGTTACATCGACAGGATCCTCTCCCGGCTGACGCTGGCGGGCGCCATCTACATCACCCTGGTGTGCTTGCTGCCCGAATTCCTGGTCCTGCGCTGGAACGTTCCGTTTTATTTTGGCGGTACGTCTTTGCTGATCATCGTTGTGGTCACGATGGACTTCATGGCTCAAGTGCAGTCGTACATCATGTCCCATCAGTACGACTCCCTGCTCAAGAAAGCCAATTTCAAGGGCATGAACCTGCCGGTGCGTTAATTTGACCCATCATGGCAAAAGACGACGTCATTCAGATGCAGGGGGAGGTTCTCGAGAACCTCCCCAATGCAAACTTTCGCGTCAAACTGGAAAATGGCCACGTGGTTCTGGGCCACATCTCTGGCAAGATGAGAATGAACTACATCCGGATCCTTCCGGGCGACAAGGTGACGGTGGAACTCACTCCATACGACCTTACTCGCGCACGTATCGTGTTTCGTACGAAATAAGCCGTGCGGATTATTAGGAGTCAACCATGAAAGTCATGGCATCTGTAAAGCGCATTTGCCGCCATTGCAAGATCATCAAGCGCCACGGCGTGGTGCGGGTGATTTGTACAGACCCGCGCCATAAGCAGCGTCAGGGTTGATTCAGCAAAACGACTATTAAGGAAACATTATGGCCCGTATTGCTGGCATCAACATTCCCCCGCATCAGCACACCGAGATCGGGCTGACTGCGATTTTCGGCATCGGCCGTACCCGCGCCCGCAAAATCTGCGAAGCCGCCGGTGTGGCTGTCGATAAAAAGGTCAAAGACCTCAACGACGCCGAACTCGAGCGCATTCGCGAGCAGATTGGCCTGCTCACCGTCGAAGGCGACCTGCGCCGCGAAGTGCAGCTGTCGATCAAGCGCCTCATCGATCTCGGCACGTACCGTGGGCTGCGCCACAAGCGCGGTCTGCCGGTGCGGGGTCAGCGTACCCGTACCAACGCCCGCACCCGCAAGGGTCCGCGTCGCGCCGGTATCGCGCTGAAGAAATAACAGGACTAGCTCACCATGGCAAAAGCACAAAGCAGCGCCGCTTCGCGTGTGCGCAAGAAGGTCAAAAAGAACGTGTCCGACGGCATCGCCCACGTGCATGCGTCGTTCAACAACACCATCATCACGATCACCGATCGCCAGGGCAACACCCTGTCGTGGGCGACCTCGGGTGGTGCCGGTTTCAAGGGCTCGCGCAAGTCCACGCCGTTCGCCGCCCAGGTGGCGTCCGAGTCGGCTGGCCGCGTCGCCCTCGAGTACGGCATCAAGAACCTCGAAGTGCGGATCAAAGGCCCCGGCCCCGGCCGTGAGTCCTCGGTGCGCGCGCTCAACGCGCTGGGCATCAAGATCACCAGCATTTCCGATATCACACCGGTGCCGCACAACGGCTGCCGGCCGCCCAAGCGTCGTCGCATCTAAGGGGAACACATCGTGGCACGTTACATTGGCCCCAAATGCAAGCTCTCGCGTCGCGAGGGTACCGATCTCTTCCTGAAGAGCGCCCGCCGCTCGCTGGATTCCAAGTGCAAGCTCGATAGCAAGCCGGGTCAGCACGGTCGCACTTCGGGCGCCCGTACCTCCGACTACGGCCTGCAACTGCGCGAGAAGCAAAAGCTCAAGCGCATGTACGGCATGATGGAGAAGCAGTTCCGCAAGTATTTCACCGAGGCCGAGCGCCGTCGCGGCAATACCGGCGAAACCCTCATCCAGCTGCTCGAGTCGCGCCTGGACAACGTCGTCTACCGGATGGGCTTCGGCTCCACCCGCGCCGAGGCTCGCCAGCTGGTGAACCACCGCGCCGTCGAGCTCAACGGCCATACCGCCGATATCCCGTCGATCATCCTCAAGCCGGGTGACGTCGTGACCATCCGCGAAAAAGCCCGCAAGCAAGGCCGTATCCAGGAAGCGCTGCAACTGGCCACCAGCCAGGGCATTCCTCCCTGGGTCGAGGTCGACGCCAACAAGCTGTCGGGCGTGTTCAAGCAGGCTCCCGACCGCGCCGACGTCGCGCGCGACGTCAACGAATCGATGGTCGTCGAGCTCTACTCGCGCTAATTCCATCGCTACGCCGGCGGCAAACCCCCAAGTCAAGGGGGTTCGCCGCCGTTTTGTCCATCTCGGCATTCCGCCGATGATGTACCACCATTCCATCAGCCTTATCGGTGTAACGAACCGAGGGTATTGAAAAGGAACCCATCGCATGGCAAACGCCCCCTTCCTCAAGCCGCGCAGCGTCGATGTCGAGAACGTCGGTCCGCATCACTCGCGCGTGATCATGGAGCCCTTCGAGCGCGGCTACGGCCACACCCTCGGCAATGCGCTGCGTCGCATCCTGTTGTCGTCGATGTCCGGCTATGCGCCCACCGAAGTCCAGATCACCGGCGTGCTGCACGAGTACTCCACCGTTGACGGTGTCCAGGAAGACGTGGTCGACATGATGCTCAACCTCAAGGGCGTCGTGTTCAAGCTGCATGGCCGCGAAGAAGTCACCCTGTCGCTGCGCAAGAACGGCGCCGGCGTGGTCACCGCCGCCGATATTGAACTGCCGCACGACGTCGAGATCGTGAACCCCGATCACGTGCTTGCCCACCTCACCGAAGGCGGCAAGCTCGAGATGCAGATCAAGGTCGAGAAAGGCCGCGGCTACGTGCCGGGCAACCTGCGCGGCTTTGCCGAGGATCACTCGCGCACCATCGGCCGGATCGTGCTCGACGCTTCGTTCAGCCCGGTGCTGCGCGTGAGCTACGCGGTGGAAAGCGCCCGCGTGGAACAGCGCACCGACCTCGACCGCCTGGTGCTCGACGTCGAAACCAACGGTGTCATCGCCCCCGAAGAAGCCGTGCGCCAGTCCGCCCGCATCCTGATGGACCAGCTGTCGATCTTCGCCGCCCTCGAGGGCTCGGCCGAAGCCGCCGACCTGCCCAGCCGCGGATCCCCCCAGATCGATCCCATCCTGCTGCGTCCGGTCGACGACCTCGAGCTCACCGTGCGTTCGGCCAACTGCCTCAAGGCCGAGAACATCTACTACATCGGCGACCTCATCCAGCGCACCGAGAACGAACTGCTCAAAACCCCCAACCTGGGTCGCAAGTCGCTCAACGAAATCAAGGAAGTGCTCGCCGCGCGCGGCCTCACCCTGGGCATGAAGCTCGACAACTGGCCGCCGCTGGGCCTCGAGCGCCCCTGATCCGGCGTAGCCGCGTTTAGCTCCTCCCCAAAGGCGGGGCTTGCGCGGCTTGTCTGATTCCAAAAGGCGCCATTGGCGCCCTGAAATCCCGGTATAATTTCGCGTTTCGTTTTCATCGGCCCGCGACCCCGAATGTTCGGGGACGATAGAAGAGCCGGTTCATCCGGGCGGCCTTGCCGCCCCATAAGATTCAACAAGGAAATCATCATGCGTCACCGTCACGGTCTTCGTAAACTCAACCGTACCAGCAGCCATCGCCTGGCCATGTTCCGCAACATGGCCGTGTCCCTGATCACCCACGAGGCGATCAAGACCACGCTGCCCAAGGCCAAGGAACTCCGCCGCGTCATCGAGCCGCTCGTCACGCTGGCCAAAGAGCCCACCGTCGCCAACCACCGCCTGGCCTTTGCCCGCCTGCGCGACCGCGACGCCGTGCTCAAGCTGTTCAACGAGATCGGCCCCCGCTACCAGGCCCGTCCCGGCGGCTACACCCGCGTGCTCAAGATGGGCTTCCGCCAGGGCGACAACGCGCCCATGGCTTTCATGGAGTTCGTGGATCGCCCCGAGCCTGTGGTGGCCGACGAGGGCGACGCCGAATAAGTTGTGCCACATTCCGGCGCCGCGCTTGCGTGTGACGCCGTAGCATCAAGAACCGCACTCGGCCTTGCCGGCTGGTGCGGTTTTTTTACCGTCGGGCCGCCCCAAGCGCAAAAAAACCCTTGGGGGGCAGCGCCGCCGCGTCAGCGGCAAGTGACCTTCCCTCGGTTTTTCGCCTTCCAATGGTCCCGAGTTATGCAGCCAGCCTGTCCATCTGGTGAGCCTTGATCCAGTCTCGAAGGAACTGCTCGGGGGAGAGCAAGCCCAACGACGAATGGCGACGGCTGCGGTTGTAAAACACTTCCATGTATTCGAACAGATCCGCCTTCGCCTCCTGATGCGTTCGGTAGCGCGTGGCATGAACCCGTTCATTCTTCAAACTGTTGAAGAAGCTTTCCGTGGGCGCGTTGTCCCAGCAGTTTCCCTTGCGGCTCATGGAGCTGCGCATCCCGTAGGCGGCCAGTTGGCGCTGGCACTCATGACTGGCGTACTGACTGCCACGATCCGAGTGGAACAGCGCCCCTGGCGCCGGCCGGCGCCGGAACCAAACCATCGTCAGTGCATCTGTTACCAGGTCGGCGGTCATACGCGGTTTTATCGACCAACCCACCACTTCCCTGTTGAACAGATCCAGCACGACGGCCAGGTACAGCCAGCCCTCGTCGGTCCTGATGTACGTGATATCCGCACTGAACACCTGATTCGGCCCGGCAGGAGTGAACTCCCGGTTCAGCACATTAGCGGCAACCGGCAGCGTGTGCTTCGAGTCGGTCGTCGCTTTGTAGCGGCGCTTGTGACGCGCCCGGATGCCATGCTCACGCATCACTCGCTCCACACGTGCCTTGCTGGCCGGATAGCCCCGATCACGGATCTCCCGCGTCATGCGCGGCGAACCGTAGGCACCCTTGACCTGGGCATGCACCGTGCGAATCACCGTCAGCAACTGCGTGTCCGTCAATCGCTTCCTGCTCGGTGTGCCGCCACGCTTCCACGCACGATAGCCATTCACACTGACCGACAGCGCATCACACAGCGACAACAGCGGATACTGCCTGACCTGCTGGGCAATCCACGCATACCTCACAGCAGGTCCTTCGCGAAGTATGCTGCCGCTTTTTTTGCAATCGCAAGCTCCATCTGCAAGCGTGTGTTCTCCGCTCGCAGGCGTGATAGCTCCATCTGCTCCGGGGTCACCGGCTTGCCCGCCTTGAGGTTGAGCTTGCCAGCTTCCCCAGCCTTCACCCAGTTACGCAGCGTTTGCTCTGAAAGGCCCAACTCGCGCGCCACCAGCGCCATGCCTTGTCCATCACTCACTCGTTGCACAGCGGCTAGCTTGAACTCCGCCGTGTACACCTGTTTCGGTACCTTGAACATGCTCGATTCCTTCCTTTACGTCGAGTTTATACGCGACCTCGTGGAAGGCGAAATTTCGGGGGAAGCTCATGCCGACAAAAACGACCAGGAGATTTTCGTCGATCCCGGCGAGCCTTCCAGGTTCCTCGACTCGGTCAATCATGGGCACGAGATGGTCAGGCTGTGGGGCGAATTGCCGCAGGTCACCATAGCTGCGATCGAAGGAGCGGTCGTCGGCGGCGGTTTGACGCTTGCCATGGCTTGCGACATGCGCGTCATGGCCGAAACCAGCTTCGTCTACGTGCCGGAGCTGGAGCTCAAAGTGGCGTATGGCTGGCGCAGCGTCCCGAAACTGGTTCGCCTCATCGGCCCCTCGCGCACCAAGCGCCCGATTCTGATGGCTGAAAGGGTGCCGGCGGAGAAGGCGGTGATGTGGGGGCTGGGCGACGAGCTGGTGCCTCACCGAAAAGCCGTGGAAACCGCCCTGGCATGGGCCGGGCGGGTGGCCGACAAGCCGGCGGAAGCGGTGGGCTTCATCAATAAAGGCGTCAATGCCATCGCCAATGTGTTCGACGAGATCGGCGGTTATGCCGATAGTGAACAGATGCTGGCGGCCTACGTGATCGCCAGGGCGGACTGAGCGCCGCGCAGGAATGTACCGAAATATCGAGAGCCAGAAAGGGAATGATGCAACAGTATTCCAATGCCAATAGCTACGCTGAGTGCGTGCTGGAGTTTGCCAGAACCATCGGCAACCGGGTGGCGCTAAAGTCGCCGGAGGCGAGCTGCACCTATGCCGAGCTCGCGGATCGCGCCAGCCACTACGCCGCGATTCTGCGTGATCTCGGTGTCGAGCGGGGCGACCGGATTGCGATTCTGACGACGCCGCGAGTCGACTCCGTGGTGTTGTTGATCGCGATGAATATGGTCGGGGCGATTTGGGTTTGCCTGAACCCCCAGTATCGCCTTCGCGAGTTCCAGTACGTGATCGAGGACGCGCAACCTTCGCTCCTGTTCCACATTTCCGGGTTTGAGGGGCGTTCCTACCTGGAAGACGTCGAAGCCTTGCGGGAGCGGAACCCCTGCCTGACGGACATCATTTGCCTTGACGACGGCGCCACGCCCGGCAAGCGCTTCAGCGAACTCAAGGCGGTGACCGGACGCGAGCCGTTCGAGATGGAATCCGGCCGCGATCGGAGGTTCGATGCGGCGGTTATCGTGTATACCTCGGGATCATCGGGCAATCCGAAAGGAGCGGTGCTGCCCAATCACGGAATGATGGAGCGTGGCCGCGGCTATAACAAGAATGCCCGTGGAGCTGCTGCGCCGCATCGATGGTCTCGGCTGGAAGTACAGCCCGATCTACGGGCTTACCGAGTGCTGCGGCGGCGTAACTTGCACCTATCCCGATGGCGACAGCCTGGAGACTCTCGCGACAACGATCGGCCATGCCATCTATGCCGATGAGATCCGCATCATGACCGCAGAAGGGCGGTTGGCCCAGCCGGGCGAACAGGGCGAGATCCAGGTCGAGCGTTCGCGCTGCATGCTCGAGTACTTCAATCGACCTGAAGCCACCGCTGCTGCCTTCACCGCCGATGGCTACTTTAGAACCGGCGATATCGCCGAGGTCGGCGAGCGGGGTTATGTGCGCTTCGTCAGCCGCATGTCGGAGATGTTCAAGTGGGGTGGCTACAACATCTATCCGAGAGAGATCGAAGCGGTGCTGGAGGAGCATCCCGCAGTGGGGCTGGCGGCCGTGATCAGCCTGCCGCATCCACTGTATGCCGAAGTTGGCCTGGCTTATGTGCTGCCTACCACCGAGAGCATCGCGCCACCCACTGGCGATGCCTTGCGTGAATGGTGCCGTACCCGCATGGCCAACTACAAAGTCCCCAAGCGCATTGTGGTGGCATCCACGCTGCCGCAATTGCCTTCCGGCAAGGTCGACAAAGTCGAACTGAAAAAAGTCGCCGCCACCGAGTTGAACGTAGAGGAGATCCGCTGATCGCGCGCAAGTCGTTTATGAGCAGCGGCTTCTGCCTTTTGGGCGCACCGGAGACGAACCGAGATCCTAGTTCTTCCCGGGCGCCATTGCTGATCCCCGAGTCTGAACTTTCCCAGTGGAAACGTGGGTTTCCGGTGGGTTTTCGTATCCCCGAGGAGGTTCAACATGCATTATCCCGATCTGTCCAAATTGGCACTGTCGATGTTGCTGGGGCTTGGGCTGTCGACCTCGGCGCTTGCCGCCAAGGAAATCACGGTGGCGCCCGGCGTACCGCCCAGCCACGAAGCCTTCGCGCCGTACGCCAAGTTCGCCACCTTGTTGCCTGAGGTCACCAAGGGCGATTACAAAACCCGTGAATTGGGCATGGAGGTCGTCAACCTTTCCAACGCCCTCGAAGCGCTGAAAAGCTACATGATCGATGTCGCCCAGGTTCTGTCGCTGTATACCCCGGCGGAGTTTCCCAATACGGTATTCATCTCAGAACTGGCAGCGCTGGGCAGCGACGGGCATGTGATGGGCGCCGCCACCACCGAATACATGTTGGAGTGCGCTGAGTGCATGGCCGAGTTCAAGCGCCTGGGCCTGGTGTACACAGGCAGCCTGGCCACACAGCCGTACTACATCCTCAGCACAAAGCCGGTGCGCACCAAGGCAGATCTTGAAGGCCTGCGCCTGCGTTCGGGCGGTTCGCCGTTCTCGCGCTGGGCCACCGAGCTTGGCGCGGTGCCGGTACAGATGTCCACCACCGAACAGTACGAGGCCATTTCCAACGGCCTGCTCGACGGTACGCTCAACCCGCCGGCCGCGCTGATCGGCGCCCGTCTGGGTGAGGTGGTGAAATACGTCACTCCCATGCCTATCGGTACCTTCCAGGCCGCCATGGGCTTCGTTCTTCGCCGGGATGTTTGGCAAGGCATGACGCCCGAACAGCGCGCGGCCTTCGTCAAGGCGGCAACCATCGCTTCGGCGGAATATGCCCCTTCCAACGCGGCGCTGGGCGAACGCGGCATAGAGGAAGGCAAGGCCCGCGGCCTGGAAGTGGTGGTGCCGGCCGAGGACCTGATCGAAGCCAACCGGACCTTCGCGCAAAGCGATATGGCCACGGTGGCGGAGATCGGCCGCAGCCGCTATCGCGTCAAGGAGCCCGAGGCCAAGATCCAGCGCTACCAGGAGCTGGTGGCGAAATGGACCGAGCTGCTGGCAGGCAAGGGCAACGACTCCGACCAAATCGGAGAAATCATCTACGACGAGCTGTGGTCGGGCAGGGACCTGTCGAAGTTCGGCAACTGACCTCGCGCCTAAGCGCAAGCCTTGTCGTTCACGGCGAGGTAAGCAGGGCTAAACCGGTCGGAGCCGCAGGCTCCCCTGAACGGTGGCGGAGAAGCTCCGGCCGAAAGGCTGGAGTTCTTCCTCGCACAAGAGGTCGGGCGAAGTGAACCCCATTTTGCCCGGCCTGGAGACTCATCATGGCAATTGCGCGCGTTCTTTCCGGGTTGGAGAAGGTGGCGATGGCATTGGCCACCACCGCCACCTTTCTGGCAATGCTGATCATCGTGCTCGAAATCGTTTTTCGACGATTTGGTTCCTACATTCCGGGCAGTGTGGAAATCATCACGGCTTACCTGATCATCGCCATTTCCTATTTTCCGCTGATGCGCCTGGAAAGAACGGGCGGCATGATTTCGATGGATCTGATCAATAATATGGTCGGCAAGAAGGCCAATAGGGTCCTCGATGTCGTCGTCGCGGTGGCAAGCATTGCGGTGTATGTCCTGCTCGCGGTCGCCAGCTATCACTACGCCATCGAGAAGTGGGAGATTCAGGCATATGTACTGACATCCACCTATGCCCTGATGACCTGGCCGGCGTACTTCATGCTGCCCTTATCGTTTGCCCTGGCGGCGGCCATCGTTCTGCTCCGGCTCGTCTCTTTGCACCCGGCCACGGATTCCCATTTCGTCAAGGATTGAAAAATGACTGCTGCCGCGATCGGAGCGCTCAGCGTTGTCGGCTTGCTGTTTTTGCTTGCCTTGCGGATTCCCGTTGCCCTGTCCCTCATCGGTGTGTCGTTTCTGGGCGTCTGGGGCGCCCGGGGCTGGAACCCGGCTTGGGGCGTCCTGAAATCGGTGCCTTACGAGTTCGTCTCCAACTGGACGCTCACTTCGGTGCCCATGTTCGTGCTGATGGGGTACATCGGGTTTTATTCGGGAATCACCTCGGACCTCTTCAACCTCGCCAAGGCGCTGCTGCATCGGCTGCCCGGCAGCCTGGCTATATCCAGCACCTTCGCCTGCACCGCTTTCGCCTCGATGTGCGGTTCGAGCGTGGCCTGCGCGGCGGCGATGGGCCGGATCGCCATCCCCGAAATGGTTGCCCCGGGCTACAACCGCAACCTCGCCTGCGGCGCGATCGCGGCGGGAGGGACGCTGGGTGCGTTGATACCTCCCAGCATCCTGATGATTCTCTACGGTGTCATCGCGCAGGTGTCGATCGTCGAGCTCTTCATCAGCGGCGTGATCATAGGCCTGCTAAGCGCCGCGGCCTATGTGCTGATTTTTTTGGTGCTGGCGTGGCTGAAGAGAGGTGGCGGCGGAAATTCAGACTGTCTGATAAGTGGAGAGCTCAGGGCCTGATTCGGCGATAATGCCGGTAAAGGAACCAGAGAGATGACCAAGAGAACGAGACGCACACACTCAGCAGCGTTCAAGGCCAAGGTGGCCTTGGCGGCGGTCAAGGGGGATCGAACCCTGGGCGAATTGGCTCAGCAGTTCGATGTGCATCCGAACCAGATCACGGAATGGAAGCGGCAGTTGCAGGAGAAGGCGGCGGACGTATTCGGGTCGGCCGGACAGGCCAGCAGCGAGCCGCCGGTCGATCTGAAGGTGCTGCATGCCAAGATCGGCCAGCTCACACTGGAGAATGATTTTTTAGAAAGCGCGCTCACCAAGGCGGGATTGCTGAGCGCAAAGCGATGATAGACCGTAGCCATGCACTGCCGGTGTCACGCCAGGCCAAACTGGTGGGGATTGCTCGATCGAGTGTGTATTACCTGGCCCGGCCCGTGAGCGATAGAGATCTGGTGTTGATGCGCCGGATCGACGAGCTGCATCTGGAGTTTCCGTTTGCCGGGGCCCGCATGCTGGCGCGGTTACTGCGCCGTGACGGCCATGAGGTCGGCCGACGGCACGTGGACACCCTGATGAAACGCATGGGCGTCAAGGCGCTGTATTGCAAGCCCAACACGAGCCGGCGCAACGCCCAGCACAAGGTTTGGCCGTACCTGCTGCGCGATATGCGGATTGATCGGGCCAATCAGGTGTGGGCGCTGGACACGACCTATATCCCGATGGCTCGGGGCTTTGTGTATCTGACTGCAGTCGTAGACTGGGCCAGTCGCAAGGTTCTGGCTCATCGGGTGGCCATCACGCTGGAAGCGGTGCATGCCGTGCAAGCCTTGGAAGAAGCCTTTACCCGGTACGGGTTGCCTGATATCGTCAATACCGATCAGGGCAGCCAATTCACAGCCAGCGCCTTCACTGAAGCGGTACAAAGCCGAGGCATCCGGTTATCCATGGATGGCAAGGGCAGTTGGCGCGACAACGTGTTTGTCGAACGGGTATGGCGCAGCATCAAGTACGAGGAGGTGTATCTGAAGGCCTACGACTCGGTCAGCCAGGCCAGGCAGTCCATCGGGACGTACATCCAGTTGTATAACCAGAGACACCCTCACTCCAGTCTGGCGGACCAGACTCCGGATGAGGCCTACTTCGCGACGCTGCCTGCGATTAAAACGGCAGCATGATGTGCCCGGAGCGTTCCACTTAAAATCTCAAAACGCTGTCTGAACAGCCGGGGCCACCTCTGAAGCCGGCATGGGTGCCGCGTCGGCTCGAGACAGCCGATGTACCCTCATTGAAACAGGCGCTGATCGACACCGGGCCGGCGCTCTTGATCATGCTGGCCACCTTCGGCGGTATGTTTGGCGGCGTCTTTACCGCCACCGAAGCCGGGGCCGTGGGTGCTTTCCTGTCGTTGGTCTACGCTTTTGTGGCCGGCCGGATCGGCCGCGACAAAGTCAACCAGGCACTGGTCGACACCGTGATGACGTGCGGCGCGCTGTTCCTGATCGGGGTGGGCGCGATCATGCTGACGCGCCTGCTGTCGATCAGCGGGCTGGGGATGACGATCTCGTCGCTGGTCGACGCCATGGAGCTGAGCTACTGGCAGTTGGTGCTGCTGATCGTGGCGCTTTACCTCGTGCTCGGGATGTTCCTGGATCCTTTTGGCGCGATGCTGATCACATTGCCGATTTTCCTGCCCATCCTCAATCAATACGAGATCAATCTGGTGTTTTTCGGGGTCTTCCTGGTGAAGATGCTCGAAATCGGCATGTTGACGCCACCGGTGGGCATGAACGTATTCGTCATCAAGAGCGTGGTGGGCAACCTCACCACCCTGGGCGGCATTTTCCGCGGGGTCGCGCCATTCTTCATCGTCGATCTCCTGGTGGTCGCGTTGATCATTGCCTATCCGGCGCTGGCGCTGCTGCGCTAGACATCATGGTCGCTCGTTAAGCGCAGGCGGTCCGTCTCGCGTGGCTATCGGTACGAGATCATCGCCTCGTCGCTGTGATCCCGCGCCGGGCGCGCGCGCGCATCAAGACGGAGCGGCGTGACTGCGGGCGCCTGGCTGACGGCCCGGACCAAGAGGCAGGAGCGTGGGGTCGCGGATCAGCGCTTCGCCCATGGATGAAGCAGGGGCCATCCCTGCCCAAGCGATTAGCTGCTTTCCCCCTCTTGCTACGCGGGTGTTTCGCATGCTAAGTTAGTAATAAATTACTTACTTTAAGAGGTCTGATTGGTGAGTGAACGTCCTCAACATCTGTCCGCTGAAGAGCGGCGTGCTGCCACAGTGCAAGCGGTGGTGGACTTGGCCGCGGAGCAAAACCCGGCCGAAATCACGACCACGGCCATCGCCGATCGAATGGGTTTGACGCAGGGCGCGCTGTTTCGCCACTTCCCCACCAAGGACGCGATCCTGGAGGCAACGATGACCTGGGTCGGTGAGCGTCTGCTGGTGCGCGTGGACAAGGCGGCCGAGGGCGCCGCGTCTCCTGCCGCGGCACTCGAAGCCATGTTCATGACGCACATCGACTTCGTGGCCAAGCATCCCGGCGTGCCGCGCATGCTGTTCGGAGAACTGCAACGCTCTGGCGAGACGCTCGCCAAGCGGATGGTGCAGACCTTGCTCCGTCAATACGAACAGCGCCTGCGCCGCCTGATGGAGGCAGGCAAGGCCCAAGGCGACCTGGATGCGGATCTGGACGTAGATGCCGCCGCCGTGTTGTTCATCGGCACGATCCAGGGACTGGTCATGCAGTCGCTGTTGGCCGGCAAGGTCAGTCGCATCCGTCGTGATGCGCCAGCCGTGTTTGCCATCTATCTCCGTGGCATCACGCACACCCGATGAAACGCCTTCCATCCTGCCGCCACGCAGTTGCCCGGTCGGCCGAGAGGCACACCACGGTCATGCGATCGCGTTGCGCCTCCAGCGCGAATCCGCGTCATTCAACACTCAGCCCGACCGCCCGGCGGAACGCACACGCACACCGCGACGACGGCGAAGGCTTGGGAGTTTCCGCGATCAAGTAAAGGCCATGAAGATGACCACTCATCCACAACGCAGCATCTGGCACTGGCTGATCTCCCCGCTCGCGATCGGCTTCGGCCTGCTCACTCTTCGGGAGGGCGGCGCCGTTCTGTTTGTCGACGGCGCGGCGCGCCAAGCCGCCGGCCACTATGTGCCTTTCGTGCTCTGGTTCAATTTTCTGGCCGGGCTCGCCTACATCGTCGCCGGCGTCGGCTTGTGGATGCGCCGGCGCTGGGCCGCGTGGTTGGCGATTGTCATCACGGTGGCGACCGCACTCGTGTTCCTGGCTTTCGGAGTGCATGTGGCTTTGGGTGGCGCCTGGGAGCGGCGCACGGTGGTCGCCATGACGCTGCGCACGTTGGTGTGGGCAGGCATAGCGGCCATAGCCTGGCGCCGGTCAGCGGCGAATGCACCGGTCGCACGCGAGCACTGAGCACCTTTATCCAGCGGAAACCCATCGATGACAACTCCAAACCTCCTCTCCAGAAAAACCCGTTGGGTCGTGACCGCCGTCGTCTTGCTCGCTCTTGGCGGCGCACTGGCGTTCTGGCTGTCGCGCGACCATGGACAACAAGATGCATTGCGCCTCTACGGCAACGTCGACATCCGCGAGGTGCAACTGGCCTTCCGTCAGCCCGGGCGCGTGATGCAAATGGCTTTCGATGAGGGCGATGCCGTCAGCGCCGGCGCGCGCCTGGCGGCGCTCGATGCGCAACCCTATCGGGAGGCCCTTGCGGCAGCGCAGGCCCAGGTGCAGGTGGCGCAGGCGGAACTGGCCAAGCTGCGCCGCGGCCTGCGACCGCAGGAAATCACCCAGGCGCGCGAGGCACTCAGGCAGGCACAGGCGCTCGCCACCGAGACCGAGCGGAATTTCAAGCGCCAGAGTGGCCTGCTGACATCGGGTGCCAGCAGCCAGCGTACGGTCGATGCCGCCCGCACCGCGCGAGACCAGGCAGCCGCTGGTGTCGGAGCGGCGAAGGCGGCCCTGTCGCAAGCATCCGAAGGTTTTCGCAAGGAAGACATCGCCGCGGCAGAAGCTCGCCTTGCGGTCGCACAGGCCGCCGCAGCGCAAGCCACGACAGCCTTGGCGGACACCGAGTTGATGGCGCCCAGTAGCGGCACCGTCATCGCACGAGTGCGGGAGCCCGGCAGCATGGTCGCAAGCCAGAGCGCGGTCTACAGCCTGAGCCTGGACAAGCCGGTTTACGTGCGCGCCTACGTGGGCGAGTCGGACTTGGGGCGCATCGCGCCCGGTACTGTGGTGCGCGTCAAAAGCGATTCATCAGAGAAGGTCTATCGCGGCCAGATCGGCTTCATCTCGCCGCGCGCCGAGTTCACCCCCAAGACGGTGGAGACGACGGATTTGCGCACGGATCTGGTCTACCGTCTGCGCATCGTCATCGACGAAGCCGACAGCGACAGTGCCTTGCGCCAGGGCATGCCGGTGACGATCGAGGTCGATGCGAAAGCCGGCACCAGCATCCCGGCGGGGGAGCGTTGAAATGCAGGCAAGCCCTGCCATCGCCGCCGTGCCTGCGGGTGCGGGCGAAGACGCTGCCGTCGTCATCGAAGACGTGGACAAGCATTTCGGAGACGTAAAGGCGCTGCGGGGCTTGAGCGCGCGCATCCACTATGGGCGGCTGACGGGTCTGGTCGGCCCCGACGGCGCTGGCAAGACGACGCTGATGCGGATTCTGACCGGCCTCCTGGTGCCTAACGCCGGCCACGTCACCTTGGCAGGCTATGACGTGGTCAAGGACAACGACGCCATTCATGTCGCCAGTGGCTACATGCCGCAACGCTTTGGCCTGTACGAAGACCTGTCGGTGATGGAGAACATGCGCCTGTATGCGCAGTTGCGCGGCATGGATGCGGACCGCAACGCCGATCTGTTTGCCGAGCTGCTGGACTTCACGCGGCTCGGACCCTTCACCAAACGCCTGGCCGGCAAGCTCTCCGGCGGCATGAAGCAGAAGCTGGGCCTTGCCTGTGCGCTCATGGCGCGGCCGAAGGTGCTGCTGCTGGACGAGCCGGGCGTGGGTGTCGACCCGGTCAGCCGCCAGGACTTGTGGCGCATGGTGCAGGCGCTGACCGATGAAGGCATGGCCGTGGTCTGGTCCACCGCCTATCTCGACGAAGCCGAGCGCTGCGAGAGCGTGCTGCTGCTGAACCAAGGGCAGCTCCTGTTCGATGGCCCGCCGCAGGAGCTGACCGCGCAGCTCGAAGGCCGCAGTTTCCGTCTGGAAGACGTCGGTGCCGAGCGCCGAGCGGTCCTGACCCAGGCACTCGACCTGCCCAGCGTGAGCGATGGCGTGATCCAGGGCGCCGGCGTGCGCGTGGTGTTGCGCG
>JALOAI010000036.1 GCA_023228945.1 Pigmentiphaga sp. | reverse complement strand
TTCACGGGGGGGGGGGGGGGGGGTGGCTTTGGAGGTCGATCCCGCGTTGGTGGCGCTGCTCAAGGGAGAGAGTGGCAGCAACGCGAACGGCGAGTGGGCCAAGCTCGAGAACGGGCTGCTCGTGTGTTGGAGCCCAACTGTCGCCCTCACGTACCTCAACAGCACGACGTTGCAGGCAGTGTGGACGTTCCCTCAGGCGTTCGTGGCTCCGCCGGCGGTCACGCCGAACCTACGCGGTTGGGGCACGTTCGTGGTCGGCACGCCGCTCGCCCTCGTCGCCGTGGACACTGCAACCCTGCAGTACCGCGCGGCCAGCGGCAGCTTCGCAGCAGGCGCGACGGCGACGTTCAGCGCCGCAGCCGTGGGTCGCTGGAAGTAGGGTCTCGGCGCGGTGGTCACCGTGCCTGAGCTCGTTAATGCCGGTAACGTCCTGGCCGCCGCTGCCGCTGGCGGGGTGCGCCTCGATGTCGATCCGCTCGTCGTCGCGCTCGTCAGTGAGCACGGGCAGGAGACGGGCAGCAACGCCAACGGGTCGTGGATCAGGTTCGCTAACGGCGTGCAGATCTGTTGGGCGATGGACCACGCTTGGTCGTCAGACTCCAACGGCAACTGGTCGTGGACGTTCCCGCAGTCGTTCGCGGCGACTCCCGCGTTCTGGGGGACGTCCTATAGCGCCACGCACGACGTGGTTGAGTTCCGGTCCGGCTCCTCGTCGAGCGCGGCGCGAGTCAAGATGGTCACCCCCTCTGGCGGCAACCACTCGTCTCAGACCGGCTTGGCCGCCGTATTCGCCGTCGGCCGCTGGAAGTAGCGTCTGGCTGGGCGGTGCCGCCCATGCCTGAGCTCAGTTCATTGGGGAACGTCAAGCCCACAGCGGCCGGCGGCGGTCAGGTGCGTCTTGATCTTGACCTTGCCGACGCGGGCCTGCTGGCCACAATCGCGAGCGCAGTGCAGGGCCTGGTGGCGTTGCGCGTCACCGCCGCGTCGGGCGTCTCGAACGCACCAGGTCGGGTGGTCGTGACCGCCACGAACCCAAGCACCGGCACATTTGTGCTGACCTGCGCTGTTGGTTGGCGATGGCACGCCGCCGTTGGGGGCGGCAACAACCTCACGAGCGTTCGGACCGTCACCACCGAGGTGGACGCCAGTGACGCCCGCAAGCTCAACGTGGCCGTCTTCAACAACACCGGCGCCCTCGCGAGCGTCGGGTTCTACATCGTCGGCCTACTCGTGCCCTCCTAGGTCTGTGCGATTACCAAGTAATTGTGCTGACGACCTGAACCTCAACCGTCGCAGCGTTACGTTGTTGAGTCACCGGGTAGCGGAATCCATAGCGGGCGCCAGGTGCGATATTCGAGATGCTAGCCGGCCAGAAGTTAACTGTGTCAACTAGACGCCCGGAAGCGTCGCGAGCGATGGCCTGCAACTCGACACCCATTGCGATGCCACCGACGTTCTGCAGCTCGCCTACGACGAAGAGGTAATCACCTTCCCACCGGTACGTCACGCTGAGAATCCGGAACTCCGCGCTTGACGTGGGGCTTGCCTTCGCGCCGTCCATCAGAACGCGATAGTGGAACGGCTCCTCTTGGCCGGGTTCCATGGGCACGAGCAGCGTCCAGCGGATCATTGTGTATTCGCTGGGCTCGGCCACGCGGCGGTTAGAACTCGAGCCCGTCAACAGCGGCGGCTCGGAGAAGTTCACGCCATCAACCGAGAACTCGGTGAGGATTCGACGCGAGGTCCGCGTCGCCGTATCCGCGACAAACTTCATCCCGTCCTGCACGGGTCCGTAAATCTGCACGACGCCTGCAGGCAACGTCGTTTGCCCCGAATTGGTCGCAAAGATTCGAAACTCTACTAGGTCACCTCCGCCCGCCTTGGTGGCGGGTGTCAGGCGCTCTGTCTTGACACCGGCGGGACCCGTCACCTCTTGCACAAGGTAGATCTCGCTTTGGAACGTAATTGGGTTCGATTGCGCGTGGGCAGTCGCCAATAAAGTAATCGCCGCCAAGAACACCCCATGGAATTTGCTCATGCCGGAATTCTACCGGTCCGTCAATCACTAGCTTCTGACGCCCCGCCCAACGGTGGGGCTTTTCCTTTGGAGGTGAGTCCGTTGAATCAGCTCATTGTCGCCAGCCTCAAGAAGGCCGCGTCCGGGAAACTCCCCGGCATACCAACCAAACCCAATTACTGCCTCCAGTTCGTGCGTGTCGTGATCGAGGACGCCCTCAAGCTGCCGAGTCACGACTTCTACCGCCGTCACCTCGTGGACGGCACGACGAGACGCGGAGACGACCCCCAGCGGCGTCTCGCCGAGGCGCGGGCCGATCCGTGGGCAAGCGACCTCGAACGCAGCATGAAGCTGCAGGGCCTCGCCGTGCCCGCATTGCTGCGGCGCGGTGGAGATCTCGTCTTTGACCATCGCGCCGCCGAACCAATCGGGCACGTCGGAATCCTCCTGGACCGCAACTGGGTCGTGGAGAGCATCCACCCCGCGAACCGACCGACTTCCATCAACCTCCCCAACTTCGTGAGCATCACGCCTTACAGCGCCCGACCTTGGACGCTCGTGGCTCGCTTGCAGCCCGACAAGGGGGTGGTGCCGGGCTGAAGCGACAGCCGCATCGCCAGGAAACTGGCTCCAGCATTGAGCGCTTTTGAGGACCCGGTTGGCGCGTGATGCCCAGGCGCCAACCGCACCCACTATTGGAGGCACTGTGAAACGACTTACCAAACTGCTGATGCTGACGCTCGCCTTGAGCGTCGGCCCCGCTACGCTGGCCGCCGCGCAGGCCGCGCCTTTCGGCGTGGAGATCTCCGCCGCGCCAGTCATGCTGGCCACCACGACGGTGGCCGACGCCCCGGAGGCAACCGCGCCCGAGGCCGCCGTTCCGCCCGTCGAGTCCTGGAACCCCGCGGACTGGTTCAAGGACGCCGCAGTCTTGGCGGGGGTGATCGCCGCCCTCGTGGCGCTCATCAAGGCGAACTTCCTAAGAGACTTGCATGGACTCGGCACACTGGCACTCTCCTTCGGGCTCGGCATCGGCATCTCCCTACTCGGCACGATCGACTTGCCCGTAATTGGTCGACCTAGTGACCTGACTGGCGTCGCCGCAATCATGTTCGGTATCAACGCGGCGGTCTTCGCATCAGGCGGTTGGGACGCGATTCGCGGATTGCTGTTGGGGGTGTTCGGGGGAAACTCCCGTGGGGCGACGGAGGCGACCTGAGTGCGCTCCCGCCCGCCCCGCCACCTGCTCCTGACCACACTCCTCGCGTTGATTCTGTGCGGGAACGCCAACGCCGAAGGTGAGGCGCCCGAGGAGGCACCGCCCTTCACGGTGCTTGCGAACGTCACCATCAGCTGCTCGGCGGCCTGGCCAAGCACCACGATCGGGTGCTTCATCGAGCGACCCGTGTTCGTGCTCGGCGGCCTCGAACTCGCCGTTGGACTAGACGCACAGGCGGTAATCACCGGGGGCCTCGATGCTGCGCACCTTGCGCCGTACGGGATCCTCGCCTACTACGCGGGCACCTGGTCGGCGTGGTTGGAGGCGCAGCTCCCCGAGCTGGCCAGCATCCCCACCATCGGCTCACCCGACTGGCTGAGAGCCGGGTTCACTCTCCGAATCCCACCTTGAGAGGACGCGACGTGCCCCGCATTGCGCCCATGTACCGCCGCGACAAGACCGACCTGGTCGGGTACCTATTCGAGTGCCCCGGCTGCGGTATCCATCACGCGTTCTACACCGTCCAGACCAACCGGCCGGGTGAGGAGCACGCCGTGTGGTCGTTCAACGGCGACGTCGAGCGTCCCACGTTCGCCCCAAGCCTCCTGGTCCGCTGGGAGGAAGGTGAAGCCCGCGAGCCGCGCGTCTGCCACAGCTTCGTGCGCGACGGTCAGATCCAGTTTCTGAGCGATTGCACACACCACTTGGCCGGCCAGACCGTCGACCTGGCCGAGATCGAAGGAGGAGGGAACCCATGAAGACGTTCTGGCGGGAAGTGACCGTCCAAGGAGTTGTTGTCGGCCTGGTGGTCGGCATGCTCCTGGGCGGCATAGCCGCGAACATCGGCCGCTTCTAGGCGGCCACACACAACCAGCCGGCGTCTCGCAAACAAACCGAACGCCGGCGCTATCTAACGACACCGCCCCGCCTATTGGGGCACGCCATCTGAGGAGATGACCGTGAAGAAGAAAACCGTCCTGTTGTTCGTCGCGCTCGTGCTGACCGGCGCTCTCGCTCAAGACATGTCGACCGGGTTGGAGACGCGCCTGAGCATCGTCGAGAACCGACTGGGGAGACTAGAAGCTGACGTGTCGAGGCTCTCGGACGTGCCGGTGAGTTTGGCCCGCATCGAGCAGAAGCTCACTACGCTCGCCGAGAAGGCTGACGGGCAGGGGAGTGTGCTGCAGACGGTCGGGCTCGGCATCATCATGAGCGTAGTTACTGGCGTCGTCAGCTTCGGGCTGGGGCGGAAGAGCCAGAAGTAAGCGGTCTTCAAGTGGTAAGCGATAAGAGCCCAGGAATAGTCAGTGCTTTATCGCACAATCGAAGTAAGAGCGCCGTAATGCACGACTCCCCATCATGCGGCACCACAACGAAAGAATCGGGGAGGACTAATGTCCAGAACGCTGTATTACGGTGATAACCTCACCGTCCTTAGAGAAATGGCGAGCGAGTCAGTTGACCTGATTTACCTCGACCCGCCGTTCAACAGTAACGCCGATTACAACGTCATCTTTCGTGAGCAGAGCGGCGATGGCCCCGGCGCGCAGATCCGCGCGTTCAACGACACGTGGACGTGGGGTTACGAGGCCGCGGTTGCCTTAGAGGACCTGGTGCCAGTTCATGGAGAGCTGGCAGAGTACCTGCACTTCACCGTCAAGCGACTGGGGCAAAACAGTCTGAGTGCCTACCTCGTGATGATGGCGCCACGAATGGTCGAGTTGCATCGTGTCCTCAAGTCGACGGGGTTCTTGCTCCTGCACTGTGACCCTACTGCAAGCCACTATCTCAAGGTGATGCTCGACGTGATCTTCGGGCCGCTCATGTTCCAGAACGAAATCGCGTGGAAGCGTACGGGGTCTAAGTCGCTCGTCTCTCGGAGCCTCCCGAAGAACCATGACGTGCTGTTGCTTTACAGGAAGACCGATGCGGCGGCGCTGAACCCTGATGCGCTGTTCGCGCCCTACGACTTTGACGCCCTGCCGGAGAAGGTCGCCAGCAAGTATTCGCACGCTGACCCGGGCGGCCAGCGTTACACGCTTGCTGATATCACGAATCCAAATCGCGACAGGCCTAACCTCACTTATGAGTTTCTTGGGGTGACTCGCGTCTGGCGCTGGACGCGTGAGCGGATGTTGGCGGAGTACGAGGCGGGGCGGGTTATCCAACCGAGGCCCGGCGCCGTCCCCCGCTACAAGCGGTATCTCGAAGAGCTCAAGGGAATGCCGCTGAGTGACGTGTGGGACGATATCCCGCCGCTAAATTCGCAAGCGCGCGAGCGCCTCGGTTACCCGACTCAGAAACCCGAGGCGCTCCTCGCGCGGGCAATCCAACTGTTGGCGCCGACCGACGGGACGGTGCTTGACCCGTTCTGTGGTTGCGGAACCGCAGTGGCCGCCGCAGAAAAGCTTGGGCGGTCGTGGGTAGGCATCGACATCACGCACCTTGCCGTCGGCCTCATCAGTAACAGGTTGCTTGTCGACCATGGTCTCGAGCGGGGTAAGCACTTCGAGGTTATTGGCACGCCCGTGGATAAGGCGTCAGCGGAGGCGTTGTTCAACGAGCAGCCCGATGGCCCGTACCAGTTCCAGTTCTGGGTTAACGGCCTTATCGGCGCGCAGTCGTACGGCGCCGGAGCGACGGGGAAGGGCAAGAAGGGCGGGGATACGGGCATCGATGGCCGCATCTACTTCCGAACGCCTGGCGGTGAAGCGGTGGAGAAGGTGATCGTCAGCGTGAAGGGCGGTCACCAGTTGAATCCTGGGATGGTTCGCGAACTCGAGAGCGTGGTTCGCAGGGAAGGTGCGGCCATGGGGGTGTTCGTGAGCCTGCACGAGGTCACGAGCGGCATGCGGCAGGAGGCCGCTCGACTCGGGTTGTATGAGTATGGGCGCGATTGCATTCCCCGCATTCAACTGTTGACCGTTGAGGAGCTGCTTGAAGGCAAGCGCCCGTGGATTCCTGCGGGTTCGGTGAACGTGAGTATGGACGCCAAGCCGGTGAAGCGGCTAGCGAAGCCGCAGAAGGCGGGCGATCAGCAGCGCTTGTACGACGCGCCAGCAGACCAGTAGGACTCGAGGGTTCGGTTCGCGATGGGTTGGCCCGCGCCGGGGGGGACGCGGGCCAGTCACGAGCCTAACAGGGTTTCGTTGTTCGGTGAGCGTTATCAATAGGCGAAAACCTAGGCGTTGAGAGGCTGCTTCGAGGGTCGTTTTTGGTGCGTCCTGCTACCAACCTGCTACCAAGCGCCTAAATGTTGAACGGCGCCTCGTTAGAAGCGCCGTTCCCGTCGTGCTTTTCTTGGTGCGCCCGAGAAGATTCGAACTCCTGACCTTCTGATCCGTAGGCACGTCCGGCTATTGGCGGCGTTAGGTGCCACTGGGTGAAATGCGGCGTCCTGGACGCGTTCTCAGCTCGACTCGGCGCCCGAACTGGCGTCACTAGGTGCCGTTGGAACGCGAAAGTCGGTGCCTTCTGCTACCAAGCTGCTACCAAGAATCGCGCCGACGCGGTCCGCTACCGCTCGGTGAGTCGAGTTGCTTCCACGTAGGTAGACCTTGGCGGTGAAGCGCGGGTCCGTGTGGCCCAGGCGCTCGGCGAGGGCATGCAGGTTCACGCCCGCGTCAGCCAGTAATGAGCCGTGGGTGCTGCGGGTGGCGTACAGCTTAATGCGCGTGACTTTGGCGGCCGCCTGCAAGGCGTCGAACTGGCTGCGGAGCGCTGAGCGGCCCCAGACGGTGCCGGTGCTGGTGGTGAAGACCGCGTCGATGTCAGCCCACGCCGGCGAGGACCGCCCTAGTTCCTCCTGCCGGGCGTTCACGTCCGCCCTGATGTCCTTCAGGCGCTCCACGTGAGCGCGCTGTCTCGCCAACGCGCCCGCGGTGATGTCGTCGATGGGCACCACGCGACTCGCCGCGTCAGTCTTACCGCCCGCTCGCAGCTCGACACGGCCCTCGACCTCCACGGCGACTCGCTCCACCGTGATGGTCTTCTCCTCGAGGTCGACGCTGGACCACGCGAGGCCCAGGAGTTCCTCGGTGCGCAGGCCGGTGCCGAGAGCGACGAGCGTGTACCGACTCACCTGGTCGTCCACGCTGAGGCAGTGCCGGACGACCTTGCCTATCTCGTCCTCACTCCACCGCTGGATGGCCGGCGCCTCGACTCTCGGCGGGTCGATCACCGCCACTGGGTCACGAGGGATGAGGCCCTTCTTGGCGGCGTCCCGCAGGACCATGCCGACGTGCAGGCGAACGCGGCGCACGAGCGCGGGAGACGCCCCGCCGCGCGCGAGGGTGAGGAGTAGGCGCTGGATGGTGCTGGGTTCGATGTCGCGTGCCCTGAGCGGCCCCAGGTGAGGCGTGGCGCGTTGCAGCACCCACTTGTACGAGGAGGTCGTGCTGGATTTCCAGCCGCGTAGGGTTTCGCCAGCCTCAAGCCAGGCGTCTACGAGTTCTTGGAAGGTGCTGGTGTCTCCGAGCTGCGCGCCGCCGAGGAGCGCCGCTTGCTGCTCGAGCAGCCAGGCTTGCGCTTCGCCCTTCGTGCGGGTCGTCTTCGTGCGCCTGAGGGGTTGCCCGCGGTCGTTGAACGCGACGATAACCGCCGCCACCCACGTGCCGCGATCGGGACGCTCGTAGACGGCGCCCTCACCGGGGGCGCGCCGATTACGCTTACGGGCCATGTGTCATCGTCTTACCCGCGCACTCATCGTTGTTTTCAAGTACATCCTCCATTCAGTTGCGACAATACGCTCCGGTCAGTTCGCCGGAGAGTGCGAAGCGCGACGAACTAGCTGGGCAACTGGGATGGACTCAAGTTCCTCCTTGGGGAGCCCCGAGAGCTCGGCAAGATGGCGGGGGCTAAGTGGGAAGTATTGTTGTAACGTCGTGCCGTAATTGCCGCCGGGGATCATCACTCGTGTGGCTTCCTGGATAAGTGTTGGGCGCTCTATCGACCATGTGTCATCAAACGGCTCAACCGCCCTCCACTTACGCGAGCTGTACTGCTTCCATAGGCGAGTGCTGTCAGCAGCGCCAATGAACCCGAGTTCCTTTGTCCGATAAATCATCGCCGCAATTGACGTCCGCCACTTAGGCTTGAGCGCCTTAAAAGTGGAAAGGGTCAGGTTCCTGCCGAACGGCGCGATGTCGCCGAGCCAGGTCTCCCTTGGCATCAGAAGCGCGGATGCGAACCGGTGCGCTTGCTGCTCGAAGATTTGGAACGCTTCTTCATCCGTTTGAGGCCTAGCGATCCCTCTATGCAGGACCATGTGCCCGATTTCGTGTGCAAGGTCGAAGCGACTTCGCGCATACTTTCCTTTGTCGAGATTCAGCCAGATGAACGGCCTTTGCAGGCCATCGTGCCAGTAGGAGAAGCCATCGAGCTTCTCGACCCCTAGGTTGAATGCCTGGATGAAGACTCCGTTGAGTTCCGCTGTTCTGGTCAGTTCCAGGAGCGGCCCCGGCCCTAGGCCCCATGCCCTACGCACTTCCGCTGCGGCCGCCTCGATTTCATCTGTCGTTTCCGCCCCAGTCGCGGACGGGAGCTGCAGGCCCGGCAGCTTCACATGTTGGTTCACGAAGGTCAGGTATTCCACTAACCATGAGAAGCGTGCTTGCAGCCTTCCGGAGTCCTGCTCCTTCAATCGGCGTGAGCGGAAGTGGACCATTTCGGCTTCGGCTTCTGCGATCTCAGGCCGACGATAGAAGTAGGCGTCGGGCTGTCCTAGGACTTGGCTCAGTCGGGGGACGAGTTCCGGATTAACCCTGTGTTCTTCCACCTCCCAGTTTCGAATTGCGTTGCGGCTAACGTCCATCAGGTCGGCCAGCTCACCGACTCCTAGGCCACGCGCTTGCCTGGCCTGACGGATGCGCTGCCCATAAACCTGGTTCAAGTGAACCTGTTCAGCACTCACTCAAGTCCTCCTTGTTGGGTCCCTGGATCCCTTGGCTAATGTGAGTTAGGAGTTGCCCTTCCCGCTTGCGCCCGTCTCCTCGGTGGTCTCGTGCTCCGCACGGCCCCCCTCGTGCATCTCCGGTCGAGTGGCGCTGTCGCTGCCGAGTGGAGCAATGGCCTCGAGCGGTATGACAGCTGCAGGGACTTCGGCGGTGGGCGCGACATCGTACAGGGCGGCGTACGCTCGCAGGTCGCCGAGGTCGATGTAGTCGTTGGTTCCGTCGCAGGCAGCAGCCCTCAACCTGATTCGGCCAACGCTGCCCAGCGTGGGGTCGTATCGGTTGATCTCGTAAGCGACGATGAGCAAGCGGCTCCATATGTAGGACGCCGGCGGTGGCCCTAGCATGGGAAAGAGCGGGTCTTGCACGCTCACGGGCTCGATTACGTGCGGACGGTATTTCGGCGTGCGACCTGTCGGCCGCCGGAGTGTGCTTGACGCGATTGTGAGGGCCACCGAGCCCAGGTCCAGCAGCCGCACGTTGGAATCCTTGTCGTCGAAGAGTGGCATCCAGCCGTCGAATCTGAACGCACGGATGGGGTACCCGAAGGCTGCAGCAAGCTCTTCGAGCCGGTCGAGGTTCTTCTGGCGTCGCATCGTCCCCTTGGTCTCGGCGTTGTTGCCGCGCGGGTACAAGGCATCAGCGAGTTCAGCGGTTGCCGCGGCATCCTCGACGACGTATCTGACGAGCGCGTGGGCTAGTGCGAGAGGAAGGGTTGCCAAGCTCAGACGCACGTCATTGGATTCCATGCCCCGAGTATAGGGATTTTCTGGCCTTCATGACAAGTGGCTTGGGTTGGATGGGGGGCGGTGGTAAGTAGATTGGGTTACTTGTCATCAGAATCCCATCCCTTTCTGCCCTCTGGACGTAGGTGATCGCCGCGCACTCGACGCGCCTCTTCACCTGAATCCTGGTGCTCGCGTCCAGTTCGCCTCAGTTCGGCGCGTGACTGCCGTCAGTGGATGGCTTCGTAGTCGACCCTTCCATAGACTTCACCGACAATGCGGACTTGGTCGGCGGTCCAGGTCTCACCACCAGGGTTATCGCTCAGGAAGACCCATTGGCCAGCAACTTGGCGGAGGCGCTTGACGGTGGTCCCGTCGCCAATGATCTCTAACAGGAAGACTTTGCCGTTGATTGGCTTGGTCAGGCTTGTGTCGACTAGGACCCAATCCCCGTCGTGAATGCCGGTGCCATCGGCATTGGTCATGCTGTCGCCTTCAACCTCATAGGCGCGGGTGTTTCGGCCACGCACAAAGTCCTTGCGGACGGGCAGGCCATAACTCGATGGCCGTCCACCGTTCGCACTACCTACAATCGCGACCAAAACCAGCCCCCCTGGTATCTCGACCGTCCCCCCGGCCAAGCCGAAGTCATCCATTGGCTCCTCGTCAGCCCCGACGATCGTCGGAGGTTGACCTAGAAGCATGTCCCAATCGCGAGGCGTCCACTGGAGCACTGCCAGCAGCGCAGACAGTTGATGAGCCTTCAAGTTCTTCGGGTTCATGCGCCCGTTCTCAAGCCGATACAGCAACTGCGTGTAGACAACGCCGTCCGTTGCCTCCTCAATTGCCCCGAGGCTTAGCCCGAGCTCGGTGCGGCGCGCGGCCAGCTTGCGCCCCCACTTGGGCCTGGTCGAGCCGGACGTTGAGGATTTCGCCATCCAGTCGAGGTTAGCAACAGCTAGCATGAGCGCGCATCTACCATCGGTGCATAGCATAGACGCTCAGGCTTGACTCTGCATCTACTGACAGTCTATGCTGTTGACTGTATGGACAGCCTGTCGATGAAAACCCCACGCGAACTGGCAGAAGCCCTGAATGTCAGCGAGTTCAGCATCTACCGCCTCATCCAGGCGGGCCGCATCCACGCGGTCAAGGTCGGCCGCCAATGGCGCATCCCAGAGAAGGAGGCACGACGCGTGGCCCGAGAAGGCACGGACCGACAAGCACATGCCAAGGAGGTGTCTCAGTGAGTCTTGATCTTGAGCGTGCGCAGTACTTGGCGTCCCTGCCGTTCTTGACGGCGCAGGAGGCTGGCGAGCTGCTGCGCACCGGCAGGCACGAGATTTACCGCCTCGTGCGCGCCGGGCACATCGCCTGCACGCGGTTCGGGAAGAAGGTCGTCATCTCCCGCGAGGAACTCGACCGGTTCATGCGCGAAGGAATCGTCGTGAATACGCGACCCATGACCAAGCAGGTGAGGAGGCACCTCAGCAACTGACCGCCAAGTAGCGGCCCCCTTGCGGGGGCCACCGGTTCCAGCTTCTGTCCCGGCAAGGACAGACGACGAAAGGACAACGTATGAGCACGGTAGCACAAGCAGAATCAAACCGCCGCCTCGCGGCCCTGCGCGAGGAGCGTGACGACCTCAACGAGCGCATGCAGGACCTCATCGACGAGGCGACGCATCACGCCACCGTCGGGCGCATGGACAGGTGGGCGGCCACTCGTGAGCGCCTGAGCGCCGAAGCCGACCGCCTAACCATCGTCAACGAGCAGATCGCCCGCCTCGAACTCGGCCGCGGCAGCCGCGCCACCGAACCATCCCGCACGCAGAGCTGGGCGGTGGAGCGATGAGCGGCGCGAAGCACACACGCGGCCCGTGGGCGTTCGAGCGACTCGACGACGCGGCGTGGGTGACCCCCCCGGACAGGGACGAGGCGGTCATCTGCGACCTCGTGCCACGCGGCACCGCCGACGGGAGCACCCCTCTCATCAGCGACGAAGACGAAGCGAACGGTTACCTGATTGCGGGCGCGCCGAAACTACTCGCATCGCTTCTTGACGCGCCAATCCTGAGCAAGTATCACGGCCACAACGGCTTCGAGCTGGAGCGCTTCATCGTGGATTACGAGCGTTGGCTGGCAGACTGCCGAGACACCATCGCGCAGGCTCAGGGTGAGCAGTCGTGAGCCTGTCGACTCTCACTCGCACCGACTTGGCTGCTGCCGTCAGGGCGCACCAGGACGCCCAGGCGGCACTGATGGTCGCGGACGCGGCGCATTGCGCTGCAGCCGACAAGGCCACGGACGCACGCCTAGCGCTCCTCGCCGAGCTTGAAGCCCGCCAAGCACACCGCGTCGTCGTCTCCGGGCACCTCATCGAGGTCACCGAGCATCACGGCGTGCGAGGCGTGAGCGTCACGTCCATCGAGGTGCTGCCGTGAGCCACGTCATCCGCTTCGACCTGGAGAAGCGCTGCGCCGAATGCAACACCAAGGGCGCCGCAGAGAACGGCTTGTGCCTCGAATGCAGCACGAACGCCATGTTCGACATGCCGATGAAGTCGGCCATTGGCAAAGCGGTCGCCGAGCGAGCACGCAAGCTGGGCCTCGGTCGGCCCAAGAGCAAGAGGCAGCCGTGAGCCGCCTCGACGAGATCCGGGCGCGCCGCTGGACCTCTTGGCAGTTGATGTTGGCTGCCAAGGCCACCGGCGACGTGCTCCTAGCCGCCGAGGCGGACGCGCAAGCCGTCGTCGAACGCCTGCGCAAAGGCCCAGTCCGCCTCCTGCCGTTGGAGCCCACCGTCGTGATCGAGGCCGCCGCCAAGCAACTGGGGGTGCTCGCGTGAGCAACCTCCAAATCACCCTCACCGTGTTCGCCGTCTTCGCCGTGCCCGGCACCCTCTTGTGCCTCGTGGTTATCGCGGGCGAGGCAATCGCAAGCCGCCTACAGAGGAGGCAATCGTGAAGCGCATCGAGCTCGTCTCCCTGCGGTTGCGCTCCTTCAAGGGCGCCAAGCGCTTCGACCTGGATCTCGCCGGCCAGAGCGCGGCCGTGCACGGGAAGAACGCCAGCGGCAAGACCACCCTGGCGGACGCCTACAGCTACCTCCTCTTCGAGAAGGACAGCGGCGGTCGCAAGACCTTCGATATCAAGACGCTCGTGGACGGCGTGCCCCTGTCGGGCGCCGATCACGAGGTCGAGGGAGTGTTCCTCGTCGATGGCGAGGAGCTCACGCTGCGCCGCGTCTACGCCGAGGTGTGGACGAAGAAGCGGGGCAGCCCGATCGCGGAGATGACGGGTCACGAGACCAGTCACTTCGTGGACGGCGTGCCCGTCACCAAGGGCGAGTACACGAGCAAGGTGGCCGAGATTGCTGACGAGGCCACCTGGCGGCTGCTGAGTGACCCGGGCGCCTTCCAGGCGCTGCACTGGCAGGAGCGCCGCAAGGTGCTGCTGGACGTGTGTGGTGACGTGAG
Source organism: Pigmentiphaga sp. (assembly GCA_023228945.1). Taxonomy (GTDB): domain Bacteria; phylum Pseudomonadota; class Gammaproteobacteria; order Burkholderiales; family Burkholderiaceae_B; genus Verticiella. The sequence goes on along the minus strand of JALOAI010000036.1, from coordinate 27,440 downwards.
TGACGCGGACGTGATCGCGTCCGAGCCCGCCTTGGCGGAGTTGCCTGGCGTGCTCGGCAAGCGCTCGTTGGACGAGCACCGTAAGGTAATCGCCAGCCGCAAGCCGCAGCTCAACCGCGAGCTGCAGGAGCTCCCGGCGCGCATCGATGAGGTGCGGCGTGGTCTGCCGGAGGCCCCAGAGCTGGCCGCGAAGAAGGTGGCGGTTGCTCTGACTGCGGCGCGCGCTGCGCACGCTGACGCCCTGGCCGAGTTGGCCGCGGCCAAGGCCGGGCAGGGTGACGCGGCCGCGGAACGCAAGCGCCTGCGTGAGGTTGAGGACTCCCTGACGGACCTCGAGCGGCAGGCGCGGCGCAAGACCGAGGATGCGGCCGACAAGGCGCGCGACAAGCTCGCGGCCGCCAAGCGCGCTCTGGTTGACGCTAACGACCGCCTGGATCGCTGGCAGGCTCAGCACGCCGACCTGACCGCCGACGTGGCACGTCTGGACGGGCGGCTTGAGGACCTCCGGGCGCGTTGGGCTGAGGTCAACGCTCGCAAGGTCGACGCCCACACCGACGGCACCTGCCCCGCCTGCCATCAGGCGCTGCCAGAGGAGCAGGTTGAGGCCGCTCACGCCGCGGCCGTCGCTGACCTCAACGGCCGCAAGGCCCGCGAGTTGGCGCAGATCACGGACGACGGCAAGAGCCTCAAGGCCAAGCGCGACACGTCGGCGGCTGAGCTGGCGATGCTGCTCGACAAGACCCGCAACCAGACGACTGGCCTGGCGTTACTGCAGGCGGACGTGGACAAGGCCACCGAGGCGCTGACCAAGGCCGAGACCACGGTCACTGCCGACGTGACTCGCACCAAGCCTTACACGCAGTTGGCCGCCGAGCGTGATGACCTCACGCGCCGCATCGAGGCCGTGATGGCCGGCGATCCGGCCGCCCTCACTGACCTAGAGGCCCGCGTGGCCGAGCAGCTGCAGGCCGTCGCGCTCCTCGAGCAGGACGCTCAGGCGCACGAGGCCAGAGCCAAGGGTGAGGCGCGCATCGAGCAGCTCAAGGAGCAGGAGCGCACCCTGGCCAAGGAGTTCGAGGAACTCGAGCGCCAGTTGCACCTCTGCGAGTTGTTCGTGCGGACCAAGGTCTCGATGCTCGAGGACAAGGTGGCCGCCAAGTTCCGGCTCGTCCGCTTCAAACTCTTCGAGAACCAGGTCAACGGCGGCATCGCCGAGGTCTGCACCGCCACCGTCAACGGCGTGCCCTTCGAGAGCGTCAACCACGCCGGGCAAATCGCCGCGGGCCTCGACATCATCCGCACCCTCCAGGAGCACCACGGCCTCTCCGCACCAGTCTGGGTGGACCAGGCCGAATCCATCAGCGACATCCCCGAGACCGGCGCGCAGCAGATCGCGCTCGTCGTCAGCCCCCAAGACAAGCAGCTCCGCGTCGAGCTGCAGAAAGAAGCGGTAGCAGCATGAGCGGAGATGTAACGAAGTCAAACGGAACTCCTGGACAGGCGCTCGCCAAGCCCAAGGCGACCCTCAGTGAGCGGTTCCTGGCCGACGTTGAGCGCCAGTTTATGGCGGAGATGGGCCGCGGCGTGCAGTTCACGGCCCTGGAGCAGCGCCTCGTGCAGCACATGTACCTGTCGGTCGACCAGGCGTTGAAGGCTGCGGAAGAGAAGCGCACGAAGGGCTGGACGGAAGAGAAGCTCGCCGCCGCGGCTGACGACCCGCGCGCCTTCACTTGGCACCATGTCGACCGTCAGAAGCTGGCTCTGGACACGGTCCATCGCGTGAGCCTGGGCCTTGATGCCCTCATCCCGAACCACATCTGGCCGATCGCTTATTTCAACAGCGCCAAGGGCTTGTACGACATCGACTTGCGCGTCGGTTACATCGGTCGTGATTACGTCACGCGGCGCTTCGCCCTAGAAGAACCCCTGAGCATCGCCTACGAGTTGGTCTACTCGACCGACACCTTCAAGGCGTTACCGCGCAGCTCGTCGCGTGAGGTCGAGGGTTACGAGTTCGAGATCACGAGCCCCTTCGATCGAGGCGACATCGTGGGCGGGTTCGGGTACATCACCTATGACGACCCGCGCAAGAACCGCCTCGTGTTGGTGACGCAGCGTGACTTCAAGCGGTCCCAGGCCGCCAGCAAGAGCGACTTCTGGGCGAAGAACGATGTCGAGATGCACCTCAAGACCGTGTACCACCGCGTGGTTGGGAAGATGACGCTGGATCCCGCGAAGGTCAACGTCGAGGTGCTCGCGTCCGTCCTCGAGGATGACCGTGACGCGGTTGACGTCGCGCACGTCGAGGTCGAGGTGGCGCACCGGAACGTCGCTAACCGTCAGTTGGTGGACGTGCAGCCGCCCACCGCCGACGTCGAGTCGGCAGGCGAAGCCACAGAACCCGAGAGCCTCTTCGCGGAAGCCACGCCGGGCTTCTGATGCTGGCATTCGAGGCGTTCGCCAGCGGGTCCGCTGGCAACTTGTACCGCGTCACGGCCGATGGCCACCCCCCTCTCTTGATCGAGGCGGGGGTGGCCTACAAGGCCCTGCAACGTGCCGTCGGCTTCGGTGTCACGCAGGTCGCCGGCTGCCTGGTGTCGCACGCGCACCTCGACCACAGCCGCGCCGTGGAGTACCTGGTGGCGCAGGCCGTGCCCGTCTACACGGGGCGCGAGACCGCCGAGGCCATCCTCGAGCGCGGGCACCACAACCTCCACGCCGTCGATGCAGGCCAGGAGTTCCAGATCGGACCCTGGACGGTGCTTCCGTTCGACCTGGTGCACGACGTGCCTTGCCTCGGGTTCCTGGTCGTCTCGAGGGCAGGGGAGAAGCTGCTCTACATCTCGGACACGGCTTACTGCGAGTACCGCTTCGAGAACGTTGCGATTGCCGCCGTCGAGGCGAATTACTCGCGCGGCATCCTCGACCGCCTCGTGGACAACGGCACCCTGAACCAGCACCACGCCGCCAGGGTCATCCGTAACCACATGTCGATTGAGCACGCCGCGCAACTCCTGCAGACGTTGGCAGTACCGCCATTGCGGGAAGTGCATCTCCTGCACCTATCGGAAGGAAACTCGTCAGCGCAGGACTTCCAGGCGCAGATCGAGCGGATTGTCGGCGTTCCCGTCTACGTGGCAGGCGAGGGGGTGAGGGCGTGAGCGGCGTCGTGCAGCCCCTCCTCGCTGGCCTCGAACTCAAGCACACGATCGCCAGCAAACGCGGTCAGCAGTGGGTCGAGCAGTGCACCCATTGCGGCACCCTCGTGTGCGTCAGCAGCGCGGCGGGCCGCGCCAAGAGCGCACCGCTCGGCGCATGCCCCGCCTGCGGCGGCATCAACTGGTCCCTCCAGTACGTCCCTAGCGACGGCATCGGCATGTTCAAGATCGACAAGGGGCAACAGTGAAGCGCCCGATCATCGTCTGGAGTGACCCGCCGGCCGCTGAGCCCCGCGGCCGCCGACTCAAGCACGGGGCGTACATCACTGCCTTACGTGAGCGCCCAGGGCAATGGGCTTGCCTCTCGCGCAGCGAGGACCCCCAAACCCTCCGAAACATGCAAAGCACCCTTTACGGCCGCGGTTACAAGCGCCTCGCCGCCCCCTACGCGCTCCAGCTTCGCGTCCGCGCGACCGGCGGGGGAGACCACGGACTCTGGGCGCGCGTCGTGGAGAAACCGTGACGGCCCCGCGTTTGCGTTCCTGCCCGCACTGCGGTGGCTCGCTCCGCCCGCCACGCCAACCGTGGCCGCGGCCCGGCACGGCAGCCGCCCGCATCCTCGACGCCCTCAACCGCTTCGCGCCACTCCCGCTCGGCCTCCACGACCTCGCCGACGAGATCAACGCGAAGCCCAGCACCGTCTCACAGCACCTCACGCGGCTCGTCAGAGCCGGACTAGTGCAGCGGTGGAGAGTCGGCAATACCGCGCAGTACCGCAGCAACCTCACAAAGGAGGAACGCCACTAATGGCCCGCCGCAAGCCAGTCAGTACCCGCACACGCTTCGAGGTGTTCAAGCGCGACGCCTTCACCTGCCAATACTGCGGAGGGAACCCACCGGCTGTCGTGCTCCACATCGACCACATCACGCCTGTAAGCAAGGGCGGCACGAACGGCCTGGACAACCTCCTAACCAGTTGCCAAGACTGCAACCTCGGCAAGGCCGACGTGCCGCTGAGCGACACTCGACCGGTCCCAAGCCGCGCCACAATCCTCGAACTCCGCGAAGCGCGAGAACAGCTAGAAGCGTACCAGGCGTACCTGATGGAGGAACGCGCCACCCGCGAAGCGAACGCCACGGTCGTGGCAGAACTCCTCTACCGCCAGGTCTCCTACAAGGCGAGCAGCACCAACCTAGTCGAACTCAGCGGCATGTTGAAAGACTTGCCCCTCGCAGAAGCGCTCGACGCGGTAGACATCACAACCCGCCGCGGCTTAGCGCACGCGGCCGCCTGGCGCTACTTCTGCGGCGTTGCCTGGACCAAGATCAAGGCAGCGCGGGAAGGTATCAGCACCTTCGAGGCGCTGGAGCGGCGGCAGAACCCGCGAGTGAACTGATGGCCGAGAAGCGCTTCATCGCTCGCCGCATCACCGAGAGCGACAAGATCCGGATCCTCGCTAACGAAGGCAAACTCCTCGCCTCCAGCGTGTACATGTGGCTCCTGCCGTACACGGATCGCGCTGGGCGCATCAACGCCAACGCCTACTACCTCAAGGGCGGCGTCTTCCAAGGCTACGGTTTCACACTCGAGGAACTCACCGCCGCCATCGACGACCTAGCTCGTGTCGGCCTCGTCCACCTGTACAGCAATGGCCGCCACGACCGCATCATCCAGTACGCGAAGTTCCACGTCGACGACGGCGGCTTCAACAAGCCGCACGAACGCGAAGCGGCCAGCACCTTCCCAGGTCCAGACGACGCCGGGAGCGTGTCGATCACCACGACGGGAACGGGAACGCACGAAGAGCGAGGCAAGGTACCGGACAAGGTGCGAGACGAGGTACCGAACCCCGCCACGACCCCGCCGAGGCGAAGCCCGGAGGAGCTTAAGGTTGAGCTTGAGCTTGAGCTTGAGCTTGAGAATAACCCCCCTACCCCCCAGAAGGCGGAAACGCTACCCCCGCCAGATGTCGAGGCTGCGCCTCGACGCGCTCTAGGGAAACCCCAAGACGGCAAGAACAAGAACGGCAAGGCACGAAGTCCCGCCTTCGACCCCGCCAGCATCGTCCTCCCGGAGTTCGTCAGCCCCGACGTGTGGCGCGACTTCGTGGAGGACCGCAAGACCCGCAAGCGACCCCTCACGCCGCGCGCCGTCGAACTGACCCTCGCCGACCTCGCCAAGACCCCACTGGACGCCGACGAGATGCTCAAGACCAGCATCAAGCGCGGCTGGACGGGCGTCTTCCCACTCGACCGCAACAAACCACGACCCGCCAGCGCCGTCACCGACGCCGCCCTCGACCAGTACCGAAAGCGAGGACTCTAGGTGCCCACAACCGAAGCCAGCGCCCCGCAACGCATCCCGCTAGACGAGTGCGAGATCCTCGACCCCACCCTCACCGACTACGCAGGCAGCCCAGCCTGGATCGGCATCGCCTGGCGGCCCAAAGACCGCAACCACCCGTACTACACCGGCCTCAAGGAACTCCTGGAAACCCGCGACGCCCAAGCCCGCAACCGCGCCGCCCGCAACTACGCCGATCAACTCCCCAGCCGCTACCGCGCCTACACCCTCGACCGCCTCCGACGACACCCCGGCAACCAAGCCGCCGTCCACGCCGCCGCCAACCTCACTCCCGGCACCAACCTGTACCTCTGGGGCCCTGCAGGGAACGGCAAGACCCACCTCGCCGTCGCCACCGGCCACCGCCTCGCCGCCGAAGGCCACCGCGTCACCTTCTGGGGCGTCGTCGAGCTCTTCAACCGCATCCGCGGCAGCTTCGCCACGAACGCCGAACGCCCCAACCTTGAAGCGCCCGAGATCCTCATCCTCGACGACCTCGGCAAAATCAAACCCACCGACTTCGTGTACGAAACCTTCTACGGCGCCCTCGAGCACCGCTGGGCGAACGAGAAAACCACCATCTTCACTGCCAACCACCGCCCAAGCGACGCCGCCCGGCACCTCAGCACCGACAGTGAAAGCGCCGCCGCCGTGCTCAGCCGCATGGCGAGCGGCGCCGTCATCGAGATCAAAGGCCGCGACGAGAGGCTGCCAGCATGACCCCCTTCCTCTGGGGCGTCCTCGTCGGCGTGTTCATCGGCGCGAACGTCGGCCTGCTCGTCCTCAGCCTGCTCGTCGCCGCCAAGGACGGCGATCGACACCTCGACCCCGTGACCCGAAAGCAGGCGGCAGACGAACAACGCGTCTGGGACGCAATCAACCGAAAGGAGGAACCCCATGGCCAAGAAGCCCACTGACACACCACCAGGCAAGGCATCCCGGACGACTCGGACACGCCAACGCGCGCACGAGGAAGCCACCGCCCGCGCGAAGGAGCGCTTCCTGGCGGAGCTCGAGCGCATGGCGAACGTGTCCGCGGCCGCCCGCAAGGCGAAGGTGCCGCGCAGCACCGCGTACGACTGGTACGCGGCTGATGAGGAGTTCGCGGCTGCGTGGGACCAGGCCGTGGAGGTCGCCGTTGACTCGCTCGAGCAGGAGGCGTGGCGCAGGGCACGCGATGGCACTCTGAAGCCCGTCTTTCAGCGCGGCGAGAAGGTCGGGCAGGTGCGCGAGTACAGCGACCAGTTGATGGTGACGCTCCTGAAGGCCCACAAGCCGGAGAAATACCGGGAGCGCGTCAGCAACGAGTTGACTGGCCCTGGCGGCGCTCCGCTCGCGGCGGGGCTGGTGCAGATCTACCTCCCCGGTAATGGTCGGGATGATGTTGAGGTGGAGGAGGCGGTGGAGGTGCAGCCGTCGTGACTGCGATTGCTGCTGACCGCCCGAAGGTGACGGAGGCGCAGTTCCAACGCCAGGTCCTCCAGCTCGCGAAGTTGTGCGGGTGGCGGTCGGCGCACTTCCGGCCCGCCCAGAACGGCCAAGGCCAATGGCGCACTGCCGTAGCAGGCGACGGCAAGGGATTCCCCGACCTCGTGCTCGTCAGGGAGACCGTGCTGTTCGTCGAGCTCAAAGTCGGCAAGAACCGCCTGACCCCCGACCAGGTCGCCTGGCGCGACGCCCTCCAAGCCGCGGGTGCCAACTGGCACTTGTGGACGGACGACGACTGGCCGGCCATCGAGCAGACCCTCAAACGCACACCCCATGAACGACCCGCAGTGGGGAAGACCCCATGAAGCGCGACCGCAAGAGCTACCCGACCCTCGGCGTCCTCGGGCCGTACGGCGAAAGCGCCAGCAAAAGCTCCGCATTGTGCCTCTTCCCACGCCGCCCCAAACGCGTGACGGACGCCCTACACGCCCTCGCGGAAACCCCCGGCCTCACGCTCGAGGTCTACGCACGCGAAAAGCAACGCATCCTGAACCAAGCCTGAGGAGGCCCAGTGCCAGACGACACGCCACCGCACGACCAGCAGCTCGCCAGGGCAGTCGCTAACGCCCTCTGGTGGTACCTGCAGCGCGACGCCTGGACCCCACACCGGCAAGTCCGCGCCATCAGCGCCACCGGCAACCCACGAGGCCACAACTACGCACCAGGCGCCATCCCAGGACCCACCCCCACCGTCGAACTGATCAGCATCACCTGGCAAGTACGGACCTGGCTGTGGAGCGACCAATGGCCAGGCCGCGCCTGCTACGCGATCGAACTCAAGCGCCAGGCGCACAACGAGGCGCTCGCGAACCTGCCACACGCCGCAATCGCCGAACTCGACGCCGCCTACGAAAGCCCCATGCGGAAACCGTTCAGGGTAGACACCGACCACGACGGCCGCAGGTACCTCACCCGCAACCGCGAAGCCGAAACTATGACGCACCTAGTCGCAGGCGCACTCGAAGCCATCGCAAGCCGAGCGAGCCTCGAACTAATCCCCGAGCACGTCGAGCGAGCCCTCATCGAGGACCACGACATCAGTCTCGAGACAATTCAGGCAGCAATTGCGCGCGCCGCCGCCCGTTAGGGCTCCGGGTTGCCGCCGCCTACGGCGCGCGGGCGAATGCGAAGCATAGGTGGTAAGACCGGATGCCGACCGTCAAAGTGGTCATGCACGGACGCGATCTGAATGCGAGGTATCGGTCGCGCGAACATGGTGCCGTCACCGCTGTACACTCCCGCGCTGGCCGCCGCGGCGGCCATGTGAGGCGTTATCCGGTCCATGACTATCAAGACGCCTAGGTCAGCATGCTCTGCCTGCATAGTCCCTAGCAGGTCTCGGACCGCTGCAGGGCCGACCTGACCGCCCTTAACCTGCGCGACAATTTTGGAGGGCGAGTCGCTCGTGACGTTGAACCAACCGACCCCGTCGACCCCTCGGTCGCCCACCTGAGTCTTGTTGGGCCGCAGGTGAGTAATCTTCGAGACGGCCCAGGCCTCGAACTGAAACGGGTCGCGTCGCGCGAGCGCCCTCGCGGACTCAAAGTCTGCTGGAATCCCATTGATGTGGACGCGCAGGCCGAAGTCGTCTTGCAGCATGCGCTCAATTACCGAGATGGCGATAACCGCGATATCAATACCCACCCAGTTGCGGTTCAGCGCCTCGGCCGCTGCGACGGTAGTACCACAGCCGCAGAATGGATCGAGGACGGTAGAGCCTTCGCGGGAAAGCGCCTTGATGACGCGCTCCAGTAAGGCGCGTGGCTTCTGGGTTGGGTAGCCCAGGCGTTCTGGACTCCACGTCTGCAGGCTGTTGATGTCAGACCACCAGTCGGTCATATGGGCGCCTCGCTCCAGATCGCGCTGGCGGCCGTCGATGGACACTCCACCTCGAGAGCGAACCAGTTGCTGCGAGGCCGCAGAGTAAGGCTCGTATTGCGGAAAGAAAGGAGCGTTGCTCGATTTCGCGTACCAGAAAAGGGTGTCGTGCTTGCGGGCGAAGGCGTTGCGCGGCACTCCACCGCCCCGATAACACCAAACAAGCTCGTTGCGGAAATTCTCTGGCCCGAAGATCGCGTCAAGCAGAATCTTGACGTAATGACCAGCAGTAGGGTCGCAATGCAGTACGAGGCTGCCATCCGGCCGCAGCACTCGTCGGAGTTCGATCAGGCGAGGCGCTAGCATGGCAAGGTAGGCCATCAGGTTGGATTGGTTCAAGAAGCGCCGCAGCCCCACCAGAGTCTCGGCAATCCTTCCTCCGTAGTTCATACCTTCCTCGTACCAAACAGCGGCTTCGGGCCCCCAACGCCAACTGTCGTGGAACGCCCGGGCCTGAGCGGCGGGCTGTTGGTCTTCTCGGAAGATTACGTTGTACTGCCGATCCGAGTTGAACGGAGGATCCAGATAGACGAGGTCAACGCTCTCCGGAGACAGCTCAGTGCGAAGCACGTCCAAATTATCTCCAAGGTAAAGCTTGCGGTCTCTCACGTGAACCCCCCTGAACGCAACAGCCGACCGTCGTTTCAGCGAAACGCCCCGGCAGATGTATGAGTTGCGTGAGGGTAGCAGGGAAGTCCGGTAGGAACAATGCCTAAGAAACTTAGGTTCCAAGGACTCGCGCGGAGACTGCGGGCGGGAGAGACGGCGACGGAGCGACCCAGTGGTCGTGCCCGACCGTGAGTTCGCTTCGACAGTGCGGGCACCCTCAATTGAGCGACGATCGACGATCCGCCAGCTCGCTCTTGACTTGACCGGCGATATCGGGGGTGGCATGATGCTAGCTAGTACAGTTGACGAAGAACCCCGCCGTCCCCCCACGGCGGGGTTTCTCATTGCGGGGTGAGTCAAGGACTCGGCTAGCCTCATGCGCTAGCTAGGGCAGAGCGTTACTGCCCCCCGCACCCAGCCGCGGCGTCGGCTCGCCAGGCAACGCCCCGCGGGGTGGGTAGCCCCTGACCGCTCGTCACTACCCACCCCAAAGGAGGCGCCCATGCATCCCGCGCCCCCAACCATCATCCGCCCCCAGCCCGGCCCCCAGGAAGCGTTCCTGGCCAGCCCCGCGGACATCGTCATCTACGGCGGCGCCGCAGGCGGCGGCAAATCCTTCGCGCTGCTCCTCGAACCCCTCCGGCACCTCACCACGGTGCCCGGCTTCGGTGCCGTCATCTTCCGCCGCACCACCGACCAAGTCCGCAACGTCGGCGGGCTCTGGGACGAGAGCGAGGACGTGTACGGCCCCCTCGGCCTCAAGCCGAAGGAATCCGTCCTCGAGTGGGAGCACGCGCCGACTGGCAACACCCTGAAGTTCGCGCACCTTGAGCACGAGAAGAACGTCCACAACTGGCAAGGCAGCCAGATTCCGCTCATAGGCTTCGACGAGCTTACGCACTTCACGGCGCGGCAGTGGTGGTACATGCTCAGCCGCAACCGCAGCACGTGCGGCGTGCGGCCGTACATTCGCGCCACCTGCAACCCCGACCCGGACAGTTTCGTCGCCGACCTCATCGCCTGGTGGATCGACCAGGACCCGAACAGCCCCAACTACGGCCTGGCCATCCCCGAACGCGCGGGCGTCATCCGCTGGTTCGCGCGCGTCAACGGCGAGATCCACTGGGCCGACTCAAGCGAGGAGCTGCAGGAGCGCTTCCCCGGCCCTGATACCCTCCCGAAGAGCCTGACGTTCATCCCCTCGAAGCTCGACGATAACCCCGCCCTCACCAAGGCCGACCCCGGGTACCGCGCGAACCTCCTCGCGCAGGACCCCGTCGAGCAAGCCCGCCTCCTCCACGGCAACTGGAAAGCCCGCAGGACGGCCGGCACGCTCTTCCAACGCGCCTGGTTCCCCGTCCTCGACGCGGCCCCAGAACTCAAGACCGCTTGGCGGGCCTGGGACTTCGCCGCCACACGCCCGAACGCCGATAACCCCAATCCGGACTGGACGCGCGGCGTGAAGGTCGGCGTTACGCCTAGCGGCCAGTTAGTTGTGGTGGACATGGTTAGCGCGAGAGACGGACCCGGCGAGGTTGACCTGCTCTACGAGCGCACCGCGACGGCCGACGGGCGGGCCGTGCACATTCACGTGCCCCAGGACCCTGGAGCGGCTGGCGTGAAGGCCGCGCAAGACTTGGTGCGGCGCACGCCTGTTGGGCTTCACGTCCGCAGTGAGCGGGTGACTGGCGACAAGGTCACGCGCGCTAGAACCGCCTCGGCTAGAGCCCATGCTGGCCTGATCAGCGTCGTGAAGGCCGACTGGAACGACGCGTTCTTCGCCGAACTCGAAGCATTCCCGGACGGGAAACACGACGACATAGTCGACGCATTCGCTGACGCCATCAACGCCCTAGTAGGCCCGAAGCCAACGACAGCAGCCGCTCGGAGAGCCTTGAGCGCCTGGTAGGAGGGACGGCACATGATCGACTTGAAATCCGCCTACGTGCGCGCCGTCCTGCAAGGCGTCACCACCCGAGTGCAGATCGCCGCTGATGCTCTCGATTGGGCCGACGGCAAGCAGGTGCTGGACGCCTCCGAGCTCATCCCGCCCCTCCGGACGCCTGACGATCATGCGGTATGGCGGCGCCTGACGAAGCAGGTGCAGGGCCTCGGCCCGCGCGCGGTGGCGCATAAGCGCAGCACGGCCATTGGGTCGGTGAATTGGGGCGGGGATGACCCCAGCGGCATCGATGCGCGACTCGCTGCCATCGGCCTGCGGGCGCTCGCCACCGCCTCACTCAAGCCGTTGGTAGCCATCGGCATTGCGGGCTTGCTCCCGCACCAACCCGAGGACGGCCCACCCAAACTGCAACGCATGGGTGGCTACCTCGAGCCCCTCTACCGCGAGGACGACATCGGCGGCGACCCCGCCGCATGGCTGCAAGTGCTGGCCGAAGGCACCGGCAACCGCTACCGCCTCAGGGTGTACGAACCCGACGCCAGCAACCCCACGCGGGGCACGCTAACGGAGTGGCGGAACGCCACCAACCCCTACGAGATCGGGAATAGACCCACCGGCCAATGGGAGAACGTCCTCATGCCAACCATCGTCATGGTGGACGCCGCACAGGACGGTACACCTATCGGCGAGCTCACGCAGGCCCTACCCGTCCTGAAGGGTGAGGTGGCGGCGCAAGCACGCATCCTCCGCGCCAGCGACGCGAACGCCTGGCCCCTACGGTGGGCCGTCGGCGACTGGGACTTGCCGAAGGAGTCAAGCGCCCTGGACGTGCTTGTGGCCACCACGCCGGGCTCGCAGATCGGCGTCGTCGAGCCGCCCACTCTCGCTGGGTTGTTCACGTTGCATGACCGCATCCTCGAGCGGGCACGCGGGGACCTGAAGCTCCCCATCGCCTCCATCACGACCGGCGACTTCCCCAGCGGTGAGGCGCTCGAGCAGGCGAATGCCATCAGCATCAGCACCGCCGCCATGTACGCGAGCCTGCTAGGTGAACTACTGACCGGCGGCGTGGCGGGATACGCCGAGCAGCTCGGCATCAATCGCGACCAGGCCCCGCCCGTCAGTGTCGAGATCAACCGTGAACAGACGCGGCGCGTCATCACCGACCAGGCGCGCGCTGATTACCGCGAGGGCCTCATCTCCTTCAGGGCCGCCGTGCTCGCCGTCGCGCAGTACTACCCGCATTGGAGTGACGACGAGGTGGAGGAGTTCATCCGTGAGCAGACCACCCGCGTGAGCGTCCAGGACTTCAACGCCTTCGTGACCGGCCAGGGCGATGGCGAGTGAAGCGCTCCTGCCCCTCGGTTCCGCCTTAGATAGGGTCCTGCCGCGCGTCCGGCGCGACATCCTCAACCGGCTACTGCCCACGCTCCTAGCCCAACCTGAGGCCGCCCAACCACTACTCGCGCAGGTCATGGCGGGCGCGTACGCCACGGGAGTGCAGACCGGCTGGGTGGTGCACGGCACGCTCCTCGGCGGCGTACCGACCTCCTTAACCGGCCGCGCAGCACGCGAGTGGCGCGACCGAGCCTTCGAGCACGGTGAGGTCATCGCCAACCGCTTCGGGCACCTCCTGGAGGCTGAGCCGACCGTCGCCCAACTCACGCGGCACGCAAGTGTTGCCGGAGAATCCAGCGTCTGGGCCGGGCAAGACGCCGCCGCCGCCGAAGTCGCCATTCTCGCAGAAGCCGAATGGAAGGTGTGGGTCAGAGCCTGGCCGCGCAAGGAGCACCGCGATTGGCATGACGCCCTTGAGGGCGTCACCATCCCAGAAGAGAATCTGTTCACCCTCCCGGGCGGCCCGAACCAGGGCGCGCAGGTCTATGGACCACGCGACTGGGACGCCGTACCGGACGCTGGCGAGCACCTGAATTGCGCGCACGCACTCAGGTACCAGCGGCACGCGACCGCCGAGGACCTCGAAGGCACGAAGCGCGGCGTAGGAGTCATCTATACGCCGCCCACTGCGAGCGCTACCTGGGCTGGAACTGATCCGCAGCAAACTGAAGCGCTGCTGGCTGGCAACACTAACCGCGCGTTCGTGGCCACGCTCGATGAGGCGCTGGCGCAAGCGCTTGGCTCTCAGGCGCGAGCAGTGCAGCTTTCGGCTGACACGCTAGCGAAGCAGCGTCGCAACCATCCCGAAGTGCCTGAAAGCCTCTATCGACAGATAGATGAACTGATCAAGAACGCTGACACGGTGCTGGTCATGGCAAACGGCACCGACTTGGGTTTCATCGCGCCTACGGATACCAGCCCAATCTTTTTCGCCGTAAAGACGACGCGTGCTCGCAACGAGTTGTTCCTGGTTTCTCTACATTACATGAACTCACATCGGGTCGAAGGCAAGGTTCGAAAGGCCCAACGCGTTATCAGGAAGAGATAAAGATGGGCCGCCGCCGAGGGACCTGCATTCCCCTCTCGCGCTCGCAATGGCTACGGCAGCAGGATTTACCGTGTCACAGCGGCGACTTGCCCAAATAGTAGCACCCCACACCAACAGTCGCGTCGCACGCGACGCATTCACGCCAGCGGGCACCGCCTCCAGGAGAGGCGGGTAAGCCCCTTGACCCCATCGCCCTCTGCCGACCCAGGAGGTTGAGACCATGCCCGACGACACCAACCCGGCCCAGGAGGCCACGAACCCGACGCAGACCACACCCAACACCCCAGCATCTCCGGTTGACCCGGCGGCCGAGCTGGAGGCCCTCAAGGCCAAGTACGAGCGTGCGCAGCAGGACTTGACCAAGTTCCGCACTCGCGCGGATGAAGTCGAAGCGGCACGCAAGGCGGCGGACGAGAAAGCCCTCGCCGAAGCCGACGCCACCAAACGCGCCGAGCTGCTGACCGCCAAGGTCGCCGAGCTCGAGAAGAGCCAGGCGGATGCCCTCGCCAAGGCTACGGCGGCGGAGCGGCGCGCGGCCCTAACGGGCAAGGTAATTGACCCCGCCGCGGCCCTCAAGCTCCTCGACGATGCCCGCCACCTAGACGGCGATGGGAACCTCGACGTTGAGAAGATCCTCGCCGACTACCCCTTCCTCGCCCCCAAGGCAGCAGGGGCAGCGCCAAGCACGCCAGGCGCGGGCGGCACCCTCAACGGTAAGTCCGCCACCCTCACGGGCCTGCAAGAACGCCTGGATAAGGCCCGCAGCCGCGAGGAACGCATCGCCCTGCAAGACGAAATCCTTAAGCACCGGAAAGGTTGATCATGCCAGACACCAACATCAACACGTACGACCTGCCGAACTACATCGGCGAGCTGTTCCAGAAGGGCCGCAGGCCCAACGCCACCCTCCAGATGGTCGGCGGCATCGGCAGCTGGCGCCCCACCAAGAGCACCGAGTTCGCGGTCGGGCAGCAGTACGAAGTGCCGTCCCACGCCGCGTCGCGCGCCGCCCTGGAGGGCGCCGCCGCTCCTGACCACGCCGGCGTCACCCGCAGCCAGGTCACGAACATCACGCAGATCTTCCACGAGAAGGTCAAGGTCACGTACACCAAGCAGGCTGCCACTCAGCAGAACAGCGGCTTGAACATCGGCGGGGAACGCAACCCCGTCGAGGACGAGCTGGCGTTCCAGACCGGCGTGAAGCTCGAGCTCATCGCCCGGAACCTCAACTGGGTGATGCTCAACCAGACGTACGCCAAGCCCGCCACCGCCGCGACGGCCCGCAAGACTCGTGGGCTGCTCGAAGCCATCACCACCAACGTCGTCAGCGCCAGCGCCGACGGAGGCACTACGCCCGGCGCGCTATCCCTCGATCTGCTCGATCAGGTGATGGGCAAGATGCTGGACGCGGGCGCCATCGGTGATGGCGAGAACGTCATCACCCTGGCGAACACCACGCAGATGCGCAAACTCAACCTGCTGTTCCGCACGGACAAGCAGAAGGTGGACGCCGAGCGGTTCATTGGCGGAATCCGCGTGCGCACCGTCTACACCACGTTCGGCGTCATGAACTTCGCGCTCGAGCAGGACCTGCCGCAAGGCGTGCTGGTGGTGGCGAACTTCGACGCCATGCAGCTCGCGGCGCTTGAGACGCCCGGTAAGGGTGTGCTGTTCCGCGAGGCGCTCGCGAAGACGGGCTCCACGGACGACTACCAGATCTACGGGGAGATCGGCCTCGATCATGGTCCTGAGTGGATGCATGCGAAGCTGACCGACCTCGTTACGACGTTCTCGTGAGCCGCGTCGTCTGCCGCTCTTTCGGGGCGGGCGTCTGGAACGGCATTGAGTTCCGCGAGGTTGAGGTTGACGGCCTCATGGTTGGGGTGGCGGAGGTGGAGGGCGAGGCGTTGGACTGGTTCCGCGCCCGCCCGCACGCCTTCACAGTCATCGACCCGGAGGGTGAGCCTGGCTCCGCGCTGGAGCCTGAGCTGGACGACCCAGAGGCCGAGGACGAACCAGAAGCACCCGCCGACGAGGAACCGAAGGGCAAGAAGCGAAAGTGAGGTGAGGCATGGCGCGCACGTACGACCCGAGCCAACTGGCGTCGCCTGACGTGGCTAGTCTCGCTTGGGCGCGCGCGTGGGTGCGCATGACGCTGCGGGACACCCCGAACGAAGCAGGCGCCTACCCGCCGAACAGCCTCTTGGACGAGGAGATCGACGGTGCGTTGGCGCTCAACAGCGTGATGGACGCCAGCGACCCTCCAGTTGCCCTGTACGCCCCTCACGTGGTGGCTGCGCAGTTGGTGGAGGGTGACCCCAGGCGGGTTCTGTCCTTCAGCGTGGGCGGCCTCTCCGAGGCCCTGCCGGACGCCAAGACGGTAGCTGCTGCCATCCGCAAGTCTGGTGTAGGCATCGAGGCGCTCATCACTGCCGCTGGCGGAACGCCCCCAAGCATGCCGGGCCGCAGCATCCGTCGAGAGACGGTCTTCTGATGGTCCGCGAAAGTCGCTTGACCCTGGTGGTTGAGCGCGCCACCACCACCGAGAACGCGTTAGGCGAGACCGTGCAGGCGTGGGCGGGGGACGGCACGGTCACCGTGACCGTCGCCCCTGCAAGCGCCACCGTGCGGTCTCAAGCTGCCCTGCGCGGCGTCAGCGTCACTCATACGCTCCTCGCCCCCGCCGGGTTCCAAGCGGACCCCATCGACACGCGCCTGACGGGCGGCGGCCTCACTTACCGCCCGCACGGCGTGACCATCACGCCCGCCGGAACCATCATGGAAGTCGAGGTGGCACGTGGCGGCCCGTGACCTCGTGCGTCGCGCTGACGTGACCCTGGAGGTCGCCTTAGCCATCGACTCCCCAACCCGCGTAGGCCGCCCAAAGGGTCAGATCGCGATCAGCGACGGGCGCGACACCGTGCAGGTCACGGACTTCACCACACCCGTAGGGGGGGGCATCACCACCCTCTTGCTGGACGGGCGGCAGGTGAGCGTCTCGTTCACCACGAACCTCATAACGGACGACGCCGGCTTCACGGCGTTGGAGGCAGCGTACGTTCCGAACACTCCGGCGTTTCTCCTGGTGCGCACGACTCGCGCCGGGCTCATCAAGCAACGCTGGAGGTACAAGGGCTTCGTGACCGGCCTCACCCTCGCGCTGAACGAGAGCGGCGTGGCGGAAGCCGCCGTCACCTTCACCGCCACTCACTTCGTGAACGACCTACTAATCGGCGGGTCGCTCGTGACGTTCGGCGGCAAGCCCCTCGTCATCGCACTGCAAGGAGGTTCGGCGCATGCCTGACGTTCCCCAAGCCATCCTCGACAAGCTGCGCAAGAAGGCGCTGCACGTCCTCCGCGTCCGCAGCAGGAGCATGAGTAGCGAGATCTACGGAGTGCTTGAGGAAGCCCGCGTCGGGCGCGGGCAGGCGTACATCATGCGCGGCCTCCGGCCAGGCGAGAAGTACGACCCCGACACCGACAGCATGGGCGTCAGCCCACTAGGGCACCTATTCCCAGCTCGCAAGCGCGACAAGCCGCACTTCGCATCCGCGCCAGGCGACCCGCCCGCGCGCGATACTGGACGCCTGATGGAATCCGTGAAGGTCGTCAGCCTAGACGAGCAATCCCTCACGGCGTTGGTTGGGCCGGACCCGGCCGCGTTCAAAGACCGCGATTACTACCCGCTCCGCCTAGAGTTCGGCACCCGAGCCATGGCCCCCAGGCCGTTCATGCGGCCCGCCCTCGAACGCTTCAAGCAAGCCATCCGCAGCGGAGAGGGTAGGCCAACGTGACGCTCCTACAGGTCCTGGCGGCCGTCCGGGCGGCATTGAACGACATCGCACCCACCTTCATTCGGGACGCCGTACCCCGCGACGCCTCGGACAACCCGACCCTCCCGGAACGCTGCATCATCATCGACCTCATCATCGACAACAAGGTCCGCGACTTCACGGACGTCTACTCGTCGGTACTGGTGCAGGTCGGGTGCTGGTCACCTAGCGTGGCGCAATCCCTCACCGACCTGGAAGCCGCCCGCGTCGCCCTGGAGGCAACAGGGTGGGACATGGTGCGCATCAACGGCACGCAAACTGATGATCGTTACCGCGGCGCCACCGCGGACTTCACCACCCTCTACTAAGCCCCTTAACCCAGTATCAGTTCGGCCCCGCCCAGCGCGGGGCGCTTCACTTTGGAGGCAAGCATGTCCGTTCAGAAGCTCATCCGCCGCAGCGGCGTCAAACTCAGCGTCGCACCCGAAAGCGTCACCCCCGGCACGCCCGACACCGCCATCAGCGTCGGCCGACCCAAAGGCCAAATCAGCATCAACGACAGCCGCGGCGTGCAGCAAATCACCGACTTCGACACCGCCGCGAGCGCCATCGCCGACCAGATCACGGACGGCCGCACCGTCACCGTGTCCTGGACCAGCAACCTCGTCACGGACGACGCGGGCCTCGTCGCGCTGGAAACCGCGTACAACGCCGACGAACTCGTGTACCTCAAGATCGTGGCGACCGCCATTGACGGCACCACCACGAAGACGTGGGGTTACGTTGGGTTCATCAGTCAGCTCAACATCACCCTGAACGAGTCGGGTGTGGCGGAGGCGAGCGTTAGCTTCGCTGCGTCCGGGCTGCACACCTGGGCTTGATTCTTGTCGTGACGCTGCGCGGCGCTAAGGGTAGGCCGCGTAGTCGGCGGCCGGACATCCTCGGGTTCGCAGCGACGGTGGAGGAGGGGCGCCTGCGGGTGCCTCTCCTCGTCGTCACGCGCACCACACGCGCCAAGACCCTCAAGGGCGCACTCGTCGATGCTGACGGCGTGCACGCGCCCATCACCGTGCGGTGGCCGACCCTGGCGGTCGGAACGCACAAGGACCAGACCCTGGAGGTCACATGAGCAAGGCTCCCATCGAACTACCCGCCCGCGGCATCGTCGAGATCTTCGGTCGCCGCATCCCCATCCTCGACAGCGGCACCGTCGGGGAAGTCATCGAACTAGAGCAACTCCTAGCCACCCCGCCAACCAGTGGGCTGCGTCAGAACCTTGAGGCGCTCGCCATCCTCATACGGCACCGCCTGGGGGAGAAGGTCACGGCGGACGACCTGCTGCGCGAACCCATGGGCGACCTATCGGAGTTCGAGGAGGCCATCAACACCCTACTGGCCCCTTTCACGAAGGCGTTCCTGGCGGCGACGATGAGGCGCAGGGAACGCATGCTGACGGCGGCGGCGGAGGCGATGACGAAGCTCGAGACCCGGTTGACTGGGGAGCCGTCCAAGCCACTGTCCTGAGCACGTTCCCAGGCTTCACGCCCACGGTGTTCATGCGTACCAGCGTGCGCGTCATCCTCGACTTGTTGAAGCGAGCGCGTGAGGTCGAGTTTCGTAAGGCGTGGCCGCACGCGCAGACGGCGTTCATGATCGCCCGCACCATGGGCGGGTACGAAGGGACCGTGGAGGAGTTCATCCCACCATGGGCGCGCGTACAGCCGACACGCAAGGCGCTCGTGAGCAACGCCGTGGACACGAGCATCCGCACCGCATTGCGGCTCGGGCTCGTCAGTCAGGACGCGCTGGACGCGCTCGTGCTCGCCGGATTCGACGCCTAAGGCGCCGCAAAGTCAAGCACGGAAACGCGCGTGCCCTCACTAGATCCCGCGTACTGAATCGAGAAGCGCGCACGGGGAAGAACCCGGTACCACTCCTGAATAATCAAAAGCCCGTCGCCTTCCATCTCGAACCCGAACTCAACCATGGTGTCAATGGCGCGCTCTTCAAGCAACTGGTAACCCTCGACCCTCAATTGCGTTGAGAACGAATGCAACAGAAGCTCGATTGGCATCGGGATGCTGTAGCAGTAACGCGCCTCGTTGAGTAACGCGCACGGTTCGAGCCGCTGCGATCCGAACGGCAGCGCGACATCCCAAGCGGGCGCCAATGCGGTCGCGGGGACTGCCACGGTTTGCGCGCCAGCGTTGAGGCTCAACGCCAACAGCAGCACCCCCAACACTCTTTTCATGCGTCGAGCATAACGACTCGGCCTCACAAGAACCACACAAGGAGGGCAGACATGGCGACCGTGTTGGAAGAGCTGCTGATCGCCCTTCGCGTCGATGACGGCAAGCTGAAGCGCGAACTCGCGCGCATCGTCGACCAATCTCGCAAGGCCGGAGCGGAGGGCGAGAAGGCACTCAAGCCGTTCGAGACTGGCTTGTCGCGCATGGCCGCTGAGGCGCGCGCGGGCCTCAGGCCACTATCTGACTTAAGGGACGAACTGAAGAAGCAGGCGGGCGAACTCACGAAGCTCGCCGCGGCGCAGGATAAGAACAGCGGCGAGTACCGTCAGACCGTAGAGCAGTTGACGAGCGTGAAGCGTGAACTCGCGAGCGTCACCACTGAACTGAAGACGCAGGAATCGTTGTTCGACAAGCTTGGCGGCACCATGACGCGCGTCGGCGGCGTGCTGTCGCTCGGCGTGACCGCGCCCCTCACCATCCTCGGCGCTACTGGCGTGCGCAGCGCGCAGCAACTAGAGGTCTTCCAGCGGTCCCTTGAGACGCTGACGGGTAACGCCGAGGCCGCGCGGGACGTGTTCGAGGAACTCTACGAGTTCGACACCAGTACGACCTTCTCGTGGCCATCCCTCACGAAGGCCACGACGCTCCTCGCCGCCTTCAACGTGGAATCGCAAGACCTGATTCCGACCCTCAGCCGATTGGGTGACATCAGCGCCGCCGTGAACATGAACATTGACGAGTTGGCCGAGATCTACGGCAAGGCCAAGGTGCAGGGTCGGTTGTTTATGGAGGACATCAACCAGCTCAGTGGGCGGGGGATTCCCATCGTTCAGGAGTTGGCGGCCCAGTTCGGTGTGGCGGAGAGCGAGATTCGCGGGATGGTCGCCGAAGGCAAGGTCGGCTTCTCGGACATCGAGCAGGCGTTCGTGACCATGACCAGCGAGGGCGGTCGGTTCTTCGAGATGATGAAGACTCAGACCGACACGAGCGAAGGCCGAATGATGGCCCTCCGCAAGGAGTTCGAGCAGGTCACGGACATGATCGGTGACGCGCTCCTCCCGACCGTCGACCGGCTCGTGGGCGTCGCGCGTGACGCGGTGAAGTGGTTCGTCGACCTGGACGAGAGCACGAGACAGTTGATCATCAACGTTGGCCTGTTCGCGGCGGCGTTGGGGCCGCTGCTGATCGGGTTGGGGCAAGCCGTGCGCGTAGTTGGCCAGTTGCGGACGGCGTTCGTAGCCTTGCGTGCCGCTGGCCTGCTGATGGCTGGCCCTACCGGGTGGGTGGTGCTGGGAGTCGCCGCCATCGGCGGGCTAGCCATCGCCCTCAGCGGGAAGCCGGACAGCCTAGACCGGAGTCTGGAGAAGGCAGGGCAGGCGCTAGCTGGCGGGGACGCTAAGAGCCTCAAGACGGCGCTCGGGAACATCACAAGGGACCTGGCGCCCGAGAGTCCACTGCGGAAGGAACTTGAGGGCTTCCAGCGCGAGCTAGAGCGCACGGGCGAGGTTGGCGTGGAAGCAGCCGACGCCATTGCCGAGGCGCTGCGGCAGGTGCCGATTGAGGCGGCTAGGGCGCGGTTGGCGTTAGCTGAGGCGAACGTCGCCGCTGCGCGGTCGCTTGCCTTCGGCGGCGACGGTCAGGCAAGCGTGCCGAGCATGACCGCTGGCGAGGCCCTGGGGCCGCTGAAGGACCGCGTAGCGGCCTTGGGTCGCGCAGACCTCTCGGAGCGCATCCAGTGGAGGCCCGACCTGAACGCGTTCGGTTTCGAGGAAGGCTTCCAGGCTAAAGGCGTTAGCGTTGAGATAGCGGAACTCTTCGCGCTCGCGACTCGCGAGGTGCGTGGCGAGGGTGACCGGCAGGTCGCGCGCGTCACCGCCGCCGAGACGGCCGAGGCTGAAGCGCGCGCAGCCTTGGAAGCCCTACTCAACCCGAGCAGCGGCACGGACACGGGCGCTGGCAAGACGCCACCGCCCGTCGTACCGAACCCAGGCGATACGAAGAAGGATGCCGAGGAGGTCATCGGCATCCTGAACACCCTGAACTCGGACATTGCCGAGCTGCAACGTCAACGCATGGCCGCTACGAGCGCGGCAGATATTCTCGCGCTCGAACAGGCGATAACGCAGAAGCGCGCCGAGTACGAGTACTGGGACAACCTCAACAAGCGCGACCTAATTGCGGCGCCCGACGCTACCGTTACGCCTGCCGTTGGTATCCCCGCGCCGGGCGCTACGGCAGGTGACATACCGCTCCGTGATGTTGCCAGTCCGGCCATGCAAGCCATGGTCGCGGACTTCGACCTCAGCATCCGCGATGTTGAGCGCCTGGCACGTAACGCCTGGGAGGAGTTCTCCCGAGCGAACAGCGAGGAGGACCGCCGCCGCTGGAGCGACCTGGCCCAGCATTACGAGTCGCTAAAGGAAGAAATGATGCGGCCGTTCACGCCGCAGCCCATCGCGGCTCCGGAACCGTTCGCCGCGCTTCCCGAGACGCGTGGACTGTCGGCGTCTGGCGTCATGGCGGGCGCGTTACCGTTCCGCGACATCGGCATGCCTGGCGTTTTCGCCGGGCTCGACCAAGAATCGACGGCTTTCGTGGCGAAGGTACGCGGCGACCTGAGCGCCGCCATGGACCTCGCCGCCTCGAAGGCCGCCGCGCTCGGTGATGCGTACGACCTGCCGCGGGAACAGATGAGCCTCATGCGCGCCGCCGTCATGGAGTTGATCGAGAACGGCCTAGACCCCGCCTCGCCTGCCGTGCAGGAGTTCGTCGACAAGTTCGGGGAACTCGGCAAGGCCATAGCGGAAGCTGCTGCGCAGGAAGCGCGTCTCAAGGCGTTCGGGGAGGCCATGAACTGGGCGAGGGACGCTCTCGGTGAGATGCCCGGCCCACTCGAAGCGAACATCGACATCCTGCAGAAGTTCCGTGACAGCCTCGAAGGAAACGACGAGGAAACCCAGAAGCTCCGAGAAGAGATCGACCGACTGGTTGCCGCTCTCCTGAAGATGAAGGGCATCCAGGACAGTGGCCTGCGGAAGTTCGCGGGTGACGTGCGCGAGCTGTCGAGCCTCATGCCCGGCCTCGGTGGTGTCTTCGCCCGCTCTACGGCGGACATCGCCGAGGGCCTGCACCTCATCGCTGAGACTGACAACGACCTTGAGGGTGTCGCTCTCATCATCCGCGGCGTCGCCAACGCCATCGAGGGGCTATCTTCGGCCGCTAGCGACGGTGGCCTCAACGGGAACCAGGTCATGGAGCTAATTGGCGGCATCGCAGGTGTGGCCGGGGAAGCCATCGGCGCCTTGACTGGCATTCCTGGGCTCGGCCAGGTGGTCTCCGCTGCCTTCCAGCTCATCACCGCTGCCGTTGGTGACCTCGGGAACGGCCTGCAAGAGATCCAAGAGCAGATTGACCAGACCGTCAAATCCACGCCACTCGTGGCGCGCGAGACGCTTGACGCGTTCGCCAGCGAGTACACGCGCCGCGTGAGCCGCGGCGGCATCGCCGGCAGCTTCGGCGGCACTAAAGCGGAACTAGATCAGGAGATGTTCGACGCGGCCGTCGAACTGGCGGGAAGTTTCGCCAACACCTTCGCCACGGCCCTAGCCAGCGCCGACTTCGCGGGCAGCCTCGACCTTGGATTCGACCGGATGATCCGCGATCAACTCATCGAGGCGTTCATCCTCTCCCCGGAGGTACAGGCGCAAATCAAGGCGCTGGTGGAGTTCTGGCAGGAAGCGTGGGCGGACGGCACCCTCGATGATGAGGAGCGTAAGCGTTGGGAGCGCTTGAAGCAGGGCCTCATCGACAGCGGGCAGGCGACTCGCGAGCAACTCCGCGAACTCGGGTTGCTGGAAGACGAGCAGGCGAAGAAGGCGCGGGCGGGTGGGGCGCGCATCACCGACCTCACCGGCCCAGCCAGGGACCACTTCGCTGACTTGCTGGCGCCACTGCGGAACCTTGGGGCGCAACTCACCGCCCTGCAGGACATCCGCAACATCCTGGACGCGCGCCTGCCGAAGGTCGGCACGTGGAGCGGCGCGACCGCAGCGCCCGGTGGTGGTCAGACGGTCTACATCGACACCGTGAAGATCGATCGCGTCAGTGATGCCCGCAGCTTGTTCGATGAGCTGAGTCGCATCGCTGGGCGCTTGGAGAGGGGCAGGTGAGGGCGTGCCGCAGGTGCTGAAGAACGCCGCCGGAGCCACGCTGACGTTGCCTAGGCACGTGTTCGTGACGGGCTTCGACCGCCCGCAGTCACTCCAAGTCGTTCAAGGTGGGTTGGGGGCGGCATTGACGCGCCGAACACCGCAACCCTTGCGCGGGAGCATCCAAGGCAGTTACCGGGGTGCTGATTACGCTGCGGCTCAAGCGCAGTTGGATGCCCTACTGGCGTTCCTGCACTTCCAACCCATCGAGTTGCGCCTGTTCGGCGCCACAGGCCGGTACTTGCGCGTCGTGACCGAGGGCCTGTCAGACATCGATACGCGGCAGGGTCGCCTGACTCAGTTCCGCATTCCGCTCATGGCACTCGACCCACTATGGCTAGGCGCCGCAGGCGTGTACGGGCCGCTCAACGCCATCGGAACCGTTAACGTCACGAACGCGGGGAACGCCCCAGCGCCCGTAACGTTGACCGTCACAGCAACCAGCTCTTCCCGTCCGAAGGTCGAGAACCTCACCACCGGCCAAGAAGCCGAACTGCTCCTCACCGTCACCACTGGCAACACCTGGGTGATGGACGGGCAGTTGCACAGCGTGAAGCGCAACGACGTACCATCCAATGACGCTGCCGGGAACGCGTTCTTGGTGGGCGGGTTCGAACTCGCTCCCGGCGTGAACCAGATTCGAGGCACGAACCAAGCCGGTACCTTCGGCGTACGGCTCGATTGGGTGACGCGGTGGTACTAACCGCGCGCATCCTCGACCGCAATAGGGCCGTGCTAGCCGTGGTGCCTGAGGCGTTCGACGCCCGCTACTCACGCAGGCCGCTCTCCGCGACTGAGGTCATGGTGAGCGTGCCCCGAGACAGCCCCGGCCTCGTGCATGCCGTCAGAGGCAACCTCCTGGAGGTCTGGCGCGGGCAGACGCTCGAAGCGAGCGGTCGCCTCGAGCTGCGCGACGTGAGCGGCGGAATAGTCACCCTCACCGCCTACACGGAAGAGATCCTCCTCAAAGACTCGCGCCTGCCGGCCAGTTACGGGGCGGTGTTCAGCGGCATGGACGCCGCTGACGTCATCCGCGCCTGCCTAGACGGGTGGGCGGTGAAGCGCATCAAGACCGCAGTCGAGTGGGCCACCTGGACGGGCATCAGCAAAGCCGAGCCGGTCGACGCTGGCGGCGGCACTCTCTGGCTCACCCGCGACGGCAGTGGCAAGTACGAGCGCGACGGGTACGCCTACTACCGCTTCAACTCCAGTGACTTCCCCGGCTTCAAGAGTTGGGACCGCATCAGGTGGGCGGCTGATTACCCGCCGGACGGCCTCGTGTACACCACCATCCAGTACCGCTTCGGCACGAGTGGCGCATGGTTGCCGAGCGCCACCTGGCCGAGCGATGGCGACCCCAGTCAGACCCTCACGGGTGAACGCGGGGTGCTACCCGACGAGCTCGGATTGAGTCTCGGTGGCGCCACCAACGCCATCCTCGAAGTGCGCTGCAACCTGTTCAGCGACGATCAGGACAGCAAGGAAGAAGGAGAAGTAGGCACGAGCGGCACCAGCCCGCGCTTCTACGCCCTTGAGGTAGTCGCCCGAACGACCGGCGCCATCGCCGTCGGGAGCATCCCCGCGAGCACGGGCGTGACGATGCAGGCGGTGAACGCTGACGCGGTGACTGCATTCGACGTCATCAGGGACGCCTGCGAACAAGCCAAGCTCGACTTCCAAGTCGTTCAGGGTCAGTTGGTGGTGGCTGAGGCGTTCGGGTTGAGCCTCACCAGCAGCGTGAACCTCGTGACGAGCGAGGGCCGCGCGGCGTTGGATGAGCCGAGCACCATCGAGGTGCTCACGCTCGCCGGGGAACCCATCAGCTACCAATCTGAGTTCGTGACTGTGGAGGTGCCCATATGATCGCCCCCGAGCTCGTGACGTTGACTGACGGCGCGGAAGGCTTCGCCACGGCCTTGATTGCGCGCGGGCCAGGCACCGGCATCAACCGCATGCAGGTGACGGTCAGGAACGAGGCCGCCATCACCAAGTACGGCCTGCGCGAAGCCGTCGAAGACTTCCCGGACGCCGTCGACGCCGCTGACCTGCTCGCCAAGGCGCAAGCCCGGCTGGCTGAAGTGAGTGACCCGGCGAAGTTCCAGCAACTCACCGTGCGCGTCAGCGGGCACACCGAACCATTCAAGCTCGGGCAGCGCGTGCGCGTGTCAGACGGTGAGCTGGGCTTCGCGACCACCGCGAGAATCACCGGTGTTGACGTTAGCGGCGAAGATGTCACCCTCACGCTTGGGGATGCGCCAGCGAGCCTCCTGGACGTCCTGAACGCCAGGGACGCCGAGGAACGCCGCGACGTGGCCCTCGGCCTACCCGCCCCCATCAGCGTGCAACTCGTGCCCGCCCCAACCGGCGTCATCGTGCTCGTTCAGCTCGGTGCGAACAGTCGCGCCGTCGGCGTCGAAGTCCACTGCTCGCCCGTCAACGGGTTCGCGCCGGACGTGAGCACGCTCGTAGCGCGCGGACCCGGCGCACGCTTCGAAGTAACCGGCCTACCCACCGCCATTCGACAGTTCTTCCGCGTCCGCACCTACGACGACAGGGGGAACTTCAGTCCGTTCACCGACCAAATCAGCACCTCCGCTAGGGGTGTCGGAACCGCCGAGTTGGTGGTCGGACAGATCGACATCACGAACGCTGAACGCCCCGACGCGGCCTTGAGCGTGAAGACCAGCGCCGGAGCCGAAGTGCTGCGGTTGGGGAACATCGCCGGTAAGGCCGGCGTGCCTGCAGGAACGCAGTACGGGCTGTGGGGCACGGCCGGTAGTGGCGTGTTCATCGAGGGCCTGCCCCTCATCGTGCACGCCGAGGATTACGGCTCTAACAGTATGCTCAGCGGACTGGTTGCGGGCCTCGCTCCCGGCACGAGCGTTGCGTTGTCCGCCACCGGCTCGGCGATACCCATCACGATTCCACCAATCCCAGACGGTTACCGCATGCGGGCAGTGTGGATTGGCAACGGCCTGGACTTGTACCTCCGGCTGCTTAACCCGTCAGAAATACAGCGCGGTTACGGCGTTCCCGAACGCTGGGGCGCGGCCATAGAGCTGCGCCGCGCTGACAACACGTGGTCACCGACGCCCTGGTCGGACCCGGTCGGCACGCAATACACCGCCCTGCGGTTCAGTTCGGGCGGTCGAGTCACGGTGATCAAGACGACACCTGCCGCGGCGCGATCCCCAGAGTTCTGGTTCACGCCCCAAGGGACCGTGCTGTTGATGTTCGTCCCGCGAAACATCTGAAGTTCCGCTACGCGCTCAAGAGTAGAGATTGGAGAACAACATGCCCGAGTTAGTGAACACCGGTACCGTTAAGGCTTCTAGCAGCGGGGGGGGGGGGGGGGGCTTGGGGGGTGGTTCCCGCGTGGGGGGG
>JALOAI010000061.1 GCA_023228945.1 Pigmentiphaga sp. | reverse complement strand
AGATATGGCGGACGAGCGCCAGATCGTGGGCGATGAACAGATAGGCCAGGCCATAACGCTGCTGGAGATCCCCCAGCAAATTGACCACCTGGGCCTGCACCGACACGTCGAGCGCGGACACCGCTTCGTCGCAGACGATGAACGAGGGCTCGAGCGCCAGCGCGCGCGCAATACCGACCCGCTGGCGCTGCCCGCCGGAGATCTGGTGGCTGTAGCGCGAGAAGAAATCGGTGCGCAGCCCCACCAGTTGCAGCAGCTCCATGACGCGGGCCATGGTTTGCTTCCGGCCTCGGGTGATCCCGTGGACCCGCAGCGGCTCGCCGATGAGCTCGCCGATGGTCTTGCGTGGATTAAGCGATGCGGAGGGATCCTGGAACACCACTTGCATGCGCCGGCGCACGGCTTGCATCTGGCGATGGCCCAGCCCGGTGATGTCGCGGCCTTCGAAGCGGATGCTGCCGCTGGTGGGACGATCCAGGCGCAGCACCATGCGGGCCAAGGTGCTTTTGCCGCAGCCGGACTCGCCGACCAGACCGAGGGTTTCGCCCGGCGCGATCCGGAAATCGACCGCCGACACCGCATGGACCGTACGGGGCGAGCCGAAGACACCGCGCCGCACGCGGAATGCCCGCGACACGCCCTCCACCCGCAGCAGATCGCCGGCGGCTGCCGACGCTGCCATGCTGTCGGAAGCGCCAGGCTGCGAGCCGGCCCAGCCGATGCGCCCTTGCGCCAGGTCGGAGGCACGAACGCAGCGGGTGAGCGAGCCGACATCGGTGGGGAAGATGCGATCCGCCCCGGCACAGGCGGCCTGGCGTTGCGGACAGCGGGGCGCGAACCGGCAACCCGGCGCCACTTGCCGCATATTGGGCGGCAGGCCGTCGATCTCGGTCAGGCGCGTCTGGTGATCGCCTTGCAGATGGGGTACGCATTGCAGCAAACCCAAGGTATACATGTGGCGCGGCGTGTAGAACAGGGTGTCGGCCGTGCCCTGCTCCACCAGTTGGCCGGCGTACATCACCAGCACACGGTCGGCGTAGCGTGCCACGATGCCGAGATTGTGGGTAATGATGAGCAGTGCAATGCCCAGGCGCTGGGCGAGATCCTTCATCAGCTCGAGAATCTGCGCCTGGATGGTGACATCGAGTGCCGTGGTGGGTTCGTCGGCGATCAATAACTTGGGCCCGCAGGCCAGCGCGATGGCGATCATGACGCGCTGGCGCATGCCGCCCGAAAACTCGTGGGGGAACTGGTCGAGGCGGGAATCGGGCTCGGCGATGCCCACCATACCCAGCAGCTCGATGGCCCGCGCCCGCGCCTGCGCCGGACCCATGCCCAGATGGATGCGCAGCGGCTCGGTGAGCTGGTCGCCGATAGTCAGTACCGGATTCAGGGCCGACATCGGATCCTGGAAAATCATGCCGATATCGCGGCCGCGCCGTTGGCGCATCGACTCTTCGGGAAGCTCGAGGAGGTTGCAGCCATCGAACAGCACCCTGCCCTCGCTGACCTGGGCGAACCGCGGCAGCAGGCCCATGATGGCCAACGCGGTAACCGATTTGCCGGATCCCGACTCGCCAACCACGGCCACCACCTCGCCGCGTCCGACCTTGAAATCGAGGCCGCTGATGACTTCGACCGGCCCCTCTTCGCCCTGGAACGCCACCCGAAGCTCTTCGACCTCGAGCAGGGCTCCGCGCTCGCCGGCCTGAGCGGCCGGCGCTGCCGCGGCTACGCTGGACGTAAACGGAAGCGGGAAGGTCCGGAACATGTCGTTCACCGATTTCTATACCTAAATCACATTGTGGCATGCAATTCAGGTTTTTATAAATGCCAGATCCTCATTATTTACCTATCGATTACCCTAAGGCTCCCTTCAGGACCGTGATGACCTCAGCCTTTTGGCAGCGACGATCAAACCCATTTAAGGACACCACAAACATTTATCTGGCATACAAACCAAAGATATAATCCGCCATGCAGCATGCGCCGACTCTTATCGTGGCGCAGCCGGCATACTCATCGCTTTCGGAGCCACGCAATGTCCTCTTCCCCCGGGCTGCCCCCAGCCCTGGCCATCGAAGGCCGCCTCGCCACCATCACCTTGCGCCGCCCGGAGCTCGCCAACCGGCTCGACGATCAGGATCTGGCCACCCTGACGGAGCACTTGAATACCGTGGATGCCGCTCGCGATGTGCTGGTGCTGCGCTTATGCGCCGAAGGCCGCCACTTCTGCAGCGGCTATAACGTGGACGGCTTTGCCGCCAACCAGCGCGATCCCGCCGTCACCTTCGCCAGCGTGGCCGATCGGTTGGAAGGGCTGCGGCCGGTCACGCTCGCGGCCATCAATGGCGGCCTGTACGGCGGCGCCACCGATCTTGCCCTGGCTTGTGATTTCCGCATTGGCGTCGCGCAGGCCAAGGGTTTCGTACCCGCCGCCCGGCTGGGTCTGCATTTTTATCGGGGCGGCATGGAGCGCATGGTGTCGCGCTTGGGACTGGATACGGCCAAACGCATCCTGCTCCTGGCGGAGCCGTTCGATGCCGCCGGCATGCTGGCCAGCGGCCTGCTGACCCAGGTCGTGGCCGACCGGCGGGCACTCGACGAAGCCGTGGAGAGCTTGTCGCAAACGCTGGCCGGCATGGCGCCGCTGGCGCTGCTGGGCATGAAAAAACATCTGAATGCCATCGGCCATGGCGGCATCGATGCCGCCATGTTTGCCGCGGATGAAGCCGCCGCGGCAAACTCCGACGATCTGCGCGAAGGCGCGCGGGCTTGGCGCGAAAAGCGGCCACCCGTGTTCCACGGCCGCTGAGCGGCCACCCCGTTTTCAGTTGCCAAAAAAAAGGCCCCCACGCTTGCCGCTGAAGCGGCGGCGCTGCCCTCCAAGGGGGTTTTTTGCCTTGGGAGCTGCCCGGCGTCAAAAAATACCCCCAAGCTCGCCGCTACCGCGGCGGCGCTGCCCCCCGAGGGGGCTTTTTGCCTTGGGGCGGCCCGGCGGCAAAAAAACCCGGCTGAGCCGGGGATCACCGCGAGTTTCAGCTTGGCTCCCGCAAAGCGACGGTCAGACGCTGCGAGAGTTCGGAAAGCTCGTTGCGCAGTTCGCGCAGGTGCGATTTGGCGATCGACAGCGACTCTTCGATGGGCTTGCCATCGGGATCGCTCAAGCGGTTGCGCGCGCCGCTGATCGTGAATCCCTGCTCGTAGAGGAGTTCACGGATGCGGCGGATCAGCAGCACTTCGTGGTGCTGGTAATAACGGCGGTTGCCGCTGCGCTTGACCGGCTTGAGCTGGGTGAACTCCTGCTCCCAGTAGCGCAGGACATGGGGTTTGACACCGCAGAGTTCGGCGACCTCACCAATGGTGAAGTAGCGCTTGGCGGGAATAGGCGGTAGCACCGTGCCCGTTTCCGAACGCGTCATGAGCCTTCCTGTTGAGGATTAACCAAGGGATTGTCGGGTGCCTGGCACCGCGGCCTCGACCGCCGCGGCGGCGTCGGCCGCGTCGCGCGGCGCCTGTTCGACGAGAGATTTGAGTTTTTGGCTGGCGTGGAAGGTCACGACACGCCGGGCCGCGATGGGAATGACCTCGCCAGTTTTGGGATTTCGGCCCGGACGCTGGGGTTTGTCGCGCACCTGGAAATTGCCGAAACCGGACAGCTTGACCGCCTCGCCCTGTTCCAGCGAGAGCCGGATCTCGTCGAAAAACGCTTCGACCATGTCTTTGGCCTCGCGCTTGTTGAGACCGACGCGTTCGAACAGGAATTCGGCCAGCTCGGCCTTGGTCACGGTCCGCCCCTCGGGCGCCGGTAGCGCATGCAGGGGTTCGGAAAAACGATCTGGAAGAGTCACTGACACAAGCGGTAATACAAGAAGAGTGGGAGGAATGCGTGGCCTTACACCCGCAGCCGCGACCCATGGGCCTCGGCCAGAGCGGCGATGATGCGAGCCATGCAAGCTTCGACGACGCTGTCGTCGAGAGTAACTCGAGTATCCTGTAGCCAGAACCGGAAGGCAAGACTTTTTTCTTTTGCTGACAATGACTTATCCCGCCATACGTCGAATAGCGCAACGTGTTTGACGATCTCCATGCCGGCCTCGGAGCGCAAGCGCTCGATGGTTTCACGCATGGCCTGATAAGACACGGTTTCGTCCACCCACAACGCCAGATCGCGCTGTACCGATGGCTGGCGCGACAGCTCGGTGACGGTGGGCATGGCCAGGCGCATCAAGCGGTGGGCATCGACTTCGAATACCACCGGGGCGCGATTGAGCTCGGCCTGTTGCACCCAGCGGGGATGCAGCTCACCGATCCAGCCCAGGGTTTCGCCGTCGAGCTCGATGCGTGCCGCGCGCCCGGGGTGCAGGGCCGGATGCACGTCGGCCATGAATCGCAGGCGGTGCGCGGCCGCCCCCGCCAGCGCTTCGAGGTCGGCCTTGAGATCGTAGAAATCCACGGGCCGCCGGCTATCGGCACTCCATTGCTCGGGCCAGACGGACCCCCAGGCCATGCCGGCCAGTCTGAGGGGCTGCTCGACCCCCGCCACCTGGAGAGGGCCATCGGCCAGGCTGCGATTGCGGCGGTAGATCCGGCCCAGTTCGAATACCCGTACCCGCGGCTGCTTGCGATTGGCGTTGTAGCGCACGTTTTCGAGCAACCCGCCGATCAGGCTGCTGCGCATCACCGCCAAGTGGGAGGCGATGGGGTTGAGCAGACGGATCGGATCGGCATTGCCGGCCAGATCGGTTTCCCAGGCGGATTCGACGAAGCTGAAGTTGACCACCTCCTGGTAATCGAGGGCCGCCATCGCGTGCCGCAGTGCGTGCGGCGAGCGCAAGCCTTCCGGAGCCTCACGCATCAGGGCCGGCGCGACCGGCGGCGCATCGGGCAGGCGCTCGAAGCCATAGAGCCGCGCCACCTCTTCGATGAGGTCTTCTTCGATTTCGATATCGAAGCGATACGACGGCGGCGTCACGGTAAAGGCTTCGTCGTCGCGCACGTATGCCAGGCCCAGGCGTTCGAAGATCGAGGCCATTTCGTCGACCGGCACCGCGACGCCCAGCACGCGTTGGCAGCGCGCGATCCGCATGCGCACCGGTTTGCGCTCGGGCAGCGCGGTGATCTGGTCGTCGAGAGGGCCGGCCTGGCCGCCGCACACGTCCAAAATCAATTGTGTGAGGTACTCGAGGTGTTCGGGAATGGACTCCGCGTCTACACCCCGTTCGAAACGATGGCCGGCGTCGGTGCTGAAATTGAAGCGGCGCGACCGGCCGGCAACCGCCTCCGGCCACCAGAAGGCGCCTTCGACGTAAATGTTGGTGGTGTCCAGGCTGACGGCGGTGGATTCGCCGCCCATGATGCCCGCCAGGCTTTCCACGGTGCGCTCGTCGGCGACGACACCGACCTGGCCATCGAGCGTGACGGTCTGGCCGTTGAGCAGTTCGAGGCTTTCGCCTGCGCGGGCCCAGCGTACCGTGATGCCGCCATGGATCTTGTCGAGATCGAACACGTGGGAGGGCCGGCCCAGTTCCAGCATGACGTAGTTGGAGATATCCACCAGGGCCGAGATCGACCGCTGGCCGGCGCGCTCGAGACGGGTGCGGATGTACTCGGGCGTGGCGGCGCGGGCGTCGACACCGCGGATCACCCGCCCCGCGAAGCGGCCGCAAAGGTCGGCGGCCTCGATGCGTACGGGCAGGACTTCGGACAGCGTGGCGGCCACCGCCGGCATCGCCGGCACGCGCAACGGCGCGCCGGTGAGCGCGGCGACCTCGCGCGCTACGCCGAGCACCGACAGGCAATCGGCCTTGTTGGGTGTGAGCTTGAGGGTAAAAATCGTGTCGTCCAGCGAGAGGGCTTGACGCAAAGGCGTGCCCGGCACCAAGGCCGCGTCGAGCTCGAGCAAACCGCCATGATCCTGCGAGAGGCCGAGTTCGCGCGCCGAGCACAGCATGCCGAAAGACTCCACGCCACGCATTTTGGCCTTGCCGATGGCCATGCCGCCGGGTAGCTCGGCGCCGATGCGCGCCAGCGGCACCACCAGACCCGCGGCGGCGTTGGGCGCGCCGCAAACGATCTGCAATCGTTCAGCGCCGCCGTCGTCGACCCGGCATACGCGCAGTTTGTCGGCATCGGGGTGCGGTGCGATCTCGACGATGCGCGCCACCACCACGCCCGAGAATGGTGGTACCGCGGGTTCGGCCTCTTCCACCTCGAGGCCGGCC
Organism: Pigmentiphaga sp.; assembly: GCA_023228945.1. Taxonomy (GTDB): domain Bacteria; phylum Pseudomonadota; class Gammaproteobacteria; order Burkholderiales; family Burkholderiaceae_B; genus Verticiella. Next base: position 1,352 of record JALOAI010000061.1, on the reverse strand, counting down.
ATGGTCAGGCGATGCGCCAGCGCGTCGGTATCGAGATCGGGATCGACGAAAGCGCGCAACCAGGATTCAGGGATTTGCATGACCGGGATACCTCAGAGAGACAGGTTGAACTGGCGCAGGAAGCGCAGGTCGCCTTCGTAGAACTGGCGCAGGTCGTTGACGCCGTAGCGCAACATGGTCAGGCGCTCGAGCCCGGAGCCGAAGGCAAAGCCCATGTAGCGCTCGGGATCGAGGCCGAAATTGCGCACCACCGTGGGGTGCACCTGGCCGCTGCCCGAGATTTCGAGCCAACGCCCTTTGTTGGGACCTTCGGTGAACATCATGTCGATCTCGGCCGAGGGCTCGGTGAAGGGGAAAAACGAGGGCCGGAAACGCACGATGAGATCGTCGCTCTCGAAAAAGCGCCGCAGGAAATGCGTGTACACCCCTTTCAGGTCGGCAAACGAAATGTCTTCGGCGATCCACAAGCCCTCGACCTGATGGAACATGGGCGAGTGGGTGGCATCGCTATCGACCCGGTAGGTGCGACCCGGCGCGATCACTTTGATGGGCGGCTGGTGCATGCGGGCGTAACGTACCTGCATCGGGCTGGTATGCGTACGCAGCAGCAGCGGCAGGCCCTGCTCGTCTTGCATGTCGACGTAGAAAGTATCCTGCATCGAGCGCGCGGGGTGGTTTTCGGGATTGTTCAGCGCGGTGAAGTTGGTCCAGTCGTTCTCGATTTCGGGGCCGTCGGCCACGTCGAAACCGATGGAGTGGAAGATTTCCTCCACGCGTTGCCAGGTGCGCATGACCGGATGCACGCCGCCCATGCCGCGGCCGCGACCCGGCAGGCTGACATCGATGGTTTCTTCGGCCAGCCGCGCCTGCAATTGGGCGTCGGCCAGGCCCTGCCGGCGCTGGCCGAGAAGATCTTCGATGCGCGCCTTGGCCTGATTGATGCGCGCCCCAGCCTCGCGCTTGGCTTCGGGCTCGAGCTTGGCCAGCCCCTTGAGCTGTTCCGTGATGGCGCCCTGCTTGCCCAGGAAACGGGCCTTGGCGTTTTCGAGGGCGGCGGAATCGGCGGCCGCGGCAAAAGCCTGCGCCGCCTCATCGATCAGGATATCGAGCTGGGAAGACATCTAGCACTCCTAGGCGAGCCGGCCGGGGGCGGCCCGGAAAGACAAACGGGGCTGTATATCACAGCCCCGTTGCATGCGATGGCATCGGATCACCAACGTGGCGTCCTTGCCGATCCGGAAAAACCGATCAGGCCGCCAGGGCAGCCTTGGCCTGCTGCACCACGGCCGCGAAGCCGGCCTTGTCGCGCACGGCCATGTCGGCCAGCACCTTGCGATCGAGGTCGATCGCGG
>JALOAI010000060.1 GCA_023228945.1 Pigmentiphaga sp. | reverse complement strand
GGTGGAAGACGACGCGGTTCGGCACGTCGCGGATGAAATATTCGGTGAACGGGTCTTCTTCCCGACGGCGCTCCTCATGCGAAAGAGCGAACCGGCCTTCCAGTCCGCGACGAACATGATGGCCGTTGTGAATTGCGGTCCCGACAAGAGGCGAAAAACCGCGTTCGACGCTCCAGAGAGGGTCTGCGGCCGGCGCCGTCATGTCTTCGTTTACAATACCGGCATCGTCAGGATTTGAACCGACTGTCGACCTTGTCAATCGCCATTCTTCCGTGAAGAACACACGATGACAAAACGAACCATCCGGATTCCGGTTCCTCGCAGCAAATCCATATGCTTTGGCAGTTAACGATCGACAAGTCGTCGAGCCTTCGATCAGTCTCCGCATCGGCGCACGATATGATGTCGTCTTAGGACGGCCGCTTGTCGCATATGGCGATAGTCAGCCAAATGACCGATATGGAGGCAAGCGCGTCACGCCCTGCCCGATCGTTCACCGTCTTCGCCACCAGCCAACGCGACTGGAATATCTCCCGCGAGCAGCTTTTCCTTTGACAGCAGGCCTGCCTCTTCGAGCGCCTCGAAGTCGGGCAGGTCACGGAGCGTGTCGAGGCCGAAGGCGAGCAGGAACTCTTTTGTCGTGACATAGGTGTAGGGCGCGCCGGGCTGCGGCGCGCGCGGGCCGGACGCGATCAGGCCGGCGCCGCGCAGGGCGCCGATCAGGTCGCGGCTGATCTCGCGGCCGAAGAACGACGACAGCTCGGCGCGCGTGATCGGCTGGAAGCAGGCGATCACCATCAGCACCAGCGCCTCGGATTGGGTCAGCTCGGCCCCGCGCCCGTCCCCGCCGCTCGCCGCGCGGATGGCATCGGCATAGGCCGGCCTCGTCAGGTGCTTCCAGCCGCCGGCGACCGCGACCAGGTCATAGGGCCGGCCGCGCAGCTCTTCGCGAATGTCGTCGATCAGGAGGTCGATGCTGCAATGCCGGCCGACGACGCCGGCAAGCGTCTCACGGCCGACCGGCTCGGCCGCCGCGAAGACGATCGCCTCGACCCGGTTCATCCATTCGCGCCAGCGCGCCTCGGGCGGCAGGTGGTCGAGCTCGCGGTCGAGCAGAACGTCCTCCTGCCGCCCCCTGCCCCGCCCCGCGCGCGTCGTCCCGGCCATGACGGTCACAGCCCGTAGATGCGGAAGGTCGGGCGGCCGGTGAGTTCGCGCACGGCCCCGAGCTCGGTCAGCCGGTCGAACAGCCGGCGCAGGCCCCGATCGCTGATGCCGGCGATCGTCTGCGAGGCCACGAGCGCATCCTGCGAGAACAGGCTTTCGACGACGGCGCCGGAAGCCTTGGCCCTGAGCTTCGGGGCAATTGCGACGAGCCGCTCGGCCCGGCGGCCAAGCTCGGCGAAAAGGTCGACGGCGCGCAACGCCGCGCGCGCCTGCGCGGCAAGCAGCCTCTTCGTCCGGTCCGCCTCCGTCTCCATGCCCGGTGTCTCAATGACGCCGGACGCGCCCCGCTTCCGCCCGGGGCGCGGGGCGGCCTCCATGCCCAGCAGCGGCATGGCATGGGCCCAGCCCAGCTGCCGCGCCAGCAGGGCGTCGGCAAGCCAGGCGCCTAAGGCGGGCCCGAAGCCATGGCGCTCGGCAGCCGCGAATGCGGCCGCCGCCGCACCAGCGACGCGAGCGCCGTCGGCAAGCCGCCGCATCTCCCGTGCCAGCCCGCCGACCGCCTCGTCGTCGCCGGCATGGCCGAAATCCTCGACGACCCCGGCGATGCCCGCCTCGCCCAGCAGCTCGGCCGCCGGTCGCGCGGCCAGCCGTCGCCAGCCCAGAAACATGCGGCCGGCGGGGCCGACATCGTCGCCGGCCTTCGTCAGCAGCACGGCGTCGCGCAGCGCCGCCTCATCCTCGATCCGGCCCGCGGCCCGCGCCGTCATTGCCGCCGCCGACAACGCCAGCCGCTGACGCCACACGCCTTCCCACCGCGCGTGCCGGCGCACGGTCGCGTCGAGCGTGGCGATGGCCGCGCCGGCGGCGAGCGCGACGTCGTCAAGGCCTTGCGCGGCAAGGGTTCTGTCGCCGCCAACCGCGCCGCGCAGCCAGCCCGGCACCGGCAGGACCGCTGGCGCGGGGCTTTCGTCGCCCATGATGGCGGCCGGCCTGCGCCGGGGGCGCGGGGTAGGTATGCGGTGGAGAATCATCGGCTCAAGCATGAATCGTGACGGCGCTTCTTGCAAGAATTTTCACAAGAATGCGCCGCACCTGCCGCAGAGATAAAATGAGCGATAAGATTGCACAACCGCGCAATTGGTTACCAGTGGTTAGCCGGCCAGTGCTCCATTCAGTTTTTCCAACCGGCGAACCCATTGACGCCGGCCCCGAAACCGGGCGCACATAGTTTGCGCACGTTTCTTCTAAATCCGCTCGGAAATTCCCCGTTCTCTGGGAGTTGAAATTAGTGCGCCTACACTGGCTGCGAATCCCTCCCAAGCGGAATCAGGCCCCTGTGCCCAAAACTGTGGCACATTGCGGTTGCCCGTCCCCTTTCGAGCAGAGCACTCCGCGATGGCGGCACGGCACGAAATTCAGAACCTCGTCCGCAGGGCAACGTCTTCTACTGGCGTCCCCGCATCCCGCGCAGCTTCGGCCGCGCGGCCCAGAGATCACCCAATTCATATCGGGCAGCTGCGCGACTATTTCGACGAGTTTCCCGCCCGCTACGGGCAGAGCGTCCGGCTGTGGCGGTCAAGAATGTCGTCGAGACACCGAATGGCTGGGCACTCAACACCCGGCCGAGCCATCTGTGCAGAATCAAGAATGCGCAGTCCATACGGATGCTGTCCGTTCCCGACGAGGTGCTGCGGATGAACTTCGTGCCCCTACGTCAAGTAATCCGCGATCTCGGCTATCATAACTTCGATGTTATCGATCTCGAAGAACGATATCGTGGCTTGGAGCTGACCATAAATCACACCGCATTGTGTAACAACAGTTCGCCGACGTCCATCACACCGGCCTTGAATGGCGCTTAACAGCTTACGGCATCTGCGCGGGAAGCCAGAGCGATATTTGAGGCACAAAGATCAGCATGACCAGAAGCAGCGCGAGCAGCCCGACGAAGGGGAGCACACCCTTGATCGCCTCCTGCAGCGAACCCTGACCTGACCGGGCCACGACGAAGAGGTTCATGCCCACCGGCGGCGTCAGCAACCCGATCTCCATCGCCACCACGAACAGAACCGCGAAATGGATCGTGTTGATGTCGAGCGCGATCAGGGCCGGCAGGAGCACCGTCATCATGATGAGGAGCATGGAGGTCACCTCCATGAAGGTGCCGAGGATCAGCAGCGCGCCCATGATGAGGAGAAGGAAGCCCATCCGCCCGAGACCCGCCGCGTTGATGCCGTCGAGGATCATCGTGCCGATATCGGCGGTGGTCAGATAGTGCCCGAGCATCATGGCCGTCGCCAGGATTACCATGATCAGGCTGGCTTCCGGGATGGACCGGCCGATCGTCAGCAGCAGGCGGCGAAAAGAAATCCGCGCGTAGAAGACCTGGCTGATGATCACGGCATAGACCACGGAGATCACCGCCGCCTCGGTCGGGGTGTAGGCTCCGGTGTAGATGCCGCCAAGGATCAATACCGGCAACAGCATGCTCGGCAGCGCGCGCCGCGTCGCAACCCAGCGCTCCCCCCAGCTCGTCGCTTCCAGCACCGGGTAGTTGCGTATCTTCGCCACCACCACCGCGCCGACGATCAGGAAGCCCGTCGCCAGGAGGCCCGGAACGAGGGCGGCGGTGAACAGCGCCCGCACCGACTGCACGCGCGGCATGTCGCTCGAAACGAGGCCGGTCAACCTGTCCGCCGATGGCGAAATCCTCGTCTATTGGGCCATCGGTTCCTGCGGCCGCGACACCGCCGACGAGACCGGCCGGGACGAGGGCGACGACAGCGGCCGGCGCATATGCGTCGCCTATCTGCCGCCCGCCGGGACGCCGGCATCCACGCCGGTCGACCCTTGGGTGGGACGATGGGATGGCGCTGTCGTATCCGCCGCCATCCGCCGCGGCACGGCGAAGCCGGACTATCTCGTGATCGACCTCGTGACGGGAATGGAAGGGTGTTCAGGCGCGGTTACGCTCTACGGCAAACCGAGCGGGACGACGGTGATCGGCGAGAGCTACGATCCTGCCGACCCGACGGCCCCGGCCTGCCGCGTTGCGCTATCGCGCGAGGGCAACGCGCTCGGCGCCGAGGAGATGGGACCGTGCACCTATTATCACGGCGCCGCCTGCGGCTTCGACGGCGGCATGACGCGCGGCGAATGACGCGAATGCGCCTTTCCCACCTATAGTGAGGAGAACGACATGCGGACCCGATTGATCGTCGCCACGATCCTGCTTTCCGGCCTGCCGGCGAGCGGCCCGGCTTCGGCGCAGCTGGCCGGCAGCGAGCAGGAATTCCAGCAGATGGCCGCCGTGCTGCGGGCCGACGACGCGGAGCGCCGGTCGGCCATTGCCGTCTGCATCGCGCAAGGCGTCGGCGCGAGCCCGGAAGGGCTGGCCGAATTCATGGGCGTGCCGATGGAACGGGCAGCCGAGGTCTGGTGCACGCGTATGACCGACGGCATCGCCAACGGGTTGCTTACCCTGGCCGATGTCGCGGCACTGAGCGAAGGCACGGTGACGCCCCGCGCGCAAAAAGTGCTGACGGCCGACCCTGACGGGAAATGAAAGGCCGGCCACGCCGACAGACGGCAAGCCGGACGGCGGAATGGCCGCTACCCGCTGGGCTTTGGCCGATAGCGGAAGATCTGCGCGGTGACGCCGCGTTCGGAGGCATCCGCTCCCGGGCCTCCCGCATCGTTCCGGTTCGTCGATGCTGCGAAGCGTGCTATACAATCCAGCCATGACCGCGCCAAACGCCATCGCCGTCATCGCGAACCGCGGCGGATCGGATAACCAGGCCCTTCTCACGGCGGCGGCCGCCGCCTGGTCGAGGGCGGGCCTGCGCGTCGTCGGCTTGACTGCCGGGAATGCCGGTCCCGGAAAGACATGCAGCGCAGGCTTTCTGCACGACATCGCCGCCCGCGAACAATTCTCCATTCGCCTCGATGCCCCCGCGCCGGGCTCGACCTGCAGTCTCGACCCCTCGGGAATGGAAAGGGCGTGCCAGGTGTCAACGGCGGAGCAAAATCAGGCCATTGGGCGGCGCAAAAGTAGGCCACTTGGCGCTGCAGGCGTGGAACGTCGGGAGGGCGTAGCCCGACCAGAGTTTCTCGCCTGCAGCGTCGGGGTTTTCGTGGGGGTCAGCCTGCCTTTCGGGCGCGGCTTTGGGCGAGACGATAGCTGTCGCCGTTCATCTCGAGGATGTTGACGTGGTGGGTGACGCGGTCGAGCAACGCGCCGGTCAGACGCTCGGATCCGAACGTTTCCGTCCATTCGTCGAATGGCAGATTGCTGGTGATCATGGTGGAACCGCGCTCATAGCGCTGCGAGATCAGCTCGAACAGCAATTCCGCCCCAGTCTTGGAGAGCGGCACGAAGCCGAGTTCGTCGATGATCAGAAGCTTGTAGCCGGCCATCTGTTTCTGGAAGCGCAGCAGACGACGTTCGTCGCGGGCCTCCATCATCTCGCTGACGAGCGCGGCCGCCGTGGTGAAGCCGACAGACAATCCCTTCTGGCAGGCTGCCAGACCGAGCCCGATCGCAACATGGGTCTTGCCCGTGCCGCTGGGGCCGAGCGCGATGACGTTCTCGCGGCGCTCGATCCATTCGCAGCGTGCCAGTTCCAGCACCAGCATCTTGTTGAGCTTCGGGATGGCGGCGAAGTCGAAGCTGTCGAGGCTTTTGGCGGCCGGGAACTTCGCAGCCTTGATGCGCCGCTCGACCATCCTGCGCTCCCGGTCGATCAGTTCCAGCTCGACCAGTCTGGCAAGATAGCGAACATGATCCACGCCCTCGACCGCGCATTGGCGGGCGAGCTTCTGGTGCTCGCGCAGGAAGGTCGGCAGCTTCAGGGCCTTCAGGTGATGAGCGAGCAGGAGTTCGGGAGCATCGCTGCTCATGCCGGTTCCTCCTCACGGTCCAGCAGGCGCATATAGGCCTTGGCCGACGTCTTCTCGACAGTGGCTCTGGGCAGATAGGGATAGATGTCGAGGTCCAGCCTGGGCGGCCTGCGCTCGGCCCGGCACAGGACGAGGTGCTTCACGGCATCGAAGCTGATGGCCCCCAGATGCAGCGCCTGCTTCACGGCTGCGTGCAGGTCGGCCAGATCGAAGCTTTCCATCAGGCGCAGCACCTGCACATAGGCGCGCCGGCCCTGTTTGCCCATCCGCGCTTCCATGAGGCGGCGCAGGGTCGTGAACGCCTCCGGCAGTTCCCAGCCCTGCAGCGGTGCGGCCTGGTCGAGCGCGTTGATCTTCTGCTCGATCAGCGGCAGGTAATGCAGCGGATCGAAGACAACCTCTTCGCGCTCATAGCTGCGCGGATGGCGGGCAATGACCTCCCCGCCGCAGCCGATCACCACCGCGTCGACATAGCCACGGATCCAAACGTCCTGGTGGCCGAAGGCGACCGGAACGGAGTAGTCGTTAGTCCTGTAGCGCACCAGCGCCTGCGAGGAGACCCGACCGCTGGCCTGGTCGCAGGCCTCGAAGGGCGATGCCGGCAGCGGCCGCATCGCCGCCAGATCGCGCAGCAAGCGTTCGCCGATCGTCTCGCTCTCGCCGCGCAGCCGGTCGCTCTGGCGCTTACGGCACTGCTCCTCGAGCCACAGGTTGAACTCGTCCCACGATGCAAAGTGCGGGATCGGCACCATGAAGTTGCGCCGGGCGTAGCCGACCAGTCCTTCGACGCTGCCCTTGTCATTGCCCTTGCCGGGCCGGCCATAGCGATCCCGGATCAGGTAGTGGGACAGGAAGCCGCTGAACAGCGCCGCCCGCTTGCGCGTGCCGTCGGGCAGGATCTTCGCCACCAGGCAGCGGTCGTTGTCGTAGACGATCGACTGCGGCACAGCCCCGAAGAAGGCGAACGCATGGATATGGCCGTCCACCCACGCTTCGGCCACCGCCGCCGGATAGGCCCGCACATAGCAGCCGTCGCTGTGCGGCAGATCAAGCACGAAGAAGTGCGCCTTCTGCTCCACGCCGCCGATGACAACGACGGCCTCCCCGAAGTCGGCCTGTCCATGCCCGGCAGGATGCGCCAGAGGCACGAACATCTCCTGGCCGCGCCGCTCCCGATCGCGCATGTAGTCCTTGATGATCGTGTAGCCGCCGGTAAACCCATGCTCGTCGCGCAGCCGGTCGAACACCCGTTTGGCCGTATGACGCTGCTTGCGCGGGACCGCACGGTCCGCCTCAAGCCACTGATCGATGATCGCGATGAACGCGTCCAGCTTCGGACGCCGAACCGGAGCCTGCCGCCGATACCCCGGCGGAACCGAATACGCCATCATCTTGCGAACCGTGTCGCGTGAGATGCCGAAATGCCTGGATGCCTCGCGCTGGCTCATGCCCCCGTCGCACGCCACGCGAACCTTCAGATATAAGTCCACGGTGTAGATCCCTCATCCCTCCCTGCGCTGCACAGAAGGGAAATAGGTGGCCGGATTTTACGCCGCCCGCAGCAGGACTATCCCGCCGCTACCGTGGTCTAGTTTTCCACCGCCGTTTTCAGCAGGATGCAGGCTAATCTCAAAGCGA
>JALOAI010000035.1 GCA_023228945.1 Pigmentiphaga sp. | reverse complement strand
CCTCCAACGCCTGGAGCGGGTCGCCCATATCGTCTAGCTTCTGGCGGCGCTGATCGTGGGAAAACAGGTCGTTCTTGATGGCGTTGCGAGACATGGCGGGACGGTCAGATCACGTTGGTTTCGGTAGTATGCGTATTGTACCAACATGGAAGGTCATTGAGGTTTTTCGAGGTGCCCTACAACCTGATGTTCCGCTGGTTCGTCGGTTTGGAGATGGACACCCCGATCTGGGATCGCACGGTCTTCAGCATCAACCGCGATCGGTTGCTGAGCACGGATCTGGCCCGCGAATTCTTCCAGCGCGTGCTGTACCTGGCGGAATGGCAAGGCTTCGTGAGCGACGAGCACTTCAGATGGTATGGACGCCTCCCCCCACGGGCTTTGCCACGCTGCGGAGCGCGGACGAGGCAGAGCTTTGCGCTTGACGCCATGGAGTGCCAAAGTGGCGGTTGCGTTCAACCACTGAATTGGAGGTTCCGAAATGAATGCTGCGACATACGCCGTGGACACGGCCAAGAACGTGATGCAGTTGCACTGGGTCGAGATCGAGACCGGCGAGATCCATCGCAAGAAGCTCAGCAGGGCGAAGTTCCTCGAGTTTTTTGCACAGATGCAGCCGACCCGCGTGGCCATGGAGGCCTGCGGTGGTTCTCACCACTGGGCGCGGACCTTGACGGCAATGGGGCACGCCGTCGAATTGCTGCCTGCGGGCCAGGTTCGAGCCTTCGTCAGAGGCAACAAGGACGACGCGGCCGACGCACGGGCAATCTGGGTCGCAGCGGGCCACGGGGACATTCGCAGGGTACCTATCAAGAGCACCGAACAGCAGGCCATCCTGTCGCTGCATCGCACGAGATCGCATTGGGTCAGCATCCGGACGGCGACGATCAACTCTCTACGCGGGTTGCTCTACGAGTTCGGAATCTTCCTCCCTCAAGGCCGTCACTCCGCGTTGCAGATGCTCGCAGAGCAACGCGCGGACATTGACGCCAAGCTGCCAGCGTTGATGGTGAGGCTGTTGAACGAGCAGTTAAGGTCGCTGCGCGAGATTGACCACAATGTCGATGTTATGGACAAAGAGATCGCTGCGGTGCAGCAGAGCGTCGAGGCCGCAAAGACGCTACGCGCGGTTCCGGGACTCGGTGTGCTGGGTGCGACGGCGCTTGCGGCGGTGTTGGGCGATGGGCATGCGTGGCGCAATGGCCGCGAGTTTGCCGCGAGCCTGGGACTATGTCCTGGGCACACCGGCACCGGCGGCAAGGTCCGGATCGGTGGTATCAGTCGACGCGGTGACCCTTATCTGCGCACCCTGCTCATTGCCGGAGCGAGAGCGGTCGTGGCCCGAAAAAATTGCTCGGCGTGGGTGCAGGCGTTGTTATCGCGCAGGCCAACCAACGTGGCGGTCGTCGCGCTGGCCAACAAGCTCGCTCGCACGGCGTGGGCACTCATCGCTCACCACCGAAACTATGACATGCAATGGATGTCGACCGCGCCGGCCTGCATGCCCAATGCCGAACCGGCACGAACATAGGTGAAGTCGGCAGGCAGGGAGGCAACCCCGCACGCAAGACCGACGAACACGGCGAACGCCGAAAAGAGTGCGCGAGTGCAGTTGAGGAAGTGATGGCAAGCGGTCAGACCGTGGGTCGGCAAAGCCAAGTCAACGCTCAGGCTCGCCATGTGCGAAGCCCGTACTTCAGGTAGGCACCGACCTCGCGAATGACCATCAGGGCCAGCAGGCGGACGAGATCCGGACTGCGCAAACAGGCCGGATATAAGACCGCAGTTGATCCGCCACTGCCAGAACTTTGGAAACTCACTTGACACACGGGAGGCGTCCATATAAGCGTGGACGGCACGATGATCGAGGCCTGGGCCAGCCACAAGAGCTTTCAGCCCAAGGACGGCAGTGGTCCGCCCACACCGCCGGGGCGCAATCCCTCGGTGGATTTCAAGGGGGCAAGAAGCAAGGCAACGCCACGCATCAGAGCACAACCGACCCGCAGGCCAAGCTCTACAAGAAGGGTAAGTTCACCGAGGCCAAGCTGCGATACATGACCCATGTGCTCTCGACCGTCGTTTTAGCTCGTGCGTAATCTTAGCCTTGACGCCATCCTCCAAATGGGTCCCGCCCACACGAATATGCTAATAAACCTTGATGAACAGTAATGTCCAGCCATGCCGACGCATCGAAACGCGACGGTGTCGTTGTCCACGTCCTAGCTCCTGTCTCGGTCCCCGATGACCAACATCACCCGCGCCGCGCTGTATGCCTAGAACGTTTCGGCCCATCCGAATATCCGCCTCCAACAGATCCAAGAACTCGCCACTGCTCAGCTCTTCATGACCACCAGCAGCCGCACGGGCGATCACCACCTCACCGCCACGTACTTCAAACGCGATCTTGCCGCCCCCCTCCACCCCCAACTCGGCACTGACGAAGCTTGCACGCTCAGTGAGAGCGACATCCCCAGCTCGACTAAGCCCAATCCTCGCACCCGCCTTCACGCCGCCGTCGGAATTGGGTCCATAGAGCGCGATAGCTTAGGAGGTGCTCTACCCCCATGGACACCTCCCCGGCACCAACGCTATAATTTCCAAGTCGTACAAAAATCCATCAGCCTTCTTCGCCGATCAAAAACTTCGCAGAAGGCCCTCTCTCCCGGCTTTTCATCGCAACACAACTTCAGTTGTCATGACCCATACCGCTTCGATCCTCGTTGCTCAGTGGTGGCGCTTCCCCTAGGAAGCGGCACGTCGTCGCGGTTTTGAACCGCACCTTGCCGCCGTACCGGCAGGCAAGGTTCATCAGCAGCGGTTTCAGCGGATAGGCTCCCCCCGGCACGGCGGCTCCAGAATTCAGGAGATTGCCCGATGCCCCTCAGTTCCCCACGTCTTTTTATCCAGGCTTCCAGGCCACCACTTGCCGGTTCGGCCATGCTCGCGTCTTTGCGACGGCCGGCGCCGTCCAGGCGCGGCGTTTCTCCGCGACTCCAGCCTGACACGGCCTCACTCGGGCGGCGCTCGCGTTGCGCGCTCCATGCCGGCTTCAAGAGGCCGCGATGAAGCTCCTCATGATCGACAACTACGATTCCTTCACCTACAACCTCGTCCAGTATTTCGGCGAGTTGGGGGTTGAAGTGGATGTCGTACGCAACGACCAGATCACGCTCGACGAGATCGCCGCCCGCGCGCCCGATCGCTTGTGCCTATCGCCGGGCCCATGCGCTCCCGACCAGGCCGGGGTCACCCTCGCGTCGTTGGATCGATTTGCCGGCCAACTGCCCATTCTTGGTGTCTGCCTGGGCCACCAGGCCATCGGCCAGGCCTTTGGCGGCAAGGTGGTGCGCGCGCAGCGCATCATGCACGGCAAAACCTCTCTCATCACGCATCGCGGCACCGATGTTTTTCGCGGTTTGCCGTCGCCCTATTCCGTCACCCGCTACCACTCGCTGGCGGTGGAGCGCGCCAGCCTGCCCGCTTGCCTGGAGATCACCGCCGAGACGGCGGACGGCGAAATCATGGGACTTCGGCACAAAGCCCTACCCATCTATGGCGTGCAGTTCCATCCCGAATCGATTCTCAGCGAACACGGCCACGGCCTTCTCAAAAATTTCCTCGAGCTCTGACACCATGACCCAGATCACCATCACCGAAGCCCTGACCCGTTGCATCGAACACCGCGAGATCTTCCATGACGAAATGCTGCACCTGATGCGGCAGATCATGCGCGGCGAGCTGCCCGAACCGCTGGCGGCCGCCCTCATCATGGGCCTGCGCGTCAAGAAGGAAACCGTGGGCGAAATTACCGCCGCGGCGGAGATCATGCGCGAGTTCGCCACGCCCGTTGCGGTGGCCAATGCCGGCGACCTGCTCGACATGGCCGGCACGGGCGGCGACGGCAGCCATACGTTCAACATCAGCACCGCCGCCATGTTCGTGGCCGCGGCAGGCGGCGTGCCGATCGCCAAGCACGGCAACCGCAGCGCGTCGTCGTCGTCGGGCAGCGCCGACGTGATGGAGGAGCTGGGCATCAACATCATGCTCGGGCCCGAGGCGGTGGCGGAGTGCATCGAGGCCACCGGCATCGGCTTCATGTTCGCGCCGTCGTACCACGGCGCGATGAAGAATGTCGCCGGCATTCGCAAGGCCCTGGCGGTGCGAACGATGTTCAACATCCTCGGTCCGCTGACCAATCCGGCCGGCGCCGGCAATCAGTTGATGGGCGTGTTCCACCCCGACCTGGTGGGCATCCAGGTGCGGGTGCTGCAGCGCCTGGGTTCGCGCCACGTGCTGGTGATCCACGGCCGCGACGGCATGGACGAAGGCTCGCTGGGCGCGGCGACGATGGTCGGCGAACTCAAGGATGGCAACGTGCGCGAGTATGAGATCCATCCCGAAGACTTCGGTCTCGACATGGTGTCCAATCGCGGCATCAAGGTTGCCAACCGCCAAGAATCGGCCGCTTTGCTGCGCGATGCCTTGGACAACAAGCCTGGCGCGGCGCGCGATATCGTGGCCCTCAACGCCGGCCTCGCCCTTTATACCGGCAACCGGGCGGAGTCCATCGCCGCGGGTATCCGCCAGGCTTTCGAGTTGCTCGCCAGCGGCCAGGCGCGTGACAAATTGGAAACGTTTGCCGCCTATACTCGGCGTTTTCCAGGCGCAAACTGACCGACGCCGGAGCCAGGCTCTTTTGCGCAGCAGAGGGCCGGCTTCCGATTCGAGGCCCGGCAACGGGCTCAGCCCAATTTTTCCAGGAGACGCGGCCACCCGCCGCCGCACGGTGCCGCCCGGCGCCACGGCAGGCCGCCATACCAGCCCCATGAACGACGTACTCGAGAAGATCCTGGCCGTAAAGGCCGATGAGGTGGCCGTTGCGCGCCGCCTGCGCAGCGAAGCCGAACTCATCCGCGAGGCGGAAGCCCGCCAGGATGTCCGCGGCTTTGCGGCCGCCCTCGAATCCCAGATCGCCGCCGGCCGGCCCGGCGTAATCGCAGAGATCAAGAAGGCCTCGCCTTCCAAAGGGGTGATCCGCCCCGACTTCGACCCCGTGGCCATCGCCGGCTCCTATGCCTCCCATGGCGCCGCCTGCCTGTCGGTACTGACCGACGTGCAGTTCTTCCAGGGTTCGCACAACTTCCTGCGCCAGGCCCGCGCCGCCTGCTCGCTGCCGGTGCTGCGCAAGGATTTCGTGATCGACACCTACCAGGTGGCCGAAGCCCGCGCCATGGGCGCCGATTGCGTGCTGCTGATCGTGGCCGCCCTGAAGCCCTCGCAATTGCGCGACCTCGAAGCTTGCGCCATGGGCCTGGGCATGGACGTGCTGGTGGAGATTCACGATGCCGCCGAACTGGAGGTTGCGCTGTCGCTGCGCAGCCCCTTGCTGGGCATCAATAATCGCAATCTACGCACCTTCGAAGTCTCGCTCGACCACACGCTGGACCTACTGCCCCGCATCCCGGCAGGCAAGCGGGTCATTACCGAGAGCGGTATCGTCACGGTGGACGACGTGCGCCGCATGCGCGAGCACGACGTCCACGCTTTCCTGGTGGGCGAAACCTTCATGCGCGCGCCCGAGCCCGGCGCCGAACTCCAGCGCCTGTTCATGGCCTGACGTCCATGCCCGATACCGCCAATCCCGCTACCGCCTCCGATAATCGCCTGCGCGAGCCGATTTCGGCACATTTACAACGATTGCCCGGCAGCTGGCGGCGCGACCTGGAAGGGATTCTCGCCAGCCAGGGCATGGCCGAACTGGTGGCCTTCATCGATCAACGCCTGGCCGATGGCGCCCGGATTTATCCCGCACAGCCTTTTCGTGCCTTGCAACTCACGCCCCCCGAAGCGGTGCGCGTGGTCATCCTCGGCCAAGACCCCTACCACGGGCCTGGCCAGGCACAAGGCCTGTCGTTCTCCGTACCCAGCCACGTGCGCCGGCCACCCAGCCTGCGCAATATCTTTCTCGAAATCGCCAACCACGAGGGCGGCGACCCCGCACACTTCGACAACGACCTGACCCGCTGGGCACGACAAGGCGTCCTGCTGCTCAATGCCATCCTGACGGTGGAAGACGGCCAGGCAGCCTCGCACGCCAAACGGGGCTGGGAAGCCTTTACCGACAGCATCATCGAGGTCGTGGCGCGCGATCCAGCGCCGAAGGTGTTCATGCTGTGGGGCTCGTTCGCGCAAAGCAAGCGCCAGCTCATTCCAGCCGGCAGCCCGCACTGCATCCTGGCCGCCAACCATCCCTCGCCGCTGTCGGCGCAACGGCCGCCAGTGCCGTTTCTGGGCTGCGCGCACTTCTCGCGGGCCAACGATTGGTTGGCGGAGCGCGGCCTGCCTCCGATCGATTGGGTTGGCCAGGGCTGAAACTCCGGCCGCGGAATCCGCCCGTGGCGCGAATGACGCCCACCAGGCGGCGAGGCGTTACCCTCCTGCTTCAGTCGGCTGGCTCGCCGCTGTTTACAATGCCGGCCATGCAGCGGAGAGAGCCATGATGCCCACCCCCCCCACTCCCGGACCGGAGGTCCTGGCCCAGGCCGCCGAGGTCGAGACCCACCTGCGCCAGATCCTTGAAACCGCGGGCGGCTGGCTGGGTTTCGATGCGTTCATGCACGAGGCTCTTTACGCACCCGGCCTGGGCTATTACGCCGCCGGCAGCCGCAAGCTGGCCGCGCCCACCGACGCCGCCGGCAGCAGCGACTTCATCACCGCGCCCGAATTGAGCCCCTGGTTCGGCCATACGCTGGCCGGGCCGGTGGCCGATATCCTGCACGCCAGCGGTAGTCCGGAGGTTCTTGAAATCGGCGCCGGTACCGGCGCCCTGGCCGCCAGCCTGATCCCCGCCCTGCGGACGGCGGGCCTGGAGGTGCGCTATGCCATCCTCGAGGTCTCGGCCGACTTGCGCCAACGCCAGCAGGAACGCCTGGCCGGTCTCGGCGCCAACATCGAATGGCGGGACACCCTGCCCGACGATTTTGCAGGCTGCGTGGTGGCCAACGAAGTGCTGGACGCCATGCCGGTGCGGCTGTTCCGCTGGAGCCCGGAAGGCACCGTGCTGGAGCGGGGCGTTGCCTGGCACGACGGCTGGCAATGGCAGGATCGGCCCGCGGATGCCGGTTTCGCGGCCCAGGTGAGGGAACGCATGCCGCCGCTGCCGGGCTACGTATCGGAGATCAACCTCCAGGCCGAGGGCTGGATCCAGGGCCTGGGCCGCTGGCTGCGGCGCGGCGGCGCCCTGTTCATCGACTATGGCTTCCCCCGCCACGAGTACTATCATCCGCAACGCCTGGCGGGCACGCTGATGTGCCACTTCCGGCATACGGCCAACGACAATCCGCTGTGGCTGCCGGGAGTCCAGGACATCACCGCCCACGTGGATTTCACGGCCATGGCCGACGCCGCGCTGGCGGGCAGCCTGGAGGTGCTCGGCTACACCAGCCAGGCCGCTTTCCTGCTCGACGCGGGTCTGCTGCAACATCTCGACGCCTGGCGCGCCCAGGCTCCGGCCGATTATTTGCGCGAACTCGATCGCGTGCAAAAGCTGGTATCGGAGGCCGAGATGGGAGAACTCTTCAAAGTATTGGCGGTAGGTCGCGGCATCGACACGCCGCGCGGCTTCGGCCGCGACCGTAGCCACACACTCTGAGGCCCATCCCGTACCCGTATCGACTACATCGCGGGCTGGAAGACGCGAGCAGACGGGAATCGAATCCATCGCCTCGTCGCGGATGCCATGGGCAATTGACACCACTGCGCTCAGCGGCCGGAGCCTCAGGCCGGGTCTTCCAACGCCTTGCTGAACGGCTCTGGGCGATGCAAGGCGAAGCCCTGGCCGTAATCGACGCCCATGGCCGCCAGGTGCTCGAGCAGCTCGGCCGATTCGACGAACTCCGCGACGGTTTGGATGCCCATGAGCCGCGCCACCTTGGCAACCGCCTCGACCATGGCGCGGTCGACAGGATCATGAAGAATATCGCGTACGAATTCGCCATCGATCTTGACGTATTGCACCGGCAACTGCCGTAAATATGCGAACGACGACATACCGCTGCCGAAGTCATCGAGTGCGAAACGGAATCCCTGATCGACCAGATGCTGCATGGCGCTGGCCGTTACTGTCGGATTGGAGACGGCCGCGGTTTCGGTGACTTCAAAACAAATGTGCTCGGGCCGCAGCGTCGGAAACTCGAGCAGCAGGCCCTGCACGAACGAAGAGAGGTCGTCCTGGCTGAGAGTACGGCCCGATACGTTGATGAAATAACGAGCATCGCGCCGTTGGCTCTCCGGCAGTTCATGCAAGGTGGCAAACGCTTTGCGAATGATATGGCGGTCGAGGGTGGGCATCAGGCCGAAACGTTCCGCGGCGGGGATGAAGGCGCCCGGCGCCACCAGTGTGCCGTCGACATCGCGCAGGCGCGCCAGGACCTCCCAGGCCTGAGCGGCGGTATGTTCGCCCTGCAGGCCCACGATACGCTGCATATACAAGACGACGCGGTCTTCTGCCAGACAATCGCGCAACCGGCTGGCCCAATCCATATCGTGCAATTGGCGATGGGCTTCGTCGTCTCCGTCGCGGTATATCTGCACGCGATTGCGGCCTTTTTCCTTGGCCAGAAAACAAGCCGCGTCGGCCTGGCTCAGGGCCACCTCGAATGGCACTCCCAGCGGCACACCGAAAGCCGCAAGGCCCACACTGATCGAAACGCCGTAGCGCCGCCCCTGCCAGATGAACACCAGATCGCTGATGGCCTGCCGCAGCTGATTGGCCACACGCTCGGCGGCATGCATGGGGCAGCGCCGCAGGACCAACGCGAATTCGTCGCCCCCCAGACGCGCCAGGATATCGCTGCTGCGAACGTGGCGACGGAGCAGGTCGGACACCTGCCGCAGGAGCTCGTCGCCCGCGCCATGCCCGCAATGATCGTTGATGATCTTGAATAGATCGAGATCGAGATACATCAGGACGTGCGGCCGGGATTCCTGCACGCCATCGAGGATCGGCTCGTTGTCGATCACCGGCACCGGCTGCAGGTCGGTGAGCCATTCGATGGCCTCGGCATCGTTGGGGCGGCCGGCATCGGCTTCGAGCAGCGCCGTGACGCGGCACGCGAACTCACGCCGGTTGAGCAGCCCGGTGAGTGGATCGTGAGACGCCTGGTACGACAGCTCTTGCGCCAGTTGACAGGCATCGGTCACATCGTGGCCCTGCACGAAAATACCCGAGATTTCGCCGTTCGGCTCGCGGATGGGCTGATAGACGAGGTCGATATAGCGTTGTTCGAGCACCCCGAGGGGCTGGCGCTGCAGCGCCAGCGGCAAGCCGCGTCCGATATACGGCTCGCCGGTATGCAACACTCGGTCGAGAAGGTCGACGAAGCCCTGGCGGACAAGTTCCGGCAGGCAATCGGCAACCGCCCGCCCAATGAGATGCCGATGACCCGTCAAGCGATAGCATGCCTCGTTGGCCAGCTCGAAAATATGGCGCGGGCCGCGTAGCACGCAGACAAACCCCGGGGCCTGTTGAAACAACTGCTGGAGATAAAGACGTTCGGGCTGCCGGAGCTCGTGGATGCCTTGACGCCAGGGCAGGCCGTCGGCCGTTTCGGGGTGCGCCGGATCGGCCGCGACCGGGCCGGCCAGTTGCGGGCGCGCCAGCTCGGCGATACTGGCGGGATGACACAACAAGGCGTCGATCACGCCGTGTTCGTCGGCGAGGGGGACTGCCGTGAGCGTCCAGTAGCGGTCGGGATCGGCCCCGCCGGGCTGGATGGCGACATACGCCACCGGGTGATGTCGCTTGAGCGAGAAACGCCGGCGGCGCTCGCGAAACCGCCAGACCAACGAAGCCTGCAAGCGCTCGCGTTGGATGGGGTCGGCCGCCGGAAAGATCTCGAACAGGGGTTTGCCCACCCGGCCGCCAGGTAGCCCTCCGATGTGCCGTTCGTATGCCTCGTTGTGCGCCTGGATGGTGAAGTCTGGCGCCAACAGCAAATAGGGGGTGGGAGATTGCTCGAAAACCTGCCGGAAGCGCGTCAGGGCCGATGACACCGGCAGTTCGCACATGGCAGCGCTATCCTTTAATAGATAGAAGACAATGTTAGCTTAACTTTCAATATCCGAACAAGATTTCCACAAAATGTGTTTGCGATAAAGATCGGACATCAAGAGACCATGATCAACTCCAGGCACGCCAGGCCGCTCTGCTAACATGGTTCCATCATGGCCGATACTCCACCCGCCTCCGTCGTCCCCGAACTGCGGCGCCTGACCACGCAGTATCTCGACACCGAAGACCGCATCCGCCTGACGGGCGAAAGCGCGGACGGCGATGTCTGGGTTCTGTGGTTGACCCAGCGTTTGTTGCAACGGCTGCTCCCACCCCTGTTTTCGTGGCTGGACACCACTGTGGCCAAGCCGCCGCGCACGCACGACGGACCCGCGCCCACCCCCGCCACCAACGAAGAAGCCGACCAGCGCCACCATCAGGCCCAGCGGGCCGCCGTCAGCAGCCACGCAGCCCAGCGACCGGTCGCGATTCCGCCTGATACGCGCGAGATTCTGATTCAGTCCATCGATCTGAGCCATTTTCCGCGGGGCGTACGACTAACGTTCAAAGCGGCAGGCCAAGCCAGCCCGTCCACGGTGCGGCTCAGCCTGCCCACCCAGGCCTTGCGGCAATGGTTGCGCGTGCTCTACCAGCAATATCGCAAGGCGGGTTGGCCGCTGCAGCACTGGCCCGACTGGCTGCGCGGCGATCCGGGGCAGGCCGCGCCAACGTCCGCCCGCGTGCTGCACTGACCCTCGGATCCGAACGCCGGCCGTCGATGGCGACCGGACACCGAGGCGGTGCCGGCGCTTCCCGCATCGAGCGGCTGGAGCCGTCCTCGACCTCGGGATTTGCCTCTTGCCGGAGCGTGCTCAGGCCACCGTCACCGGCTGGACCCACAGCCCCAGCGCGCCGATGTCGTGCTCGCCCACGATCTTCAGCGCAAAATCATTGGCATCGTACTGGCCCGACTGACCCTCCACGGTATCGGCGAACAAATACGTGTCGCCTTCAAAGCTGAAGTACAGCACGCTGACCGCGAGTTCGGCGTAGGCTTTGGCGGCCGACTGAAACGCCAACTGCAGGGTGTCGTGCGCGGGGGTCAGGCTCAGCTTGCCGATGATACCCGGCCCCACGAGATAGTCCAGCGGGCCGGCGTCGGCGTCGCTGTTGAAGTTCTCGATGACGTCCATCCGGCCATAGGTGGAGGAATTAGTTGATACCCAAGGGGTGTCCGAGTCGGGGTTGAGGCCGACATTGACCATGATCAGATCGAGCGTGTCGGAGCTCAAGAGCACGGTTTCAGCCACGCCGCCGCTCATCCCCGAGCTGGTGGGAATGCCGAGTTCGGTTTGCGCCAGCACCAAGCCGATCGGAGCCATCGCGGCGGGATCGACCGGCTCGATGGTGATCAGCTCGGCCAACAGGTGATAGGGCATCGGATTACCCTCGAGCCCACTGGCGTCGATTTCGACAAACTTGCCGGACGTGGCATTGTCGAACAACACCGCTCCCTTGCCCGAAACCGTGAGCAAACCGTTCTTCCCGCCCACCGCGGCGGCATCGATCCGCAGCTCGATGGCTCCTTCTTCCTCGAGCTTCATGACCACGTGGCTGTCGGCGGCCTTCAGGGTGACCGAGTCTGGCCTCAGGAAGGTTGGCGCACCCACGGTGAACGCCTGGCCGGCGGCCAGATTGCCGATGACCACATCGCCGTCGCCCGAAAAGCGCAAGTCGAAATCGATCAGTTCGGCGGCGTCCACTTCGACGTCGATGCCCAGGAAGACCAGCTGCTCGATATTTTGCAGGCGGGCAATGGCGTCGTAGTTCTGGGTTTGCAGTTTGCCACCGGACGCCAGCACCACGGTATCGTAGCCTTCGCCGCCGTCGATGGTATCGCGCAGCGACAGCGCGCGGCGCAAGGGGGTGAACGTGTCATCGCCCGAACCGAAGGTGATGGTAAGGGCGGCGTCGCCTCCCACCAGCTGACTTGCCTGTTCGTCGTCCAGCAGATAGTCGATGCCGCCCGTGGAGCCCGACATATCCAGCGTATGAAGGCGCGGCTCGTTGTCGTCGGCCCGGAAGACCTCGACGATGGTTTCCACGGCGGTGGCGAGGCTCAGCTCCCGCACGCCCTCGCCGGCCTGAAGAGTCAGCATGAGTGCGCTCTCGTCGCTCATCAGGACACCGTCGACCGCGACGGCGTCCAGGGCATCACCGGCCACGCGCAGGTTGAAAAGGCGGTCGGGGTCGGCAACCCCGTCGAGCCGGATGGCGGCCGACGCAACGCCGCTGGCCAGACCCACACTGGCGTGCAACGCCTCGACCCCCGAGAACCCGACAGTCACCCCCTCGCCTATGCCGTGGACGTCGCCCGCGGTATCGAATTGCCAGAACTGCTCCACACCCTCGTAACGGCTCACGGTGCGCAGCGAGTCGTGGGCCGCGCCGCCGTTATATACATTCACGATCTCGATGTTGCGTATCGTGGCGGTGCCGGGAAGCCCGGCGTTGGCGCCCCACTCGCCGATATAAACGTTCAGCGTGTCGGTGCCCAGTCCGCCGTCGAGGCTATCGAAGTTGGTGAGTGTCGAAGCGCCCGGCAGACCCTCGCCCTCGTACACCACATTGAAAATATCGTTGGCAGTTGAACCTTCCAGAACGTCGATGCCGGTCGTCAGGTTGCGTACCTCGCCAACTGGGCTGCTCCAGAGCTCCAGGCGGCCCAGCGCTGCGTAAACGGTGCTGGCGTTCTCATCCACGCCCAGCATCACCTCCGCGGCGTCGTACTTCAAGGTCGGCAGCACTTGCGGATTGGAGTTTTCCCACAGCGAAAAGGCCACGGCCACTTCGGCGCGATTCAGCACGTACCAGAGATCACGGCCTTCCGTCGCCCGAGCCGCGGCAATGAAGGTGCCGACCAGCTCGGGGCGCGTGACCGTTCCCGTTTCCAATTGTTCGATCCAATAGTCACGACCTGTCGTCTCGGGCGCGCGGCCCAGGATATTGCCGTACAAATAGTCGACGTACCAACCGTCGGTGATCGTCGGCCCCGCCGGTACCTCATGGCTGGCCACACCGTCGGCGTAGATATGCGCCGCCAGCAGATTGAACGCGTTGCCCGCGGTGGCCGGGTCGGCCTGCAGGGCTTCGTACACGCTCGCGTAATGTTGCAATGCCTCGAACTCCGGCGCACGTTTGAAGTACGACAAAAAAATCGAAGCGACATCGCCCCGGATATCCGGGAAAAAACGGCTGGATGACACAAAAGGCTCCTTGGGGAAATCGGCTTTCGCCGTGGTCGCGGCTGCCATTGGCGAGAAAACCCGACAATTGGCGGAGTGTATCGACAGGGGTTGGCGGTACACAAGCCGCCAGGCGTCCGGCGCCCGGGCGGGCCTTTCATCCCGGCCGGACGCGCCGAGGTGTCATGGGGCGATGTTCTATAGTGTGCCTAGCATCAGCCTGCCCCGGGCTTTTCATTCCAAGGAGATGATATGAACACCCCCACTCCCCGGATGACCAATCTGTTCCTGCAGCTTGGCCTCGACGCCAGCGAAGCGGGGATCGCCGGATTCATCAAAACCCATCAATTGCCGGCCGACATGGATCTCGTCGACGCCCCCTACTGGAACGAAGCCCAGCGGCAGTTCCTCGCCGAGCAGCTCAAGGCGGATGCCGCCTGGGCCATCGTGGTCGACCAGCTCAATGAATCCCTGCACGAAGATGCCGTGCTGCGCGCCAATCCCAACAGCGGCCGCTCCTGACCATCGGCGCCAAGGCGTAATCCGCCATTCTGCAGCGTCAGCACCCCGCCAACTACATGAATATTCATATATATTGAGGTAGATCAGCTTAAGCCTTCATCCCGCGCCCGGCGCCTTGACAGTGCCGGGCGGCAACCTCTAGCATGAGACGAAATTTTATAAAAAGACTACAATTTTCGTAAATCGCGAAAAGGTGAACCATGTCACAAACTTCTTATGACAGCTACCGCGAGAGCGTCGCGGGCCGTGCCGACGTCGAAGACACCCCCGAACTGGTGGCGTATTACCGCGAACTCGAGCAGCTCAAAACCGGCGCGCTCTGGACTGTCGCCAACAAGATTGAACCCTGGGAACCGAAATCCGATTCGGTTCCGGTCCTGTGGCGCTATCGCGACCTCCGGGAGCACGTCCTGCGCTCGGTCTCGTTGGTCACGCCCGAAAAAGCGGGCCGCCGCGTCATCTATCTCGACAATCCCGGCCGCCGCGACGTCGCCGCGGCCGTAGGCTGGCTGTACTCGGGCCTGCAGGTCATGCATCCCGGCGAGGCCGCGTCGGCCCACTGGCATTCATCGTCGGCGTTGCGCTTCATCATGGAAGGCCGCGGCGCCTACACCATCGTCGACGGCCACAAGATGACCCTCGGCGCCAACGATTTCGTGCTCACCCCCAACGGCTGCTGGCACGAGCATGGCGTCGAGGCCGACGGCTTGCCCTGCATCTGGCAAGACGGACTGGACATCCCCCTGGTCAATGCGCTGGAAGCCGGCTTTTACGGCGTGCATCCCGACATGCATCAGGCGGTTACCTATCCGGTGGACGACTCCGTGGGCCTGTGGGGCGGCCGCGCCCTGCGCCCGCACGACGTGAAGTGGGACAAGCCTTATTCGCCGCTGTTCAAATACCAATGGGAGCCCACCTACGAGGCCCTGTTGAGCTACGGCAAGGTGGCCGAAGGCAACCCCTTCGACTGTCTGTTGATGCACTACACCAACCCCAAGACCGGCGGCCACGTCATGTCCACCATGGGCGCCAGCATGCAGATGCTGCGCCCGGGCTTCGTGGGCAAGGCGCATCGCCATACCGGCAGCTTCCTGTACCAGGTGGCCAAGGGCAGCGGCTATTCCATCATCAACGGCCAACGCTTCGACTGGCAGGAACACGACATCTTCTGCGTGCCGTCGTGGGCCTGGCACGAACACGTCAATGCCAGCAGCACCGAAGACGCCTGCCTGTTCAGCTTCAACGACCTGCCTGTAATGGAGAAACTCAGCCTGTACTATGAGGAAGCCCTGGCCGAGAACGACGGCCACCAGCCGGTCATTTCTACCCCAGCCTGATCAAGCCGGCCTCGCCCGCCGTGCGGCCACGTGCCGCGAGGGTCCGCCAGGCATGACGCCGCCTACCCGGCATGTCGTGCGGCTCTCCCCGGCGGGGCCAACGAGGCCGGAACATTCCGGAGCTGCACGCTCCATCGACTCCCAGCGAGCCGCCCCAGCCCCAACCGGCCAGGGCGGCTCGCAACTGGTTTTGCCTTTTCTATTGGAGATCTCCGCAAGATGCGACTCGTAACCTACCGCGCCAACGTGACCGCCCCCGCCCGCCTGGGCGCCATCGTGAACGACCTTGTGGTCGACCTGGAATACCTGGGCGATGTCTCTGGCCACGCGCTGCCCGACAACATGCTCGACTTCATCGACCTCGGTCCCGCCGCCGTATCCAGCACCACGGCGCTGCTCGACGAGTACGACGGCAAGTTTCCCACGGGCGTGGCCGTGCCCCTGGCCAACGTCAAGCTGCTGGCCCCGATCCCGCGCCCGCGCAAGAACATCTTCGGCATCGGCCTCAACTATGTCGAGCACGTCGAGGAATCGGCCCGCACGCTGGATACGTCCAAAGACCTGCCCAAGCAGCCGGTGATCTTCTCCAAGCCGCCCACCACCGTGATCGGCCCCGGCGATGCCGTCGAGCACAACGCCGCCATCACCCGCCAGCTCGACTGGGAAGTCGAACTCGCCGCGATCATCGGCACCCGCGCCAGCCGCGTGAGCGAAGCCGACGCCCTGAACTACGTGTTCGGCTACAGCCTCATGCTCGACATGAGCGCCCGCGACTGCCGCCGCGCCGGCCAGTGGATCTACTCCAAGGGGCAAGACACCTACGCGCCCTTCGGCCCGGTCATCGTCACCGCCGACGAGATCCCCGACCCGCACAACCTGAACCTCAGCCTCGACGTCAACGGCGTCACCAAGCAGAGCTCCAACACCCGGCACATGCTGTTCAAGATCCCCACGCTGATCTCCGACATCAGCGCCGGCATCACCCTGGAGCCGGGCGACATCATCGCCACCGGCACGCCCGAAGGCGTGGGCGCCGGCCGCGATCCGCAAGAATGGCTCTGGCCCGGCGACATCATCGAATCCCGGGTCGAAAAAATCGGCGAAATGCGCAACCCCGTGGTGGCGGTGGGCGGCAACGACCCGCGCGCTGGCCGCGAGTAACAGCAATCGTCCAACCGGCACACCTGCACCCGGGCGGCACTCCGACCTTCGGCTGGGGCTGCTCCGCTCCGCTTCAGGCGCCTCCGGCACCACTGAAACCTCGCCAGCCCTCATGCATGCTCAGGCTGGCGTTCAGGTTAGTGGCCATTAGACCCCGCAGGCGATGCCGGCCCGCGACGGCGGCGGCGGCCGACACCCCGGCCCTGCCGCCCTTTCAGAGAGACGCAAGGTTCCATCATGCTTGAACTGGCCCAATTCAAGGCGGCGACCGTCCAGACCTCGCCCGTCTTCCTCGATACCGACGCCACGGTCGACAAGGTTTGCTCCCTGATCGGCGAAGCCGCCCGCAACGGCGCGCAATTGGTCGCCTTCCCCGAGGTTTTCATTGCCGGCTACCCTTACTGGAGCTGGATCGGCGACCCGATCAAAGGCAGTCCCTGGTTCGAGAAGCTGGCCCGCTCGGCCATCGAAATCCCCGGCCCCGAGATCGCCAAGATCGCGCAAGCCGCCGCGCGCCACCGCATCAACGTGGTGGTGGGCGCCAACGAGCGCAACCGCCATGGCATCGGCACGCTATACAACACCCTCATCACCATCAGCGACGAAGGCCGCATCCTGGGCCGCCATCGCAAGCTCGTGCCCACCTGGGCCGAGAAGCTGACCTGGGCGCCCGGCGACGCCTCCGCCCTGCGCGTGCACCAAACCAGCATCGGCCCGCTGGGTTCGCTGGCCTGCGGCGAGAACACCAACACCCTGGCCCGCTTCTCGCTGCTGGCCCAGGGCGAACTGGTGCACGTCGCCAGCTATATCGCGCTGCCCGTGGCGCCGCCCGACTACGACATGGCCGAGGCCATCAAGGTGCGCGCCGCCGCCCACTCCTTCGAGGGCAAGGTGTTCACCATCGTGTCGTGCTCGACGATCTCCGAAGAAATCATCCAGGCGATGGAAGCCGACTTCCCGGAGTCTCGCGAGCTGCTGTCGCGGCCCAACAGCGCCTTCTCGGGCTTCCTCGGCCCCGACGGCCGCGTGATCGGCCAGCCGCTGATCGACGAAGAAGGCATCGCCTACGCCGATCTCGACCTCTCGCGCTGCATCCAGCCGCGCCAGATGCACGATATCACCGGCCACTACAACCGTTTCGACATCTTCGACCTGCGCGTCAATCGCCGGCCCCAGCAATCGGCGCGCTTCGACGACGAAGACCTGAACCCCGCGGCCCCCGCCGCCGAACCCGGCACCGAGCCGACCCAGGAGACGCAACCGTGAGCGCCCCCCGCAACTTCCGTATCGGGCAGATCGTGCCCAGTTCCAACACCACGATGGAAACCGAGATCCCGGCCATCCTGCGTGCCCGCGAAGCCATCCAGCCCGAGCGCTTCACCTTCCACTCCAGCCGCATGCGCATGAAGAAGGTGACCAAGGAAGAACTGGCCGCGATGGACGCCGACAGCGACCGCTGCGCCCTGGAGCTGTCCGACGCCCGCGTCGACGTGCTGGGCTACGCCTGCCTGGTGGCCATCATGAGCATGGGTCGCGGCTACCACCGCGTGTCCGAGGAGCGCCTGCACCAGCGCACCACGGAAAACGGCGCGCCCGCCCCGGTGGTCACCAGCGCCGGCGCCCTGGTCGACGGCCTGCATGCCATCGGCGCCAAGAAGGTGTCCATCCTGGCGCCCTACATGAAGCCGCTCACCCAAATGGTGATCGATTACATCGAGCATGAAGGTATCGAGGTGGTCGACAGCATTTCGCTCGAAATCCCCGACAACCTCGAAGTCGGCCGCCAGGATCCGAGCGCACCGGTCGAGATCACCAAAAAGCTCAAGACCTCGGGCGTGGACGCCATCGTGGCTTCCGCCTGCGTGCAAATGCCCTCGCTGCCATCGGTGCAGCCGATCGAAGACCGCACCGGCCTGCCCGTGATCTCGTCGTCGGTGGCCACCACCTACATGATGCTCAAGCGACTGGGCCTGAGTACCGAAGTTCCGGGCTTCGGCTCGCTGCTTTCCGGCAAATACTAAGCCGCCCGACCTTGGTGGCACCCCGCTGTACGCCGGGGCGCCAACCGGGCCGGACGATGGCGGCCGCAGGTGGGTGGCGCCGCACGGATGTTCCCGCTCATGGCGGACCAACGCAGCCTACCTGACCGCCCGCCTTTCCATCCGCACCGGCGGGCCGTTGCCCGCCCGTTTTCGTCTCCCCATGCCGCACTCTTTTCATAGCTACCAACCGCGCCAGGGCCACGGCCTGCCGCACGATCCCATCGCGTCCATCCTCGGCCCGCGCCCCATCGGCTGGATTTCCACGCGGTCGCCCGAGGGCGTGATCAACCTCGCCCCCTACAGTTTTTTCAACGTATTCAACTACAAGCCGCCGATCGTCGCCTTTTCGAGCGTCGGCTGGAAAGACACCATCCGCAACGCCCGCGATACGGGCGAGTTCGTGATCAACCTCGCCACCCGCGAGTTGGCCGAACAGGTCAACCTGACCAGCACCGAGGTGCAGCGCGACGCCACCGAGTTCGAGCTGGCCGGGCTCACGCCGCTGGACTCCACCCTGGTGGCGGCGCCGCGCGTAGCCGAAAGCCCGGCGTCGCTCGAATGCCGCGTGACCCAGCTTCAGCAGCTCGCCGGCGTGGACGGCGAGAAGGTGGACACCTGGATGGCCCTGGGCGAAGTGGTGGCCGTGCATATCGCCACCTCGCTGCTCGACGAAGGCCGCTACGACACCGCCGCCGCCCGGCCCATCCTGCGCGCCGGCGGCCCGGCGGATTACTACGAGATCACGCCCGAGGCCCGGTTCAAGATGTACCGGCCCAAATAGGGCTTTATCGTGAGGAACTCCGGCCTGCGGCCTGAGCTTCTCCGCCATCCTTGAGCAGACTGGCAGCGTCATGGTCTGAGGGAGGGTTCGATTGCGCCCAACCCACCGCTTCCCGCAGGCCCGCGGCGGCCGCCTCGCTGTGCAGCCAACGCTCGTTGTCGGGTCTGGATGCCCTACAGCACCATTCCCACATGCTCACGCCAGGCTCTCGTACGACGCCAGCCAGACGTTCTCGAGCTGGTGTTCGCCAACGATCTTGAGGGCGAAGTCGTCGTTATCGTATCGCCCGGCATCTCCCCCCACGGTATCGGCAAAGACGTAGGTATCGCCATCGAGCAGGAAGTACACGACAAACGGGATATCGTCGGTCGCGGCAGCGAGCAGTTCGGCGTAGGCCTGGGCCGCCGCTTGGAAGGCCAGTGGCTGGGTCGTGTCGCCGGCCTGTAGATCGATCTTGTTGAGTCTGGCCGGGGCGGCGAGATAATCCAAGGGGCCGGCGTTGGCATCACTATTGAAATCCACCAGGACGTCCATCTTGCCGTAGGTCGAGGAGTTGCTGGTGTACCAGGGGATATCGGGCAGATCGAGCTCCGCCCGGTCATCGCCCATGACATCGATATTGAGCAGGATGAGGTCCATCGTCTCGGGATTGAGCAGCACGGTTTCCACCACCGCGCCACTCATGCCCGAGCCCTGGAGCTCAGTGATCACGCCATGGTCGGTGACCGTGACCCGCATCGACATCAGGAACAACCCGACACTGACATCGCCATCGACGTCCATTCCCGGGAACGGCATCCCGGCGCCCTCTTCGACCTTCCAGCCTTCAAGGCCGGAGGCATCGATCACGGCGAACTTGCCCGAGATGGAGTTATCGAAAAACAAGGCGCCCTCGCCATCCACGACCAGGGTACCGGCCCTGCCACCCACGGCGCCGCCGACTTCCAGGAAGGTGGCCGCCTGGTCCATGGTGACGTTGACGTCGGCCGCCGCATCCTGCAGCACGACCTTATACGGGATCGTCCTGGCCTCCACCGACGAAGCCACCGTCAAGCCCTGGTCGGTCGCCAGCTGGCGCACCGTCACCACGCCCGTGCCCTGGACCTTCAAATCGAAATCCGCGAGCTGCCCGGCATCGAGATCGACGTTGGCTCCCGCGAACACCAACTGTTCGATGTTCTGCAAACGGGCGATGGCGTCGTAGCCTTGGGTCTGCAGCTTGCCATCTTGTGTGAGCACGACGGTATCGTAGCCCTCGCCACCATCGATACGGTCGCGCAGTGTGAGATCGCGGCCTTCGAAGACGATGGTGTCGTCGCCCGCCCCAAAAGCGACATTCAGGGCGGCGCCCGGACCGACCAGTTGCAGCGCCTGAAACTCATCGATGTCCAGCACGATATTGCCGGTAGAGCCTGAGAGATCGAGGGTATCGACCCGCACGTTGGCGGTATTGACCCGAGGATTCACCCGCACGGACAGCTCGATGTCGACCTCGGTGCTGATGGCCAGCGCGGTGACGTCTTTGCCGGCGACCACCCCGAGGCGGAAATCCGTCTCGGCGCCACCGAGGCTGCCGGCCACCTCCACCGCGCTCAAGTCGTGGCCACGCACGACCAAAAGGGCATTCTGGCCGTTGGCGCCCGCGCCGTCCAACGCAATCCGGGCAGCGGCGATGCCGTCCCGCAGCTCGACAGCGGCAAAGAACTCGTCGACCTCGGCAAAGCCGACCAGCACCCCTTCGCCGACGTTGCCCACGCCCGCGGCGGTACCGATCTGCCAGAATTCCTGGATGCCTTGGTAGTTGCCGACGTCACGCAGCGAGCCCTCCGAACTGGCGCCATTGAAAACATTGACGATCTCGATATTACGCACCGTGGCCGTGCCGGGGAAGACGGCGTTGGCGCCGGGCAGCCCATCGGGAAGGTCGTCGCTCACGCTCAGGCGCTGGCCAACATAGAGATTGAGCGTATCCACGCCAAGGTCGCCGTCGACGGTATCGAAGGGGGTGAGCGTGGAGGCCCAATCGGCGTCGTGCTGGAACACGGCATTGAAGGTGTCATTGCCCGTCGTGCCCTCGAGCGTATCGATACCCGTCGTCAGGTTTCGGCTCTCGCCCACCGGGCCGGTATGGCTCTCAAGTCTCTCACGCGCCGCCTCCACGGTGGCGTCGTTTTCGGTCACCCCCAGCAGCACCTCGGCGGCGTTGTACTTCAGCGTGGGCAGCACCTGCGGGTTCGAGTTCTCCCACTCGGCAAACTCCTTGGCCACCAGCGTGCGGTTGAATAGGTAATCCCGGTCGCGATCGTTCTCGTACAGCGCGGCGGCAATGAATGTACCCACCAGCTCGGCACGTGCGATCGCGCCCGACTCCAGCTGCGCAACCCAATAGGCTTGGCCGTCGGCATCCGGGGCGCGACCCAGGACGTTGCCGTACAAGTAGGCGACATACCAGCTCTCGCTGATCGTCGGGCCGGCCGGTACTTCCTGATGCGCCACGCCGTCGGCATAAATATGCGCCGCCAGCAGATTGAAGGCATTGCCCGCCGTGGCCGGATCGGCCTGCAGCGACTCGTACACGCCCACATAGTGCTGCATGGCCGCGAACTCGGGCGCGCGCTGGAAGTACGACACAAAAATCGAAGCGACATCGCCTTCGACATCGGGGAAGAAATGACTGGCCATTGGGGGAACGACTCCGCGCAAGTGAATCGGCAGATACCGCGAACAACTCTGATCCCGACCACCCGTCTACCCAACGGATCCGTGGCGAGCAAGAGAAACGGATATCCGCGCCAGTGTAAGGGCCTCAGGGTGTGAACATCTGTGACACCTATCACTTTTGGCAAAAAAGTCATGTCTGGAGATGCTCGATGCCTGGGGGCGGCCCGGCGGATCGAGTAGGGTTGACGAATTTGGCCGTCTTACCCCGGTGCAATGCCTCATCTGCGTCCTGTGCGTCAGGCCAGCGCTTTGCCACCCTGGACTTCCTCCGGTCAGGTAGACAGCCAGGGCCTATGATTGGAATTGCATCGACATGTCGAGTCATACTCCATCTCGTTCGGTCCTTCACCGCCTCGCCCTCAGCCTCACCGGCCCTCACGTTCGACAACTACTATGATCTCTGCTGACTTCTCGCGCCGGCTCGACGCCGTTAC
This sequence comes from Pigmentiphaga sp., assembly GCA_023228945.1. GTDB lineage: Bacteria > Pseudomonadota > Gammaproteobacteria > Burkholderiales > Burkholderiaceae_B > Verticiella. The sequence goes on along the minus strand of JALOAI010000035.1, from coordinate 20,332 downwards.
CCTTTCAGGCATAAGGCGAGATCTCCCCAGGTAAGAACGCACTCCTTCGCTGCACAACCGCCAGATTTACGCCGCCTCGCCTTGATCACGAGAGCTTCGCGGCTTTTTTGCCCGCTCGCCCTGCTTGGCAGCGCCTTCTATCCGGTTCTTGTCCATCGGCTCGCAGCTTACGCTCCGCGCTTCCTTCCCACGCTCGGTCGCCCTCGCGCGGTTGCGCTTCACTTCATTCGCTGTGATCAACTTATGGCGGGACTTGCACCCACAGGAGTGCGCCCATGCTGGGCGCACCAAAAAAGGAGACACCGGGATCCCCCGGTGCCTCCATGTCTTGTGACGTCACCCCTTACACTAGCGATTCGAGGACAAACCGCCCACGAAACACACCATCCAAGATGGCCGGATTGCGATCCAGATCCTTAGGACGCTCCTTACAGAAGCACCCTGAAGACTTCAACTACAGGGGGACCGACGCTGTTTACCTTAAATGAAAGCGAAGTCGAACAGTTGGGCGTTGGAGAAATCATGCACTCCTTCAACCAACAGAGCGAAATCGCCGTCATCGTAACGGGTCTGCCCTTCGTCCACCGTGTTGGCGTACAGATAGGTATCGCCGTCAAACTGGAAGAAGACAAGCGCGCCATCGGCAGCCGCTTCGGCGGCCAGCTGGAAGGCTTGGTTCAAGGTACCGGCCTTAGCGACCGAAACCTTGGTGGCAGCGCCGTCAGCGTTCAGGCGATCCTCACCAGCATCCAGGAACACAACGTCGTTCGCGTTGTTGGCCACGTTGCTGTTGAAGCCTTGGAGCATGTCCATAGCGCCCTTGGTGGACGAAGAGTCAGCTCCAACCAGGATGTCCACGCTAACCCAATCTTTGCCCGAGCCCAGGATCACGGTTTCGGACAGGTCGCTCTTCATGCCAGACAAGTCCAACGAGCCTTTTAGCTCGCTAGCGTCGATGACCGAGAACTTGCCCTGCTCGTTGATGTAATCCACATCACCTTCACCGCTCAGGCTCAGGGTACCACCCGTGGCACCGACCTTCTCCCAACGACCGGCATCGTCATTAAAAGTGCCGACAAACAGATCCAGCCAGGCGTTTTCGCCTACGTCGAACGACACATTGGCGGCGGCGTTCAGGAGCGTTACGAACGCTTCATCCCCATCACCGATCATCACGAGCTGATCGGCAGCCAGATTGCTCATTTCGACGTCATGTTCGGTATCACCCTCAAAGCTGCCAAACACCAGCGTCTTGAAATCGGACACTTTGCCAGCGTCCAGGACAACGTCTTCACCGATGAAGCCCAGGGCGTCGATGTTGGTCATCTGATTGATGGCGTTGTAGTCCTGGCTTTCGAAACGCTCGAGGTTCAGTACGACCGTGTCGTAACCCTCGCCGCCGTCGATCGTGGAGAAGGTGTCGAGCCGGGCACCAGCCTTATCGAAGACGATGATGTCGTCACCGGAACCAGCCAGTACGGTCTTGACACCGGCATCCACCGAGTAAGAGAAATCGCCGGTGGAGCCGGAGGCGTCGACTGCGTTCACTTTCAGATGCGTACCGCTGTTGGGCGCGTGGTTGTCGACGTTCAGCAGCACGGTATCCACGGCCGAGTTGAGCGTTACCGTCTGAACGTTGACGCCGGCACGGACGTTGAGGAGCAGCTCGGAATCGCGGGCCAGATTGCCCTCGATGTTGACTTCGGTGAGGCTGCGGCCGCGCGCGTTCAACGAAGCGTCAATTTCGCCTTCTTGCGTTTCGAAGCGCTCGAGCGCGATGTTGCCCTGGGTGCCGGTGAAATCCACGGACAGTTGATCGGCGGCATATCCCGGATTGTAAGGCCGGCCCTCTTCTTCAACGTCCACCGAAGAGGCGCCGGTGACCTGGAACTGGTTGCCGTCGGCGGCGGTCAGTTGAAGGCCAGTGGTTCCGCCGGTCCGCACGGCAACGATGCCCGTTTCCGCCGAGTTGGCATTGATGGCATCGACCAGATCGTTCATCGCTGCGTTACCGCCACCCAGCAAAGAGTAGCCCTGATAGGCTTGGCCATCGATCGTCACGGATCGCGTAGTACCGAGGCCCGAGCCGCTGGTCACGACCACGTCGACGATCCGCTCTTCAGCATCCACGGGGCTCTCGCCCGCCCAAAGCGTGATGTTGTCAAAGCCGACCGTGACACCACTGCCGGCGCCGGTCACGTCGGTCGCGCCGTCGATCTGCCAGAACTCCTGCACGCCTTGATAGGCGCTCGCGTCGGCCGTATACAGCGTGGCGCCATTGCCGGCGAACACGTTCACCACCTCAATGTTGGTGATGGTGCCCTGCTGAGCTTGGTTGACGCCCCAGTCGGTGTAAATGTTGAACGTGTCAAAGCCCTCGTCGCCGTCGATCGTGTCGAAGGCGTTGAGCGTGGTTTGCGAATTACCCGTGGCGGGGTTGACCGAAAACGCGTTGAAGGTGTCGTCGCGCACGGTGCCTTCCAGGGTATCGATACCCGGGGTAAGCGTGAACGTTTCACCAATGTGGCTGGTTTCGCTCTCGAGGTGCGTGAGGGCGTGCGTCACGGTGGCTTCGTCTTCATTCACACCGACCAGAATCTCGGCGGCGTCGTACTGGAGCGTGGGCAGCACTTGCGGGTTGGAGTTCTCCCACTGGGCGAACGCCACTGCCACGTCGGTGCGGTTGCTCAGGTAATCGTGGTCGCGAGCATCATCGGCCAGGGCGGCGGCGATGAAAGTGCCCACCAGCTCGGCGCGCTCAATGGCGCCCGACTGCAGTTGGGCGGTCCAGTAGGCGTGGCCATCGGCGTCCGGAGCGCGGCCCAGGATGTTGCTGTACAGGTAGCCCACATACCAGCTGTCGGTGACCGTGGGGCCGTCCGGGACTTCCTGGCTAGCCACGCCATCGGCATAGATGTGCGCCGCCAGCAGATTGAAGGAGTTGCCGGCAGTGGCGGGGTCGGCCTGCAGGGCTTCGTACACACCCACGTAATGCTGCATGGCTTCGAATTCCGGCGCACGCTTGAAGTACGACAGGAAGACCGAAGCGACATCACCTTGGATATCGGGAAAGAAATAGCTAGCCATTTGGATAAAGCTCCTAGAAATGGAAAAACGGGAGTTTCCCGCCAGAAGTCATAGTGGGACTGAAGCCCTACGACAGCACGTATTGTAACGAGAGGTCGCCATCCACTCTGTGACCGGGGTCACAAATCGGCAGAAACCCGGCCATCTTTGGCGGGCTTTGACAACTTTGCCACAGATGCTCCTCTGAACAACAGCGAAGAACCCCAGCCTGCCAAGTGGAGCGGTCGCCCAGCTTACCCCGGCGCCGCGGGTAGCGCACGCTTATGCGCGCTGCTGCGATAGTGCCGCAGGATGATGTCGAAAGCCGTGCCGGGAACCGGCTTAAGCTCCAGAAAATCGTCGATCATCTCGTAACTTACACCAAAAGCCTCTTCATCCGGGCGCAACGGATGCAAACCCTCGAGGTCTGCCGTGGGCACCTTCTGCACCAGATGCTCCGGCGCCCCCATCAACGCGGCCACGGCGCGTACGCGCCGCTTGTTCAACCCCGCCAGCGGGGTCAGGTCGCAAGCGCCGTCACCGAACTTGGTGAAGAATCCCATGAGCGCCTCGGCGGCATGATCCGTGCCGATCACCAAGCCTTGTTGCGCACCCGCCACAGCGTATTGGGCAATCATGCGCTGCCGCGCCTTGATGTTACCCAGCACGAAGTCTTCGTGCGCTTCGTCGCGAAAACCCACCCCGGTTTGGCGCAGCGCCCGGTGCATGGCATCGGTGGCTGGCTGGATGTCCAGGGTCAGGGTTTCGTCGGGCTGGATCACGTCCAGCCCCTGCTGGGCATCAGCCTCGTCGCGTTGCTGTCCATAAGGCAGGCGCATCGCAAAAAACCTCGCTTGGCCGCCCCGTGCACGCACGCGGGCCACCGCCCGCTGGGCCAGGCAGCCGGCCGCGAGCGAATCCACGCCACCGCTGATGCCCAGCACATAGCTCTGCATGCCGCTGCGCTGCAGGTAGTCGGCCAAAAACCCCACCCGACGCTCGCGCTCGCGTTCGGCATCGAATTGGGCAGCCACGCCCAGTTCGCGGGCGATCTCGGTTTGCAGTTGCAGTTTCTCATGGGGGGTCATGGGCGTTCCTCAGACAGTGGCGTGCCGGTCAATGAGCGCCGGCAAGAAGCAGTGTAGAGGTAGCTGCAAGAATCGTGCTCAGCCGCTTGTCCGTGGTCATTATTGCCGCTGGTGGCGCACTTCGGCCCGGATTTCCGCCAGCAAGCGCTGCAGGGCTTCGGAAGGCAGGCGATCGGCACGCAGCGATAACCCCACCGGCCCCTGCGAGGCATGCGTATCGATCGGCAACGCCACCAGGGCGCCCGTGGCCAGGTCATTGTGCACCACGCCGGTGGGTACGCACCAAACCGCGTCGGTTTGCAGCACGAAACTACGGCCGAAGCTGACATCGATGGTTTCGATGGTGTGGGGAGGGTGCCCCAGGCCCGAAGCCAGCAGAAACTGGTCGGCCGCCTCGCGTAGCCGGGTGCCGGCATCGGGCAGCACCATGCGATGGCTGCGCAAGGCCGTCAGCTCCAGCGGTTCGGTGCGTCGCGCGGCTTCGGCCAGCGGATGACCTGGCCGTACGGCGAACACCACCACTTCGGAATAAAGATAGTCGAAGCTCAGGCCCTGCATCTCGGCCGGCTCGGCCAGCCGGCCCAGCACGACATCGAGCTCCCCTTGGCGCAGTAGCCCCAGCAAGGTGGCGTTGCTGCCCGTGCGCACGCGCACCCGGGCGGAGGGCTCCGCCCGCAGCAAACGCTGTACCGCGGGGGGCAGCGTGGTGGCGGCCACGTTGGGCAGCGCCCCCACCATGAGCACCGGCGCTTCGGCGCTGCGTTCGTGAGCAATGCTATCCAGGCCCTCACGCAGAGTGCGCAGGCTGCTGCCCGCGTAGCGCACGAAGATCCGGCCCGCCGGGGTGAGCTCCACACCCTTGCGCGTGCGGTGCAACAGGCGTTCTCCTAGAACCGACTCGCATTCCGCCAAGATCTTGGATACCGCCGGCTGGGTGATGGCCAGGGCATCGGCGGCACGCACCAGACTGCCATGCTCGGCGATGGCCAGCAGCACCGATAGATGGCGCAATTTAAGGCGGGCCAGGGTCTGCGAAGACATGCGTTAATCCTTTTGAATTACCAAATGGAATGCTACGACGCCATTTTTTCAATTTCCATAACGAAGATGCAAGCCTAGAATGATTTTCACCCGGATCCGACTTTCCCCATTGTTTACCCGGAGCGCCCTCACGCGCTGACATCATGAATACGACCTTGTTTGCCCCACCCCCCGCCCGCGACACGCAACGCTTCCGGCTGCGCCGCGTGGGCGTTTTCCTGGGCGCCGAAATCACCGGTATCGATCTCTCCCGGCCGCTCGACGACGCGACAGTCAACGAATTGCGGCAGGCGCATGCCGAGCATGGCGTGCTGGTATTTCCAGGCCAGAAAATCACGGCGGACGATCTCAAGCGTTTCGGCCGCTACTTCGGCGCCCTCAGCGTGCACCCCTTTTCCACCAACGCCGCCGACAGCCCCGAACTCATCGTCTACGACAACAAAGAGGGCAATCCACCCGCGCCCACCGACGTCTGGCATACCGACGAAACCTTCCGCGAGTGCCCGCCCATGGGCACCGCGTTGTGCTCCAAGATCATTCCCGAGATCGGCGGCAACACGGCGTTCGCCAGCATGTCGGCCGTGTATGAGGGTTTGTCCGACCGCCTGCAGCAACTGCTGTCGGGGCTGGAAGCCGTGCACGACTTCAAGCCGTTTCGCGGCCTGTTTCCCGACACCCGCGAGGGCATCGAGCGCCTGCGCCAGTTCGAAGACCTCTACCCGCCCGTCACGCACCCGGTGGTGACCGTCCATCCCATCACGGGCCGCAAGGTACTGTTCGTCAACCCGCAATTCACCATCGCCATCAAAGGCATGGCCGAAGACGAAAGCCGCGCCATTCTCGACCTGCTCTACCGCAAAACGTTGATCCACGAATACCAATACCGCCATCGCTGGGAGCCCGATATGCTGGTGTTCTGGGACAACCGCTGCGTGCAGCATTCGGCGCTACACGACTATTATCCCCAGCGCAGGTTGATGGAGCGGGTGACCATCGCCGGCACCCGGCCCCTGCCCGCGGGCGAGGCGGCCGACCCCGCCACGCTGCGCCGTTATCTCATGCCGCCGATCAGCGCCTTCAAAACCAGCCGGCAACAGCGCCAGCATGAGCGCTGACCTCGGGCGTCCGACAGATGCTGGAGAGCACTTCACACACCTGGATCCGTTTTTCATAAGAAGGAGACAACGATGTTGAAAAAGATCATTGCCGCCCTTGGCCTGGCCGTTCTGGCCAGTACCGCCGCCGCCCAGAGCGCTTATCCCGAGCGGCCGATCCGCTTTGTGGTGCCCTATCCGCCCGGCGGCTTTACCGATATCCTCGCCCGCACCATCAGCCCCAAAATGAGCGAAACGCTCGGCCAACCGCTGGTGGTGGAGAACCGCGGCGGCGGCGGCAGCACCATCGGCACCGACATCGTGGCCAAGGCCGCTCCCGATGGCTACACCATCCTGCTCGTGGCGCCCGATGTCGCCATCAATGAAAGCCTGCTCGACAAGCTGCCCTACAGCGCCACCGAAGACTTCCGTGCCGTGGGCCTGGCCGCCTATAGCCCGCTGGTGATGGTGGCACACCCCAATCTTGGCGTGGATACCGTCCAGGAGCTCGTGGCCTTGGCCAAGGAGAAGCCGGTGGAGCTCAACTACGCTTCGGGGGGCAACGGTACTGGAGCGCATCTGTCCACCGAGCTGTTCAAGACCCAGCTCGATCTCGATATCCTGCATATTCCGTTCAAGGGTAATGGCCCTGCGCTCAACGCGCTCTTGAGCGGTGAGGTCCCGATCATGCTGCAGCAGGTGGCGGTGGCCGCCCCCCACATTCAGGCCGGCAAGATCAAGGCCCTGGCCATGCCCGGCAAAGACCGGTCGGCCATTCTGCCCGACGTTCCCACCCTGTCTGAAACCGTACTGCCCGGGTTCGACAGCCGGCCGTGGTTTGGCGTGCTCGCGCCCGAAGCCACGCCCGATGCCGTGGTCGAACGCCTGAACCAGGCGTTGACGCAAGCCCTGAGCGACCCCCAGGTGAAGCAGCAACTCGCCCAGCGCGGCGCCGAAGCCTCGCCTTCGAGCCCAGCCGAGTTCGATGCCTTCATCGCGGCGGAGATCCCGCGCTGGGCGGAGGTGGTGGAGGCGTCGGGGGCCAAGGTGGATTGAGCAAAACGGCGGCACCGTGTCTTAACCCGGCCTCTCAAGATGAGCGGCCAGGCCTCCGGCCTTCTAGAAGGCCGGTTCCATCTTCATTCGGGAACCCGGTACGCGGCAGTTTTGGCAACCGCGCGTGTTGGATCGAAGCGCCTCACACCCTATCCACCCAGCACGCGATCCAGCACCGCCCCGAACCGCTCGGCATTCTGGAAGCCGATCACGCGCGTGGCCGTTTGTTCGCGCCCCTGCGAATCGAAAAAGATGATGCCCGGCGGGCCAAACAAGCGGAAGCGGCGCAACAATGCCTGGTGATCGGCGTTGTTGGCAGTGACATCGGCCTGGACCAGCACCATTTGCGACATACGTTGCGCCACGGCGGGATCGCTGAAGGTAAAGCGCTCCATTTCTTTACACGACACGCACCAGTCGGCATAAAAATCCAGCATCACCGGCCAACCCCGCGAGCGCGCGACCAGGGCGTCGAGTTCAGCCACGGAGTCAATGCGCACAAACGATAGCGGCCCACTTTCGACGACCGGCAGCCGGTCCGGTCCGGACGCGGCCAAAGGTGATGGCTGTCCGCCGTGGGCAGCCGGTTGCCGATCCCGGCCAGGCACGCCGACGGGAGGCATCGGAGCGATTCCGGCGCCAATCATGCCGCTCAGGCCATCGGGCTCATCAAGGCCAGTGATATCGCCACTGACACCGCTGCCGTCGATACCATCGCCGCCATTCATGCCGACCGCGCCGCCGGCGCTGGGGCCGGCGGCGGTCAGCCACGACGAATCCACCCGGGCCTGTTTCGGCGACGGCGCGCCGCCCTGGGCGACCAAGGACGGGGCGGCGCGCGGGCCGGCGCCCGGCGCCACCACCGCAACACCCGTAGCCGGCGCAGCCGTCCAGTGCGCCAGAGGTTGCAAAACATCACGCCCGCCGCTGGCCAGGCCGACGATTTCCACCGCGCCCACCAGCACCAGCACCCAGCCCATGCCTTTGCTCAAGCGCGCGCCCACGCCGGCCGCGGCCGGCAGGCTGCTGAAGGCGCCGAGCAAACTGGCGGCGAAGAACGCCAGCAAGGCCCAGCCGGCCATCTGCACCCAGGCCGGGAGCACCGGCAGCAACAACCACCAGGCCACCACCAGCAGCAAGATGCCAAAGAACTGCTTGACGCCATTCATCCAGGCGCCCGCGCGCGGCAGCCAGGTGCTGGCGGAAGCCCCCGCCAGCAACAGGCTGACACCCATGCCCCAGGCCATGAAGAACAGCGCCGTGCCACCCAGCCAGACGTCGCCGGTTTGCGAGATGTAGATCAGCGCTCCCGCCAGCGGCGCCGCGACGCATGGGCCGACGATGAGCGCCGAAATGGCGCCCATGCCGAAGGCGCCCGTGATTCGTCCGCCCGGCAGGCGATTGACCCAGGACGACAGCGCGGTTTGCATGCGCCCCGGCACCTGGACGGTGAAAACATCGAACATGGCCAGCGCGAGCAAGGCCAGGCAGGCGGCGAAGACGCCGAGCACCCATGGCGTTTGCAGCGTGGCGGCCAAGCTGGCGCCCGTGAGCCCGGCCGCCACCCCCGCCGCCGTATAAACCAGCGACATGCCAAAAACGTAGGACGCCGCCAGCGACAGGCCTCGCCAACGGCCGCTGGCCTGGCCCTGCGCCGAACGCGCGGCCTGGTCGCCCACCAGCAGCGACGATAGGATGGGCAGCATGGGCAGCACGCAGGGCGTGAGCGACAACAGCACACCAAGCAGGAAGAATACCCCCGCCGTTTGCCACACCGCCGCGCCCGCCAGCGCGTCGGCCAGGCCGAGGTCGTTGGCGTCGCGCCAGCCGCTGAAGCCCAGGCCGGAGCCGGTACCGCCCCAGCCACCGAAGCTCGTGCTGGAACCGGCTTCGCTCCAGCCACTGGAAGGAACGGCGGCATGGGCCGACCAGCCGCCGCCCGCGGCCGCCAGCTTGATGGGCCAGGTTTGCGGCGGATAGCACAACCCCGCCTCGGCGCAACCCTGGCTGGTGACCTGCACCGTGAGCGGCCTCGGCTCTCCCGCCAACGGCAGCCGGATGGCCACACCGCCCCGATGGGTTTCAAGGTCTTTTTCGAAGACGGCGTCGTAGATCACCTCGCCGCGCGGGATCTCGGCCGCGCCCAAGGCGGCGGCATCCGGTTCGGCGGCGAAGGCAAAGGGGTCGTGATAAAGGTAATACCCCGGCTCGATCGCGAAACTCACCTCCAGCACATCGCCGGGCAGCGCCTGCGCCTGCATGCGGAAGGCCTGCTCGGGCGGCAGGAAGTCGCTCTCGGACATCGCCCGGGCGGTCGGGCTGGCCACGGCCAGCCAGCAAGCCGTCAAGAACAGCAAGGCCAGGAGACGCCACAAGACCTGCCCGCGCGCGACGCGTTGCCGCGAATCGGAGCCAGGGCGGCAATCCGGACCCATGTCCGGCGCAGAAGTCGCGGCTTGGCCGGACGAAGGAGAGCCAAAAGAGGCCGGATGCCGTTGGAACCCGAGACCATTGCGGACAGCGATGGAGCAGTCGGGCGCCAAAAGCCGTGGTTCTGTGGTCAAGGCTGAAGCGGGCAAGACATTACTCATGGATCGGTTTGCGAGTTTCGGCAATGACCCATTGCAGGTACGCGGGCAAGCCGCCCTGCACGGGCAACACCACGATCTCGGGTACCTCGTAGGGATGCAATCGGATGATTTCGTCGCACAACGCCGCCTGGCGATCGCGCGTGGATTTGATGATCAGGGGAATCTCTTCGTCGCCGGCGATCTCTCCCCGCCATCGATACATGGACAACATCGGGGCGCCGAGGTTCACGCAGGCCGCGAGGCCCTTCTCGAGCAGCACGTGGGCCACATGCTTGCCCAGCGTGGGATCGGGCACGTTGGTGAAGACGACCACGACATCGGATTCGGATGGCTGGGCGGCGTGGGGCACGATGATCTCCAGACGGACTGCCGCCGGTTGGCGGCCAACGTGAGGCAATACCAGCCGTAGAGCCACCGCAAGATACGGCTTTTGCGGGCTCCGACGACCAGCGCGGAGGCTCCTATTATCGTTCAGCGCAGCAGGCGCCGGCGCAGTACCACCGCCGCCAGCCACATCGCCAAGGCGGCGGTCACGGCCAACTGCAACAGCAGCCAGCCGGCATCGGCGGGCATCTGCCCCAGCACCAGCGGCCGAATCAGCTGGATCGCCGGCGCCATGGGAAACCATCCGATCACGGCCACCAGCACGGCCGGTAACTGGCTGACGGGAAAGAAAACCCCCGACAGGAACACCATCGGCGTTACGCCCAAGGTGAAGTAGTACATGAAGAAGTCGTAACCCCGAGCCCAGGCGGTGATGATGATCGCCAGCGACGAGAACGTGAAGCCCACGAGCAGCAGCACCAGCGGAATCCAGGCCAGGGTTGGCGTGCGCGCGATGTCGAAGAGGATGACGACCAGCAGGATCGCCACGCCGCTTTTGACTGCCTTGGCCGTGGCCCACAGCACTTCAGACCACAGTACGTCGTCGAGGGTCAATGGGGTGTTGAGCATGCCCTCCCAGGTGCGCTGCACCTGCAAGCGCGAAAACGCGCCATAGGTGGCTTCGAAACTGGCGCCATACAGCGCGCCCATGCAGATCGAACCGGCCGCCAGGAAGGTAATGTAGGGCACGCCCTCGATGGCCGGCAGCAGCTTGCCCAGACCGTAGCCCAGGGCCAGCAGGACCACCATCGGGTCGAGCACGTCGCCCAGCACGGTGGTGGCCGCCGTCTTGCGCCATACCAGAAAATGCCGGCGCAAAATGGCCCAGACGCGCCCGCTGGGCAAGGGCCAGGCTCGCGTGGAAACGGCGGTGGCTGACATCAGGTTTCCTCTCGCATATCGCGCCCCGTCAGGCGCAGGAACAGATCTTCGAGATTGGCCGGACGCTGCAGATAGCGCAGGCCGGCCCGGCCGTGCAGAGTCTGGACGACCGGCGCCGGTTCGGCGGTATGGCAAAACACCGTTTCGCCGCTGATCTCGACGCGGGCGGCGAGCCCCGCCTTCGCCCCCGCCAGCCAATCCTGCGCCCCATCGCCGTACACTTCGACCACATAAGGTTCGAGGTGTTGGGCGATCAAGTCGTGCGGCGGGCCCTCGGCCACCATCCGGCCGTGGTCGATCACGCCCACGCGTCCGCAGAGCCGTTCGGCCTCATCCATGAAATGAGTGGTGAGCAGGATCGTCTTGCCCTGGGCCAACAAGGCGCGCAGGCGCTCCCAGACCAGGTGCCGCGCTTGGGGATCCAGCCCCGTCGTCGGCTCATCGAGCACGATCAGATCGGGGTCGTTGACCAAGGCGCGCGCCAGCGTCAGCCGCCGCTTCATGCCGCCAGATAGGGTATTGATGCGGTCGCCGCGCTTGGCCGTGAGCGCGGCGAACTCCAGCAAGCCCGGGATGCGGGCCCGGATCGCCTCGTCGCGCATGCCGAAATAGCGGCCGAACACCAGGAGGTTCTCCTCGACGGTGAAATCCGGGTCGAGGTTGTCGAGCTGCGGCACCACCCCCACTCTGGCGCGGGCCGCCTGCGCCTGCGCCGGCACGGGCAGGCCCAGCACAAGCACCTCGCCGCCATCGATCGGCGTCAGGCCGAGAATGGACCGCAAGGTCGTGGTCTTGCCGGCGCCGTTGGGCCCCAGCAAGCCATAGCATTCGCCGGGCCGGATGGCGAATGACAAGTCGTCGACGATGGTTTTGGCGCCATAGGATTTGCGCAAATGCCGCACCTGGAGCGCGGCGGCCAGGCTGGCTTGGGACGTGGAAGTCATATCCACGATTGTACGGCGCGGCCGTTACGGCAAGGCCGCGGCTTGCAAGCGGATTCTTCAATCCCCGGGATCGGGAACAAGCGCCCTCTGGCTCAACAGCCAGTCGCGCACCGCGCTGGCCCGGCCGCGGCGCATGGTGCGCGGGGTAATGACGTACCAGCCATGTTTGCATGAGACCCGCAAAGGATGAAGGACCCGCAAATACCCGGACGCGACCGCTCCCTCATCAAAGGGACTGCGCGCCAGGGCTATGCCAAGGCCCTGCGATACCGCCTGGATCATCACGGCCTGCGAATCGAACCACATTGCCGCTTGCGGCTGAGGATCCCGCACGCCCGCGGCTTGCAGCCAAAGCCGCCAGTCTTCGGGCGAATGCGTGAGATGCAAGAGCGGCAACTGCAGCAAGGCGGCGGGATCCCGCCTGGTTTTGCCTTCGGGATCGTCGCTCGGCGAGCCAACCGGAAATAGCTCGGCGGCAAACAGAAAGTCGAAGCTGTACTGCGGCGCGTTCTCATACACTCGCACCGCAAGATCGGCCCGGTTGAACAAGGTGCCCAGCGGCTCGGAAATGGTCAGCACCTCCAGCTCCACGTCCGGCAACTTCTCCCGCAGGCGGGGCAGGCGCGGCACCAGCCAATTCATCGCAAAATTGGGATAAACGGCGAGCCGCACCCGGCGACCGGTCGTGTCGTTACGAACATCCGCGGCGCCCTCGGCCAACGTGTCGAAAGCCGCCCGCAGAACGGGCAGCAGCTCATGCCCGTGCGCGGTGAGCTGCAGCGAGTTATGGCTTCGTTCGAAGAGCGGCGCCCCGACCCAGGCTTCCAATAGCCTGACCTGATGGCTTACCGCGCCGGCGCTGAGGCAGAGCTCTTTGCCGGCCTGTGAAAAACTACAATGCCGGGCGGCAGCCTCGAAGGCGCGAGCCGCTCGCAGCGGAGGAAGTTGACGGACCATCTCGACTACGGGCTCCCCGCCCTCCCGGCCTCCGGAAATTGCCGTTGATGACGAAACTCGTGCCAGAGCGCGCTGCAATCAGAGAGCCTGGAAGCCCACGGTCTCGACGATGGGTTTCCAGCGAGCATAATCCTCTATCAGCCATTCGCTCAAGACCTGAGGCGAAGATCCCCGCGGCTCCACGCCCGCGCTTGCCATGACGGTGCGTGCGCGTTCACCCTGCAAGACCTCGTGGACGGCTTTACTGATACGTTCCAGCCGCGCCGGTGCCACGCCGGCGGGGGCAAACAGCCCCATCCACTCCACCAATTGCAGATCGGGAAATCCCTGCTCGGTATATGTTGGCACATTACTCACGAACCGGGACCGCTCGGCGCCGGATGTTGCCAGCAAACGGATGCGCCCCTGTTCCACGAAGGGGGCAAAGCCGCCGACGGTTCCCGACACCGCGGCGATCTGGCCACCGATCAGATCCGAAATGGCTGGCTGGGTGCCGCGATAAGGCACATGCACCAGCTCGACGCCTCCCGCCCTGCCGAGCAACTCGCCGAGGAAATGTGGTATCGATCCGGCCGCTGGAGAACCGAAAGTGGCGAGCTCGGGGTGCTCCGCACACCATTTGAGAAAATCGTCCACGGTCTGTACCTCCGCGGGCACCAGCGGCCCGACAGCCAGGCCGAACTCGATGACGCCCACCAAACTCACCGGAGAAAAGTCCTTTAGCGGATCGTATAGCAGGTTGGGGTAAGTATGCGGATAGACCGTCACCTGCGAGGCGGGCGTCAACGTCAGCAACGAGCCATCTTGGGCGCCGGAGCGCAGCGTATTGAGTACCAACTGCCCGCCTGCGCCCGTGCGGTTCTCGACCAAGGCGACCTCTGCGAGATCGGTGGGCAGGCCTTCGGCCAGCATGCGGGCAACGGTGTCGGTTACGCCGCCGGGTGCGATACCCACCTGGATAGTCAGTTGACGCAGCTCCGCTGCGCTGAGGGGACGTATCGGCCAGGCGGCCGCCGCGGTTGCAACTCCGGCAAACGTTAGACATTGCCGACGAGCGATCGAAATCATGGGATACCTCTCATTTCAGTGGAAAGTGAAGGATCGGCGAGGCTTGCGTCGAGCTGCGTGGTCAGGCCGACTGCATCGCCCTTTCCAGAAAGTCCAGTCGGTCCTGCCCCCAGAACGATTCACCACGGTACTCGTACCACGGCGCGCCAAAAACACCGAGTTCAAGTGCGGCCTTGGTATTGCTGGCATAGCTCTCTTCTTCGGCCGCGCTGGCGTCCCACAATTCTTTTCCCGGCAAGCCGCATTCGCCAGCCAGGGTTTGCAGCGTTGCGGGATCGGCGATATTGAGCTCCCGAGACCAAACGGCTTTCAAGCAGGCACCGGCGAGATCCAGCGCCGCCTCGGTGCCGAACCGCCGCAGGGCGGCAAGAATCATGCGCGCGGCGTTGTGCTCCTCCATCGGAAAATGGCGTGGTTGCAAACTCATCGGCAGATTCAAAAATTTTGACCAACGCTCGATTTCGATCAATCGATAGGCTTGGCGCTGCGGCGAACGTTGCGCAAGCTGCAAGCCACCGGTAATGGGAAAAATCTCGCCAAGGTCAAACGGCCGAAGCTCTATCGGCACGCCATATTTGGCGGCCAGTTGCCGGACACGGTGATGACCGAGATAAGTCCAGGGTGAGCGGGGTGCCAGGTAATAGCGCAGGGTCGGGGTGGTCATGTCAATCGCCAAGAGTCGGAATGGTGATCGGCAAGAAGCCCGGAGCGCACAGACGAATAGATACTCGCCCGTGCAAGAAGCCTGCTACTTGCCGCCGTCAACGACAATCTAGGCAATCGCGGCTCAGAGCGTCAAAGTCTATTTGCTGCACCGCACAACCACAGGATGAACTTCGGAGGCCTCCGGCTCCGGCAGATTGGCCTCGCTTACCTCGCCCCAAACGACGAGGCCTACGCTTGGGCGCGTGGTCATGTCCTGTCACGGAAACCGGTGTCCCGATCACCTGACGCACCCGCAATTTTTTTGGGGGTACCGTTAAAAAAAAGCTGGCAGACAGCAGCGATGATCGTGTGCGGAGCATGCGTACTAGTTTTTTCCCGTTAGTTCACGGTCACGGAAATTGCCTTGAGTCAGAACCCCCTTGGAGATTGCCATTCCCAACGCTTACACCCGAAGGACGATCATCTGCCTTACGGAGGGCGAGCGAGAGCGCTATCGGGCAGCATCATTCCGAGCAGATCAACCGTCGGTGGCGTGGCATAGATGGGAGTCCGACGACGAAGCGGGCAAGGCGATCAAGACTTCCAACGTTGATTCTTAAGATCGTCTCCTGGTGTCGAACCGCCGGCTTGAAAATGCGACGGGGCGGCAGTGCCCAGCAGAGGATGGGTTGCGTTGGATGCCGCGGCGGATACCTCCCAGCCACCACCCAGGGCCTTGTACAGCGCCACCAATTGCACGGCGGCGTTGGTCTGTGCCCGCGCGGCTGCGATTTCGGCCTCATGCAGGCTTCGCTGGGCAGCCAGCAGTTCGACCAGCGCGATATCGCCCGCCGCGTAGCGCGTCCTGGTGTGGCCGTAGCTTGTGCGCGCGGCATCCAGTGCCATGCCGCGGCGTTCCAGTGTGTCCAGCCCGCCGTGGTAGTCGCCCAGCGCGCGCTCGGCGTCGCCCAGCGCCGTCAGCACGGCTTGCTCATAGGCCAGCGCGGCCTGCCGCTCGGCCGCCTCACGTGCCCGAATTTCGGCTCGCACACGGCCACCGTCGAACACGCGCCAGGAAATCAGCGGCAGGATGGAGAAACGCGAGCTGGATGCATCGAACCAATCGCCCGTACTGAGCGCCTGAAACCCGCCGCCGACACCGATGGAGAGTTTGGGGAACAACTCGGCCGTGGCTACGCCGATGTCGGCGGAACTCGCTGCCAGGCGACGTTCCGCAGCCAACACATCAGGACGTCGGCGCAGCATATCTGCGCGCTCGCCCACCGGCAGTGCCCGCAGCGTGCTCGGCGTCAAGGGGCCATCCAGCAGTGCCAGCTCCCGCTCCGGCGGCGCGCCCAGCAGCACGCCCAGGCTGAGTATCGCGGCGCGCTGACGCGCCTGGATATCCGGGATGAGCGCGTTGACTGCTGTCCATTGGGCGTACGCCGCCTCCACGTCGGCGGCCGACGCGTCGCCCAGCGCATGCCGCAGGCGCACCAATTCCAAGGTCTGCTGCAGCGTATCCAGTGTGGCCTGTTGTGCGTGCAACTCGTAGCGGGCGCCGACGGCGGTGAACCAGGTGCGCGCGACCTCGGCCACGATGCGCATGCGTACGCCCTGCGCCTCGGCTTCGGTCGCCTGCAGGCGGGCGCTGGCGCCTTCCAGCGCCCGCCGCTTGGCCCCGAACAAGTCGGCCTCCCAGGCCGCGTCGAAGCCCGCGTCGTAGATGGTCTGCGTGGCGTCAAGGCCGGGGATCGAACCTACGGGCAGGGGTCCGTTCTCGCTTTGACGGCGCCGGTTGACGCTCGCGCCAGCGGCGGCGGTGGGCAATGCCTCGCCGGCCACACGATCGCGCAGGGCGCGTGCCTCATCGATGCGTGCCGCAGCCTGGCGCAGATCCAGGTTCTGTGCCAGCGCCGTGGCCATCAGGCGATCGAGGATGGGATCGTCCAGTGCAGACCACCATTGGCTCAAGTCTGCGGACTGGGATTCGCTTGCCAACGGCAAGCTCCAGCCGCTGCCGACGTCGACCGGCGGCGGCTCGCGGTAGTCGGGGCCCACGCTTGCGCAGGCAGTCAGCAGCACGCAGGACAGGGCCAGCGCGAGCGGACGCGCGCGCCCAGGGGTCAGGCCGGTGACGGTTGCGCGAAGAAAGGGAGTGCGGGGCTTGGATTTCATTGCAGGCGTCCTCGGACGAATACGGTGGCCATCGTCAGCGTGGCCAGGGCGATGACCGCCAGCGGCCACAGGCTGGCGAGAATGTCACCGGGCGGCATGGCCTTGAGAAAGCTGCCTTCGACGATGATGAGGAAGTGGGTCAGCGGAATGGCCTGAGCCAGCCATTGCAGGACGACAGGCATGTTTTCCACAGGCGTCGCAAAGCCTGACATCAGCACCGCCGGCACGCCGACGGCGAACGCCCCCAGGATGGCCTGCTGCTGCGTCATGCTGACCGCGGAAATCATCAGGCCGATGCCGACCACCGAGGCGATGAACAGCACCAGGCTGGCAAGCAGGAGTGCAAACGAGCCCGTAAACGGGATGCCGAACAGGAAGACGCCCGCGCTAATCATGAACAGGCCCAGCCCGGTGCCAATTGCGAGTGCCGGCAGCGACTTGGAGATGATGATCTCGGGCGTCGAGGTGGGCGACACCAGCAACTGGTCGAAGGTGCCCAGCTCGCGCTCGCGCGCGATCGACAACGAGGTGATCAAGAGCGAGCTGAACAGCGCCAGGATGCCCGTCAGGCCGGGCACGATGAACCAGCGGTAGACCAGATTCGGGTTGAACCAGTGGCGCACGACCACGGGCGTTGGTGCCTGGGCGTCGGGCACGACCTCGGCGCCGACATCGGCGGCGATGGTGGACAGATAGGCCACGGTGATCTGCCCGGAGTTGCTGCGCCGGCCATCGACCAGTACCTGCGCGCGGCCACTTTCGCCGGCGGCGATGGAGCGCGAGAAATCCACCGGGATGGCGAGCGCGGCGATCACCTCGCCACGGTCGATCAGCTCGTGGAGCTGCTGTTGGCTGTCGACATGCCGGACGTGGGTGATGAAGCGGGCGCTGTCCAGGCGCTGTACCAACTCGTGCGACCAGCGCCCCGCATCCTGATCGTAGACGGCGATATCGACGTTGCGCACTTCCAGCGTCGCGGCAAAGGCGAACACCAGCAACTGCAGGATCGGCGGCACGAACACCACCATGCGGCTGCGCGGGTCGCGCAGGACGCTGAGCACCTCCTTGATGAACTGGGCGCGCAGGCGGGTCAACGAGAATGCGGACGTCAACATCGCTTCACTCCAGGTTCTTGCGCGTGGCGCGCTTGGCGATCACGAAGAACAGCACCCCGATCGCCGCCATGGCCGCCAGGTTGGGCAGGAACACGGCCCAGATGTCGCCGGCCAGGAACACCGTCTTCAGCGAATCGACGAAGTAACGCGCCGGAACCAGCCGGGTGATGGCCCGGATCGGCGCGGGCATCGCGTCGATCTCATACAGAAAGCCCGACAGCATGAAAGCCGGCAGAAAACCCGTGAACAGCGCGATCTGCGCGGCCAGGAACTGGTTGCGTGCCAAGGAGGAAATCAGCAGACCCTGACCCAGCGCCGGCACCATGAACACCGCCGACAGCAGCAGCAGCGCCGCCAGCGAGCCCCGCATCGGGACCCCGAACACGAACACCGCCAGCGCCGCCGCACCCAGCGTGGACAGCATGCCGAGCACGAAGTACGGCAGCAGCTTGCCGATCAGGATTTCGGCCACCGAGGCCGGCGTGGACAGCACCGCCTCCATGGTGCCGCGCTCCCATTCACGCGCCACCACCAGTGCAGTCAGCATGGTGCCGATGATGGTCATGACGATGGCGATGGCACCGGGAATCAGTGCGCGGCGGCTTTCCAGCTCGGGGTTGAACCAGTAGCGCGGTTCCAGCATGACGGCCTGCGCTGGTGCTCCGACGTCCAGTCCGGCACGCCAGGACTGGACCACGCCACGGGCGTAGTTCTCGACGTAGTTGGCGGTATTGGGGTAGGAGCCATCGGTGACGATCTGCACCAGCGGCTCGCTGCCACGCTGGGCCAGACGCTGCTCGAAATCCTGCGGAATCACCACGTAGCCGCGCAGGTCGCCTGAAACCAGTTGGTCGGCCACTTCGCGCCGGTCATGGGCGAAGTGCGTATTCAGGAAGCGGGTGCCCGAAAACGCTGCGGCCAGCGAGTGTGCCGATGCGCCGGGCGACTCCAGGACCACGCCGACACGGACATCCTTCGCATCCAGCGACACCGCATAGGCGAACAGCAGCAGCAACACCACTGGCAGCACGAACGCGATCAGCAGCGTCGAGGGGTCGCGCAGCGCCTGGTAGCTTTCCTTGGTCACCAGGGCGATCAAGCGCCGTAAATCAAAACGGCGCAAGTCGGTCTGCAGGGGGCCACTTCCGTCTTTGTGCATTGTGGCGCCGTTCATGTGGCGGCCTCCAGCTCGCGGTCTGACGACTCCACCAGGTGAATGAAGGCGTCCTCCATCGTCGGGTCGGGTTGTTCGGGGCTGACCGCCGAACGTTTGAGCGCGTCGGGCGTATCCAGCGCGATCAGTTGCGCACGCGAGAGCATGGCCACGCGGTCGCAGTATTCGGCCTCGTCCATGAAGTGGGTGGTGACCATGATGGTCACGCCCTTGCGGGCCAGTCCGTTGATGTGGGTCCAGAATTCCCGCCGGGTGATCGGGTCCACGCCCGAAGTGGGTTCATCCAGGAACAGCACGGGCGGCCGGTGCATCAGCGAACAAGCCAATGCCAGGCGCTGCTTGTGGCCCAGCGGCAGGGAATCGGGCGTGGCGGACAGCCAGTCGCCCAGATCGAAGGTTTCGATCATCTCGGCAATGCGCTCGCGCCGGGTGTTGCCTTCCAGTCCGTAGACGCCGGCCGAGAATTCCAGGTTCTGCTGCACCGAGAGCAGGCCGTAGAGCGAAAACTTCTGCGCCATGTAGCCGAGCCGGCTCTTGGCTGCGCCGGTGGCGCGGCGCAGATCATGGCCCACCACATGCGCTTCGCCAGCAGTTGGTTTCAACAGGCCGCACAACATCTTGAAGGTGGTGGACTTGCCGGCGCCGTTAGGGCCGAGCAGGCCGAAGATTTCGCCCTTTTGCACCTCGAAGCTGACGTTGTCGGTGGCGGTGAACTCGCCGAAGCGCTTGGTGAGGTTTCGGCACGACACGGCAATGTCGGAACCCAGCTCAACCGGCGGCAGACGCTCGGCCAGCGTCGAAGTGCCGCCGGGGCCGCCACCGAGCAGATCGATGAAGGCGTCTTCGAAGCGCGCGGGCACCTGCGCCAGCTCCACTCGCGCCTGATCGGACAGGGCCTGGAGCTGCTCCGCTTGAGCGCCCTCGCGCAACACCACGCGCACGCCGGCGCCCTGGATCACGCCATCGCTCACGCTGGGCAGGTCGAGTGCCTGGGTCAGGACCGCTCGGCGCTCGGCACCGACGTCTTCCAGACGGAAACTGCGGCCTTC
>JALOAI010000034.1 GCA_023228945.1 Pigmentiphaga sp. | reverse complement strand
AAATCGGCTGGGCACCCGATCAGGGCGGAACGTTCGTGGGATCCGGCGTTACTGCCCTAGTGCTCTATACGGGCAGTCTCGGCGCCGTTACCGGAGCCCCAAGCGGCGGCGCCGGCGGCGGGGTGAATGCTCAGGACACGAGCGGGGTGGAAGACGCCTATGTTCCCGGCTCGCTCGAGCGGACGGCGCTGTTCAAGATCCCCGCGGCGAACGGGAACGGCGTCACGTTCAAGTCCATGGTAGCCGGATACCAGGGGGTTTCCATCTTCCGCGTGAATCCCATGCCGTTCCAGCACGAAATTCTCACCGGGCCGGGTATTACGAAGAACAATACCCAGCGCTTCGATATCTACGCACAAATTTCTTGGGCGAGGTACGTGCCATGAGCAGAATCATCGTTCAGTCGCTCTTCAAGATGGTCTGCTCCGTGGGCGGAGTCGTTCGCGCTCCGCTGATCGTGGAAGCGGCCAGCATGGACGAAGCGGACGCCGCGGTAATGCTCTTCGCTTCTCAGCAAGAGGATTACGCCGGGGAGCGGATCCGGATTATCTCCGCTACGGAGATCGACACGGACGCGATCTGACGCCATGGCGATCCCGCCTGAAGGATGGACCGCAGCGCCGCAGCGGGCGCCGCTCGTGGACGTTCCGCTACCGGCACGTGAAGAATTCACGTATACGAGTTTCGAAGATCATCCGCCGCTGATCGATCAGTGGGATCTTCCGCTGGACAAGCTCACGTGGGGCGGCGCCGGCGCTGAAGCAGTCGAAGGCTTCACAGAGAAGAACACGCTGGTCAAGGAAGCAACGCTATGGGTGGAGTCGGCGTACGCGGTGACGCTGATCGATGCTTTCCTGCTAGTCGCACCGCTCGAGAAGGGCTGGCTTTTCACGGTGGACGGGCACGTGTTCTACGTGCTGAATTTCGTGCTCGGCAGGACGCTGATCTACGATTTCACTACGCAGCAATGGCATAAGTGGTACACCGCGGGGCGCCCGTTCTGGAACGTCTTCCGCGGGATAAACTGGAACGGCAAGGTAATCGGCGCCGATGCTGAAACGGCGCAAATTTGGGAAGTGGACATGGAATCCGAGCTGGATCAGGAAGCGCTTCCGATTACGCGGGTCGTATCGGGCTTCCAGGCTGTCGAAGGGCTCGGCAGCGTTCGGCAGGGGGCGCTTCGAATCACGGCTCGTCGCGGAGATCTGCTGGAAGGCGGCGCTACGGTTCAGATGCGCTTCAGCGACGATGGCGGGAAGACATGGAGCCAGCTTTACTCATTCGATCTGCAGGACACGAACGCTTCGCAGCGAATCGAATGGCGTTCGCTCGGTAGGCTCAGGGCTCCCGGTCGGATTTGGGAGATCTACGATTCCGGCGGGCTCGTCCGAATCGATGGAGCTGACGGGGAGATCTCATGAGCGCTGAGCAGGCTTGGTTCTTCACGATGGATGGGCACACGTTCTACGTGCTCAACACGGTCGGGCCGAAGTCGCTGGTTTACGATTTTACTACCCGCCAGTGGCACGTGTGGTACACCGCGGGGATGGAATTCTGGAATATGTTCCGCGGGACGAATTGGGGCGGGAAGGTGGTCGCTGCTGACGATTCCAGCAACCAGATTTGGGAGCTGGATATGTACGACGAGCTGGATCAGGGCGAGCTGCAGATCGAGCGAGTTGTGACAGGCTTTCAGCCGCTCCGCGGGAAGAACAGCATTCTCGTCGGCTCCGTTCAGCTCATGGCGAGCGTAGGATCTCCCAGCGATACGGGTGCCGCCGTCAGGCTGCGGTTCAGCAACGATGAAGGTGTCACGTGGAGCGATTACTACGACGTCGATTTGCTGGTGGACGATTACGGGCAACGTGTTACCTTTCGCTCGCTCGGCAGGGTTCGTCCACCGGGGCGGCTTTGGGAGATCTCAGACGTCGGCGGGCTCATGCGGATCGACAAGATGAACGTGGTTCTTCACGGCATGCCGGAGCCTGAGTAATGGCGATCACTCGAGCGGATCCGCTGCAGCTTCATGTCCCGATCGTGGATGCTCAGGGGCATCCTACGCCGCTCTTCCTTCGGCAATGGAATGCGATGCGCGAAGAGCTGCAGGAGCTTCGTGCGAAAGTTGCAGATACCGCGGTGACGCCCGGCACGTACGCGCCGCCCGCTTCGGTGACAGTCGATCAGCAAGGAAGAATCACGGCAATCTCGTAGCCGCCTACAGCGGGAGAAGATCATGGCATTTGGAAACTTCCTGAAGAGCCTCATTCCGATCGGCGCCGGGATCCTCGGAACCGTCGTCGGCGGTCCTGCCGTGGGCGCCGCGGTGGCCGGCGGAGTCGGCGGGCTCATGAACAAGCGCCAAGAGGCGGCGGCTCAGCAGCAGGCCGCTCAGCAGGCGCAGCAGGTTTCCCAGCAGGGAATCACGGATGCTGCGCACACGCTGGGCGGCTCCACGGTGAACGCCGCGGGTGCGATCAACCAGGGAGCTTCGAACGCCGGCAACGTCCTGGCTCAGTACGGGCAGCAGGCGAACGCTGCGCTGGGGCAGGGTGTCAACGCTGCCGGCGGAGCCGTGTACGGCGGGGTGGATCAGTCGGGCCGCACGCTCGGCTACGGCATCGATCAGTCGGGGCAGACGCTTGCCGGCGCGACGGGGCAGGCCGGGACGACGCTGCAGGGATCGACGGATCAGGCTGTTCAGGATGCGATGGGCGGCTTCAATTACCTGCAGGGCTCTCCGATCGGACAGACCTACCTTCCGGGCGGCGCCGCGGCGGCGGGGCAGCAGCAGGCATTGCTGGGGCTCGGCGGAGATCAGGCCGCGGCGGATCGCGCATTCGCGAATTTCCAGGGCTCTACGGGCTTCCGGAACCAGCTCGAGCAGGGCGGGCGAGCCATTACCGGGAGCCGGGCCGCTGCGGGGCTGCTGGGAAGCGGATCCACCGCCAAGGCGCTGCAGAGCTACGGGCAAGGGCTCGCGCAGCAGAGCTTCAACAATTACTTCGGCCAGCTCGGCGGGCTCTCCGCTCAGGGCATGCAGGCCGGGGCGATGCTGGGGAACGCGGCTCAGCAGGGCGGGGCTCAGGCTGCGGGGATCCGGTCTGCCGCGGGATCTCAGCTCGCCGGGATGCAGTACGGCGCCGGTCAGCAGCTCTCCGGTCAGCAGGCCGCGGCTGCAGGGCAGCTCTCCGGACAGCAGGCCGCTGCAGGGCAGCAAATGGCTGGGATCCACGCCGGCGCGGGACAGCAGGCCGCTAACATCTTCGGCCAGTACGGCGGGCAGCTCGCGGGGATCAACGCCGGCGCGGGGCAGCAGATCGGCCAGATCCACGCCGGCGCGGGGCAGCAGATCGCCGCGGGGCAGATCGGGACGGGGCAGCAGGGCGCGGTGATTACGAATCAGGCGGGACAGGCTGCTGCGGGAGCGCGCGCCGAAGGGAACACGGAAGCGCTCGGCGCGTTCGGTACGATTCTCGACGCATGGGGGAATCGGAAGAAGGCTACAAACGCCCTTCCCGTCCCCGGCATTACGCCGTCCGTGGTATCTCAGCCGAACGTGCTGCGGGTGCCGAACATGAACCTGAACCCGGTCGTACTTCGAAGGTAGGTTCCGGCGCGGGGGGTCGTTTCTCACACTTCATCAGGAGTCTGCATCATGGGTCAGGTTTTCGCTGGAACGGTGGCGATGCTCACCGCGCTTTCGGGCGAAGAGCGGCAGGACACGGATTTCGTGCTCTTCTCCATGGACGCGCCGAAGGCATCCGATCTCGGCGACACGAAGGAAGACGTCGCCGCGATGCTGAACGACGACGAGAAGCGCAACATGCTCTCTCAGCACGGTCTGCGTACGCAGATCATCCCCTACCCGATCGAGCCCACCGGCGGCGCTCGCGATCGGGTCTTCCAGTTCTTCTTCCAGACGGGCGCGCCGGCCGGTCTGATCGAGGGAGAGCACGCGGGCATCCTGGCAACCCGCGGGGAAGACGGCGGCGATTTCGAGCCGCTGGCGGTCCTGAACCCGTTCGACATGAACGAGCTGGTGCACGGTGCCGGCTTCGCCATTCCGATCGGGCCGGCGGAGATCGAGTAAGACACCCCTAGCGCCGGAAACCAAATGGCGAACGAGTATTTCGGCGGGGCGCCGACAGCCGTTCAGGGCGGGTATCAATTCGGTGCCGCGGACAGGCTCCGCAGGCAGCGAGAGAACGCCCTGAACGCGCTGATCGAGCGCTTCGGCCCCGAAGCCGCGGATCCCGCTGCGCTCATGCAGCTCGAGGGAGCGCAGCGGCAGCGCGAAATGCACCCGTACACCATGGGCTCGCTCGAGCGTACCGATGCCGCTCAGCAAGCCGTGGTGGATCAGTACGGGACCGTCGCGGGGGATCCGGCCGCTCAGGGGCTCGCGAATCAGCAGGATCAGCAGAACCGGGAGCTGCAGCAGCGCGCCGCGCTCAACGCCGCGGTGTTCCTGCAGCGCGCGAAGAGTCAGGGGATGGATCTCGGACAAGCCTTCGATCGGGTAGGGCAGATCCTTCCATCGCTCGGCATCCCCGCGGAACAGCTCATGGATCTGCGGGAGCAGTACATTCAGGATCCGGATTCGATCGTCGCCATGCTTCGCTCCGGGGATCCGAATTCGGTGGTCCGCGCTACGGGGAATCCCACGCCGGTCTACGACGAGAGCGGGAATCTCCGGCTCATGCAGCAAATGTCCGATGGCACTACGCGGATCGTGGAAGGCGTCACGCCGGCCGCGGCTGCGCATGCGGAAGGGCGGCTGCAGCAGGGCGCCGAAAGGCTGGGGCTCGGCTGGTCGAATCTCGAGTGGGACAAGGTGAAGGAGCATATGCCGGCGCGTCAGCAGGGGGTTCAGCTATTCCCCACGCAAGACGGGCGGGTGGTCGCCGATATCGTTCCAGGCTCGCCGGCGGAGCAGGAATTCGAAGCGACACTTCGGGAGCTGGATCAGGGCGATCGCCGGCTGGTGCAGTCGTTCGGGGTGGTCGCCGATCATGCGAACGTCGTGCAGACGAACGCTCAGCGCGCGCTGGATTTCTTCTCCGGCGCCGATGCTGGGATCCTGCTGCAGTCGCTTCGAAGCGGGGCTCGCCGAGTGCCCGGCACGCGCTCGTATGAGGCGTGGGACGCGCTCGAGACGATGAAGAACAACATCGCCGTGGACGAGCTGCAGCGCATGCGTCAGTCGAGCCCTACCGGCGGAGCCATGGGCAACGTCTCGGATCGGGATATCGCGCTTCTTACGGGAGCGCTGGGAAGGTTGGAAGTGGAGCGGGATCCGGAACGGCTGGTGGAAGACATTCAGAACATCGTTTCCACCTATCAGCGGATCGTGGGGTATGCTCAGCAGGACGCGGAGAGCGCGGAGTACCGTGCGCAGCTCCGGCGCCAGCGCAGCGGGGCTTCCTTCGGCCCGCAGCCGCGGCCGACGCCGACGCCCGCTGCAGGGGCGGAACCGTCGATCGATGATCTTCTGAACCAGTATGCCCCTCGGCAATAATGGATCTCGAGCGGTTGGAAGCAGCTCTCAGGGCAGCGCACGCCGCGGGTGATACCGCGGCTGCGCAGCGCTTTGCTGCGGAGATCATGCGCCTTCGATCCGAGCAGGCGGCTCCGCAGCAGGCCCCTGCTCCCCGTCAGGCAGCTCCCGCGCCGGCAGCGCCCACCAGGGTCAACGCTACGGTGAACGGACAGCCCGCCGCTGCGGAGCTGGGGACGAACGCGCCCGGCCGCTTCGTACGCGCGCCGGCGTCCACCGGAGCCGGGGGAACATGGGAGCCGGAGCCGAAGAGCCCGACGCTTCGCGAGCGCGCTGTCGCCGCGGCTCAGGGCTTCGGATCCGGCATGTTCGGCGTGGGCACTCCCCTTACCGCGGCAGCGCTGCAGGCCCGCGCGATCCTGCCCGGTGGAGAAGCGCCGATCAGCAACGAAGAGGCGATCGAGCGCGCCCGCGAGATCCGCCGCACCGCTCAGGAAGAGAATCCGCGCGAATTCTACAGCGGCATGGGCGCGAGCATGCTGAGCGGGGCGGGGCTCGTGCGCGCCGGCGCCAAGGCTCTTCCCAAGGTCGCTTCCGTCTTCACGCCCCAGGCAGCTCAGACGGCGCGGAACATCGCTCGTCTCTCCGCCGCCGGCGCCACGGCTGCAGGCGTCACGGCAGCGAACGAAGAGGGAATCGAAGCGGTTCCCGCGGCTGCAGGGATCGGCGCCGTTGCTGGCCCCGTCGTCGCCGGCGCCGTGGGCGGAGCTGCAGCGGTCGGCCGCGGGATTCATTCGCGGATTTCCCCCGATAATGCAGCGATCAGGCTGCTCGCCCGTCGTCTCGGCGAGCCGGTTCAGGCGATCGCCGATCGCTTCAACGAATTCACCGAGACGATGGGCCGGGCGCCGCGTCTGGTGGAGATCATGCGCCGGGGCACGGCGGAAGAAATGGGGCAGATCGGCCGCGCGCGTACCGGCGCCGGCGAGATCTTCCAGCAGGCCGAAGAGGCGGCATCCCTTGCGCGCCCGGAAGAGCTGGCGGGCTTGGTTCGTCAGGGTGGAGCTACCACGAGTGAAGCCGCTCAGGAAGCGCTTCTCCCGCGGCCGGCTGCAGCCGCGGCGGCGCTCCGTGGCCCGCGCACGACGGAAACCGAAGCCCTTCAGGCGCTCGAGCCGATCCGCGAAGAAGCGGTGCAAGCGGTGGGGCGCCGGGTACAGTCTACCGAGACAGCGCAGCTCGGCCGTCGCGACGTCCAGATGGATCGGCTCATGGACCGGGTAGGGCAGCACCGGGTTCCGCTCACGAACGACATGCTGGAAGTGATTCAGCAGCCGGATATCTGGAATTCGCTGGATCCAGCGCTGCGCCGGCGCGTGGCCGGGGCGATCGAGCAGGGAGAGCAGATCGGGACCGTTGATCTCGCCGTGCGTACGTGGGACGCGATCCGTCAGGAGCTTGGGGCCAAGGCGGGCGCCGGCGCCGGGCAGATCTACTCCCGTCTTCGCGATCGCGTAACGGACTACGTTTCGAGCGCCGTTCCGGAGTACGGAGCCGGCTTGCGCGAATTCGGACGCCGCACCGACGTCGCCCGCGGCACGACGGCCGGGCGCCGCGTGCTCCGTGAGGATGCCAGGGAGTTTGCAGACCGGATCCGGACCGCCGGCGGCGGAACGCCCGATATCGCCCAGCGGCCGGGGGTACGTACTTCTGAGCAAGCAGGTATGCGAGTCGGTGCCAGAACGGCGCTCGCAAACATGCTCTCAGGCACCGAACAGCAGGCAAGCCGTGCGATGGGTCGTCTAGCAGGCGATCGTCGCTTACAGGCGAACCTGAGAGCTGTTTTGGACGAAACCGAGCTGAGAGAGCTGGAAGGCATCGCTGGACGGTACGGATTCGCCCTGAATTTCGCCGAAGCGGCCAAGATCGGCTCCCGCGTCGTCGCCAGGGGGGATGCCGAAACGCTCGCCGCGGCGCTCCGTGCTCAGCGCACCGTGGCCGGGCCGGCGGGGCTGCAGGCCGGCGCCCGCGGCGCGCTCGCCAATGCGCTCGAGGGATCCGACGACGACGCGCGGAAGATGCTCGAGCGCCTTGCGACCGATGAACCCTATCGCCGGCGGATCGCTCAGGTACTCTCCCCCGGCGAAGCGGAACAGCTCGAGCGGATCGGGGCTCAGTACGGGCGCCGGCTGGATCTCATGTCGGGGGTGCGCGCCGGCCGGGACGTCGTGCGGCAGGGCGATACCGAAGGCTTCCGTGAAGCGGTTCAGCAGGCAGCGGCCAATCCTGCCAGGGCTGCAGGGGTCCGCGCCGGCGCTCGCTCCGCCGTGGCGGATGCTGCACTCGAGTCGCCGGCGAGCGCTACGCGCACCGCTCAGCGGCTTGCGGAGGATCCGGGGCTTCGTTCTCGGATCGAATCTGCGCTTGGATCCACCGAAGCTCAGCGCCTTTCCAGCGTGGGCCGCACGGCTACGGCTGCAGCTCGCCGGATGGGTGAAGCGGCGCCGGCTCAGGGGTCGCTGGCTCAGGCCAGGGCTGCGGAGCTGGCGGAAGGGATCCAGCAGGGGATCAGCGCGGGGATCATCGCCATGGGGCGCTACTCCGGCGCGTTCCTCGCGAATTTCGCTAACAGCGTTCGCCAGAAGACGAGCCTTTCCCGCCGGGCTGCTCAGCGCCTTGCGGAAATGGCGACGGATCCGGAGAACGCGCACAAGGTAATCGCTCGTCTGCGGGCTTCCGGGGTGGATCCGGAAGATATCGCACGGTTGTACCGGGAAGCAGCGATCGCGACGGGGGTTCAGGTCGGTAGGGAATAGGCGCTTTTGCAGCAGCTATTTTTGCGCTACTTTCTGCCATGGGCGAAAGGCCCCGCGGAGCAATGTTCACCGACGAAGCACGACACTTCTCAACGGGGTGCGGGTCTATGAATCGCCACGTGCTGGATCCGGAATTCGCTGCTTTCGGGGTAGCGGCCGGAGCGATCATAACCACCACGAACATCTTCACGGATCTCGTAGCGCCGCGCTGGATCGCACCGGGGCTCCTGACGCTGTTCCTTCTCCTGCTCATGACGGCGGAGATCTTCACGTGCTTTCTTGCCACGCCGAAGCCGCTTCGTAAATCGTACGAATGGGAGAAGCACGTAGGGGCGAAGCTCCTGCTGATTTCGCTCGTCGTCGTCTCGGCGATTCTGGACGGTATCTTCTTGCTGGTGATTACGTACTATCCCACCGGGCCGGCGGAGCTTCCGGTGTGGGCGGAAGGCTTCATGCCCGTCATGATCTCGACGCTCATTTGGCTCAGCACCGCGGAAGCCGGGCGGGCGATCCTGCACGTGGCGCACGGCACCGACATTTCGAATATCTCGCCCGTCGTCATATGGGTGATTCGGCAGCTCCGGAAGGTCGATATGATGCGGCTCCCCGCCGGCCGGCAGGCAGACGAGCGGCTGATCGATCGGGTAACGGAAGAGGATATCACGGAGCTGCTTGGGAAGCTGAAGAGCCGGGAAGAGCTTGAGGCTCCCCCGCCGCCGCTGGATACCGGCGTTCCGCCGATCTCCGCGAACGTCCCGCCAGTTTCCGACACCCCGAAGAAGGAGGATCCGACATGATCTCTTCCCTGCTCGCGCTGGCGTTGCTGCAGCTCCCCGGCGGCAACCTTCTGTGGACGATCGTAGGCGTCTTGCTGGTGATCGCCCTCATGCTCTACATCTTCCAGCGAGTCCGGTAACGCATGCGCGTCACGGCTTCCGTCCTGAACGTCCGGAGCGCGCCGGGTACGTCGTTCTCCGTGATCTCCCAGCTCAAGCAAGGGGAGGAAGTGACGGTAGTAGAGCAGTCGGGGGATTGGAGCCGGGTAGAGCCCTGCGGCTGGGTATCGTCCATGTACCTTGCTTCGGTGACGTCGCTTCGGAAGGCGCCGTCAGGGCTGGACGCGATCGTTGCCATGTTCGGCCAGCCAGGATCCGCCGCGGCTTCAGCGGGCCGGGTGAATCTCCCCGCTCCGCTGAAGCTCGGCTGGCAGAATGCGTACGTCTCGCGCGTGGCGTGTCACGTGGAAATGGAAGGGATCTTCGCTGCAGTCTTCGGAGCCATCTACGATCGCGGATTGTGGAAGCTGATCCGCACGTACGATGGGATCTACAACGATCGCGTGACGACGGGCGGGACGAAGAAGAGCACGCACGCATGGGGGATCGCTGTCGATCTCAACGCCAGCACGAACCGTTACGGGACCGCCGGCGACATGGATCCGAAGCTGATCCGGGTGTTCGAAGAGCACGGCTTCCTGCATCTGAAGCACGATCCCATGCACTTCCAATTCGCCCGCGGCTACTAGGCGCCAAGCACCTTCTCCCGGTACAGCCGGATCTTCCGGGCGCCGTCAGGGATCATCCCCCACGCCAGCACCAGGGCATTTAGCTCGACGTCGCAATCTGCGCAGACAGGCCGATACTGGCGCCCGTCTGCGCAGATTTGCCATTGCGTCGAAGCCATGTTGCCGCACACGGCGAAGCGGATGCACTTCTTCCGCCGAATGCCGATCGCGGTGTAGGGCTTCGTTCTCACCAATGGTCGGGGTTCCGGCGCCGGCGGCGCTCTTCCTTCCGATCGCGGCGCTCCTGAAGCTTCTCGAGCACGGCATCCAGCACGAAGCCGAGCGCGGTGCGCAGCGCGGCGCGGATCGATACCCGCGGCTTCTCTTCCTGCGGCTCGTCAGTCTGCATCAGTTTCTCCCATGGAGGAAGGTATCCATCAGGGCACGGCGCCCTTCCGGGTCTAGCATGCGGCTCGCTTCGTTGAAGCGGTCTGCTTCCGCGTGGCCGCAATGCCCATGCTCTTCCCAGCACTCCCCGCAGAGATCTCCCTGACAGAACCAGCAGATCTCGGTATCGGGGACCGGCTTCTTGCAGCGCCCACACGTGCCAGGGCGCGCGTTCGGAAGGATCAGCAGGACGATCATTCGCCGGGCTCGCGGTAGACGGTGCGATCCGGACCGGACGCCCAATCGACGCCGAACCGGTAGTGTGCCAGGGGCAGCTTCGCGAGCCGCGTGTACTTCTCCGCCGTCGTGTGGCCGTCCCACTTCCGCCCCACGTTCTTCGGTAGATGCTCGAAATTCTCCAGCTCCGAATCGTGGATATGCCAGGACGCTTGCCCCGCGGGGAGATCGATGAAGACGATCCACCGCCAATCGTCTTCCCACTCGGTATCCGCTTCCGGGTGCCGCTCGAGCGAAGCGGGGAAGAGCTTCGTCAGCGCCGCCACGAGCTGATTCCGCTCCGTGTACGCCAGATCCTTCTGCTCCCGAAGCTTCTCCCGCTCTTCGAATGAGTAGTCGAATTGCTCGTTGCGCCGCGTGTCGTTGCGCAGCCATACCGCGGAATTCCGCACCAGCGCGTCCAGATCGATGAAATCCCGCTCGTCTGGAAGATCGCTGAACCGGTGCACGATCGCCACGAGCTGCGTAGAGTCGCGCGGGACGTTCCAGGCCCGGAAGCTCGGATGCTGCGGAGCCCATTCCCACACGAAGGCTTCCCACTCGAGCAGGCTGATCTGCGGCACGGCTTCCCCCGGCCACTTCCGCTGAATGCAGTCGGACATGAAGTTGACGACGCCTTCGAAATCGGGCGGGAGCCGGTAGCCGCGGTGCCAGGGATCCGCGGCGATGATCCCGTACACGAATGCCGTCAAGAGCGTATGTACGTGGTGGTACTTACGCTCCGTCCACTCCGGATCCGCGGCAAGCTGCGCCTTCATGGATTCATCGGCGGCTTCCAGCGCTCCGGACAGCATGGCGCTCTCAGCGATCGCCTGAAGCTGATCTTCGTTCAGGGGTTCCATTGTATCGGGAAAGGTTGAATGTCGTCGGGTAAGATCTCCTGAGCCCATTGATCGCCGAGCCGGAAGAGATCGAGCTGACAGCCTACGTACTTCGATCGGTGGAGCCGCTTCCACGTGAACCAGAGAATCGCCTGAACCTGATTCGGGATCATCCCCTGCTCGAGCGCCACGGTGCGTACGTCGTCGGCGATCCGATCATAGGGAGCCTTCACCCGCACCGCTTCCTTCATCGTGAGCCGCTTCCCCGCCCAGCAGCTTATCATATGCCCGTCCACGCAGACCGGCTCCGGATCCATCGGATCCATGATGTTCAGGTAGAAAGCCCGCGTCTTCTTCCCCTTCGTGAACGCCAGGAAATCTTCCCCTTCCAGGCAGCGCCACGCGCGTAGCGCGCAAGCCTTGTAGGTCGATACCGTGGCGGCTGAGCAGGGGAGCCCTTCCCGCTTCGCGATCAGCAGCGTAGCGGTACTTCTGAGATTCCCAAGAAAATCGTTATTCGGGGAGAGCGCGGAGAATGCACCGGTGACGGCAGCGCGCGTGAACCCGTACCGCAGCGCGAGCCGGCACATATTGCGCTGGTGGATCTGGTAGCTCCGGCTCCCTTCCTGCCGGTCGATTCGATCTGCCAGATCCAGCGTACGGCGGAGATTATCGACGCTCAAAATGGTAGCTCGTCGTCGCCGTCGCCGGCGTAGACCGGGATCCGCGGCGGTGGGGAGAAGAAGTAATCTTCGGCGCGAAGCTCGGCTTCCAGCTCAAGATGTTCTTCCGGGGAGAGCGGCATGCAATGCAGGGGCATACAGCAGCTATGACGCTGGCACCAATGATGGATCTCGAATTCGCCGGGAAACTCTTCGATCAGCAGAACGCGAACGTACCGATGGGCCAGCCAGATCTTCGATTCTGAATTCGGGACGCCGAGCGGCCGGCGCAGCTTCCCGTACAGCTTGTTCCGGCGGCTCCGGACCATCCCTGCTCGCCAAACCCAGCACCCGGTATCTTGGCGCCGATCGATCTTTTCGGCGAGCAGGGGATCCGTCTCGAGCAGCAGATTCCAAAGCCGCTCTTCCTCCGTCCAGAACCGTGCATCCCAAATCACGGCTTCCCGCGCCGTAGCTGGTGAACGTAATTCGGGGCAATTCCGTACCGATCAGCGATCGCCTTGTAATGCTCCGTGCTCTTGCTGATCTCTTCGCGCTGAGCTGGCGTCAGCTTCCTGCTTCGATCGACGCCATCCCAATGCTGATCCCGCCATGCTCGAGCGGCGACGATCGCTTGCTCGGTTCCACCGTACTCGCTATCCGCGAAGAATTGGGGAGCATGCCCGAACACGCGGACCCGCCAGGAATTGTTGACGCGGCTGATCCGCGCATTCGGGTTGCTCATGATCCCATTCCTCCCAGGTTACTCGCCGCCAGCGCGAAGCTGCTGAAGCAGCTCCCCCGCCAGAGCCATGACGGCATCCGGCAGTACGATCCGGACGGTGACGTTCAGGTTGATCGTTCCCGCGGAACCGTAGTCGGCCGCGAATGCCCGCTGCTGAGCCATCGCGCGCTCGCCGAGCTGGGAAGCCTGCTCCCCCGAGTAGACGCCCGGCGCCGGGCCGAGATCTCGCGGAGCCGCCTGCTTGCTCCCGGTGCCCCACGCCTGATCCGGCTGAGAACCGTCCTGCTGCGCGTCTGCCGGCCGATCGTCCTTGCCAGGGGCATCTTCCCCGCCCCAGCCCTTCGGAACGCGCCCTGACGCCACCGCGGCCCGCTCCGGGGCATGCGGCGCGGGGGTCGGCTTCGTCGGCTCCGGCGTGTCGTCGCCCTCGAACAGCTCCGCCAGCTCGTTCCAGCCCTTCTCGCCGAACCGATCGACGCCGGCGAGCAGGGCATCCTTCCCCTGATCGTATGCGTGCTTCGCCGAGACGAGCCCGGCTTTCTGCAGCGCATTCGCCGTGCGGGTGGAGAGCCCAGCCCACGGATCCCGCTCCCCCGTCTCGTCGCCGGCGGCGGCGCTCGTCTCTTCCTCGCCGCCCTCGTCGTCGTCGTCGTCGCCGCCCTCGAGCTGCTGCACAACGCCGGCCGGGAAGGCTTCCAGCGCGCGGACCGACGCAGGCACTTCCTCTTCCTCGCCGCCGGCCGTCTCGTCTTCCGCCGGCGCCGGCGCGGAGATCTTGCGGCTGATCTGCTCGCGCTGGGAATCCTGCTCCGCCGCGGCCGGCGCGCCCCAGCCCTTCGGCTTCACCTTCGACGGCTGGGAGTCTTCCGCCGCGTTCGGGTTCGATTCCCCGGTCACTTCGTCCATGATCGATTCACGGACCGGGGGCATGTCGTCGTCGGCCGGGGCTCCCCAGCCCTTCGGCTGGACACGGCGCGCCGCGGGCTCCGCGGCAGGGGTGGCGGCGCCACCGCCGGGCTTCTGGAATCCGAGCTTCTTGACCATTGCATCCTCGTTTGTACGCGCCGCGCTCCCCGCGGCGATGGGTGCGGGATCATCCCGCAATACTTCAGCGTTGAGAGCCTTCAAGAACCGTCCCTGCGTTACATCTTTGTCAGCAAGCGCTTCTCCTTTCAGCTCGTCAATGGTTCCGAGCACGCGAAGAATATGGTTGACGATTCGGCCAGCCGTCGTTCCCGATCGGCGGAGCCGGCGGATAAACTGATCGTACAGCTCGAGATCCCACGGCTGGCCGAACCAGCACAGATGCCCCGCTCCGGATCCCTGCAGGTTCAGACCGTGCCCCGCGCTCGCCGGGTGCGCCAGCAGGATCGGGAGATCTCCGCGGTTCCAGGCAGCTTCGATCTCCGCAGCCTGCTTTCCGCTCTTCCCTGAGAGCGTGGGGATATCGGGGAAGCGCTCCTGCAGGCGCGCTAGATCGTGCTGGAATTCGTACGCGATCAGTAATTGCTGCCCAGCCAGCTCTTCGATCAGCTCTTCCAGCGCGTCCAGCTTCGCGGTATGGATCTCCACGAAATTCTTGCTGCCGTCGCTCAGGTAGACGGCGCCGTTCGCCATCTGAGAGAGCTTGGAATAGACCGCGCCGGCGTTCGCTGCGGTGACGACGCCTTCCGGCAGCGTAACCAGCATGTCCTGCTTCATTTCCTCGTACAGCCGCGCCGCTTTCGAATCGAGCCGAATGGAAATGACGTTATCCACCAGGGGCGGCAATTCTAGGTAGTCGTCGGACGACATGCGGAGCACGTAGGGAGCGATCTTCTCTTCGATCCGCTCCGCCGATCCTTCCCGCAGCTTCCAATCGAAACCGGTGTACCCCTGAACGAAATGCTGATCGCGGAAGTAGGTGATATGCTTCCCGAGCGCCGCGCCGTCGTCCAGCACGAGCATTTGCCCGAAGAGATCCATGTACCCGTTCGGCGCCGGCGTTCCCGTCAGGCCCCAGCGATGCCGCACTCTTCCGAGCTTCGCACGAAGCTTCTTGCTGCGCTGCGCACGGTGATTCTTGAATTTCGTCAGCTCGTCAATCACAACGACGTCCCACGGCAGATCTCGGCGCCCGAAGAATTGCTGAGCGAGCCAGGGGATCCCTTCCGGATTGATAAGCGTGATATCGGCTTCGTCGTTGCGCAGCATGGCGTCTTTCTTCGGACCATGCAGGAAGCAGAACGAGAATTCCCGAAACTGCGTCCACTTCTGCCCTTCCGCCGGCCACACGAGCTGACAGACGCGGAGCGGCGCGACCACGAGCATTCGATGCGCGGCGCCTTCGGCACGGAGCCGGCGGAAGGCTTCCAGCGTTACCGACGTCTTGCGCAGCCCCGGATCCCAAAAGAGCGCCGCGGATCCGCGCTCCATGAGGAATTCCACTCCCCGTTCCATGTAGCGAAGCGGCACCCATACTTCGTGCTCAGGCTTCGCTACTCGAGTGCGGATATCCGGCGGCGCTTGTGCAGCGAGAAACGTCATGGATAGTAGCCTAGCTCTTGGCGGAAGAAGCGATCGATCGCTTCCTTGGCGTCTTCGTAGCTATCGCACACGTGGACCGTGTGGCCGCGCTCGCGTAGCTGAGCGATGATGAATTCCTGCCGCTTCCGTAATGGCTCGCCCGGCGCTTTGAATTCGATGAAGAGAACCTTCCCCCGCGGGAAGAAGAATTCGACGTCGGGCCATCCCGTCTCAGCTCCCGGCCCCATGTAATTCCGCCGTACCATGAGCCCGATGCTCTTGGCGTATCGGATCGCTTTGTTCTGGACGGCGCCGCCGGTTCGCTTCATGGGATGAATTTAGCCACCGATCTTCATTTAGACAAGCCCTTTCACTCAGGGCAGTCTGAAACGTGGTGATCCGGGGAAGAGCACCGGGCGCACACCGGCTCAGGCTTCGGAAGCAGCTCGAGCCCCACGACGGGTTCGATGATGTAGTCTTCCGGAATGGAGATCTCCGCCGTGGGGATCGCGCGCTCGAAATAATGATCCGGAACGCTGATCTTCACCCGCACGGCGTACTCCCCCGCCTTCAGCTCGGTAGAGCGCTTCCGCATGCTGACGACGCCGTTCTTGTCGAAGACGAGAATGCACGTGTCTTTCATGGCGTCAACCGTATTTGCAGTTTCCATTGTTGCTCTTCGCGTAGAAGCACCATTTGCAGCCCGTCCCCGGCCGCGGCACCATCCGTTCGTCGCTCAGCATGCGCTTGGCGCGCTTCGTCCAGCGTTCGATGATCCCCGCTGCCATGTCGCGAGAGAACCGGTACACTTCCTCTTTCCCGGCTTGCGCGAGATCGATGTACCAGAACCGAACCGTCACGAGCTGCACGGCGGGATATCTGCAAAAGATGGAAACCGCGTAAAGCTCGCCCTGCTGAGCCGTCTGATCGGGGCGCGGCTTCCCCGTTTTGATATCGATAACGTCCGCGGATCCGTCGTCGTACACCACCGCGGAATCCAGCTTCGATCGGAACCACGTATCGTTGCCGAACCAGCCGGTCGGCTTCCAATCGCTCGTGAAGCCCCATTCCTGCTCCACCAGGGGTTCCAGCTCGCGAAGCTGCCGGTAGAGCTGTTCGAAGTACGTCCAGCCGGGGATCGGCTCATTCACCGGGAGATCGGCCCGGAGATACGCCGCGGCTGTATCGTGGCAAGCAGAGCCGTTCGCCATGGCGTCGTTCTCCGGCTCTTTGATCTTGTCCACGTACTTGAATTTCGCCTTCTGCGGGCAGTCGTCGTAATCCCGCCACCGGCTATAACTCCATGCTGTCATTCGAGCCATTTCAATCTCCCGTTAGCGTCAATCGTACTTCTCGAGCAGGCCCCAGCTCTTCCCCACCTTGCCATCCGAGCGCATGGGTACGTCCAGCTCCATCCCGTCCATGATCTCGCGGAGGAACGCCATATCTTCGCGCACCCGATGCTGCGGAGCGGAGATATTGATTTCGTCGTACACGGTGAGCAGGAAGCGCGCTCCCATCGACGTCCCGCCGCCTTCGTACCAGCGGCAGATCGCTTCCTTCGTGACGTCGGCCGCGGAGCCCTGAACGAGATAGTTGATAAGCTTGTAATCCCAGCTCGTGACGCGCCCGAATTCCTTGCTGTAGCTCGGCGGCTCGACGTAGTACAGGCGCCCGCCCCACGTGCGGATCGGCTCGCCGCGCCGGGCGATCCGGATAATCTCGTCGTTCAGGATCTTGCGGCCAGGAATCGCGGTGTCGTGGAACGACATGATCTCTTGAGCTTCGGCGAGCGAAGCGCACCGCGCCTGCTGATACACCGCATTCTGCCCGCCGCCGTAGATCCGGGCGAACGTGACATTCTTGACGCGGGTTCGTTCCAGCTCTTTCCCTACCGCTCTACGAATGGCGTCTTTCACCCAATTATGGGGATCGAGCCCCGGATCCTGCCGGTACGCTTCCGCCAGCTCGCCGCACTCGTAATGGGCGAAGATCCGCACTTCCTGCCCGCTGAAATCGCGGTGGACGAATAGGTGCCCTTCGTCGGGGAGCACGTAGACGCGCACCAGCGGGAGCGGCGGAAGCTCGAGCGCCGCGGGATGCTCGTACCCGTCGCTACGATCTTCGAACGATTTGCTGACGTTGAGCAGGTTCGGCTTCGTCATGCTCGGCCGGCCGGAGCGCGCGCCGCCGCGGGAGCCGCGAACCTGATTCCATTGCGTGTGAATGTACCCGCCGTTCGCTTCCGCCTGCTCGAGCCAGGGGAGCATGAACATCTTCAGGCACGTGACCATCCGGTTCCGGTAGCCGAATGCGGACGCGAAGAGCGGATCTTCGAAGGCTTCCGGCGGCAGATTATCCTTGCTGACGCTGAGCTGTTTGCTCTTCTTCGTGAGCACCCAGCGATCAGGCTTCACGACGCCGCGGGATTGGAAGACGTCGGCAAGCTCCCGGTCGTTGTCGAAGTTGAGATCAGAGACACCGAGATACGCGCGCATTCGGCTCTCCACGCCCTCAAGAGCCTCTTGGTAGAGCGGGACGTCACGCCGGAGCCCTTCGACGTCCACGCGCAATCCTGAGCGCTCGTTTTCCAGCAGGATTGACAGCAGCCGGCGTTCCCGGTCGTACGCTTCCCCCATCCCTTCCGCCAGGATCTTCGGATACAGGAATTCGAAGAGCGCCAGCGTGCGCTGTACGTCGCCGATCGCGTAGCGCCCCACTAGATCCCCCGGCGCGTACGCGATCCACGCTGCAGGGGAATTCGCGCCGCTCTTCGCCTTCGATATCTTGTTGAATTCCGGCGTGCCGTACTGAGCGATCAGCTCTTTCCGGTGCGTGTAGATCCAATCGTGCAGCTCGTCGCGCTCTTCGGCCGGCCAATCCAACAGCTCTTCGCTGGCATCCTTCAGGCTCAGCTTCTTCGCGTGGGGATCGTACAGGAAGAGCAGAAATACCGTATCGTGCACCCGCTGCCAGGGCACCGGCGGAAGCCCCAGCCGTTCGAAGAAGATGGACAGCTCGAATCCGGCGTTGTGGAAGAGAAACTGTATCTGCTCGTCTTCCACCAGCCGCAGCAGGACGTCCCGCGCCGCTTCCCGCGTCGTGTTGTTCCCCGAGGGGTGGCCCCAGCTCAGATACATGGGACGCCCACGGACGGCGCGGATTGCTACCCCCACCGGCTCCGGCGGATACTTCGGCCGGCCCTCAATCCGGTGAGTCTCGAAATCGATGGAAACGACGCGGGAGAGATCCATGATCGTCCCCTATCGGCGAACGCCGCGGCGCCCGGCCGTCGTCTCGCGCTCCCCGCTCGGCGCGCGGTACGGGAAGATGATGCCGTTCTTCGCCTCTTCGTGGCGATCCATGATCGTATCGAACAGCTCTTCCGGAAGCTCTTCCAGCATGTCGAACTTCACCCGAAACTGGCTCTTCGGATCCGGCTCGAGATAGACGCGGGTAATCACGCCCATCGGCGGGCGCCGGAGCCGGCTGGCGAGATCCGTCACGTAGCGCGCCCAATCCTTCACGCTCATGACGTTCAGCTTCAGGTACGCGATATCCGCGCTGGCGTAGTGCTCCGGATCATCGATCAGGTGCAGCTCCATGTCCCGGCTCCCGCGCTTCGGCTGGTAGTAGCCGGCCGGCAGGATCGCCATGCGCCGCCGCTCCGCGCACGCCTTGCCCTTCCCGGTATCCGAGCTGCCCCACTCGTTGTTCGGGCAGGTTTTGCAGATATCGTTCTGCGGCTCGAAGAAGTTGAGATCGGACTGCATGGACACGTGCGGCGCGAGATCGTCCAGATCTTCCGATCCGTCCATGCGGCCGAATGCGTAGCAGACCGGCGGAGAATTGTGCTCCGCGCTCGGATCGTACTTCTCCGCGTAGAAGGTGCGCTCCATCACGACGTCCAGAATCACCACCGCCATCTGATTGCCAGGAAGCGGCTCGTCCTGAAAGGTGAGGATCCCGCCGCGGGTGGACAGGAAATCCCCGCCAACCTGCTCTTCGCCGGCGTAGGCATCCGCCATCTGAGCGAAGCGCTCGTCGTACTTCGTTACCTGCCGTCCATTCGACATGATTTTCTCGCTTGAGAAATTGTGAAGAAGAATCCTACCCTACGCTTCGAACAGCTCGGCCAGCTCGTCCCAGCTCTTCTTCCCGAACCCGTCCACCGTAGCGATCAGCGTTTCCTTGCCGGCAAGGTACGCCTGCCAGGGAGTCTCGAAACCGCCCGCCTTCAGCACGTTCGCCGTGCGCGTCATGAGCGCGTCCCAGCCCACCGCGTTCGCCTT
The DNA here is from genome assembly GCA_023228945.1 of Pigmentiphaga sp. Taxonomy (GTDB): domain Bacteria; phylum Pseudomonadota; class Gammaproteobacteria; order Burkholderiales; family Burkholderiaceae_B; genus Verticiella. The sequence goes on along the minus strand of JALOAI010000034.1, from coordinate 23,182 downwards.
CATGGAGTCGCGCACCGTCTTGTCCAGCCGGAGCGCCGCGCGAAGCGATACGGCGGAAGCGATCAGCGCCTTCCCCACGTGATACTCCCATCGCCGGAATCGGCTATTCCACTTCCAGCCGGCGCGCTTCAGACGATCCTTCATCCCCTGCTTCGCGATCTTCGCGAGCTTCGCTTTCGACGGCATGATTCAATTCCCCCGCGCCGCTATGCGCGTCTTGTGGATTTCGTAAAGCGCGGAAGCCAGGGCAATCGGGCTCAGCGCGTACCATTCCCCATCGCCGAATCGAACCAGCATGGAGCCGTCCGCGTTCTGCGTTATCTCGATCGGGGTGCCGTCGTCTGTCTTCCCCGATCCCACTTCCATTCTCAGGAAGAGCGTATCCGGCGGGAATACGTTGACGTCCACCGCCACGCTGAGCCGTTCCGAAGCTTCCGCCATGATCTTCCCCTACAGCTTGGTTATGGAAACTTCGACGGCATGGAACCGATCCACGCCAGGGATCTCGTTGCCGGTTTCCCACGAATCCTTCACCGCGGTATCCGACACGCGCTTCTGCAGGAGATCGAACCGGCCCGTCTTCTTCACGTAGTCCCAAAGCTTCGTCCAATCGGTGACGGACGGGACCACCTTCCGAACGATCTGAGCCCGGTAGCGCTTGCCCGCGGCGCCGGTGTCGTCGCTCTTAGAGAGATTGTTTATGATGTACTCCCGAATCTCCGTTTCGCGCTCTTTCACCGCGTCCGTGTGCTTCTGCATGGCAAGCCGCAGCTCCCGCACTTCGGAATAGAGATCGGCGCAAAGGCCGATGCTTCGGGGCATGGGAGCGCCGACCGTGTACTCTTCTTTCATGATCCGCAGCGGGGACAAGGTTTGACGGTTCCGAATGCTCCGCCGGTCCGGACGAATCCGGTTCCCTTGCACGTGCATTCGTCGGAAGGAAGCTCTTCAATCCACTTCAGCAGGACGTTCCGCGCCGTGCCTGCAGCCGCGATCCGCTCCGCCGCGTCCGCACCGGTTCCGCCGACGTCGGGGTGAGATTCCCGCACGATCGCCCGGAAGGATGCTTTGACGGCTTCCAGAGTGAGCCCGTCCAGCTCGAGCCCCAGCGCTTGCGCTGCAGCCTTGGCTTTCTCCGGAGAGATCGGATCAGAACGGCGAGTGAAGATGCCCATGGGATTGATAATAAGCGCTGGCTAAGAGCGTGTCAAGAGGCTTGGCTAAACTTTCTTCAGACGAGCAAATCCAGCCAGAGATCTCGGAAGCGCTTCGCCCGTTCCAGGGCATCTTCGCCGGAGAAGAATTTCTGGACGCGCGGCCGGCGGTTGTGCCAGAGCAGCCGCACCCAATACCCGCTCTCCATTTCTGTAATTCCGAACATTGCTCGAGAGCGGCAGAGCCGGCGACGTAGCGTTTGCACGCGCTGCTCTTCGTCCCGGTTGCTCATGTCTCGGTTCATCGGCGCTTCCCAAGATCGGCGTACTTCGGGAATTGCTCCATGAGCCGTTCGAATTCGCTTTGGGGCAGGGGATGCGTCCATTCCTCCGGCTCCGCCACGATCAGGAATTGGCGTATGCTTCCACGCCAGCGGAAGCCGCGGGGATCATCGGCGGAGCGGAGATAGGTTACGCCAGCGGTGCGAAGCTCTTTGCTGATTTCACCGGATGGGCGAGCCGTGCGGGTACGCGAGCCGTGAAGCTGAGAGACAATGGCGGGGAACATCAGGGCCAGCTCTTCCGGCGTGTACCAGGGGCGGATCTGGATGCTTTGCAGCGAGTCTACAATCTCCCGAGCGAAGCGAGCGTGCTGCAGGTTCGGGCTCAGCTCGGCGTGCTGCGCCCACGCAAGCGCCTGCTGGATCCACATAATCACGACATGCTCATTCGCCGTCTGCATTTCTTCGGCGAGCCGCTGAATCGGCGACAGGCTTTCCATGTAGGACATATACTTCTCCGCCGTCAGCGGCGCCTGCTGCGGCGGGGTCCAGCCCTTCAAATCCAGATTCAGGAGATAGTGCAGGAGCGCGGCGCCGCCGCCGGAATTCTTCCACTCCGCCACGCGCTGATAGAAGCTCGGCTCCCGCTTCGTCGGACAGGAAACCACGATCATTCGCCGATCGTCCTGAGAGTAGGCGCCGGCGCCGCGATCGTTCGAAGTGATAATGTATTGCGTGTAACTGTCGATCTGCCGGGCGATCCTGAATTTCTCGTTCAGCATTACGCGCTTATCGGAAATCAGCGATCGGAGCGTGGGCGCGTTCCTTTGTAGCGTTTCAGCGGACGCCTCATTTATGACAGCCAGCAATGTACGTTCGGTCCAGCCGTTGAATTGCATGCTGAGAGCCGAGCTGGGGATCTCCGCGGTGTACGGGTTGAAGGCTTCCCGCGCGCACTCCGCCCACAAGCTCTTCCCGCAGCCCTGCGGCCCCACGAGCACGAGCGCCAGGGGAACCTTCAGCCCCGGATTCTGCGCCTTGTACGCGAGCAGCTTTAGCGGAAGCTCAGCGTGTTCGTACAGGTCGCGGAAGAGAAACGACGTCAGCTCGAGGAATGGCGAGACGTCGCCAAGGCGGGGTTCCCAGCCGGTCCACATATTCAGCGCGAGCCCGCCGGCGTCCGTCTGGTGCACCGGATTGGAGTCTTCCGGGCGAAACTCTACGTAGTCGTACCGCTGCGCATGCGGATGCTTGAGCCAGGATTCGGCGACAGATATCCGCTTCACACCGGTTCCCTTGGCAGTCGGTGCGACCACTTCCAGCGCGGAGTAAACGGATCCGTTCGTGAAGTTGCTCTTCTGGATAAATTCCTTGCTGCGAAGATCGTAAACGCAGCCTTCCTTCTCGATCCACGCCACGTACTCATTCAGCGAAACCACCGCGGCATCGATCTTCCGCATGCGGGGCGCCGACGACAGGAGCTTGTCCAGCTCGTCAGGCCCCTCATTGAGCAGGAAATCGTCCACGCCCTGCTTCTTGCCGTTCTGCCGGTGGGGGAGCCGTACCAGATGGAGCACGGCGCCGCGGTGCATGCTCAGCTCCGTAGCGAACCGAGCTTCCGCGGCTTGGATCTGCGGATTGTGCGCGGCGTCGGAATCGAAGCAGATATATACTTGCCGTCCCTTCCATACGATCTTTTCCAGCTCCGGCAGGAAGAGCCCGGTATCGTAGAAATTGAAGACGCCACCTAATCCGATTGTGGCGAATCCCTGAAGCGTAGCGGCCAGCGCTTTCTTCTCGCCTTCCACGATCAGCAGCGGGTGTTCCGGATCCGCCGCCACCTTATCCCACGGCAGATTCTTGACGATCGGGAAGTAGGCATGCACACCGGATCCGCTCGGCTGAGCGTACCGCTGCTCTTTCTGCGCTTTGAAGGGATTGGCGCCCGGCCGCACCGGGGCATTGTCCAGATACCTGATTCTCGCGAACGGTCCATTCGCCGTCCCGTTCATCGGCGCCCGCGTCCACGGATCGATGTAGGGAATCACCAGCGCGGGAGCCGGCGCGTACTCGTGGTGCAGCTCGTGTGCATTGGCTACGGCGCCGATCCCTGCCGCCGCAGCAGCCTTCGGCGCGATTCCTGAGCGCGCAAGATCTTGCGCGGCGAGCTTCAGAACGTCCGTCATGCTTCAGGAAGACGGTAGACGTCGATCTGGCAAAGGTACTCGACGGCGCGCCCGCCCATTTCCCCTTCGTCCATATCGGCATATACGTACGGAATTCTCAGCGTTGCCGTATTGGCGCGGCCGAGATTGTTCCGAAACTGAGGGAGAAGAGCTTTCACCGCGTCCGGCTTCAGCTCGTCGGGGGCACCGTCTTCGTGTAGCTGAGCAGCGATCGTCGTGACAATGGTAGGTATCTCTCCGGTGCCCATCATGATCTCAGGATCCGTCTGCCCCACAAGCTCCGGCCCGTTCGGCGTCTGCATCCAGAAGCGGACGACGTACTGCCAGGGCTTCGCGCGCCGATCCTTGCCGGTTGGCGCCGTGGGGACATTCGAGTAGGACAGGAACAGCTCAGTCTCAATCGCACCGCACAGTCGGGGCCATAGCTGAGCGTGCATGATCTCCGCGATCGGGGCGCCCGTCTCTTCGTGCTCGCGAAGCGCCGCCGGCAGCATTTCACGCACCACCGCGTCCAGGGGAGCAGGGGGTGCAGATAGGGTTTCGTCGCTCATAGCCTAGCTTCGGGTCAAAGGCAGGGGAATGCAGTATAGCCAGCGTCGTTTGAGCCCGTCAAGGGGCAAGCTCAGCGGGCTCGTACGCTTCGATCTTCGGCACCACCAGAAGAGCGCCTTCCTGCACCACGAAGACGCGCAGATGCAGCCGTGCATCGCCACGTATGGGAAGCAGATAGGCGCCCGGCCGCTCCCGGTCCGGAGTCGCCAGATGGAGCCTTTCCGTCAGCGCTCGCCGGGCCGTCTCGAATGGGGCGCGCGTGAGCTTTTGGTACTCAAGCGTAGCCGCCCGAGTCACGTACAGGGTGCCCGGTCGCGAGCCTAGATTTCCGTTTCGATTCTTCATCGTGATTCTGTAACGTTCAAGCCTTGCGCTGCCAGATAGCGCAGTAGCCATGGTGGAAGGTAGGGTCGCGCGTTTCTGGCGCTCCACACGTGCACGGAATCGTCTCGGCGCAGTACAGGGATATCAGACCGTCCAGAGCGGCGCCAATGTTAGGATCTTTCGGAGCTTCCTGCAGCGGCGTCATTGGCGCCATGGTGAACCGGCCCGTCTGCCGCAGCGTAACTTGCTGAAACCCGCTCCCGAATAAGCCCGCGCCGGCATTCCCGAGCCCGCCGAGAGCTTGCCCGCCGAGCCCACCGCCGAGCGCGTTGCCGAGCATACCCGCCTGCTGTCTGCTAAGCTGCCCATGAATCGCGTTCCCGATCCCCAGCGCGCGGAGCTGCTGCATATGCTGATACCCCTGCATTTGCGCCTGCATTTGCGCCTGATTCTGCATTGCTGCAGCGAACGCAGCGCTAAGGTGCTGATTCTGCATGGCGGCAGCGAACGCAGCGCTTCGCGCGTCCTGCGGCTTCTGGTATCGATCCGGCTTCGGGTACGGCGCCGGCTGATACCCCAGCTCGGCAGCGAAGCCAGGATCCGCAGAGAATACCGCTCGATCGGCCGCAGCTTCCGCACGTTCCAGCGCTTCGAGCTTCGCCGCTTCGATCTTCTCCCGGCTGGGGAAGACGCGCCAGAAAGCGAGTCGCACCGCAACGGCAACCGCCGCGGATCCGCCCAGCATGCGGACGATCGTTTCCAGAATGTCCCCCATTACGCTAACGCGGAGAAGGGAATATCCACCGGGACGATCGTTTCATTTACAGGGCAGCGCTCGGCTTCCGCCGCGGCGATCGTCGGGAAGCGGCGCGCCTTCAACGTGTCGTGCACGTAGGATCGCGCGGAGCCCGCCGGCGCCACGTACCCGCCGCGCCCGTCTGTGCGCTTCAGAAGATAGCGGATCATCGGGAAATCAGATGATAGGTGAAGTAGATATGCGAGCCGTTGCGCCGGGCGATCTTCGCGCACTTCGGGTTCGCCAAGCCGCCCAGCGTGCAGAAGTACAGATAGGTTATCTGATTGGCGGAAGATGCTGCGTTCATTGGGAACGCTCCTTTGCAAGAATCCTGAGACAGAGCTTGCAGGTAACGGGCGCCTTGGTATGGCGAGCCAGATACATGCGGCCCGGCTCGCCGCAGAATCCACCGCGCCGGGGAATGATGCACCGGGAGTAGAGCGCTCCGCTGTCGAACATGCCGGCATGCACTACCGAGCGGATCCCATCATTTGCGCGCCCGTTCATCGCGGCAGCTCCAGGCGATAGGTAATTCCCCGCACTCGAGTATCGGTATAGAGCACCAGCAGGATCGGCGCGCCGTCCGTTGCCCGCTTCTCAGGGAAGATCTTCCCCGCCCAGCGCGTTTCCCGCTTCATGCTGCACCTTCCTGCAGCGCGTCCCCGATCGAATTCCAGATTTCCGCGCCGCATGCACGGCAGTCTATCCGGTGATAGCTCCCGATCTCCGCGCCGGATCCGCCGCCCACGAAGCTGTCGTAATACACTTCTTCGAAATTGTCTTGCGGATCCCGCACGATCGTTAGCGGCTGGGATAGGGTAACTTCACACGTGCACTCGCCGCCGTTTTCCTGAGCTTCGCACTCGCATTCGTCGCCGGGAAATCCCTTGTCGTCGTGTCCCTCGAATCGGTCCCGCTCGCCGCAGAAAGGGCACTCCCACCGGTTTGTATCCTCCGGCGATTCGGTATGCGGCGCCGGCATGGAAACGCCCATCTTGCGAAGCCAGCGCGTCCGGTCCGCTTCGGTATGGAAGGCGGCATGCACGGATCCGTCCGTCAGCACTTCCCAGGCGAGCCGGGCAGATAGATCGCACCGTAGCTGAATGCGGGGAAGATGATATTTCGGATGCTGCCAGAGAACGACGCCACCGCGCGCCGTTCGGATCTTGACGACGTTAGCAGATAGGATCCCCGGCCCGCCCATGGAGCGCCGATTGTAGACGAGCAACGGGATTTGCTCGCGTCCGGTTGACCGGCCGATATACCCTTCCACGTTCCATTCTTCGAGCCAATCCCGCCCCGTCTCGGCATCCCCGTAATGGATCCGGAAGCGCTGGGACCGGATCCCCACCGCGTCAGATAGAATGCGCTGGACAGCTTCAGGGGTGCCCGGCGAGAAGACGAGCGGCTTGCGTGCGATATTCTCAAACATTTTCGTTCTCCGAGACAGTAGGTTAGCAGATAGCGTGATACCCGCAGAAACTTTCGTATGCGCCTTCCGGAATCGGTGTCGCATGCACTCCGCCGGATCGAAGCTCGCGCGTCTCGCGCATGGCGTCTTCGTACGAAACGCCAGCTTGCCACGTTGACCAAACCGCGCGCCGTTCCCAATAGGTTCCGGCAGAAGACGCAGTAAGGCGCCAGCCTTCGAAGCTCCGGACCATTACCCGGTAAAGAGTATCGGATTCTTCGCGAATCAGAATCATGACGAAGCCGGGGGCATGGCGGCAGAAGAAGCGTACGGATCGAATCCGCCCCCGCGGCGCCATTCGTCCAGGGAGATAACCAGCTCGGCGAGCTTCGCAACGTCGTCGCTGGAAATCGGTTTGTCGTTCTCAGCTTGCCACAAAAGGCGCGCGGAAAGCTGAAGCTGAGCGGCAAGGTTTGCGGCGGGATCCATGGGTACAAGCTCCGAGACAAGGGAAGAAGGCGCGCCGCTTGGCGCGTGGCGAACGATCGGCGAGCCGGCCGGCATCATACCCGGCGGAAGGCTCGCGAGCGCTTAGAATCGATTTACGGCGCTCGCGCGCGGCCGGCGCCGGCTTCCCCTGAAGATCTACCTTGTATCTTGCGGGAAGCTCGGCGCGCGGCCGGCGCTTAGAACATTCTGACAGTTTCCCCAAACGGCGCGACGTCGTGAGACGTTGCCGCCCACAATACCGGATAATCGGGAGCGCTCGCCGGGAAAGGTCCGTCAAGGTCCGTGAGATACACAAGGCAAGCCGGCGCGTCTTCGCCTTCGAGCGCTTCGAATACCGGCCGGAAATCCGTTCCGCCCCCGCCGCAAGCGCTCAGCTTTACCGGCTCGCCAGCTTCGAACGTCTCGCGCCGGTTTATGCGCCGATCGCAATAGAGAACGTCGATAGCTTCCGGCGCCAGCTCGGCAGCAATGGCGGAAATTTCGGCCGAGAATTGCGCTAGTAAAACGTCGTCAACTGATCCCGAAGTATCGACGGCAACGGCAATTCTCCCCATTGCCACGGACCGAAGCGCCGGAAGGTACAAGCCGCGCGGAAGGTATCGCGAATTCGGCCGGCTCCATGAATAATCCGCCTTGGCGCTTTCCTGAGCGAACCGGGCAAGAACGGATTTCCAATCGACGGCCGGCGCGGCGGCAGCTTTCGCGAAGCGATCCAGGGAGTCGGGAAGGTTCCCGCGCGCCTTGGCGACGTTCGCCGCTTGCTGGACAGCTTGCCGCCATTCTTCTTCGGACGGCGCGCCGTCTTCCGGCGCCGGCGCGTCCCTTACTTCGCCGGCCGGCTCGCCAGCTCCGCCGCTTCCGGATCCCGCGCCGTTGCCGTCTTCGCTCGCCGGAAGGCGATCGTAAATCCATTCTGCCGCCTTGCCGGTATACTGAGAATCCAGCAAGGCGCCGGCGGGAAGCTGGAAACCGGCCGCTGCAAGCTCGCCGTTTATCGCGTAGTCGCATGCGATATTCCAGCGCTTCGCGTCCCTGCCGTCTCGGCGCCACGGATGCCCGGCGGCAACGTGCATCACTTCATGCGCCAGCAAGCCGGCAAGCTCGGAAGCGGACAAGCTCGCCACGAAATCCGGATTATACCCGATCGCCGCGCCGTCCGTCCATGCCGTTTTGCACGTGGCATCTTCCTGCAGCTTGAGACGAAGCGCGAGCGCTCCGAAGAAAGGCGAATCGAAGACGAGCGCCGCGCGCGCCTGAAGAATCGCCTTCATGATGCCCCGCCTTCCCCATAGAAACCGGCCATGGCGGAAAGGATATCGTCGGCGCGCTTGGCGGTTTCGGACATTGCGGCGGGATCCTTCCGAATCGCCTTCGGATCTAGTCCGCTCAGCTCGGAAACGATCCGATCCGCCATAGCGTCTAGCGCCGGATCGCCGAGAACGTTTAGCCGCTTCAGGGTTTCGGCCGTTTCCACGGCGCCGGCGAAGATCGAAGCATGAAGCCGGCCGGCCGGTCCGTCTTCCGGCATTCCGGCGATTTCCGTAAGGCGATCCCGAATCCGCGCGACCGATTCGGCGAGCCGGTTCCATCCCTCAGTTACCGCGCCGTGCACGGCATTTTCCACGCGCGCCGTTACCGATCTTTCGATATGCGCCGTAACTTCCGGCGGAAGATCTACCCGGATATCGGACGCGGCGGGAACCGGCGAGAAATGTACCCGGAACGTGAATCGCTTCGCGACGTCGGAAACGTGCGGGTAGTCGCTGGGATCGTACATTGCGCCGAGACGGCGCGCCGCGTCCGCTTGAAGGTTCGGGTATTCCTGCAGGAACGTTTCCACGGCAGCGGCGAATTTGGCGCGCTCGTCTCGAACGATCTTAGCGTATTCGAAATAATTACCGATCGGAAGAAGCCGCGCGCCTTCGTCGGCCCATGGCAACGTTTCCCGGTAATGCGCCACGCGCGCCGCGCCTGCAGCGGCGATAACGGCCGAATGGCTTTCGACCTTGCCGCCCAACAAATGCTTGTTGAATCGGCCCGCGTCATCGTCGGCGCCTTCCCGGCGCGTTGCTTCCTTCGTTACCCGCTTGTCGAGACGGCGCGCGCTCCATGTAGTGATTTCCAGGGAAACGAGAACGCCACGCGCGCGAGCGATTGCGGCGACGTCGGACGGATCGGCCGGCGCGGATTGAACCGGCGCCACGTTCGGAATTTCGTTCGTCGTCATTGTCTCAGCTCCCGGTAATGAGCGAAGCCATTTCGCCGGAAGCGATCCGCGCGAATGCTGGCGTATGCTGGACGGCCGGAATTCTCCGGATAACGTCGCGAATGAGCAAGGCGGCAAAATCGCCGGCGCCGTTCTCTTGCAAGCGCTCAGCATACCGGGCAACGCGCGGGAAGGCAGCTTCCCCAGCTCGCGCGGCGAGCGCCGTGCAAACGGCATAGCGCGCGGAAGGTTCGGCCGGAACGATTGCCGAATCTGCATCGATCAAAATTGCATCGATCGAAGGAAGCTGGCGGAACATTTCGAGAAAGGCGAGAAATTCCGTTGCCGCTCCGGATCCTACGGCGCCGGCGAGCGCTTCCGCGCGCTCCGCCTTCGGAAGATCCAGGGAAAGAAGCCATGCGGCATTGCTCCACGTGCGCGGGCTTGGCGAATTCGTAAGATCGGCGCTCGCGTTGAAATCGGAAAGAAGATCCGGCCGGAATCGAAGGAAGGCGACAAGCTCCGCCGGAATGTCGTTCGCCAATGCCCAACGCGACCAATCCGAAATATCCGCTTCAAGCTCCACAATCGAAGCGAAGCGGGATTTTACCGGTTCGAGAATTCCGGAAACTCCGGCGCGATCGGTTCGGCGATTGGTAGCGGCGACGAAGGTAACGCAATCGGGTAGAACGTGGCCGTTTACCCGGCGCGCTAGAAGAAGCTGCATATACGAAGCTTGAACGGCCGGCGAAGCTTGCCCCAAATCGTCTAGGAACCAAACCGTACGGCGCTCGGCTCGCATAGCGGCGGCAAGCTCGCCGAAGGGAAGGAAGGTAGCTTCCGAGCTATCGGGAGCGATCCAGGGCAAACCCTTGGCGTCCGTAGGATCCGCAACGGCGGGATGGGAAAGGATCAAATCGGCGCCGGCCGCTTCCGCCGCTTGCTGGACGGCATCCGATTTCCCCAAACCGGGAGCGCCGGTAATGAGAATCGGTTTCGGACGCGGCGCGTTGAAGGCGCGGGAAAGGAAGCTGAGCAAGGCGGAAATTTTCATGGGACAAGCTCCGAGACAATGGGGAAAGGGACCGGCGCTATTCGCCGGCGACAATGAGACGAGCCGAGCGCCACGCGCGCGGCGGGAAAGCGGGAACCGATCGGACCGGCTCGCCGCTCAGCTCCGGAAGCGGCCGGCGCGGCGCGGGATCCGCGGCGCTCGTCCGTCCGTCATTCTGTAGCTGGGAAATCGCTTCTTCGAAACTGAAATGCCGCGCCATTTTCGAGCCTTCCGCTAAGGTTTCTCGCGCCGTCCGAACCGAACCGAAACCAACGATCTTTATTCTAACCGTCAAGCGCCATTCCGTCAAGCTTGCCGATCGTCTAAAAGTATCGGCGCGCCAGCTCGGAAGCTGAAGGCTTGGCGCGTGGCGCTCAGCTTGCAAACAATCTGCCGATATTTTGCACGGTTTGCGCGCCTTTTTACCCTTCTTCTACTTATCGAACGTATTATTACTATTACTTTCTATTTCCTGACGCGGGATAAGAAGAAGTAAAAGCGCTGCACAATATTGTCCGATTGTTTGCATTCTCCCGGTTCGGCGCTTCCCCAGCTTGCCGGAAACGTGGCGCTCAGCTCGCCAGCTCGAAGCGCCACGCGCGAAATTTTCGAGCGCTCCCGATCCGGCTTTATTCATTCTCGGCGCGAATCCGCCAAATGCCCGCAAATGCCCCTAGCTTCGCTTCTAACGGCCGATCGTCCCTTAGCCGGGTATCTGTATACCCTGCCCTGAGATCGTCGTTTTCCGCATGGCGCCGCCATTTTTCGAGCCTTTTTGATCGCTCTAAAAATCGTGGCACGTTTCTTATTTTGAGTGTTTTATACAGTCTATTGGCTAAGTATTCACGCGCCGAGCGCTGAGCGCTTCGCCGCAACGCGCCAGCTCGCCAGCTCGCGCCGTGGAACGTCGCGCCTTGCTCCACGTGGAACGTTGCCGGATTGCTCGGAATGTTCCACGCGCCGAGCTTGCCGGCTTCGCCGCAACGCGCCACGCGCGCCGTTGCCGGCTTGCTCGCCTTCCCTGAAATGCGCCGTTTGGGATCTTCGCGCCTTGCTGGCGTGCCAGCTTCGCGCGCCGCGTCTGCCGTTGCTCAGCTCGCCGAGCTTGCCGGCTTGCTTGCTTCGTGGCGTGGCGCTAAGCGCTTGGTATGCGCAACGGATCGGCTCGGATCGCTCGGCGCTCGGCAGCAAGGCGGCAAGGCGCGGCCGGATCGCTCGCCAGCTCGGCGCCACGCGCGGCGCGGCCGGCTCGGCGCTTCCCCGGCGGTTTTTCGCGCGGCGGGGGGTACGTTCGTGGCTTGGTTCGTTTCGAGTTGTAACCACCCGCCGCGCGACAAATACCAAATTTACCATGAGCCGAGATACCAAATTTCCACGAAGGCACGAAGCTTGAGGGCGAGGGGAATTGACAAGCAGCGCCCATGCACACTACACTCGTATCATGTCAGGCATGAATCCCCGCCCGCCTTTGCTGCCGACCCCCGGCAGGCCCATGGTTCCCTACGGGGATGCCGATGGAGCCGTAATCGCCCATGCTGGACGCTACGCGCGTGAATGCGTGCTGCTCGCCTTCGAAATGATCGGGGGAGTAGAGCGCATGGCAGATTGGGCTTCGAAGAACCCGGATCTGTTCTACACGCGGATTTACACGAAGGTTATTACTCGCGAAGTGGAAGTTACGGCGAGTGAGGGAATCGAAGATCTCCTGGCTCGTCTTGACGGGCAGGGGCATTCCGCTCCTGTCGAGTACATGGACGCGGAGATCATCCCCGATGAAGAGTGACGAATCGACGTTTCAGGAAGCCGTGGCGGAGCAGAAATCCGACGCGAAGCCGCTGTTCCGCGAGACGGTGCAGGAGCAGATCCCGAACGAACCGCTTCTGCGCTTCTTCCGCTACTCCCATCTTCCGCCCCATCTTCAGGATATCTCCATGGCGTTCTCTTCCATGGCGTCCCTGATCGTGCAGACGGTGCCGCGGAACGCCGAGCGCACGGTAGCGCTGCGGAAGCTGCTCGAGTCGAAGGATTGCGCCGTTCGTGCGGCGCTGCCGGAAGAGTAGGACGGCTCCGGGGCCGATCTCCGGATGGTAGCGGGGGCGAATCGAATGGACGTCACGATGGAAATTCGGGAGTGGATCGAGGAACACGGACGGATCCGTACGATCCACGTGGTTCCGGTCACGACGCCGCGGAAGACGGTTTCCCGCAAGCGGGGTCCGTTTCGGATCATCGGCTGGCAGAGCGTAGCGATCGCCGCGGATGGCACTCGGCGCGGGCTCTCCGCTGAAGACGAAGAAGCGCTGTCAAACCACCATTTCTGAGCATGCAGCACAAGGATCAGGAAACGCTCAAGCTGCTGCAGACGTTCCGGAGCGATCTGGAAGCGTTCGCGAAAGGCTGTCTCAAGATCCGCGACAAAGCGGGTAACGTTCTGCAATTCCCCGGATTCAATTCGGCTCAGAAGTATCTGCACAAGCGGCTCGAAGAGCAGAAAGCCGAGACGGGGAAGATCCGGGCGCTCGTTCTGAAGGGGCGGCAGCAGGGAGTTTCGACGTACACCGCGATTCGCTACTACCACCATTCTTCGCTCTTCCGCGGCGTTCAGGTCTACATCTTGTCGCACGAGCAGTCGGCGTCCGACAACCTTTTCAAGATGGTGGACCGGTTTCAGGTGAATAACCCGATCCGGCCGCACACCGGCGTTTCGAACGTCAAAGAGCTGGAATTCGATCGGCTGGACAGCTCGTATCACGTGGCGACGGCGGGGCAGAAGGGCGGGGGTCGATCGAAGACGATCTCGCTCTTCCACGGATCCGAAGTGGCGTTCTGGCAGAGCGCTCAGGATCACTTCGCTTCGTCCGTGCAGACCGTGCCCGACATGCCCGGCACGGAAATCATTCTCGAGTCAACCGGTAACGGAGCCAGCGGCGAATTTTACGAGCGCTGGCAGGATGCCGTAGCCGGGAATGGCGATTATCTGCCGATCTTCATTCCCTGGTTCTGGCAGGAAGAGTACACCCGCCCGGCTCCCGCGGATTTCGAGCTGAGCGACGAGCCCGGCGATAACGGCGTTTCGGAGCGCGAGTACGCCAAGCTCTTCGATCTGAGCAACAATCAGATGGCGTGGCGACGGGCCAAGGTCGCCGAGCTTCGATCGGTTCAGCTCTTCGATCAGGAGTATCCGGCAAGCCCGGAAATGGCGTTCGCCAGCGCTGATCTGAAGCGTTCCTTCATTCTCCCGATTTCGGTACTCCGTGCGCGCAAACGTAAGGGTATCCAAGGCGCGGGACCGCTCATTATCGGTGCGGATCCCAGCGGGCCGGGTAAGGATCGATTCGCCGTCTCGGCCCGGCAGGGACCGAAGGTGTTGTGGACGATGCACCGGCAGATGCCGGAAACGCAGGAAGCCGTGCTTTGGCTGGCATCGCTGATTGACGAGCACCGGCCGGATCGCATGTTCATCGATCTCGGCAACATCGGCCACGCCGTTTACAGCTTGCTCAAGAATATCCGCGACAACCGCGGCCGATCGATCTACGCCGATATCATCCGCGGGGTGAATTTCGGCTCTCCGTCTCAGGCGAAGCTGGCGCGGCCGAAGGTGCCGGGGCCGAAGAACCGCCGGGCGGAAATGTGGGACCGCTCGAGGGAATGGCTCGAGCTGGAAGAGGGGGTGAGTCTTCCGGACATGGACGCCCTGCAGGCCGACGCGACGGCTCCCAGGATCAAACCCCTGCTGAACGGGGATTTCCTGATCGAGTCGAAGGAAGAAATGAAGAAGCGCGGGGTGCGCTCGCCGGATCTGTGGGATAGCGTTATCTTGACATTTGCCGAAGTGGAGCGAATCTTGAAGGCGGAGCGCCGTAAGCCGTCCACGCAGACGGTCGAGCGAGCTGCCCAGCCGGTAATCATCGGTCCCGAGAACGGCATACCTTCCTTTCCCGCTATCGGCGGGGAAAACTCATGGATGGGGCTCTAAGTGCCTACTGACGAAGCCATTTCCGCCCCTTCGGTAGTCGGACCGAACGCCCGAGCAGCGGCAGACGCGCTCGGCGGCTCGAACGACGACACCGACGCCGGTGAGAAGAAGCGCTATCGGCGGAAAAAGCCCAAGGCTCCCAAGGATTTCGAGAGCGAAGCTACCTTCCTGCAGCACGTGCGGAAGCTCTACTCCGCCGACGTCGAAGCGGACCGGGAGAACCGGGACGAAATGACGCTGGATGCTCGCTTCCTGGCCGGCGAGCAATGGGAGCAGGCAGTCAAGACGCGCCGCAACGCCGCGAACAAGCCCACGCTTACGATCAACCGGCTCCCCGCCTACGTCGCTCAGCTCGTGGGGAATCGCCGGCTGAACGATACCGGGCTGAAGGTGATTCCGGACACCGGCGGCACGCGCGAGATCGCCAAGGTTCGGGAAGGGTTGATCCGCAATATCCAGAAAGTCTCGAATGCGCAGTACGTCTTCGACAAGGCATTCGAGCAGACGGTTATCGGCGGGCTCGGCAATTTCCAGATCCATCTGGACTACGCCCACGACGACGTTTTCGAGCAGGATATTCGATTCGCGGCGATCCCGAATCCTCTATCCGTCGTGTGGGATCAGAACAGCGTGGATCCGAGCGGTGCCGATGCGGAGCATGTCTTCGTAATCGACAAGATGCCGCGGTCCGATTTCAAGAAGCTCTATCCGGACGCTCAGGCCGGGGATTTCGATGCCGAGACGTCGAATTTCTCCCGCACCGGCGGCTGGGATACGGCGGATACGGTCCAGATCGCAAGCTTCTGGCGCATGCTCAGCGAGCCGCGGATCGTCGCGCTCATGAAGGATGGCAGCGTTCAGGACGTCACGGAGCTGGACGTAGAAGAGTGGTTCGACGTCGTTGCGCTGGATCAGGACAACGAGCCGATGATCCGCGAAGTGCAGCGGAAATACGCTCAGATGTACCTGCTTTCGAGTCAGGATATCCTGGCTGGCCCCTACGAGATTCCGGTGCAGCGCGTACCGGTGTTCCGGGTGCCCGGCTGGGAGCTTTTCATTGAGGGGGACCGGATCCGCTGGGGTCTGGTGCGCTTCGCTCGAGATCCGCAGCGGCTTCATAACTACTGGCGCTCCACGATCGCGGAGAAGCTTGTAGGGGCGCCGAAGGCGAAGTGGCTGGCGGCGGATACCGCGGTGGAAGGGCGCGAAGATACCTTCCGGAAATCGCATATTTCGGACGATCCGCTACTCGTCTGGAATGCCGATTCTGGACAGGCGCCCGTCCGTACTCCACCGCTGGACATGGAAGGCGCGCTGATCGAGCAGGCCGGCGTGGCGTCTCAGGATATCCGCGACGTCCTGAACATTCACGAAGCGAATCTCGGCATCCAGAGCAACGAAGTTTCCGGCCGCGCGATCATGGCGCGCCAGCGTGTCGGCGAAGTGGGGACCGTCATTTATCAGGACAACCTGAACATGGCGATCGAAGAGGCTGGGAAGGTCGTAAACCAGCTCATACCTTTCGTTTACGACACGCCGCGGATCATCAAAGTTCTCGGTCCGGATATGCAGACCGAAGAGCTGGTGAAGATCAACGACGAAGGCGGAATCGATATCACGACAGGGAAGTATTCGATCTCCGTAACGACGGGGCCGAGCTACACGACGCGCCGGGTGGAAGCTCGCGAGGAAATGATGGCTGTCGTGAACGCCATGCCGAACGTCATGGGTGTGGCCGCGGACAAGATCGTGGAAGCTCAGGATTGGCCCGGCGCTGACGAGATTGCCCGCCGGCTGCGCACTCAGCTTCCCGCGGGGATCGTGAACGAGCAGGACATGGATCCCCAGCAGGCTCAGGCCCAGCAGGCGGCTCAGCAGGCGCAACAGAAGCAGCAGGAGCTTGCGGAAGCGATGGCGCAGCTCACGCTGGCGGAGAAGCAGGCCGAAGTGGAGCTGAAGCAGGCTCAGGTCGCCGAAGCGCAAGCCAGGGCTCAGGAAGCTCAGGCCCGCGCGCAAAAGGCGCTCGCGGATATCGCCGTCGATCAGGCAGGCGTCCAGATCGATCAGGCGCGTGTTCAGAATGAGCAGGTTCGGGTATCGGCCCAGGCAGCGCGAGATCTCGCGAATGTCGAGCAGGGCCGCGCACGCACGGTAATCGATGCCGTGGATCGTCTCTCACCCGCCGAGAACGGCGCGAGGAACAATGGCTGATTCAGCACCCGCCGGAAACGGCGCAGAAGCGACACCGGGGACCGCCCCGCAGCAGGACGACAGCAAGGATCCGTTCGAAGGCTTTGAGAGCGAAGCTTTCAACGCAGGGGAGCCGATCGAGGACAAACCGGCCAAGCCAGCGAAGCCCGCAGCGCCGGCGCCGGCCGCAGCAGCACCGAAGCCCGCGGGCGGGACGGAAGGTGACGGGGAGAATCCGGACGACGACGACGCCGGAACCGGCGGCGACGAAGGTGCGGAGCGTACCCCCGGATCGCTGAAGAAATCCGTTCAGGAGCGGATCAACGAAATCACGCGGGCGCGCCGTGAGGCGGAGCGCCGTGCGGAAGCCGCGGAGCGGGAGCTGAACGAGCTGCGGAACGCCAAACCGCCGGCTGCGGCGGAGAAGCCCGCGAAGCCCGCTGCCGGGAAGGGGGGTGACGAATCTACCGGCGCCGAAGGTGACGCCGCGAAAGGCCCGCCGGATCCGGAGAAGTACGAATTCGGCGAGCTGGATTCCCGCTACATTCGCGATCTCGCGCGTTTCGAAGCCAAGGCGGCTCATGACGAGCTGCGGGAGCTGGATCGCCAGGAGCGGGAGCAGGCACAAGCCGTCCAGCAACAGCAGGCCGCTGCCACGAAGTTTCAGCAGCGGGTGGAAGAGGGATCCAAGAAGTATGAGGATTTCTACGAGAAGGTAGTGATCGGCGCGGAGAAGGTGGAGTGGCCGCTTTCGCCGGAGCTGGGATCCCTGATCGTGGAATCCGACGTCGGGGCGGATATCGCTTACCACCTTGCCACCAATCCCGATGAGGCGGCACAGGTTTTCGCGCTCTCTCCCTTGGAGCAGGCGCGCTACTTCGGGCGGATCGAAGCGAAGTTTTCGGCTGAGCAGTCGGCCGCACCCGGCGAAGACGCCAAAGACGAGACTGCACCGGCGAAAACGCCCAAGGCACCCCCACCGGTAGCGCCGGCGCGGGGATCCGGGGGCAGGTCTAAGATCTCCGCCAATACGGACGATTTCGCGTCGTTCGAAGCGGTAGCAAACCAGGGAGGATAAGCCGATGGCGAACACGTTCCTGAACGCGAAGGAGTATGCGAATGTCATGCTGCTCCTTCTCAAGAACAACCTTGTCATGGGTCGGCTGGTGGATGGCCGATTCAACAACAAGGTGACGGATCAGAACGGGCTCACGATTCATGTGAAGCGCCCGCCGCAGTTCATCGCCAAGGATGGCCCCACGCTCGCCGAGCAGGCGATCGCGACGGGCTCCACGGCGCTGACGGTGGACCGCTACCGCAACGTGCATATCGCGGTCACGGATCTGGAAGCCGTCCAGAGCTGGAACCAGCTCATGCGGAGCGAGACGATGAAGAGCGCCGCTTCGACGCTGGCGCACGACGTCGATCTGTACCTGCACGAAATGCTGAAGTTCTTCCCGTCCCACGTGGGGACGCCGGGCGAGACGATCAAGACGCCGGGGCAGTTCCTTTCGGCGCACACGCGGCTCATGGAGCAGTCGGTGCCGAACACCGATCTGAACGCCGTGATCTCCTACGGTGACGCGGAGAACATCCGCGCTTCGCTGCTCGCCGGCAACATCAGCGGCGTGAATCGGACGGCGCTCGAGCGGACCAAGATCCCGCTCATGAGCGAGATCGATGCGTATGCTTCCCAGCATATCAAGTCGGTCGTCGCCGGTACGCGGGCAGCTTCCGGCGCCGCCGTGGTCAACGGCGCTGCTCAGAACGTCAATTACGTGACGGTGAAGGATCTCGACTATCAGGAATTCGACATGGATGGGCTCGCTGCGGGCGCCACCGTGAAGAAGGGCGAGATCTTCACCATCGCCGACGTCTACGCGATCAACAACCGATCGGGCGAGACGCTTCCGTACCTTCGGCAGTTCGTGGTCATGGAGGATTACACCGCGGACGGCACCGGCGCGATCGACAACATGAAGATCTACCCGCCGATCGTCGTGGCGGGCACCGGCGGCGGCGAAGCGGACACGAATCAGGCGTTCGCGACGGTCGATTCCGTGCCGGCGGATGGCGCGGCAATCACGTTCATGGGAGCGGCGGGGCTCGTCATGCCCGTTCGCGCGGCGTGGCAGAAGCAGGCCATTCAGCTCGTCTCGGCTCGTCTCGAGACGCCCATGAGCGACACTTCCAGCTTCGCGACGGATCCCGAGACGGGGATTTCGATTCGCTACTGGCGTGGATCGGATATCGCCACCGGGAAGCATATCCACCGGTGGGATATGATCTACGGTGCGAAGAACGTGGATCCGCGGCTCGGCACCCGTATCAGCGGACTGCCGGCGTAATCCACGGCTGAACGATTGTTCGAAATCGTGTAGCGAGGGCTCGGTTTCGTGAGGGGCCGAGCCCTTTTCTTCAAACCAGGGGAGGATGCAATGGCGAAGCAGAAGACATACTGGCCGTCCACGCGCTACGGTCCCGATGGGCAGTCGCGCGTGTTCCAGAGCGAAGATCAGGTGCCGGAAGGATGGGTGGATCATCCGTCGAAGGTTTCCGGCATGACGGATCTCGCGGTGGAGCAGCAGCAGGGCCGCGAACAGCTCGCCGATGCCAGGGGCGCCGAAGCCGCTGCACGCGAGCGGATCCGGCTGGCGCAGATCGAAGAGCGCCGGCGCACCGGCAGCAACACCGCGGCCGATAACCTGATCCGGGTGGATCGGAGCGTGGTGGAGCAGGCGGAGAAGCAGCAGTCGGGTGCCAGGACGGAAGCGCAGACCGGGACGGGCCGCGATCGCAACGGCGACGACAGCAACGATCTCGGTACGGTCAAGGAGATCCGCGCTGGGCTCGAGTCGGGCAAGTTCACGCTGGATCAGGTGGAAGAGGCGGAGAAGAAGCGCGAGACGCCCCGCAGCACGATTCTCGAGCTGGTGGAGCGCGAGCGCGCCAAGGCTTCGGAAGAGGCCGAGATCGTCACGCGGGAAGAGGCGATCGCGGAGCTGCGCAAGCATGACGTCGAGATCTCCGACGACGCCACCGACGCCGAGATCGAAGCGGCGCTGAACAAGCTCGAGGGCTGAATTCATGAGCACGGTATCGGAAATCGTCAATTCGGCGTACCGTGAGGGCAATTTCGTTGCGGTGGGGGAGCTTCCTACCGCGGCGGAAGTGTCCGAAGCGATACCGCTGCTCAATCGGCTGGTTTCTTCGTTCTTCGGTCACGAGCTGGGCGAGCTGGTACGGGAGTGGCCCGCTCCTGCAGTCGGGTATCCCACGGCTCCCGTCCGATGGCAGCTTACCCCTACGGGGCCGGCTGCTTCGGGTGCGGAGCCGTGGGTGTATCCGCCAGGGAACGTTCGCATGATCGTGTCGCTCACTTCGGCGAAGACGATCTACTTTCCGGTGAATCCGCAGGATGGAGCGCGGATTTCGTACGTAGACGTCGGCTCTACTGCAGAGCTGACGCTAGACGGGAACGGTAGGACGATCGAGCAGCAGGCGAGCATTTCGGGGAGCCCGCCGGCGGATGGGAAGCGCACGTGGTTCTACCGTGCGGATCTCGGCGATTGGATCCAGCTCAAGACGCTGGTAGCTGACGATCCCATGCCGCTGCCCGAAGAATTCGATGATCTTTTCGTGACGGGGCTCGCAATCCGGATTGCTCCGCGGTACGGCGTGAAGATGGATGAATCTGTCATTGCGCGGTTCGTGGACATGATCGGCCGGGCGAAGCACCGTTACAAGCAGACCGAAGCGTACCCGGTAGCCGAGACGCAGGCTTTCCCCGAGATCTAGGATCATGGCTCAGATTCCGCTGGGAATTGGCGCGTACAGCCGCCCGTACGGGAAGATGCCCGAAATCCGGATGGAGAACCGGTTTTTCGAGCAAAATCCGACGTCGGCGGAGAATGTCGCGCTGCTTTCCCGCCCCGGAACGAAGCTTCTTCTGGAAGTAGGCGACGGGCCGATCCGCGCGCTCTACACGCAAAAAGGCGTGTTCGACGGGGATCTGTTCATCGTGTCGGGCCAGGAGTTCTACCGCTACAATGGCGTGGATGCTCCGCTGCTGATCGCGGGAACCGTGGCGGGGAATGGCTATCCCGTCATGACGAGCGTTTCGATTCCGGAATGGCAGGCGATCTTCATTACGGACGGCGAGACGCTTCAGTATTACACCGGGGTCGGTGGGCTGAACACGAGTGTCGTTCCGGAAGGCGTCGTCTTCTCGGATCTCACCACGCTTGCGAGCTACGTGATTGGATCCCAAGCGAATTCTCATAAATTCTACTGGATCCATCCAGGCGAGACGGAAGTAGGCGCGCTGGATTTCTCGAGCGCGGAGAGCGAGCCTGACGATATCGTTGGGATCATGGCGGTGGGCGATCATCTATGGATCTTCGGGCAGAGCAGCACGGAGTCATGGTACGCCACCGGGGACGCCGATCAGCCGTTCCTTCGATCTCAGGGCCGATCCTTCAGCCAGGGGATCCTTCCGAACACGCTGGCGCGCGTACAGGACGCGATCGTGGTAGTGGGGCAGGATAGGGTCGCGTACCGGATCGCCGGCGGTCCTGAGCGCATTTCGCACCATGGGATCGAAGAAATGCTCCGCCGCTGGCAGGATCTAGGCTGAGCCATGTCTGAAGAGTTCCAGTCCGGCCACGAGTCGTACGACGGCACTTCGTCTACGCGCCGGCCGGGTGCGCTGTCGCTGGACTACCTTATCTCGTGGTCGATCGGGCCGAATGATCTCTCCGATACGTCCATGGGGCTGCTGCACCGTGTATGGCGGATCCGCGTCGATAACCTGCTGGGGAAGGTCTACGTGCAGCGCTCGAAAGAGCCGATCGGTGCGCCGCAGGACGGATGGGAGCCAGAATTCGAGCTGTTCAGCTTCACGATTTCTGAGATTTACGAAATAGATCTCGCGTTCGATCAGAACGGCGGCGCCGTGGTAGTCGCTGAGCGGCCGGGAAATCAGCTTTGGCTCTACTGGTTCAGCCCGGTTGCGGGGAATTACGTATTCGAAGAGATCGGAGAAGGGCGCACGCCGCGGCTTCTGTTGGACGATCCGCAGAGCTTGGGAGAGTCGGAAATCCTGCTCTTCTACATCAACGATTTCGCTGGGTTTCCTCAGTGGCGTACGCAGGCTGAGCTGTTCGCAACGCCGCATGATCTGCCGCTGGATCGCTGGGCAGACGTCGAAACGGGAGAGCTGGTAGTCGTCGGCGATTCCACGGATCTCTACATCGAAGAAGTAGCGAAAGCGGTAGACTATCGGCTGCATGTCTTCGCTTCACAAAAAGATATCGCTGGGAATTACAAGCTGATCGTGATTGAGACGGTTCCCTACCCCTATCGGCCGCGCTCGGAAGTGCTGGTGGAAGGGGAGCTGGGATTCGCTGAGACGGTGACGTACATTCTCGCTCAGGACGACCACGAAGGCTTTCTGGATATCGGCGGCTTGCTGCTGCAGGCGATTACGATGGATCTGTTCATGCGGATCGCTACGGAATTCGATTCCGCGCCAGGGTGGGCAGGGCTGATCGATCCGGAGAACGTGGAGCCGGCGGGCACGCTGCAGGCGGCATCGGCTGAAGATCTTGTTATCACGTACCCCGCATATGACATTGAAGCATTGGATATTGCGGGATTGCTGATAGAAGCAGAGACGATCGTTTACGTTATCGTGGCGCCGCCGCAGGACATTCCTAGCATCGAGCCCGCTGGGCTTCTGGAGCAAGTTTCCACCGTGACGGTGTGACCATGAAAAGAATCTGGATCCCCGAAGCCCCGTTCATCCATCGGCGCCGCCTGATCGAAGGGGAGCTGCGCGCTCCGAAGGCGCGGATCCAGGGGATCATGACGGCGGAGCTGGTGCACGCGCGCACCGGTCTGATTGCGAGATCGTTGACGTTCCCGAATCTCATTACGGATGCGGGGCTGGACGGCATCGGCTCTTCCACGATCGGCGCCATGACGTCGTATTGTGGCGTCGGCACCGGGAATTCCGCGCCGGCGGTGGGGCAGACCGCGCTGGATGCTCAGGTGATTCGAACCAACAGCACCGGGGGCTTCGCTGAAGAGCGCGGGGTAGATGGCGGGCTCGCCTATACGTGGTGGAAGCGCACTCGAGTCTTCACGACGGCTCAGGCGAACGCCACGCTGGCGGAGATCGGCTTCTTCAGCGCGTCTTCGGGCGGGACGATGTTCGCTCGCCAGCTTATCAAAGACGAGCTGGGGGATCCCACCACCATTACGAAGACGGACGAATACGAGCTGAGAGTCACGTACGAAGTGCGCTGGTATCTTCCCGGCGATACGGAATACTCAGCGCTGATCGACGGGGTTTCTCAGACGATCCGCACGCGCCCCGCGCGAGTCGTGAACAGCGGTACGGGACAGGGGCAAATCGGCTGGGCACCCGATCAGGGCGGAACGTTCGTGGGATCCGGCGTTACTGCCCTAGTGCTCTATACGGGCAGTCTCGGCGCCGTTACCGGAGCCCCAAGCGGCGGCGCCGGCGGCGGGGTGAA
>JALOAI010000059.1 GCA_023228945.1 Pigmentiphaga sp. | reverse complement strand
CCCTTGCGGCGGAAGGCGTCGATCGCCTCCTGCGGCGCGAGCGGCTCAAGTTCGATTTCGTCGGCCAAGATCAGCCTCCAGCCTGCCTGCGAGGCGGGCCGGGAAGCCCGCGCGCAACAGCACCTCCTCAAGGGCCGAGGTGTCCATGGTGGAAATCAGCTCGGCCAGGCGATCGCGGGCCTCTTCGAGCGAGCCGGCGTCGGCCAGCAGCTCGCGCACCGGCGTGACCATCGGCTCCATGACTTCCTCCCATTCGTCGGCGACCTGGTCGACCAGGTGATCGATCTGATCGGCCGAGTGGCGGGCGACCCGCGCCGGCCTGGCGGAATGGATCGGGGCCGACACCTCGGGCGCGGCCTGCCCCGGCGGCGTCAGCAGGTCGGCATCGGGCTCCGGCTCAGGCAGGCCGAGCTTGTCACGCACCACGGACTGCTCGACCTTCATGCCGCGATCGACCAGCTGGCCGACCGCCTCGGCATATTGCTTCATGTCGATGTTGGACGGCAGGCCGATGACGATGCGCGGATAGTTTTCCTGCGGCCCCCGGTTGAGGTCGATCAGCGGCCTGACCAGATCGCGGTTGATGGTGGCGGCGAGCTGGCGGGCGTCCGAGCGCATGATGTCGCGGCGCACATCCTCATGGACCTTGGCGGCCGCCAGCGAGCCGGACGACACCTCGGTGGTCAGCGTCTGGCCGAGCACGGCCTTGGACACCTGGCGATCGAGCCAGTCGGCGAGCTTTTCGTAAAGGTCGGTCGCGCCGCCCTGCTTGGCCGCCTCGACAAACTCGATCAGCATGTTCTGCGGGATGATGGCGGCGGCGTCCGAGCCGATATTGGCGACGGCGCGCAGGAGGATTTCCTTGTCGGCCTCGGTCGCGCCGGTGTGGTATTTGCCGACGCGCAGCGGCTGGCCATGGACCTCGATATAGGTCACCCAGTCCTTGAGGTCGTAATTCTTGAACAGATATGCCCATGCGGCCGCCCGCGCGATGCCGCCCCGGATCGGGATGCCGGACTTCGCCTTGCTGAAATGCCGGACATATTTGAACGGCTGCAACGGCTCCGGCCCGCCTTCGCCGCGCAGATAGAGCGTCTCGCCATCCTCGCGGTCGAACTCGAACCAGCGCGGATCGCGGTGCTTGAGCAGCGCCGGCCACCATTGCTTCGCCGACATCTCCCACATGATCTCGGTGACCGAGAAGCCCTTGCCGATCGCGTCGAGAATATCGAACAGCTCATCCTCAAGCTCCTCGCGGCGCAGCCAGTCGCGCACGAGGTCGGCATTCTCGACATCGGCCTTTTCGTCCGAGGCGCTCTCGACGGTGATTTCGAGCTGGGCGACGGCGCGCTTGCGGGTGCCGAGCACCGAGAGATAATGGAGGTCCTTTTCCTCCATCTCCTCGGCCAGCTCCAGATACGCGATCGCGTCACCCTGCTCGGCGTTGCGCAGGAGGCCGGTGAGCCTGGCCGGCGTCAGGCCCTGCGCCGGGTGACCGCCGACAACCTGGCGAACGCTGGCGAGCGAGGGCGCAGCCTGTTCCTCGCGGAGCCTGTTGATCTGGACCGGCTGACCCCACTGATCGAGCAGCTGCGCCATTACCATGCACCCCTTCTTCCGAACCTCGGCCCGACCTGCATGGCGCGATCGTCATCCTCATCGTAGCCGGACAGTTTGTGCAGCTTCGGCGCGGGCCGATAGCCGTATTCGATGACGCCATCGGATGCCCCGGCCAGCCCCATGAAGGCCGCCCAGGTCCGGTCGGCGTGGCCGGCAGCATCCCGATCGGCGACGAGGCGTGGATGGCCGGTCGGCCCGACCGTCTTCTTGAGCTTGTGCAGGTCCGCGCGCAGCACCGGGTCGCCGGCCGGGATGCGGACGCGCTTATCCTCAAACAGCTGCTTGGCGTTGGTGGCCATATCGAGCTGGCGGGCCGGCGTCATGATGACGCCCTCGACGCGCAGCTCGCCATAGCGGCGCTGCGCATCCTCGACCGGCTTTTCGCCCATGCCGGTCTGGTCCATGACCAGCCGCACCGGGTTGTAACGGACCATCAGCTCGTGCAGGCGATCCTCCTGCTCGGAGAAGCTGGCGTTCTTGAGCGTCACGATCTCGCGCGCCCAGAAGGTGTCGCCGACCTGCTCCCAGACCCAGGCGACCCAGAGGTCATTGCGCCGGGCGATGTCATTGCCGATGAAGCACGGCCCGCCCTGATAGCCATCAGGGTCGCCGGCCATCCCGCTCTCGACGCCAAGGATCAGATCATAGGGAAGCCAGGAGCTGGCCTCGTCCAGCCATTGCAGCTCGTATTCCTGCGCCCAGGCATCCTCGTCGGCGATACCGGCGCGCAGCTCATCTATGTCGCGCGGCAGGCCATCGGCGACCGCCTGGTGGATATCGACAATGTGACGCGACCACGCCTCGGCGTCGTCGGCCGTCATCAGCTCGTAGAACTTGTTGCCCTTGCCGTTCGGCGTCGAGACCACGCGGATGCGATGGCCGGCCGAGATGACCGGAAAGAGCGCCTTCCAGATCGCCCGGCTGTCATGGTGGAAAGCGAACTCATCGAGAAACACGGAAGCCGAGAAGCCGCGCGCCGTGTCCGGGTTGGCGGGCAGTGCCGTGATGCGCGAGCCGCCCGGCAGGGTGACCTCAAGCGCCTTGTAGCGCACATCGCCCGCGCCCTCGATCTCATACTCGTTTTCCTCAAAGGCCATTTGATAAGCCTTTGCATGGACCTTCACGCCCTCATCCATAGCCTCCTTCGCCTGGCGCTCGCCGCGCGAAAGGATGACCCAGCGGCGGCGCTGCCCGAGCGTGAACGCTTCGAAGCAATCGTCCACGATCTCCAGGGTGGTGGTGAAGGTCTTGCCGGTCTGGCGAGCGAACATGCCGATCTTGAAGCGGGACCGATCGAGGAACCACCGGCGCTGGAAACCGTGCAGCGGGACAGCGGGGCCGCTCATGAGAAAATCCCGTAGACATCTTCGCGGATGCGGCGCAGCACCGCCTTTGGATCGGCAGCGCCGGTTTCGGCATCGGCCAGCTCGGCCTCGGCCTCGGCGAGCTTGCGATCGATTTTCTGGGCGAACTCCTGGCGCAGCACCGCCTCGCGGTCGAGGTCCTGCTTGGACGCCTGGGCGAGCTTCTGGAGCGCGGTCGCCACGAACATGGCCTCCTTGGCGTCGAGCGAGACGATCTCGCCATCCTCGGAAATCATCAGCTTGTTGATGAAGGCGTGCATCAGCTCGATATTGAGCCTGGCCGTGCGGCTTTCGGGCGCTTCGCCATAGCGCCGGACAAGCGCCTCGGCGATGGTGCGGGAACGCCTGATCTCGGCTCCGATCGCGTCGAGCTGCTTGACGTGGCGGCCGAGCGCCGAGCGCGAGACCTCAACGTCCAGCTCGCGCAGCTTCTCCAGCACCTCATCGATCGTGCGGCCGCGCTCGCGCAGATCGCCGATCAGCTCGCGGACCTCGGCGGGAAGGCGGCGGATGGAAGACTGGCGACCCATGCCGGTCACCGGAAGGAGGTGGGGCGCTTGACACCCTCGACCTCGACATCGCCGCTGGCGACATCAGCGCCGCGCGAGGTGAGGACCGCGACCAGGACCGTATCCTCGTACCACTCGAAGATGACCAGGTGGCGCGTGCGCAGCCATTCCAGATCGGCGCGCACCACGTCACGGGTGACACCGCGCCGGTGGCCGGCCGCCCGGCATCCGTCATAGACGACGCTCTCGTTGCCGCTGCCGCCGATGTCCACGAGCAGGCGCAGAATGAAAAGCCTTCGATCCTCAGTGACGAAATCCTTGAAGCTCATTTTGCAGCCTTCAACAAATAGTCCTCGATCCGCGACAGCGCGGTGGATACCGCGCGCAGCTGTTGCGTCTGGGCCTTGCTGTCGCCGGCCAGCGCGGCGATCGCATCCTTGAGCCGCGCCAGATCATGCTGGTCGGGCAGATGCTTGAGGTCGCGGTCGATCAGGTCGGTGCGCCGCTCCAGCGCGGTGAGCCGGTTGGTGTGAACGCCCAAATCCTCCTTGGACACGAGGCCCTGCTTGAAGACGCGCAGGAGCCATCCGACCACCGGAATGATGACCACGTTGAGCAGCGGCAGATATGGCAGGATCGTATCGAACGTCATGCGCCACCCCCTGCGCGCGGCGCAAGGCTGGCGTCGAGCGTGACCAGCGCGATCAGCGCCATAATAAAGAGTGCGACCATGCACCACTGAACGATGAGAAGGCGGCGGCGCTCGGCCGCTGCCCGATCATGGTATTTCCGCATCACCATTTCCCCACCTCAACCCGGCCGGCTGGCGGCGCAGGCGCGCGCCTGCGCGCGCATCACCTGGTAGTCAGCCAGCATCTGCTCGACCGCACTGCCGTCCGCCAGGTGCTCGACCTCATCGGCGGCGCGATCGAGAAAGGCGGCGGGATAGGCCGCCACCGGAACACAGGCCACGCTAGAAGGTCCCGTCACGCATCCGGCCAACAAGCTCGCCGCGATCACGAGGGCGATCGGTCCCGGCCTCAAGCATCCTGTCATTGACTTCCCCCTGCCATTTGTCGGCGGCCTGACGGCGATGGTCGGCAATGAAGTCCTGGGCGATGCGCGCCAGGAGGCCGACCAGAAAGGCGATGATCGCCTCGATCATTTCAGGACCTGATTGAGCTTGGCGACCACGATCGCCTCGACATCGGCCGGCGTGAGATTGAACCGCTGGACAGCTCCGGGCGCGCCCTTCGTCAAAACCCAATCGACCGCATTGGCGACAATGGGCGAGCGGACATCGATCTCGATTTTCTCGCCGCGCGCCCGCAGGATCGAGATGGCATGGTCGAGGCCGGTCATGGCGGCGCTATGGAGCGCCTCCCGGTTTCGCCCGTCGATCTCGAAGCCCAGCCAGTCGTTGACGCGTTTGGACATCCAGCCGAGCAGCGCGGCGATGACCGCCGCCAGGATCGACACAATGTAGGGGCCTGCCAGATCAATGGCCGGCGCGAGCGAGATGGCGTTGTCGGCTGCCATAGCGGACGCGGATGAGAAGGCCACGAATGCAACGACGAGAAGCGCGGCGATCAGGAAGGCGAAGGGGAGCTTGAGGGGCATCGGTGTCTTCTCCGGTTCAAAGGCGGGCAGCGACCTCGCGGCGCAGGCGGTCACCCACCTTGCGCGCGGTGTCGAAAGAGCGATCGAAGGACAGGGTGGCGATGTCCCACTTGCCGTTCTGGCGGATGCCGAGGTTCGGCTGCACCTCGGCGTGGGTCAGCACCGTCTTGTCGGTGACGGGGATGGAATAGAAGCGGCAAAGCTCGGCGACGGCCTGCACGGCCATTTCCCACTGCTCGCGCTTCATCGGCCACGCGCCATGGTTCGCCATGTTCACGCCGGGGCCGCCCATGCAACAGATCGAGACGCCGATCGCGCCGGTGTTGGCGTTGAGCGTATGCGCGGCATAAGCACCGCGCGGGCAATTGACGTTGGCGCTGATCGGCCACTTGCCGCGCACGAGCTTCGGGGTGCCGTCGATCAGGAGATGATAGGCGTTCTGGTCGAGGCCGTTCGCGCCATAGGCTCCGGCCGTCCAGTGCAGATGCACGCGGCGCATGGCGGCGCGCGGCATCCAGGCCGCCGGCACGATCGAGGCGGCCGGAGACGAGGACGGTGCAGCTGGCGATGACGACGGACGGGCGGCGACGAAGGCGGCCCGCGTCTGCGGCCCGACGATCCCGTCCACCAGAAGCCCGCGAGAGGACTGAAAGGCGCGGATGGCGGCGCGGGTGCGCGGGCCTGTGATGCCGTCGATCGGTCCCGGATCGAAGCCGAGAGCCGCAAGCTGTCGCTGGATTTCGATGGTGGTCATTGGTCCCGGCTCGATTTGCACTCATTTGCAAATCAGCGTGCCCAATGCGGTGGCCAGCTCACACCCGGACAGCCGTCCGGGGTTCCGGCATTCCTCGCTTACGATGTACGGAAAAGCGCGGCCGCGCAAGATCACTCGAACAGGTCGAGCTGCGATGTCGGCAGGTTGGCGCGATGGCGGCGCACGGTGCGGATATGGCAACCGAGGGCGCGCGCGATCTGGCTTTCAGAATGGCCGGCCGCAAGGCGGGAGGCGATCGAGCGGGAGAGCTGGCGGCCATAGCAGCTCGGCCCCAGCGGAACCTCAAGCGCCCCGGCACCGAGGGCGTCGAGGATCAGGGCGGCGGCCCGCATCCCGACCGAGCGCACAAGGATATGGTCGCCGTCGAGTTTCTTGCGGATATAGATCTCGGTTCCGCCATGGTCATGGGCGAGCTGGACGGCCGCCGTCATCCCGGCCACCTCGGCGATACGCCGAAGGGTCGGAGGCAGATCGTCCAGCTCATCCAGGACCGGATCGTCAGACATCGCCGGCCCCCGGCTGAATGCCGCGAATGGTATGCACGATGCTCATGGTGCGATCGCCGCACCGATAGGCGAGCCGGGCGGTATAGGTGCCGCGCCGGGTGCGCCAAAGCCCGGACGTGGCGCACATGACGTATCCGCCCGCCATCATCTCGTCGTGGTTGGGCACGAGCACACTGCCGAGCCGGGCAAGGCCGGCCTTGTCGACCTTGACGCGCCAGGACCTGTTCTTGCGGCGAGCCATCAGATCAGCCCCCGGTCCAGCGCCAGCCATTCCGGCATCGTCACGACATGGTGCTTTCCCTGGGCCGCGACCTCGACATGGGCGAGCGGCAACCAGACCGCGCCTTCGCGATCGCCATCATCAGAGACGAGGATCGACCGCTCGGTGCGGGCGTGGATTTGGACAGTGAGGTCGACAAGATCACTCTTCATCGCCTGCCTCCTGTCCGGCCGAGCGGGCGAGAACCTCGGCCAGCGCGATCGCCGTCTCCCGCGTCAGCACCACCTGGACGGCAACGCCGCCCGAGTGAACATTCATGGCGACATGATCGGCACCGGATGAAACCTCGATATTCAGCCCTGCAATTTCGCTCATCATCCTGCCTTTCTCTTTGCCATCTCGCGGCCGCGCCACGACTTGAGGGCCTCGGTGACCATCCGCGCATCGGCGGGGTCGAGCCATTCGGGATCGCCGACGCCATCCGGCCGATCATCGCGCCTGGTGACCCGAGCGACGAAAGCACGGAGGCCGTCGCGGTTCGCCTTGTCGGGGATGCCTTCGCGGCACATATCGCCCCAGACCGCGAAGACCTTGCGGACGTGCGGCTTGTCGGATTTGCGGAACGGCCGCGCCGCCTTCGCGCCGCGCTTGCGCAGCTCGGCGATCACCTTCTCGCGCTGCCGCTCGCTCATCTCCTTGACGGATCGGGAGCCGGAGACGTTCTCAAGGAAGTCGCGCCAGTCGGTTTCATCCTCCAGTCCGACCACCTGGCGGCGGCAGACGTGGATCGCCTTGATGGACTGGCTCATGCCCGCGCCCTCCAGACGATGGCGCGCCGGCCGGACTGGTTGGGGCGACGAATACCGGCATCCACAATCGCGCCGGCCTTGCCCAGCTCGGACACCCGAGGCCGGACGGTAAGGATCGACATGCCGATGCGGCCGGCCGCCTCGTCGGCGGTGAGGCCGTCCTGGGCCGATGCCCGGATGGCGTTCATCACCATGGAGCGCACGCGGGCCGCGCTGGGTGCGACCGACGCGGCGGCCGCGCGGCTGGTCTCGGTGTCGCGCGCGGCGGGATATACATCAGAGAACTGCATCTGCCGTTGCATGGCAAACTCTCCTCTCTCGCTGGGCTGGCTCATCAGTGCGGGTTGCCCGTATCCGCAGACCGCTTTCGCGGTTTCGCCGGAGTGACGGCCCGCCTATCGGCGGACCATCAGAACTCGGGAGGCAGAGGTCAGATCACCTTTGCGAGGCGGGCACCGATGTACGCGGTCGAGTTCGAAGGGGCGCTGTGCAGGTACAGATAGAAGAGACCCGCGTTCGACCCGTAGCTCCAGCTGCCGCCGTGGTAGGCGACGGTTTCGCGGCCTTCCCAGTGGCCCCACACCCAGTCGCCGATCAGCGCGTCATCCTCATCGGAGGTCACCTCGCTGGGCAGGAACAGAAGCGAAAGATCGAAGCCGTCGCCGCGCTCATCATGAAGACTGACCGGAAAACCATGA